>NC_014150.1:1200000-2400000 GCF_000092845.1 Brachyspira murdochii DSM 12563 | reverse complement strand
TCATACTTTCTTTTCTCCCGAAATAAATTTGTATGAATAAGATTATATTATAATTATAATATTCGTCAATGATTTATTATAATGTTAGTTAGAATGTTAATAAATAATTTTAAATATTTTACATATTATTAACAGCATCATTTAAAGCAAAATCATTAGCACTGTCTCTGTCTTTTTGGTCATAATCTTTAAGAGGTATTTTATTTCTTATAGCAGCATATATTGTAGGCACTATTATTAAAGTAAATAATGTAGAAACGCTAAGCCCGCCAAGAAGTGCAGTAGCAAGAGGCTTGTACATTTCATTACCGCTTCCGATTCCTAAAGCCATAGGAAGTATACCAAGTATAGTAGTTAAAGTAGTCATAAGTACAGGTCTTAATCTTCTTTGCCCTGCAATCAAAGCAGCCTCATCACCTTTAATATGCTTTTCATGCATAAGCTGATTCATATAATCAATTAAAACTATTCCATTATTAACAACTATTCCTATAAGTACTATACAGCCTATAGCACTGTATGCACTTAAAGTAGTATTTGTTATTATAAGGGCAGCGAGTGATCCTGCAAAACCGAAAGGAATTGCAAATGCTATTACAAAAGGAGCTATCAAAGATTCAAACTGACTAGCCATTATTGCATACACTAATACCAATGCCAATATTAAAGTTTGTAAAAGCTGAGCAAATGCCTCATTCATATCTTCAAAATCACCTCCGTAATTTATAGATATTCCGCTTGGTACAAATACATCTTTTTTTATTACCTCTTTTACTTCATCTATTATTTCATTCAAAGGTCTTCCGTAAGTATTTGCTATTACAACGGTAAATCTTTTTCTGTCTTTTCGCTCTATTCTATTTGGTCCGTAACTTTTTACTATATCAGCTATTGAAGATAAAGGTATTAATACTCCTTTAACTGGTATGCTTATTTTTTCTACATCTTCTATAGTAACTCTGTCAATATTTTCAAGCTGAACATTAACATCTATATCAGTATAATCAGAATTTTCAGGTGTAATTGTAGTTGCAGTTCTTCCTGCAAAACTGGTATTTATTATTCTTGCTACATCATTAACTTTAAGTCCCATTTTGGCAGCAATATCTCTATTAACATATACCTGAAGTTCTCTGTTTGATTCGTCAATATCAACCATGGCTCCTCTTATACCTTCTATATTGGATATTGCACTAACTATTCTGTCTCCAAGCTCTTTAGCCTGAACTGTATCATCTCCAAGCATCTCTATTCTTATAGCCTCTCCGCCTGAAGAACTAGACATTGATCCTAACAATATTACATTTATCCTAGCAGGGTATAATTGAAGTTTTTCTCTTGTTCTCTCGGCATATTCATTGATATCACCAACTCTTCCAGCATTCTTTGCTTTTAATTGTATTCTTATATTAGCACTGTTTGCTTCGCTTCCTTTTCTTATTCTTGACTGAATTCTAGTTAAATCATCTTTAATAATTTCTCTTATATCATTTTCCATTAATGCCACGAAAGACTGTGTCTGCTCATACTTAGTACCTATAGGCATAGTTACCAGAACCATAAACTGACCTTCATCTGTTCTTGGAAAGCCTTCCTTACCTATGAATTTTAAACCGAATATTATAACAGAAAATACTAATATCATAGAAGGAAGAAGTACTACTAATTTTCTTTTAATAGAAAAAGAAAGTATTTTATTATAGATATTGTTTATATTGCTGTGTATGTATTTATTAGTCAGAATTTCTAATTTGCCTAATAATTTTAATCTCTTATTTGTAACAAGTCTCGCCCCAAACATAGGTACTATCAAAAGAGCAACTAATAAAGAAGCTATCATTGATATTGTAACTGTTATACATAAATCTCTAAACATTTGGCTAACCATACCTTCAAGATAAATAAAAGGCAAAAATACAGCAATAGTTGTAAAAGTGGAAGCTGAAATTGCAAGAGACACCTTTGAAGTACCGTTTATAGCAGAAGAATATTTTCCAAATCCGTTATTCCTATAATAAAATATATTTTCAAGCACAACTATAGAATTATCTACCATCATACCTATTCCAAGAACAAGACCGGAAAGCGATATAACATTTAAAGTAACTTTCATAAAATACATGAGTGTAAAAGTTACTATTATAGAAAGCGGTATTGATATTGCTATTATAGATACAGTTCTTATATTCCACATATAAAGCATAAGCACTATAACAGCAAAAAGTCCTCCCTGCCAAGCGGCATCAAGTACTCCGCTTATAGATTCATTAATGCTGTCTGCTGTATTAAACATTATCTGATATTTTACACCGTCTGGGAAATTATACTCTTCAAGCTGCTTTATTACATTTTTTGATACTTCTACAGTATTGGCTCCAGACTCTTTACTTACTGCTATTGATATTGAGTTCTCTCCATTAACTCTTATAATATTAACATTATCATCATAACCCTCATACACCTCAGCCAAATCCTGAACCTTTATTACAGAACTATTTTCTCCGTCTTTTATTAAAGTAATAGTAGTATTTTTTATATCATCAATACTAGTTATTTCACCCATAGTTCTTATAGTGTATTTATAAAATCCCTGATCTGCCTGACCACCTACAAGATTATTATTATCGCGTGATAATGCAGAAGCTATTTCATTAATATTGATATTATATGCTTTTAATCTGTTTAGATTAACATCAATCTTTATCTGACTTTTTAATCCTCCCATAACTTTAGCCTGTGCCACACCTTTAGCCTGTTTTATCTGCGGAGCTATCTGATTATCTGCTATATTATACAATGTAGACTGGTCGTCAATACCGTAAACAGCAACTTCCATTAATGAAGTATCGTCCATATCAAATTTTCTTATCACGGGTTTATCTGCATTATCTGGAAGCAAATCTGTAACCTGTTCTAAAGCCTCTCTTATATCCTCTGTAGCCTCAGTTAAATCAGTACCCCAATTAAACTCTACTAGTACATTTGAAAAATCTTCCATTGAAGTAGAGGTTATATTTTTTATATTATTAACTGTGGCAACAGCTCCTTCAACTATCTTAGTAACGGATTTTTCTATTTCCTCAGGTCCTGAATTTTTATATCTTGTATATATGCTTATGTAAGGAATCTGCATATTTGGCATAAAGTCTATAGAAAGCCTAGATAAACTAATAAGCCCTAATATAAGTATTGAAACTATTACCATAAGTATGGTTACTGGTCTTTTTACAACTATTTCTATTAATTTACTCATAAACCAAATTTTTTAATTTTTATCATATATTATTTATTATATCATATTAGACGATAAAATGTAAAAAAAGTTTTAAATTAAAAAAATATAAAAAGTTATATATTATAGATGATGTAATATAGTATAACTACATAGTGATATTATTTATATAATAATTTAAAATAATATTGATAATTTTAATAATTACGGATTTATTCCAAGTTATTTAAATATGTGATTGGCATAAAAGAAATAATTATTTTAATTGACAAAAAAATAACCATAATTAAAAAATATATCTTTGGTAAATTTAAAAATTTTTTCATTGCAGATATAGATATTGCATTTAAGTATTCTTTAATTTTTTCAAGTATGGCATATGTATGTAATAATTTAAAGCATAGTGTATGCGTTTGTAATTCCAAAAATTATTATGTTTTCTTAATTTTTTATTAGCTTTTTCTAAAGTTAATTCTTGATTACAAAAGTCATGAAATTCTTTTAAGTCTCAATGATGTTACTCTATTAAACCAATGTTGGTACTTCATAGTAGGAATATAAACTCTTTTAATATGCTTCTTCTTACAAAACTATATAACATATATTATCTATCAAATAAAAGTTTTTTGTAAGTAAATTCTCTAGCCCATCGCATGTTTGAATACAATGAATATAAAAAGGAAAATCTTCAAGCATATGTTTAATAAAATCAATAGTACTTTCTAGTGTTTTTTCAGAATATAAATATATAAACAATATTCTTGCAGCTACACAAACTGCCGCTAACAAATAATATAGTATTTAACATAAAAAAGAGTGTGATGAAGTATAAATTTGAACTTTATCTCTAGCTTCTTTTATATAAAAAGTATGCTTACCTCTATGTTTTTTGTTATTTTTTTGGTATAAGTAATGTTTTTTTAATATTGTTTCAATAGAATTAGTACATATTGTGATATTTTATTTATTCTAAGAATTTTTTAATTTTTAGTTTACCATATTAATAATCTTTTTCTTTTTAACTTTATTAGTAGTATTTTTTATTTTACTGCCATTATTTTCTATATAAGATGTTTATTTGAATTTCTTCTTCCAATAATAAGTTTGTATACTAATATTAAATTTCAAAGACTTTTTTATTTCTATCTTTCTGATTTGTATCACATCGCTGCATAGGTATTTCTTATAATTTAATTTGTGATAATTTAAATTATAAAAAATGACTTATTTTTTTAAACTAAAAACTATACATTATCTATGGATATTAAACAAAAATTTTCAGTATATACAAAAATGTAGAAAATATAATATAATTTTCTTGTTTTCAAATACTCTAATAATTCATAATTTTTTTTAAAATATAAAAAATTAAACTAGAAAATAATTTTTTTTTATTTATAATATTTTATCAATAAAACTATTTTACATAATGTAAACGGAGGACAAAAAATCATTATGAAAGCCCTAATTACTATATTACTTCTTATTATGTCAAATACATTCATGACATTTGCTTGGTACGGACATTTAAAATTCAGTCAAATAAAAGGATTTGAAAAACTATCACTGCCTATCATAATATTAATAAGCTGGGGAATAGCATTATTTGAATACTGTTTTCAGGTTCCTGCAAATAGAATAGGATTTTCTGGAAACGGCGGACCTTTCTCACTTATGCAGTTAAAAGTAATGCAGGAAGTTATAACTTTAACAATATTCACAATATTTACCGTTGTATTTTTTAAAACAGAAACTTTAAGATTAAATCATTTTATAGGTTTTTTGTGTTTGATATTAGCCGTATTTTTTATATTTAAAAAGTAGTTAAAAAAAATAATTTTTTACAAAATAAAAGAGGACTTTTTTAAGCCCTCTTTTTTATTATAATTAAAAAATAAAATTTTATCTTATATTATGTTTTTTTACTCTAGCTTTTGCTATATTCTCATTTTCCCACTCTATTTGAATATTATTAATTCTCTGTCTTTTAATAGCATTCATATTGTCAGAATTTAAAGTATATGAAGCAGTCATATTAGGTTTTTCTTCAGATATTAATTTTATTACAGCAACTCCGTTATCAAGTTTTATAACATCGCTTACAGTATTAGTTTGAAGAGAAAATACATGATTATAAAAAGCTTCTGTAGAAGAATCAGGTATAATAGTTCCGTCAACTGTACTAAGTCTTCCCTGATTATAAGAAAAAGGCTGAGAAGGTCTGTAATATCTTATATATCCGTTTCCATTTAATCTTTGAAGATTATTAATATTAGCAGCTGCTGCCTTTAATACTTCTGCCTGTTTAGTTTTTTCAGCTTCTAAAAGAGTGTTAATATTAGCATTTAAATACTCATTTTTTAATACATTTTGATTAACATCAGTATATTTTTCAGGTATTCTTATATCATTAACAAGAACTATGTAATAGTACCCATTTGCATATATAGGCTCAAGTAATTTTTGTCCTTTATTATCGGAAAATATTTTATTTGCAAAATCATCTGAAGGCATCTGCATTTTTGTAATATAGCCTAATTTATAATTATTAGTATTAAGTCCTTTTTCTAAAGCACTTTTTTCAAATAAAGTTATATCATCTTTTAAAGTTTTGTATAAGTTATCAGCCACTCCGCCGCTTTCAAGCATTATCCAAGATATATCAGCCTGAACAAAATTAGTTTTATTGTCTGTAAAATACTTCTCCAAATCATTAACTGCTATTTCATTTGACTGCACTATTGCAGCAGCATCTATATAAACCATCTCTATATCTCTTTTAGTGAACTCTCTTTTATATTCTTTTTGAATATCAAGAGAGTTTATTTTAATACTTGTAAAAAGCTCAGAAGAAATTGTTTGTGATAATATACTCTCTCTCAAATCTTTTTCTATTCTCAATTTTTCTGCCTGAGTAGAGTTTTTAATAAATGATTCATAAGCCATTTCATTATAGACTCCATTTGTATCTATAAACTCACTTTTCATAGCTTCCACTATAAAATTATCGCTCACATTAATATTTTTTCTAGCAACATCATTTAAAAGTATAGTAGAAACAGCACGTCTGAATGCTAAATCTTCTATATATTGATACATTTCATTATTAATCTGTATTCCTAAACTCTGATAATAAGCCTCTATCTGCTTAAAAGCTCTGCCATATGGACTTGTACTTGTGTAATATATAGGTGTTCCATTAACTGATCCTATAGTAGGAGTTTTCTGGCTTCCTCTAGTATCTACAACTAAAAAATACACTATCAAAAGTATTGAAACAGCTGATACTCCAAGCCATTGCAAAGTTTTTACTACTGGGCTTTTCTTTTTTGGTACAAATTTCTTGCTAGATGACATTATCTTTTATCCTTAATCTTTTTTATTTTAATTAAAAACTATTATAAAGTATTAATTATATAAGAAGAGTTTAAAAAATTCAAGTTTTTGCAAAATTAAATTTAAGTATATTGTAGTATATAAAATTTATAAAATCTGTGTATACTAAAAATTTTTAAATTTGTCGCTACACATTCCTACAGAGTATTATCTGCCATTATAGAATGTCAACACGACTGAACAAAGTGAGGAAGTACCCGAGACAAAGTCTGTCTGTAGTGATGGTATGCGGATGATTACTTATTATGTAAAAAAATTATTTATTCTACATTTAAAACTTATTTTATTAACAACTAATAATACTTTATAACTTATAATTACATTTATCAATAACTCAAAATTGACAAACTATATTTGTTTGGGTATATATTCTTGGCAGAAAATATATTATAAAAGAAATGACAATATATAAAAGCCATTTCTTTTATAATTTGTAATTAAAATTTAAAACTATTAATTTGTTCAACCATATCTTCTATTTTTGTTCTTACTTCTTTTGTAGAACTAGCATTTGCCTCTGCTAAATTACTATTTTCTCCTGTAATAGAATTAAGCTGTCTTACAGAAACATTAATTTGATTTATACTATCAGCTTCTATAACTGCTCTTTCAGATATAGAACTTAATTTAGTAAGCATATCCTGTGCTAAAGATTCTATATCGTTAAGTATTTTTGAAGAATTTTCAACAGCTTTATTTCCGGCCTCTACTTTAGCTAAAGCATCATTAATAGTATTAGTAATATTTTTAGCCGTTTCATCAACATTCTGAGCTAAAGAGCGTATCTCACTTGCCACTACAGCAAAACCTTTACCTTGATCACCGGCTCTTGCTGCTTCAACTGCTGCGTTTAATGCTAATATATTTGTCTGAAAAGCAATAGATTGTATAAGTTTTGTCATCTCTGATATCTTTTTACTAGATTCAGATATTTCATTCATACTATTTATAATTTCTGAAGATGATTCTACCCCTACTTTTGTAGCATCTGCCACTTTTACACTCATATCCTTAGCGTCATTAGACTGAATATTTGTTTCATCAAGAGATGATGATAGAGATTCTATCAAACTGGATAATTCCTCAAGAGAAGAAGCCTGAGTGTTAGTTCTGTCGGATAAATTTGTACTTCCGTCAGCAACAGTATCTATTTCATTATTAATAAAATTCAGAGAATCCTGCAAAGAATGTATAGAGTTACCAAGAGATTTCTGCATATCCTGTATAGAATTAACTAAAATCCCAGTTTGGTCTGATTTGTTTAATAACTTATCTTCAAATACAGCATTGAAATGCTTATCTGTCATATTTTTAATAACATCTATAGCTCTATCTAAAGTCTGAGATAATGGAGTAACATTCAGCATGACAAGTATAAACTGAATCAATAAAAATCCTATAGCAACTACAACCATTATAATAGAAAGTGTAGTTATTTTATTATTAAGATAAGATGAACTTCCATTTCCTACTAAAAGCCAAGGAGTATTTGGTATATCATATACAGCTGTCCATTTGGATTTGCCAATAGAAAAAGCATAGTTAGAACCATTAAGTCTAGGGGCATTAAGCTCTGTATATATAGTTCTTTGTTTATTAAAAAGCAAACTATTGTCCGAATATGTAATAAATTGACCATCTTCTAATGATATATAATATTTGCTGTCACTATTACTAAGTAAAAGCTCTGATATTTTCTTGAAAGATATATCTATGCCAATTACTCCTATAAAAGTTCCGTTTAATGTTACACCTTTTGATACAGTTATAACTGTTTCTTTACTTTCAGCGTCTATATACGGGGAGCTAATAAATATTTTAGAAGTATCTTTTTTAGCTTCTATATACCACTCTCTAGTAGTTTGGTCAAATCCTTCTATATTATCTCCGTATACTATTACCAATAATCCTCCGTCTTTATATGATACTGTTCCGCTGAAATGTATATTTTTAATCTCTTCTTTTATACTTTCTAATTCTTTAAAAGAATCAAGCATTTGAGTATAATCTGTTTCATATTTACAATACGATGCTAAAACTTCTATTTGTGAATAATAATAATTAAGCCAAGTAGTAACTGATGTTTCATTCTTATACATATTAGATTCTATCTCTAAGGCAAATTCTATTTCGTACATAGGTATAAAATATAACATCAATGCTACAACCATAACTATTATAAACGCAGCAAACGGAAGTAAAAATTTAAGCATTAATACATACTTCTTTTTCTTATCATTCATAAATAATTCTCCAAATATTTTAATTATAAGGTATAAATTACTATATAATATATATTTTTATCTTCAATTATAATAAATTAACATTTCTCGGAAACACTATCAAATATTATTAATTAATATAATATAATAAAATAAAAAAAATGCAATAAAAAAATTAAATAAAAAAATAGGAGAGCTAAATTAATAACTCCCCTATTATTATATTATTGATTATTTATTTTTTATTTTTTAACATCAAGCAAATCATCGCCTGCATTTACAGAAGAAGCACTTGTAATACCAACTTCTGAATAATCATCAGAATTTGTTACTATAACAGGAGTAAGTGTAGGATATCCTGCTCCTCTTATCTTTTCTATATTAAATTCCAATAATAAATCACCTTTCTTAATCTTTTGACCTTCTTCTATATGTGAAATAAAGTGAGCACCGCCCAATTTCACGGTATCCATACCAACATGTATAAGAAGTTCAACTCCTTTATCAGAAGTTAATCCTATAGCATGTTTTGTTGGGAAAGCTGTTTCTATTATACCGTCAAAAGGAGCATATACTTTGCCTTCTTTAGGTTCAATAGCTATGCCTTTACCCATAGCACCACTTGAAAATGCCTCATCTTTAACACTTTCTAATTTTACTATATTACCTTGTATAGGAGCATATACTTTATCTACCAAAGCTGCTGCCTTATTTTCAGATTTTTTATCTGCTGCAGGTTCTTCTTTCTTTTCTTCCTGTTTTACTGGTTCTGCTGCGGTATTTGCAGTATTAACAGATACTTCTTCATCGCTTATAGGATCATGCAAATAATCTTCAAGTCTTGATTTTATTACAGTAACTTTAGGTCCGTATATTACCTGTATTCCATTACCTTTTTTGATGATACCAGCAGCACCGCTTTGTTTTAATAGAGAATCATCTACTTTAGAAGCATCAAATACTGTTATACGAAGTCTTGTAGCACAGCAGTCTACATCGCTTATATTTTTCTTTCCGCCAAGTCCTGCTGTTATTAATGGAGCTTCTTCATATTTAGAGGCTGGAGATACTTCGCCTTCTTTTCCAGCATTTTTAGCAGCTTCAACATCAGATCTTCTATATAGTTTAGGCTCTTCTGTATCTGGTTCTCTTCCTGGAGTTTTCCAGTCAAATTTTTTAATTAAAGCAGAGAATAAGAAATAGTAAACAAAGAAATAAACAACACCTACTATTACTATCCATATCCAATTAGTTTTAGCATTACCTTGTATTATACCGAATAATAATAAGTCTATAAAACCGCCAGAGAATGTCATACCTACTGTAACATGAAGTATATGCATAAGCATGAAAGATATACCAGCAAGTACACAGTGAATAGCATAGAATATAGGAGCTACAAATATAAATGTAAACTCTATAGGTTCAGTAATACCAGTAAGCATAGCAGTTAGAGCAGCAGAGAAAAGCAAAGCACCTACTACCTGTCTTTTTTCTGGTCTTGAAGTTTTATACATAGCCAAAGCAGCACCAGGTAAACCGAATATCATAAATGGGAATTTACCAGTCATAAAACGAGTAGCTTCAACACTGAAAGCAGTTGTTGTAGGAGAGCCTAACTGAGCAAAGAATATATTTTGAGCACCTTCTACCAAATTGCCGTCTATCATCATAGTACCACCAAGTGAAGTCT
The DNA here is from genome assembly GCF_000092845.1 of Brachyspira murdochii DSM 12563. Lineage (NCBI taxonomy): Bacteria > Pseudomonadati > Spirochaetota > Spirochaetia > Brachyspirales > Brachyspiraceae > Brachyspira > Brachyspira murdochii. The sequence goes on along the minus strand of NC_014150.1, from coordinate 2,389,457 downwards.
GCCATAAAGGCGTATAGAATACATGGTGAAGTCCGAAAGGTATTAATGCTCTTTCTATTATACCGTAGAATAAAGTACCTATATAACCAGAACCAGCTATTAAGTCGCCTAATTTATTCATAACAACCTGTACTGGAGGCCATACATAATACATTAATATACCTACTACCAAAAATACTATAGAAGATATTATAGGAACAAATCTTGTACCGCCGAAAAATGACAATACTTGAGGAAGCTCTATATTATAATATTTATTATGCAAAGCAGCTACTCCAAGACCTACTATAATACCGCCGAATACACCCATTTGAAGTGATAATATACCTACAACATTAGTAGTAGAACCAGCCAAAAGTTTATCAGCTCCGCCCATAACCTGTATCATCTTACCTATAGAAGCATGCATTACAAAAAATGCTATAGCTCCAGATAAAGCAGCTACCTCTTTCTCTTTTTTTGCCATACCTATAGCTACACTCATAGCAAATATAATAGGCAGGTTCCCAAATATTATATTACCAGCCTCACTTAATACTGATAATATATCATAGGCAATAGTACCCGGACCCAAGATACCCATTAAATTATAGGTTTCAAGCATTGTAGTATTAGTTAATGAACTTCCTATACCTAAAAACAAACCTGCTACAGGAAGCACAGCTATAGGAAGCATGAATGATCTTCCAACCCTTTGCAGTACACCGAAAATTTTATCCTTCATATAAAGAACTCCAGATTATTAAAATATATTTTTTGATAAGAAGATGAGCGATATGATAAAATAAAGTATTATGTATACCAACATCACATATAAACATCAATTCTTACTATAAGTATAATAAATTTTTTTGTAATTGTATATATTTTTGTCAATAATTTTTGAAATTAATAATATATATATATTTATTTGATTACAAAATAAATTTTATTATAGAAATTTAATACTTAATATAATTTACAGATATACTATATACTAAAAATTTTTAAATTTGTCAACTGTAGGTGCTGAATTGATCTTTTCTAAAACTTAGATTTACAAACTATTACTATATTGTAAGCACAATAGAAAAAGTGAATGAGCAGCAGAGTTTATTACTTATTGTTAACTAAAATTGCATTTAAAAATGATAATAAAATTGTTTAACTATATTAAACAATATTTAAAACAAACTAGGCTCTTCTTCCATAACCTTGTTTTTATATCTGTTATAAACACTGTCTTCTGTATTGAGTTCTTCTTTAGTTTTGTATTTGATATTATATTTTTCTTCTAATGCTTCTATATTTTTGAGTATACTTATAAATAATAAAAAAAGTATAATTATATAAATTTTAAAATTAGTTATATTTCATAATTTCATCTATATCTTTAATAATATTTTTTCTTATTCTATCTCTCATACCCCTAAAAGGAACAAACCATACTATTTTATCAGTTAATTTATATAAAGCTTTTCTAGTTCTGTTAATAGAAAATATTTCCATATATTTAAAATAATTTTCTTTGAAGAATGGAGTTAAAGAAAAATATTCCCAAAACTTATAATAATATTCATTTATTGGTTTATCAAATCCATATTTTAGTGGCTTACCAGAAGAAGCAAAATAATCTGAAATTATAATTTTCTCTGTATTTTCATTACAATCAACTTTTAAATCTAAGAAAGCAATACTATCTCTAAACACATATAAAAATATATGCTCTTCTGTAAAGATTGAATTAATGTATTTATCTATACATTCATCAATTTTATTATAATAATATTCTTCTTTTTTAAATATTTCTTTTATTTTTTTTATATTAAATATTAGTACCTGACTAGAAACATAATTATACTCTGGATTTTTATAGCCTATATCTAATATGTATTTATATAAATTCGGATAAAGATTTTTTAGACTTTTATAATAAAAAAATTGAGAAACAAAAAAATAATTTGATATATCTACATCATATATAAAATCAATATCTCCTAATACTATAGAATCTGCATCTATAAATAATACATTATCCAAATCTTTTAATATAATCGGAATATCTAGTTTAATAAAAACACTGTAATGCCATACTGGATAACTATTTTTTTTGAATATTTCCTGCCATTTTTTATATTTTTCTATATTATTATAATTGGGTTTATAAAACTTTATTTCAAAATCCTTAATCTCTTTAAGCATTAATAATTTATTCTTATTTTCTTCTCTAATACCATCTTCAATAATATGAAAACAAAAATTATCATTTTCAGAAGAGTTTTTTAATATTGATACTATTAATGTAGCAATATATTCTACAAATTTATCATCTGAAATTAAACATATATTCATTACCTTATTCATTATATATATCCTTCTTTTTAGTTAAACACAAAAACCCCACACTTCTATATAAAAATAGAAGTGTGGGGTTAATAATTTTTATAAAATATTTTTTAGTCTGTCTGTCTGTCTGTCTGTCTGTCTGTCTGTACATAATAATTCCTAAAAAAAATATATACCTATTATAACAAGAATATATAAAAAATACAATAAATCCTAAAACAAACTAGGCTCTTCTTCCATAACCTTGTTTTTATATCTGTTATAAACACTGTCTTCTGTATTGAGTTCTTCTTTAGTTTTGTATTTGATATTATATTTTTCTTCTAATGCCTCTATTTTTGAGTATAGTTTTTCTTTATATTCATCTTTTAAAAGTCCGTCGCTTCCGTAAATATACAAATATTTTTTATAATGCTCTGGAAATGTACGCCTAACAAAATCAAGATATATCTTTCTGCATTCGCCTCTTAATTTTAGTACATCTGCGGCACAGTAGTCTATATTATACTCTTTTACTTTTTTAAAAATATTTTCAATTTCATTTTCTGTTATAAAAGGCATTACTGGCATAGTATGAACCGCCGTTATAGCTTTTGTATTTTTAAACTCTTTTAATATATTTAATCTTCTCTCCGGGCTTATTACATTAGGCTCTATTAATGATGACAATTTCTCATCTAATGCTGTTATAGTTGTCGCTATTCTTACAGGTACTATACTTGAAAGCTCATCTATCAAATCAAAATCTCTTAATATCAAATCGCTTTTTGTGGATATACACATCGGGGTTTTATATCTTATTAAAAGTTTTAAAACATCTCTCATAAGTTTATAATCTTTTTCTGCATCCTGATAATTGTCTGTTACACTTCCTAGATTAATAATATCTCTATTCCAATTTCTCGATGATAATTCTTTTTCTAAAACTTCTGCAATATTCTTTTTTACAAATATTTCGCCGAAAAAATCTTTTGAATTAATATATTTATGAGAATACACAGCAAAACAGTAATAACATTTATGAAGACAGCCTCTGTAAATATTTAAATCATAGCAAAATCCATATTCATTGTCTATTTTATTTAAAGCCGATTTGCAGTTAATCTCTCTGTATTTAATCATATAATTTATCTCTTTAAAATATATTAAAATATTATATTTATATATAATACTGTATATTAATATTTTGTCAATATGTATTGCTTTATTTATTAAAATGATGTATATTAAAAAAACTTCTTGGATTATCTTATGTTCAATTATAAAGCAAGCAAGCAAGCAAGCAAGCAAGCAAGCAAGCAAGCAATTCAATTATAAGCAATATTTTATTTTTGTATTTGATTATGGAGTGTAATTAAATGCAAGAAACAATGAATATATGCTTTACTGCTAATGATAAATATGCTCCTTTTATGTCAGCTACAATAGTATCAATATTAAAAAATTCAAAAGATGATGAATCTTTTAGTTTTCATGTCATAACTAATGATATATCAGATGAGAATAAAATGATGATAGAGAGACTAAAAGAGATAAAAACATTTAAAATAAAATACTATACTCCTAATATAGATAAATATAATAAATGGTTCGAAAAAATTAACTATCAAAGACATTATGCCCCTTCGATTTTTTTTCGTTTAGATATACCTAATTTAATTATAAATATTGATAAAGTATTATATTTAGACTGCGATATCATAGTTAATTCAAGCTTATCAGAATTATTTAATATAGATATATCAGAATATTTTGCTCTTGCTGTGGAAGATACAGGAGATTTAAATTTCTTAAAAAAGTATAAGACAAAAATAGGAATTGAAGACAAACATAAATATTTTAATTCTGGTGTTTTATTATTAAATAATAAACTCTACATGGAAAAAAATCTAAACTTAGAATCTGAAAATTATTTTAATAAATACTATAATGTGATAGAATGTGTCGATCAGGATATATTAAATTATTTATTTAGAGATAAAATAAAATTTATTGATAATAAATGGAATGACTTTTCTTCTAAGAATATAGATAAGTCGGCAATAATGCATTATGTAGGAAAAATAAAATCTTGGAATAAAAACTGACCTTCAAATGAAGCTGTAGAATTATTCTGGAATTATTTTTATTATACACCATACTATCATCAAAATCCTATGAAATATATTCAAATTATTATGGATCAAAAAATAAAAGGACTTGGAATACATAGTAATGATTATTTGAATAACAAAATAGATAAACTTATAAATAAAATTTCTTGGTTTATACCTTTCAAAAATATGAGAGAAAATTTTAGAAATTCATTTTTAGAATAATCTTAATAATATTGAAAATGATTAATAAACTTAATTTAATGCTCAATTCTTAATTATATAATCAAAAAACTTAAAATTTTTTTACTGTATAATATAAATGACAATTTTTGACATTTATATGATTTATAATATTATTAATAATTAAAGAAAGGAGTATACTTCCATGATAGAGTTAAAAGGAAAATACAATAAAGACTGCAAAATATTTACTGACAATATTGATGAAGAATCTTATTCTTTGATTTATAATATTTTAAATGAAAAAGCAAGCGAAAATGTGAAAGTTAGAATAATGCCGGACACTCATATTGGAAAGGGTATAGTAATAGGTTTTACAATGCCTTTAACTGACAGAGTAAATCCTTTTCATATAGGAGTTGATATAGGCTGCGGAATGCTTACTTCAAAATTAAATGATAATATAAAAAATATTGAGCTTGAAAAAATTGACAAAACTATAAAACAAAATATTCCTATGGGTGTTAAAACTCATAAAAAAAGTAATTATTCATTTTTTAATTTCAAAGAATTAAATGAACTTATGAGAAACTTTATAATTGCTTATAACAAAAGATATAATACAAACTTTACCCCATTTGAAATAGATAATAATTATATAGAAAAATTATGCCAAAGAATAGAAATGGATTTAGAAAAGTTTCACAACTCTATCGGAACATTAGGAGGAGGAAATCATTTTATAGAGATAGGAAGCGCCATAAATAATGATTACTTTCTTACTATACATTCAGGCTCAAGAAATTTCGGAACTATGGTATGCGAATATCATGTAAGAAAGAATAAAAAAAGAATAGAAGAAGCAAAAGATTTTTTAAACAGTGTAAATGATTCCGGCGATAAAACAACAAAAGAATATAATGAGTATACTGAAATAGTAAGAAGCGGAGATTATATATACGGAAAATCTATGTTTGAATACTGCATCGATATGGTAATAGCTCAGTATTATGCCAAAATCAACCGAGAGGCTATGCTTAACATTATAAAAGATTCTCTTAATATAAAATTAGAAGATACTTTTTCATCTATACATAATTTTATAGATTTTGAAGATTTTATAATAAGGAAAGGTGCTATAAGAAGTTATAAGGGAGAAAAAATGATAATTCCTTTTAACATGCGTGACGGTATATTAATATGCGAAGGAAAAAGCAATGAAGATTGGAATTATTCTGCACCTCATGGAGCAGGAAGAGTGCTTTCAAGAATGCAGGCAAGAAAACAAATAGATATGAAAGATTTTATAGAATCTATGAAAGGTATTTATTCAAGCAGTATATCAAAAAATACTTTAGATGAAGCACCTCAGGCATATAAAGATTCAATGGAAATAGAAAAATTAATAATGCCTACAGCAGATATAATAGACAGATTAAAGCCTGTATTAAATATAAAAGCTGCTTCATAAAAATATTAATATATAATTTTTTATTACAATTTAGTTAAATATAAGCTTGAGCAGGGATTAAAATTTATAAGTATGTTATAAAGATAATTAAAGTTGAATTTTTTAATAAAGTGCTATGGAATAAATTGCATGGTATGTGAATCAAGTTTTAAAACTTATTTTAACTCCCCGCCCTTTAGGCTTATAATTTTAATCTGCTATTTTGTCTCATTTTTATTTTTAAGTTTACACTGTTATTTATACGGCCCACCCTAGATTTATTTAAATTTATTGCTTACACAACGCACGAAGAATTTTATTTATAAAATATACAAAATAAAAAATATAATGAATTGATAGATAAAAGCTCATTCACCGTGCGTTATTTATAATTTTTTATTAATTATTAAGATAAAAAATATTATATAAAAATAATTTAATTCAGAAGTTCTCTTAATTTTTTTATGTCCTCAGTATTTTCGTACGGATCTTCTTCATCGACATAATCCAAAAGATCAGTAGTTAAACCCAATGTATTAACTAAATATTCGAATACTTCTATATTCCCATACAAATAAGCTATATCAAGTCCATTCTCATTAAGGCTAGATATAGAATCAACTAAATCAGAGTCAAAATCTACAATCATCTTTATTATATCAACATTTCCGAAACCGCAAGCAAGTAAAAATACATTCCGTCCATGTTCATCTTGAATAATATTAGGATCAGCACCATTATCAAGCAAATATTTCATTATACCTAAATCCCTATAAAATACCGCAAACATTAAAGGAGTAGCTCCATCAAGATAATAATCATAATTAAGAACCTCACTATATTTTCTGCCGCCTCTGTAAGTCTGACCTATATCATTGCCTTCTGCTATTAATTCCCGAACTCTTTTTAAACTATGATTTTCTATAGCTTCAAATATATCATAATCTTCACTGTATTCTCCTTCCTCTCTGTTTACGTAAGAGAAAGCAGAGTTCATATTAAGAAATTTACCATGAATCTTTACAACATTTGTATATACCGCATGATATATATTTTCTGGAGAACTCACATATGAAGTATTTCCTCCTATACCTACACTTGCTTCTTCTTTCTTTTTACATGAAATAATAAAAATAATTAATAGCAAAAAAATTAATAATATATTTTTCATAAATACCGCCATATAGTACATTGATAATTTACAAAATATAATACAATAAAAACAAATTATTTTCTACTGTTGCTAATAAAAATTGTTCGCTAATTGAGTCTGTCAAGTAAACTTGCCAGACGCTCACAATTTATTATATTGTTATTAATAAAAATTGCCTAATTAAAAAATTAAAAAATCTCGCTTTAAGGCGTCTAGCAATAAAAATTGCTAGACGCCCGATTTTTTAATCTATTCTATTATTTATTATTAATAAAAAATTGTGAAATAAGTTTTTATTAATCAACGAACATAGAAAAATACAAAAATATAAATAATATAATAAAATACAAACATATATGGCATAGCTGGCATTATAGTGTATTTTTAAAATTAGATATACCATTTTTAGATAAAATTTTATTATTTAATGCTGATTCTATAGTTTTAGATAATATAAAAGCATCTTAAAAACAAATATATAAAAAATGATTAAATTACTATTGAAAATAATTATATATTGTTATATACTATAAAAACTAAGATTTAATTGTAGGAATTATAAAAAATGAAATCAATCATCGTTATGAATCAGATGCTTTGCCTCATGCAAATGCGTATGTTTAATAATGATGGCTGTATAATATAATATATTTTTTATTTTGTAATTTCAGCCGTCAAATTAATTTTTGGCGGCTTTTTTATTTTTAAATTTTTTGTACAAAAATATAAAAGGAGAATATATGTCAAGAGAATTAAAGTTTGAAACAATAGCAGCACATGCAGGTCAGGATTTTGATGATAAGTTTGGAAGCAGAGGAGTACCGATATATAGAACGACTTCGTATTTATTTAGAGATTCTAAACATGCAGCAGATTTATTTGATTTAAAAGAACTTGGATATATATATTCAAGAATGGGAGACCCAACAACTGATGTACTAGAAAAAAGAATTACTGCTATGGAAGGAGGACTTGCTTCTATTGCTGTATCATCTGGTACTAATGCTATATTTTATACTATAATTACAATATGCGAGGCTGGAGATGAAATAGTTTCTGCATTTAATGTTTACGGCGGAACATATTCTCAGTTTGGGGCAATACTTCCAAAGTTCGGTATTAATACAAAATTTGTTGATGCTAAAAATCCAGAAAACTTTGCTAAGGCAATTACTGATAAAACAAAATTAATATTTATAGAAACAATATCAAATCCTTCGCTTGATTTTACAGATATTGAAAAAGCAGCTGAAATAGCACATAATGCCGGAATACCTCTTGTAATAGACGCAACTTTTACAACACCTTATCTTTTGCAGACTATTAAACATGGTGCAGATATTGTAATAAACTCTCTTACAAAATGGATAGGCGGACATGGAAGTGCTATAGGAGGTATTATTACTGACAGCGGTAATTTTAATTGGCAAAGTGATAAGTTTCCTTTATTTTCAAAACCAGACTCAAATTATCATGGACTTCGCTGGGCTTATGATTTGCCTGATGAACTTAAAAATGCTGCTTTTGCTTTAAGAGTAAGAACAGTACCGCTTAGAAATTTGGGGGCTTGTCTTTCACCTGATAATTCTTGGTCTTTTATACAAGGAATAGAATCTTTGCCTTTAAGAATGGAAAGACATTCTTATAATGCTTTAAAAGTTGCTGAGTTTTTAGAAAAAGATAATAGAGTTGAATGGGTAAGATATCCGGGACTAAAAAATGATCCTTCATATCCTTTGGCAAGTAAATATTTAAAAGATAAATTCGGCGGAATGGTTGTATTTGGAATTAAAGGCGGATATGAGGCTGCTGTTAAGTTTATAGACAATATAAAACTATTCTCTCATTTAGTTAATGTAGGAGACGTAAAAAGTTTGGTTGCTCACCCTGCTTCTACTACGCACTCTCAATTATCAGAAGAAGAATTAATAAAAGGTGGAATAAGCAAAAACTTTATAAGACTTTCTATAGGAATAGAACATATTGATGATATACTTTATTATTTGGACGAAGCTTTAGCTATAGCAAGCAAATAATTATATAAGCATAAAAAACAAGGGTGATAATAATATAATTCACTCTTGTTTTTAATAATATTTATTAGGGGTTTATTTATGAAGAATATAAAAAATATAATAAAAGATAAAAAAAATAAAAAAAGTAAAATTAAAGAACAAATCAATAAAATAGAAGAAATTATAGAAGAGATTATAACAGATGAAAAAAGCAGCCTTAAATTCTTTCATTATGATAAGGCATTTAAATTTGAAAACGGGGCTTCTATACAAGAATTAACTATAGCATACACTGCCTCAGGACATTTAAATATCAATAGAGATAATGCCATTTTAATATGCCATGCTTTTACAGGAGATGCAGATGTACTTTCTTGGTGGAGTAATTTTGTAGGCAAAGGCAAAGCAATAGATACTAATAAATATTTTGTCATATGCTCAAATGTTTTAGGAGGCTGCAGCGGCACCACTGGACCTTCCTCAAAAAAACCAAATAGTAATCTATGCTACGGAACAGATTTTCCTACATTTACGATTAAAGATATAGTAAAGGTACAAAAAATATTAATAGATGCATTAGGAATAAAAAAACTTTACTGTGTAATAGGAGGCTCTATGGGAGGAATGCAGGCTTTACAATGGACAGCTTCTTATCCTCAAATGATGGAAAAAGCAATTATAATAGCAAGCACTATGACTCATTCTCCTATGCAGATAGCTTTTAATGAAATAGCAAGAGAGGCTATAACAGAAGACAATGAATGGTATGGAGGAAAATATTATGGAATGTCTTCTCCAGATAAAGGTCTTGCTTTGGCTAGAATGCTCGGACATATTACATATATGAGCGAAGAATATATGAGAAAAAAATTCGGAAGAAGAAGAAAAAAGGCTTTAAAATACTTTACTCCTTCTTTTGAAGTAGAAAATTATCTTCATTATAATGGAGAAAAATTTACATCGAGATTTGATGCAAACAGCTTCTTATATCTTACTAAAGCTATGGATTTTTTTGATGCTAAAGATGATATAAAAAAAATTAAAAACAAGAAAAATGTATCTCTTAATAAAGTACTTGTTATATCATTTATATCCGATTGGCTTTATCCTAGCACACAGTCGGCTGAAATAGTTTCGGCATATCAGCATGCTAATATAAGCACAGAGTTTTATGAAATAGAATCCAATTACGGACATGATGCTTTTTTAATAAAAAATCCAGAACAAACTAAATGTATAAAGAAATTTTTAAATATTTAAAGCCTATATATTTTTTATAAAGCACTTGTTTTTTTGATAATATTGTTTAGTATATAAAAAACATATATATAATTTTTAAGGTATTTAGAGATATGAAATTTATATTTTCAAGGTTTTTAATAGGAAGTATTGTAATAATAATAGGTGCTTATATACTGCTTCAGTATGTTTTTCATATTTATATTCCTGCATTAGCATATACGCCTGTATTTACTATAATTGTTTCTTTTTTAATAATTGCTTGGGGAATAGCTTTAATTTTTGGAAGAGGATTTTATGCTTCTAAACTTCTTTTGGGGTTATTTGTCATAGGAGGCGGTATATATATATTAATAAGATACTGCTTTAATATTAACATGCCTTTTATACTATATACTCCTATATTTAGAGTGATTATAGGAATGATTATAATTTTTTTAGGAGTATATATATTAGTAGGAATGCATTATGTAAGCGACAGTGTGCCTAAAAATAAAAGAACTAAATATAATGTATATTTTAAAACTAAAACTATAGACTTATCCGATTTAGAAATAGACAGAAACAGAATTATAGATATAAACACAGTATTTTCTGACACTGTTGTTTTTATAAGCGATAAAGTGCAGGTTCATATAAAGGCTTCAAGTGCCTTTGGAAGTGTATCTCTTCCCACAGGAGACAGCATAAGTTTTGGGGAGACAAACTTTGTTATGGGAACAGAGGATAATATACTTTATTTAAATGTGAATGCTGCTTTTGCTCAGATTAGAGTTTTATATAAATAATTTTTTATTTGGACAAAATATGTATATTATATCTGGAAATAAAAAGGGAAGAAAAGTACTAACTCCGAAGAGAGATTTCAGACCTACTCAGTCAAAGGTAAGAGAGGCTTTTTTTAATATAGTCAATGCTGAAGGTAAAAATTTGCTTGATTTATGTTCTGGAAGCGGAGCTATTGCTTTTGAGGCTTTAAGCAGAAATGCTAAACATGCTACACTTGTAGAAATAGACAGAGAGGCTGTAAAAACTATATTTATAAATGCAAAAGCTATATTTGACAATGATAATTCTCTTTATAAAGTAAAAAGAATATCAGCTTTAGATTATGTAAAAAGAACTAATGATAAATTTGATATAATATACTTTGACCCGCCTTATCATTCAAATATATACTTTGACTGCTTGAATGCTGTAATAGAGAGAAAACTATTAAATGATGATGGAGTTTTAGCAGCAGAGTTTGGTGATGACTATTATAAAGCTTTTTTAGAAAAAGAAAATTTTAAAAACCTTATAAAAGATATAATGCATTATGATGTAAAAAGCTATGGTGAAAGTATTTTAGTAATACTTAAATATATAAAAAATTAATTAAAAACTTTCATTAGTTACAATATAAAGCTCGCCTTCTGGAGTTACTATATATGCCTCTTTATATTTAAAAGCTTCATTTGTAAAGAAGTTAGTACCCATTAAGAATGCCGTAGTAGATAATGCATCAGCTTCTTCAGCATTAGTATGTACTATTGTAGCAGATATACTATTGTAGGTAGGATATCCTATTTCAGCATCTATTATATGATGATAATTAGTACCGTCCTGAGTAAAATATCTTTCATAATCTCCGCTTGTAACTATAGTACAATTTGTAGCTTCAAGCAAGCCTAAATAACCATCAGCATCATTTCTAGGATTTCTTATTGCTATAACCCAAGGGTTGCCTTTGCTGTTTACTCCATTTGCATATGTATCTCCGCCATAATCTATCAGATAATTTTTTATATTATTTTCAGCAAATACTTCTTTTAATTTTTCTATTATATAACCTTTTCCATATGAACCGAAATCAAACGTTAATGGCTTTGATAATTTTAATATCTTTTTACCGTCATCATTTGTTATTATACTCAAAGCTGAATAATCTATATATGATAAAGCTTTATATACATCTTCTTTTAATGGAACTGTCTGATTTTCTTTAACTCCAAATCCCCAAAGTTCTATTAAAGGTCTTATACTTATATCAAATGAAGGGCTTAATTTAGAATATCTTAAACCTGTTTCAAATATATGAGAAAGCTCATCAGATACTGCTATATTAGTTTTACCGCTTAAACTTTCTTTATTTATTTTAGCTATTTCTGAATTCTCATTATAAGGATTTAATATATTATCTATTCTGTTAATCTCATTTGTGATATCCTGTGTTAATTTATTCATAGTTTTATCTGAAGTTTGTGCTGTTATATTGAGTATTGTATCGCTTATTATTATAGTTGTTCTTACATATTTATCTCTGCTTCTGTAAAAAGAAATTGCTATTATTAATGCTAATGCTATTATAGGTATGGCAAAATAAATCTTTTTTTTCATAAATAAATCCGTACGTTTTTTATTACTTAATAAAACATTTATTAAAAATGATTGTAAAAATGATATTTTTAACCTAATTATTTATTATATATTATAAAAAAATATGTTAAAGTAAAGAATATTTACTAGTATATATAAAAGTTTAATATATGTTTTTATACAATGTTTAATATGTAGTATATATAGATAAAAAAACAATTATTCTGTAAAAAAATTGTAAAAATAAAGTAAATTCTATTGACATTAATCTCTTTTCTGCTATACTTATAATTGTAAAGATAATTTACAGGGTATTAATAGAAATTAAGGAGACTAAATATGACTAAAAAATTATTTGCTTTATTAATAACATTAACAATAGTTTCAACTTCAAGCCTATTTGCCGATTGGGTAGTACCTGCTTCAGCACTTCCTCAAAGAGCAAGAACATTTATACAAAGAGTTTATCCTCAGGCACAAATATGGAAAGTAGAGAGAGATGACGGAAAATTTGAAGTTAAATTATCAAACGGAGCTTCTATAGACTTTTCAGCTAACGGAACTTGGCTTAATATAGACGGAGAATATAACGGAGTACCTATGAGCGTATTGCCTCAGGCAGTTGCTAATACAGTAAGAAGAACTTATCCTCAGGCTAGAATGATAGATGTAGAAAAAGAATGGGGTAATTATAAAATAAAACTTAATAATATGATGGAATTATTCGTATCAGCTAATGGACAGTTAATGGGACAAAAATGGGACGATTAAAGCAAGGTTTATGAAATAATAGCGGTTTATGAAAAATACTAAAAAAGAGATGTTTTTTAAGCATCTCTTTTTGTTTTTAACTTATTAAAAATTAGTACAAGTAATTCTACTAATTTTTTATTGCTTCATAATTTTATTAATCTTTGTAACATTAGTATATATCTAAACAACTATAATTTATCAAAATAAAGTTATATTTTCTTTTTAATATATACAAGTACATGCCGGCTATTTTTAAGTACGGATAGTACAAAAAAATAAACATAATTAAAAAATATAATTATACACTATTTTCTATATTGTTAATAGTTATATTCCAGACATATTTCAAATACATGCTCTAAAACTTCATTATATTTAAATGGAGTATAATAATTAAAAGTAAAATTAAAATTATTATAATTAATAAGAAGTTTAGTATTTAAATCCATTTTATAATTAGGCGAATGAGAAAAATAAGTTATTATATTAAACAAGTTGTTAAGAAAAGATAAATAAAGCCCTATAGAATAAAATGAATGGCTATCCTCATAAAAATATTCTATATAAGGACTTAATATAAAATCATAATTATAAATAAAAGTATAATTAATACCTAATAAACTTTTTATATCATTAAGACTTTTTCCTAGATTATTGCCGCTTAAAATATTATAAGTAACATTTCCATAAAGTTTAAGCCCTATATCAAATATATATGAAGCCTCAAAACCAAGCATTAAACTATTTTTAAGTTTTAAGTCATAAGTATATTTTGCAATAGCCATTAAACCTAGATGAGAAGAAGAATATTTTAAATAATACCAAGCTCTGTAATACTTTGGCTCTTCCAATAAATCTATTGATTTTGTATCTGTAATAAATCCTATAGAATGCGTTATATTATTTTGATAAAAATTAAGCTCACTATTATATAAAGCATCAAAATCATTATATAATACACTGTCGCCTACAAACATATACTGCCTATTAAAACCTTCCCCGAAATGGAATTTTCTTTTACCTATATAAAATCCTAAAATATCATTTATATATGTAAACTGAAGTTCATCAAAAGTAAAAGAAGCATATGCTTTATTGTCTGTCTGTTTTATAAAACTTCCGTTATTATAAATAATATCTCTGTTATCTTTAGTGTATATTCTTAATGCGGGCTTAAATGAAAAATAAAAATTATTATTAAGATATTCAAACCCCAAATAAAAATAAGTATCATTACTTAAAACAGAATTTGGTATAAATGCATCCTCTTTCATATCTATATAACTAAAACTATTTTTTATTCCAAACTTAGGAGTTATATCAGCAAATGCTATAGACGATACAATAAAAAAAATAAAGTATATTTTTATATTTTTCATTCTTTAATTAATCTTTAAATAAACTAAAAAGCATTTTCATGTTTTCACTTCTAAAATATGAGCTTGAATAATTTGAAGGTTCTGTACTTTCTATACGGCATACTGTACTTAAATTTGTATTAATAATCAAATTATAAAACTCCATATCATTAAAAGTATTATTACTAATTTTATATATTCCTCTTTTTAATGCTTTACCACTGTTATCAAAAAAATCTATACTATAGCCATTAGAAGTTTTTTTTAATACCGCCTTAGCATAAGGAACGCTTCTATTTTTCTTTATTAAATTTACCTCTTCTGAACTTATCTCTTTTTCAATTTTATAATCATCAGTAAAGTTTATGGACATCAAATCATTCATATTGGCAGCACCCGTTACAACATAACTTCCAGATATTTTTAAAGGCGAAACCTGCTTCTCTCCCTGAACAAAAAAACCCTGATTATTAGCTAAAAATAAAGTTTTATTATCTTTTAAATACATCAATTTATAATCTTTTCCAACTATCATGTCAAAATTATTAATAGTTTTTCTGCCGTCCTTTATATCAGTAAATGTGCCTGATAGTTTATAATTTTTGCCGCCTCTATTGTAAATATTAACAAAATCATCAAATATATTCTGACTGTATAAATTAAAAGATAAAATACTTACAATAAATAAAACTTTTAAAAATCTTCTAAACATATTTTATAACCTCTATTATAGGCATTTTTATAACCTTTATTATTGGATAAATACCAGCAAGTATAGATACTAATAATACCCAAGTAAATATTAAAACAGTGTCTTTAAATGTTAGTAATAAACTTAAAGGATAACCGTCAGTAGCCCCCGGAAATTTCATTATAAAGTTTGAAACATTAAGTATTCCAGAAGCACTGTAAGAAATAATTATCGAAATAACTGAACTTAATACTGCCATTATGATAATTTCCAAAAACAAAAGTAAAGTTACATTTTTTATATTTATTCCTAATGCCCGCATAGTACCAAACTCATTTAACCTCTCCAAAAAATTTGTAGTAAGCATCTGCATAACTGAAACAAATACTAATATGCTCAATACTCCCAAAGCTATTAAATAATTATTAGTATTCATATCAATTACAGAAAGTAAAAATGCATTCAAATCCTTCCAGTCTTTAGCCTCATAATTTAAATTGTTTTCATTAAAATATTTGTTAAGGTTATTTTTTATTTCTTCTGCCTTTTTATAATCTTTTAAATATATGAGTAAATTATGAGCATCGCCATATTCAAGACCAAATACTTCATATACAGCATTAAGAGGACAATAAATAGTAATAGCATCTGAAGCACTATTATTTAATGATATCAAACCAACAGCCATTAAAGAACCTAAACTTATACCCTCTCCGAAATCAGTCATCAAATTTAAGTAATGCTCTTCATCATAATTGAGATTAAAAAACTCTCCCAAATCTTTACCTAGTACCATAGTATTAATATCATCATCAAATATAGGTGTGCCAGATTTTAACGATACTGACGACATGATTTTTGAAGGTTTTTCATAAGCATATCCTGAAAAGAATTTACTTTTACTTTCATTGCCTATAAGTCCGCTTATATCTAATTTTTTCTGATAATCATTAACTTCATTTATAGTTTCAAGTTTTTTATAAATAATTTCAAAATCATTATCTTTAAGCATATTGATTTTTTCGCTTTTTTTATCCCAATATGATTTATCAGCTATTACAAGAGAGCCTCCGCTTGTATTTATACTTGTAATAATTCCTTCTTTAGTAAAATTATTATATCCGCTTATCATCATAAGAGATACGAAAGATACTATAATAAGTATCATATTTAAAATTGTTCTGGTTTTATTATACCAGAGATTATCAAAAGCTAATTTTATTATATTCATTTTTCTATTCCGTTATAGTTGTTAACAATATCAATTTAAGTTTTTAATTTATTATTTTATTATTAATTTTATACTTGCACTTTTTACAACTTTTGGCGAAGCCCGCCACTCTGTGTGCTAGGCGGGAAAAAGTTGAATAAAAAATGACAAACTCAAAAATTTTTAGTATATACCTAAACAAATATAGTTTGTTAAAAAATTATTTTTTTAAATTTAAAATCTAGCAGGGCTTTGCCCCGCACCCCACTTCTTTTGGACGCTGTCCGCCTGTGGCGTGACACAAAGAAGCAGGCACAGCCCGCAGTCGCGAAAGGCTATATTTTAGTCTAAATTTAATAATTTATCCTATATATAAAACATAGTTATTACAATTTAGGATTATTTTTACACTTGCACTTTCGCGAAGCGTATCCGAGCTTGTCGAGAATATAAGGTTCTTTGACGCTGTCCGCCTGCGACAGAAGGAAGTACTGTTAAGTATGGTGTGCGGCGGGAAAAAGAACAATAAAAAAATTGACAAACTTAAAAATTTTTAGCATATATTAAGTGTTACTTCTCCATCCCTCATAATGTATTTTGTATCAGCATAATTCTCTATCAATTCATCATGCGAAATAAAAAAGCCTATGCCGTTTCTTCTCTTTATAGTGTTTCTTATATATTCATAAATAAATTTGCTCGTGTCAGTATCTAAATTAGCACTTATCTCATCGCCGAATATATAAGGAGCTTCGCTTACTAATGCTCTAGCTATAGCTACTCTCTGTTTCTGTCCTCCTGAAAGCTGTTCTGGTTTTTTCTTTTTCAAATTATCTATTTTTAAGTTTTCTAATATTTCATTAACTTTTTTATTTATATTAGAAGAACTTTCATTTAAAAATTTAAGAGGAAGTGACACATTATCAAATACGCTCTGAGTTTTTAATAATTCAAGCGACTGTAAAATAAGCCCGATGTTTAAAAGTCTGAAACTGCTTCTTTCTCTATCACTCAATCTTGAAACCTCTTTATCATTCCAATAAACTGCTCCCTCTGTAGGAATATCTATACTTGAGAGTATGTGAAGAAGCGTACTTTTACCCGCACCAGAAACTCCAGCCACCCAAACAATTTCGCCGTCTTTTATCTCTAAACTAATATTTTTATTTGCTGCTATATTATAATCTTTAGTCTTATATATTTTTGATATATTTTTGCATCTTATCATAATTAAAAGTCACCCCCCTCCGCACTTAAAAATCCGTCATTACCTTTATCATAAGAGCTTTTTAATAAATACCCATAAAAACCTTTAGGATACATTTTCAAAGCATTATCCAATTCTTCAAATGCCTTATCTGTTTCATTTACTTTCATATATGCCATAGATCTGTAAATATAAGCTCTGTAAATCATATAATCTGGTAAACTGCTTGTATCATTTAATGATGTCATCACAGAATAGTATGCCGCATTATTATAAAAACTCAAAGTAGCTATCTGCCACATTCCATAAACCTGCTTTGCTCTTATATTATTTTTGTTCTTTAATAAAGCCAAACGGGAATAAGTATACATATCAACAATCACACTGTAAGGATATTTTTTATTGAAAAAAGCAAGAGAAGTAAAAGAATTAGCAAAATTAGCATAAGCTCCGTAAATATCAGAAGAGCCTTTTTTAAAAACTTTATCCTTTTTAAGATTTTTATATATATCACCTAATATTTTATAATCCTCTTCAAAAGTTCCGCTTGCTATAGATACATTAGCCCATAGAGTATAGCATTCTATACTTAAATACATTTTCTCTTCTTCGCTTAAATTGCTGTTTTTTATTCTATTTAAAATATCTTTAGCCTCACTCGTTCTTACAAGTCTCTCACCTGAATGATATTCATTATTTTTATTATCTATTTCTTTTAATACAGCATTAGCCTCGCTTGAAATTTCAGCGTATAATCCTAAGAAAGAACTAATAAAAATCAAAACAATCACTTTAAACATTTTAATATCCTTATTATAGTAATTACAATTTTTTATTCTAACATTTGCAGGGCTTTGCCCACCACGCTGTGTGCTATGCAGCACCCTAGTTCTTTTATGACGTCTGTCCGCCTGCGACCGAAGGAAGTACCGTTAGGTATGGCGTAATATAAAATAACCATACGAAGTACGCCTGAGGCGAAAGTGCAAATCATAGCTTTATATAATTGCAATACATATCACTATATTTAATAATTCTTAAATAATATATTAATTAAACATTCCTTTTCCTTTAGCATTCATATCAATAACATTTTTTATAAAAGCCCCCTCTGGAAATATATCTTTTGCCATTTTCATGTACTTATCATAATTGGCTTTATCATTATTTTTAAAATAAGCCTGAGAAGTCCATAAATAAACTATATGTTTTTCCCATTTCTCTTTAGCATTGCTTTCAGCCTTTTTAAATATTGGAAGTGCTTTATCTATTCCGCCTCCCACAAACTCTGGACTGTATGCTGTGAGTATTGCCTTACCCAAGAGTGAAGGAAAATGACTTGCATTGATTTTTAAAGCATTATCATATATCTCCCCAGCTTTTGCTGAAAGTTTTATAACATCATTAAATGAAGAATAATTAATAGCACCGCTCATCACATCAGCAACAGAAGACATATAATCAGCATCTTTTTCTGAAAGTAACGGGGTATTCTTATTTATATTATCATTTAATAATTTATAAGCTTCTCTTTTACTTTTAGGATTCATATATATATCCATAAGTAAAATAAGATTCTCATAAGTTTGTTTTTCTATATTTCCATAATTAGCATTTTTTATTTTTTCTATAACAGCATTTAAATCCCCTTCTTTATTTGTATTAATCATATAGTAAAGATTATAAAGCTCATTAAAATCCTTACTATATGAAAAAGCTGAAATAGTCAAAACAAAAGATAAAAATAAAATTGTTAAAAATTTTTTTATCATATTAAATACTCCTTAAAACAAGATACAATAAAAACTACTCATTATTAACATCATTATTCAAATTATTAGCAAAAAAAGGTTTGTCTTTTACCTTCATATAAATAAAATAAGAAATAATCACAGCCATAAAAGTACATACAACAGAAATAACATAAGAAATAATCTGCTGAATTATTATATCATTATTAATAGTTATATTATTTTTAATAAAGCTAAAAAAGAATGATGAAAAAGTTAATCCGTTTATAACAAATCTTATAAATGCAATTATCAAAGCAGTTATTAAAGCCATACTAATATTAAAATCAATACCTTTATTTTTAATATAATTTTTGATAAAATAAATAGTCAAGCAAGTTAATATAATACCAGATATATTAATAATAATACCAAAAACACTTTGAAATATCATATAAATCAAAGTTACAGATGTAGAATCCAAAGTGGTAAACACTTTTATAATTTCAAACAATCTAAAAAATATATAATATAAAATACCAATAACTATTGAATAAATAGGAGAATACAAAAAAGCAGGAAGTATAAAAAATACACTAAATATAGTAGTACAAAATATAGCAATTATACTCAATACTTCTGAATTAAAAGGTATTAAATAAAATGATAAACTCAATGCTGTATAAAAGATTAAGCATAAAAAAGAAAATATAATTTTATTTTTAACATTTACCATAAATAATAAACTCCAAAATATTAAAACACTATAGTGCTTATTATCAAATTCATAACCAAACTTTTATTATTATCAACACCAAAAGTTAATTGCAAAGGTGTTGTACCGTAAAGGTTATATCCTATTCCTCCGCCTACTACGTACAATAAATTTCCTTTATCAATACTAGTTTCAAAATATTTTCCGTATCCCACATTTCCAAAAGCAACTAAGTATATATCATTAAAACCAGATGGAAGAAATCTCATAAAAAATTTATATTCAAAATGAACAAATGTAAGAAAATCCATATTTTTAAGATGAGCTTCTAAATTGGTTAAAGGCATCATCATAAGAGAGTATAAATATTTAAACCCTATAGAATATTTTTTCTCGCTTTTATCAAAATAAGCACTGTATCCTATATAAGGCATAATACCAAGCTCGCCCCAATAATGAAAGAATGAATAAGGCGTACTAGCTGAAACATTATATGAATACTGATTTTCATTAGGTATAATGCTTGCCCCCACTCCAGCATTGAATTTTAATTTATTAATACCGTCATCAACAAATGTAGAACTTAAACCGACACTTTGATTAATCTTAAAAATAGAACTTAATCTGTAAACTTCCCTCTCAGAAGAAAGTATTTTACCTATATTCATTCCATAAGAAATCATTACATTATCGAAAGAATATCCTAATTTTAATTGTCCGTAATATTCCAAATCTTTATAATTAAATGTAGAAAAAGGAGGCGTTATTCCTTGTTTGTAATTTAAATCTATAAAAAATCTTCTGTATCTATACTCCATTCCAATATTAGCAAATATTCCAAATGATGACTCAGAGCCGTAATCAAAACTTATTCCTACACGAGGTACATATACAAAATGTGAATTCTTTTTATATGCATATCCTAAATCAACAGAAAATGGAAATCCAAAATAGTTATAACTATAATGAAAACCAGATTTTACAAAATCATTCTGAGCAAAAAGAAAACTTGACAATATAATAAATACTAATAATATTTTCTTCAAAGCAGCACACCTACTATTTATCTTATATTACTATTATAGCATAAGTATTATGTCTGTCAATATACTTTGTGTAAAATATTATAAATTTATTTTTTATATTCAAATATTTTACTCCTAAATAAATAGTAATCAGCAATTATAGAAATAGTCCAATTTAATATTCCGATAAAAGCCCAAATAAACCATAAATAATCATTATACTTAATAGTAAGTATATTGATGATAAACATTATTACAGAATATAATATAACTGCAATAATTGAGTTTTTTAAATTAATTTTATAAATATCATGGCCATATTTTCTTATTTTAGGTTTGATATTATCAGAGAAATTCCAAAGTGAATAAACAACTATATAAACAAATAACATCAAATAAAAATAAGGCATAGTAAGTTTATATCCGATTTTAGTAGTTTCATTAAAAATACTTACATTCTCTATAATCAAACCCAAAATAAAAACCAAAAAAGCTGTAGAAAAAGAAGATATTAAAGCTGTTAATATTTTTATATAAACATTATAAACAATTTTAGCATCTTTACTTATATCTTCAAAAACTTCATCAATATTTCCAAGCTCTTCTATAGCTTTAGTGCATGCTTCTTCATATTTCAAACCATCTTTTACATATTCTTTAACTTTAGAATTAAGCATATCTTTTATTTCATCTAACTGCTCAAGAACTTCTTTAGTATTAGGGTATTTCTTTTTTATATTTTTATAAAAATCATTAATATTCATAAATCAGTTCCTTTTTGAACATTTAAAAAATTTATAAAAGAAAAATACAGTTAAAGGCCAAGAAGAAGCATATATAATAACAAATAGAAACCAAATATGATGCGGGCTGAAAATAATATTAAATATAAATACTGCCATAGATATAATAATAAAACCTATTATAGAATATTTTAAGTTTATTTTATAATCACTATAAGTATATTCTACTGTTTCGTATATATTACGCATATTAATAAAAGGTATTACTGTACTTAAAAAAATAGCAATTATCCCAGAAATAATAAAAAACATACCGGCAATTAAAGAGTTATTTATATAAGAAAAAAATGATATATTATTATTTTTCAAAGAAATAAAACATAATAACAAACTTAAAAAAACTACAACAAAAATATCAATAATAGCAGAAAATAAATATAATCTGTATTTATTAACAATTTTTGCATCCTTAGATATCTCTTCAATAAGAGTATCAATATCTCCAAAAGATTTAATTGCGTTGTAAAAAGCTTCTTTTTCATCTTTTCCATTATTAATATATTCTTCAGTTTTCATGTATAAATAATTTCTAAGCTCTTCAATCTGATCCCTAACTTTTTGAGTATTAGGGTATTTATTTTTTAATTCATTACAAAAATCATCAATCATAATATTTCTCTTTTATTCAATACCTATTTAATATCAAGAAGTTTATCTATTATTTTTTTAGTAAAAATCCATATCTCTGTTTCTTCTTTCAAAAAACTTTTACCTTCTTCAGTAATTTTATAATATTTTCTTCTTCCGCCCTGACTTTCATTACCCCAATAACTCTCTATTAACTTTTTACCTTCAAGCCTTCTTATAGCACTATATAAAGTCTGTCCATTAATCTCATATTCTCCATTTGTCTTATCAGTTATCAATTTAGAAAGTTCATAACCATAGGAATCATTATCTTTTAAAAAATGCAAAACTACAGCATCTATATGACCTCGTATGATATCGCTTTCTATATACATTATGTTCTAAATCCTCATTCAATTAATAATTATAAATAAAAGTAAAGTAAATGTATAAATTTGTCAATAGCTGTATTTTATAAGATATATAAAATGAACAGTTTTTATTAAAACAAAAAAATAGGCATGAAATTTATAATAATCTCAAGCCTATTTAGTACACAATTATAATATAATGATAATTACCACCATTTTTTATTTAAATCTGGTTTTCTTATATATTCTGGAAGAACTAATTCTTTTTTATCATCATTAGTAGTAGTATTGTTATTATTTTCAGGTATATACTTAGAATCACCTCTCAAATAAGAAGCTATATTTTCATATCCATTATCATAAGCCAAATCAGCAGCTGTATAACCGTCTCCATCTTTTATATTTTTATCAGCATTACATTTTTCTACCAATGCCATAACGCTATCCATATTTCCGTAAGCAGCTGAATAATGTAAAGCTGTATCTCCAGTAGAGTCTTTTATATTAACATCAGCTCCTCCGTCCTGAACTAAAGATACTAAAGCATCAGAATTATCTTCCAAAGCAGCATAATGTATAGGGTACATACCTTCATTGTTAGCTATATTAACACTTGATTTATCAGAAGAAACTATATTTTTTATAACATCAGAAGAAGCATACATTGCTGCATAATGAAGTGCCGTATTACCATCAGAGTTTTGTATTTTTGTATCAGCACCATATTTTAAAAGTACAAGAACTGTAGAAGGATTATCTTTCATAGAAGCCCAATGCAAAGGAGTGTCATTTCCATTATTGTCTGTTTCATTAACCAATGTTTTATCTTTTTCTAATAATAATATTAAAGCGTCATCATTCCCATTAGCAGAAGCCACATGTACAGGCATAGCTCCGTCTATATCATCTCTTGCTCTTATATCACATCCAGCCTCTATAAGAGTATACATTATATCAGCATTTCCTATGTATGAAGCAGTTATTAAAGGAGTAGCTCCGCCCAAATACCAATTATCCAAAGTAGCTTCATAAGGTAGTTTTACCTCTTTATTTATGTCTTTATAAGAAAGCAAAGCCTCTACAGAATCTAGGCTATTATTGATAACAGCTAAATGCAAAGGAGAATATCCGTTTTCATCTACGAAGTTAGGATTAACTCCTTCTTTTATTAAAGTATTTATAGCTATTATATCATAATCTTTTACAGCAACTAAAAGTTCAAGCTGTTTAACATCAAGAGGTTTTTGTTCATTATTATTTTCAGTATCATATACAGCAGCAGCATTCTGTTCTGGAACGGACTCTTCAGCTATTTCGCCTTGCATATTTTCATCTATAGTTTCTCCCGCATCTGCCTGAACCACTTCATCTTGAGTTTCTTCTGCTGCATTTTCTTCTGTATTATTATCAGCAGCAGCAGTTTCATCATCAGCGTCCTCTCTTGCTATATTACCAGTTAAATAATTTTTCACATCATCACGTCTTGCATAATATAGAGGAGTATTTCCGTCTTTAGTTAAACTCTCTTTATCAGCACCCAAATCAACAAGAGCCTGAACGGTCTGAAGTGAAGAGAAAGCAGCTGCATAATGAAGAGCCGTCCAGCCGTCTGCATCTTTTGCTTCTATATCCGCACCATTTTCCATTAATAATTTAACTGTGTCTGGCTTATCTTTCATAGAAGCCCAATGCAAAGGAGTATTTCCTCTATTATCTGTATCATTTATTGTAGTAGGATCTTTCTCCAAAAGTATTGCTATTACTTCATTATTCCCATTAGCTGATGCCATATGTATAGCCATACTTCCATCAACATCATCTTTAGCTTTAATATTAGCATTATTATCAAGCAAAGCCTTAACTATATTTGCATCGCCTATATATGAAGCTAAAATCAAAGGACTTGCACCGCCCAAATACCAGCCGTCTATGCTTACCTTCATATCTAGTTTGGAATTAACATTTATATTTTCATCTTGAAGCAAAGTATTTACAGTGTTTAAATCTCTATTATAAATTGCTCTATGTAAAGGAGTATACCCTTCCCCGTCCAACACATTTATATCTATATCCATAGAATTAGATAATATATTCGATACATTATCTGCGTTTTTTTCATTAATAGCATTAAACAAGCTAGTTTCATTTGTTGTTAATGCGAATATAGAATAACTAAAAGTTAAGAATATAGCTAAAAATTTAATACGTTTCACTTCTGATACTCCAATTTTATAAATTATCAGTAATAAGTATATTAGATAATAAATAAATATCAAGTACAATAAAAAAATTATACAGAAAATTTTAATGCACTTGATATCATTATAAACATTACTGATTAATTATTACTTAGCCCTTCCGAAAGAAATACCCAAATAAAGCTCCGCAGCAAAAGAAGAAAAATTATATTTACTATATACATTATAAAAACCTAATCTATAATTATCAAGCTCCATACCAAAATTGTATATTAAATTTCCTCCTATCTTAAAAGACCATCTGTCTGAAAAATAGAAATATCTTACAACATTTAATTTTACATAAGGCATAAAAGGAAGTTTATACATAAAAGCAATATTTTTTTGATTAAACTCTGTCATATCTCTATAATCGCCAAGTCCAAACGAATAATCTTGTTTATTAGCTGTACTGTATAAAGGAATAAAAATTCCTCCTCCTATACCTAAAGAAACTTTATTGTGAAAATTTAGTCTAAGCAAATATCCTAAAATAATACTATGATAATCATATATATAATATCCGTCATCAGTATAATAATCTTTACTACCCATTCTCTCCCTCATATAATAATTATACCCTGTTTCAATCATACTGCTTATACTGGTTAAAATATTATTATTAATTTCATCATTTCTGCCCAATGACAGCAATATGCTTAATGAAAACCCTGAACCTAATCTGAAACCATCTAAACTTTTTTTGAAAAGATATCCTTTATTATAGCTGAAATCAAATGTAGCTCCTGAAGAAACAGAAAAATCAAATTCAAAGGAAGAGGCTAATGCTATATTTGAAAATATCAATAACATTATTAGTATATTTTTCATAAATTATCCTTTTTTACATATTAAGGTTTTAATATTAATCTAAATGAAGATAATGCTTCACTATTGATCATAGTATTAGCACCAACCTCAATATCTATATATATGTTATTATTTCCGCTGTCATTATACATTTTTTCTATTTTTAGAGAAAAATCCTGATTATTATTTAATTTTTGTTCATCAAACAAAATATTTTTCTCATTAACTTTTATAGTTTCACCATTATACCATATTTTATAATAAGTATTTATAAGATTACATCCATTAGCTTCATTTTCCATTGTAGCTTTAATT
Source organism: Brachyspira murdochii DSM 12563 (assembly GCF_000092845.1). Lineage (NCBI taxonomy): Bacteria > Pseudomonadati > Spirochaetota > Spirochaetia > Brachyspirales > Brachyspiraceae > Brachyspira > Brachyspira murdochii. The sequence continues at coordinate 2,362,849 of NC_014150.1, read as the reverse complement.
TTAAATTTATCAAGCTCAGCTTCTGTAACATCAAAAAATATATAAAAAATGTCTCCTAATTTATCAAGACGTATTTCATCATTATTTTGATATAAATTAACTTCTGAAATATTATTGACCGCTTTTGATATAAATAGTTTTTTCAGCCCAGAAGCTGCTGCATTTTTATCTTCTTCTGCTGCTTTTATATCAATAACTTGCATATACTCTATAGTATTAGTTATAACTTCTACCATAGCAGGAGCTAGCGGAGGTACAAAAACAGCAATTACTACAGCAACTACTATTACTATAGCAGAAAATACTTTTTTCCAAAAATTAGAAAAAGAGTTAAATAACGACCTAGCCATAGGCTTAACTGTATCATTATTATCAACATAATTATTAATAGCTTCTGATATTCGAAGACTGATTTTTATAGTTTTTATTTGATAATCAGTATCTGAATCAACTCCTATACTCGAACTATGATCATATATAGAGTTTTTTAAAGGTATATTTTTTACAGTTTCACCATATCCGCCTTCTGAATACCAAATAATATCGAAGTTTTGACTGTCTTTACGGTGCTTTGAAGTATATCCAACTAAAGATTCATTATCTTGAACCAGCATTATTTTATATGGAAACAAAGAACCATTTTCATAATACATTGATATAGAAGAATTATTTTTAGCATCAATTAAATATGCTGCATAATCTTTATCATCTTTTTTTGTAGAAAACATATAAAATCCGCTGTCATCATCTTCTAACTGCATTAATACATTAGTAGTTTTATTTTTAACGATATTATTATTATCATAAGCAAATGCTATTTCTAAAGTTCTTTGCGGTATAACATTTGGTGTATTAATAGGATTTACAGCTGACTGCTTTGTACAGGCGTAAAAATTAAATAATACTAAAAATATCATTAAGTAAGTAAGTAAATTTGGTTTTTCTCATAAAAAAACTCCTATTTATATTTTTATGACACAAAAAATATTATAAAAACACAAATAGCAAACAATATATTTAATACTTTTATATAAAAAACACCATTTACAAAAAATAATATCATAATAAAATATAAAAATCAATTGTAAAGTATCAAAAAATTTGAAATAAAAAATAATTATGATAAAATGATTAATACAAATAAGGAATGAGGTCTCCTTAGATTATTTTATTTATTTTAATAGATTTAAATAAAAAAATAATCAAACCGCTTAATATTATTCACTATAAAATATAAAAGCTGATGACTTCTGCAAATTTTATGATTTTTTAAGTTATTAAAGATAAGTATATCTTTAATAAAAAATTATAAATTGCAGACAGCGGTTTTATATTTTATCAAATCTTAAAAAATCAAATATAATTAAAAAGGATTAATCTTATGCTTCTTAGTTTGGCATTAATATTTTTATGCGGAATGCTTTTAGGAAAAATATTTTCTTCATTAAAACTTCCATCTCTTTTAGGACTTATTATAACCGGAATTATATTAGGTCCATATTGTTTGAATTTATTAGATAGTTCAATACTTTCAATATCTGCCGATTTAAGAGAATTGGCTCTTATTATAATACTTACACGTGCTGGTCTTAATCTTAATATAGAAGATTTAAAAAAGGTAGGACGTCCTGCAATACTAATGTGTTTTCTCCCTGCAAGTTTTGAAATAATAGGAATGGTTTTAATAGCTCCGAGACTTTTTAATATTACTTTATTTGAAGCAGCTTTAATGGGTTCTGTTGTTGCTGCTGTTTCACCAGCTGTACTTGTTCCTAAAATGCTTAAACTTATTGATGAAAGATATGGCACTAATAAAAGTATACCGCAATTACTTATGGCTGGAGCTTCTGTTGATGATATATTTGTAATAGTGTTATTTGCTTCTTTTACTTCTTTAGTTAAAGGAGGAAGTGTTTCGGTACTTAATTTTATGAAAATACCTACTTCTATAATATTGGGGCTTTTAATAGGTGTTATAATAGCATTAATACTCACAAAACTTTTCTCACGCTTTCATATAAGAGACAGTGCCAAAGTGGTTATAATATTGTCCATATCATTTATACTTGTAACAATAGAAAACTCAAAATTTTTTAATGGTATTATAGGATTTTCTGGTCTTCTTGCTGTTATGAGTGTAGGAGCATTTTTAAAAACTAAAAGACCAGAATTATCAAAGAGGCTTTCTTTAAAATATTCCAAACTTTGGGTAGCTGCCGAAATTATACTTTTTGTACTTGTAGGTGCTGCTGTTAATATAAAATATGCTCTCAATACTGGATTTACTGGTATTTTACTCATATTTGCTGTATTAATCTTTAGAATGCTTGGAGTTTTAATTTCTCTAATAAAAACTAATCTAAATAAAAAAGAAAAAATATTTAGCATGATTGCCTACTGTCCGAAAGCAACTGTACAGGCTGCGATAGGCTCAATTCCTTTATCTTTAGGCTTTTCATCTGGCGAAATTATACTCACTATAGCTGTACTTGCAATACTTATAACTGCCCCTCTCGGAGCTTTTGCAATAGAGTTTTTTTATAAAAGATTATTAGAGCATGAATAGTTATTTTTTAAATTTGTTTAAAAATTAGTTATTATGTTTTGATTAATTTTAAATCATAATCTTTTTGCAAATTATAGTTGTTTAAATATATACTAAAAATTTTTAAATTTTACTTATTTGTTGGGACTAGCCTGACTACACAGGTGCCAGTATAAACTTTGGTAAAGCTGCATCAAAAAAATTGATAATTCTATAAAAGTGCATCAGTGACAAATTTAAAAATTTTTAGTACAAACTTTTAACATATATAAAATTAATCCGTAGTATTCTATAATTTAATAAATCATCAATTTCAAATTATTCAGTGATTAAAATCCAGTTTATTTTTTATTGTAAGAAATATTTATACCTCCTTTTTTATCTTACTTTAATCTGCTTATTTTTATATCAGCTCTATATAAAAATACTTATACGTTTAACAAGGCGGAAATAAATGAGCAGACAATAATAACATACTATAAATCATCATATTTTAATTGCTGTAAAGAATAATTAAAATAGTTCTTAAATAAGTTTAAGATATTGTTCATAATTACACATTACAATAAAAAATAAAATTAAGTATGTTATCATAACATTAAAAATTATTGACTTTTAGGTAAAAATAACATAAAATAATACAGGTAATTAATATCATATTTAATTTTTATAATTGCAAATATTTTGTTATATTATAAAATATTAAAAAATTATTTCCGATAATAAATTAACTCGTAAATACAAATGGAGGCATTTTAAATGGCAGAACAGCTAGAGCAACAACCTGCAGAAAGTACAGAAAGCAGAGCTGATGTTGAAGATAGTACCAACCTTGTTACCTTTAGACTAGGCAGCGGCGAATATGCTATAGATATTATGCAGGCAAAAGAAATAATCAAAATGGAAAAGATTACTCTTATACCTAATGCCCCAGATTTTGTAGAAGGTGTAATAAATTTACGCGGAAATATTATACCTATCATAGATTTAAAGAAAAGATTTCATTTAGAAGAAACCGAAGGTGATAAAAATACTGGTATTATCATTGTAAAAATAGAAGATGTTGATATGGGTATTATTATAGACTCCATTTCTAAAGTAGTATCTATTTCTAATTCTGATATTCAGCCGCCTCCTCCTATGCTTTCCGGTATAGGTCAGAAATATATTAAAGGTGTAGGTAAATTAGAAGACAAATTGTTGGTTGTTCTTGATTTGGAAAAACTATTTACTACAGATGAAGATGATGATTCTGATGAGGAAGAGAAATAAGTAAAAGATAATTAATTAAAAAATAGCTGTTATTACTTTACTTTCGCTTATAATAATATCCAATATTTCATCATTATCATCTTTTGGTATAGATGGCAGTATTTGATAATCATAAGCCAGACCTATTCTGAGGGCATTTTTATTTATTTTCAAGATATTATCATAATATCCATTTCCAAATCCTAGCCTATTGCATTTCTCATCAAATGCTAGTGCGGGTATAATAAACATAGAAACCTCATCAATACTGCAGTCCCGGCAGTATTCAAAAGGTTCTCCATTACCAAATCTAGTATTTCTATTGATATCTTTATTATAATCACTAATATATTTTAATTTCATATTATGAGCATCTACTAGAAATGGAACAGATACTTTGATGTTATTATTCATTGCATACTGAATGATTTTTTGAGTTTGTACTTCATGATTAAAGTCAATATATACACATATAGAAGTAAATTTACTAATATTAACTATATTTTTAAACTTTTTAAAAATAATATTACTTTTAGTTTCTATAAAAGAGGCATCTAAATTATTTCTAATAAATTTAAAAGAAGTTCTTATTAATTGTTTAGCTTCTTTTATATCAGAATCATTATGAAGAGAAGTTCTCATCTTTAAATTCTACTAATATTTCCTGTAATAGTTTATCACGGATAATTTGGTCAATAATTTTTTGTGAAGCCATACCTATATCAATAAACTGCACAGCAAAACCTTTAGGCAAATCAGGTTTTTGATTATCATTATTAATCCAAACTACCTTAGCTTCAGTAAAGAGTTTAAAATCTTTGAAAGATATTGTAAGACCAAGCATATCACCTTTATCTGGTATATTAGTATCAGAAGATATATAAGCACCATTACCGCTTATAGAAAGTATATTTCTATCTATTGTACCTCTAATTTTATCTTTATAAGCTATAATAACATTTAAAGGCCAATTTACTCTTGAATATTGCCTTCTTCTTTTGGAAGTATCTTCTGCATTATTAGATATTTCAGTGGTAATAGCATGTACTATTGTACTTATATCAGTATTTTTAGGGAAAGTCAAGGCATTAGGGTAGTTTTCAGCATTAAAGTCATCAGATATATCAGTAAGTACTAATCTTATTTGCGGATTTATCTTTCTTATTTTATCAGTAAAAAATTTAATACTATCCTTTTCTGATTCATTATATCTAATTATATAAAAGTATATATTCAAATTATTTTCTATAATGTATGCTAAAGATGAATTAGTATCTGTAAAACTGCTTATACTAATTTTATCATTAAAAGCTGTTTTGTATTTATTTAAGATAGAAGGATCATTTTCTATTATAACGCCTTTTGCTTGTTCTTTATCCATTTTATTAAACTCCTGTCAATACTTACTTTTAAGTATAACATAATTTATTATTTATGCAATATTTTCAGCAAAAAATATAACACTAATTTTTGTTTATATGTTATAATATACGGAAAATGTATAATTTTGACAGGGGGATTTTATGAGTGATATGAAAAATAAAGCAAAAGAATTATGGGATAAATTCTCATTAGACATTACATTAGATAAACTTAAATCTATATTTGCTAAATCAAAAGAAATACTAAATCTCTCATCATCAGCACATCTTTCTAAATTTTTAGATAAAATACAATTAATGATAGATATGATAGGAGATTACATTAACGGAAACTATAAAAATATACCTTGGAAAACTATTGCTTCAATAGCAGGAGCTTTGATATATATTATAATGCCAATAGATGCAATACCTGATATTATACCTATAGCTGGATTGCTGGACGATGCTTTTATAATAGGACTATGCTTAAAATATTTCTCTGAAGATTTAAATAAATACAAAGCTTGGAAATACGGCGAAGATAATACTGATACATCTGAAATTATAGAAAATAAAGCAGATGAAAATAATTCGGCTACTGAAGTAGAATATAAAATAATCGATGATAATGATAAATAAAATATAATAGGAAAACGAAGTCTTGCAAAAAAGCGATTACAGCAAAGAAATTTTTACTAAAAGCATTAAATTTTCAAAAGGTGTAGGTCCTAAATACGCAGAAATATTGGCAAAAAAAGGAATAATAACACTATATGATTTAATAGCTTTTTTTCCAAGAGACTATGATGACAGAAGAAAAACTCTGAAACTTCATGAAGCATTAGAAAATAAAGAAAAAACTTCTGTTGTATATGTAGAAGTTCTTGATATATCCTCTTTTAATTTTCAGTATAAAAATAAGCCTTTAGTTATAGTTACCGATGGGGCTGCAATATGCGAAGTACCTATTTACGGCGGAAGACTTCCTGCAGGAGTTGCTAAAGGTGCTAAATTATATTTAACTGGAAAGTTTGTAAGAGGAAACAGGGGGAAACTTCAATGCAGAATGACTGAGTTTGAAAAGCCTTCTTCAAATGCATTATCATACGGAAAGATAGTTCCAATATACCCTCTTACTGAAGGGCTTTCGCAAAAAAAATTAAGAACTTTGATTGTAGATGAGCTTGAAGTATTTGAAAAGAACATGAAGTATGATATTCCAAACATGATAAAAAAAAAATACAGGCTTAAAAGTTTTGTTTCCTCCATTATAGAGATGCATTTTCCTACATCATTTGAAGCTCTTGATGAGGCTAGAGAGAGTTTAATTTTTGAAGAGTTTTTAACTTTTCAGTATATACATTTAAGTGAGAGAAGACCTAATATTTTAATAAAAGATGAAAGATATAATTCTTCAACTATGCTTGAAAAAGTAAAATCTGCTCTTCCTTTTGAACTTACTGAAGATCAATTAAATGCTATAGAAGAAATAAAAAACGATTTATTTTCCAAAAAGCAAATGTTCAGGCTTCTTCAAGGAGATGTTGGAGCTGGCAAAACTATAGTGGCATTTTTAACTGCATTAATACCAGCAGAATCTGGATTTCAGACAGCATTTTTAGCACCTACTGAAATATTAGCATTGCAGCATTATAATACTTTTAAGAAACTTATTAAATTGGCAGGACTTGAAGATACTATTAAAATAGATATACTAACATCTTCTGTAAGTCAAAGTGAAAGAGGATATTTATTAAAAAGACTTAGAGAAGGTAAAAGCAATATATTAGTAGGAACGCATTCTATTATATATGATGAAGTAATATTTAAAAATCTTTCTTATGCAATAGTAGACGAACAGCAGAGATTTGGAGTTGCCCAAAGAAATAAATTATTATCAAAGGGTAAAAATGTTGATTATCTTCTTATGACTGCCACTCCTATTCCTCAGTCACTTGCATTAACATTATTTGGAGAATTAGATCTGTCTATTATAAAAACTCTTCCTAGTTCAAGAAAAGGTGTGCTTACTAAGTATAAAGAGCTTTATGAAAGAGATCATTGCTACAAATTCTTAAAAAACAGAATATCAAAAGGAGAACAGGGATATGTTGTTTTTCCTCTAATAGAAAATAATGATTCTAGTTTTATTACTCTTTCAAGCGAGTTTCAGAGGGCAAAAGAAACATACTTCTCAGATACCCAAATAGAAATAATACATGGAAAAATGAAAGATGAAGAGAAAGAATATATAATGAATAGATTTGCAAGCGGTGAAATAAAAGTGCTATTTTCAACTACTGTAATAGAAGTGGGTATTGATAACCCAAATGCTACAACAATACTTATAGAAGGTGCAGAGCGTTTTGGTTTATCTCAGCTTCACCAATTACGCGGACGAGTGGGAAGAGGCGACAAATTAGGATATTGCTATCTTATACTTCACAGCGAGCTTAATGACATTATAAAAGAGAGAATTAATATAATATGCGAAACTACTGACGGATTTAAAATATCAGAAAAAGATTTGGAATTGAGAGGGGCTGGAGAGTTTTTAGGAGATAAGCAAAGCGGACTTCCAGATTTTAAACTTGGAAACATAATAAAAGATAAAGAGATAATGCGTAAGGCTAAAGATGAAATGCGTTCTTTACTTAAAGACGAAATATCAAAAGAAACTTTTTATAGAGAAAATGAAGCATTTATATTGAAAGCTAATTATCTAAAATCAAGAATAGTGAAAGATGAATAATTTTCATATTTTAAAAATTTTATTCTCATACCCCACCCTTTATATTTTATTGTTTTATTTTAAAATCTTAATTTTTATTATTTTTATAGTCTAATTAAAAATTATGGCACCCACCCAAGCGTTTATTAAATTTAAAAATCTTTATCTACGCACGGTTAGCTGAATTTTATATATAATTAAAATTAGAATTCAAAATTAACTTATATTTTATAATTTCACTCTGCGTGCGTTGTGAAGATTGTAACCTAAAATAAAGCTAGGGCGGGCGTCATAATAACAGTAAAAATTAATAAAGAAAAATAATACAATAATAACAAATAAAAATTACAAACTAAAATGGGCGGGGAGTTAGAATAAAGTTAAAAATATATAAAAGCCCCATTAAATAATGAGGCTTTTTGTGTTTAGTTAATTATATATAAATTATTCTTTGATAAACTTTTTGAAATTAGCTACTTTTTCTCTTGCTATATTAAGTCTCTTATCTTTACTTTCTTTTACGCAAACTTCAAAATAGAATTTTATTTTAGGCTCAGTACCAGAAGGTCTTATAGTAATTTTTGTTTTATCTGCGAGTATGTATTGAAGAACATTAGATTTTGGCAGAGTAATATCTTTTATTTTTTTACCTGTATTATCATAAACTTCTTTTTTCTCATAGTCGCTTATAGTCTCTACTTGAACGCCTGAAATTTCTTTAGGTAAATTGTTTCTGTAGTAAGTCATTAAATCAGCTATAGCTTTAGCTCCGTCAGCACCTTTTTTTGTAATTGATATAGTCTCTTCATAGAAGTATCCATATTTTTCATAAATACTTTCTAAATAATCAGCTAAAGTAATGTTATTATCTTTACAGTAAGCAAGTACTTCAGCAAGCATCAAACAAGAACTAACACCGTCTTTATCGCGTACATTTGAATTTATACAGTAACCGAAACTCTCTTCAAATCCGAATAAATATGTTCCTTCTTTATCTCTTTCTATAACATCAGCAATCCATTTAAAGCCAGTAAGCACATCATAAATCTTAACATTATTAGCATCAGCAATAGCCCTAGCTAGTTCAGTAGTTACTATTGTTTTTACTATATATGGATTTTTAATATTTTTTTTGTTTGTAATGAGGTAGTATGCCATTATGGATCCTATTTGATTACCAGTAAGATACATATAACTTCCGTCTTTAGTAAGCAGAGCACATCCCATTCTGTCGCAGTCTGGATCAGTACCCATAACAAGTTCAGCACCTATTTCTTTTGCTTTATTAACAGCTATCTGCAATGCTTCAGGATTTTCTGGGTTAGGAGATTCAACTGTAGGGAAATTTCCATTAGGAGGCTGAGCACCTTCTAATGTTGTCAGATTTGTGAATCCTGCTTTTCTTAATGCCATAGGAACCATTTTGTATCCAGAACCATGAATAGGAGTATAAACTATTTTTATATCATGATGTTTTTTGATGATATCCGGATTAACTAAATACCCCATCAAATCATTCATGTATTTATCTTCAATATCCTTTCCTATTATAGTAATTTTTGAAGCGTCTCCCATTTTTACTTCTTCCGGCTTAACTTTTAACACTTCATCTATTATATTTTTATCATGAGGCGGTATAACCTGAGCTCCGTCAGTCCAATAAACTTTATATCCGTTATATTCTTTAGGGTTATGACTTGCAGTAACAACTATTCCAGCAATGCAGTCTAAACTTCTTACAGCATAAGAAAGAAGCGAAATAGGGTGAATATCATCATATAAATAAACTTTTATTCCGTTTGAAGAAAGTATCTCAGCAGCAGCTTTTGAAAATACATCAGAATTATTTCTTGAGTCATATCCTATGGCAACTTTATAATCGCTTCCTCCTTGCTTTAATATATAATTAGCAAGTCCCTGAGTGGCAACTCCTACAGTATATTTATTCATTCTGTTAGTACCAACTCCCATTATTCCCCTAAGTCCGCCAGTACCAAACTCTAAATCTCGGTAAAATGCATCGGTTAATTCTTTTTCATTTCCTGAATCTAATAATGCTTTAATTTCTTTCTTTGTTTCTTCATCATAAGGACCATTAAGCCATGAATCAATTCTTGCTTTTACTTCTTGTTCCATTATACACACCTCTAATTTTTAAAAATTCTATATATAAATTATAGTATACAAAAAGTATATAATCAAGTTAAAAATATTATGTTTTTATTTAATTAGATTTTTGATATAATGCTTTTTATTGATTTCCATATGATATACTAGTAAAAATAATTTCAAGTTTTTAAGCTGATACTATTGGTACATGTTTAGTAATATAGCAAAATAACTATCAGGATTTAGAAATGAGCCACATTATAAAAGAAAGCACAATACTAGCTATAATACTTGTCATAAGAGGAAATGCAAAAGTAAAATTCTCTTTTTTTATTACTATATCACCGGGAAGTTTACCGAAAGGAATTTTTATATTAAGCAAAAAAAGTACGCCTATAACTACAAATATTATTCCTATAACTATAAAAATCTTAGCAAACTGAGTATTCATTATTATTCAGACATCTTTTTATTCATTTTTTCTATATCTTTATCATGCCCTGCAATAATTAATATATCGCCTTCTACCATAGGCTCATCAGGATCTGGAGTACAGTCTACAACAACCTTTTTTTCCCCCAATATACCAACCGTCTCTTTTTTTATTGCTACAACATTAATTTTATATTTCTTTCTAAGATCAAGCTCTTTAAAATTCTTTCCAGCCAATCCTCCATGAACAGGAAACTCCACTATAGAATGATATTCTGTTAAATCATAAAGCAAAACAGTATCGCCTACTTCAAGCTGCTCTGCTATATGTATACCCATAGATTCTTCAGGGCTTACCAAATGCGTTATGCCTATCATACTTAGTATTGCCTTATGCTTTTCATTTGAGTATCTGGCTATAATATTTTTAACATTAAGTTCTTTTAAAAGCAAAGCAGTTAATATGCTTGTCATCATATCTTCACCTATCGTAAGTATAACAGCATCAAATTTATTAATTTCAATAGCCTCTAATGCCTCTTTCTGAGTAGAATCTAGTCTCATAGCCTGAGTTACATTATTTTTTATAGCTTCTATTTCGTTAATATCATTATCTATAGCAAATACTTCAATGGAAGGTTTTGTCATAAGCCTGTTAATCAAAGCCTTACCTAAAGTTCCTACACCTATAACGGCATACTGCAGCATCTTAATACCCCTATATATTATTTAATTAATTTATTATAGAATAATATAAAAAATTGTCAAAAATAATTATTATCATTATAATAAAAACTATTATTTTTTATAATTTTTTAGATAATATAATCATACAACTATGTAATTATAATTTACTATGTTATTAAATATATAAAAAAAATTTAAAAAACAATACTAAAAATAAATTTTTTTTACACTTTTTTGAAAATTATGTTATACTTATATTAAAAATAATAATAAAATGAGGTCATAATATTTATGAAAAAAATAATATTAATATTAAGTATTTTATCTGCGTTAGTAGTCTCTTGTAACAGCAATCAAGCTCCTACAATAGGAGATAAACCATTAACAACTATAGTCCCAAGCGATGATAAAAATGTTAAAGAAGGTACTTTATTGGCTAATTGGGACGGAAGAACTCAATCTTTAGCAATAAATGCATCTGTTAAAGCAAATAATACATCTGACAATAACACATCTTCAGCAAATGATAATACATCTTCTGGAAATACTCAAACTCCTGAAGGATACAGTTTATTAGACAGACTATATTCTACTACTTGGTATCAGTCTGAAGAAGATTATGATGACGGAAGATTAGAAACTGAAGAAGAGTTTATCTTATTCAATAGTGCATCTGAAATATGTAAAAGAGAATATGAAAATGGAAGAATTGACGGAAGAGATGAATATTCTACATTAGTATGGGTTGACGATGTTACTCTTAATGTTCAAGATGATAAAAAAAATAGAAATGCCTGCATAGTTCAAAATAAAGAAAGATATGATAATGATACAGAATATGAAGGATATTACCTAGTTGACAGAGATACTTTATATATAGTTGATGGTGATAGTGAAAAAGAAGTAATGGAAGCATTAACAGATATAATAAGCGGAAATACTCAAAGATACAGAGAAGATAAATTTGTACTTTCTACTAAAGCATTAAACTAATAAAAATAGCTGTCAAAATAATATAAAAAATAAGGAGGCTTTTGTGCCTCCTTATTTTTTATATAAAGTTTCATCTAACCACTTAAATCAATTAAAAGTTTAAAGATAAAAGTTTATTGAATACAATAATAACTATTAATCATCATTATTAGCTTGATAATTTAATTTTACCAAATAATCTATTTTATCAACAACCTTAGAAAAAGGTTTTTCCACACTAATTAAAGCTCTCTCAACATCATGTCCGTCTTCATCTTCAATATATATATCATAGTATAGTTCTTTATGATCATATTCATTTTCAAAAGTAAGTCTTATAAATATAAAGTTATTAATATTAATTCTATCCATCTTAGGCTCATATTCCAAGCGTCTGATTTCAGTATTAAGCAATTCTTTTCCTAAATTCTCTACTATAATAGTATAGATTGATTCTAACTCTTTTCTTATATAATGAACATTGTTGTCAAACATTATAAAAACTCCGTAATATTATAAATTTATTATATTTACTTATATGTAATAAATATAGCAAAATAAACCAAATTGTCAAAATATTTAATATTTATCCAATATAGAAGCCACCTCTTCATCACCTAACTCTCTTGCAATACCCGCAAGTTCTTTAGCTTTTTTCTTAGCCAAATTAGGATTAGCATTATTATTAATAAGAAGCAAAGCCGCCTCAAAATTACTATTTTCTATAGCGGTAGAAAGGGCAGTCTCTCCGTCTTTATCTATTTTATTAACATCAGCACCATTTTCAAGCAAAATACTAATAGCTTCTATTGATATCTCGCGTCCTGAAAAAGCTATTAACGGAGTTACCCCTGATGCATTAGCTTTATTTATATTAGTAGTTTTAGATAAAATTTTCACACTTTCAACATCATTAGCTATTAAAAGAGGAGTTATTCCCTCATCAGATACCAAATTAATATTAGCCCCATTATCTGATAAAAACGCAACTATATCAGAATTAGAATTGTCAGCAGCAAAAAATAAAGGACTCCAGCCATAATTATTAACAGCATTAATATCAGCATCATTCATTACTAAAAGCTCAACAACATTATAATTACTGTCATATATTCCAATACCCTGTCTAGCCCATATATCCGTAGCATATAAAAGTGCCGTATAATTTCTTTTATTTTTTAAATTTACATCAGCATTATTTTGTATAAGAGCATTTACCAAATCAGCATATCCATAGTAAGAAGCTATCATTAAAGCTGTAGTACCCTCATCAAAAGTAACGCTAAGATCATATTCTGTATCTTCTGTATTTACTATATTTGTAGTTTCTGTAAGAGTATTATTAATATTACCGGAAGAAATCAAATTTTTTATTATGTCAATGCAAGGTCTCTCATCATACTCAGCTAAAGCCTCTTCTAAAGACATATCATGAACTATATTATCATCTATAACAGCATCTTCATCAGTCTGCGTATTTCTATCAGTGTTAATATTAGAATTTTGTGAGCATGACAGTACAAACATCAAAAATAATAGCATGATAACTTTCATAATAATCTCCGTACAGCTTATTGTATATTAATATATTAACATAACTTATACATTATATCAAGAAATTATATTATACTTATTTAATAATTAATTTTTTATTTTGTAAATTTCACGCTTTTGCAAATGTATTACTAACTTTTGTCATAACACTATATTAACTTAATCAAAACTGATGCCTGCACAAACTCTGCTCAAAAACAAATACCAGTTTTTTTTAACCACTTAATAACTATTAAAATAAACAATCAATAAAAAAGGTCTGCCAAATACAGCAGACCTAAAAATATTTATAAATATTATTTATTTATTCTTCCCAAAAGTTTTTCAGCAATAGCACGCCCAGTAGGAGTATTGGCAAGTCCTCCCTTAGCAGTTTCTTTAAATCTTTCGTCCATACCATCACCAACCTCTTTCATTGCAAGCACAACTTCATCAGGAGGTATAACACTCTTAAATCCTGCACAAGCAAGCTCAGCTGATACAATAGCATGAACAGCAGACATAACATTCTTACCCATACAAGGCACCTCAACAAATCCTGCCACAGGATCGCATATAAGACCAAGCACAGCCGATAATGATAAAGCAAAAGCATGAGCACATTCTTCAGGAGTTCCGCCCATAATCTCAGCACAAGCAGATGAAGCCATAGCAGCAGCACTTCCGCATTCAGCCATACAGCCGCCGCCAGCACCTGCAAATGTAGCAATCTGTGCTATAATATCAGCAAGACCAGCTGCAGTAAACATTGATTTTACGATATCCTCTTTTTTGTATCCTCTATTTTCACATACTGTAAGTACCGCAGGCATTATTCCGCAGCTTCCTGCAGTAGGGGCTGCTATAATTTTACCCATGCAAGCATTATAGCCGCTAACAGCCATTGCAGCAGTTACTACCTCACCTACAGTCTCTCCTAATATACTTTTTTTAGCTTTATAAAATTTCTCTACTATATCAACACATTCATTTTGCAAACCTGTTACAAAATTAAATTTATCTCTTTTCCCATTTTCAACAGACTCTTTCATTATATCATAATAACTAGTCATCTTATCTATTATTGACTGCCTGTCCGTTTTCTGGGCTTTAGCTTCTATATCTATTACTATATCGCTTATTTTTTTATTTTGTTCATTAGCCATAGCTACCAATGATTCTATAGATTTTATATCCATACTATATTATTCTCCGTATATATATTTTTTTATTATCTATATCTAAAAATACTCTTTAATACAATTTATCCAAAAATACAAAATCCCTTATATTTTTTATACTTCTTATTTTTTCTTCTATCTCTTTAGATATAACATCAGTCATACCTATAACAATAATAGCATATCCCTTATTAGGACCTTCAAACTGCGGTGTTACATTCATATTTTCAATATTAATATCATTTTCAAATATAATAGAAGTAACTTGAGCAATAATACCAGGTATATCTTTGTTAACTATAGCAATAGTAGGAAAATCACCCTTATAATGAACCTCTATACCATTTACCTTATCTAATACTATCAAACCTCCTCCAATAGATGAAGCTAAAATATTAATCTCATTACTTTCCCCTTTAGCTTCAATATAAACACTGTTAGGGTGAAAAGCATCTCTTAAAGTTGTAGGTATAAATTCATATTTGAGATTAGCCTTCTCAGCAAGATTGTAACTATCTCTAAGTCTAGGATCATCTGTTTCAAATCCTAAAAGCCCAGCCAAAATAGCCTTATCCGTACCATGACCTTTCCAAGTTAAAGCAAAAGAACCATGAAGATAAATTTTTGCTTCTTTTACGTCCTCACCCAAAATTTTTTTGGCAAGTTTTCCTATACGGCAAGCTCCAGCGGTATGCGAACTTGAAGGACCTATCATCACAGGACCTATTATATCAAATAATGTAGCCATAATTTTCCTCCATTTATTTAACTATAATTTAACATATATAAACGATTTTTGTAACACATTATTTATTTTATTAGCAAAAATAATAAAAAATAATAAAATTTTTTTAATAAATTATTAATTTTTCAAATATTATTTACTTTATATAGTATTTTTTAGTAATATTTATTATATTATAATATACTTAAGAATATACAAATAAAAATATTTATTTTATAAAAGAAATTAAAATAATAAACTTATTTCAAGTCCCACTTTAGTCTCATAACCAAAATAGCTTGAAGCCCCTCTAGGCTTACCGTATCCTACTTTCAAAGCTACAGCATATCTGTAAAACTCTACACCAAGTCCGAAATTAACAGCAGCATGCCAAGGATCTTTTATAAGACCTAATCTATCTTTTTTGTCCAAAATAGCTGCAATATTTATGCCTGTTATTAAGCTGATTTGATCTTTATATAAAGGAAATCTATAATCAAGCCCTGTATGTATTCTAAATAATTGAGGACTGTTTCCTACAGCATTATATGAAATTTCAGAACCCAAATATATACTGAAATTTTTAATATAATAATAAACTGCTATAGAGGCGAATTCATAACTGCTTCCGCTTTTTATTGAAGTATCTCCCTTAAAACCATCTACCAAATGTGTTGACTGATGATACATTGGTATAAATCTTATTTTCATATTAATGCCTACAAGATTCTGAAGCCAAAGGTCGGCAAATACCATAAATTGCCCTGAAAAATCATATACATCAAATAATCCGCTGTTTCTTCCAAGTATAGATATCTCCATAGCTCCGCCCATACCTACAGAAAAATATTTATTTCTGTAAAACATTATCTCACTTGCAAGGCGGCCCTCTACATATACTGATATCGATTTAAAATCCCAATTAGCATCTGGGGCTATAAGCGATAAATTATTTTCTACATTAAAATTTTTTCCAAATAATATACGTCCTATAAATGCCCTAGGATCCTGCCAGCCCATATAATATTTATCAACACTATATATACGAAAAGGATTAGTAAAAGTATAATCATCTGATAGATAATTTAGTTCATTATTATTATTTAATTCATTTTCCTGAGGATATAAAAATAATGCTGATATAAATAAAAGCATTAATGATAAAATAATCGGTTTCATTTTTATTTCTCTATTTTTATTATTTTGAATTGGTATATAATAATATAATAAAGACTTTTTAACAATATATATTTATGCAAATAAAAAGGCAATGATAAAAAATTATCACTGCCTCATTTATATATAATACTATTAATTCAATTTTTTAGGTATTCTGACATTCTTCAAAGCCTCTAATCTTTGAACTATGGCTTTTTCTACTTCAAAATTACTAGGTTCTACATTATCAAAACTATATTTGCTTGCAAGAGTCAAAGTCTCTTTTTCCTGAACATAATTACGCATTCTTCTGTAAATTAAAGACATTCTAAAAAGAGATAATTTTTGTCTGTATCCATTAAGGTAAGACTGTCTGTAATAATCAATTACAGCTGTACCTCTGTTTCTATTGCCGTAATGCTCTGCTAATCTGAAATATATTCTTCCTTTTTCTTTCGCTATATAAGTATTTTCAGCCATAGCAATAATTTCTTTTTCTATATTGGCATAATTATTTTCATCGATTAACTTTTCATAAATATAAAGAAGACTGAAATAAGCGTCCAATTTGTAAGCAGGTATTGTAAGATTAGTAGCTAAATTAATGGCCTTTCTGTACTCTTCTATAGCCAAGCGGTAAGAAGCAGCACCGCCTTGCTCTGCAGGATTACCGCCTTCTTTTTCATATATTAAGCCCAAAAAATAATGAGCATCAGCACTGTCAGGATAATACATTACAGTTTTATTCATAATGTATAAAGCATAAGGAATATCACCGTTATATATCGCTCTTTTAGCCTCGCCTATATATACCCAAGCAGGCTCCAATTTTCCGTTAAATAATGAACTATACATATTTGTATCTATTGTAGCAGTTCTAACTGTATCAGCTGTTCTGTTTGGAACATTAAGCGACTGACCTTGTGCATATACATATAAAGTGCTAAGTACCAATATATTAAATATTAAAAATATACGTTTCATAAATAAGCTACATCAAAATAAATATTATTATATAAATATTTATCGGTATAATATAATTTTTACATTATATAATTTTTGCTTTAAATATATTAACTATTCATATACTTTTTTACTATTTCATCATCTTCCAAAGCTGTGAGTATTTCTACCCCATCTTCTTTTACAGCTACTGTATGTTCATAATGTGCGGATAATGAGCCGTCTCTAGTGATAATAGTCCAATCATCGTCTTCTATAAGTATAGCATGATGTCCCATATTAACCATAGGTTCTATTGCTATAACCATATTAGTTTTAAGTATAGGTCCAGTACCCTGCTTTCCTCTATTAGGTACAGCAGGCTCTTCATGCAAATTAGCACCTACTCCATGACCTTGAAACTCTCTTACTAAAGAATAACCTGCATCTTCTGCCGTTTTTTGTATGGCATAAGAAACATCACCCAAATGAATACCATTTCTAATTTGTTTAACACCATTAAAAAATGACTCCATAGTTTTATCAATAAGCCTTGAAGCCTCTTCAGATACATTTCCTACTTTAAAAGTAAATGCTCTGTCTGAATGATAGCCTTTATAATATACGCCTATATCAAGACCTATTATGTCGCCGTCTTTTAATATTTTCTTTTTGCTCGGTATTCCATGTATTACTTCATTATTAATAGAAGAACATATAGAACCGGGGAAAGGAGGATTACCATAACCTTTAAATGAAGGTTTGGCATTATGCTTTCTTATATAATCATACACAAACTTATCTATCTCTTTTGTTGAAATACCCGGCTGAACAATCTTTTCCACTTCTTTAAATACATTAGCTAATATATGACCGCTTTCACGCATTAAATTAATTTCAGCTGGAGTTTTTATTTTTATAGCCATTTTTATATACCTTTATCAATCAAAAAATACTGCTGCTGTTTTGAGAATTGCTGTTAAAGCTATTATTCTCTGCAGCTGATGTATTATTACTTTCTAAATTAACAGATGAAGTATTACTAGTATCAAAAGAGTTATCCTCTATTTTTACTCCGGTAAACGATTCTTCAACAACTTTTGAAATATCTTTTTTCTGACCGCCTGTAATAGTCATTTCACCCTGTATAACAGCACCTTCGCCTACATCTATTTTAGGAGCTTCTATATTTCCTAAAACTCTTCCTGTTTCTATTAATATTACCTCTCTTCTGGCATCAATATTTCCAATCAAAGTGCCTGCTATTGTAATACTTTCTGTAATAATTGTACTTGTTTTTACTTTACCGTTAGGACCTATAACTAAATGACCGTCTATTTTCAATTCACCTTCAAATTTGCCGTCTATTTGAAAAGAACCTTTAACAATAAAAGTGCCTTTAAATGATGAGCCGTCTCCTATAACGCTGTTTATCATATCTCTTTTTGCCATAAATTTAATCTCCTAAATATATAGTTTGATTTTATAAGATACTTATAAAAAGTCAATATCATCAATTAGTAAGCTCTGCTATAATAGTATAACATATTTTTATTATTTTTTCTATTTTCTAGGTTTGCAAAAAATCACTGTCTCGCCGCCCCAAGGAGCAAATGTTCTTATATAATATTCATAATTTTCTGTTATCTCTTTTATAAATATTGGAACCTTATAAAAATCTTCCATAAAAAGCTCACCTCCATGATAAATTGCAATAGCAAGCGAAGGTCTTAAACTTTTAATTGTATTCACTGCCCCTTTAAGTATATTCATCTCAGCACCTTCAACATCCATTTTTAAATAATCTATTCTTTCTATATTATTATTTTTTACAAATTCATCTATTGTAACAGCACTCATCTTAACAGAAGGGATATTGGGAGTCATAGATATAAAATCAACTGTCTCATTTTTATTAGAAAAAAGAATATTTTCAAGTATAACATTACTCAAATTATATTTTTCTCTTATCGATTTTAAAGTACAAAAAGCATTTTTATCCGGCTCAAAAGCGTATATTTTAGCATTACTATTACATCTTTTAGAAAAGAAATAAGCAGTATCCCCCTTCCAAGCCCCTACATCAAATACAATACTATCATTAGCAGCTTCAAAAATATCCAAAACATTATATTGATTCATCTTAAATATATGAAATAAGGCAAATGCTCCTATTTCTTTAGGATAATATTTCCTATCAAAAATTAAAAAAGAAATCATCTTCATAATCCAATCATACACAGAAATAACTCCGTATTTAAAACTAAATAATACTTCTTTCTTAAAATTCATATGAACATCTCTGTAAAATGACAGCATATATCTGTATCTTACTATTTTCTCAAATAACATTTTTGAATAATCTTCATTAAGCATATTATAAAAAATATTAAAATTATTAGTTTCAATCATAGCTTTTATAAAATTATCGCTCTCTTCTATTTTTTCTATTTCTTCTATAGTGAATTTATTTTTTACTGTATTTCTGCACTTTTCTAATAATTCCATTATATCTTTCATAAGAAATATACCTGCAAAATAATATAATTATTTTTTTGAAATATTAATTATATTTTTTAAATCCATTTTCCCCTCATATATAGCCTTGCCTACTATAGCACCATTAATATTCATATCTCTCAATTTTATAATCTCCTCCTCAAAAGTAACTCCTCCTGAAGCTATAATATTACAGTAAAGTTTTTCTCTTAACTCTTTATATATTTCTAAATTAGTACCAGAAAGTTTTCCGTCTTTTGAAATATCTGTATATATGATAGTATCAATACCCATTTTATCAAGCTTAATACAAAACTCTACAGAATCATGTCTCTTAATCTCTTTCCAGCCTTTTACTGCTATCATTCTGTCTCTTGAATCTATAGAAACTGCTATATTATCTTTATATTTATTAATCATACTTTCTGTAAAATCTATATTTTCAACAGCAGCAGTACCTAGTATAGTTCTTTTTACACCTATATCTAAATACCTTTTTATAGTATCCTCATTTCTTATACCGCCGCCTACTTCTACAAATAAACTGCATCTTTTTATTATTTTTTCTATTGTTTTAAAATTAATTGTCTCTCCATCGCTAGCACCGTCCAAATCAACAACATGCAGATACTCACTTCCGCTTTCTACAAAAAAATCCAGCACTTCCAAAGGGTCTTTAAAATAAGTTGTTTTATTATTATAATCTCCCTCAACAAGTCTTACTACTTCTCCGTTTTTCAAGTCTATTGCTGGCAGTATATACATTTTAATTCCTCTAATTTTATAAAATAATAAAATAATTATATCATATAATTATAATTATAAAAATTAATAAACTGAATTTTTTTATTTCAAACTCCGATATTTAATAATAATCTCAATTTATGGATTTATTATGATTAAAGATTTATATATAGAAAATTTCAGAGGTTTTGATAAATTAAAAATAGACAATATAAAAAAAATAAATTTTTTGGTAGGTAAAAATAACTGCGGTAAAACAAGTATACTTGAAGCCTTAATGCTCACTTTATCAGAATCCCGTATCAAGATAATTGAAAATATAAAAGCTATAAATAGATTCACAGATAATAAAGCTGAAATACGAACTCTATTCCATAATTTTGACTATAATAACAATATAAATTTACATTATACTAAATATGATAATAAAAGCTATAATATAAATATAAGCCCAATATTTAAAGATGAAAAAATAATTAATGATGATAATATTGAATTAAATTATAATATAATTATTATTGATGAACATTCTAATACCATAGAAGAAAAAAAAATAACAATACCTAACATTAATAATACTATATTTATGATGAACAGAAAAACTGAAAATACAGATAATAAAAGAGAAGCATATATACCTAATATAATAGAATATAATTTATTAGTTAACTATTTAATTGAAATATTAAAAAATAAAAATGAAGAAGAATTACTAAAAATGATTTCATTTTTCAATAAAGACATAAAAGCAATTAATATACTAAAAAATGATATATACATTAATATCAATGGTATAAATGAATTAGTATTATTAAATTTGATGGGTGATGGATTAAAAAAATATTTATCTATTATACTGCCTATAATAACAAATAAATATAATACCATTTTAGTTGATGAAATGGAAAATGGTTTGCATCATAAAACTATAAAGCATTTATTAAGAAGCATATTAAATCTAAGCAAAAATAATGATATACAAATGTTCTTTACAACACATAGCTATGAAGTATTAAAATTTTTATCTGAAATAGTTATTGATGAGTTTGAAGATATAAAAGATACTATAAATGTTATAAATATAGTGAATACAGAAACTAAAGGTTTTCAATCTTATAACTATGATACACATTGTATCAAAGAGCTGCTTGAAAATGATTCTGATATAAGGTACTGATTATGAAGCAAAAATATTTAATATTAGTTGAAGGTAAAGCCGACAAAAAGTTTTTAGAATTATATTAAATATCATTATAATTATATAAATAACAATATAAAAATAGAAATAAATGGCGGTAAAGATTTTAATGAAAATAAAGTTATTAATATAAAAAAATACATTGATGATAATTATAGATTAATTGTTATATTTGATGCTGATAATGATATAAAAAGTTCTATGAATAATATAAAAATTAACCTAAAAAATTATATTGCTGATGATGATATATTTTTATTTCCAAATAATAAAGATAACGGAAATTTAGAAAATATGCTTATTAATATTGCTGTAAGAAAAGAAATAATGAATTGTTTTGATAATTATATAAGATGCATAGAAAAATTGGATAATACTAATATACCAGTAAACAAAGCAAAAATATATGCTTATTTAGAATCAATAAAAGGATATAATCAAAAAGAAATTAAAGATGATAAAAGAAATTATACAAATAATGAAATTTGGAACATATCTGATAATTATATAAGCCCATTAAAAAATTTTTTTGATAAATACTTATTAAGTAAAAATTTAAATATATAAAATTTGTATACTAACTCTATAAAAATCTATTGTAATATCTAAATTCACCGCACGCAGTATGAAATTAAAAATATAATTTAATTGTGCTTTCTAATTTTGATTATATATAAGATTACACTTAACGTGCGTAGAGTAGATTTTTAAATTTAATAAACTCTTGGGTGGGTGCTAAAATTTCTGATTGAACTATAAAAACAATAAAAATTAAAATTACAAAATAAAACAATAAAATATAAAGGGTGGGCAGTTTATAATAAATTATTAAATTTATTTATATTGTTGAGTAAAAACTTTAAGAGAGTTAATTATAAAAATCATAAAAAATAAATAGTGTAGTGTGCAATAAATTTAAAATAATATTATCACTTGAAAAATATAGAGTTTTGCAATATAATTTTTGTCATAAAAATATGTAAATAATAAATTAATTTTTTATTAATAAATAGTATCAAACTACGGAGTGTTAATTATGGAATATAATTTTACTACCATTGAAAAGAAATGGCAGAAATTCTGGAAAGATAATAATTCTTTTAAAACAGTATCTAAACCTACAGACAAAAAATACTATGTACTGGAAATGTTTCCTTATCCGTCTGGTAAAATGCATATGGGGCATGTTTCTAACTATACTATAGCTGACTCTATAGCTAGATACTATAGGCTTTTAGGATATGATATCTTGCATCCTATGGGTTGGGACGCTTTTGGTATGCCTGCAGAAAATGCTGCTATAGAACATAAAACTCACCCAGCAGAATGGACTTTAAAAAATATTGCTAACATGAAAGAGCAGTTAAACTTACTTGGATACTCTTATGATTGGGACAGAGAAGTTACTACTTGTCTACCTGACTATTATAAATGGGGACAATGGTTTATATTAAAAATGTATGAGAAAGGTCTTCTATACAGAAAAGGCGGAGACGTTAACTGGTGCGATCATTGTAATACAGTTCTTGCTAATGAGCAGGTTACTCCTGAAGGAACTTGCTGGAGATGCGACGGAGAAGTTACTAAAAAGAAATTAGAACAATGGTATATAAAAGTTACCGATTATGCTGAACAATTAGACGCAGATTTAAAATTACTTGAAGGATACTGGCCTGATAATGTTATAGCTATGCAGAAAAACTGGATAGGAAGAAGTGTTGGTGCTTATGTTAATTTTACTTTAGATGACGGAAAGGATTTTCCTATATTTACAACCCGTCCGGATACTATTTACGGTGTTACTTACATGGCTATAGCTTGGAATTATGACGGACTTTTAGATATGTGTACAGCTGAGCAAAAAAATGCTGTAGAAGAGTTCATAAAAAAATCTGCTAAAATAGATCAAAAAACTGATTATGAGAAAGAGGGGGTATTCACTGGAAGATATGTTATTAATCCTTTCAATAAAGAAAAAGCTCCTTTATACGCTGCTAATTTCGTTTTGGCTGAATACGGAAGCGGTGCTGTAATGGCTGTTCCTGCTCATGACCAAAGAGACTTTGAATTTGCTAAAAAATATAATATACCTGTAAAAGTGGTTATACAGAATGCTGATAATTCTTTGAAAGCCGAAAACATGACTGAAGCATATACTGAAGACGGAGTTGTTGTTAATTCGGATATTTTAAACGGACTTTCTACAAGAGATGCTATTAAAAAAGCAATTAGCTATGCATCAGAAAAAGGTTTCGGCAGCGAGAAAGTACAATACAAACTTAGAGATTGGCTTATATCAAGACAAAGATATTGGGGTAATCCTCTTCCTTTTGTACATTGTGAGAAATGCGGAATTGTTCCTGTGCCTGAAAGCGAACTTCCTATAACTCTTCCTATGGATATTGAGTTTACAGTTGGAGATAACCCTCTTAAAAAATCTGAGTCATTCGTTAATACGACTTGTCCTAAATGCGGAGGAAAGGCAAAAAGAGAAACTGACACTATGGATACATTTACATGCAGTTCTTGGTATTATGCAAGATATACTGATGCTCATAATGATAAAATGCCTTTTGACCCAGCTATTGCCAATGCTTGGCTTGGAGTTGACCAGTATATAGGAGGTATTGAGCATGCTTGTATGCACCTTTTATATTCAAGATTCTGGTACAAGTTTATGAGAGATATCGGACTTATCAAAGGAGATGAGCCTTTTAATAGACTTCTTACTCAAGGTATGGTTTTAGCAAACAGCTATGAATCAAGAGAGCTAAAAAAATTCTATACTCAGGAAGAGATGAATAATAAAGCATATGAAAAAGACGGTATAAAAAAAGAAGATATAATAGTAAAAATGGAAAAGATGTCTAAATCAAAAGCGAATGGTATTGATCCTACTGAGATTATAGAGCTTTTTGGGGCTGATGCCGTTAGAATATTTGTTATGTTTGCTGCTCCGCCAGAAAAAGATAAAGAATGGTCTGATGAGGGTGTTAAAGGTTCTGCAAGATTTTTAAACAGAATTTGGAACTTATTTCTAAAATACAAAGATGAAGAGGCATTCAAAAATAATAAATCATTTGATTATAATAACTTATCAAAAGAAGCTAAAAATCTTTATAAAAAATATCATAAAACTATAAAAAAAGTTACAATAGATATCAAAGACAGATTCCATTTTAACACTGCAATTGCTGCTTTGATGGAGCTTTTAAATGATATGTCATCAATAAAATTAAATGGTGATGATGAATATGCTATGTTTAAAGAGGTTATAAGAGGATATTTAATACTTCTTAATCCTATAGCTCCTCATATAACAGAAGAGCTTTATCAGATATTAAACTTTGGTAAGATGATACTTGAAGAAAGCTGGGTTGAACATAATGAAGAGTACTGCAAAGATGATGTATTTGAATTAGTATTTCAAGTAAATGGTAAAATAAGGGACAGAGTAGAAGCTGATATTAATATAAGCGAAGATGATGCTAAAACTCAGGCACTATCAAGCGAAAAAGTAAAACAGTTTACAGACGGCAAAAACATTGTTAAAGTAGTTTATGTTAAAGGTAAGCTTGTAAACATAGTTGTAAAATAATATTTAATTAATTTATAATAATAAAAAAGAGTATGGACTTAAAAAATCCTTACTCTTTTTTATTTGGCTTTAATTACATCCCGCCCTTTATATTTTATTGTTTTATTTTCACATTTTAATTTTTATTATTTTTATAGCCTGATTACAAATTAAAGCACCCGCCCAAGTGTTTATTAAATTTAAAAATATTTTTCTACGCACGGTAAACTGAATTTCATATATAGTCAAAATGAGAATTTATAACTAGTTTATATTTAGAATTTCATTTAACGTGCGTTGTAAAAGCTGTAAATTTAAATAAAGCTAGTGTTGAAGTTAGAATAAAATTTTTTAGTTAATTAAATTTTATTTCAAACCTAATTCATCTTCAATGTTTTTTATATTTTCTATGACGGTATTATTAGTAGTATCTAACTCCAAAGCTTTTTTATAATCTTTTAATGCCTCTTTATACATTTTTAAACTATATTCAGCATTTGCTCTATTAAAGTAAGCTTCAAAATAATTATTATCAAGTTCTATTGCTCTATCATAATCTTTAATAGCATCTTCAAAAAAACCCATATCATATTTAATCATTCCTCTATTATTATATGATTTAATATGATTTGGATCTATTTTCAAATCTTTATTATCTTTTAAAGCTTCTTCATAAAAGTTTATAGCTTTATCATAATCTTTTAAACGAAATTTTTCTAATTTAGATTTGTCTATATGCTTTTTTAAAAAATAGTTGAAGATTGACATTGCTAGCTCCTATATGATAAAGATAAATAATTATAACATAAATAATTTTTCGTATTTTAAAATTTTATTTAAAAATTTTTATAACTCCTCACTTTAGAATTTATTACTTTAATTTGAATTACAATTTTATATAGATTTCATTATTTAAAAACATATATTAGATCCCGACCAAAATTTTTTTAAATTTATGGCTTTATTCAACGCACGGTAAGCTGAATTTCATATATAGTCAAAATTAGAATTTATAACTAGTTTATATTTAGAATTTCGTTTAACGTGCGTTGTAAAGACTGTAAATTTAAATAAAGCCAGGGCTGGCGTTATAATAACAGTAAAAGTTTATAAAAAAATATAATAACAACAAATAAAAATTATAATATAAAATGTGTGGTGGTGGGAGAATAAAATTTTTATTAACAAATTAATAGACTTGTTTCAAAACTCAACTTCTTAATATTTATAGTTTTTTAATTTAATATTTTTTTAATTATAGTTGTGGCTTTGCCCTTACGAAGTACACAGAGTGCCGCTCTGCGTGCCTTCGGCAGCGAAAGACTGCAGGTTTATATACTAAAACAACAGTTTATACAACATGTAAAACATAGTATTTTTAATTTAAAAAATTAAATAATTTCATATTTAATGTTGTCAAATAGTTTTGAAACAAGTCTAATATAAAAAATATTGCCTCTGGAGTTTACTTCAATGATATAATATAATTATAGAAATCTATTATGAAGGAGATAAAAAAATGAAAAAAGCTATATTAATAACTATACTCTCAATATTGTATGTACTGTCATGCAATAATTCATCAAATGCTCAAACAAGCATAAATATTGAAAATAATAATCAAAATAGCTATTCTAATATAATTTATAATCAGGAACTAAAAAAATCCCCAATCAATATACAAACCAATGCAAATGGAAGAGTAAAATCAAGAGGATTTGCAGCAGTTTCAGCCAATATGGACTTTAAATATCATGAGTTTACAAGACATGCCGTTGGAGAAAATGATGTACTAATAGAAATACTTTATGCAGGAATATGCCATAGTGATATACATGTTGTTGAAGGTAAATCAAGCAGCAATCCGCTTGTAGTGGGACATGAAATAGTAGGAAGAGTTGTACAAGTAGGAAGTAAAGCATCAAAATTTAAAGTTGGAGATTTTGCTGGCGTAGGCTGTATGGTAAACTCATGCGGACAATGTGAAAGCTGCTTGAATAATTTGGAACAGTATTGTTTAAATAGAGCGGTTTATACTTATGGTTCAAGGGATAGATTTCATAGCAATGAGATAACTCAAGGAGGATACTCTGACAATATAGTAGTATCTGAAAACTTTGCAATACTTATACCAGATAATGCCGAACTTGATAAAGCTGCTCCTCTCCTTTGTGCAGGTATCACTACTTATTCACCTATAAAAGATATGAATGTGAAAAAGGGAGAAAAAATAGGTATTGCAGGATTTGGAGGACTTGGCTATATGGCAGTAAAATATGCTGTAAAACTAGGTGCTGAAGTTACAGTTTTTGACATCACAGAAGATAAAAGAGAGGACGCTTTAAATATGGGGGCAGTAAAATACGTTAATGTAAATAATGCAGAAGACTTAAAAAATGTTAATAATACTCTTAATTATATTATAAGCACAATACCATCATACTATGACGTAAACATGTATATGCGTATGCTAAAAAGAGGCGGTACTATGTGTTTATTAGGGCTTCCTAGAACTTCAAAAATGCCTACACTTACTGCTATGATAGGTCAACATGGCAGTAAGAAATTATTCGGCTCTTTAATAGGCGGAATAAAAGAAACTCAGGAAATGCTTAACTATTCTATAGAAAATAATATTTATCCTACAGTTGAGATAATAAAAGCTGATGCTCAAACTATAAAAGAAGCATACAAAAAAGTTATAGACGGAAAGGTAAAATTTAGATATGTAATAGACATGCGTACTATAACCAAATAAAAAATAATTACTCAAAATAAAGGCTGATAACAGCCTTTATTTTTTAATAATACAAAATCTATTATATTCTACTTGTTTTTATTAAAATTAAAGCATATCTATAAACACAGAAAAATCATTTGATAAATACTCATCTGATATTTTTATCTTGCATTTTAAATCCAAATTTTTTACTATATCACATACCATATTAAATACATCATCTTTTTTATAGTAATAATATTTATCTCCATATTTTTCTTTGCAGGAAATATCAAGAAGATTAAAACATACACCTTTTCTTGCCGCAATCAAGAAATTTTTTAAAGCATTTTTCAAAAACTCTTCATTGTTGCCAAGATTAAGATTAAATATACCAGAAGAATATATATAGTCAAAATCATCTTCAATATCAGAAGTCTTAAAAAAATCAATAGTCATAAATTGAGGATTGATATTTTTAAAAACTTTCTTTTTTGCCCTTTCAATCATCTCCGGCATTATATCTATACCAATATAGTATGTGTCGATATTTTTTTTATCTATATACTCAGCCAAATGTCCAAGTCCGCAGCCTACATCAAGCAAAATAGATTCTCTTATATCAAAATGCTCAAGCAAAGTTTTAAACCTAGCCTCCTGAGCATCTTGTGATTCCCAGTCCAAAACCTGATATTCTGGTATATTAAAATCTTTTACCCTTTCAATGTAATGTTCTATTATAATTGATTTTTTGTCATTCATAAATAGTCCCGAAAATATTTTTTTATTTTTATATTTTTTATTTTAATAATAATTTATACATAGTCTTATGATTATAATTTTTATTAGAGTCAAATATTATGCTTGGAAAATGAGGGAAATTAACAGCAGCAGGTAAAAACTCTGTCTCAAAACAAAAAGCATTATGCTTATTCAAAACTGTATTTCTCACCTCTCTGTTATCAAGCATATTACCAGAATAAAAATGCATAGCAGGCTTTGTGGTATAAAGTTCTAAACATATTCCTGTTTTTTCACTATAGCATGAAGCCCTTAATTTATTAAAATTATTGCTGTCATTTGTATATGACAAGATATTTTTTTCATTGAATATAAAACAATTATCATAACCATTTGCTTCTTCTATATCAGCACCTATTTTTTTTGTTTTGCTAAAATCAAAAGGAGTATTTTCTGTTTTTAATATCTCACCGCTTGATACGCATTCTTCTGTTACTGGAAGATAAAACAAAGAATCTATAAATAAATCATGCTCATATATAGCACCTTCTCCATTAAGATTCCAATATGCATGATTAGTTAAGTTCAAAGGTGTAGGAGCATCTGCACTTGCCAAATAATTTATTAATATTTCATTATCATCTGTTAAAGTATATATTATTTCAATATTCACATTGGCAGGATATCCTTCCTCCCCGTTTTGAGAAAAATATGTAAATGATACGGAGTTATTTCCCAATACTTTAGAATCAAATTTCTTAAATGAAATACCTTCTGTACCTCCATGCAAATGATGTTTATTATTATCATTTTTCGCCAATTTATATGTTATCCCATCAAGAGTAAACTCGGCATTTATAGTTCTATTGGCTACCCTTCCAACAGAAGCCCCTATATAATCATGAGGCTTTAAGTAAAATGAATAATCATCGCTTCCAAATGATACCTGTACTTCATTTCCGTTTTTATCCTTAAAAAATACTCCAGTTATAGAAGCACCTATATCTGTTAGTTTTAATATCATGTCATTTTTATTTTTTAATTCATACAAAAGGTAACCGTTTCCAAAATTTTTAGCCTGCATATTTATAAAGCTCCATATCTTATATATTAGTGATAAATTATATCATTATATCTTATTTTTTCAATAAAATAATAATAAAACACATTGACAATTATCGATATGTTTGCTATACTATATATCGATATATTTCGATATGTTTGCAGTAAATAAAAAATAATACAGGAGACTAAATGCAAGATTATAAAAATAATTCAATAGTATTCAAAGCACTATGCGATGAAAATAGATTAAAAATATTAGAAATGATTAAAGATGGTGAAATATGTGCATGCAAACTTTTGGAAGAATTACATATAGTACAGTCTACACTATCACATCATATGAAAATACTCTGCGATTCAAATATTGTAGTAGGAAGAAAAGAAGGCAAATGGACTTATTATAGTTTTAATGAAGAAGGAATAAAAAATGCAGAAAAATTATTAAGCTATTATACAACTATAGTATCAGATAAAAATGATGAAAGCACATCAAAATGCAAATGCGAAAAATAAATTATTGAGGATAAAATAATGGATAATATGAATAATAATGATGAAAAAAAAGAAAATATAAGTTTTTTTCAGAAATATTTAACATTGTGGGTATTTATATGTATGATTATAGGGGTATTAATATCAAAATTTTTACAGGTAATACCAAACACATTAAATAAATTTGAATATGCAAATGTATCAATACCAATAGCCGTATTAATATGGCTTATGATATACCCTATGATGATGAGTGTAGATTTTCAAAGCATAAAAAACGTTACCAAAAATCCGAATGGTATTTTTTTAACTTGGGCTGTAAATTGGCTTATCAAACCTTTTACTATGTTTTTTATATCATCTTTCTTTTTCTATACTATATTAAATAATATAATACCTGAGGATTTAGCAAAAGAATATTTGACAGGTGCTGTGCTTTTGGGGGCTGCTCCTTGTACTGCTATGGTATTTGTATGGAGTGCTTTAACAAAAGGAAATCCATCATATACTGTTGTTCAGGTAGCAACCAATGATTTAATAATACTCATAGCATTTGTTCCTATAGTAAAATTCTTATTAGGTATATCAAATGTTACAGTACCTTGGGATACACTATTTTTATCTGTGGTATTGTTTGTACTTATACCGCTAATAGCGGGAATCGCCACAAGAGTTTATGTATGCACTAAAAAAGGGACAGAATATTTCAATAATATTTTTGTACATAAATTTGATAATATAACAGTGATAGGATTATTATTAACATTAATACTATTATTTAGCTTTCAGGGAAACATTATATTATCAAATCCTTTACACATAATTCTAATAGCAATACCTTTAATATTACAAACTTTTTTAATATTTTTCATAGCTTATATTGCAGCTTATTTATTAAAACTTCCTCCATAATATAGCATCTCCTGCTGCTATGATAGGAGCTTCCAACTTCTTCGAGCTTGCCGTTGCTGTGGCTGTATCATTATTCGGAGTTAATTCTGGAGCTGCTCTTGCTACTATTGTAGGAGTATTAGTAGAAGTACCTGTAATGCTC
This sequence comes from Brachyspira murdochii DSM 12563, assembly GCF_000092845.1. Lineage (NCBI taxonomy): Bacteria > Pseudomonadati > Spirochaetota > Spirochaetia > Brachyspirales > Brachyspiraceae > Brachyspira > Brachyspira murdochii. The sequence continues at coordinate 2,331,131 of NC_014150.1, read as the reverse complement.
ACCCTTGTAAAAATAGCAAATGCAACAAAAAATAAATTTAAAAATTAATAAATTGGGGTAATAATGCAAAACATAATATCAATATGCAGTGTTTTATCTATAAATGGTAAATGTTATTACTCTAAATATTTTTAATACAAAAAGTTTAGAAGTTAATTTAAAAAATAAAATTAGGAGTTATAAAAATGTTAGTTATAAAATCAATATTTGTTTTTATACAGGATCAGATAATATCTATGAAATGGCTCAATACATTGATAGGCAATATATTAAATAATTTTGCCCTATCAGAAACAATGAAGGGAGTAATACAGTTTTTTATTTATGATGTTATAAAAATATTTGTACTTTTATCTGTACTCATATTTTGTATATCATATATTCAAAGCTATTTTCCTCCAGAGAGAACCAAAAAAATATTAAGCAGATTTAATGGAATATCAGCAAATATATTAGCAGCACTTTTCGGAACGGTTACTCCATTTTGTTCATGCTCTTCAATACCTTTATTTATAGGATTTACCTCTGCTGGCATACCTATTTCTATGACATTTTCTTTTTTAATATCTTCACCTCTTGTAGATTTGGCTTCTTTAATACTTTTATCAAGTGTGTTTGGAATGAAAATAGCTATAGCTTATGTTATTGTAGGGCTTGTACTTGCTGTTGTAGGAGGTACTTTAATAGGCAAACTAAAAATGGAAAGATATTTAGAAGATTTTGTTAAAAATATAAAATCAAATGCAGATGTAGAAATACAGACTATGACAAAAAAAGATAGAATTATATACTCAAAAAATCAGGTAATGCAGACTATAAAAAAAGTTTATTTATATATTTTTATAGGAGTTGGAATAGGAGCTTTTATACATAATGTTATACCAGAAGCATGGATAAATACTGTACTAGGAAAAAATAATTGGTATTCTGTTCCTTTAGCAACTTTGGTTGGTATACCAATGTATGCAGATATATTTGGTACTCTTCCAGTAGCTGAAAGTTTATTTTATAAAGGTGCTGGAATAGGAACTATTTTATCATTTATGATGGCGGTTACTGCTTTATCACTTCCGTCAATTATTATGATAAAAAAGGTAGTAAAAATACAGCTTCTTGTTCTTTTTGTGGGTATAGTAACTTTAGGAATAATAATTATTGGATATTTATTTAATAATTTTTATTTTCTATTTGTATAAATAATATATAATAAAAAAATAAAAAAAAGGAGATAAAACTATGTCATCAGAAAAAAATTGCTGCTGTGGTGGTTCATCATCAAATGCTAGAATTAAAATATTAGGAAGCGGCTGTTCAAACTGCCAAAAACTTGAGAAAAATGCTTTAGAAGCTGTAAAAGAAATTGGTATTGATTTAAGTGTCGGACATGTACAGGATATGGCACAAATAGCTTCTTACGGTGTAATGTCAACTCCTGCTTTGGTGCTTGATGAAAAAGTATTATCATATGGAAAAGTGCTTACAAAAGATGAAATCATCGCTTTATTAAAAGATAAAGTAAAATAAATAAGCATACTTCTTAATTGTATTTAAGGCTTAGATATATATTGTATCTAAGCCTTTTTTGTATTATTTTTTTAATTTTAAATTTGCAATTATTTCAATATACCTATATTATGTATTTAGAAATTATGAATTAAAGGGTATTTAAAAAATTATGATTAAAAAAAATATAGAATTCGGCTGAGGCTGTTTGCCTGATCCTCTAGAAGATGAGGAAAGAGAAATAGAAAAAATATTATTATTAGGCAGAAATGATGATGATGCTTCATTAAATATGCTTAGCAATATCAGAAATGCTATATTAGATTTGGATTTGGATTTATCTATAAAATTTACAGAAAGTAAGGGGAGTATGTCATATTACGGAGTTATGACTTTGCCTGCACTTATTGTTAATGATGAGCTTGTATCATATGGTGAGGTATTAAGTAAAGAAACAATAATAAATATTTTAAAAGAAAAATTATAAGAGTATATAAATTTTAATAATAGCTTTAGAGCTTGTAATTCTTAATATTATAAAACAAATTAAAAATTATGCCTTTAAGCGAATAATTTTTAATATATAAAACGAATTAAAAATTATGAGCCTCTGATAAGAGCCTTTAAGCGAATAATTTTTAATATATAAAAGGAGAAACATATGTCATTAAAAGATCTTTTTTTCGGCGGAAACTGCGGCTGAGGACCTGCCATTAATCTCTTCGGTGAAGAGGAAACAAATAAAGAGTCCCCTGTAGAGGCTAGAGTAAAAATACTTGGAACTGGATGCTCTAACTGTCAAAAATTAGAAGAAAATGTAATAGCTGCTATTGAAGAGGCTAAACTAGATTTGATAGTTCAGTATGTAGAGGATATGGCTGAAATAGCTTCTTATGGTGTAATGTCAACACCTGCTTTAGTTTTAGATGATAAAGTGCTTTCATATGGAAAGGTATTAAGCAAAGAAGAGATAATAAGTTTATTAAAAGAAAATATATAATAAAAAATAAAAATATTATCTATTAATTAAGAGAGTTTGAATATTTTTAATATTTAAACTCTTTTATTTTTTAAAAAATTTTATAATTTATTATTGACATTTCATATTTATTTTACTAATATAGTAGTATGTCAGTATAATTGGAGAGAGGACATTCTATGTCATATATAGTGGGTTTCGGTGAAATAATGTTAAGACTTTCATCAGCAAACAATGAAAGATTATTTCAATCATCAAAACTTAATGCCACATTTGGAGGAGTTGAAGCCAATATATGCGTTTTAGCTTCAATATTTGGTTTAAAAAGCAGATATGTAACTGCTCTTCCAGATAATGTTATAGGAAAAAAAGTTGAAGAGTTGCTGTTAAGCCACAAGGTTGATACTTCGGCTATATCTTGGGAAGGTAAAAGACTCGGCATATATTTTGTAGATCAGGGAAATAATTATAGAAGTTCAAATATTATCTATGACAGAGAATATTCTTCTATATCACAAGCATTAATAGAAGACTTTGATTGGGATAAAGTATTTAGAGATGCATCATATTTTCATGTAAGCGGAGTAACACCAGCAATTAGCCAAACTGCTGCCGATCTTACACTATATGCTGTGAAAGAGGCTAAAAAAAGAAATGTAAAGGTATCATGTGATATAAACTATAGAAAAAAATTATGGAAATACGGAAAAAGAATAGATGAGGTAATGCCCGAAATAATAAAATATTCTGATATAGTTTTTGCTAATGAATACGATGCCGTTAAAATTTTGGGCGTACAGAGCAATATAGATGTTGATTCAGATATAAGCGACAATGATTATAAATCTATTATGCAGCAATTAATAGATAAATACTCTTTGGATATGGCAGTAACAACAAGAAGAGAAATAATAAACTCAAATCATAATAACATATACAGTCTTCTCTATAAAGATAATAATTTATACAAATCAAAAAAATACTATATAAAAAATATTATCGATAGAATAGGTACAGGAGACTCATTTGCTGCTGGAATACTTTCAGGAATACAGTTATTTACTGATTATCAGGATATATTAGAGTTTGCCGCAGCTTCTTTTTGCATAAAACACAGTATACCCGGAGATTGGAATTTAACTACAAAAGAGGAGGTTATAAATCTTATGAAATCTAAAGACGGACTTGATGTAAAAAGATAAATTATTTGAAATATTCAGGAAATTTACTTTTTAAAAAAACCATGTCATCTTTTACATGAGTAATATGAGCTTCTATTAAAGAAAGAAGTTTTTTCACATTTTTTTCTTTAATATGTTCTAATATATTTTTATGTTCTATTAATGTTCTTCCTCTATCCATTTCCAGCATATTAAATATTCTTACTCTATTAAAGTGTTTTATAGAATCCCTAATAAGATTATATGTTAGTTTTTTATCTGCTATAAAAAAAAGTATTCTATGAAATTCATTATCCAAATCTAGAAGTTCATAAAGTTTATCAGTGTTAATATTTTTTTCATATGCTTCTATATTTTTATTTATAAGTTTTATATCTTTTTCTGTAAAATTCTTACAAACAATTTTGATTATTTCTTTTTCAAATACCATTCTCATAAAACTCGTTTCTTCTACAATAGAAGTATCTATTAATGATACCATAGTACCTTTTTGCGGATATATCTCTATTAAATTTATTTTCTCAAGTCTGGAGAAAGCCTCTCTTATAGGCGTTCTGCTTATTGATAGCATTTCACTTATAATCTTTTCACTTATAAAAGTACCAGGTACCAAATTCATTGTCATAATATTATATTCTAAACATCTTACAGCATAATCCCCTATAGGTTCATTGATATCTCTTTCAAGTACTATAATATTATCTGCATTATTATTTTTAGATTTAGGCATAGTGTCAAAGTATATCCTTAAAAATATTTATTATTAAAAATATCAAATAAGCATACATTATTTATTAATAAACTTCAAGGTATTTAAAATAAATAAAAAATATAAAAAAGTTCTGTTTTTTATTGACAATGGTATTTTATTTTACTAAAATACTAGTATGTTAGTAAAGGAGTTTTTATTATGAAAAAATTATTTATTAGTATCATAAGTATTGCATTATTAGCAAGCTCTGCAGTATTCGCTCAGCAGGCAGCAAATACGCAAACAAATCCAGCATTTAAATTTTTCAATGTATATCCCGGCTCAATGAAAATGCTAAGTTTTTATGTTGAATATGCTTCAGGAGATCTAACAGGTTTGGGAAGCAATCCTAAAGGTGCAAGAACTATGGAAAATTTTGATACAAAACTTACATATTTGCAGACATTAAAAAGTGTACCTTGGTTGGGATTTGGATTTATATTCCAAGCACAATATGATAATCTTACAGGTTGGAATAGAATAGAAGGAAACAGACCAGGAAAAAATCTTGCTAATCCTTTTAATTATTTAGAATTAACAGCAAATGTACATTTCTTAAATACTTTTAGTTTGGGACTTACTTCATCAGGAGATTTTGTATTTGTAATGTATTTGAATAAAAAACTTCCGGATGTTGCAGCTTTCAAATCTCACTCTATAACATTTATGGCTCAGCAGAATATATATTTAAGAGGAAATCAGTATGATCCTAATTCAGGAAAATTAACTCAAGGCTGGTATGATGGTACTGAGTTTAGAGTAGCTTATCAAATGCGTTTCAATGATTGGTTTGCTTTAAGACCAGAAATACAATTCAAAATATTATCAGGTGCTCAAACTGATTTCAATAGTTGGTATTGGATAAGATTCAATCCTCGTTTACAGTTCTTCTTAGAAGAATGGACTTTCTTCTTTGAACCTAGATTATTCTACGGCGGAATATTTAAAATGGGAACATCTGAAGCAAATAAAAAAGGTTTAGGATTTGAACTTAAAGTTGGTATTGACTTGACAAAATTATTCTTTGATTAATTAATATATAAAATTATAGATTTACGGAGGAAATTGTTTTTATGGTTAATTCTATGTTATATCCTAGGGAAAGCAGAACAAGAAGAGTTGTTGATATATCTGGAATGTGGGAGTTTAAAATAGACTCAAACAATGAAGGCAGAAAAAATGGTTATGCCAACGGATTAAAAGATACAACATTTATACCTGTACCATCTAGTTTTAATGATCTTTTTACAGATAAAAACATAAGAGAACATGCCGGAGATATATGGTATGAGACATCATTCTATCTTCCTTTAGAATGGAAAGATAAAAATGTTAATATAAGATTCGGCTGTGCTACACATGAAGCTGCTGTATATATTAACGGAAAAGAAGTATGTACGCATGTAGGCGGATTTATGCCTTTCAATGCTCCAGTTAATGAAGCTGGAATATTCGGAGAAAAAAATAAGTTAGTTGTAGTTGTTAATAATGAGCTTAGCAATACTACACTGCCTTGCGGACACACAGAAACTAAACCTTCAGGAAAAAAATATATCAAACCTTCTTTTGATTTCTTCAATTATGCTGGTTTGAACAGACCTGTAAAAATTACCGTTACAAACAAAGAATATATTTATGATATAGATATATTATCAGATATAAACGGCAGTGACGGAATTGTAAATTACGAAGTACATACTACAGGTGAAAATAAAGTATTCGTAAAAATATACGATGAAGAAGGAAAAGAAGCAGCAAGTGCCGAAGGAAAAAATGGAAAAATAGTTATTAAAAATGCTAAATTGTGGAATCCGAAAGCTGCTTATTTATACAAATTTGAAGCATGCATTAAAAACGGTGAAGAGCTAATAGACGAATATTATCTTGACTTTGGAATAAGAACAATAAAAGTTGAAGGCACAAAATTCTTAATAAACGGAAAACCTTTCTATTTTACAGGATTTGGAAAACATGAAGACAGTGAAACAGCTGGAAGAGGTTATAATCCTCCTGTAATAAAAAGAGATTTTGAACTTATTAAATGGATAGGTGCTAATTCATTTAGAACATCTCATTACCCATATAGTGAAGAGATAATGCAGGCTGCTGACAGAGAAGGTATAGTTATTATAGATGAAATAGCTGCTGTTGGTATGTTCGATGTGGGATCTGTATTAAATCCGGGTGCTTCAAAAGCTGATTATTTCTCTTTGGAAGAAGTACATACAAAAACTAAAGAAATACATAAAAAAGCTGTAGAGGAGCTTATTACAAGAGATAAGAATCACCCTTCTGTTGTTATGTGGAGTTTATTTAATGAACCTGACACTTCCAAAGATGAAGCTTTGCCATACTTTGAAGATATATTCAACTTTGCAAAAAGTATAGACAAACAAAACTTACCAAAAACTTTTGCTGCTATTCAGGCATCTGCTCCGGGTAAATGCAAATGCATGCATCTATGCGATGTAATTACATTAAACAGATATTACGGCTGGTATTTCTTGGGCGGTTATGAAATAGACATGTCAGAAGAAAAATTCAGAGAAGAGATGAACCTTTATAAAGACATGAACAAACCTGTTATGTTTACAGAATATGGGGCTGATACTTATGCAGGTGTTCATAAACTTCCTTCTGTTATGTGGAGTGAGGAATATCAATGCGAATACTACGAAATGAACTTCAAAGTTTTTGATAGTTACGACTTTATAATAGGCGAGCAGTTATGGAACTTTGCTGATTTCCAAACTACTGAAGGAATATTCAGAGTAGACGGAAATAAAAAAGGTATATTTACTAGAACTCGTCAGCCTAAAGCAGTTGCTCATTACATAAGAAGCAGATGGACTAAATTACCGCTAGATTACAAAAAATAATAATTGAAAAAACTATGGGTAGGAAATTAAAAATAATTCTCCTGCCCTTTATAAAAAATAGGAGGCACAAAATATGGATAATACAATTAATTATCATAGAGCCAAAATATGGCAGATAGCATTTTTTGCTTTTAATAACACCGCTACTAATTTATACATGTTTTTTATGTTTTTTATATCATACTATGCCACTGGAATGTTGGGATTGGGAGTAGTTTTGGTATCTACACTTCTTACTGCTATGCGTATTTGGGACGCTATAACAGATCCTTTTGTTGGTTATTTACTAGATAAAACTAATGGAAAATTTGGTAAAAACAGACCTTTTATAGTTGCCGGAAATATCGTAATGATTATATCTTGTATTATAATGTACAAATTTGTATATAAAGCTCCTGAAAATATGAGATTATTATTCTTTATATTGGTATATGCTGTATATATTATAGGATATACTTTACAATGTGTTGTTACAAAATCAGCTCAAACTTGTCTTACTAATGATCCTAAGCAAAGACCTTATTTTACAATATTTGACGGAAGTTATAATGTTGTATTATTTGCTGGTATGCAGATTGTAGTCTCTAAAGTGTGGATACCAAAATACGGCGGTTTTAATGCTGAGTTTTTTAATACTTTCTTAATATTTACTATAATAGTATCTGCTGTATTATCTGCACTAGCTATAATAGGATTATGGACTAAAGACAGAACAGAATATTTTGGACTTGGAAAGCCTCAATTAATTACTTTTAAAGATTATTGGACTGTTATAACAAAAAACAGAGCAATACAAATGCTTGTAATTGCAGCTTCTACAAGTAAACTTTTTGTTACTATACAATCTAACTCTATAGTATTAGTTATGCTTTACGGTATAATATGCGGAAATTATGCTTTAAGCGGTGAGGTTTCTGCTATATATAGTATACCTAGTATAATTATAATAATATTGGGTATGAAATTTGTAGCTAGCCGTATGGGTCAGAGAAAAGCATTATTATTTGGTACTATAGGCTGTATAATATTTGCTGCTCTTCTATTATTATTATTTATCTTTGGAGAGCCTACTACTATGAGCTTTAAAAATCCTAATTTCTTTACTATAGCATTCATAGTATTATGGATATTAATGCAGGGTTTTGCTGGAATATCTACTAATATAGTTATACCTATGACTGCCGACTGTGCCGACTATGAAACTTATAGATCTGGAAAATATGTTCCGGGTTTGATGGGTACATTATTCAGCTGCGTAGACAAAATAATATCATCTTTCGCTACTACTATAGTAGGACTTTTAATTGCTATGATAGGCTTCAAAACTACTCAGCCTACTCCTGATACTCCATACACAACAGGAATTTTCTGGGTAACTATGTTTTGTGTATTCCTTGCTCCTATGATTGGATGGGTATTAAATATAATAGCTATGAGATTCTATCCTCTTACTAGAGAGAAAATGGAAGAGATACAAGGAGCTATAGCTGAGATAAAAGCTAAAAATCAATAATATAATTTTTGCTTGACAGTTTATATTATTTTTGTAAAATTAATATACTAGTATACAACTTAGAGGCTATAAAATGAAAATTAATATTGAAAACTTAATAAACAATAAAACCTTTTTTGAAAAAAATAATATAGAAATACCAAAATATGATATAAAACAAATTAGAAAAAATACAAATGAAAAACCAACTTGGATTCATTTCGGAGCTGGTAATATATTCAGAGGTTTTGTTGCGAGAATAGCGGATACTCTTTTAAATGATAATGTTATAAATACTGGTATAATAGCTGTCGATACACATAGTGCTGGAAGAGATGATGATTATGAAATGCTTGAAAAAGTTTATAAGCCTTTCGATAATCTCACTCTTTTAGCATCTATTAAAAGTGATGGGAATATAGATAAAAAAGTTATAGGAAGCATTACTGATATACTTCATGCTGATTTTATCAATTATTATGAAGAATTAAAAAAAATATTTATATCAGATTCGCTTCAAATAGTAAGTTTTACTATAACAGAAAAAGGTTACTCTATAAAAGATTCTAATGGTAATTATAATAAAATAGTTGCTTATGATATTGAAAATGAACCTAAAAAAGCAAAAAATATTATGAGTATTGCTTGTGCTATGCTTTTAGAAAGATATAAAAACGGAGCCTATCCTATAGCAATGCTTAGTATTGATAATTGTTCTAATAATGGGGATAGATTAAAAGATTCTATTATTGAAATAGCTAATGAATGGGTAAAAAAAGGCTTTGCTGACAATGGATTTATAGAATATCTTGAAGATAATAAAAAAACTGCTTTTCCTTTTAGTATGATTGACAAAATTACACCTAGACCTTCTGAAATTATATCAAAAAAACTTGAAAGTATAGGGCTTGAAGATATGCAGATATTCAAAGTAGGACATAATCCAATGGCTGGATTTGTTAATGCGGAAGTGCCGGAGTATTTGGTTATTGAAGATTCATTTCCAAACGGCAGACCTGATTTAACTAAAGCAGGAGTATATATTACAGACAGAGAAACTGTAAAAAACTCTGAAAAAATGAAAGTTACTACTTGTTTAAATCCTCTTCATACAGCTTTGGCGATATTTGGGTGTTTACAAAATTATGATTTTATATATAATGAAATGAAAGACCCTCTATTAAAAAAACTAGTTGAAAGAATAGGATATGATGAGGGTATGAAAGTAGTTATTAATCCTAAAATTTTAAATCCAATGAACTTCATCAAAGAGGTTATCGAAGAAAGATTAGTCAATCCATATATACCAGATTCTCCTAAAAGAATAGCTGCAGACACTTCGCAAAAAATACCTATCAGATATGGAGAAACCTTAAAATCTTATGTAAAAAACGGACTTGATACCTCTTCTTTAATTGGAATACCTATAACAATAGCAGCTTGGCTTAGATATTTAATGGGAATAGATGACAATGGCAATACTATGGAAATAAGCCCTGATCCTATGCTTGAAGAATTGCAGAAACATATAAAAAACATAAAATTTAAAGATGTAAATAGCGTAGGAGATAATTTAAAACCTATACTATCAAACAAAATTATATTTGCTTGTGATTTATATGATGAAAAAATAAATCTAGGAAACAGAATAGAAGAATATTTCAAAGAAATGATAATAGGCGTAAATGCTGTTAGGGAATGCTTAAACAAATATATTAAATAAATTAAGGAGAAATTCTATTATGATAATGACTTTAAGATGGTTTGGAAAGAATTTTGATTCTGTTACTCTAAAACAGATTAGACAAATACCCGGAGTAAAAGGAGTTATAACAACTTTATATGACAGTAAGGTTGGAGAAGCTTGGAAAGAAGAAGATGTACAAAAATTAAAAAAAGAAGTTGAAGAAGCCGGATTAAAAATATACGGCATAGAAAGTGTAAATATACATGATGATATAAAAATAGGTTTGCCTAGCAGAGATAAATATATAGAAAACTACATAAAAACATTAGAAGTATTAGGTAAATCTGGAATTAACTTAGTATGTTATAACTTTATGCCTGTATTTGACTGGACTAGAAGCGATTTAGCAAAAGTAAGACCAGACGGAGCTACTGTTTTATCTTATGACCAAGATGTAATAGATAAAATAGATCCTCAAAAAATGTTTGAACAAATTGATTCAAATTCTAATGGATTTGTTTTACCCGGATGGGAGCCTGAAAGACTCAGCAGATTAAAAGAGCTTTTTGAAATGTATAAAGGTGTTGATGATGATAAATTATTTGAAAATTTAAAATATTTCTTAAGTGCTGTAATGCCTACTTGTGAAAAATACAATATCAAAATGGCTATACACCCTGATGATCCTGCTTGGCCTGTATTTGGACTTCCTAGAATTATAGTTAATAAAGAAAACATTTTGAGAATGGTTAATAGTGTCAATAGTCCTTGTAATGGTGTAACTTTATGTGCTGGTTCTTTAGGTTCTAATCCTAAAAACGATATACCTGATATAGTAAGAAGTTTGAAAGGTAAAATTTTCTTCGCTCATGTTAGAAACTTAGAGTATACTGCACCTGGAAAATTCCAAGAAGCAGCACATTTATCAAGCGACGGTTCTATGGATATGTTCGCCATTATGAAAGCATTTTATGATATAGGTTTTGAAGGACCTTTCAGACCAGATCATGGAAGAGCTATTTGGGACGAAGTATCTATGCCCGGATACGGACTTTATGACAGAGCATTAGGTGCTGTTTATTTACAAGGTTTATGGGAAGCTATAGAAAAAATGAGTAAATAATTATACATATATCATTAATGCAATACGGTTATAAAAGTTATAATTGTATTGCATTTATTTTAATTAAGAGGGATAAATATTATGAGAAATTTTATGGATAAAGATTTTTTATTATACAATGATACAGCTAAAATACTTTTTCATGATTATGCTTCTAAATGTCCTATATTTGACTATCATTGTCATTTGAGCCCAAAAGAAATTGCTGAAAATAAAAAATTTAATAATCTTACTGAAATTTGGCTTTACGGAGATCATTATAAATGGAGAATGATGAGGGCAAATGGAATAGATGAGAAATTTATAACAGGAGATGCTGAAGATTATGACAAGTTCAGAGCTTGGGTAAAAACTGTGCCTAATTTAATAGGAAATCCATTATATCATTGGAGTCATTTGGAGCTTCAAAGATATTTTGATATTTATGAAATTATAAATGAAAATAATGCTGATATAATTTGGAAAAAAGCTAATGAAAAATTACAGAATATGACAGTTAAAGATATTCTTAAAAAATTTAAAGTTCATACAATAGGCACTACTGATGATCCAATAGATGATTTAGAATACCATAAATTAATAAATGAAGGAAAAGCTCAAATAGGTAAAATTGATACAAATATAGTTCCTTCTTTCAGACCAGACAAGGCTATTAATATAGAAATGCCGGACTTCAGCGAATATATAAAAAAGTTAGAAAAAGCAAGTTCTGTTAATATAAAAGATATAAAATCATTAGTTGAAGCTTTATATAATAGAATAAATTATTTTAAAACTTTAGGCTGTGTATCAAGCGATTGTTCTTTGTCATTAGTACCTTTTGATTTAGATGATGAAAATAATATAGATGCTATTTTCCAAAAGGCTATGAATAAAGAAAAATTGTCTTTAGAAGAAATAGAAAAATACAAAACATATATACTTATTAAATTAACTCAAAAATATAAAGAAGCAAATCTGGTTATGCAGATACATATTTCAGCTATGAGAAACAATAATGAAGTAATGTTTAAAAAATTAGGTGCTGATACAGGATATGATTCTGTAGGAGATTCTAATATTATAGAAAAATTATCATCACTATTGAAAACTGCCAATAATAACGGAGGACTTCCAAAGATTATTTTTTATAGTCTTAACAATAAAGATTATTATCCGCTTTCTACACTTATGGGCTGTTTTCAAGATGAAGGCATAAAAGGTAAAATGCAGCTTGGTTCTGCTTGGTGGTTCTTAGATAATAAAGACGGAATGGAAGAGCAGTTAAAAGTGCTTGCAAACAGCGGTTCTTTAGCCTTATTTGTAGGAATGCTCACTGACTCAAGAAGTTTTCTTTCATATTCAAGGCATGAATATTTTAGAAGAATACTATGCAATTTAATAGGCAAATGGGCAAAAGACGGCGAAGTGCCTAATGATATTAAATATTTAGGTACTATAATAGAAAATATATGTTTTAATAATTCTAATATTTACTTTAATAGTTAAGTATGATAAATTAAAATTATCTATTATTTTTTACGGAGTTTTTATGTTTGAAAAATATATACAAAATAAAATTATACCTGTAGTGGTTGTAGAAAATGAAGAAGAGATAAGAAATATAGCCGAACTTTGTTTGGAGTTTCTGCCTTCTATAGAACTAACACTTAGAACAGAATACGGATATAAAGCATTAGAAATATTAGCAAAAGACTACCCTACTCTTCCAAGGGCAGCTGCTACTGTTTTAAATACAGAACAAGTTGATAAAATACTTGATTTGGGAACTAATATAATAATAAGCCCAGGTTTTCAGCCTATTATGCTTGAATATGCTAAAACTAAAAAATATAATTATATACCCGGTGCAGCAACACCTTCCGAGCTTGAGCAGTGTTTAGCTTATGGGCATAAATATATAAAATTTTTCCATGCTGGTTTATTCGGAGGCATTAATTGGATAAAAAATATAGCTCCTGTTTATCAGCATACAGGTGTTAAATTTATGCCTTTAGGAGGAGTAAGCATTGATAATGTAAAAGATTATTTAGAAAATAAGCATGTATTTGCCTGCGGAGGTTCTTGGCTTTGCCCTAGAAACTTAATGGAAGAGAAAAACTGGAAAGAAATTAGAAAAAGATTTGAAGAGGCTTCTAAATTGATAAAAGAATTAAATAAATAACTCTTATTTTTTTAATAATTTCAATATTATAGTTTTTAATATATAATAATAAATAAAAATAATTATATTAAAAATAGGACTATTTATAATGATTGATGAAAAAAATAAATATTTTTACAGTGCTTTAAACAATATACAAAATAAAAAATATGATGAAGCCATTAATGACTTAATAAAGGTTATAGAGCTTGATAATAATAATTTGGATGCATATCATAATTTAGCAAGGGTTTATTATGAAATAGAAAATTATGAAAAAGCTATAGAGACTTACAATAAATCTATAGAAATATATCCTCATGATAGTGATGCTTATTATTACCGAGCTGAAGTTTATTTGTATCAAAATGAATATGATAAAGCTATTGAAGATTTAGAAAAAGTAATAATAAAAAATCAAGCATATTCTGATGCTTACTATTTAATGTCTGTAGCTTATAGAAAAAAGAAAAAATATAAAAAGGCAATTAAATATTTAAAACTCACATTAGAATTTAACAATGAGGACTATATAGCCTATTATGATTTATATAAACTTTATAATATACTCTCTAAGCATGAAAAAGATGCAGAGGTAAAAGAAAAATATATACTAAAATCTAATAAATTCTTACAGAAATCGGCAGATTTAGGATATGAAAAAGCCTTAGATGAAATTAATAAAATTAAATAACAATATAATTACTTGCAATATTAGTAATATAATATTATCATGCTGCTAATATTTTATACTACAAAAGGAGCATATGATTATGTCAAAAAAAGTTTTAGTACCATTAGCAGAAGGAGTTGAAGAAGTAGAAGCTGTAACAATCATTGATGTTTTAAGAAGAGGCGGACTAGAAGTTATTACAGCATCATTAACTGATAATTTGGAAGTAAAAGGAGCTCATAATATAGTTATAAAAGCTGATGCTTCTTTAGAAAAAATTATGAATTATGATTTTGATGCTATAGCACTTGCAGGAGGCTACGGCGGAATGAACAATCTTAAAGCAGATATAAGAGTTATTGAAAAAATCAGAACAATGTATGAAGATAAAAAATTAGTGGCTGCAATATGTGCTTCTCCTATAGTGCTTGGCGAGGCTGGAGTTATAAAAGGAAAATACACCTGCTATCCTAGCTGCGAAAGTGCTGTTAAAGGCGGAGAATATGTAGAAAAAGATATTGTTGTATGCAATGACAATGTTATTACTTCTAAGGGTCCTGCCACTACTGTATTTTTTGCTTTGGAATTAGTAAAATACTTAACAGGATCTAATGAAGAATTAGCTAATGCTTTATTAGTTAATTTAATAAAATAAATACCAAAATCTATATTGATTTTATTAAATCTTTTATATATATTATTATATATAAAAGATTTTTTTTAAGGATTGAAAATTGAAAGTTATTATACCAGCAGCAGGTGAAGGCACAAGATTAAGACCTCATACCATTACAAAACCAAAACCAATTCTTCCTATAGCAGGTTCTACTATTATAGATTTTATTATGACTGAAATATCTTCTATAGAGAATTTAGAAGAGGTAATATTTATAGTAGGTTATTTAAAAGATCAGATGATTGAATACTTAACAAATAAATATCAAAATATAAAATTGACATTTGTAGAGCAAAAGGAATATAAGGGATTAGCACATGCTATCTACCTTACAAGAGAATATATCAAAGATAATGATAAAATATTTATCATTCTAGGAGATACTATATTCAAATTAAATTTATCAAATATAGTAAGCAAAAATGAAAATGCTTTAGGAGTATGCGAAGTAGATAATCCAAGCAGATTCGGTGTTGCTATCTTAGATGATAATGGGGTTATAACTAAATTAGTAGAAAAACCTAAAGAACCTATAAGTAATTTAGCTCTTACTGGAATGTACAATATAGTAAATTCCAAAGAATTATTTTCAGCTATAGAATATATAATAAACAATGATATAAAAACTAAAAATGAATATCAGCTTACAGATGCATTAGAACATATGATAGAAGAAGGCATCATATTTAAAACATTCAAATTAGACGGCTGGTATGACTGCGGTGAAAAGTCCACTATGATAGAAACTAATAAAACTATCATAAAACATGAAATATTAAGCAAAGGAATAAAAGATACTGCTATAATACCGCCTGTATTTATAGATAAGGATGTAAAAATAGAAAATTCTGTAATAGGACCTTATGTGCATATAGGAAAAAACTCAAAGATAGAAAACTCTATATTAAAAAACTGCATCATATTTGAAGATGCCAGTATATCAAATGCTTTTATGGATAATTCTATAATATCTGAAAAAGCTAACTATAAAGGAAAAACTCATTCTATGGATATAGGTGCTTCTATCACAATAGAGCAAAATTAATATAAAAAAGTTTACTGCATATAAATGCTTTAGTAACATAAATGTTTTTTATATATTAAAAATAATAAAATAGTTTTTTATCTATAATCGTATTTTATAAAGTGGCATTCATAAATGCCATCACTATAAACTGTAATAGGCTAATAAATAAAAATATAGCTGTATCCATTATAAAAAGTGAATAAGGATAATTTGTATGTATAATAGAAAATCTCGCCTTATCTGCTATTATAAGAGAGGAGTACATTAAAAATCCGATAATTAGTTTTATATGATCTTTTAAAGGTACGAACTCGAAAAAAACAATAAAAAATAATGCTATAAATAAACTTTGAATAAAAGAAAAAAGCTCAAAATAATAAACAAGTTTAAGTCTGTTATTCCAATTACGAACACCGGGAAGTATCTCTCTCATATAATAAAATTTCTTAACAAACTGAAATTCCAATACTAGCCTTATAGATAAAAATCTAACAACATAACAGGCTAAAACAAACTCTAAATATCTTACTACTATATGTTCCATAATTATAAATTAAAAATTATATAAATACCATTCATCACATTTATTACAAAAATCCAAATCTTTTAAAGCATAATATTTATCTAATGAACTCCATATATCCTCTAAAGAAGTATCGTATATGGAAGATATTTTCTTTTCTTTATTAATATCAAATCTGCAAATATAAACATCTCCGTAAGAATCTATAAATAAATCACGAGCCAAATGCCAGCAGCCAGTATTAATAAGGGGTGCCATATCCCCTACTCTGTTATCATCTATAATACCTCTGTAAGTATAATATTTCTGCATTATAATCTCTATTTTATATTTATCAAAATATTTATAATATGATGCTAAATAATCAAAATTATCTTTCTGCTTTACTATCTGCATATATGTATTTTTAGGCTCTCTAAGAAGATAATAATCTATATTTGACATAATAGTTTTTATATCACCGCTATCATATATTTTATTGTAAACATTTTCATCTATAGTATCTAAATGAATAATAACATGCAAATTATTATTTTCTGACTGCATATTTATTAATCTTTTAGCTTTTTCACTATCAAGGAGTAAAGCATTAGTCTCTAAATATATATTAACATTCTTATTTTGAATAGCAAAGTCTAATATATCAAATAATTCGCTATTTAAAAGAGGCTCATAGTAGCTTCCTATAGACATATGAAAATCACCGCAAAAACTCAATATTTTATTATAAATAGTTTTAAACTCTTCTAAAGTTATATTTTTCTCTTCTTTAGTAAGTTCTGTTTTTATAGTTTCACTTTTCAATAAATATTTGTTTAAAACATTTTGTCTGTTATTAATATCTATCTCTATATATGAAGGCAAAGTTCTTCTTATGCTTGTATTATTTTTTATTAAATCAGCCATTTCTTTATAGCTTTCATTATCAATAAGTCTTTTTATAAGAGTAGCGTTTCTTTTACTATCTGCAAATAGATAAAGTCTGTAATATCTCATATCATATTCGGATATAAGTATTTCTATTTCAAAAAAATTAGGATCAACAAATACTATATTGCTTATAGCATTTTCAGAAGGTTTTATATCCTTTGTTTTTATGATATTAAATAATTTCTCAAATGCTGTTCTTCTTATTATAAAAGGAACAATACCTGAAGGATAATTCTCTCCGTAACTAAAATAAGCGATATTTTCTTCATGAATTTTTGTAAGTTTAATAGTCTCTTCAATATTAAAAAGAGGCATGTCGCTTGGTATATAAATTATATTATCATAATTCCCGCTTTCTTTATAAATATTATTCAAATAATTTTCTATATTTTCAAGATCATTATTTTCTATATATTTAATATCGCAATTCAAATTATTTTTTAAAACTAGAGCTTTATTATAAAAAACACTTTCAAACTCTTTAGAATACTCATTATCAAAAGACTTATCAATCAATATTAAAAAACTCATTTTATATACCTCTTTAAATTATTAAATATAATCCATAATATCATTAGGAGTTCTGGATATTAAATTACAAATACGGCATAAATATAAACTATTCTCCATATGCTCATTATAAAGTTCATTTATAAGCACATCCTTAAAATTATTAACTTTATTATCTATTATTTTTAAAAGAGAAGTAGCACCGCAATAAGGGCATCTGTATGCTAAATCATCTAATATATTGTATATAGCAGCCCTTTCATATTTACCCTTACCGTACATTTTTATTCTGTTATTTATATATCTATGCGGAAAAATTTCTTTATATTCATTTAAAGTAATTTTTTTTAATGCACTTGTTTTTATATTTTTTATTTTACTTTCTCCAAGTAAAGAATACATCTGACACATAGATATATTATATAAATTAAGCAAATCTATAAACTTATCATTAGTAAGCTCATAGCTGTCTATGGTTATAATTTCTGGATAATCACTTACTACAAGTTTTAATTCATCTCTATTTTCTTTAAAAGAGCCGAACTCTCCAAAAATATATTTATTATCTCTATGATAAGCAAATAATCCCATCAAATAATCATTATCACTGCCGTAAGAATAATCGCAGTATAAAACATTATCAAAACTTTTGATATAAGCAATTATAGTATCTTCATTAGCATATATATTATGAATAATCTTTTCTTCACCGAATATATTTTCTACGTCTTTCATAAATAATCCGTAATCAAAAAAATACTAATCAGAATATGAGGCAAGCATATCTTCCTGCTCTTTTTTAAATAAAGCATCTGTTATTTCAGTTATCTCGCCGTCCATAAATCTGTCTAATTTATAAAGAGTAAGATTTATTCTATGGTCAGTAACTCTGTTTTGAGGGAAGTTATAAGTTCTTATTCTTTCGCTCCTATCCCCAGAGCCAATCTGTTCTCTTCTTTCTTTTGCCTCTTTAGCTTTTCTTTCAGCTTCTTCTTTTTCATATATTCTAGCACGAAGTACCTTTAAAGCTTTAGCCTTATTTTTATGCTGACTCTTTTCGTCCTGACACTGCACTACCAATCCTGTAGGCAAATGCGTAATCCTAACAGCACTATCCGTAGTATTAACAGACTGCCCTCCCGGACCGCTTGAACGGAATATATCAACTCTTATATCTTCATCTTTAATAACAACATCACTTTCCATAGCCTCCGGCATAACCGCAACAGTAGAAGCTGATGTATGAATGCGTCCTCCAGACTCCGTAGCAGGTATTCTCTGCACCCTATGCGTACCGCTTTCAAATTTTAATGCTCTGTAGGCATTTTTTCCAGATACAGAAAATATAACCTCTTTATATCCTCCAAGTTCTGTAGGACTTGTATCTATTATCTCCATTTTTAAGTTAGCTCTCTCTATAAAACGGCTGTACATTCTAAACAAATCACCTACAAATAAAGCGGATTCATCTCCTCCAGTACCTACTCTTATTTCAATTATTATATTTTTTCCATCATTTTTATCTTTTGGAAGAAGCAGAAGTCTAAGAGAGTTTATGATATCTTCTTTTTTTTGATTAAGTTCTTCTATTTCTGCTAATGCCATCTCTTTAAGGTCTTTATCAGTTTCCGGATTATTAATCATCTCATTTGAATCATCTATTTCTTTTAATACAGTCTTTAATTTTCTGTATTCTTCAACAATATCTTCTATCTCAGATTTTTTTTTCATCAAATCCTGAATAACTCTATTATCTTTTATATTTGCATCATTAAGTTTCTGCACTATATCTTCATATGTATTTTCTACCAAAGAAAGTTTATCAATTATAGACATAAAATAAATTTCTCTCCCAAAATAATGACTATTATATATGAATAATTATATTTATCAACTACTATTAATGATAATAAAAAACTATTTAGTTACACTATTAAAATTAGCCTTAAAGTCAATATTAATATGCGTATAATTTGAGCCTATGGTAGAACCCACTATAATACTATTAGGATAGCTCCAAGTTCTAAGAGGTATATCAAAATTTCTTAATATATCCTGAGATTTAGAAAGCTGTATTGTAAATATATAATCAGCATTCATATCTTTGGAAGTCTGAGATTTTATATATGCTTCCAAAGTCTCTGAAGAGTAGCTGTTATCAATTACTGTTTCTATTGCCTTTTCATCTTCGCTTGCAAAATATATGCTTCCTATAAACGTATAATAAAGTACATTAGAAGCATTATTCAAATCATAAGAATATATAAAATTATTGTTATAGCTTCTTTCTCCTTTAATAAGAGTAGGATATTTATTTAAAAGTGCTATTTCTAATTTAGGCAAAAGAGAATTATCATTTTCTATATTAAATATAATAACAGGATAAATAAGTTCAGATCTTTTTGATTCTATATAAGCAGCAGCAATTTCTCCATAAAGATCATTAATTATACTTCCAAATGAATATACATCATTCATTTTTGTAAATAGATTAAATATTTCAGAAGAAAGTTCATTATCATGTTTAAATTTCAAATCATTATATATTATAGGATAAAGACCAGCCAAATATGACTTTACACCTAAATACATAATAGTACTGTCTTTAGAGAGATAATTTTGTATATCAATATTCCCATTTAATCCGTAAAGAGAATATCTGTCAGAACCTCCGTACTCATAATCCACAAAAATATCACAAAGACCGTTATCGTCATTAAGTTTAATATTTCCATATATATTATAAACATTATCAAAATATTTTAATGGGGCAAATAAAATAGAACCTTCGCATTTATTATAATCAAACAGATTTTTGTTGACATAAAAAGAAATGTCTGCATTATATTCAATTTTTACTTTATCAAGCAAAGCTATATCATTTAAATCAGAAGGTTTTGATTTAAAAAAATCTATAATTTTTTTAATATGATTATAATTTTTAGAAGCTATTAAAACACCCTTATAAAAACTAAAAAAGAAATAAGGAGCACCATTGTCTAAAGCATATATTCTATTTCCGTCATAATTAATTTTCTTCAAATTATAAGTATTATTTTCTATTGTAAGAGTTTCGGAATTAAAAAATGCATTTAATAAAAAAGTATTAAGCCTTCCTATATCAAAAAGATAAAAAATTTCAGCGTTTTCTAATTTTCCATTATATCCCCAAAATAGCAAAGCAGCATTTCTTTTTAATATTGAATCTGAAACCATTTTAACAAAAAAATTATCATTTGTTTTTAATCTGTTTGCGAAAGCATCTACACTTCTGACAAGAATAGAAAAATCATACATAGATTCGTCATGAGATATTCTATATGCATATATGGAATCAGAAAATTTAAGTATGCTTTTATCAAGGCTTTTCACACTAATATATGCGATACTATCTTTTGGTATTTTCACATCAGACATATTTTTTTTATGAAGCCCATAAGGAAAATATCCAAATGTAAAAAATAAAATTATTATTATGATTAATATAATAGATAATATAAAAAATAATTTAATCTGTCTTTGTCTTTTAATACTTACCATAAAAAATTATTTCCTTATTATCCCCTATATTTAGTATTTATTATTTTCGTCAAAAAAAAAAAATCATTTATATAAAAAAGCCGACCCAAGTATCAAACCCGAATCGGCCTTTATTCAATAATATGTTATATTATATTATTATTTTTTAATAGATTCAGCTATAGCATCAACTAAAGCATCCATTTCTCCAACGTTAGCAGCTTTCATAGAAGAAGTAATAGAAACCTGAGCATCTAAAATCTCACATTGTTTTAAGTTAGCTTCAATGAACTCTTGCATTAAAGTACCTGATTTAGGAGCCCAAGAACCATTTTCAATGATAGCAAATTTACGTTTTTGAACGTTAAGAGCTCTCATATCATCTAAATAGTTATGCATAGGCGGATAAATATTTAGGTTGTAAGTAACAGAAGCTAATACAATATGGCTCAATTTGAAAGTATCAGAAATCAAGTAAGAAACATCGGTGCTTGATACGTCATGCATAACGATGTTTGTAACACCTTTTTCAGCTAATTTGCAAGCTAAAACGCCAACCAAATTTTCAGTATTACCATACATAGAAGCATATACAATTAATACACCTTTTTCTTCAGGTTCATATGTACTCCATTTGTTGTATTTATCAAGGATATATCCAAGATTGTTTCTCCAAACAGGTCCATGTAAAGGACAGAACATTTTAATTTTATCAATGATTCCGCCAGCTTTTTTAAGTAAGTTTTGTACATGAGGACCATATTTACCAACGATGTTAGTATAGTATCTTCTAGCTTCATCTAACCAATCTCTGTCGAAGTTAACTTCGTCATTGAATAGTTTTCCGTCTAAAGCGATGAAAGAACCGAAAGCGTCAGCAGAGAATAATACACCATTAGTAGTATCAAAACTAACCATAGCTTCAGGCCAGTGTACCATTTGAGCAGCAACGAAAAGTATTTCGTGTTTGCCGAATTTTTGAGTATCGCCTTCTTTTACTTGTATTTTTTTATCGTCTGGAATAGTAAATCCGAACTGATCCATAAACATGAATGCTTTTTCAGTAGCAATAACTTTAGTTTCAGGGTGTCTTATTAAAACTTCGTCTATAGAAGCAGCATGATCTGGTTCCATGTGGTTGATAACCATATAGTCAAGTTTTTTACCATTTAAAACATATTCTAAGTTATCTAAGAATTGTCTGCAAACAGCCCAGTCAACTGTATCAAAAAGAACTGTTTTTTCATCTAAAAGAACATAAGAGTTATAAGAAACACCTTTAGTCAAAGGGTGAACATTTTCAAATAGAGCCAAGCGGTGTTCATTAGCTCCAACCCAATATAAATCTTCAGTAACTTTTCTAACGCAATGCATTATTTTCCTCCTAATTATTATTATTTAATTTAAACTTAAGCCTTAATGAAGTTAGCTTTTTCTTCACTACATTCAGGACATACCCATTCTTCAGGAAGAGCTGTAAAGTCTGTACCTGGAGCTATTTCTGATTCTGGATCACCAATGAATGGATTATACTCATAACCACAACCGCTGCATACATAGATTTTAGGTATTTCGATTGTTTTCTTAGGAGTAATCTTTTTCATTTTTTTGTATGGAACTTCTGCAGGTTTTTTAGCACCTGTATCAAGAGCTTTAGTAAGTAATGGAAGAATTTCTTTAACATCTCCAACTATACCATAGTCAGCATTTTTGAATATTTTAGCAGAAGCTTTAGTGTTTATAGCAACTATTATAGAAGCGTTTTTGATACCTTTCAAGTGTTGGTTAGCACCAGAAATACCGCAAGCTATATATAAGTTACCATTGAATTTTTGACCAGACATACCAACGTATCTGATGATAGGTAAGTATTTTAATTCTTCAGCAACAGGGCGTGAACAACCTATAGCAGCACCAGCAGCTTTAGCCAAATCTTCAACAAGTTTCATATTTCCTTTATCACCAATACCTTTACCAGCAGAAACAACTCTTTCAGCATTGATTATAGGAGTGTTAATATCTATACCAACAGAGAAGTCAATTCCGTCTTTTTTAAGTGCAGCTACTAAAGCGTCAACTTTATCTTGAGCTGAACCTTCTTTGAAGATGATATTTCTTCTTTCACCAGTGATAGGACCTTTTTTAACCATAGGACCAGCTGCAGCAGCACCGCCGCCAGATTTAGGCATTTTACCAAGTATAGAAGCAGCAATAACCACTTTTTGAATTTCACTTGTACCTTCATAAATAGTACAAATTTTAGCATCACGGTAAGCTCTTTCTACTATATAAGCACCTTTAATATAACCATTACCACCATGGATTTGAAGAGCTTGGTTTACAACTTCCAAACCTATTTCAGAAGCATATAATTTAGCCATAGCAGATTCAGTACCATAAGGTTCATGTCTGTCTTTTTTAGCAGCAGCACTGTAGATAAGAAGTCTAGCAGCACGTAATTTAGTAGCCATATCAGCAAGTTTGAAAGCAATAGCTTGCTGCTGAGCGATAGGACGTCCGAACTGTATTCTTTCTTTAGAATAAGCAACAGCAGCTTCATAAGCTCCTTGAGCAATACCTAATGCTTGAGCAGCAATACCAATACGTCCTCCGTCAAGAGTCTGCATAGCAATTTTGAAGCCTTGTCCTTCTTTACCAAGTAAGTTTTCTTTAGGAACTTTTACGTTATCGAAAAGTAATTGAGCTGTAGCAGAAGCACGTATACCTAATTTGTCGTATTTTTCACCGAACTCAAATCCTTCCCAGCCTTTTTCAACGATGAAAGCACTGATTCCTCTAGTACCAATACCAGGTGTAGTAACAGCAAATACTACATAAGTTTCAGCTTCAATAGAGTTAGTGATGAAGATTTTTTCACCATTTAATATATAATGATCACCTTTTAATTCTGCAGTAGTTTCTGTACCGCCTGCATCAGAACCTGCTTCTGGCTCAGTTAAACCGAAAGCACCTATTTTTTTACCTTCAGCAAGCGGAGTTAAATATTTTTTCTTCTGCTCTTCTGTACCGAAAGCATAGATAGGATAACTTCCTAAAGAACAGTGAGCTGATAAAATTACACCCATACTGCCGTCTACTCTTGAAAGTTCTTCTACAGCTATAGCATAAGCAATATTGTCAAATCCTGCTCCGCCATATTTTGTTTCAAAAGGTAAGCCCATAATATCTAATTTAGCTTTACCTAATTGTTTAACAGCTTCTGTTGGAAATTTACCTGTTTGGTCGTGCTCATGAGCTATTGGAGTTACTACTTCTTCAGCCCAAGCTCTTATTTTGGCACGAAGTTCTTCATGTTTTTCTGTTGTTTTAAACATTTACTTCTCCTTATAACAATATTATTTAATTAATAGTATATAAAATTGATAATCAATATTCAAATTTATTTATTGCTTTTTCTCCAAATTTTAGCTTTTTCTGCATCTTTTATTAAAGAATCTCTAAAATCAGGGTGTGCTATAGATATTAAAGCTTCTGCTCTTTGCCAAGTAGTTAATCCTTTCAAATTAACTTTTCCATATTCTGTTACTACATAATGAGTATTAGCTCTAGTATCTGTTACAATAGTACCATTAGCAAAGCTAGGAACTATTCTTGATTGTAATTGTCCGTCTTTACCTTTTACTGTTGAAGACAAACATATAAAGCTCTTACCGCCTTTAGATAAATAAGCACCTAATACGAAGTCTAATTGTCCGCCTGCTCCGCTTATATGTTTGAATCCTGTTGATTCAGCACTAACTTGTCCGAATAAGTCTATTTCAACAGCATTATTGATTGACATAAAGTTATCTATAGAAGATATTACTCTTACATCATTAGTATAATCTACTGGAGCTGATAAACATTCTGGGTTATTATGTATATAATCATAAAGTTTTTTAGTACCAGCACCGAATGCATAAGTTTGTCTGCCTTTGTCTATATTCTTTTTAGAACCTGTTATTTTTCCAGCTAAAGATATATCAACAAAAGCATCAACGTACATTTCTGTATGAACACCCAAATCTTTTAAATCAGACTGTGCTATTAATGAACCAACTGCATTAGGCATACCGCCTATACCTAATTGTAAACAAGCACCGTTTGGTATCTCTTCTACTATAAGTTTAGCTACTGTTTTATCTACTTCTGTAGCTGCTCCGCCGCCGCCCATCTCTACTATAGGAGGATTATTTCCTTCTACTATCATATCAACCTGATTAATATGAATTGCTTCTCCGCCTATATTGGCAGCACCTAAACATCTTGGCATATTTTTATTAACTTCTACAATAACGCATTTAGCTCTTTCTAACATAGCCTGCATATGTGAAGCATTAGGACCGAAACTGAAATATCCGTTTTCATCCATTTCTGATACTTGGAACATTGCTACATCTATGCCTCTTGGCAAATCTCTGTAATATCTTGGCATTTCTGAATAACGTATAGGATCATAGAAACAGAAACCTTTGTCTATTGCTTTTCTTTCTAATCCGGACATATGCCATGAGTTCCATGTCATATATTTAGCAGCATCTGGAACTTTGAATATTTCAGGCTCCCAAAATAATATTCCGCCTCTGAAATTAAGGTCTTTTAATTCCGGAAGTCTTTTAGCTAAGGCTTTGTCCAATTCTATTGGAGTAGCAACTACCCAGCCATAGTCAACCCAATCACCTGATTTTACAACTTTTACAGCCTCTTCTGCTGTAGTTAATTTTTCTTGATAAATCTTTTTAAAATCCATAAAAAACTCCCCACTTAATATTTTTGAATAAAATTAATCGTTTTTTAATAAACTCTAGTATAGTAAATTTAAATTCGATTGTCAATTGAATTTTAATTATTGAACATATTTTTTTTATATTTTTACAAACAGAAAACTTATATTTTTTATTTTTTTAATAATTATATTTTCACATATGCATAAAAATATTTTTGTGAAACTATACAATATAAAACATTATAAATAAAATTATTATCGCTTTATAAAATCACAAAAAAATATGTATTATATTAATATTGACTTTATACTAATATTTAATTATAATAATAAATTATATGTTAAATGATTTTTGTTACGGAGTTCTGTAAAAAATGAAAAATATTTTTTTCTTTTTATTAATTATTACTGTAATCGTTTCCTGCAATAGTCATAATGAAGAAATAGATCCCACAAGAGATATTGTCATTAATATGGGAAGTGAGCCTGCTACGATAGATCCTACACTAAACTCTATAGGTGTAGTAAGTACATACATACTGCATGCATTTGAAGGTTTAACAAAAACAGACCCTAACAATAATATAAGAGCTGGTATGGCAGAAAGCTGGGATATATCAAAAGACGGATTAACATATATATTTCATCTCAGAACAAATGCAAAATGGTCTGACGGAAAACCGGTAACTGCTTATGACTTTCAATACAGCTGGAGAAGGGCTGTAGACCCAAATATCAATGCATCATATGCCTATATGATGGAAATTATAAAAAATGCAAAAGATATAAGAATGGGACTTATGAGTATAACAAATTTAGGGGCGGAAGCTATAGATGATTATACATTAAAAGTAGTACTGGAAACTCCATCTATGTACTTCATAGATTTTCTGGCTTCTACCGGAATATTTGTGCCTTTGAGAAAGGATATTATAGAAAAATACGGAGATAAATGGACGCTGAAACCTGAAACATATATTTGCAATGGTCAATATAAATTAAGCGAAATAAAAGAAAATGAGAAAATAGTATTTGAAGAAAATCCTTACTACTATGATAAAAATGAAATAATAGCTAAGAGAATAACTTTTGTGTCAAATTCTGATGCTGTAAAAGTTATTGAACAAATTACTAACGGGCAAATACATTTTTCAGCATTAGAAGCACCTGCTTATGAGTTGGAATATCTCAAAAATGGAGGATATATTGTTCCAAATAATGCAATAGGAACTATATATCTTGAATTAAATATAACAAATGAAGCGTTAACAAATAAATTAGTAAGACAGGCATTATCGCTTGCTATAGACAGAAAATATATAGTTAATAATATAATAAAAGGATCTCAAACTCCTGCTGGTGCTTTTGTACCGCCTGCTGTAAAAGGTGTTAGATATTCTTTTAGAGATGAATCTTCTAATTATATAGATACAGAAAGCTACGAAAAAAATATTATAAAAGCTAAAGAATTAATGGCTCAGGCCGGATACCCTAACGGAGAAAACTATCCTGCTTTGCAGTTAAAAGTATCTCCCGGTATGTTTTATGAAGTTGGAGAAGCTATTAAAAAAATGTGGAAGGATAATTTAAATATCAATACTGACTTACAGGAAGAAGAGTTTCCAGCTACATTATTAGCTCTTACAAAGAAAAAATATCAAATTGCTAGAATGGGCTGGACTGGCGACTATTATGACCCTATGACAATGCTTGATGTTATGATAAGCTATGGAGGCGTTAATCACTCTGGTTTTTCAAATGCAAAATATGATAGTTTAATATCCGAAGCTAAGTTATCATATGATAATAAACTGAGAATGGAAAATATGAAAGAAGCTGAGGCTATACTTTTAGATGAAATGCCTATTATACCTCTATATTATAGATCAGATTCTTTTATAGTATATCCATATTTGAGAGATTTGGTATTAAATCCTTTAGGAAGACATAGATTTAATTACTGCTATTTGGAGCAGACTAATTAATAATTATAAGTTGTGTATACTAAAAATTCTTAAGTTTGTTAATTTTTATTGTCATTTTTACGTATTCAATATCTGATACGCCTCACAAAACTACAAGTGTAAAATAATGCTAGATAGTACTAATTATGTTTTACATATAGGATAAATTCTTAAATTTAGTATAAAATATAAAATAACTTTTGAAATGAGTCTAATATTATTAAAGCAATTATTATATAAAAAATTTGTAGTTTTTATTATTTTATACTAAAATAGATAAGAAACTATAATTTGAGGATAATGTCATGATTAAAAAAAATATATTTATTATCATAATGCTTTCATTTATAGCATTATCTTGCTCTTCCAAACCATCTTCTAATGACAATAATTCTATAGTTATATCATTAGGAGGAGAAGTTGCTACTATAGACCCGCATCTTAATACTGCAAGTGCTGGTACTGTTTATATAAGACATTTTTTTGAAGGTCTTATGAAAAAGGATAAAGACGGAAATTTAGTTGGCGGAATGGCTGAAAACTACAAAATGAGCGAAGACGGACTTAGTTATATATTTTATTTAAGAACAAATGCAAAGTGGTCTGACGGAAAACCAGTAACAGCTGATGACTTTGTATACAGCTACAGAAGATTTGTAGACCCTAAAACGGCTGCTCCATATGCTTCTCTTATGGCCCCTATAAAAAATGCATTAAAAATATCTAAAGGAGAAATTAGTACAGAAGAATTAGGAATAAAAAAAATAGATGATTATACTTTAGAAATAACATTAGAAAATCCTACTGCATATTTTTTAGAGCTTGCTGATATGTTTGTGCCTGTAAGAAAAGACATTATAGAAGAATATGGAGATACTTGGGTTCAGACACCAGAAAGCTATATAGGAAATGGTCCTTATAAAATGACTGAAAGAGTAAGAGATGATAAAATAGTAATGCAAATTAATACCAACTATTATGATAAAGATAAATTAGTTGCTAAAAATATTACTGTTTCTATGGTAGCCGATAAAAATACTGCATTAGCCGCTTTAAGAAATGGACAAATACATTTCTCTACACTAGTGCCTAATCAGGAAATAGAAAATCTTCAAGAAGAAGGTTTAATAGTAATGAATCAGGCATATGGTACTACATTCTTTGAAATAAATCTTACTAATGAAGCATTTAAAGATTCAAGAGTAAGAAGAGCATTAGCACTTGCTATAGACAGAAACTATATAGTAGAATCAGTAAATAAAGCTGGACAAATACCTGCTGGAGCTTTTGTACCGCCTCTAATAAGCGATTATAAAGGAGAGTTCAGAGCAAACGGAGGTGATTATATAAGTGTTAATACAAATGACTATCAAAAAAATATAGAAGAGGCTAAAAAATTAATGGCTGAGGCTGGATATCCTAATGGTGAAAATTATCCTGTTATAGAAGTTTTAGCTGCTAATGATGGAAATATTGTTATGGTAGAAGCTATACAGCAGATGTGGAAAAATATTGGAGTTGATGCTGTTATAGTACCTAGAGAATGGTCTGTCATACTTCAGAGTTTCAGAGATTTAAGCTATCAGATGATTTTAAGCGGATGGACTGGTGATTATAATGATCCTATGACTATGCTTGAACTATATTTGAGCTATGCTCCAAGTAATCCCGGATACAATAATCCAGAATATGATAAACTTATAGAAAGCTCAAAATATATAGTTAATCCAGAGGAGAGAATGAAAGTTCTTCATGATGCTGAGGCTATACTTATGTATGATATGCCTATAATACCTATACATTACAGATCCAATGTTTTAATGGTTGATAAAAAACTTAAAGACTATAAATTAGATCCTTTAGCTAAATACAGATTTCATTATTCGTATTTAGAGAAATAATTTTTATAATTTATTTTTCATTAACTTTAATTAAAAAATTGAAAAAGAGGAGATTTAAAATATCTTCTCTTTTTTTTATTAGATACTAAAAATTTTTAAATTTATAGCTTTTTTAACTGTATGCATAATTTTTTTTATTACTTAAATCAATAAGAATCAAATAAATAAACTAAAAACAATTTTATTACTTATTTAAATTCCTATAATAAGAAATTAAACTATCATAAGGATAAAGCCTAAAAGAATCATTATAAACATTCTCTAATAAATTTTTTATTAAATTTAATTTATCTTTAAAACTTTTATTTTTATCTCTTATCTTATTGAACTCAAGAAAAAATGATTTTCTTACTATCTTCATAAAAATACTTATTCTTATCATCTCATCAAAAAAATATCCGTTTGGAACTTTTAATTTTTTTATTATGATAAAGAAAATTGATAAAAAATAAAGAACAGATGCTATTCTAATAAAATAAATAATAGTGAAATTAACTCCAACCTTATCGAGATAAATACCAAAAATAGTATAATATTCCCCTCTTGAGTTTAATGCCTGAATGATAAATATTGCAAGAAAATAAGGAATTAAATAAAGCAGCTTTTTTATAGTTTTATAAAAAGACTTTGTAAATATTATATGAACTATAAAAAGAGCTGCTAAAGTATATATTAAGAAATTAACTTTTATAAAAAATATAGTTATTAATATAAATAAAGCTAAAATAATTGTAAATATATAAAGCATTACTTATTTACACGTTCAACATAACTGTCATCTCTAGTATCAACTTTAATTTTATCACCTATATTTATAAACAAAGGTACATTAATCTCAATACCAGTTTCAAGTTTAGCAGGTTTTAATGTAGTGCCTGTAGTGTCCCCTTTAAAACCCGGTTCTGTATAAGTAACTTCCAATACCACATGTATAGGAAAACGTACTGCTGTAACTTCATCATTAATGTATTGTAAATCAACTTCGCTGTTATCTAATAAATAATACTTACTCTCGCCTAATATATCAGCACTTACATGAACTTGTTCATAATTATCAAGTATCATAAATACATAACTATCGCCTTCTTCATAAAGATACTGAGCTTTTTTATATGATAAATCAGCCTCTTCAACACTTTCAGTAGATGAAAAAGTTTTTTCTATCATATTTCCTTTAAGCATATTTTTTAATTTAGTTTTTACATTTGCTTTTCTCTGCTGAGCTCTATGAAAGTGAGCATCTACAACTAAATAAGTCTCTCCGTCTAAAATTATAGCATCGCCTTTTCTTAAATCATTTACTGGTAACATTAAAACTCCCTAAAAAATTATTTTGTTATTTTTAATTTGTAATATAATTAAATATATAAAATTATTCGTTTACAGTACCTAATCTGCTTTCAACATATTCTTTATCAAGCTCAAAAACTTTTTTTTCTTTATTATCATCAGGCATATCATACATAGCATCAAGCATAACACGTTCAAATAAAGCTCTTAATCCTCTTGCTCCTGTATGCTCTTCCATAGTTTTTTTCACTATAACTTTTAATGCCTCATCATCTATTTTTAATTCTATATTGTCATAAGAAAATAATTTTTGATACTGTTTAGTCAAAGCATTTTTAGGCTCTTTTAGTATCTGCAAAAGCTCTTCTTCTTTTAACTCTTCTAAAGTAGCTATTACTGGAAGCCTTCCTATAAGCTCTGGTATAAGTCCGTATTTAACCAAATCTTCTGTAGAAATATTTTTCATTATCTCATCATAATTAAGATTATCCATAGAATTAACTTCGGCAGCAAAACCCAAACCTTTTTTAGAGGTACGTTCAGCAATAGACTTTTCTATATCGATAAAAGCCCCGCCGCATATAAAAAGTATATTAGAAGTATCTATATGCAAATTATCCTGATGAGGATGTTTTCTTCCGCCATGAGGAGGAACAGTAGCAACAGTACCTTCTACAATTTTTAATAATGCCTGCTGTACGCCTTCACCTGATACATCTCTTGTAATTGAGCGGGATTCACTTTTGCGTGAAATTTTATCTATTTCATCAATATATATTATACCTTTTTCTGCTAATTTTATATCGCCGTCAGCATTCTGTATAAGTCTGAGTAAAATATTTTCAACATCATCACCCACATATCCAGCCTCTGTTACAGTAGTAGCATCAGCTATAGCAAAAGGCACATTCAAAGCCTTAGCTAAAGTACGAGCAAGTAAAGTTTTACCGCTTCCTGTAGGACCTATCAAAAGTACATTAGACTTTTCTATTTCTACATCATTTTTATCTTCTGCACTTTGAGTTATTCTTTTATAATGGTTATAAACTGCAACAGATAAAACTTTTTTAGCATAATTCTGACCTATAACATATTCATCAAGCAAAGATTTTATCTGCTTAGGAGGAAGTATTTTTATTTCATAATCTTTTTCTTTAGATTTTTTCTTTTGAACATTCATGTTAAAATAGTCATTTGCTATAGCAGAACAATCAGAACATAAATATCCTTCATTACCTTCAATATATCGGCTTAATTCTTTTAATTCTCTTCCGCATAGAGAACAAACTTCTTTTTTATCATTACCTTTTTTAGACATATCTCTCCAATTTATATATTAAAAAATATATTATCATTTAAGTTTATATATTCTATATTAAAATATAAGTATTTCAATAATAAATTTCAATAATAAAATAAAAAACTTGCATTCAAAACAAGGGGCTTAATATGCCCCTTGTTTAATTATTTTTCAAATAAAAATTATATTATTATTCTCTGCTAGAGAAAACCTTATCTATTATTCCATAATCTTTAGCTTCATCAGCACTCATAAAATAATCTCTATCCATATCAGCTTCAAGTTTTTTAATATCCTGACCTGTATGATTAGCCATAATATTATTAAGTATGCTTTTCAAGCGTATAGTTTCTTTTAATTGTATCTCCATATCAGTAACCATACCTCTTGAACCGCCTGAAGGCTGGTGAATCATTATTCTTGAATTAGCAGTAGCAAATCTTTTACCTTTAGCCCCTCCTGCAAGAAGCAAAGCACCTGCTGAAGCAGCCTGCCCTACACACAAAGTAGCAACGTCTGGCTTAACATACTGCATAGTATCATACATACCCAAAGCAGCTGTAACAACTCCTCCCGGGCTGTTTATATATAAAGAAATATCTTTTTCTGGGTCAGCAGATTCCAAAAATAAAAGCTGTGCTATAACTATATTAGCAACATCATCATTAATCTCTCCGCCCAAAAATATAATTCTGTCTTTTAAAAGCCTTGAGTATATATCGTAAGAACGCTCCCCTCTGCTAGTTTGCTCTATTACATAAGGTATAGTCATATAATTTCTCTCCAAATCCATATTTATCCTTTTAACTATTAATATCCGCCCCAAACATCACTTTCTTCCGGCTTGAATTTACCCGCATCTTTTTCTGATACCTGTACATGTTCTTTTACATAATCTAGTATAGCCTCAGAAGTAGCTCTAGTTTGAGCATCACGCATTATATAATTGATAATATTCTGCTGTTCTTCTTTAGGAAGTTTAGCAAGTCCCATATAACTTTGATACTGATACATTCTATTAGCATATTCTTTAGCTTTATCTTCATTAACTGTGATAGAATCTTTATAAGTATCAGCTAATTTTGCCATAATCATATCAAAAGTTATTTGTTTTCTTACATTCTCTTCATACTCTTTTCTAATATCATCATCAGTTTTGGCTACAGAAATTAAGAAATCAGTTTTACTCATACCTCTGCTTGACATAGATCTGTCAAATTCATTTAATGAACTTTCCAATTGTTCTTCATAATAGCCTTTTGGAAGAGTCATATTTACTAATTCTATTAATTTATTGAATAAAGTATCATTTACAAGCTCGCTATTTGCTCTGTCTTCTGCTCTTTTTATTAAATGATCTTTTAAAGATTCTTTTACTTTTTGTCTGTCTTCCTCATTGGAATCATCTTTCATATCAGGCTTTTCTACTTTTACAATATTCATTATTAGTGTAGCTTCTCTGCCGTCAACATAAGTTTTAAGAAGTTTTTTATCATCTTTTTTAACACCTACAGCATTTTTTGCAAATATACTGTCATTTTCATCATCGCTTGCTACAACAGTTAATTCTTTATTGTATTTTTTATTTTCATCATCATCAAATTCTATTTTAACATATACTCTGTCGCCTATTTCTGATTTTAACTCGCTTTCATCAAAATGAGCAAATCTTTGAAGAGATAATTTGTATGCTTCTTCAACTACACTGTCATCAACTGTGTATTTATTTTTTTCTACACTTATAGAAGACAAATCAGGCAAATCAAACTCTGGTATAGGGTAATACTCATAAGTAAGATGAAGTCCGTCATCTTTGTTTTCTAAGTTTAGAAGTTTAGGAGTACCTAAAGCTTTAACATTTTTCTCATCATGATAAGTATTCCAAGCATCTTCTATTAAAACCTCATTAGCGGCACCTTCCAAAGCCTCTCTGTATCTTGAAAGTATAATATTGTTAGGAGCATGACCTACTCTAAAACCTTTAACATTAACTCTAGGCTTATAATATTCTATTTGTTTTTCCAACTCTTTATTATAAGCATCTTTTGATACAACGAGTTTAAGTGTAACTAAATCTTTTTCATCGGTTGAAGTTTCAAAATTCAAATCTTTAATATCCATTTTTAATAATACCTTTATTAAGCTTTATTATTAAGCTTTAATTAATAAAATTATAATAAAAAAAATAACCCCAATAGAATAGCCATCTACTGGGGTATAAAATGAGCGGGAAACGGGACTCGAACCCGCGACAGTCTGCATGGCAAGCAGAAACTCTACCAACTGAGTTATTCCCGCATAGACATTGACAATAATATAACATAAAACAAAAAAATGTCAACACCATATATATAAAATTCTAAATAATTATCTTCAAATTTAAAAACTTATTCAAAAACTCTCCTACCCCGTTTTCATCATTGCTTAAACATACATAATCTGCCTTTTTCTTAACATCTTCTTCTCCATTATACATAGCTACTCCTACACCTGCATATTCAATCATCTCTATATCATTATAATTATCGCCAAAAGCTATTATCTCTTCTCTTTTAATACCTTTTTTATCACAAAGCCATTTTAAAGCACTGCCTTTATTGATGCCGTTAGCCAATACTTCTAAAAAATTTGTATGGGAAAATGATGTATGAACATTAAAATGAGATGTTATATATGACTGAAGTCTTAGAAGTTCTTCCCTTTCCCCTATAAATACCATTTTACTGAACTCAAAATTATCTACATTGTCCAACCCTATTATTGTATCAGTAATATTTTCTTTTTCTATATATCTTTCATAATAAAAATCAGGCTCGGATACTATATACTTATTTCCGCTGTATACATGAAGATAAACTTTATACTTATTAACTAAATTTGCTACACCTCTTGAAGAAGCCTCATCTATTACCTTATTATATATAAATTTTCCGTTAGTATCAGCAATTATAGCACCGTTAAAAACTATAGAGTAATTATCATTATTAATCATATTTTTATAACGCTGCATACCGTTAAAAGGTCTTCCAGTGGAAAGTATAATTTCAATACCATTATTCATTAAATACTGAAAAACTTTTTTATTATAATCACTTATCTCACTCTCGTTATTTAAAAATGTACCGTCCAAATCGGTTGCTATTAATTTTATCTTATCTAAACTTTTCATAAAAATATACTATCATAAAATATAACAAAAACAAGTATTAAAATCTAAACAATTATCATCATAAATAAAGCTTTTTACATAATTAAATTTTAGTATATATCTAAACAACTATAATTTGTAAAAAATTAATTTCTTTAAATTTTAAATATTGCAGGGCTTTGTGCCGCATACAACTTCTTATTTTGCAGCAATAGAAAGTCATATGTACTGCCGCAGCAACTTTGACGAACCGTTAATAAGTCAAAGCCAGTATTAGGCTAAAGAACTGCATTTTTGCATCTTGAATATATAATTTATACAACATTGCATTTATAATAAATAAATTACAAACTTTTCGTATAAAATCTTGTCAAGTACTTTTGAAATAAGTCTAATGAAAAATTAATAATTCATATTTTTTCATTATAAATTAAATTTTGACAGAATAAAAATTTTTAAGTATAATAAATAAATATAATATTATGTTAGGAGTTTTATATTATGGAAGGTATAGTCAAAGAATATATTGAGTATGCAAAGAAAAAGGCTAATATTGATGAAGTTGTAAATAAAAAGATAATATCACAAAATGAAACTTTCTTAAAATTAAAAGAGTATATCAAGAGTAATGAAGAAAAAGAATTAGATGTATGCACAGAAATATCTAAAGAATTTGATAATATGGATATATTAAAATCATATTATGCGGCAAATTTTGTAGGACATGCTGTGTTTCACAGTGAAATTGCTGATGAAGAAATGGGAAAAAATATTATTAATTTATTTGCGAAAAATATTTATCAGGCATGCCAGTTTATAGAAAATGTATCTCAGCTTTATAATACTGATGAAGATGATATTACTGAAGATGATATTGCTAGTGTTAATATAGATGTTATGTACAGAACTGACTACAAATCATTGGAGGCTTTTATTGGAATAGATATGATGATAGCTCCTCTTATGACTGTACTTTGCTCCAATCAGGATTTAAGAAAATATTTCATATCTTTAGACTTAATAGATCATATAGAGTATTTAGAAACATATATAAAATCATTAGCATATATTCATATAGCCATAGAAGCATGCTGCAAAACAAAAATTTTGGTGTTGTCACAAAAAACACAAAGAGGTTTTTTTATAGAGGCTTCTGATATGAGCAACTCATACTATCTTATAACATTATTAGAAGCCGAATTATATAAAAAAGGATTATTAAAAAGATACGGAATAGATAATTATGAGTTTGACGAAAATATTTATAATATAGCTTCTGGTACTTCTTATGCTAATGAGTTAGTAGAAACTAAAGCACATATGCAGTACTACACCATATATTCCATGCAAAAAGACGGAAGTTATAAAATAGAAGATGAAAATGGCGAGCTTGATTTAAATACTATGCTTTACGGGGATATGTCTCCTGAAGAGATACCTGATGATATAGACGGAATGCATATCATTATTATGGATAGTGACGGAATGTGGAAAAATCCTATAAAATGGGATATAAGCTACTTTTCAAAACCGCATCAAAAATTAAAACCATATGTTAAAATATTAGATGAGATATCTGATGAAGAATATAATAATTGGATAGAAAAAATCAAAAGTTATAATATATAAAAGCCTTAAAAAAATAGCTATATAATTTATTATATAGCTATTATTTTTTGCATAAATATTTTTTATCAAACTTTAAAGAAATGCATCAAATCAACTAATTCTTTAGCCTGTCCCATCAAAGCCTCAGAAGAAGCTGTAGCCTGCTCTACCAAAGTAGCATTCTGCTGAGTAGACTGATCCATTTGTGAAACTGCCATATTTACCTGATCTACTCCAGCCTGCTGTTCTACTGCCATAGCACTAATGTCTTGCATAATCTTAGAAGTATCTTCAATTTTTTGTTCTATATCCATAAATATTTCTTTAGATTTCCTAGCTGTTTCAGTAGCTATTCTAATTTTATCATTAGAGTCAGCAATTAAAGAAGTAATATCTTTAACAGAAGACTGACTAGTCTGAGCTAAGTTTCTTACCTCACTTGCCACTACAGCAAATCCTTTACCCTGTTCCCCAGCACGTGCAGCTTCTACTGCAGCATTAAGTGCCAATATATTAGTTTGAAAAGCTATATTTTCTATTATTTTAGTTATATCTGTAATCTTATTGCTTGCCTCAAATACAAGCTCTATATTATTAGTAGTAGCTTCAATTATCTCTCCAGCCTCCTGAACTGATTTCTCAGAATCCTGCATCATCTGATTGCCTCTTAAAGAATTATCCGCAGATGATTTTATTGTAGAAGCAATTTGCTCCATAGATGAAGCAGTCTCTTCCAAATGTGAAGCCTGAGTTTCTGTTCTGCTTGATAAATCAGTATTTCCCTGAGCTATTTCTGTAGCTGCCTCTGAAATCTCTCTTGAACTTTCCAAAACTCTTGTGATAATTTCTCTTAAACGTGATACCATCTCATCAAAACTGCTTAGAAGTGAATCGAATTCGCTGTGTCCTCTGTATTTGCTTGAATCTATTTTTACAGTTAAATTACCCTGAGATATTTCTGAAGCCAAACTCACACATAATCTCAAATTCTTTCCTATTTTTCTTCCTAAAGAAGCCAAGAAAATGACAACAGAAAATCCTACTATAAATAAACATATAAAAAACAATATAGTGTCTTTTCTAACTTCTTTTGCTGCATTTTGAAGATTAAAATTATTATCAGAATCAAGTTTATCAAAAAACTGATTAATAGGAATCATTATTTGAGAAACACTTTGTTCATATGATTTACCATTAACAAGCTCTATAGCTTCTAACTGTCTTGCTTTATACTCATCAGGTATACTTCCGTCTGGATTTCTTGGAATACTTTTTATTATTTCCATAGCCTGAACTTCTAATTTTACTAATTCTTCTGAACGGCTTTTTGATAAAGTAAGATAATCAAACATTTCTTTGGAGAAGTTCAAATCTCTCATCACATTTGAATATGATTTAGTTTCTCCGTCATAAGAAGGCTTCTGTCCGCTTCCGAAATAAATAGACCAGTATATTCCTCTGTCATAATTTAATGGTGTTGGTTTTGTACCGCCTGATATAGCTATACAGTCATTATAAGCCTGTTCATATTTAGCATCTCCAGTAGCTACATAGCTTCTTACAAATTGAGTTAAAAATGCTGAATTCTGCTGATACTGCCTTGCTATAGCTGATGATTTTATAGTATGCTGATAAATACGGCTGTATTCTGTTACACTTCTTACTATTCTTATCTGAAGATATATCAATAATATTGTAACAACAAAAGTATATACGCCAAATATAATAAATCGAGTTCTTATCTTCATAATAAAATATCTCCAGTAAATGTTTTTATAATGATTTCGGAATTACATACCTATTTATTTAAAATAAAATAGATATTTTCCTATATAAACTATACATTATGTATTAAATATAACAAAAAATTTACATTTTATACACAAAATCAAAAAAAAATTACATGAAAAGTGCTTGAATATTATTTATAATAAACTTAAAATATATCACTATAAAAAATAATTACGGAATAATGATAATGGATAATCAAATAATAAAAATTAGAATCGGTTTCTCTAATATAGTAATATTCAGAAATATTATAAAAACAAAAGTTATAAAAAAGTTATTAAAATTTTTAGAAATTTATAATGATAATAACAAAATAAAAGTGATAGATTATTATTCCGATTTTTTATACGAGCTTTTCAAATACAATGATACAATAGGCGATTATATATTAGAACAAATATTTAAAGATGATAATATTTATATCAATAAATACATAAGAAATAAAAATATAAATGATGCTTTAAAAAATGCTCTAAAAAATGAACTTAATTTTTTTGAATTATTATCATCATTTGATTTTAATATGTTATTTTCAAAAGAATACTCTGTATCAAAAATAGAAAATAAAAAAATTGATTTTTATAGTATATATATAAACCATATAAATGATATAAATAAAAAAGGTTATGGTATATTTTATAATAATAACATGTTCACGCTTGATGACAAAAAAAATATAATACCAGCTAAGCATCAGGATATGCAGGATATTAAACAGCTATACGGATATGAAAGAGAAAGAAGCAAAGTTATAGCAAATACAAAAAGCCTATTAGAAGGAAAAAAAGCAAATAATATACTTCTCTACGGAGATGCCGGAACTGGCAAGAGCAGTACTATAAAAGCAATAGCAAATATGTTCAAAGATGAAGGATTAAGACTTATAGAAGTTAAAAAAAATCAGCTGTCATTCATCACAGATATAATAGAAATGCTAAGCGTAAGTCCTCTTAAATTCATAATATTTATAGATGATTTAACTTTCTCTTCTAATGATGATACTTTTTCATATTTAAAAGCTGTACTTGAAGGAGGAGTAAACTCTTTTCCAAATAATGTATTAGTTTATGTTACTTCTAATTACAGACATTTAATAAAAGAGAATTTTAATGACAGACAAGGCGATGATATACATATAGAAGATACTATTCAGCAGATAATGAGTTTGACAAATCGTTTTGGAATAATTATTACTTATCAAAGACCAAATAAAGATTTATTTTCAGATATTGTGCTTTCTTATGCCAAAGAAAATAATATCAAAATGAGCAAAGAAGAACTTATAAAACAAGCAGAAAGCTATGCTATAAGAAGTGCTGGTAGAAGCCCTAGAGCAGCAAAACAGTTTATAGAAACTTTATTATAATTTATATATTTCGCTCATAGCTATACTTTTACATTACAAATTTCAATATTATAATTAAATCGCTATAAATTATACTAAAACAAGAAGTATTCAGCAAAAATACTTTAGAATTTCAAAACAAATATAAAGAACTCATAATAATATATTATCTAGTGAACATCTTAATAAATCTTTCTCTGTATTTATAAGTTAATAATTTTTTATTATATAGTTCTGATAAAGTTTTAATTTCTGTATTATCCATATTTTCTGTTTCTATTGCATATATATAACTGTCTTCTTTAAAACCTTTTATCATGATATTAACATAATTACTGAATTTACTGGTAATAAATATCTTAAAGAATATTATAGAGCAAGTTAATATTAAAGAGTTTACTATTACATATATTAATATAAACATATAATAAGGATATATAAAATCTTTTCCGCTTCCTATAAATAAAAATCCGTTTCCCTGCATAATAGCAGCCTCAAAAAGCAGATGTCTGCTTTCAAAATCTTCCCAATCATCAGTTCTATATTTAAGTTCATTTTCATAATAAATTACAGCCATATTATAGCTTTTAGCAAATCCTTCATACTCTAATTTATCATTATCAGCATTTTGAGAGAATGCTAATTCTGCCTCATATACAATTTCATTTCTTGTATTTTCATAAGATGTAATGATTTTATTGTCAAATACCCAGTTGATTACTCCGTATAATACTATAAATATTATAGCCATAATTATGGAAATAGTTATTATGAAATATGATGATATAAGAGAATAAAAGCTAGTTCTATTTTCAGAACTAAATAAATAAAAGAAATATATTATATGTGATATATAAAATATAAATAGTACATGATAGCCTCTTGTAAGGAAAGAAGCGGCAATATTTTCTCTTAAAAATACTCTGTTTAGAGAGAAAAAGTTAGTTATATAAAAAAGCCCTAATATTGATAATATAAAAGGCACTAAATATACAACAAGATAGAAGAAAACTTCTATTCTTGAATATCTGTTCATTTTATAGAAAAAAACGCATACAAAATAAAAAGAGCATAAAAATTCTATAAACATTAATACTCTCATAACATAGGTATGCATATTAACTATCATATAAGCACACATCGATATTATAGTTAAAGATGATACAGCAGCTACTATAAAAGTGATATTATATTTTGCTAGTTTTTCCACTTTATTTCTCCTGTTTTTGCTTTATCATATATAACCCTAACCATTTTATAATCCAGTCCCAAAAAAGAAGCATTGTTTACTAAGTTATACAAAGCACTTGAAAATATCGGCTGAGTGTTTTCTATAATTTTATCACTATAAGGATATGAAGCCATTATTCTTGATAAATTAAAAAGTATTGCTATTAATTTAGAAGAACTTGAAAGCTCATCATTTGTTATAGAATATGGTAAAACACTTTTAGCTGCTATTGCTATAAATATAGGATTAATATGCTCTAGTGTGGATATATTTGATATAGAATGCTCTATCATTTCTCTGGCTTTATCTATAAACTCTTTAGGTTCATACTTATATTCATAATATATAGGAAGAGAAGCTATATAGCTTGTATGCATTATATCTCTTAATACTAGTAGTACAGATATATAATTTATAAGCTCATTATTATCAAGTTCAAATTTATCATCATTAATAATTCTATCCTCAATACCATTGCCTTTAAGCCAAGATATTGAGATTATCTGTCTTATTATATCATTTTCAAGTATGGTATATGTATATGATATATAATCCAAAAAAGCTTCATTACTCTTTGAGCTTTTTATTAAGTTGATAATAGATTCTCTTTGAGATTCCAATGTATCATCTGAACCCGGTATACGAGAAAGAAAATCAAAGTTTATTTTATTTTCAATATATTCTATAAACTTTTCATATGCATCATTTCCTACAAGCACATTATATATCCTAATATTTTTAAGATTATTTTCGGAAACTTTAAAAAAATCACTAAATATTTTAAAATATTAAATTTATTTGTATATAAAAAAATATAATACAAATATATTTTTGATAATATAAAGAATTTATAAATAGTTGATTTATTTGTATTTTATGATATTTTATTACAATATCTAAAAGTTGGACTTCTTTTATGGATAAAGAAAAAAATAGCGAATCTAAAAGAATAAAAAAAAGAAGAAATAAAAAAATAAAAAAAATTCTCAAAAAAAGAAGAAAACAAAAAAGAATTAATTATATAAATAGCCTCCCTTTAATAAAATTTATGTCTAAAATAGATGATAAACTGTTTTTAAAAATTTTTAAAGATAATAGGAAAGGTCCTGTAAAAACATTTATGAAGTTTATGAGCAGAATGGGAGACGGATATATATGGGTTTTGATTTATCTTCTATTTTACATGTTTAGAATAAGATATGCAGCTTTATATTTTTCAAGGGCGGTAGCAGCAGTATTTTTATGCATATTTTTATTTTTGTATATAAAGAGTTTTTTCAGCAGAATGCGTCCTTATAAAAAGCATGATAAAGTACCTATAATGTATCCTCCGGATAAACATTCATTTCCTTCAGGGCATACTATGGTAGCTT
This sequence comes from Brachyspira murdochii DSM 12563, assembly GCF_000092845.1. Taxonomy (NCBI): domain Bacteria; kingdom Pseudomonadati; phylum Spirochaetota; class Spirochaetia; order Brachyspirales; family Brachyspiraceae; genus Brachyspira; species Brachyspira murdochii. The sequence continues at coordinate 2,287,858 of NC_014150.1, read as the reverse complement.
TTGCAATATCTTTTTGTATGGGAAGCTATAGTGCATATTCAGCATTATTATTTTATCCAATAGCTTCTTTAATAGCATTCAGCAGAGTATATGTTGGACTTCATTATCCTCTTGATGTGGTATGCGGTATAATATTCGGCACCGTAATAGGTTTTTTGTCAAATTTAGCATTCTTTCATATAACTGGGCTTCCTATATTCGGTCATTTATGATTATTTTTACTTGCTTTCTTTAATCTCTTTTTTATTTTATTTGAGGGTATATTATTTCGCTTTTCTGCTATAAATATATAGTATCCATTTTTTTCTGTTATCTTTACTCCGCCAAAAACGGAGGTTAATTTGTTTTTATACCAATCAAGCCTTTTAGTAACCATAACAAATCTACCATTTAATATTAATTTATAAAAACCTTCTTCTATAAAATGTTTTGCTGTAGAAAAATCGCTGTGATATGGAGGATTTGAAAGTATTAGAGAAAAATCTTTATAATTTATATTTTTAAGCCCGTCGCTTTTTATAATACTTATATTTTTTAATCCGTTTAATAAGGCATTTTCTTTCGATGTATTTACAGCATTATCATCTATATCGCACATTACAACTTTATCTTCTCCAATAATTTTTGCAGCAAGTATCCCTACTATTCCATATCCGCAGCCCAAGTCCAGAACTCTGCTTTCTAAACTAAAATCAATTTCTTCAAGCATAGATAATGTGCCTATATCTATTTTTTTGGGAGAGAAAAGTTTTTCATTAGTTATAAATTTAAGTATTATATTTTTTATTTCTATATCAATCATTGTTATAATTTTATATTGTTTGTATAAATTGTCAATTTTTATGTACAGTATAAATTAACTAAAATACTTTTCCGATAATCGTAGTATGTTTAAAGTAGATATTATGTTAAAAGGAAGAGTTCAAGGCGTAGGTTTCAGATACTATGCAAAACAAATAGCTGATGAGATGAAAGTCAGCGGAAAAGTGTGGAACAATTATGACGGTTCCGTTGAAGTAGTGGGATATTTAGACACTAAAAAGGATATTGACGAGTTTGTGGAAAAAATAAAGATAGGTCCTCAAATGTCAAGTGTAAAAGAATATACTGTTACTATTACTCCATCTGACCCGCTTATAGATGAAGTTTTTGAGATAGCAAATTAATAACCTTTACTTGAACTAAAATAATTATGAAAAATGTTTTTAAATATGCATCTGTTATAGGATGCACATTCTTTAGTATTAGCTTTGGGGCTGATTTTATAGATTATAAAGTAAAAAATGGAGACACTCTCTACGGTATAGCATTTGCTCATAACATGAGTGCTAGTGAGTTTTTCAAATTAAATAATATCAAAGATCCTAATGAATACAAATTAAAAGTAGGTGAAACTCTAAAAGTAAAAGATGCTGGATACAGTTTAGTATATGATTCTGAAAATAAAGTATATGGTTTGAAAGGAGAAGAAAATAAATCATATAAAGACTATAAAGTAAAAAATGGGGATTCTTTATACGGCATAGCGTTCTCTCATGGAATGACTGCAAATGAGTTTTTAGCTATTAATAATATTAAAGATCCTAACAAATACAATTTAAAAATCGGAGAGATCCTAAAAGTAGCAAATAATACTTCAAACACTTCTAATTTATCCCCTTCTGAAGATAATGTTTCAGAAAAAAATTATGATACATACAAAGTAAAAAGCGGAGATACTTTATACGGCATAGCATTCGCTCATGGTATGACGGCAAGTGAATTTTTAAAAATTAATAATATTGACGATCCCAATAAATATAAGCTCTATGTGGGAAAAACTATGTATGTAGCAAAATCAGAAAGAGCTGAAAAAGAAAATAATAATAATTCTAATATACAAAAAGAAGTAGAATATTATACTGTAAAAAGCGGAGATACTCTATACGGTATAGCTTTTCAAAATGATATAAGTGTTAATGAATTCTTAAAAATTAATAATATTGACGATCCTCTTAAATATAAATTAAGAACCGGAGAAAAACTAAAAATATACTCTAAAGGTTCTTCAAATTCACAAAGCAAAACTATAAAAACATATAAAGTAAAATACGGAGATACTTTAGGAGAAATAGCAGCAAAAAATTCTATGTCATTAAATGATTTACTTGCATTAAACGGATTAAAAAATAATTATGTTCTTAAAGTAGGTGATACTCTAAAATTATATGATAATGTTAATATAAATACATCATCAAAGCCTTCACAGTACAGAACATTAGAAAATTATAAAGTAAAAAGCGGAGATACTTTAAGCGAAATAGCATTGGTCAGAGGAATGGATCTGGTAGAACTATATTCTTTAAATAATCTAAATGACAAATATATATTAAAAATAGGCGACACATTAAAAGTATATGCCAATTCTCCAAAAACATCTGCATTAGTTACATCTATCTATAAAGTAAAAAGCGGAGACACTTTATATTCTATAGCAAAAAGTCATAAAATGGATTTGAGAAGTCTTATGCAGCTTAATAATATAAAAAATGCTAATGAATATAAACTTTATATAGGAGCCAGCATAAAAGTACAGACTACAAAAATGATATCATACTCATTTAATGATGACAGTATATTACCTGAAAGTTCTTTTATATGGCCTTATAAAGGTATAATAGTTTCCGGATATGGAGTAACTTCAGATAAACTTGCAAACAGAGGCATTAATATATTGGGAGATGTAGGAGATAAAGTTGTAGCTTCTGATGACGGAATAGTTGAATATGCTGATAATGTACGCGGATTTGGAACTGTTATTATATTGAAGCACAAAAACGGATATAATACTTCATACGCTCATTTATCAAAAGTTAATGTTAAACTTGGAGATATTGTAAGTAAAGGCGAATACATAGGCGATATAGGTAATACTGGTATGATAGATAGAAGTGAACTTTATTTTAAAATATCATATCAGGGAGTAGCAATAGATCCTACAAAACTGCTTCCTAGAGGATAGTATTAGCAGAAATTATTAATATTAAATACATATTTATTATTTGGGTAAAAGATTTTATATACAAAATAATTCTTATATTTATTTGAGACTATAAAATAAATATAAAGCTAAAAATTTATTTTATAATAAAGTCTGACCGCTAATATGCCTGAAAAAAGCTAAATAACTGTCATTAATATTATAAAGCCTGAATCATAAACAATAATCAATTTATGTAATTAAAAATAATAAACTTAAGAAAATATATTTTAAAATATGTATTATAAATATATGTAATATTGACATTTTTATTATAAATGATACACTATAAACACAGTTCTTTGAAAGGGGATGCTCCGGCTTCGACTGCGATGGTTGGAACGTATTTTGCATAGCTGTGCTAGGTGTACGCACATTAATATCATACTAAACAATAAGTGCAGACGAATACGCACTTGCAGCTTAATTGAAGCTGCCGCTGATTAAGCAATTTGTCTATGGGTTGTTTTCTCGGTGTCAAAACACATAGAACTTGTATTAGGTGCTGTAAGAGCCTGATATTACGTATACTCTTACTAGTTTTATAGTTTTTCTGCTTGTCTTCTACCTATAAAGCGAAACTCTTAAAGATAAGATATGCTATGTAGACGAATATGGTACGCTTCGTAGGACGCGGGTTCGAGTCCCGCCATCTCCATATTTTTTATAAGTAAGTTGTCCTTTATGAAAAAAATAATAAAATTTAATCTACTTATTTTTTTATTTATAAGCGTATTTTCTATTCCATTATTTGCTAAATGGGAGATTAATATTGATAATGATCTAATGTTTATAATGAATTTTGATAACAAATATGAATCAGTATTAGATACTTCAATAGCTGATAATTGGTTATCAGCATATGATAATCATCAAATTGCTGTTGTTTTATTATATAGTGATAAAATAATATCTGAAAATGAATTATATTTACGTATAAAGAAAAAATCAAATAATTATATTACATATTCAATTTCTGATAAAGATGTTATTGAAGATAATGAATCAACATATATTGGAATAGGTATAAATACAGATGATGGAATTAGGGCTAATAATCTAATAAATATACTGCTTGATTCATTAGAGGTAGAGTTATACAGCAATGATGAATTATTGGGATATTTTAACTTAAAAGGTTTAAGAGAAGCATTAGAGGAAAATCTAGGCGATACAGAGTGGTACATTCAAAAAATAAAAAATTAATTATAAAATAGTTTAATATTACTTTTTAATTCAGTTTATATAAAATAAAAAAAGAGCATGCATACTAAATATACATGCTCTTTCATTTTTTCTATTAAATTATTTTTAACTGTATATTCTGAAATCCATCTCTGGGAATATATCATCACGCCACTCTATCTTTCTAAGCCATTCTTCGTTTAAATCTCTGTTTTTAATAGCATAGTAGAGATCAGTAAATCTTCTAATATAGAGTTTTGTTATATTAACAGCATAATCAACCATAGTACCTGTATGCATAATGAAAGCCCAGTCGCTGCTTTGAGCAAGCAATAATTCTCTTGCTGCCTGATTCAATGCTCTTTCATAAAGCCCGGTTTCATTATAGTAATCATGAGCTAATTCTATCATACGTTCAGCTGCTTTATGCAAATGTCTGTATATCCAGCCATTGCTTCCATTAAGCCAAACCTCACCATATCCGTTAGCTCCCCAACTTGACATAGAAGGCATTGATATTTGATTTACAGGATGTCTTTCCAAATATTCTTTAGGAGTTATAGTTTCTATTGTGTTCTGATCATAATGTATCTTTCTCATTAAAAACTCTATAAACATAGGTCCTTCATACCACCAATGCCCGAAAAGTTCAGCATCATAAGGAGATACAACTATAGGAGGACGGTCCATTACAGAGGCTAAATATTCAATTTGTTTTTCTCTGTTAAACATGAAGTTGCCTGCATGATCACCTGCAGCCTCCATAGCCCACTCTGGGTTATAAGGCTCTTTAGGACAGTCTTTACCTGTAATTCTATAGTATTTTATACCTGTATTTTTTCTAAGACCATTGCTTTGTATAAAATCTTTAATATATTCAAAAGGCAAATCATAACCAATATCTCTATAAAATTCTCTGTATCTGAAATCACCCGGATAGCCTACTTCTGCACTCCACACACTTCTTGAACTTTCTATATCTCTTCCAAAAGCAGCTACTCTGCTCTCTCTTGAACAGTATAAAGGAGCATAAACTCCGTATTTCGGAACTTTATCAGCATACATTATACCATGCGTATCAACAAAGAAATATTTAAGTCCATTGTTTGCAAGATGTTTTTCAAGTCCCGGAAAGAATCCGCATTCTCCAAGCCATATTCCAGTAGGCTTTCTACCCATATGCTTTTCATGGGTTTTTACAGCCATTTTTAATTGGGCTTCTATTGCTTTGGGATATTCCTGCATAAATGGAAAAAATCCATGTGTTGCACCGCAAGTAATTATCTCTAAATTTCCTCTTTCTAAAAAGTATCTGAAACCGTTTAATATATTTTTATTGTATTTATAAACAAAAATATCTCTTATCTTTTTAAACTTTTCTCTGTAAAACTCAGCAGTATGATGAAAATTCGGGTCTAATGAAGTCCTTTCACACTCTAATTCTGAAAGCTTAATCAATTTCTCTATATAATTAACATATCTATTTTGAAGCAACTCATTAGCTAACATATTCATAAGAGGAGGAGTTACGCTCATAGTTATTTTAAAGTTTATACCATCATTAACCATTCTATCATAAGCATCTAATAAAGGTATATAGGTTTCTGTAATGGCCTCATATAGCCACTCTTCCTCCAAAAAATTTTCATGTTCAGGGTGTCTCACATAAGGTAGGTGAGCATGAAGCACTAAAGCTAAATAGCCTTTTGACATAATTATTCCTTCAATTAAAAATATTATATATAATTAGTATATAAAATATAAATATTAAAATCAAGACTTTAAATATAGTTTTATCAATAAAAAATAAACATTATCAATTATTTTAAAATACATAAAATATTAAGAATTTTTACATTCTTTACATATTCCAGTAAATACTATATCATGTTTCAATACTTCTACGTCATATTCTTTTGAAACTAATTCGTCCAGCTTTTTTTGATATTCCATAGGTATATCAAATAACTTTTTGCATTTGCTGCATTGAAAATGATAGTGTTCATTTGTAATATGGTCAAAACGAACTGCATCATCTATAACCGAAAGTTTTTGTATTTCTTTAGTTTCTGATAATAAATTTAAATTTCTATATACAGTACCTAAACTTATAGATGGAAAATTAGGTTTAATATAATTATAAACTTCTTCTGAAGTTGGATGATTTTTCAATTCTCTTACAGCATTTAAAATAACTTGCTTTTGTATAGTGTTTCTTGTATTATTCATAATGATAATTTCCTTATGATATAAAAAAATAATTAATAATAAATCTTATTTAGTAATCTAAATATATAATTAAGTAAATTTTTTGTCAAGAAAAAAATATAATATTTTCACTATTAAAAAATATTAATTCATATTTAAATTAACATAATCTATAGTTAGATTGTCATAATCCTTAAAATAAGTTTTTGTTATAATAATTTTATAATTATCAGACTTATGTGTATAAACTTCAGATAATATATTGCCGTCAGTATCATCTAATAAATATTTATCAGGCTGTATATTGTTGGAAGACAAACTGCTTAAAACATTTTCAAGAAAGACATCAACATTGCTAGAGCTATTAATTGTTATTTGACATATAGAATTATTATCTGTAAAAACTACAAGCTCTGCTTCATTTTCCCTTATTTTAATAATCTTTCTTAAAATATTATTAGCTATAAAATCTCTGTCAATATCAAACATCTCAGATAAACTATCAAGCGAATCCTTAAAAGAAAGCGATGCCAAAGCCTTAATATCATTATTTCCATAAGTTATTATATTAGAATATGTAAAAGGGCTTGTTATAGTTACCGCTTCATAAGAGTTTATATTTTTATGAATTAAATTTGCTATTACTATAAAAATAACCAAAAAGCAGGCAAACACAATAAATCTAATTACTTTCATCAACTTCTCTTAAATAAAAAAGATTATATTAAAAAATAATAACCAATCATTATTTAAAATAGATATTATTTAACTAGGTATATTATGATTTTCTATTAAAAGAATGTCATTAACCTCTTCTATAGAAAATAAAGGCATATCGCCTGCATTATAATACGATGGTTTTATCTTAAATGATAAAACACTTTCATACTGCATAAACTTTTCAGACTCTATAACAATATCTAAATTAACTTCTACTTCTTCATTAGAATCAACTTTTTTAGGCATAAAACAAAACATAAACTTTCCGGGTACATTGCTTGATACTATAGCAGGATTAGGAAAATTAACCCCATACCCCTGAAGTATCTTTCCTTCGCAAAATATATAAACTAAAGCATTTTCTATTTTTTCAAAATTACTGGAAGCTGTAATATTACCCATTATACTAGGATAAGTTAAATAATATCCGCTTTCATCAATAGAAGGAACTGACTCAAGTAATGTATTTTCTTTTCTTCTGCTCACTATATCACATGCATCTGCTATAATGCTTAGTATTTCTGTATTGCTTTGAATAGGATCTCTATTATAGCTGTGAAGCACTCCCCTAGCACTTGTAACATACTGAGGCTGAACTCTATTTAAAGTATATGCTATAATATCCATACGCATATTTGTATTAACAGGAATATTTTTTTCTTTCAAATATGAATCTGCTAATTTTGAAACTTTTTGTTCCATAAGATTTACTAAATACATAAAAACTGCCCTCCAAAGCTAATAATATTATACAAAACAAACTGTTATTTGTCAAAACAAATTTATAATTACAGTATAATTTTTTTGACTTATTAAAATAATGATTTTCTTAAATTAATAACAAATATAAATATAAAGTATAAAATTATGATAAATTAATATATAAAACTCTTTAGATTTCTTTAAAAGCTATTTGATAAATATTTATAGTGATTAAAAATATATTATTTTTAAATTTATATCAGGCTTTTACATTATGAAGTACGCAAAGCACTAATATGAATGCTTACTCAATACTACTATTCTTTATACAATATAGAAAATTTAACTATGAGTTTATAGTATTAGTCTATGAATATCAAAAACAATTATATATTATTGTTTTAAAATAAAAACTTGCAAACAAATATATTATTACATTTTGTTATTTTAGTCATATATTTTTATTATAATTTTTCTATTTTTTCTATACTCAAACCTGTTATTTTACTTATAACATTAATATCTATATTTTCTTTTTTCATATTTTTGGCTAATGAATATTTTTCTTGTTCTATACCTTATTTTATACCTTCTTATTTTCCCAATCTTCCTTCCTCATCAAGCATTATTCGATTGCCGTATAAATATGCCTCTTTTTTTTATATTCCATCATCATTAATCTGCTTTTTACAAAATTATTATATTTTTTCTGTACTTCTTCCATTATGGGTTTTTCTTTTACTATTTCAGACATAGACACCTCCCTACGAGCTGTTACAACCTGTACGCTTCGCGGCACCAACCCGCACCGTAATTATAAATATTTATGGAACGTTTTATTATAGGTGCGGTTGAATACTCTTCATAATACAATAAATTATTTAATCTTATTATATGTATTTGTGATAATCTGTTAAAAGTTTTTTATTATTCATTTCATAAAGCATATAACATGAATGTATATTTTTAGTTTTATCTAAATTGAAATTGAGTAAATTAATACTTATTACAGGAGTAAGTTCATCGTATCTTTCGCCATGCTTTAATAATTTACTGTAATTAGCTGCCCAATAATAAAGTATTCGTTCTGAAAATCTTGAATTGCCTTGAAGCTAAATTTCTATAATAACAACAGAACCATTTTGAGTAATACATTTGACGTCAAGGCGTCTGCGACATCTGTCCGCCTTCGGTGCTATAGTTTCTTTTAAATTTTTATTTTTTTTCAAGTTAAAATGAGTTTAATATTTCTACAGAACGAAAAGTCTTCATATTGGCATTAATCATTATAGAATTTATAAAGTCTAAAAGTATAGTTTCACTGCTTCCTTTATAAGTAAATAGATATCTTATAAAATAATCATTCAAAGGATTGAAATATTTTATTTGTTTTGTCATTAATTTATTTTTCATAAATACATTATGACCAAACAATAATAATTTGTCAAAAATGATTTTTTTAAATTTACTTTTTGACAAACTGTATTTGTTTAGGCATATATATATACAAATTTATTAATTATTTAGTTATAGTAAATAAAAATAACTCAAAATATGCTTTAAAAATATTTGCTGGTGTTGTAACGCTCAATGTATTTAAATACGATATTTTAGATATTATTTCATCAACCTCTTCCAAGGAAAAAAGTTTTAATGAAGTTTTCTTTTTTTTCAGTATAAACTCTGGAATCTTTGTTAATTTGCTTATTTCATTTAATGTAGTCTGAGGAGGAAATATTTTCATGTAGTATATAGCTAAAAAATTATTCATCATAAGAGTAAGAGAGCTTGAAGCCTCCTGATCCAATCTATGCATTATGCTGAAAGTTTTTCTTCTGTTTCTCTCAAAAACCGCATCCAAAAAATCAAATATATTCCTGTTTTTAGATACATATGTAAAATCCATTATATCTTCTACGTTCAGATATTCTTTATCATTGTAGCTGCATATTTTGGCAAGCTCTGAATAAAGAGAATCATAATCTAAGTTTATATTGTTAATTAAATATTCAACAGCATCTGAAGATATCTTTTTACCCTGTTTATTTATATAAGCATTTATTAATCCTCTAAAATCCTTCTCATCTGGAAGAGGAAAGTCTATAAAATTAATATTATGCGAACCCTGTTTTTTAGAAAAATATTTATATATAGGGTCTTCTTCTAATGAACTTTCTGTTTCCAATACAACTACAGCAGTTTTGGAAGGATTTAAACAATATTCTAAAAAATCCTCCTGAAAATTATTGTATTTATAGATTATAATAAGGCGAAGTTTAGAGCCAAAAGGCGGAGTATCAGCAACCTCTAAAGGAGCAAACCCTACAGCATCATTTTTATCATAAAATACACTGTAATTCATCTCGCTGTCGCCCTCATCTGGAAACATAGATGAATGCAAAGCAGCTGCAAATGCCTTTTTAAAAAGCCTTTCTTTACCTGTTAATACATAAATACAGTATTTAAAAGGCTCTTTTATGTAATTATCTTTTATTTTTTGAAAGTCTAATTCGGTTTTTACTGAAACTTTATTCATAACAGACATATAATATCATATATTGATTAATATGCAAATCAAACAGCTCTTTTCTTTTTTTTATCTATATCTATAAAAACTCTAATCTCTATTTTACATTCATCAGCTGCATCTAATTTTACATTTTTTATTATTGCATATACCCTATTTCTCTTATCTTCAAGTTTATATGATATTAAAGGTGATATAACACTGGGAACATATCCAAGTCTTACAAAATCCTTATCATAAATAGCTATTGCAAACCTGTCATATGGATTTGCTATTTCATGAACTAAATTAATAGGCTCATTTTTTAAAAGCGAATATATTAAATCTTTCCCGTCATTATATTTATATCCTGCCACAAAAAAATCTATATAATATCTTTTAGTTTTATAATTTCTATTTATAATAATTCTTTTGAAGCTTTCTTCATGATTAATTATATAGGTGGTATGTTTTGTACTTTTATTCATAAAACGAGAAATTTACCTTAAAATCTTAATGCACATTATAAATTTTACTTCAATTCAAATTTTCTGTCAAGATAGAAAATAATACAATTTTATAAAAATAAAGCTGTATATTTAATACATTATAAAATAATATATGATTTTATAACATGTAAATTAAATTTTATTATTACTATATCCGAGTTTATATAAATGTTATTTTTATTTTAGTTGTTTTTATGAATAAAAATTATATAATTAAATAACAGTATATTTTTTATTTTTAGGAGAACGTAAATGAATTTTTCAAAATATATTATAATAACTTTTATTTTACTTTCAGCATTCTCATGCAAGAAAACAACTTTAACAATAACGGAACCCGGTCCGGAATTCTTTTTAAATAAAATGAAAAATGATACTTGGGAAGGTGTATCAGTAAACGGAAATAAATTAACAATAAACAATACTGAATATACATTTACAGATACTATATTAGGACTTGGAGGAGTTTATCAAGGCGGTGATAAAGGATATATAGTAACAGTTCCCGGCGGGGATAATTTATACACTGTAGAAATGGATGAAAAAGCAAAAGAATCAATTGATGAAGTTATGAATGTAGTAGGCGAAGAAAATGTTACGGGTGTTATGAAAGAAATTGTTAATAGCGGCGGAGATCCAAGTAAAGTAAATGTAGATCAGATAGTACAGACTTCAGGAGTTACAGAAGAGGAAGCTCAGAAATTAAAGGATTTATTTGCCGGATTGAATTCAAGTAATTTTGGAAATCCTAATACTATAGGTCCAAAAAAATAATTTTCAAGGTTATACTGTATGAAAAAAATCCTTATATCTGCTATAGTATTATTTAATGTATTTATTATTAATCTATATGCAAATGGAATAGCTTTATCTACACAATCAGATACAAATACTTATAGCTGGATTAAAGGCCGACAGATTATAAGTATAAACTTAAGTCCCGGATATGCCGGTATGTTTCCTTCTCTTTTAAATACAGTATTTAATAATTATCAGACCTTTACAGGATTAGCAGGTATAGATTTAGGCTCAATAGATCAATATTTGAATGCTATAGAAGCTAAAGGAAACTTTTGGTATGTTCCTAATATATCATATACATTACTTCTTCACCCGCGTATAGGTATAGAAATAGGCTTTGGTGTACAGGCTATGTCATTTCAGCTTGGTATACCTAGAGATAAAGTAGGCGAATTAGCAAATTCTTTTCTTCCTAACAACGATCAGAATGGAGATATCGGAAATCTTATAAGCGGAAATCTTGATACTCTAATAGGCTCTGATACATACTTAAAAGCATCTTTAATATATTTCCCTGCTACAATAGGAATAAAATTTTTTGGCGGAAAGAACAGACAGGTTGTAAATACATTCAGATTTGGATTAGAGACATTTATGTATGATGTTGAAACTGAAAATGGTATTACCGGAGTAAAAACAAAACGTCATACTATAGACACAACTATGTATTTTTCTTATGAATTAGGCTGGACTATAGAATTATTCCCTACTAGAGAATGGCCTGTAAAACCATATATAGATATATCAATACTTGAAATAGGATACTATGTAAGGTCTGGAATACCCGGCCTATACGGTGATATAAGAGAAGGAATTGGATTTTTCGGAAGCGGATTAGTTGATATTAGCTCTACAATACCTACTTGGGAATCTTTTCCAAGATGGGTAAATTATGTATCGGCTATAAAGATATCATTTTTTCCTAGAATAGGTTTTAGTTTGAGATTTTAGTTAGGGGTATAATAATATGATGATGAAAAAACAATTAACTGCTCTATTACTTTTTATACTTACTAGCATATCTTTTGCTCAAAATACATCAGGTGATACAAACATATCAAATTATACAGTAGATAAAAACATAAAATATGATACTCAGACAAATGCTTTAATTTCGCACAGACATTCTATAGGCGTAAATTTCGGCTCTACTATTTTTTATATGTTAATAGCTCCTTCAGCGGTAAATATAATCTTTCCAAGTAACAACCCTAATAATTTAAAGCTTCAGGGAAATTTCGGACTTGATCTTACATATACATACAGAATAGATAATAAAATAGATTTGAATATTGATGCAGGATTTTATGCTATGAAAACATATTATGATAATTCAAAAATCACATACAATGGCGATGTTTATGGTATAGGGCTTTCAATAGGTGCCAGATTCTATTTTAATAAAGAAGAAAGAGCCTCAGGTTTTTTCTTAATGCCAAAACTTGGAGGAACTCTCTTTATTACTCATAATAAAGAATATATAAAAGAAAGTTCTGCTTATACAAACAGAAACACATATATATATGATTTTTATATTTCAGGTGAAATTGGCTTTAGGATAGATTTATCAAGAAGTTTCGGTATAAACAGCGGTTTGCGTCCGTTCTTTGATATATCAATACTCGACATTGGGTATTCTTACAATCATTTATTGAGAATTGTGCCTTTGCCGAGATTTGCTATTGGAGTATTGTTTTAAATTAAAGAGGATATTATTTTATGAAGTTTATAATAAAAAAACTTTTGCTTGCTTGTTTAATTACAGCTTGTTTTGGTAATATGCTTACAGCTATGGATATAGGACTCTATTTAGCCCCTAAATTTATATTTAATATTGGAGATTCCGGAATACAAAAAGAAGGAGATAAAAAAAATACTCAAAATATGTATGCAGGAGGCGGTATATCAATCGGATATAATTTTGATGTGCTTAATAAATATAGTACATTAAGAATAGAATTTGAATATTTATATAGAAACCCTACTCCTAATAATGCTTATCTTAATAATGTACAATCCATGCAAGTTCATACATTTTTAGCAGCAGCATACTATGATATCAATTTTTTGTATATTAATTATGATAATAAGGATTCTGTAAGAAGTATAATGCATAAAGGTAAAAGACCTGTAATGTCAGTTTATCTTGGTTTTTTATTGGGAGGAGCATTAAATACATGCATTATAAAAACTAGTTATGAATATAACGGTATTTTCAAAAACAGCACATATTATAATAATTTTCAATTTATTTACGGAGTTGGCGGAGGTTTAGCTTTCCATATAACACCTGTAGTAAGTATAGATTTAGGATACAGACTGATTCTTAATTTAGAAAATAAATTTGGGCATGATGCTGCAGTTTCTGTAAGATTTAATTTTTAGGAGAACTTAGATGAAAAGATATTATATAATAGCAGCATTTTTATTTATGTTTATATATTGTAATCCTAATAAGCTATTTGCAATTATACCTGAAGGATTATATATAGCTCCTAAATTTGTATTTTCACATGACGGAAGTTATTTTTATACTAAAGATGATGGAGGAAAAGGATATCTTAATTATTTTGGAGGAGGTTTTTCATTAGGATACAGCATACCTACTATTAATAAGTCATCTCCTGTAAGATTTGAATTTGAGTATTTGGGAAGAAAAATAATAAGTATGTCTGACAGTATCAGCCTTCATACACTTTTAGGTTCTGTATATTTTGACATTAACTTCTTTCTCATAAAAGAAAAATTAACAGATGAAAGCTATAAACAAACACTTCTCAATAAATACCCTCCTTTTACAATTTATTTAGGCCTATCCATTGGAGGAAGAATAAAAGACTGCCTTTGTGCAGAATCACAAAACACCGAAACTAAATTTAGAAATGCCGTAAGTACATTGGTTTTTGGCTTCAGCGGAGGATTTGCTTTTAATGTACTTCCATATATGTCAATAGATTTGGGGTACAGATATTTAATAGATACAAAAGCTGACAGTTATCATGAAGTATTATTAGGATTAAGATTTAAAGTACCTAAATTATAAAGTATTATACTATTTTTAAATATTAAAAAAAATTAATATTTAAATAAAATTTTTTTTATAATGTATTGTTTTTTTATTTTACTATTGTAGAATAGATGGCGATAATTTAATTAGGAGTATAATACTTATGTTTAAATATATAAAATATTTATTAATGATATCACTATTTGTACTATCATGCAGTAATAACCCTACATTGCCTTCAAACAATCAAATATATCAATCATCCCCTGAAAATGTTCCTGAAAATATTATAAGAAATTATTCTGTTAAAGCTAATGAAACTGAAGAAAACATAGAAAATAAAATGATGGAATATTTTAATGAATACGGATATTATTCTATCTTTTTAGAAGATACAGAAGAAAATATTGATGAAAACGATGCCATATCAAAAATAAACAATATTATAAAAAAAGATAAATATACTAAAGACGGGGTTTATCTTGATTTAAGTCAAACTACAATAACAAACATAGCCGCTAATGCTTTTAAGAATAATAAAAATTTGTCCGGCGTTAAATTACCTGAAACTGTAATCTCAATTGGAGAGAGTGCATTTTATGACTGTTCAAGTTTGAAAACAATAAACTTCCCTTCTTCTTTAACGTCAATAGAAAAATCAGCATTCCAATTATGTATAAAATTAGAAAAAGCAGACTTAAGTAAGACAAAAATGATTCAAATAAATGCTAATTCTTTTTATAATTGTTCAAGTTTGAAAGATGTTGTTTTATCACAATCAATATTAGCTATACAAGGTAATGCATTCAGTTCATGCTCTTCATTAGAAGAAATTAGTTTTCCTACATATTTGCAGGGTGTTGCTACTTATGCATTTGCAGAATGTAAAGCTTTAAAAAAAGTAACTTTAAATGAAAAAATAACAAAAATTCTTGCTATGGCTTTTTATAACTGTTCATCACTAGAAAAAATTAGTTTTCCTATATCTATACAGTCAATAGGTCAATATGCTTTTTCAGGCTGTACTTCTTTGAAACAAATAGAATATTTGGGAACTACTCCTTCAGTTGTTAAATCTGATGCAACAGTGTTTTCTGAATACAAACTAGTAGGAGCAGGAGCTGCTCCTTTAGAGAGTTTATATCTTCCTAATGTGGCAAATGATACGCAAGATAATAGCTGGAATAATTTCTTAAGCTATGATTGGAATGGGAAAACAATAAATTATGGTAAAAGCATGCCTAGATAAAAAAATATAACAGGAAAAATAGGTGAAGAAACTAATAATAATATTTATCTCTATAGTAGTATCTTCATGCAATTATAAATTGATTTCTCCATACTGCATATGTAATTTAAATAATGATGCAGTAAGCGTAAATTTACACAGCGTTGGAGCTGATTCTACTGAAGAGGAAATAAAATCTGTTTTTGGAAAATAATAAAAATGAAACAGGGAAAAATATATAATAATTACAGGACATATTGATAATAACTCATTAATCTTTGATAATATAAAAAAAGCTCTTCAAAATGAAAATAATATAATATTAGATTTATCAGGTTCATCTTTTGAAACTTCTTACACTTTTACATTGGAGGGAATTTCAGCATTAACTACAGTACTGCTTCCTCCAATTCAGCAAATAACCGCAGGCTTTTTTAAAGACTGTACATCTTTAGTTAATGTTAAAATACCTAGCAGTATAATAAAGATTAATGATAATAGTTTTGAAAACTGCACTTCTCTTAAAAATATTGAGTATTTAGGAACTTCTCCAAATGCTCTGACAGCTTCTCCTTTTACTTCAGTTTCTCCTACAGATTTATACCTTCCTAATGCCGCATCTAATCCAAATGATAATAGATGGGATAATTTTTTAGGTGTTTCTTGGACTTCAATACATTATGGAAATTCTATAACCTATTAAGAATTTTTTTTATTAATTATATACTCGTTTTACAACTATACCTTTTTTATTATGCCGAATAAAATGACTTCATTAAAGACAAAAATAAAAAAGCAACAAGCTTAATAATTTTTAATAAATAATTATTATAAAATAAGATTATCTTCATCTTTTTTACTTGAGAAATTTGATTTTATAGGTTCAAATGAATATCTATGCATATCACTAGCTCCGTACATCTCAATAGCTTTCATATGCTCTTTAGTACCGTAGCCTTTATTTTTAGCAACTTTATATTTCTGATAAACTTCTGGAAGTTCATTCATCATTCTGTCTCTTTCTACCTTAGCAACTATACTCGCACAGCCTATACTATATGATTTAAAATCACCTTTGGTTATAGAGCATTGCTTTATATCAATATCGAGTTTTACAGCATCTATAAGAAGTATATCAGGCTTTATATTTAAGTTTCTAACGGCATTAACCATAGCAAGTTTTGTAGCATTATAAATATTAATCTCATCTATAGTTTTAGCATCAACTGAATATACACTATAGCATAATGCTTTACTAATAATTTTATCATAAAGCTCTTCTCTTTTTTTAGCAGATATTTTTTTAGAGTCATCAGCCTCTTCTACTATATTTTCTCTTGCTACTTCAACATCATTATTAAGCTCCAAAGGCATTATAACAGCAGCAACCGTAACAGGTCCGAATAAACAGCCCCGCCCTACTTCATCTATACCGCATATATATTTATAACCTAATGATAAATATTCCTTTTCATAGGCAAATTTATCTATAATAGAGGAATTATATTTAGAGTCAAACATGTCCATAAAAATTAATCCCTCCTAAAAATATTATAATAGTTGATAAGCCAAAAATACTATTATGATAACAACAAATAAAGAAACAGATACTATAGCAACATTACCTATTTTTTTATTTACTTCTTTAATTTCTTTATTATTCTTCGACTGATTATCTTCTATTTTTTTAATTCTTTTATCATTTTTAGAACTCTCTTCATTAAGTCTATTTTCTATATAATTAACTAGCTTTTCATTTTGATTATTATTATAATTTACTCTGTTTAGTCCTTTGCTATAATCTTGTGCTTTATTAGATTCTAATTTTGCATTTACAGTATTTGCAAGCTCTTCATATTTTAAATAATTATTTTCTAATATTTCATTAATATTTTTAATGAATGCTTCATATCTGCTGTCTGTATCTTGATTTTCTCTATTAAAATATTTTTTCTGCTCATCAATACTAAGATTAAACCTATTATTCAAATCATCCGCAAGCTCTTCGTATTTTATATTATTTTTTTCTAAAATATCATTGATAGTTTTGATAAATGCATCATATTTGGTATTCTGGTCTTCTATATGAGTATTAATTTTATTATTTATATTCTCATAAGTTTGATGCATTTCTTCTTCAATATCTTTATGTCCTTTCCTTAAAGAGGATATTTCTTTAAAAGTTTTTAAGTTCTGTTCCAGCATTACAGTATTATAATTGGCATTATTTTTCTCTATTTTCTCTGTAATGCTTTCTTCTAACTCTTCTTTTAATTTAGAAATATTTTCTTTCTCTTCTTCAAAGTATTTTGATTGTTCTTCTTTACTACTTTCTATTTGATTAGATAAATCTTCTAATTTATTATTACTATATTCTTTTTGCTCTTCTAGTTTATTTCCTAAATTATTAATTAATTCATCATACTTACTATTATTTTCTGTTAAGCTGCTATTAATAATGTCTTCTAAATCTTTTTGGTTTTTTCTTAAACTAGAGATTTCTTTGAAAGTTTTTAAGTTCTGTTCCAGCATTACAGTATTATAATTGGCATTATTAGTATCTATCTTCTCTGTAATGCTTTCTTCTAATTCTTCTCTTAACTTAGAAATATTTTCTTTCTCTTCTTCAAAGTATTTTGTCTGTTCCTCTTTAGTGTTTTCTATTTGATTAGATAAATCTTCTAATTTATTTTTATTATACTCTTTTTCTTCTTCTAGCTTATTTCCTAAATTATTAATTAATTCATCATATTTACTGTTATTTTCTTTGATAGAACTTTCCAAATCTTTATAATTTTTTCTTAAACTAGAGATTTCTTTGAAAGTTTTTAAGTTCTGTTCCAGCATTACAGTATTATTGTTTGTATTATTTTTCTCTATTTTCTCTGTAATGCTTTCCTCTAATTCTTCTCTCAACTTAGAAATATTTTCTTTCTCTTCTTCAAAGTATTTTGATTGTTCCTCTTTAGTGTTTTCTATTTCTTTAGTTAAATCTTCTAACTTATTTTTATTATATTCTTTTTGCTCTTCTAGTTTATTTCCTAAATTATTAATTAATTCATCATATTTACTGTTATTTTCTTTGATAGAACTTTCCAAATCTTTATAATTTTTTCTTAAACTAGATATCTCTTTGAAAGTTTTTAAGTTCTGTTCCAGCATTACATTATTATAATTGGCATTATTAGTATCTATCTTCTCTGTAATGCTTTCTTCTAATTCTTCTCTTAACTTAGAAATATTTTCTTTCTCTTCTTCAAAGTATTTTGATTGTTCCTCTTTAGTGTTTTCTATTTCTTTAGTTAAATCTTCTAACTTATTTTTATTATACTCTTTTTCTTCTTCTAGTTTATTTCCTAAATTATTAATTAATTCATCATATTTACTGTTATTTTCTGTTAAGCTGCTATTAATAATGTCTTCTAAATCTTTTTGGCTTTTTCTTAAACTAGATATCTCTTTGAAAGTTTTTAAGTTCTGTTCCAGCATTACAGTATTATTGTTTGTATTATTTTTCTCTATTTTCTCTGTAATGCTTTCCTCTAATTCTTCTCTCAACTTAGAAATATTTTCTTTCTCTTCTTCAAAGTATTTTGTCTGTTCCTCTTTAGTGTTTTCTATTTCTTTAGTTAAATCTTCTAATTTATTTTTATTATACTCTTTTTCTTCTTCTAGCTTATTTCCTAAATTATTAATTAATTCATCATATTTATTGTTATTTTCTTTGATAGAACTTTCCAAATCTTCATGACTTTTTCTTAAAGATGATATCTCTTTGAAAGTTTTTAAGTTCTGTTCCAGCATTACACTATTATTGTTTGTATTATTTTTTTCGATTTTCTCTGTAATACTTTCTTCTAACTCTTCTCTTAATTTAGAGATATTTTCTTTTTCTTCTCCAAAGTATTTTGATTGTTCTTCTTTACTACTTTCTATTTCTTTAGTTAAATCTTCTAACTTATTTTTATTATATTCTTTTTCCTGCCATAGCTTAGAACTTAAATTATCTAATTCTTTTTTAGTTTCTTCTGCATAACTTTCAAATTTACTGTCTAAATTATTGATTAATTCATCATACTTACTATTATTTTCTGTTAAGCTGCTATTAATAATGTCTTCTAAATCTTTTTGGCTTTTTCTTAAACTAGAGATTTCTTTGAAAGTTTTTAAGTTCTGCTCTAACATTACATTATTATTATTTGTATTATTTTTTTCGATTTTCTCTGTAATGCTTTCTTCTAACTCTTCTCTTAACTTAGAAATATTTTCTTTTTCTTCTTCAAAGTATTTTGATTGTTCCTCTTTAGTGTTTTCTATTTCTTTAGTTAAATCTTCTAATTTATTATTACTATATTCTTTTTGCTCTTCTAGTTTAGAACTCAAGCTATCTAATTCTTTTTTAGCTTCTTCTATACCATTATCAAATTTACTGCCTAAATTATTAATTAATTCATCATACTTACTATTATTTTCTTTGATAGAACTTTCTAATTCTTTTTGTATTTTTCTTAAGCTTGAAAATTCTTTAAAAGTTTTTAAGTTCTGCTCTAACATTACATTATTATTATTTGTATTATTTTTTTCGATTTTCTCTGTAATGCTTTCTTCTAACTCTTCTCTTAACTTAGAAATATTTTCTTTTTCTTCTTCAAAGTATTTTGATTGTTCCTCTTTAGTGTTCTCTATTTGATTAGATAAATCTTCTAATTTGCTTTTATTAGACTCTTGCTGCTTTTCTAATTTGTTTCCTAAATTATTAATCAATTCATCATACTTATTGTTATTTTCTTTAATAGCTTCATTTATGTTATCAGAAAGAGAATCTTCTAAATCCTTCTGATTTTTTCTTAAAGATGATATTTCTTTAAAAGTCTTTAGATTCTGTTCTAGCATTATACTGTTATATACAGAATTGTTTTTATCTATCTTTTCTTCAATATTTTCTAATAGTTCATCTTGAAGTTTTAAAATGCTTTCTTTTTCTTTTAAATTTTCAGATATTTCATTTAAAGATTTATCTCCGCTTTCTAAATTTAAATTATCATTTATCATGTCATTATTTGAAGCCATTAAAAATTCCTTGTTCTTAATTATTATAGTTATAATATACTAAAAAATAAAAAAATTAAACACTATAATAAAATATCGTCATTGTAAGTCTTATAATTTATTTTGAACAAAAAAATATTGTTGATATAATTTTATTTATGATTTATATATATTATAAATTTAATAATATAATCAGAGGTTTTAATATTGGCTAAAGTACTTGGACAAACAACGCCTTTAAAAATAATGGCTGGAATATATAAAAGCGGAAGACTTCATCATGCTTATCTTTTCTACGGAGATGAGGGGGTTGGCAAATTTGAAAGTGCTTTGAATTATGCTAAGGCTATACTATGCGAGAGAGGAAACGGAACATATTGCGATGAATGTAAATCCTGCAAAATGATAGATCAATATAAACATCCAGACGTTATAGTAGCAGCTACAGATGAAAGATTTAGAAATGCTGAAATATATTTTAATCAGTATTTGGAATATAAACTGCCTCATTTATTTAATAATTTTTACTCAGCCTGCAGGTCTATACTTTATAAAGTAGAAACTATGCTTTTTGATAGTTACGATAATTACCCGTCAAGCGAACCAAAAGAATATATGCTTGGAAGTAAAAAAGAAAGTTCAAGATATGCCTTAATAGAACCTTATTATTTAGCTGTAAATTACACATTAAACGAACTAAATGCCGATAACGCCGATTTTATAGATTCAATATTTAGAAATAAATCAAAAGAAGCCTTGAATATAGCTAAAAATAAAGGCGGAAAGAAAAAATTATCAATAGAAGGCGATTTTTTTGACGCTTTAAAAAAAATATATTATAACATCATTCATACTGTAATACCTCTTGATACAGTAAGAAATATTATAGAGATAACTTACAGAAAGCCGAGAATATCAAGTAAAAGAATTGTTATCATAGAAGGTATAGAACTAATGGATAAGAGGGCTCCGAATATATTTTTACGCACATTAGAAGAGCCTTCAGACAATAATATATTTATTCTAATAACTTCTGATGCTAATAAACTGGTTCAGGACGGTATGAAACCTCTCAGATCCCGTATGATGGAATTAAAATTTTCTTCTTTATCAGAAAATACTTTAAGATCTATATTAATGAAGAGATTGAGGCTCAATGAGGAAAAAACAGTCCTCGCACTGGAAAATTCTTACGGAAGTGTAGCTAAGGCTATAAAATATGTACTTGACAAAAAATCAAATACAAGCGATAATATATACAAAGTATTGTTATCTTTTATGGACGCTTCTCTAAATAACAATCCTTCTCAAATAGCCTCCCTTACAACTCTTCTAAGCGACGGCGATTATGAGATAGCTGATGCCTTTAGAGAAATGATTAACATTCTGAAAAAATCCTTAGAAGATAAATATCTTGAAATAGAAGATAGAAATTATATATTTCCAAGCTCTGTTTCAGATGAAAGTATTGTATGGACTATTGATGAATTGGATTCTGCAGTCAATACTCTAACTAATACAAATACTCAACCTAAAATGCTGCTCTATAAAAGTTTAAGCAGTATTTACACTTGGTTACACAATTATAATAAAAACATATAGGAGTTATACATGAAAAAACTATTTCTTGTATTAAGCGTAATGATTCTAGCGTTAAGTCCAGTATACGCTCAGGATGAAACTACAGATCCTGCTGCAGCAGAACAAACTACTGAAACAGCTGCTGCTGGAGAAAATCAAGAATCATCAGAAGTAAATACCGTAGAAGAAATAACACCTTTTGCCCCTTCTTTTACTGATTTGAGAAACACTGATGATGCTACTCTTGATAAAGAATACAATCTTCTTCAAACTAACCTTACTAAAATAAAAGAAGATTATCTTTTCAGAATACTTTACAAAGCTAATAAAATATTAGAAAATTATACTAATGTTAATTTTACTGATACTAATCAAATGTTCTATAATGCTGTATATTATTATGATTTAGTTGCTAACCCTATAGCTAGTGATAATAATGTTGATTTAGCTCTTTCTGAATTAGATAAATCTTTCAGACTTTATAATGAAATCAAACCTATCTATGAAATACTTGGAAAAACTAATGAATTAATACAGGCAGATTATGAATTGAATCTTTATGCTGGTATTTTCAACCTATTTAAAGGAAGTGCAGGATACTACGCTAAAAGCAGATATTATTTAATGAATGCTTTATATAATGAAAGTTCTTCTAAAAATGATACTACTAACTTAATTATGTTAAACACTTATTTAGCCGGAGTTAATTACAATTTAGCTACTATCAATCAAAACAGCGATGTAAGTAAAGTTTATTTCTTAAATGAAATGTTTAATAACCTTTGGGATTTAACTACTTTAAAAACAGCTGATGAAAATATAAAAACAGCTAAATATAAATTATTAATCACTAAATACCATAAAATATTATACACTACTTCAGATAGATTTAGAACTACATATTCTAAATATTATGATGAATTAGGTTTTACTTATGGTCAAACTGAAGATGAAATATTAGGCAGAGATGTCAGACCAGTTTACAGAGATTATGAGAATGAAGCTGCTGACCCAACTGCTGCTGAAACAACAGACAATACTGCTGCTGAAACAACAGAAACAGCTAATTAATTTTTAATTAGTTATACTAATATCAAAGGCATGCCATTAAATTGGTATGCCTTTATTTTATTAATAGTAATAAGTATTAATAAGCTATAAATATTATTTAATAAATACTTGACATTAATTTAAAATAGGTTTATTATTATACTAATAAAAAATGAAGGAGTAAAAATATATGTTTGAATTAATGAAATTACCTTATGCTAAAGAAGACTTAGCACCATATATGTCTTCAAATACATTGGATTTCCACCATGGAAAGCACTTAAATACTTATGTAACAACTCTTAATGATTTAGTATCTAAAGATTCTTCATTACAAGGAAAAAGCATTGAAGAATTAATCACTCTATCATACAATAATGCTGACAAACAAGCAGTATTTAATAATGCCGGTCAGGTTTATAATCATGAAGAGTTCTTCAAAATGATAAAAAAAGATGCTGCAATACCTGCTGAAGTAAAATCAAAAATAGAAGCAGATTTCGGTTCTTTTGATGCTTTTAAAGAAGCATTCACTACAGGAGGAAAAACTCAATTCGGTTCAGGTTGGGTTTGGCTTGTTATGAATAATGGTAAATTAGAAGTGAGAAAATATGCTAATGCTATGAACCCAGTTGCTGATAAAGTACATGGTGTTTTAACTTGCGATGTTTGGGAACATGCTTATTATCTTGATTATCAAAACAGAAGACCAGACTTCTTAACTACTTTTGTTGATCATTTGGTAAATTGGGATTATGTAGCAGAAAGAATTAAATCAGCTAAATAATTTTATTAATTTTATATAATTTTGTTTAATTAAAAAAGGAGAATTGAAATGAATTTAAAAGGTACAAAAACAGAAAAAAACTTAAATGAAGCTTTTGCCGGCGAATCTATGGCTAGAAACAAATATACTTATTTTGCAAGTGTAGCAAGAAATGAAGGTTATGAACAAATCGCTGCTATTTTCCTTGAAACAGCTGAAAATGAAAGAGAGCATGCTAAAATACACTTCAAATATCTTAACGGTATAGGCGATACTCTTCAAAACTTACAATCAGCTTGGGAAGGTGAAAATGAAGAATACGAAAATATGTACCCAAGAATGGCTAAAGAAGCTACTGAAGAAGGTTTTGATGAAATAGCTCGTTCTATGAAATTAATAGGTGATGTTGAAAAAGAACACAGAGAAAGATATGCTAAATTAAGAGAAGCTGTAAAAAATGGAAGCGTTTTCAAAAAAGCTACTAAAGTTCAATGGAAATGCAGAAACTGCGGTTTTATAGTTGAAAGCGAAGAAGCTCCAGAACTTTGCCCTGTTTGTAAACATGCTAAAAAATTCTTTGAAGTACGCGTTGAAAACTTTTAATTAATAACGGACTTTTAATATTATCAGGGGGTATAAAAACCCCCTTTTTATATATTAGCATCAACAACAAAAGAATAAAATATATCAAATATTACAGGATCAATTTTTACTTCTCTTTCTAAATAATTTTCTTTTATACAGATTAAAATATCATTATAATTTGAATAATCATTTTTTGAATATAATATATTATCAAATAGATTAACTATCTCCAAAATTTTTGAAGGAAAATACGATAAAGAAGTTAATTTTAAACTATCAGTATAATCAAAACTAACAATATAGTAAGGCTTAAAGAATGGTTTTGTATTTATTATAGTATTGTAATAGTTCAAAAATATACCATATCCATATCCGTAATACTCATTATGAAGTCCCACTATCAATGAAACATCGTCATTATATTTTAAAAAATGTTTTAAGTATGAGTAACATCTCATAGAATTATATTCATCTAATATATCAAAATTTATTATATTATGCCAAAATGCTGCTAAAGAAATATTAATCATCTCATTGAATAAAATCTCTCTCAAACCGTATTTATAAACATGTTCTAATTTTGATATATTTTTATTAATATGAAATCTTTTTAATATACTTCTATAATATCCTGAATATCTTCTTTTGAAATTATTTTTTATATCTATAACTATATTTTGGTTTATACTGTCATTATAATATTTTATAAACTTTATAATAGTAAAAAATACTCTATTACTATGTGATATAACATCATTATTTTTTAATATAGAAATACTATTAAAATTAATATCTTCATTTTTTATATTTTTTAAATATCTTACTATAACTTTTAAAGAATAATCAATAATATCTTTTGAATATCTTAATCTGTTTGTAAATGATAAATCTTTCACTTTTTCACTATCAGTATATTGCCTCAAATGCATTCTAGCAGCTAAAGAAAGTTTAATTAATATATCTCCAATACTTTTTATATCTTGCTTAGAGGCATTATGTATATTCTTTTCTAATTTTTTTATGTCATTTACTGCTGAAGCAAGCATATTATTTACAGAAGTATTATCCTCTTTCAAGTAATTATCATATATAGAAAATAAATCATTATTTTTATAAGTTATAGTCATTTTTACCCTCCCAAAAGGCTTAGTAAATTTTCTTTACACTTATAATATAATATATTTTCATCTTTTTGTAAATATATTTTACTTAAAAAATTAATAAATACAAATATTTTTTACAAAAATCATATAATAAATAAACATTTACTACATATATACCGTCATAAGAAAAAATCTTTATTAATACATAAAAAATAATTGCAATTAAAGCATTTTTATTATAAAATAGTTTATTAAAATATCTATTTATTCAAATTCATATCTAAAATAATTAAAGAGGAAAAAACTTATGTCCATAAAGATGAGAGAAGCATTAACATTCGATGACGTATTATTAGTACCGCAAGAATCTGATATCTTACCCAAAGATGTTTCATTAAGAAGAAAATTAACAAACAAAATAACATTAAATACTCCTTTGATAAGTTCACCTATGGATACTGTAACAGAATCTAAAATGGCAATAGCAATGGCATTATGCGGTGCATTAGGTGTTATACATAAAAACATGTCCCTTGAACAGCAGGCAAAAGAAGTAGAAATGGTTAAAAATTTCAAAGATATAGAAGATAAAGAAAAAGCAAGCCTTTCTGCTGACGGATCTTTAATTGCAGCAGCAGCCATCGGTATATCAGAAGACAGATATGAGAGAATAGAAAAACTGATAGAAGCTAAAGTTGATTTAATAGTTATAGATACAGCACATGGACATTCAAAAAATGTACTTACAGCTATAAAAGAAATAAAAGATAAATACAAACAAGTAGAAGTAATAGCAGGTAATATCGCCACAGCAGACGGAGCTAAAGCATTAATTGATGCAGGAGTAGATGCTATAAAAATAGGTATAGGAGCAGGATCAATATGTACTACAAGAATAATAGCTGGTGTAGGTGTTCCTCAGCTTACAGCTATATATGACGCTTCTGAAGTTGCTAAAAAGAATAATGTAGGATCTATTGCCGACGGAGGAATAAAATACTCTGGAGATATAGTAAAAGCATTTGCTATAGGTGCTGATGCTGTTATGGCTGGAGGTTTATTTTCATCTACTTATGAAGCTCCGGGAGATGTTATTATAATAGATGGTAAAAAATATAAACCTTACAGAGGAATGGGTTCTGTAGGTGCTATGATACATGGAAGCAAAGACAGATATTTCCAAAGTGAAGTAGTTAGCAAATCAAAATTTGTACCTGAAGGCATTGAAGGTGTTACTGAATATAAAGGACATGTTGCTGATGTTATATATCAAATAGTAGGAGGAATACGCTCTGGAATGGGGTATATCGGTGCTAAAGATATAAAAACACTTCAGGAAAAAGCTGAGTTTATAAGAATCACTAATCAGGGTTTAGCAGAAAGTCATGTTCATGATGTAAAAATCACTTCAAAAGCTCCTAACTATTAAAATTAATTATTTCTTCAATATTAAAAATTATAAAAAATCAATGATATCTTTTGGTATTATTGATTTTTTTTATATATTTTTTCAATTATAGTATTGACAAAACATATAAAAATGTTAGAATATACTAACAAAAGTTAGAAGACTTGAAAATTACCGTAGTCAGCAACTTTGTATCCCTTAATTGATACATTATATTTTATAACCTTCATTTAATTAAACTGTTGCCCCCATTATAATATGGGGGTATTTTTTATTATAAAAATATTTTTTAATAATTTTTAGTATATACCTAAACAAATATATTTTGTTAAAAAATAAATTTGTTAAATTTAAAATATTTGCAGGGTTTTTGACATTACAAACTCCCAGTTCTTTTCTATTTGCAGCACATGCGATTGTTAGGTATGACGCAGAACATAAATAAGCAGACTCGCTCTGAACAAGAAACAAGATTTTGATGCGTAAAAAAGCTGCATATTTATATAATAAAATAATAGTTTATACAACATGTAAAACATTATTTTTATATAGAATCTTATCAAGTGCTTTTTAATTAAATATATTGCTGTTAATAAAAATTGTTTGCTAATTAAGCGTCTCATTTGGTGAACTTACAAGATGCTCACAACTTTTATTATTCAGCACCTAATTCCTTTAATTTTTCTATAGCATCATCTTCATCAGCATAATACAAAACTCCGTCTCCGTCTTCATCGGTACTATTTATATCAAAACCTAAATCTCTAACTAAATATTCAAATACTTCTGTATTATTATTCAAAGCAGCCATATGAAGACCATTTGCATCATACATATTTTTAGAGTTTACAACATCAGGATCAGCCTGCACAAGCATTTTTATTACATCAACATTTCCAGTACCGCAAGCCCATAAAAACGAATTCCAGCCGTCATCATCTTTTACATAAGGGTCTGCCCCATTGTCAAGAAGATATTTCATTATACCTAAATCTCTGTAGAATACGGCAAATATCAAAGGCGTAGCACCATTAGCAGCATAACTATCATTCATAAAATCGCTGTATATACTGTCATCTCCATAATAGGACTCATCAATATCTTCACCTTCTTCTATCAATTCCATTACTCTCTTTAAACTATGATTTTCTATAGCCTCAAATATATCATAGTCTTCGCTGTATTCCCCTTCCTCTCTGTTGGCATAGGATAAGGCAGAGTTCATATTAACAAATTTGCCCTGTATCTTTACAACATTAGTATAAGTTTTATGATAAATATTATCTGGATTACTTACATACACAGAATTATTGCTTATACTTACACTAACCTCTTCTTTTTTCTTGCATGATATAATAAAAATAATTGATAATAAAGAAATTAACAATATATTTTTTAAAACTTTTATTCTTTTCATAAACACCGCCGTATATTAATTAATAATTTACGAAACATTATACAATAAAAACAAATTATTTTCTATAAAAAATTAAAAAATCTCGCTTCAAGGCTCTAGCAATAGACATTGCTAGACGCTCGATTTTTTAATACATTCATCTTGAAACGCTCACTATTTTTATTGATTATTAATAAAAATTGCTTCATTAAAAATTAAAAAATCTCGCTTCAAGGCTCGCTCGATTTTTTAATATATTAATCTTAAATATATACTGTAACGATTTAATTTTGTCAACTGAGGCAATTTATATAGAATTATTAACTTTTTTGTGCTTCAAAAAAAGTTAATAAATACGCAATTGGTAGAACTTTATATTTTATATATACGTATTAGATGTAGCGTATATCCTAAATTTAGTCTAAAAAATGCAGTCTTTTTGGTTCTTTGTGTCAACAAAAGAACTGGGGGTGTGGGGGCTAGTCCCCACAAATAATAAATTTAAAAAATTAATTTTGACAAATTGTATTTGTTTAGGCATATTTATGAAATGCTCTCAATTTTTTATTGATTATTAATAAAAATTGCCTAATTAAAAAATCTCAATTTAAGGCTCTAGCTATTTTATAGTTTATTCATTTTTAAAATATATTAATGTATTACACAATTTATATTATTTGGCACCAAGTTCTTTTAATTTTTTTATTGCCTCGTCTTTTTCAGCATAATACAAAACTCCAGTACCGTCCTCATCTGTACTGTTTATATCAATACCTAAATCCCTAACTAAATATTCAAATACCTCTGTATTATTATTTAAAGCAGCCATATGAAGTCCGTTTTCATCATAGACATGTTTAGAATTAACTAAATCAGGATAAAACTTTACAATCATTTTTATTACATCAACATTTCCAACAGCACAAGCCCATAAAAAGGCTTCCCAATTGTAAGGGTAATCATCTTTAGTATAAGGATCAGCACCTTTATCAAGCAAATATTTCATTATACCCAAATCTCTATAAAATATAGCAAACATTAAAGGAGTAGCTCCGTCAAGATAATAATAATCATTGAAAAAATCGCTATATTTTCTCTCACCGCTATAAGTTTGATTTATATCTTCACCTTCTCCTATTAATTCCATTACTCTTTTTAAGCTATGATTTTCTATAGCCTCAAATATATCATACTCCTCGCTGTATTCTCATTCTTCTCTATTAGCATATGAGAGAGAAGAGTTCATATTAACAAATTTACCCTGTATCTTAACAACATTAGTGTAAGTTTTATGATAAATATTATCTGGACTGCTTACATACATAGAATTATTGCTTATACTAGCCTCCTCTTTTTTCTTGCATGATATAATTAAAATAATTGATAATAAAGAAATTAACAATATAGTTTTTAACACTTTTATTTTTTTCATAAACACTGCCGTATGGTAATTAATATAATTTGATATATTATAGCATAATGATGAAAGAATTTAAAATAAAAAATACCACCCATAAAATAAATAATGAATGGTATTTAATTTTTTATATACAAAATAAATTATATAGCCTCAGAACCGCCTATAATATCAAGAAGCTCATTCGTAATATGTTCCTGTCTTGCCCTGTTTGCTTTATTTTTCAAATCAGTAATTAATCTCTCAGCATTATCAGTAGCATTTCTCATAGCAATAGAGCGTTCAGCATTCTCTGATAAAAATGAACTTGTAAGCATAAAATAGAAATATGTTTTTATAGCCATAGGCACAATCTCTTTTAATACATCTTCTATATTAGGCTCTATCACATAATCAAGTTTTTTCTTAATTTTATGACCTTCAATATCCTCTTCATCTGGTATCATAGGTATTAAACTTTTTATTTTAGGTATATGTACCACCCTTGTATAATATCTAGTATATATTACCTCAACTCTTGAAGTATTATCCACTGCATATTCATGCATGAAACGCTGAACAACTGTAGCACAATCATCAAAAGTAGATTCCTCATCTATACGCGGATATTTTCTGGCTATTGGTATCCCCTGCTTTTCAAAGTATGCCTCACCCTTTTTACCAAGTACATGAAGCTGAACCTCTCTGCCATGTCTATGATGGTGTCTTATCCTCTCCATAGCCTCATCAAAAATTTTAGTATTATAAGAACCGCATAAACCTCTGCTTGAAGTTACAACAAAAAGTATTATATTTGTTATCTTCTTTTTAGGAGCAAGAAGAGGATGAATATGATCCATATCAGAATGCGAAAGATCTTCTACTATTCTGTTGAGTTTTTGAGTAAAAGGACGCATACCCTGCTCTACTGTAAGTATTTTAGCAGTTCTTGAACGTGCTATCATATCCATAGTTTTAGTTATTTTATGTGTGCTTGTTACAGCTTTAATTCTTGCTTTTAATACATTAAGTTTCTCTGCCATAATAAAAACTCCAAATTATTAGAATTTTTTAACTTTCTAAATCTTTATATAATCTATCAATTATATCATTATCAATATTTTCATCAAATTTACGGGCAAATAAATTATCTTTTATGTTTTCTTTTATACCTTCATAATCTTTCATCTTCAAATTAATAGGAGTACCTACCCCCCATATTAAATAACGAAGACAATTATCTACACATTTATCTTTAAAACTGCTATTTAATAATATTGACTGAAAAAAAAACTCATCGCTTCCCCAAGTATAATTAAATCTTTTTAAGTATTCAGGATTTTTTTCTACATATTCAAGTATATATTTAATAGCATCATGATTTAAATTCCACCACTGAGAACCATAATATATATTTTCAGGTGTTTTCCTCTTTATAAAAGGAATATTAGATATAGCTTCTCTAAATTTTCTGCCTAATAATTTTCTATATAGTTTGCCAAAATTATAAGCATTAAGCCTAAAAGACATTTCTTTGTATATACCTTCGTTGTCTCTTATACTTATATAAGATATAAATTGCTTATCATTATTATCTTCAAAAAAATTAATAATTTCCTTATTAGTTTTTAAAGGAATATCCTGACCGCTTATAAAAATATATCTGTCATAATTATTTTTAAATGCCTCTTTCAATAAAAAAAGAGTAGCATCTACTAAACTAACATCTCCATGATAAGTTGCAATTTTTTTATAAATATTGACATTATCAAAACTTTTTAAGTTCAATTTGCTTCTTTTATCAATATGCACATAAATATCAAAATCCTTTTTAAGATGATTAATTAATCTTAATAATTGATTATGATTTTTATGTGCTAATATTAAAAAACAAATTTTACTCATACATTAGAACTTAGACTTAAACTCTTCTATAACTTTATAAAGACCGTCCATATCTTCTATATCTTTTTTCTCTCTAATATTATCAAGTACACTAGGCTTATCAGCTTTAATATACTGCAATAATCTCCATTCAAACTCATGAACTCTGTCAACTTCAATATTGTCCAAGAAACCTTTAGTAGCTGCAAATATAACAACAACCTGTTCTTCAAAAGGTATAGGACTATATTGTTTCTGCTTTAATAATTCAACCATTTTAGCACCTCTGTCTAACTGTGCCAAAGTAGCCTTATCAAGTCCAATACCAAGCTGAGAGAAAGCCTCCAAAGATCTATAAGAAGCAAGGTCAAGCCTTAAAGTACCAGCAACCTTTTTCATAGCTTTAGTCTGAGCATTACCGCCTACACGAGAAACCGATATACCAACATCTATAGCAGGACGCACACCGCTCATAAATAAACTAGTAAGCAAATATATCTGCCCGTCAGTAATAGAAATAACGTTAGTAGGAATATAAGCTGATACCTCATTATCCTGAGTTTCTATTATAGGAAGTGCTGTTAAAGAACCTCCTCCTAATTCATCGCTGAGTTTAGCTGCTCTTTCAAGAAGTCTTGAATGCAAATAGAAAACATCTCCGGGGAAAGCCTCTCTTCCCGGAGGTCTTCTAAGAAGTAATGATATCTGTCTGTATGCATTAGCCTGTTTAGTTAAGTCATCATATATAATTAATGTGTCTTTTTTCTGCTCATACATGAAGTATTCTGCCATAGCACAGCCTGCATAAGGAGCTATATAAAGAAGCGGAGCAGAATCAGCTGCAGTAGCCGCAACTACTATAGTATAGTCTAATGCCCCATGCTGTCTTAATGTATCAACAACACCAGCAACGGTAGAAGCCTTTTGCCCTATTGCTACATATACACATATTACCCCAGTGCCTTTTTGATTAATTATAGCATCTAAAGCAATAGAAGTTTTACCAGTACCTCTGTCTCCAATAATAAGCTGTCTTTGACCTCTTCCTACAGGAGTCATAGAGTCAATAGCTTTAATACCAGTCTGAAGCGGCTGTTTTACTGCCTGCCTGTCAGCAATACCCGGAGCTGGAAACTCTATTACTCTTCTTTTATCAGTAGCAACTTCACCATGTCCGTCTATAGGTACACCCAAAGGATTAACAACTCTTCCTAAAAGAGCCTCGCCTACCGGAACTTCTAATATTCTTTTAAGTCTGCTTACTTTACTTCCCTCTTTAATGCCGTAATAATCTCCCAAAACTATAGCACCAATAGTTTCTTCTTCCAAGTTAAAAGCAAGTCCAACCGCACCGCTTTCAAAAAGTATCATTTCATTAGCCATAACATGCGGAAGTCCGATTACTCTTGCAATACCGTCTCCTACTTCTACAACTACTCCTACTTCATTCGGAGTAAAATCAGCTTTATAATTCTTAATCTCTTCTTTAAGAACCGCTGCAATTTCACTAGCTTTTATATTCATAATCAATTCCCCAAATGTAAAATATAATCAATTATCATTAGAAATAGAAGTTTTTAATCCTTTAAGTACTCTTCTTATACTATAATCATAAACAATATCTTCTATTTCTATCACAACACCGCCTATAATATTTTCATCTGTATGAAATATAAAATGAACATCTCTGTTCTTAATCATATTTCTAATACATTCTTTTAATTTTTCTATATCCTCTATATTATTATTTATACCAGATGCTGTTGTAATTTTAACCACTGCTATATTATAATATTCATTACATAGGTTTTCATACTCTACTATGACAGCAAATAAAGTATGAAGTAAATCTCTTTCTATTAAAATAGCAATAAGATTAAAAGTCTCTTCTGATATTTTACCTGCATATACTTTTTTTAATATACTCATTCTCAAATTGCCATCTATAAAACTAGATTTAAAAAAATCAAATATATCTTTATCAACAAGCAAAGACGAATAAACAATATCCAAATCACTTTTAATCACTTCTATTTTTCCAGCATCAGAAGCTACATCAAACATTGCCTTAGCATAATTTTTAGCATTAGATTCATTTTTTGTTATACGTGTGAATCTGCTAACTTTTTCTTTTGTGCTTTCTTTCAGCACCTCTTTTTTTAAATCTTTTAAAATGCTGTCAGCAATGGACTCCATAAGCATAATCTCCTACAATATTTAAGATTAATTAATTAATTACCGCGTGTAAATTTACTTTGCAATAAATCTATCTGATTTTTTATACTATAATCATAAACTGTAGAACCAATATATACTATTATACCGCCTATAATACTCTCATCAATCTCTGTTTCATAAGATATTTCATTACTGGAAAAACATTTTACTGTATTAATAATATCTTCTATTGTTTTATCATCAATAGAAGAAGCTGTAATAATACGAACTCTTACTATATTATTATAATCGTCTACTATATCTTTATATAAATTCACTATATCAGGCAGTACCTCTATGCTGTCATGTTCTGCCAATATAGAAACAAAAGCATAAGTTTCTTTAGAAAGCAAAGGTTTTAATCTTTTATCTATTAATTCTTTTTTGTCTTTCTTAGAAATAAATTTATTAAAAAAATAATTCTTTATATCAATATCCTGAAATAATTTAGAACATTCTGTAAGTTCATTATATATTTCTCTTATCATTCCAAGCTCTCTAGCTATGTCAAATATGGCATTAGCTGTTGGCTTTAGTATTTCTAATTTTTCACTTTCTCTCATGATATCACTTCCTAAACACTTATGCTTTTTATAAGTTTATTATTTATTGTTTTCTTTTCCCGCATTATTAATAAACTCATTAATTATAGCCTGATTATCTTCTTTATTGATATTTCTTTTAAGAATAGTTTCCGCCATAACAACAGCAATATCAAGTGCCTGTTTTTTCACACTATTCATAGCCTCTTCTTTAGATCTGTCTATTTCAGACATAATTTTGTTTTTATTAACTTCCGCTTCTTCTCTGGCATTATTGATAATTTTGTCTCTAATTCTATTCGCCTCCACTCTTGCATTTTCTATAATAGAACTTGCTTCAGCTTTAGCATTATCAATCTGCTCTCTGTATGCTGCCAAAGATTTTTTAGCATTTTCTCTAGTTTTTTCTGCTTCTTCCAAATCTTCCTGTATTTTATCAGCACGGGCATTCAAGCCTTTCAAAATTATTTTCCAAGTAGAAGCACCTAATATAGCAAGAACTAGTAAAAACGTGATCCAAGTCCAAATAATAATACCGGGATCTATTTTTAAAAGTGCCATACATATACCTCCAAATATTTTTATTTAATTATTTTGTGAATAATGCAAGAATACAAATAACTAAAGCAAATAAACCTACACCTTCTATCAAAGCTGCCGCTATAAGCATTGCTGTCTGTATTTTTCCAGAAACTTCAGGCTGTCTTGCTATGCCCTCAACTGCTCTAGAACCTATAAATCCTATTCCTAATCCTACTCCTATAGCTGCAAGTCCTGCTCCAATTGCTGCTCCTAATATAGAAAGTTCCATTTTTTTATTCTCCTTTTTATCATAAAATTATAATTATTTAAATTAAAATTATTTATTATTAATGCTCATCACTAATAGCAATTCCAATATAAACTGCTGATAATAATGAGAATATATAAGCTTGTAAAACCGCTACAAACATCTCAAGTACATATATAAATGCCAAAAATAATACGGCAAAAGGTGAAACAAGTAAAGTTCCAGACATAATAATCAAGTACGGTATTACTATCATCATTATGTGTCCGCCTGTAATATTTGCAAAAAGACGTATAGCAAGAGCAAAAGCCCTGTTAAATAATGTAATAACCTCTAATACCCATATTATAGGTATAAGCGGTATAGGAAGCCCTTTAGGTACTAACGAAGTCCAATATCTTATTATACCTTTCTTTCTAATACCTGCAAAAATATAAACTATAAATACAATTACTGCTATAGAAGCCGTAAAACCTATATTTGCCCCAAGTCCGCCTGCTATATATGAATGACCTCCGTTTTCTGTAGGAAACTTAATAGATGCTGGTATAAGCCCCAATATATTTGAAAATAGTACAAATAAAAAAACTGTCAGACAAAAAGGAACATATTTCTTGCCTTCCTCACCTAATGCAGCCCCTATTACATCTTTATTCATATAGTCAATTAAACCTTCTAATATGCTTTGTAAGTAGGTGGGTCTTCTGAAAGGTCTTTTTAACTTATGTGCCAAATATTTCATGCTTAAAACAGATAAAATACCTGCTAAAGTTATTAATATAATATGCTTTGTTATCTTGAAATCGAAATTAATATAATGACCTAATCTTATAGGAATAGTATAAAACGGATATTCTGTATTATCTGTTATCTCTTCCATTATATAGTCATTAATACTTTCAGCCCCATATACTATATCAGATGTGAATATAGCTGCAACAATAAATGTTAATACAAAAATTTTCTTTAAAAAAATTACTTCTTTAATCATAATAAACAATTACTACCCTTAAACTTAAGAAAATTTCTTTGATTCAATTAAAAAATAAAAATAATTTCAAATAATTGTATAACTATTAAATAAAAAATCAACTATTATTACTTATTTTTATTTTTTAATCAAAATAAAAAAATCAAAATTTATCCATAGCTTCAGTTTCACTTGTAAATATTGGGAAAAAACTTGTTATTTTTGTAAGCTCAAATACCTTTTTAACAGGTTCTGTAACTTTTACAAAACATATTTTACCATTTACTTTCTTAAAAGCACCAAGTGCTGAAATAAATACACCTATACCGCTGCTGTCTATATAATAAACATCTTCCATATCTATTATTATTTTTTTAGCTCCCAACTCTATTTGAGAAAATATAACATCTTTCAAGTCCGATGAAGTATACACATCTATATCTCCATCTAATTTTAGTACAGCTGTATTATTTTCAAGTTCTTTAACAGAAACTTCCATAAAAAACTCCATTTAATTCTCTTAAACTTCTGATGTGTTAATATTAACCTAAATAATATTTTTTACAATAGTTAATTATAAATATTTTTATTATGTATAAAATGTATAATTATACCGGTGCATAAATAGTATGATATCAATTTATACAAAAATTTTGTAAAATTTATTATACAATATCTATTGACAATAAAAAATAATTGTAATAATATTGTTTCTAAAATAAAAATGACACTAGTATCATTTTTATTTTTCATATTGAATTTAAAATTAAGAGGTGAACGCCAAAATAAAACAATGCCTAAAGTAAATCAAGAATATTTTGAAAACAAAAGAAAGATAATATTAGAAGCAGCCATGAAAGTTTTTCTGAAAAAGCCTGCTTATAGTGTTACAATGAAAGATATTATTAAAGAATCAGAGTTAAGTCAAGGAGGGGTTTACAAATATTATTCAAATATAGATGATATTGTTATTTCATTGCTTAATAGTAAGAAAACGAATATAAATCCTAAAAATATAATAGAAAAATATAATGATGAACCTGAAAAAGTTATATTTGAATTATTTGAATACTTCAAGAAGTTTTTTTTCATTACAGCAAGCGAATTTGGTAAAATAATGTTTGAACTTCAGCCGATTTTTTTTAATGATAAAAAAAGATTTGAAAAACTTAAAAAAAGTATAAATAAAGATGTTAATTTGTATTTTTGGCTTACTGAATTATTTTTATTTATAGATAAGAAGATAGAAGAGAAATATTTTGTACCAATAGCTGAATATAATGATATTTATATGCAGATAATAGTAACCATAGCAGGGATAGGAACTGAATTAATATTGACTAAATATTATGATTTTGACAGGAAATTATATTATTATAGAGATAATACAGAGCAAAACAGGAGTTTGGAGATTAATTTGAATAATTTAATTAATAATTTGTGTAAAACTGTATTATATTTACTTGGAAGCAAATACAGTTTTGAAAATTTAAAAAAATCAGAAGGGTAACTTACGGATATTTAGATTAAGGAGTGCTAATGAAAATCAAAATAGAACTTACAATATTTTTATTAATGTTTTTTACTGTGAATATGTTATATTCTCAGACCAATACATTAACTTATGCGGCATATATGGAAACTATAAGAGATCAGATTCCTGAATTAAAAATAAATGCTGTTACTGAAACTAATGCTGAAATGAATCTTCTTAGTGCCAAAAGTTCTGGAGATGTTAATTTATCTGCTCAGCTTGGTGCTGTAGGAAAATACGGAAGTTTATCAAGCGGAAGCACTGCTTCAACAACAGCAGGTCCTACAGTAGAAGCGGCTGGAATACAGGCTGGAATTGGTGTGGGATCATTAATACCATACAGCGGAACTACTTGGTCTGTTAATTTAACTCATAGTTCTTTTTTGGGAGGGAAATTATACCCTGATGGTGTTAATTCGGTAGATTTTAATAATTATCTTCCTTCGCTAACAATAGAAGTTACTCAGCCTCTTTTGAGAAATTTTTTCGGTAAATTGGACAGATACCCTATTAAAGATGCTGAATATGCTCTTGCTATAGCAAAACTTCAAAGAAAATTAGATGATGCGAGTGTTATAGTATCATATCAGAAAATTTATTATCAATGGATAATGTATGAAAAACTTCTTGCATACTACAGAAGCATGTATATTACTGCGAAAAGATTTGAAAATCAGATGAGAGACAGATATAACAACGGACTTATAGATAATGACTCCTATCAGAATGCCAGAACTCAGACTATGGTATACAGCGACTACTATGCTCAAAATCAGGTTTATTTAGATAGTCTTTTAGCTACTGTAAGTTTCTTTATGCCGGTAACTAACATAAAACCAGATCACACTACTTGGGACGCTTATTTAGATTTGGGAAGCAATATGCAGATGGAAAGTGTACCATTCGCAGACAGTGTAAACGGACAAATTGCATATCAGTCAAAGATAAGAGCAGAATATACACTTGAAGTTATGAAAAATGGAACTTTGCCTAATTTAGACTTAGTAGGAAGTGTAAGTTTAAATGGACTTAGTCCAAACAGCGACGGATATTTTAAGTCTTTCGGCAGTATGACAAATGTTGACTTCTTTGCAGGAGTTCAGTTCTCATACCCTATAGGAAACAGAGCAAATAAAGCACAGTATCAAATGGCTGAAAACTCTTTATATGGAATTATAGCTCAGTATGATCAATTGGAAAAAGATTTTAATACGCAGCTGCAAACATATATTTCAAGATTTAATGCTTATAAAAATTTAATAGCAAGCAAGCAAATGCAGATAAGAGCCATTAATTCAAGAATAGCAACTCAGCTTCAAAAATTAGACCAAGGACGTTTGGAAATTGATGATTTGCTTACATCAAGATTGGATTTAGTTGCAACGCAGACAGAACTTTTGAATCTTCAGTATGAGTTTATAACGACAATATTTGATTATAGGGCTCTGCTTGCAATTGATTATGAATAAAAAATATTTTTAGCAATTTTCATAAGGATTTAGAGGAATATATATAAAATCATTTGGAGGCTGATTCTCAATTGCCTCCAAATGATTAAATCTTTAAATTTTTAGTCAATATAAACAACAAAAAAATAGGAGATGCTGCAATATATGGAAAAAATTATAGTATTTTTTGCCAAAAAAACTATGCTTGTAAATATAATAGTAATGGCAATATTATTTGTTGGAGGATATTACTATTTTAACTTGCAAAAAGAATCAATACCTTCAACTGATTTAGATAAAATGCTTGTAGCTGTAACATACCCCGGAGCTACCCCTCTTGATGTAGAGCAGAACGCTGTTATACCTATAGAAGAAGAACTTCAGGCTATAGCTGGTATAGATGAATATGAAACTACAATTATTGAAAACGTTGCTATAATATTAGTAACATTAGATGAAACTCTTCCAGACAGACAGCCTGTTAAAGATGAAATATTCAGACAAATGCAGAATGTTCCGGACTTGTCAGAAGATGTTGAAGAGGTTACAACATATGACTTAAACCCTAATAAAATGTCTATATATACATTGGCTGTTCACTTTAAAGAGGGTATGGAAGGCGATGAAAGAGAATTATTTGATGTAAGCCAAATGCTTGAAAATGAACTTGTAAGGCTTGAAGGTGTAGGCGAAATAAGAATAGATGGAAGAACTGATCCTGAAATTAAAGTTTATGTAGACCCCATAAAAATGAGGCAGAACTATATAGCTTTAAGCGATGTTGTAAATGCTCTTAGTGTAAGAAATGTAAGAGCTACTGGCGGTGATATGGAATCTGGAGGAAAAGAACAGACTGTTGTAACTTACGGAGAGTTCCAAAATCCATTAGAAGCAAGCAATGCTGTCATACGTTCTACATTTAACGGACAAAGAGTAAGAGTAAGTGATATAGGACATGTTGAAGAAGGATTTGAAGATAAAACTGTATACATGAGAGTAAACAAATCTCCTGGTTATTCTTTATCAGTAGTAAAAAATGAAAATGCGGACATTCTTAAAACTATTGAAACAGTAAACCAATATTTAAAAGATAATGCTGACTTGATACCAGATAATATTCAAGTATCTGTTATGGGAGATAATTCAAGAACCATAAAATCTCTTTTAAGTATTGTAACTTCAAACCTTATTCAGGGATTTATAATCATATTCATAACATTAATAATATTCCTAGATTTCAAAAGTGCTATGTTTACAAGTTTGGGTATGATTATTACTATGTTCTCATGTTTTATATACATGCAGGTAGCAGGAATAACATTTAATACTATGTCATTAGCGGCTATTATTACAGTACTTGGTATGATAGTAGACAACTCAATAGTAGTATCAGAAAATATATTCAACTTCAAACAGGCTGGATATAAGGGACTTGAAGCAACAAGGCTTGCTGTAAGCGATGTTGTTATGCCTATGGTGGCTTCTACTCTTACAACAGTTGCGGCATTCTTCCCTATGCTTACAATAAGCGGTATGATGGGTAAAATATTAAACCTTTTCC
The DNA here is from genome assembly GCF_000092845.1 of Brachyspira murdochii DSM 12563. Classification (NCBI taxonomy): domain Bacteria; kingdom Pseudomonadati; phylum Spirochaetota; class Spirochaetia; order Brachyspirales; family Brachyspiraceae; genus Brachyspira; species Brachyspira murdochii. The sequence goes on along the minus strand of NC_014150.1, from coordinate 2,246,693 downwards.
CAAGAATAGTTATATTTACTCTTGTTGTTAGTATGCTTCAGGCTACTTTGCTTTTGCCTAACCAATTGCAGGACAAAGAAGATAAATACCAATCATACAAACCTAAAAAGAAAAGCAAATTTAAAAATCCTCTCGATTTCGACAAAGATGCTTTATTCGATAAAATGAAAATACCTTTTGGTGCAGCATTAGAAAAATTAATTCATATAAGATATATTGTAATAGGTTTTTTTGTTGCACTTCTTATAGCTTCAATATTTTTGGCACAAAGCAGTTTCAAAAACTTCGTACTTATATACGATACAAGTGCTGATACTATAGTTATCAATATAGAAATGCCTACTGGTACTACTAAAGAAGTTACAACAAAAGAAATAGCTAAAATAGAAGATGCTGTTTTAAATGTTGTAAAACCAGAAGAGCTTGTGGCTTTATATTCACTTGTAGGAAAGCAGGTTGATCAAGAGGTTGTATCTGAGGAAAAAGGAAGTTTGGCTGGTATTATGGTTTATTTAGTACCTGCTGCCGAAAGAAGCAGAACTGCTGATGAACTTGTTGCTTTAATAAATGCTGAAATAGATAAAACTGATATAAGACAAACTGTTCCTATATTCAGTATGAATACTAAAGGAAGTATTGACCCGGGAGATCCTGTAGATATAAAAATAGTAGGAAACGATACTGAGCTTGCTAAAAAAGCTAAAGAAGATATAAAAGCATTTTTAGCTACTGTTCCTGGAGTTATTAACATTGATGATGATGACAAAGTCGGTAAAGAAGAATTAAGAATTATGCTCGATTATGATAAAATAGCAGAACTTGGAGTGAATGTAGCTACTGTAGCTAATGAAGCTAGAACTGCATATTATGGTACTGAAGCTACATATATACAGGAGCTTGAAAATAAACTTAACTTCAGAGTAGTATTTGATGACAAATATACTTATGATACACAATATCTTACTAATCTTCTAATACCTAACACAAGCGGAAGACTTCTCTATCTTCATAATTTAGCGACTATAGAACCTGCAGATGGTCTTGCAACATTAATGCACTATAATGGACAGAGAACAATAACTATTACAGCAGATATTGAATATGGACAAAATACATCTCAGCAGGTAATGAATGCTGTTAGAGAAAAATATAAAGACTTCTCAAAACAATACAGAGGATTAAAGCTAGAGTTCGGCGGTGAAGCTAAAGAAACTGTTAAGGCATTAAAACAGTTAGCTTTCAGTTTTGCTATGGCATTCATATTTGTATACATTGTACTGCTTTTACAGTTAAACAGATTCATACAGCCTATTATGATAATGATAATTATACCATTTGGTTTAATTGGGGTATTATTAGGTTTTGCTATACATAGAATGCCTTTATCATTTATGGGTGTTGTAGGTATTATTGGTTTGGCGGGTGTTGTAGTAAACAATGGTATCATACTTGTTGACCTCATTAACAAAATCATAGATGAAGGTGTAGAAGGAGGTAAAAAAGGGGTTGCCAAAGCTATTGTTGATGGTACTAAACAGCGTCTTCGTCCTGTATTTTTAACCACAGTTACTACTGTTGTAGGGCTTTTACCTACTGTATATGGTATAGGCGGCAGAGCCGACATTATTATTCCTATAGTTATGGCATTGGCTTATGGGCTTTTATTTGCTTCACTTCTTACACTCATATTCTTACCTTGTATGTTTATGATTATGTTCGACTTGAAATTAATAAAAATTCCTCCTACTAAAAATCCTTCAGATGAGATTACCACTACTATAACAACTACGGCAAATTAATTTAATTCTTATAAAAAATAATTATTAATAATCCCTGATATTTTTTAAGAAATGTCAGGGATTATAATTTTTATAACTTATGTTTTTTAACTATCGCTTTTAATAAATAATTGAATTTTTATATAAATAAATTATAATACATCAAATATGATAAATATAGAAAATAAACTTTTAGAAAATAAAACATTTATAGATCTATTTGCTGGAATAGGCGGATTTAGAATAGCATTAGAATCACTTGGAGCAAAATGTGTTTATTCTAATGAATGGGATAAATTTGCAAAAGAATCATATTATAAAAACTTTGGAGATATTCCAGATGATGATATTACTAAAATAGATGAAAAATTAATACCCGCTCATGATATATTATGTGCTGGATTTCCATGTCAGGCATTTTCTATAAGCGGAAAACAAAAAGGTTTTGAAGATAAAAGAGGAAATTTATTTTTTGATATAGCTAGAATTCTAAAACATCAAAAAACTAAAGTTGTATTTATGGAAAATGTAAAAAATCTGGTAAGACATGATAATGGAAGAACATTAAATACAATAATAAAAATTATGAATGAACTTGGATATGATTTCTATTATAAAGTTCTTAATGCTTCAGATTACGGAATACCTCAAAAAAGAGAAAGAATTTATATAGTATGTTTTAGAAAAGATTTAAACATCAAGAAATTTGATTTTCCTAAACCAATAGAATTAATAAAACACTTAGAAGATTTTTTATTAGAAGAAAATCAAATACCTAATGAAGCTTATATTAATAGAAATGATATTATTATGAATTATATAAAAGATGATAAATACAGTAAAAAATCCATTCGTTTAGGTATAATAAATAAGGGCGGACAAGGAGAAAGGATATACAGCATTAAAGGATCTGCAATTACATTGTCTGCTGATGGAGGAGGAATATTCTCAAAAACGGGGGGATATCTAATTAATGGAAAATGCAGAAAACTTATGCCTAGAGAATGTGCAAGAATAATGGGATATCCTGATTCATTTAAAATAATAGATAATAAAAATCAAGCATATAAGCAATTTGGGAACTCCGTTGTTATAGATGTTCTTCAGTATATAGCTATAAAAATAGCAGAACATATATCATGATTTTATATCTTCCAAAAAGCTAATTAAATCTTCTTCTTCCTGATAATTTTTTATAAGCTTTATAGAAAATATAACATTAGCATTACTTGTATTAGATAATCTTCTAACATTATATTTATATTCAGATATTTTATTAAACTGATATGTATAATCATTAATTTTTATTTTATTTACTATATTATATTCGGTAATAATATAAAGTTTTTTACCATCAATCTCTAATTTAAATTCAATATTATAATTTTCTAAAAAATATATTATTTCTTCTATATTTTTATTAGAAGGGTCTGATGAACCGCTTTTCTTTACTCTATAGCATGCTTTTATATAAAAATATTCATGTATTTTTTCTAATGGAATAATAATATAATCTATTTTTTTAGTAATAAAATATTTAGTATTTTTAGCTTTATAAAAATCTATTATCCAAGAATAAAAGATTTCTTTACTAATACCTTCAAGATAAACACCTTTAGTACCTACGTTATGAAACACTTCAAAATTCATATTCATATAATCTATTATATAATTTGAATATTGATTTACAGAAGTTTTATTTTTATCCGAATATTGAAAATTATTTTCATTTTCCAAAACTACAAATTGTCCGCATTGAGCACTTGGAGATTTTACTTCAATAAAAAAGTTTTTATCAATTACTTTTATATCAGAAATATTAGAATTTGATCCTCCTACAAGATTAAAATTAACATTTTTATATATACTTTGTAAATAGTTAAAACACTTTTGTTCAAGTTATTTCCATGAAGCAGGCATAAGTAATACTCCTAATATTAACAAAGATCTACAATTATAATTTATATACATTGATTAACTAACGGAATAAATTAAAACATGATAAATAATTTTTTATTTTTATATATCATAGTTGACAATTTTGCTATTTATAAATATTATTATTAACAAAAAATTAATATACTTTGAAGCTGATTAAATTAAGGAGCTCAATAAAATTATGGCTAAAACTATTAAATGCAAATCTTGTAAAACTATAAACGATAAATATGCAAAACAATGCCGTTCATGCGGTACTTTACTTTATCCAGAAATATCATATAAAAATGCCGCAATAGTTACAGTTATATTAGATGTTTTTTTTACTTTTGTATATCTTTTTGGAATATATCTTTTTATTGTTAATGCTAATAATAATGAAATACCTAAATATATTAGTATACTTCCAGCACCAAATACACTGCCTTACTTTTTAATAATAATTCTATTTTTAGCATTTGCTGTTACAAAAATACTTTATATATTAAATGTATTTGTATTAAAAAAAGATATCATATTTACTATAAGACGTTTTAGTATGTTTATTGAAGCTGTTATAATGTTTCCAATTCAAACAATACTGGCATTATATTTTTATGAACCTGCTACAAATCAGGATAAAATTATGAAAAAAATGGATTAGATTTATGTCCTTAAATATCTTAAAAAGTATAAAAAGTGCTTATAAATTTATCAATGAAAATACAAACTCTTCTATTGCTTTAATACCTACTATGGGAGCTTTGCATGAAGGGCATATTTCATTAATAAAAAAAGCCAAAAAAGAATGTGATATAGTTATAGTAAGTATATTTATTAATCCGCTTCAATTTACAAAAGTAGAAGATATAGAAAAATACCCTCAAAATATAAATAATGATAAACAGACTTTAGAAAAATTAGAAATTGATGCACTATTCTTACCATCAGTAGAAGAAATGATACCTGATGATTACAGCACTTATATAAACATGGATAATATATCTGCAATAAAAAGACCATTGTATTATAAGGGTGCAGTTACAATAACAGCAAAACTTTTTAATATATTCTCTCCTACACATGCTTATTTTATAGAGCATGATTATCAAAAAATATTTTTAATAAAAAAAATGATAAAAGATTTAGGGTATAATATATCAGTAAAAACTATACCTATAGTAAGAGATGAAAACATGCTTGCTTTAAGCAGTTTAAATAGTCTATTAAGTGAAAGAGAAAAAGAAGAAGCATCTGTAATATATAAACTATTAAAAGAATCAAGAGAGGAGTTTAAAAAAGCAAGCACAAAATCCTCTTACTTAATGGATATAATAAGAAATAATCTCCGCACTCATAAAATGCTTAAATTAGAATATATTGATATTGTTGATAAAGATACTTTAACTAGTGTAGAAACTGCTACAAAAAACTCTATTATATTAATATCATGCTACTGCGGCTCTACTAGATTATTAGATAATATACATTTGAAATAATTTTGACTACTAAAATAAATAGAGAATTATGCAATGAATATCTAAACAATTATATTTTATCAAAAATGAACTATTCTAAAATATTTAAATAACTTTTAATCTTCTTTGTATTATGAAATAATTCCAGTATAATTAAAATGTATAAAGCAAAATGATATTATGCCTAAATTTTAATAAATTTAAGCTGTCTTTTACAAATAAAAACTTTTTATATATTACTATTTGAAAAAATGTTCTTTATGCATTATAATATTTTTAAATAATTTTAAAAATAAAAGAATAAAAATATGATTAATATAGCATTACCTAAAGGAAGATTAGTAAATAAAGTATATACTCTATTTGAGAAAATAGGATATGAAAACAAAGAACTATTGGAAGATAACAGAAAATTAGTATTTGAAAATAGAGATAAAAATGTAAGATACCTTATAGTAAAGCCTTCGGATGTAGGAATATATGTTGAAAAAGGTGTTGCCGATATTGGTATTGTAGGAAAAGATATACTTCTTGAAAATAATCATGATGTATATGAACTTCTTGATTTGAAATTCGGTAAATGTAAAGTCTGCATGGCTTCTGTTAATGGATATAAAGAAGATATTGAAAGAAGATTGAGAGTTGCTACAAAGTATGTCAATATATCAAAAAATTATTTTAATTCTATAAACAGAGATGTTGAAATAATAAAATTAAACGGCTCTATTGAATTAGCACCTATACTAAATTTATCCGATGTTATAGTTGATATAGTAGAGACTGGAAGTACTTTAAGAGAAAATAATCTTGTAATAATAAAAGATATTATTGATTATATAAGTGCAAGACTCATAGTGAATAAAGTAAGCTATAAGTTTAAAAATGATTTAATAAAAAAAATAGTAAAAAATATAGAAGAAGTTTTATAAGGAAGCAATACTATGATAAAAGTAATTAATTATAAAGAATGTAAGTCATTAGATGATATATTATTAAGAAGTCAATTCAGTTATGATGATGTTAATGAAAAGGTAAAAGCAATACTTGAAGATGTTAAACAAAATGGAGATAATGCATTAAAAAAATATGCAAAGATGTTTGATAATGCTGAAATAGATAATTTAAGAGTAACAGAAAAAGAGATAGAAGAAGCATATAATAGAGTTGATGAAAAGTTTAAAGAAACATTAAAACTAGCTTATAACAATATAGAAAAATTCCATAAAAAACAATTAAGAAACAGTTTTATAACCAATGAAGAGGACGGTATTGTTATGGGGCAGATTATAAACCCTATAGAAAAAGTAGGAGTTTATATACCCGGAGGCACAGCAGTTTACCCTTCAACAGTGCTTATGAATGTAATACCTGCAAAAGTAGCTGGAGTAAATGAAATAATATTAGTATCGCCTCCAAACAAAGAGGGCAAAATTAATGATAATATACTAGCAGCATCAAAAATAGCTGGAGTAAATAAAGTTTTCAAAACAGGCGGTGCTCAGGCGATAGCAGCTTTAAGTTACGGCACAGAATCAATTCCAAGAGTATATAAAATCGTAGGACCAGGAAATATATACGTTGCTATGGCTAAAAGACTTGTATATGGAGAAGTATCTATTGATATGGTGGCAGGCCCTAGCGAAGTATTAATAATAGCAGATGAGACATCCAATCCCATACATATAGCTTCTGATATGCTTGCACAGGCTGAACATGACAAATTAGCTTCAAGCATATTAATAACGACAAGTAAAGATATAGCAGAAAAAGTAAAAGAAGAATTATATAAACAGTTAGAAAAATTAAGCCGTAAGGATATAGCAATGGAATCTATAGAAAATAACGGCAGAATAATAATAACAGAAACTATAGATGAGTCTGTATATATAAGCAATGAAATAGCCCCAGAGCATTTGGAGATAAGCATAAAAGAGCCATTCTCTGTATTAAGCAAGATAAAAAATGCCGGATCTATATTTTTGGGCGATTATACCCCTGAAGCATTGGGCGATTATTTATCTGGTGCCAATCATGTAATACCTACAAGCGGAACAGCTAAATTTGCTTCTCCTTTATCAGTAGATGACTTTATAAAAAAATCTTATATAACATACTACACTAAAGATGCTTTAGAAAAAGTGAAGGACAATATAATTAACTTTGCAGAGCATGAAAGTTTAGAAGCACATGCCAATTCTGTAAAAGTAAGGTTTTAATTATATATGAGTTTTAATATAATAAAAGGTGATTGTCTGGAAGTGCTTGACACTATAGAAGAAAACTCTATAGATATGATATTTGCTGATCCTCCTTATAATCTTTCAAATAATGGAATAACATGTCATGCTGGTAAAATGGTTAGCGTAAATAAGGGTGAATGGGATAGAAGTTTAGGTTTTGAAGAAGATACAGCTTTTCATGAAGCTTGGATATCAAAATGCAGAAGAGTTTTAAAAGATGAAGGCACTATATGGATAAGCGGTACTAATCATAGTATATATAAATGCGGATATATATTAGAAAAATTAGGGTTTTATATATTAAATGATATAGTTTGGTATAAGCCTAATGCCGCACCCAATTTAAGCTGTAAGGTATTTACTCATAGCCATGAAACTATTCTATGGGCTAAAAAAAATAAAAATGCAAAACATTATTATAATTATGATCTTATGAAGAATATGGATTTTGAAGATGATAAATTAAAATCTAAGGGTAAGCAAATGAGAAGCGTATGGTCAATATCTGCACCATCAAAAAGTGAAAAAATACATGGTAAACACCCTACACAAAAACCATTGAAACTTTTAACTAGAATAATATTAGCATCAACAAAAGAAAATGATACTATTTTGGATCCTTTTAATGGATCTGGTACTACTGCAGCAGCATGCAAAATAATAGGAAATAGAAACTATATAGGTATAGAAATAGATGAAAATTATATAGAACTTACAAATAAAAGACTTAATGATATTGATAATAAGGAGAGTTTTTTATGAGTAGTAATTCTTGGAAAGCTATATTTGATAAATATAATATAAATAATCATAATTTTTATAAAGAACCATTTTATATTAATGCTAAAATGATCAAAGATGCTACTAAAGATTTTAAGACAACTTCAGAAAAAGAAGTGCGGATTTTATGCAAGCAAGATCACAGAGACAGCAGACCAGATATATTTATAGAAAAAGAATTATTTATACTTCCTATAAAAAATGGAGAATATGCTATAATAAAAGGAGAAGGATACATTGATATACCAGATATAACTTCTAAAGCTTTAAAATATGATTCAAAATTAGAATTTGATTTAGATACTGCTAAAGTAGGTAATTCAGAAATGCAGCATTTAGATTTTGCCTATGCTTCGAGTATAATAAGAACTTTTACAGAAGATAATACTCTTGTACTTACAATAAGAGGAAGAAAATACACTCCTAAATTTTCTTTTTATGTAGGAAAAACATTAATAGAAGCTGAGAGTGTGCAGACAGAAGTTGATGCCGGATACGAAGGTAAAAATAATGTTGTATTAATAGAAGCTAAAAACTCAACAACTAAAGATACTATTATAAGACAATTATACTATCCATACAGGCAATGGTCATCATATACAAATAAAAATGTACGAACACTATTTTTTGAAAAAAGAAATAAAGAGTATTTAATTTGGGAGTTTAGATTTAAAGATATAAATAATTATAATAGTATTTATTTATATAAAGAAGCTAAATATATTATTAACTGATTATATAAATAAATACAAGAATTATAATTAGTATTATTTACTTTCTTTTATAACATTATTATGAACAAAGAACATCATATTTACGAAGACATAAATAATCATCATGCTTGCAACTATAAGTTCAAATATAGCTATAGCACTCCATATATGTGCATATTCTCCATTAATACTTTTTGAATAATTAGCATATTTAAGCAAAGCCTGAGCACCAACAGCTAGAGGGAAAGTATAAGCTGCAAACAAAGGTATAAACTTAATTCTAAAAGCCCTTATAAGAGATAAATAAACCTTAAATGTGGTAAATAATCCCAAAGCCAAAAGAAAATTAAGCAAAGCAGTATTGTAATTTTGAAAAGCTGTCAAATAACCGCAAAGACAAAGATTGGCAGGAGCCCCCATTACAGCAAAAGCTGGAAATCTGTCATCAGGCAAAGGTTCATGAAAAATAATTCTATAAAATATAAAAGGAAATATTATAATATAAAGAACAGTTCCTATATAAACTATTATTTGAGAGACTTGAGGAAAACCCATATTAGCACCAGAAACTGCTGCAACAACTATACCAACAGGAGGAACAAACCAGCTAGGCACCATATGCTGTAAATCTTTTAAATTAATTCTATGTGCTATAAACGTAAAAGCAAATATTATATGCACAATAATTGCAATAAACCACATAGCTATACCAAGAGGTCTTATAAACTGTACAACAGAAGATGATATAACCATAACTGCCATATCAAGAGTAGGAATAGTGCTTCCTGCAACTGGGTGTTCTAAATCATTAAGAAAAGCCCCAAATGATGAAAATATTTTAGTTATAATTGTAAGTATTAAGATAGATGAAATTACAGCACCAATATAAGCAAAATATTTAATACCAGTAAATATAGTCCAAGCATTAAATATACCTCCTATACCGAGTGCCAAACCAGTAAGAGCCAAAGGCATTTTATTAATTTTGTTTATCATTTTATTACACTTTATTGTTTGAATATATTAAGAATTATAAAAAGAGGTTCTCATATTGTAATGAAAACCTCTTTAATTAAATTATTTATACGGTTATTTTCATAACCTCTTCTTCTTTATCGGTAGTCTCTACATTATCTTTTTTATCCAAATCACCGCTATGCTTATTATAGACATGCAATTTATTATATAATTTAACGCCAGTACCTGCAGGTATTAAATGACCTATAATAACATTTTCTTTAAGCCCTAGAAGTTTATCAACTTTTCCTTTAATAGCGGCATTGGTTAAAACTTTAGTAGTTTCTTGGAAAGATGCAGAAGATATAAAGCTTTCAGTATTTAAAGCAGCCTTAGTTAATCCTAAAAGTACAGGCTTACCGCTTGCAGGAGAACCGCCTGCTTCTTCATAGCGTTTATTTTCTTCTTCAAACTCATATTTATCTACATACTGACCTACAATATATTTAGTGTCTCCCGGATCGGTAATTTCAAGTCTTCTTAGCATCTGTCTTATTATAAGAGCGAAGTGCTTATCATTAATACCTACACCCTGCTGCTTATATACACCCTGAATCTCTTCAAGCAAATAAGTCTGTAAGGCCAAATCTCCCTGAGTTTCTAGTATGTCATGAGGATTTATTTTACCAGCACATAACTGAGTACCGGTTTTTACATAGTCTCCATTTCTTACAAGAAGCATTTTACCATGAGGAACTAAATGTTTAGTTTCATCAAATTCATTTCTGATTTTAACTACTTTTTTACCCTTATGAGAACCGCCTATTTCAACCTCGCCGTCAATACCAGCAATAATAGCAGTATCTTTAGGTTTCTGAGCTTCAAGTAATTCCTGTACCCTAGGAAGACCTCCGGTAATATCTCTACTTTTCTGCTGTATACGAGTAGTTTTAGCTATAACCTCACCTATTTCAACCTTTTGGTTATTTTCAACCATAAGCTGGGCACCATTAGGTATATCTGTTTCAAAAGGATCGCCCTCGCCTGTAATTAATATCTTAGGCTGCATACTGGCATCTTTAAACTCCTGAATGATATTAGTTACATTTCCAGTCTGTTCGTCTATGGATTCAACTAAAGTTCTTCCCGGAATAATATCCTGCCATCTTACAATACCTGATTTTTCAGAGATAATAGGTTCATTATAAGTATCAAAGCTCGCTATAACAGTATTAGGTTCAATAAATACATGCTCATCAACTTTATACTCACTTCCCACTTTAATAGCAAGAGAGTGTTTAACACCTGTAATCATCACATATTTATCATCATCAGTAACTATCAAAGTACCATTATGAGTAGCTTTTATTTCACTTCCGTCTTTAGTGTTGGCAATAACGTCTCCTATAAGGACTTTAGAATTATTTTCAACTAACAACTCTTTTATAGTATTTTTCTCGAATTTTTCAAGTACACGTCTTATAACCAAATCACCTTTTCTAGCAGTAATTTTCACACCATTAGGCTGAACGACATAGTTTGAGAATTGTTCTATATATATAGGGTAATTAACTTTAACTTCATTTTCTTCAACCATCTGAGTAGCAACACCGCCGATGTGGAAAGTTCTCATTGTAAGCTGCGTACCCGGCTGACCAATACTTTGAGCAGCAACAACCCCAACAGCCTCACCAATAGAAGCAAGATTATTAGTAGATAAACTTCTTCCATAGCATTTCTGACAAACACCCATTCTGCTTTCACAAGTAAGAGGGTGTCTTATTCTTATTTTCTCTATACCAGCTTTTTCTATAATGTCCCCAATCTCTTCAGTAATTTCAGTATTAGCAGGACAAATAAGCTCTTTAGTAACTGGGTGGTAAATATATTCATTACTGAAGAAACCAACTATACGGTTTTTAAGAGGATCAATAATTTCGTCTCCAGATTTTATAGCTTCTATTTCAATACCTTTAACAGTACCGCAGTCATGCTCAGAAACAACAACTCCAATAGCAACATCTACTAACCTTCTAGTAAGATAACCAGCATTAGAAGTTTTTAATGCAGTATCGGCAAGACCTTTTCTAGCACCGTGAGTAGAAATAAAGTATTCCTGTACAGTAAGACCTTCTTTAAAGTTAGATATAATAGGAAGCTCAATAATTTCACCTGAAGGTTTAGCCATAAGTCCACGCATACTAGCAAGCTGTCTTATCTGCTGTTTAGAACCTCTAGCTCCAGAGTCTGCCATTATATATACCGGATTAAATCCGTCTTGGTCTTGTCTTAAATTATCCATCATAGCTTCAGTTATTTTACCTTCAACAGTAGTCCAAAGGTCGATAACTTTCTGCTTTTTCTCATCTGTAGTAATAACACCATTTTGATATTGATTTTCAATGAACTCTACCTGTTTAGTAGCCTCTTCTATTTCATGTTTTTTCATTGGAGGTATAAGTATATCAGCTATAGAAATAGTAGAAGCAAATACAGTAGCACTTTTATATCCAAGCTCTTTAATATCATCAAGCATATTAACTGTTACAGCTGTACCATGTTTTAAGTATACCTCATGAATGAATTTAGCTAAATCTTTACTGTTAAAATCTCTGTTTTGAAATCTAAAATCTTCTGGAATAACTTCATTGAATTTTAATCTTCCAACAGAAGTTTCAAGGAATTGTTCTTCTCCGTCTTTATTTTTCATTAGGACTTTAATTCTAGCTTCAAGCTCAACTAAATCATTATCATAAGCAAGAAGAGCATCTTTAGGAGAAGAGAACATTTTTCCCTCACCTTTAATACCTGTTCTTAATTTAGTTAAATAGCTAATACCAAGAACTATATCCTGAGTAGGGTTAACAATAGGCTCTCCATTTGCAGGGTTTAATATATTATGAGGTGCAAGCATCAAAGTCCAAGCCTCAATCTGAGCCTCAGCAGAAAGCGGAGTGTGAACTGCCATCTGGTCGCCGTCAAAGTCTGCGTTATAAGCATGACAAACTAATGGGTGAAGCTGAATGGCTTTACCTTCAACAAGTACTGGTTCAAATGCCTGAATACCAAGTCTGTGAAGTGTAGGAGCCCTGTTTAATAGAACTGGATGCTCTTTAGCTATCTCTTCTAATACACCCCAAACTTCTTCTCTGCCCTCTTCTACAAATCTTTTTGCAGATTTTATATTATGAGCCGAATTGATTTCAACTAATTTTTTCATAATAAACGGCTTGAATAATTCAACAGCCATTTTTTTAGGAAGACCGCATTGATGCATTTTAAGTCTAGGACCAGCCACAATAACCGAACGTCCGGAATAGTCAACACGCTTACCCAAAAGGTTTTGTCTGAAACGCCCCTGCTTACCTTTAAGCATATCAGAAAGCGATTTTAAAGGTCTGTTACCAGGTCCCTTAACCACTTTTTTACGTCTGCTATTATCAAACAAAGCATCAACAGCCTCCTGAAGCATTCTTTTTTCATTTCTTATGATAATATCAGGTGCTCTTAAAACTAATAATCTTCTTAAACGTATATTTCTATTAATAACTCTTCTATAGAGGTCATTTAAATCCGAAGTAGCGAAACGTCCGCCGTCAAGCTGAACCATAGGTCTTAAATCTGGAGGAATTACAGGCACTACATCAAGTATCATCCAAGTAGGATCATTTCCGCTGGCCTTAAAGTCTTCAAAGATTTCAAGACGCTTTCTTAAACGTCTGTCGCTCTTCTCTCCTTTTTTAATCATCTCTTCTCTGAGCTTTCTAATCTCTTCGTCCATATCAAGGTCTTTAAGCATATCACGTATGCCCTCAGCACCTATACCTATTCTTATATTATCACCGTATCTGTCTAAAGCCTCATTATATTCATCTTCAGTTAAAAGATCACCTTTTGAATAGGCACTGTCGCCTGCATCGATAACAACATATCTTTCAAAATAAAGTACGCTTCTTAAATGAGCAATATTCATATTAAGAAGAAGTCCTATTCTTGAAGGCGTATTTCTATAATACCAAATATGAGCAACAGGAGCAGCCAATTCTATATGCCCCATTCTCTCACGTCTTACCTTAAAATGAGTAACTTCAACACCGCATTTATCGCAAACTACACCTTTATAACGAATACTTTTAAACTTACCGCAGTAACATTCATATTCTTTAGTAGTTCCGAATATCTTTTCACAAAAAAGTCCGTCTCTTTCAGGTCTTAAAGTTCTGTAGTTGATAGTTTCAGGTTTTTTTACCTCACCGTAACTCCATTCTCTCATAACCTGAGGACTTGCTATACTAATTTTTATTTGGTCAAAGTTTGAAAATTGCATATACTTAAACTTCTCCTAATTATTTAAAAATCTGTGTTTTCTTTTTAGTTTTTTGTCTAAGTTCTTTTTCAGTAGAAGGAAGCTGATTGCCCTCTTCATCATGAATAGTAATATTAAGACCCAAACCTCTAAGTTCCTGAACTAATACGTTAAAGCTTTCTGGTATACCCGGAGAAGATATAACATCACCTTTAACAATAGATTCATATATTCTAGCACGTCCTGTCATATCATCTGATTTAACAGTTAAGAACTCCTGAAGCATATTTGCAGCTCCATAAGCCTCTAATGCCCAAACTTCCATCTCTCCTAAACGCTGACCTCCAAACTGAGATTTACCTCCCAAAGGCTGCTGAGTAACGAGTGAGTAAGGACCTGTACTTCTAGCATGTACTTTATCTTCAACCAAGTGATTAAGTTTAAGCATATACATGTATCCAACAGCTACTTCATTTTTGAAAGGCTCTCCTGTTCTTCCATCATAAAGTCTAACCTTTCCATTAGGATTCATACCGCTTGTAACAAATGCCTCTCTCAAAGCCTCTTCTTTTGGTCCTTCAAATACTGGACAAGCATATTTAAGTCCCATTTTATGACCAGACCAACCAAGTAACATCTCAATTACCTGACCTATATTCATACGTGAAGGTACACCTAATGGGTTAAGACATATATCTACTGGAGTACCGTCTTCTAAGAAAGGCATATCCTCTATAGGCATAATTCTAGCAACAACCCCTTTGTTACCGTGACGGCCTGCCATTTTATCGCCTTCCTGTATTATACGTTTTTTAGCTAAGAATACTTTTACTACTTCTTCTACACCCGGCTTTAATTCATCTCCGTTTTCTCTGCTGTACACTCTTACATCTATAACAGTACCCTCTTTACCATGAGGCACTCTTAAAGAAGTATCTTTTACATCTCTTGCCTTTTCACCGAATATTGAGTGAAGAAGTCTGTATTCCGGAGTTATTTCAGTTTCACCTTTTGGAGTTACTTTACCTACTAATATATCGCCTGCTTTTACTTTGGCACCTATTCTTACAATTCCTCTCTCATCTAGGTTTTTGAAAGCCGAATCTGATACATTAGGTATATCTCTAGTTATATTTTCTTTATCTAATTTTGTTTCACGAGCTTCTACAGAAAACTCTTCTATGTGAATGGAAGTAAATACATCTTCCTGAACTAATCTTCTGCTTAGAAGTATAGCGTCCTCAAAGTTGTATCCTTCAAAGATCATGAAAGCAGCTAAGACATTTCTTCCAAGTGCTAACTCACCATGGTCAGTTGCAGGTCCGTCAGCTAGAAGTCCTCCAGCCTTAACTACATCGCCCACATTTACTACAGGTCTTTGATGATAATTAGTATCTTGGTTAGTTCTTTGATATTTTACTAATTCATAAACATCAAAATCATCATCGCTGTTTTGTTTTGTAGGTTTAATTATAATTTCATCATGTACAACTTTTATAACTTTTCCAGCTCTTTTTGCATGTACTGCTATTCCAGTACCAGGCTGACAAATTTTTGCCTCTACACCTGTTCCCACTATAGGAGCTTCAGGATAAAGCAAAGGAACACTTTGACGCTGCATGTTTGAACCCATTAAAGCTCTGTTAGCATCGTCATGCTCCAAGAACGGTATTAATGAACTTGAAAGAGAAACTATCTGCTGAGGTGAAACGTCCATATACTGAACCTGATCTGGTGAAGAATATGGAAATTCACTTCTATATCTTGTTGATATAAGATTTTCTTTAAATGTTCCGTCTTCGTTTAAAGGAGCATTAGCATCAGCAATATGATATCTCTCTTCATCATGTGCTGTTAAGTATTCTATTTCATCTGTTACTTTTCCGTCTATAACTTTTCTATATGGAGTTTCTAAGAATCCATGTTTATTAATTTTAGCGTAAGTAGCAAGTGAAACTATAAGTCCGATATTTGGTCCTTCAGGAGTTTCAATAGGACATATTTTACCATAGTGAGTATGGTGTACGTCTCTTACTTCAAAACCTGCTCTGTCTCTAGTAAGACCGCCCGGACCTAAAGCGTTTAATCTTCTTTTATGTGTAATCTCTGATAATGGATTGTTCTGATCCATGAACTGAGATAATTGGCTTGTACCATAAAACTCTTTTATTACAGCCTGTATAAGTTTAATACTTACAAGAGACTGAGGAGTTACTGCTTCCATATCCTGCATTTGCATTCTTTCTTTGGCTATACGCTCCATTCTAGTAAATCCAGCTTTTATTTGTATAGCAAGCAATTCTCCTACACTTCTTACACGTCTGTTTCCTAAGTGATCTATATCATCTAACTGTTCTTCATTAATAAATACTTTTATTAAAAAACGAATAGTCTCTATTATATCTTTATGTCTTAAAACTTTATCCTGTTCGCTTTCAGGGAAGTTTAATCTTTTGTTTATTTTATAACGTCCTACATCACCCAAAGCATACAATTTAGGGTCAAATACCAAGTCATTACAAGTTCTTACAACGTTTTCTATTAAAGCAGGTTCTCCCGGTCTTATAACATTATAAATTTTAGTGCATGCTTCCTCTTGGTTTTTTGTTGTATCTTTATCTAAAGTATTAATTATGGTAACATTGTCTTTTATTGCTTCCATATTTAATACGGATATTTCTTTAATACCACTCATTAAAAGTCTTTCAGCCAAGTTAGGGTTGATAAGTTCGCCTGGATTCAATATAATTTCATCAGGGTTTTCTGTATCAAATACTGTAGAATAAGATCTTCTGCCTATTAAAGCTTCTTTAGCATCTTCATCTGAAAGTTTTTCTAATGATATATTATCTACTTCATAAAATAATTTCAAAATTTCTTCATTAGTTGTGATACCAATAGCTCTTAAAAATACTGTAACAGGAAGTTTTTTCTTTCTGTCTATTCTAACATACATAATGTCTTTTTTGGTATCAAGCTCAAATTCAAGCCAAGTACCTCTGTCTGGAATGATCTTAGCTACAAACATAGCATCTCTGTCGCTTCTATTGAAAACAACACCAGGAGATCTGTGAATTTGAGAAACTACAACACGTTCAGCACCATTAATTATAAATGTGCCTCTATCTGTCATAGCAGGTATATCGCCTACAAAAATTTCTTGTTCTATAATTCTTTCTGGGTCTCTTACAGTTAATTGAACTTTTATTTTAAAAGGATAAGCGTAAGTTTTATCTCTTCTTCTAGCTTCTTTTTCTGTAATTTTAGGCTCTCCTATAGAATAAGATATAAACTCTATTTGCATTTTTTCATTGGAAGCAACTATAGGAAATATAGAAGTCAATACTTCCTGCAATCCTTCATTTTTTCTTTTATTTTCAGGTACATCCTTTTGAAGGAAGCTCTCGTATGACTCTTTCTGTATAGCGAGGAGATCAGGAGGTTCTATTACGGAAGCGGAACGCGAAAAGTTTACACGTCCATTTTCTATCCTATATTTCTTTGCGAACTCTACCCCTCGTTCTGGATATACTTTATTATCTATCTGAATATTATTGGCCATATTAAAAGATCTCCAAATTAAACGCTTTTTTATAATCGAATTGATAAAAATAGTAATAAGAAGGGTACAAGCGTATCATACCCTTCTTAATATTTAAATCATTAAATGTTAATGATATATTTACAAAAATAATTATTTAACTTCAACTTTACCGCCTGCAGCTTCCAATTGTTTTTTGATTGCTGCTGCTTCATCTTTAGAAACGCCTGATTTGATAGTTTCTCCGCCTTTTTCTACTGCATCTTTAGCTTCTTTTAAGCCTAAGCCGCTAACTGCTCTAACTTCTTTAATAAGAGCGATTTTTTTATCAGCTTCAAAACCTGTAAGAATGATATCAAATTCATTTTTTTCTTCTTCTGCTGGAGCTGCTGCACCGCCTGCTGGAGCTGCTGCTACTGCTGCAACTGGCATAGCTGCTGTTACATTAAATTTTTCTTTAATAGCTTCTACTAATTCATGAAGCTCTATAACTTTCATTTCTTCTATTGCTTGTAATATTTCTTCTTTACTTAAAGCCATTGTTTATCTCCTTAAAATTGTTTAATAATTTTCTTTATTATTTTTAATAACTTTCCAGCATATTAAGCTGATTTTTTCTTTTCTTCTTCAACACTGTCAAGCACATAAGCAAGCTCTGATATGATGCTTTGCAAGCTGTTTGCAAAACTTGATATAGGAGACTCGAGTGCTGTAACAAGATGAGAAAGCAAAACTTCTCTTGGCGGAATGTTAGCTACAACTTGTACTTGTGCTGGGTCAAGTAAATCTTCACCCATATAGCCGCCTTTAATTTTTATTTTGTCATTTTTCTTAGATGCTTCGCTTATTACTTTAGCTGCACCAGGTACATCTTCCTTAGCAAATACTACTGCTGTAGGATTGACAAACATTTCATCTTTTACTTCTCTGCCTAACTCTTTTAAAGCAATATCAACTAAAGAGTTTTTACATATTTTCATTGAAGAAGAAGTCTTAGCTAATTCACGTCTTAAATCTGTAAGCTGAGATACTGTTACTCCTCTATAATCGAAGAATACCAATCCTGCACAGCTGCCCATACTTTCTTTAAGAAATGATACTGTTTCAATGTTTTTCTTATTAGGCATACTACCACCTCTATTATATTAAACCATTTCGCTGTAACTATTCATATAATGGGATCACAAAATATGACTTCGCTAAAAACAAAATAGGTTTATCGCTAAATTAATTACATTTTGATTTTTTTATGATCTATTTTTATACCTACACCCATTGTAGATGTTACGCCTACTGCTTTAATGTATTCACCTTTCAAATCTGTAGGTTTTTTTCTTAAAATTTCATCATAGAATGCTTTGAAATTTTCATTTAATTGAGAAGCATTCATAGAAGCCTTACCAATACCCATTCTTACTATACCATTTTTATCTGCTCTGTATTCCATTCTTCCAGCTTTGAAACTTTTCACAGCCTGAGCTATATCAAGCGTAACTGTTCCTGTTTTTGGGTTAGGCATAAGACCTTTTCTTCCGAGGATTTGTCCTAATTTACCTACTTCCTTCATTAAATCTGGAGTAGAAATAGCAACATCAAAGTCAGTATATCCGCCTTTAACTTTATCTATCAAATCTTCAAAACCAACTTCCATGGCTCCTGCTGCTTTTGCCTCATCAGCTTTCTCACCTTGAGCAAATACTACTACTCTTTTTTCTTTACCAAATGCATTTGGGAATGATAATGTATCTCTTATTGAGTGTTTTGGTAAGATATTAAGGTTTATTGTTACCTCAATAGTTTCATCAAATTTACAGGTAGCATTTTTCTTAGCTAAATCAATAGCCTCTTCTACTGAATAGAGTTTTAATCTCTCTACTTGTTTACGTATAGCGTCGTAACGTTTGCCACCTATTTTCTTTTCTTTTGTTGCCATAATTATTTTCTTCCTTTTTTTCAAACGTCTACTTCCATTTATAATAAATGGTATGCTTTTATATTATTATTCTACTTTTATACCCATAGCACGAGCTGTACCCGCAACTATTTTTTTAGCTGCTTCTATATCATTAGCTGACATATAAGCCATCTTCTCTTGAGCTATTTCTTCAAGCTGCTTTTGATTGATTGCAGCAACTTTAGTTTTATTAGGCTCTCCAGAACCTTTTTCTATGCCCAATTTTTTCTTAATTAAAGTAGAAGTAGATGTACCTTTAGTAACAAATGTATATGTTTTATCTTCATATACTGTTATATAGGTATTTAATATTTGCCCTTTCATTTTAGAAGTTTTTGCATTAAAATCTTTAACGAAAGCGGCTATTTGTATCTGCTTCTGACCTAATGCTGGTCCTAATGGTGGAGCAGGTGTTGCCTCTCCGCCCGGTATGCGAACCTTTACAATACCAACTACTCTTTTAGCCATTTTTACTACCTCTTGATTTATTTATTTTTATAATTTCTTTACTTTACTAAACTCTAATTCTGTAGGAGTGCTTCTGCCGAATATTTCTATTTTTACAGTTACTCTGCCTTTATCAGAATTGATATTCTCTATAACTCCATTCAAACCATTGAAAGGCCCGTCTATTACCTGAACCTTCTCTCCTATATCAAATTCCATTCCTATAATTTCATTTATCTCTGTTTTAGATTTTTCATCTCTATTTTCAAATATACGGGCAACATCTGCTTCACTTAAAGGAGTAGGTATTATATTACCTTCTTCTTTAGTTGTAGCATGACTGCCTATAAAACCTGCAACACCCGGAGTACGTCTAACCATAGACTGTGTTGCATCATTCATAACCATTTTTACTAAAACATAGCCCGGATAAAAAAATTCTTCTTTAGATACTTTCTTACCATTTTTTGTAGAAGTTACAGTTTCAGAAGGTATATATATATCAACTATTAAATCAGTCATACCATTTTCTTTAGTTCTTTTCTCTATACGCTCACGAACTTTATTTTCATAACCATGTTGAGTATGAACTATATACCATCTATAATCTTTTATATCAGCCATTTCTTCAGACATATTTTTTCACCTATTATATCTATTTTTTCTCATATAACGAATAGCAAAATATATTACAAACAAAACAACTACAGCTAATATTAATATCAATGTGATTTTTGAAGATATTAAGCTACTCAAAATAGAACCATCTAATAAAGCCCTAACTACAAATGTTACAACATAATCAGCAGCCCCCAAAAAAGCAGAAGCAGCTATAAGCAAAACTATAACTACAACTGTTTGATTTATAACATCCTGACGAGTAGGCCATACACTTCTCTCAAAAAGCTCTTTCTTAATTTCCTGTATAGAATTCAAAAAACTATTTTTCTTTTTATCTGCCATAAAGCTTACCTTAAATTATTTTTTTAATAATAATTAAGAATTATTCAGGTCAGACAGGAGTCGAACCTGCAACACCCGGTTTTGGAGACCGGTGCTCTACCAATTGAACTACTGACCCAAAATTTATAAATATATTCTTATAAAAAAGAAGTATTTATCTTGATACCTTTAATTCCTTATGAATTGCGTGTTTTTTATCATGAGGACAATATTTTTTTAATTCTAATTTTTCTGGAACATTTTGTTTATTTTTAGTTGTTATATAATTTTTTCTTTTACATTCAGTACATTGAAGATGTATTTGTTCGGTTTTTACTTTAGCACCTGCCATTGTTAGCTCCTCAAATTTATATGACCTATAATTTACAAGGTATCCTATTATATACCCAAAAATAATTTATGTCAATAACTAAATACAAAAATAATATTTTTATATAAAAACTATAAAAACATTATTTTTAACAGTATTAAGCTATTGAAAAACAAATAAGATATATATATAATTTATAGCAAATTTTTTAAAACGGAAAATTAAATATGAAACTCATTAAACAATTTACAATCATTTTTTCTATATACTCTATCGCTGATATTTTTAGTAAAACATTAAAACTTCCAATACCAGGGAATGTAATAGGAATGATACTTCTTTTTATACTGCTTATGCTTGGAATACTAAAAGAAAATCACATAGACGAAGCAAGCGATTTATTAATTGCTAATATGTCAATGCTTTTTATACCCGGTACTTTGGCTATAATGGACGAATACAAATATGTAAAAGATGAAATTATACCTTTTGTAATCATATGTGTATTTATGGTAGTAGTTATTATGGCGGCTACTGGATTATCTGCTCAAATACTTGAAAAATTATTATCAAAATTAAGAAAATAGTATTAAAAAATAATAGTTGGAGATTAATTATGAAAGAACTATTTATACAAAATCCTATAATACCAATAGTAATAACTTTAATAGCATATATAATATCATACACCATATATATAAAAACTAAACTTCCTATACTTACCCCGCTAGTAACTAGTGTAATATTAGTAGGTTTTTCTCTATACTTTATGAAAGTACCATATAGTGTATATAATGAAAGCGGAGGTAAATTTATAAATGCTCTTGTAGGACCTGCAACTGTAGTTTTAGCCCTTCCTATATACAGAAACCTCCCTATTCTTAAAGCAAATCTAGCTGTTATATTAATAAGCATAGCAATAGGAAGCTCTATAGGAATAACTGGTATATTTATATCAGCAAAATTACTAGGTATATCTGAAGACTTATTTCCTTCACTACTTACAAAATCTGTTACAACGGCAATTGCTGTAGATATTACTGCAAATATGGGAGGAATGAGATCTATTACTGTTTTATCAGTTATTATTTCCGGAGTGGTCGGTGCTACAATTGCCCCATTTGTATGTAAGATATTTAAAATAAAATCTCCTCTTGCTACAGGGCTTGCAATAGGTACGGCTTCGCATGCTGTGGGAACAAGTAAAGCTATAGAAATGGGAGAAACTGAAGGAGCTATGTCTGGACTTGCCATTGGAGTTGCTGGAGCTTTAACTGTGGTGCTTCTTCCTATTCTTTATAAACTGCTTTTAATGATATGGGCTTAAATACTATCTTATATTAGATTCCATAATATTTACTATATCATTATTTCTAAAATACACATTGAATGTATTCTCATCATCGCCGCATTCTACTCTTGACTCTATACTGCCGTCTTCATTTATTTTTATCAGTATTTTATATATATCTATATTATTATACCAATCATCATCTACATCTTTAAACATAAAGTCCCCATAAGCATTTTTCAATTCTTCTTTTGAATCGGATAATATATTAACATGAGTTTTCAAGCTATTAATAATATCCTCAAGTTTCCAAACCTTATGTATACCTATATCAAATAATGTTTCCAAATGCTTGCCAAAAACTTTCATAGGCTTAAATACTTTATACAATTCCCAATCATCTTCTTTTATATTAGCATCTTCTACATCAACTAAATCTTCTATATTTATCATAAATTATCTCCCAAAAAACATATTTATCAGTCAATTTTTTTATTAACTATATAAAGTAAAGGCAAAGCAATAGCAGAAAATATTATCACACTATAAAAAATACCTTCTATATCCAAATAATATTTGTATCTAATAGAAACTAATTCTTTTCTGAAAGGAGTAGGCTTACTGTCTCCGTCTGGTCCTTTGCATTCCTGCTCTGAAAATAAAACTAAAAGCATAAATGATAATATAAATAAATATTTCTTCATAAAACAATCTCTTCTTTAATATATAAAATTTTAGTATATTAAAAAAAGTTAATAAGTCAATACTTAATTTCCATAAGTGTAAAATTTATTTAAATAAATATTTTATTTATCATCTTTAATAAAACAATCATATTTTTAATTACTGTATATGGTTATTTTTTTATTTTTAGATTATAATACTTTTCAAATATTATTAAAAAGAAGAAATAAATATCATGAATGAAAATACTATAGTTTCTAAATTAACAAAAATATATGAAGAGTACGGATATAAAAAAATAAAATTAAGCAAATTTGAAGAT
Organism: Brachyspira murdochii DSM 12563; assembly: GCF_000092845.1. Lineage (NCBI taxonomy): Bacteria > Pseudomonadati > Spirochaetota > Spirochaetia > Brachyspirales > Brachyspiraceae > Brachyspira > Brachyspira murdochii. Next base: position 2,223,012 of record NC_014150.1, on the reverse strand, counting down.
TATAATCTATATAATAATTATAAAGATTTTCTTCAAACAGAACATATACTCACATTTATGAATCTCAATGGAAATCTTCAGTCATTAAGACCAGATGTTACATTATCTATAGTAAAAAAAGTTCTAAAAGATAATGATAAATACACAAAAAAATTATTCTATATAGAAGATATTTATAAAATAGATGAAGTTTCAAATGAGTATGAAGAAATACAGCAGGTGGGTGTTGAAATAATAGGAACTTTAAGTAAATATTCAAATTTAGAAATTATCAGTATGGCAATAGACAGCTTAAAAGCAATCAATAAAGAATACATACTCGAAATATCAAGCATAGATTTTATGTCTGCTTTAATAGATGAGCTTAACCTAGATGAAGATAAAAAATTAGAAACTCTCAAATTAATATACAGCAAAAATAAACATGATTTAGAAAAAACATTAATATCAAATAATATAGACGATAAATTAAAAAGCTATATTATATCATTAATAGACATATCTGGAAACTATAAAGAAGTATTAGAAAAAATAAAAAATATAATAATAAACGAAAAAATGCAGCAGGCATATGATGAATTAAAAAGCTTATTAGGAGTATTTGAAAACTATAATAACTTTGAAAATATACTTTTAGATTTTTCTATAGAAAGCAAACTTGGATATTATAACGGAATAATTTTTAAAGGATATATAAAAGGAAATAATGATGCTGTACTTTCTGGAGGAAGATACGATAAATTATTAGACAAATTCAATGCTCATACACAAAATAAAAATAAAAAAAATGCAATAGGCTTTGCTGTTTATATGGATAAATTATACAAAAAAGATACAGAAAAAAATGAATATGACTTTGACGTATTAATACTCTATAAAAGCGGTGATGAAAAAGAATTATTAAAGAAAGTACATAGTTTTATAAGAGAAGGAAAGAAAGTAAGAACAGATATATATACTGATGAATATAATACAGAATATAATTATAAACAAAAATATATATTTGATAATAACATTTTAATATAATTATTAATTAATTTTATTTTTATTATCAAACAATACTATTCTTGTAACTGTAGGATTAAGTTTTACTATAGTTCCATCGTCAAGCTTATGTTCAGTTAACATATTATTAGTTTTTTTTAAGTTTAATTTTTTTACTTTTTTAGGCATATAATTCCCCCTTTTATTTAAAAGTATATAAATAATAATGCTATTGTCAAGAAAATATGAAAAAATATAATTTTATCAAGTTTTTTTTACACATTACTAAACATTATTGAAAATAAAATTATATAATAAAGTATAAATAAAAAATAAAAATACTTTTTATTCACATTATATTTAATTGTTAGAAATTTACCTTACTCTTATAAAATTATACTCATACATTATATATAAACAAGTCTTATATATAAAAAGTGAAATTTATAATTAATTCAAATTATAAACTATCTTAATATGATTTATATAATCAACTTGTTTCAAAACTAAATTTATTAATATTTATAAATTTTTAATTTAATATTTTTAAATTATAGTTGGGGCTTTGCCCCAAACCCCACTTCTTTTGGTGACCCAAAGAAGCAAAAAGACTGAATGTTTATATACTAAAAGAATAAATTATACAACATGTAAAACATATAAATTATATAATAATTAATATTATATAATTTAGCATAAAACAATAAACTATTAAAATTATTTGTCAAGTACTTTTGAAACAAATCTATTAATAATTACAACATTAGAAATTGGAGAATGCAAAATATATTTATTTTTTCACTCTTTGGCAACTATCTTTAAATAATTCAAAAATGCTTCATCTTCGCAAATAGTTTTGCCATCATCATCAGATAGTTTTGCTACAGGTTTGCCATTGACACTTTGAAGTTTCATAACTATATTCAAAGGCTTAGAAACTGGTTCAAAATCATTTGTAATATAAGTACCTATACCAAATGTTACATTAGCTTCATCTTTAAACTCTTTATATATGACATATGCTTTATCAAAATTTAGGCTGTCGCTGAAAAGCAGAGTTTTTGTTTTAGGATCTACTCTAAGACTTTTATAATGGTTTATAACTTTATATCCCCAAGCTATAGGATCTCCGGAATCATGTCTTATTCCGTCATAGAGTTTTGCAAAATATAAATCAAAATCTTTCAAAAATTTATCAGTACCTAATGTATCGGACAATGCTATACCTAAATCACCTCTGTATTCATTAACCCAAGACTGAAGCATAAATTTCTGACTCTCTGCAAGCCTTACTTTATCCAATGCCTGCCCTATTTGATAATATTCATGAGCATTTGTACCTACAGCAAGCAAATCATATTTTTTAGCAAAATAAACATTACTAGTACCAACCAAACAGGAAGACGGAAGTTTTTTCTTGAGTATATCAACAACTTTATTCTGCCAATCAAAAGAAAACCTTCTTCTAGTCCCAAACTCTGAAAGTTTAAATCCTTTATCTTCTTTATGCATAGGAAGAAGTTTTTCATCTATTTTTTTTAATAAATTAATCTCCGCCTGTTCATATGCTTTTTTTCCATTATCCTCTTTACAAACAGTATATGTATAATAAATCTCGCTAATCATAGCAAGCATAGGTATTTCCCAAAGTATAGTCTGATACCAAGGACCTTCTATTTCAACGGTTAATTTATCATTATCAAATAAGGCTTTTACATGTTCTTCTAAAGGTCTGTATAATTTTAAAAACTCTATATAATCTTTTTTTATAAATCTTAAAGAAGCCAAATATTCAAGTTCATCTTTTTTGAAACTTAAGCTGCAGAAATATTTTATTTGTCTTAAAAGCTCCTCATGCATTTCAAAAGTCCAATCTAATATATTCCTGCTTTTAAATACATAACGTACCCAAACATCAGAAAACTGTCTTAAAGCACATTGCTGCATGGTAAATTTATATAAATCAGTATCTAATAAACTATTTATTATAGGCTTCATACTTTAATCCTTATTATTTTTATTCATTTTATCAAAAGCCTTTGATATCTGGTAAAGTCTGTAAATGCCGGAAACAAAACCAACAAATATACCTATTATTGTAAATAAAGGTCTGCTGTTAAAATGTTTATCTGCATAATGCCCTACAAAAGCTAAACCAAGCACCATACTCCCAAACTCAGCTCCAAGTGCCGCATATCTTACAGCATTTTTTAAGTTTTTATTCTCCATCTTCATATTCTAAAGTAGTAAATATCAAAGGATTAACATATTTTGTCGCTATTTTAAGATCATAGTCAAAAATACCAGTTTTGGCATTTCCTAATATTTCACCCTTTTTTACAGTCATCTTCTCAGACACAGCAGAAGTAGCAAGTCCGCTGTATCTTGTAACAATACCAAATCTATGATAAATAGTGATGGTAAATCCGCTGTCTTTATCATATGAAACATCATTAACAGTGCCTGATGCAGCTGCTCTTATCAAAGTACCAGCTATAGTTTCAAAACCTACCCCTTTAGATATAATTGAACCTTCCTGATATGGTCTTGATATAACTGCGTATCTTGAATCTATAGGAAGTATTGAAGGAATAGATTCAAGAGAATTATTTTTAGAGTTAATATTTGCTTTTAATTCCTCTAAATATAATCTTATTTTTTCTAATTCATCAGCCCTTGAGTTCATAAGCAAAATATTATCTGCATAGTTATTAGAAAAAGACATAGTATCATTATCTATCTTTAATATACTAGCAATATTAGACATGTCAGTCATATAGTAATCATTAGTTACTACTGAATTAAAAATAGTTTCTAATGAATTTATCTCTGCCAATTTATCTTTATAGCTTCCGCTTAATATTTCCGTTTTACTTGCAAGTACAGTATTTTTAGTCAAAAAAGAAAAAGTAGAAAGTAATGCTGAAATAATTACTATAACAATAATTATTAAAGAATATACAGGAATCGATAATGTTTTAGTTTTCTTTTTAGAATGAGGTATAAACATAAAAAATATTTTATGCGTGAGAAACTGTCTGATTTTTTTTAAAAATAAATGAAACGCAGAAGGTTTTTTATTAATATATTTATTATTTTTCTTTTTTTTATGTTTCATATACATTATAATCTGCTGCCTAATTAATGGTAACTATTTTATCAAAATATTAATATTTAATCAACAGTTAAACTACCTATTTTGTAGTATATACATCAACTAGAGCCTCATACATTTGATTTGCTAGCTCTCTTATAGCTTTAATGCTTCCAAACTGCCATTCATGCATAAAAGCAGATTCTATGAGTACAGAAGGTACATCTTTTTTTATTTCCTGTTTATTATAGGCATTTTCAAAAGCATCTCCTATAACTATTAATCCTCTCAAAGATATTCCCTCTTTAATTAATTCCTCTTTATCATAAAATTTCCATACATTATTAGGAAGTACTCTGTCATGTCCTATAACAGGAGATATTTTATATTTTTCCTGCATACGCTCAGATAATTTATAAGCAACCTGCATAGAAGCTGGAAACTCTTTATTATAAGGACTTACTATAACATGAAAACCAGAAGTTTTAGCCCTTCTGCTGATATAAGGCATATAATCAAAATGTATACTAAGTAAAAGGTCAAAATTATTATCTATAGCATAATGTCTTATGGCATACATCTCTAAAGTCTGATATCTAGTTAAATTGCCAGTTCTCTCTTCGCCTTTTACTTTTGTATTGTATATTCCTAAAAGTTCAGCATAATTATTAGTCATATATTCTTTAATAGGTCTGCTGTAATATGCTCCGTCTCTGCTTAAAAAATACTCAAATCTGTCATCTTCTGAAAGTATTTTAGCTAATTCTCTAGCCACTCTTAAATTAACATAATATTCATAACCTAAATATCCTAATGCCCCTTTAGTAGCTGCATTATGTCCCGGATCTATAAGTATCCTAATTTTTCTATTTTCTATTATATCATTAAATTTCTCACTAGGTGTAGAAACTTTATTTACTTCGCTTTCTCTTACTATATTTTCAGAAACTTTAGTATTTGCTGTAACAATAAGTGATGAGAAAGATACAATTATTAAAACGATAATAACTACTGAAAAAATTATAAAACGGTTTTTGTTATTCATAGTAATTAAATTATCGTAAAGAATTTTATTAAATTAAAGCTCAAGTAAATAATTTTTATATATAGATGATAATACAAATAAATATTTTTATAATTAATTATTAGAAATTATAATATTGCCATTATTTAAATCTTTAAATTTGAAAGCTATTATCCTAATTTCTATAAAAATATCATTATTATTCTTTAACGCTTTTCTTGAAAATAAAACAGTAACTTCTATTTGTTTACTAGTATCAGAATATAAATCTCTCTCTTTAAACAAAAAAGTATCTTCTTTTATTTGCTCTCCTTTCTCTCCAGAAGCTATTTTTTTATATATAGAATCATAAAGTTTTTAAAAATGAGCATATTCTTTTATAATAATATCTTTATATTTATTTACATTATCATCTATAATAATTTCGATAGACATCTAATATAACCCTTTATACACTTAAAGCCCAATCAATATCTTCTTTTGTTATTTCTGCCTCTTCAGAAATAAAATATGGATATAAATCCACTTCATCGCCTATATTAAGAAAATCCCATATTTTAAATTGGTAACTTATATCACTAATTTCTTTTGCTTTAAAATTATTATATATATGCATTGTAAAGGTATATAAAGCATCTATTTCTATTGACGATAAATTTGATATATTAGGCTCTTTTAAGCTAAAAAATAAACGGGCATCATTATTTTTTTCACCCTCTCTTATAGCTATAGCATTATCATTCTTGAGTATATTTAAAATTTTTAATATATTCTTAGGTACAGGACCAAATTGTCTTTTTATATATGTATCCTCAGTTAATGTCTTACCAGTTTTTCTAAGTAAAATACCATCTGTAAATAATAATATTTTATTTAATTTTATAGAACCTAATTTATAAGGATTTTTACATTTATCTATTATATAATGAACTGCATTTTTATATTTATCTTCTATAATGAATATCTCCAAAATTTCATAACACAATTTTATATAAAATGACAAAAATAATCTTTAATTATTTAATTTCTTCTTTAGACTTTTCTTCTTCAGATTTTTCTGGAACTATGTTATTTATAGAATCAGCAATTTCTGTAATACGCACACCAAAACATTCATCTATTACAACAACCTCACCTTTAGCTATCAATTTACCATTAACAAGCAAATCTACAGGTTCACCTGCCAATTTCTGAAGCTCTATAATAGAACCCTCTCCAAGACTTAATATCTCTCTCACAGTTAAACGTGCTCTTCCTAATTCTACAGTTACGTTAATAGTAACGTCCATAAGCAAACTGATATTGCCTGAATTGTTAGGATTATTAGTTACTGTCTTTTTATCCGCCATTATTTTACTTCTGTATATTTATAATAAGTATATTATATATGTTTATTATATAATTTCAATTAAGTTATAAAAAAAATTTTACTATTTAAAATAAAAAAGCGAGGACTTTAGTCCCCGCTATAATTTATTGGTAATTATTTTAACTTATATTATCTAGGTTTATTAGTAAGTCTGTCCATAGGGTTAATAATATCAGTAACACGAACACCGAAGTTTTCATCTATTACTACAACCTCACCTTTAGCTATCAATTTACCATTAACAAGCAAATCTACAGGTTCACCAGCTAGCTTTTGAAGCTCTATGATAGAACCTTCACCAAGTCCTAAAATATCTCTGATAGTCATAGTAGCTCTACCTAGTTCTACGGTCATATTCATGGTAACGTCCATAAGAAGACCGATATTACCAGTTCCTTGTACATCAGAAGCAGGCATTAAAGAATTAAACTCTGCATGCTGTACACCAAGCTGAGGACCAGAATCAAATGCCTGATTATCTACAAGTCCGGCCATAGGATTTGAAGCGGCACTACTGCCAGCACTTGAAGCTGCTGCATTTGAAGCAGGAGCTTGAGAAGATGAAGAAGCAGAACCTAAAAGGCTTTGTAATAAAGGCAGTTCCAAAGCAAATACATATGGAGCATTTTCCACTTCACCCTCAATAGACAAAGAACCGCTTACTATAGCCAAAGGTCCGGGTATATTAATACTGAAAGCATCTTCTAGTATAGAAGTTTCTATAGGCGAATTAGTAAAACTGCCGCCAAACCTAGAAGATAAAGCACTGTCAGAAACTCCCACCATTTGAGAGAAAGCCTCTTTTAATACCTGAGCTACCATATCATTTAAAGCAGCTTCTTTTTGTCCCATCATAAGAGAAGCAACTATTAAAGCCTCATTTTCTCCCATGAAATAGTAAACATTTCCAGTAATAGAGCCTGTATAACCCACTTTAGCTTCTATCATTTTACCAGAGAGCATTTGATGTAAGTTATTAACATCTCCAACTGTAGTAGTAATATTAGTAATGGATACAGTCTTAGTAGAAATAGATGATAGTGAAAAGGCTTGATTTTCTGCTATCATTTTAGCCGCTTCATTAAAAAGTTGCTTATCTACATTTCCGCCGCCATTACTAGATGCTTTGGAATCGCCTCCAAAAGCTTCATCGGCACCTTTTAGCAAAGCTTCTATTTCATCTTGAGATAATGCACCGTCACTCATCATAACCTTAATCCTCCTCTTTTAATAAATCGTCTTCGGTTATATCAGCCTCGCCATCCATAACACCTGTAAGCTGTACAGCCATTCTGCTGCCTGATATACCCGGACGACATAAGAATTTCTTTCTGTTTCCTATCTTGAATATAACAGGATCTGTAATCTTAGTATCAGTAAACTTAACTACATCGCCTTTCTGAAGATTGAGAATGTCTGATAGCGGTAATTGCATAGATCCAAGTTCCGCCGAAGTTTCAACAAATATATTTTGTAATTTTTCTTTTATTATCTTTAAATTTTCGCTAGTGCTTCCTCTTCTAATAGATGCATACCAATACTGAGCTGAAAACTTAGAAAGTATAGGCTCAATAGTAATATATGGTATACAAAAGTTCATCATACCTTCCACATCGGCTACTTTAGTCTCCAAAGTAATAAGTACAACCATGTCATTAGGGCTAACCATCTGAGCAAACTGAGGGTTAGTTTCGATAGAACCCAAACGCGGTCTTAAGTCTATTACCTGAGACCAAGCCTCCCTTAAGTTACCGAGTATTCTTACTATAATACCTTCCATAACTGATAACTCAATATCTGTAAGCTCCCTATTTAAATTCTTAGGACTCTCACCCGGACCCCCAAACAATCTATCAATTATAGTAAAAGTGATAGACGGGTCAATCTCTAGTATAGAACTTCCTTTCAAAGGATCCATACTAACTATAGCCAAAGTAGAAGGATTACTAACACTTCTTATAAACTCTTCATAAGTAAGCTGGTCTACGCTTGCTACGTGAATACCTACTAATGTTCTTAATTGTGCTGATAATGAAGTTGTAGTAACACGTGCGAAGTTTTCATGCATCATTTGAAGCGTTCTAATTTGGTCTTTTGAAAACTTATCTGGACGTTTGAAATCGTATATCTTTATCTTTCTGTGTTCTACTTCTACACGCTTAGTATCAATATTATCTAAACTTTCACCAGATGATATAGCACTTAGTAACGCATCTATTTCGCTTTGTGACAATACTTCTGTCATACGAGTATCCTTCTATAAATATTTTTTCCGTTCTTCTTTTATTAGCTTAATAAGAAGTTATCAAATAATATACCATCTATTTGACCATTTCTAAGCATACTATTAATCTCTCGCTTAATATCAGCTTTTAACTGCTCTCTGCCTTCATTAGTCCTTAACTGATCATAAGTATAAGAACTAAGGATTGTAGTAATTCTATCTCTTATCATATAGAATCTTTCTGGAAGTTCTACTGCAAGCTGTTTTACATTAGTAGTATAAGTTAATATTATACTAACCTTTACATATCTAGCTACGTCCATGTCAGCTGTGTTTACATTGAACTCCGGATCTATACGATATATTGATGGAGGCGGCTGTTTTACCATATCGTCAACTACTCCGCCTTGAACTCCTGCAGCTTTTCCTACACTTTTAGATACAAAAAATGCTATAAGCCCAGATATTAAAGCCACAACTAAAATGGCAGCAACTCCCATAAGGATTTTTACAATCATAGGGCTTAAACCAAATTTCTTCTTTGGTGCAGCTTCGGCTTGCTCTTCTTCGCCTTCATCCAATTCTTCGTCTAAGTTTTCTTCGTCTGCCATATAATTTCCTCACTTAAATTAATATGTTTGTTTTCAATTATATAACAGTAAAATAAAATTAGCAACTCTTATGTTAACTTTAACTTTTTTTACTGTCTTTATATATAATATCGGTAAAGTATTAAAACACTTAACATATTTTTTATGCAAAAGTAAAAAAATAATAATGTTGATTTTTTTTCTTTTAATCGTTATAATTTTAAAAAATTGATTAATTTCATAAAAATAAAGCAATATCTTAAGGAGTATTAAAATGAGAGTTTTATTAAAAGCTGAAGAATATGAAAAAGTTCTTCCTAGATTAGCAGCCGAAATCATAGAAAAAGAAGATATTGAAAAGCTCGCTATTGTAGGAATAAGAAGACGAGGTGATTTTTTAGGAATAAGATTAAAAAAACTTTTGGAAGAAAAAGTAAAGATAGAAATACCTATTGGAGCAATAGACATTAATCTTTACAGAGATGATTTATCCTCACTTTCAGAGTTTCCGGAAATTAAAGAAACTGATATACCTTTTGATATTACTGGAAAAACTATACTTCTTGTAGATGATGTGCTTTATACAGGAAGAACTATTAGGGCTGCTTTGAATGCTTTATTTGAATATGGAAGACCTAAAAAAGTAGCATTATTGGTATTGGTTGATAGATTTGGAAGAGAACTGCCTGTATCTGCCAATTATGTTGGGCTTGCTCTTAATGTACCAGAAGATCAGTATGTATCTGTAAGAGTTAAAGAATTAGAAGGTGAAGATTTGGTACTTTTAAAAGATAGAAATTAGAGATGTTGAAATTATATATTTTTACACAATTGTACAATAATATAACTATATACATGTAAAAAATCGCAATAGATAAAAATAGGTTATAATAAAAAAGGGGCTTATTTAAGCCCCTTTTTTATTTTTAATCGCCAAATTTTCTAAATAATGATGAATACATATCATAAAATTCTGTTTTAGAGAAATCATTTAAATCCTCAGGAGACATCTTTTCTACAATATTTTTGAAATAACCAAATAGCTTTTTAAATTTATTAATTTCATTTTCTGATAATAAAATATCCTGTTTAGAACTATATTCATTATTGCTTCCGTTTGTCTCTTCTGATTCAAACAATTTAATAGCATAATCCAAATCGGACTGTGTTATCTCTCCGTCAAAATCGTCATCATCACTGCTATTGGAAGGCTTATGTTCTTCTTCAATTAATATAGGTCCGTTATCATCACCCAATTTAAACTCATCTTCAACTGCAACACTGCTGTCTACATTATCTTTTTCTATAGTTTGTAATTCTTTTTCTTCAGACATATTTGTCTCCTTATTTAAAAGCTCTTCCATAGAATCAAAATTTTCTACAGACTTAACTTTAGTTTCTTCTTGCTGAATATTACTTTCAATTGTTTTATTATTTATACGTATAAGTTCTTCTCCGTCTTCCTCTTCCTTACCTTTTATAATATTTTCTAACATATTTAAATCAGAATCTCTTATTTCATCTATTTGAACATTATTGTCAGATAATATATTTTCAAGGTCTTCATCTACTATATTATCTTCTTTTGTTTTAAGTATATCATCGTCTTTTAAATCATCTTTTTTATCATTTTCTTTAATTTCTTCTTGTACTTCATCATTTCCCACATCAGCTTCTTCTGTTATTTCTGTTTCTTCTCCTGCATCATCATTAGAAGACTGATCACCATTCAAATAGCTGTGATACATTGATTTTTCTTCTTCTGTTAAATCTTCTTCGGCATGATTGTCTACCTTATCTAAATAGCCTTCTATCATAGCTTTATCTTCGTCTGTCAAATCTTCTTCATTATTAATTATTTCTTCTTCTGATTCTAATTCTTCTTTTAATTCGGAAGGCTCTTCTGTACTCTCTGAAACTTCTTCTATTTGTTCGATTAATTCTTCTGGTACTGTCTCTTCTTGATTTGCTTCTTCCTCTATCTTTTCTAATTCTTCATTATAATCTGTAGTAGGTGCCTCTGATGTTTCTACTTCTTCTGATACATCATCATTAGAAGATTGATCACTATTCAAATAGCTGTGATACATTGATTTTTCTTCTTCTGTTAAATCTTCTTCGGCATGATTGTCTACCTTATCTAAATAGCCTTCTATCATAGCCTTATCTTCGTCTGTCAAATCTTCTTCATTATTAATTATTTCTTCTTCTGCCAATTCTTCTTTTATATCGGAAGGCTCTTCTGTACTCTCTGAAACTTCTTCTATTTGTTCGATTAATTCTTCTGGTACTGTCTCTTCTTGATTTGCTTCTTCCTCTATCTTTTCTAATTCTTCATTATAATCTGTAGTAGGTGCCTCTGATGTTTCTACTTCTTCTGATACATCATCATTAGAAGACTGATCACCATTCAAATAGCTGTGATACATTGATTTTTCTTCTTCTGTTAAATCTTCTTCGGCATGATTGTCTACCTTATCTAAATAGCCTTCTATCATAGCTTTATCTTCGTCTGTCAAATCTTCTTCATTATTAATTATTTCTTCTTCTGATTCTAATTCTTCTTTTAATTCGGAAGGCTCTTCTGTACTCTCTGAAACTTCTTCTATTTGTTCGATTAATTCTTCTGGTACTGTCTCTTCTTGATTTGCTTCTTCCTCTATCTTTTCTAATTCTTCATTATAATCTGTAGTAGGTGCCTCTGATGTTTCTACTTCTTCTGATACATCATCATTAGAAGACTGATCACCATTCAAATAGCTGTGATACATTGATTTTTCTTCTTCTGTTAAATCTTCTTCGGCATGATTGTCTACCTTATCTAAATAGCCTTCTATCATAGCTTTATCTTCGTCTGTCAAATCTTCTTCATTATTAATTATCTCTTCTTCTGCCAATTCTTCTTTTATATCGGAAGGCTCTTCTGTACTCTCTGAAACTTCTTCTGTTTGTTCGATTAATTCTTCTGGTACTCTCTCTTCTTGATTTGCTTCTTCCTCTGCTTTATCTAATTCTACATTATCAATATTTGACTCTTCTGATGTTTCTACTTCTTCTGATACATCATCATTAGAAGATTGATCACCATTCAAATAGCTGTGATACATTGATTTTTCTTCTTCTGTTAAATCTTCTTCGGCATGATTGTCTACCTTATCTAAATAGCCTTCTATCATAGCTTTATCTTCGTCTGTCAAATCTTCTTCATTATTAATTATCTCTTCTTCTGCCAATTCTTCTTTTATATCGGAAGGCTCTTCTGTACTCTCTGAAACTTCTTCTGTTTGTTCTGTTAATTCATCTGATGAAAATTCTTCTTTGTTTTCTTCTTCATCTGCTTTCTCTAACTCTACATTATCAATATTTGGCTCTTCTGATGTTTCTACTTCTTCTGATACATCATCATTAGAAGATTGTTCACTATTCAAATAGCTGTGATACATTAATTTTTCTTCTTCTGTTAAATCTTCTTCGGCATAATTGTCTACTTTATCTAAACAGCCTTCTATCATAGCTTTATCTTCATCTGTCAAATCTTCTTCATTATTAATTATTTCTTCTTCTGCCAATTCTTCTTTTATATCGGAAGGCTCTTCTGTACTCTCTGAAACTTCTTCTGTTTGTTCGATTAATTCTTCTGGTACTGTCTCTTCTTGATTTGCTTCTTCCTCTATCTTTTCTGATTCTTCATTATAATCTGTAGTAGGTGCCTCTGATGTTTCTACTTCTTCTGATACATCATCATTAGAAGATTGTTCACTATTCAAATAGCTGTGATACATTAATTTTTCTTCTTCTGTTAAATCTTCTTCGGCATAATTGTCTACTTTATCTAAATAGCCTTCTATCATAGCTTTATCTTCATCTGTCAAATCTTCTTCATTATTAATTATTTCTTCTTCTGCCAATTCTTCTTTTATATCGGAAGGCTCTTCTGTACTCTCTGAAACTTCTTCTGTTTGTTCGATTAATTCTTCTGGTACTGTCTCTTCTTGATTTGCTTCTTCCTCTATCTTTTCTGATTCTTCATTATAATCTGTAGTAGGTACCTCTGATGTTTCTACTTCTTCTGATACATCATCATTAGAAGATTGATCACCATTCAAATAGCTGTGATACATTGATTTTTCTTCTTCTGTCAAATCTTCTTCATTATTAATTATTTCTTCTTCTGCCAATTCTTCAATTTGTTCGTTTGTATCCTCTGGCAAAGGATATTCTTTATTTTCTTCCAAATCTTCAGATTGATTTGAAATATCTTCTGATACTTCAGGAGTTTCTTCCTCTTTCTTTACATTTTCTTTTATATATTCTTCATGAAGGTTTTTGAATTTACTTATATAATCATCATTATAGGGAATGTTATCTTCTGTACGATGATTATTCAAATACTCTTCATGCATTCTTTTTATATAATCATTAGTTGGTTCTGGAGATGATTTCTCAATTTCATCTGTTTGTTCAGTTATCTCTTCTGATAATATATCTTCTTTACTTTCTTCCAAATCCTCAGATTGATTTGAAATATCTTCTATTTCTTCTTCAATATCTTCTGATACCTCAGAAGTTTCTTCCTCTTTCTTTACATTTTCTTTTATATATTCTTCATGAAGGTTTTTGAATTTACTTATATAATCATCATTATAGGGAATGTTATCTTCTGTACGATGATTATTCAAATACTCTTCATGCATTCTTTTTATATAATCATTAGTTGGTTCTGGAAATGATTTCTCAATTTCATCTGTTTGTTCAGTTATCTCTTCTGATAATATATCTTCTTTACTTTCTTCCAAATCCTCAGATTGATTTGAAATATCTTCTGATACTTCAGGAGTTTCTTCCTCTTTCTTTACATTTTCTTTTATATATTCTTCATGAAGATTTTTGAATTTACTTATATAATCATCATTAGAGGGAATATTATCTTCTGTACGATGATTATTCAAATACTCTTCATGCATTCTTTTTATATAATCATTAGTTGGTTCTGGAGATGATTTCTCAATTTCATCTGTTTGTTCAGTTATCTCTTCTGATAATATATCTTCTTTACTTTCTTCCAAATCTTCAGATTGATTTGAAATATCTTCTGATACCTCAGAAGTTTCTTCCTCTTTCTTTACATTTTCTTTTATATATTCTTCATGAAGGTTTTTGAATTTACTTATATAATCATCATTATAGGGAATGTTATCTTCTGTATGATGATTATTCAAATACTCTTCATGCATTCTTTTTATATAATCATTAGTTGGTTCTGAAGTTTCTTCTACGTTTTTTTCTTCTGGTAATTCTTCTTTTAATTCTAAAGGTTCTTCTGAACTATCTGAAACTCCTTCTGCTTGCTCACTTAATTCTTCTAATGATGCCTCTTCTGGTTCTTTTGATGTATCTGAAATATATACGTTTTCTTCGGATAAATCTTCTTCTGATGATGAATTACTTTCATTTTCTGCAATATTTTCTGATAACATAGAAGTATCTTCTATATCTGATGAAGATGCTTCTTTTATTTCGTCAGATAATAATTCTTCTTTTTTTAAATCATATTCATAATTATCATCAATTTCTTCAAGCTCTTCATCCGACATTTCTGATAATGTATAATTATTTTCTCTATAATCATCAGTTATGTCTTCTTCATTAGTATTTATATAACCATCATCAATTTCTTCAAGCTCTTCATCCGACATTTCTGATAATGTATAATTATTTTCTCTATAATCATCAGTTATGTCTTCCTCATTGGTATTTATATAACCATCATCAATTTCTTCAAGCTCTTCATCCGACATTTCTGATAATGTATAATTATTTTCTCTGTAATCATCAGTTATGTCTTCTTCATTGGTATTTATATAACCATCATCAATTTCTTCAAGCTCTTCATCCGACATTTCTGATAATGTATAATTATTTTCTCTATAATCATCAGTTATGTCTTCTTCATTGGTATTTATATAACCATCATCAATTTCTTCAAGCTCTTCATCCGACATTTCTGATAATGTATAATTATTTTCTCTGTAATCATCAGTTATGTCTTCCTCATTGGTATTTATATAACCATCATCAATTTCTTCAAGCTCTTCATCTGAAGATTCCGCATCATTTTTATCAGAAATATTATCATTATCTATTTTTTCATTAATATCAAAATCTTTAGTTATTAAATCAAGTTCATTTCCAGATAACTGTATAACATCATCTTCAGTGTTATCTGCTTCATTAATATAGTTAGATTCATCTATATAATCAACATTATCTATATCAGGTACTACAACATCTCTATTATTATATTTATCATATTCTATGACTTTTTCATCTTCTTTTAGATTGTCTTCTTTTAATAAATCAGCATCTCTAGGTTCTTCATCTTCTATATCAGGCAGATCTAATTCTTCATCAGACATTGCTAAATCTTCATCATTTACAGGTATAAATGTATCATCATCTAAATCAGGAACTTCTATATCATCTTCAGATATATTACTGCTATCTGTACTTTTATTAGCAAAAAAGTTATTTAAATCAAATTCTTCTACAAAATCTAATTCCTCTAATTCTTCCTCTGTTACACTGTCTTTTTCTGATACTTCTTTTATAAGTTCATCTTGCTCCTCAGAATATATATGCTTTACAACATAATTTTGCTCATCTGAAAATACAGCATTTTCTAAATCTATATTATCTTTAGCATAAGAAGTTCTTTTTATTTTAGTTCCGTCTTCTGAATCTATAAGCATATATTTATCTAATGACAAACTTTCTTCCTCTGAAGCTACAGATTCTGATATATCTTCTTCTATATGCTCAAGCTCTTCCAAACCCTCTTCGATATTTTCCAAATCTTCTAATGATAAACTTTCTTCTATGTTTCCTAATTCTTCTAAATTATCATCTAAAACTTCTTCACCAGATAATTCTTTAATATATTTAGCTTCTTCTTCCAAG
This sequence comes from Brachyspira murdochii DSM 12563, assembly GCF_000092845.1. Lineage (NCBI taxonomy): Bacteria > Pseudomonadati > Spirochaetota > Spirochaetia > Brachyspirales > Brachyspiraceae > Brachyspira > Brachyspira murdochii. Next base: position 2,206,770 of record NC_014150.1, on the reverse strand, counting down.
ATATTACTAGAATCCAAAAGCTCTTCATCACTGTATTCTTTCATCTCTAGGTCTGATGTTTCTTCATTATCTGAGGTATTATCCGTACTTTCTTCTGGTTGTTCTTCTTCTTTTGATGATGTTCCTTCTGAAATTGTAGTTTCTTCTTCCAAAATATTACTAGAATCCAAAAGCTCTTCATCACTGTATTCTTTCATCTCTATATCTGATGTTTCTTCATTATCTGAGGTATTATCCGTACTTTCTTCTGGTTGGTCTTCTTCTATTGATGATGTTCCTTCTGAAATTGTAGTTTCTTCTTCCAAAATATTACTAGAATCCAAAAGCTCTTCATCACTGTATTCTTTCATCTCTATATCTGATGTTTCTTCATTATCTGAGGTATTATCCGTACTTTCTTCTGATTGTTCTTCTTCTATTGATGATGTTCCTTCTGAAATTGGAGTTTCTTCTTCCAAGATATTACTAGAATCCAAAAGCTCTTCATCACTGTATTCTTTCATCTCTAGGTCTGATGTTTCTTCATTATCTGAGGTACTATCCGTACTTTCTTCTGGTTGTTCTTCTTCTATTGATGATGTTTCTTCTAAAATTGCAGCTTCTTCTTCCAAGATATTACTAGAATCCAAAAGCTCTTCATCACTGTATTCTTTCATCTCTAGGTCTGATGTTTCTTCATTATCTGAGGTATTATCCGTACTTTCTTCTGATTGTTCTTCTTCTATTGATGATGTTTCTTCTAAAATTGCAGCTTCTTCTTCCAAGATATTACTAGAATCCAAAAGCTCTTCATCACTGTATTCTTTCATCTCTATGTCTGATGTTTCTTCATTATCTAAAGTATTATCCGTACTTTCTTCTGATTGTTCTTCTTCTTTTGATGATGTTTCTTCTGAAATTGCAGCAGCTTCTTCTAAGATATTACTAGAATCCAAAAGCTCTTCATCACTGTATTCTTTCATCTCTAGGTCTGATGTTTCTTCATTATCTGAGGTATTATCCGTACTTTCTTCTGATTGTTCTTCTTCTTTTGATGATGTTTCTTCTAAAATTGCAGCTTCTTCTTCCAAGATATTACTAGAATCCAAAAGCTCTTCATCACTGTATTCTTTCATCTCTAGGTCTGATGTTTCTTCATTATCTGAGGTACTATCAGTACTTTCTTCTGATTGTTCTTCTTCTTTTGATGATGTTTCTTCTGAAATTGCAGCAGCTTCTTCCAAGATATTACTAGAATCCAAAAGCTCTTCATCACTGTATTCTTTCATCTCTAGGTCTGATGTTTCTTCATTATCTGAGGTATTATCCGTACTTTCTTCTGATTGTTCTTCTTCTTTTGATGATGTTTCTTCTGAAATTGCAGCAGCTTCTTCTAAGATATTACTAGAATCCAAAAGCTCTTCATCACTGTATTCTTTCATCTCTAGGTCTGATGTTTCTTCATTATCTGAGGTACTATCCGTACTTTCTTCTGATTGTTCTTCTTCTTTTGATGATGTTTCTTCTGAAATTGCAGCAGCAGCTTCTTCCAAGATATTACTAGAATCCAAAAGCTCTTCATCACTGTATTCTTTCATCTCTAGGTCTGATGTTTCTTCATTATCTGAGGTACTATCCGTACTTTCTTCTGATTGTTCTTCTTCTTTTGATGATGTTTCTTCTGAAATTGCAGCAGCTTCTTCTAAGATATTACTAGAATCCAAAAGCTCTTCATCACTGTATTCTTTCATCTCTAGGTCTGATGTTTCTTCATTATCTGAGGTATTATCCGTACTTTCTTCTGATTGTTCTTCTTCTATTGATGAAGTTTCTTCTGAAATTGCAGCAGCTTCTTCCAAGATATTACTAGAATCCAAAAGCTCTTCATCACTGTATTCTTTCATCTCTAGGTCTGATGTTTCTTCATTATCTGAGGTATTATCCGTACTTTCTTCTGATTGTTCTTCTTCTATTGAAGAAGTTTCTTCTGAAATTGCAGCAGCTTCTTCTAAGATATTACTAGAATCCAAAAGCTCTTCATCACTGTATTCTTTCATCTCTATATCTGATGTTTCTTCATTATCTGAGGTACTATCCGTACTTTCTTCTGATTGTTCTTCTTCTATTGATGATGTTTCTTCTGAAATTGCAGCAGCTTCTTCCAAGATATTACTAGAATCCAAAAGCTCTTCATCACTGTATTCTTTCATCTCTAGGTCTGATGTTTCTTCATTATCTGAGGTACTATCCGTACTTTCTTCTGGTTGGTCTTCTTCTATTGATAAAGTTTCTTCTAAAGGATTTTCAATAGAGTTTTCTGATAATGTCTCATTAGAAGAAAACTCCTCATCATCTAATATATTATTTATATCAAGAAGTTCTTCATCAGTATATTCTTTCATTCCTATATTTGAAATATCAGATGTATCTTCAAATTCTTCTTCTTCATCTAAAGGATTTTCATTTTTTTCAAAAGAATCTTCTAAATTAAAATCTTCAACTGTTTCAAGAGTATTCAATTCATCTTCCGTTAATGCTTCTTTTTCAGCACTTTTATGAATATCGTTTTCTTCTCTAGAATATATATTATCAACTACATAATTTTGTTCATTTAATAAATCTTCTTCTTTATTATTATCATTATCTTTTTTATCATCATTTGCTTCGGTATTATTTAATGCATTTTGGAAAAGCGAAGACATATCTAATTCAGAATCTATAATATTACCTGCAGATTCTAAATCATTTTCAGATAAACTTAAACTTTCTTCTAAATTTTTATATTGTTTATTTTCTTCATCTGTGTATGCACTATTTAAAGAATCTGATTTATCACTATTTGCTTTTGCATGAACGTTGTTAAATTCGAGTATATCTTTATTATATTCTTTAGAAGTTACTACACCTTGTATTTTTGGGCTGTCTTTATCAGTATTTCCTATAGATATTATAGGAAATTCATTCTCTTTAATTTTTATAGTTCTTTCTATAAGTTTATTAATATCATACTCATTGAGTGAGATGTCTTTATTATCCTCAAAAATACTAGCGAACTCTTTTTCCACTATTCAATTCTCTTCATAATTTTTTCTTATAGTTGAATACCTTTTTTGTATATTGATTACAGTGTCATTTGTAATAGGCGTATTATAATCAAAACCATAAGGAAAATAACCTAGTTCTGTCATACCGCCGCAGAGTTCTAAAACTTCAGCTACTGAAACACCATATCTGCAAAAATATACCCCTTGATTAACAGCAGCTCCTTTTACTGTAATGCTTATTAATTTATTATTAGTATTTTTATTTTTATGAAAAATATCTATAAAAATACCAAATAAAAATACTAATAATACAAAAGATAAACAAAGTATTCTATCTCTCATGACATTATCGGTTAATTGTTTATATAACTATATAATTTTATTTAATGATATCATTCTTTTTATTTGTAGTCAAGATTTATATAATATATTATTTATAGTAAAAATAATTATATTTTAATCTTGATAATTTATACTGTTAAAAATATAATACTCATTTCCGATAATAAATAAAAATAAAATTATATGGTGTTATAAATATGTTTGACTTAGATGTAGTAAATGCTTTCAGCAAAGGTACAGTAATTATATTAAAAAGCTATTTTAATTCTAAAGTTGGAAAAGGCGATGTTAGAATATACAGAAATGCCAATCATGTTGGAGGCGTTATAGTTTTTGTAGGTATTACAGGAGATTTAAGCGGAAGACTTATGTTTAATATGAGCAAAGCTACTGCTTTTAAATTAGCTTCTGCTCTTAATATGGAAGCTATAACTTCAATAGATGATATATTTATTGCCACAATTAAAGAATTTGTTAATATGGTTGCAGGAAGTGCTATTAATGATCTCTCTACAAAACATATAGATTTGGATATGACACCGCCTGCTATACTTATGAGCGAGCAAATGTCTATGCTTGAAAAAGAAAATGATAAAATATTGTCCATAAACTATAAAACTGAACTAGGCGAAATATTTATGAACTTAATTTTGTTTAATCAAGCTAATTAATAATGCCAAAAACAGTACAGTATTTATTAATATTGTTTATTATAGTTTTTATAATAAAAATAATTGTTAATAACATTACTGCAGCGATAAAATCAAATAAATTTCTAAATAGATACTTCAAAGATGATGATAAATTATATTCTTTGGAAGAGGTTTCATCAGCTTTCAAATTAGAAAAAGAGCATTTCAGCAAACTTTTAGAAACTTTAGAAAAATACCATTACTTTTCTTTTTTTAATAGAAGAGGAGTTACTATGGTTAAAGATTTCTACTCAAAATATGAATTAAGATATTTGGTAAGATTGTTAAGTAAAAAGCAAAAGCTAAAATATTAAACAAATATTCTACATTATCTCTTTAATAAATAAATCACTAGAAGCAGATAAATCAACAATTTCCATACCATCGCTTACTGTACCGTCAAGATGTTTTACTATAGAAAGCACAGGTCTTAAAGGAAGATTAGGATTCTGCTCTATTACTCTAGCTATAGAACCATTTGATAGTTTAACTCTTGTATTATTAGGATAAAAACCTATAGCCTTTTGAAATGCCTTCACAACATCGCTGTCAAAATCTTTTTTAGCAAGCGATATTATAACCTTTACAGCTTTATCAGGAGTATAAGGTACTCCATGTTCGCCTTTGGTTATAAGATTATTAAAAGTATTACATACAGCAACTATTTTACTGTAAAGACTTATATCTTTATTATCTTTTTGAAAAGGATATCCGCTTCCGTCATACTTCTCATGATGCTCAAGTACAATATCTGCTATATTGTCATCTAAATTATCCCTTTTTACAAGTTTATAGCCTTGTGTTGGGTGTTTCTTTAATATGGCTTCTTCCTCTTTTGTAAGATTTACCTTTGTAAGGAGACTCTCCTGAATAAGAACCTTGCCTATATCATGAACTAAAGCACCAAGCATAATATTAGCCATATCTACTTTAGTTAAGTTTAGTTCTCCAGCTGTAATAGCAGATAAAGTAGCGACATCAACTGCATGCTTATACATAGTTTCATCTTTTCTTTTTAACATAGAAAGGTAAGAATGTGCTTCCTTATTTTCTACTATAGAAGAAAGCATATTATTAACTTCTTTTTTCATAGAATCAAAATCTATTCCTCCGCCTTTTTTAGCAGTTTCATATAATGATTTAGTTTTTTCTATAGTCATTTCCTTTTTTTTGGCAACTTCTTCACTATCTATTTTTAATATTTTTTTACCGTTTTCTTCAACTATACCTCTGATAACAGCTTTTTTACCATCTCCTGCAGTATTAACAGTATTCTCTTTTTTGAGGTCTAAAAGCTCCATTACGCTAATTGTTGTAATAGAGTTTCTTTTTAAAGTTTCTATAATATCTTTTGTAATCACAGTACCAATATCTACTATTCTTTTATCATCACTATTATATATATTACTGGCTACTTTCATTCCCTCTTTTACTTCATTTAATGGTATAATAATTTTTGCCATTTAAAATCCTCTCTACATAATAAAAAATCATCGCACTTTAAGGTATATAATATCATATAGTGATATATTATCAAGTAAAATAATTTTGCTGTAATAAAATTATTATGTATTCTTACCAAAACGTATAGATGTTACATTATATTTATTAAGCCTTAATATAAACATAGCTACTATTACAGCCATAAAAAATGCTATTATTAAAAAATAATTTGCTACCGATACGCTGCTTGCATTTTGAATACTATTAAGACGCTCTGATTTTGAGTTTATACTTTCATCTATAGCATTGGCTTCGGATATATTACCGCTTTCCATAAGAGAACCTTTTCTCATTCTCAAATTATCTATTTCTTTAATTATAATATCTGCTTCTTTGTCTTTTTTTACCTTTTGATAAAGATTATACCCCCATATTCCTACACCTACTGCTGATAATACTCCTGTTACTATAATTAATACCAATATAGCAAATCTTCTTTTCTTTATACTTAAATTTGATATATTTAATGACTTTGACTTTATATCTTCTATATGATCCGTTAATTCTTTGGAATCAGGGTATGCAAGTTTAGCCTCTTCTATGCATGATAAAAGATTAAGCATATATTTATATCTTTCTGATCTCTGAAAGTTTAGATAGTATTTGTCTATTTCTTTTATTTTATCTTCTACTGTATGTTTTACTGTTTTAGGCTTTAGAAAATATGCTTTTTTCCTTTTCTTCTTTTTACCATTTTCTTCTTGGATTTCATTAGAAGAAGCATCATCATCTTCTAATAAATTATTTTTATTTTCATCATCAACATAACCTTTATCTAACTTTCTAATGCCGCCTAATGTACTTTCCTGACTTACTGTATTTCCATTTCTATCTTTAATCTGAACTCTTATGCCGAATGTATTTCTAAACATAGCCTCAGCACTTTCTACGCTTGTATCTTTATTTATAACTATAAAAGCCTTTTGACTTTTTCTAGGGTCTGATATTTCAAATAATTTTATATTATCTGATTTATGAGCCCCTTTATATATTCCAAGTGATACGCCGAATTCTCTGTCAAAAGCATCAAGAAGTTTTGATATAGACATGTCTAATGTAATCTTCATAACAAACCCTCATCATATATGATCATTTTACCATATTTTACAATAAATAAAACATATATACACAAAAAAAGAAAAAATATATAACATAATACTTGATTTTTATAAAGTATCATTTATAATCTAAGCAATTAAAATGATATTATATTATTAATATAATATTTTGCCGAGATGGCGAAATTGGTAGACGCAGCAGACTCAAAATCTGCCTGAGGCAACTCAGTGAGGGTTCGAGTCCCTCTCTCGGCACATCAATATCTTAAATGAGTTTGGCCTATGAATTACTCAGCTATAATAATAGATGATGATAATAACCGCTCCAACAAAGTAAAAGCGGCTCTTGAAAGCTCATCTATACAAGTGTTCATAGCTGAAAATCTTTATGAACTTATAAGCAAAATATATAAATACAGTATAAGAATATTGGTGTTCAATCCTAATCTTGTATGGATTAACGTTATAGAGTTTATAAGTGAATTGCAGAAAATGCCCGAATTTCATGAGTTCACAATATTTTTTCTATATGAAAATATAGATTTAGATATGGAAAAAGAGGCTAAAAGGCTGAATATCACCTGCATGAAATATCCTTCTCATATAACTAAATTGGTAAGTAAAATAGAAGCACTTTAATTTTTTATGATTCTATCATAAACTTTATAAAAAATGTAGTACCCTCTCCAGCTATAGATTCAACCTCTATAGTACCTTTATGTTCAGATATGATTTTTTCTACCGTAGCAAGTCCTATTCCAGTACCTTTATCTTTAGAAGTGAAATAAGGCTCAAATATTTTATGTAAATTGCCGCTTTCTATACCTATTCCAGTATCTGTTATACTTACTATAAAAAATTCATTTAAATCTATTATCTCATGATATGAAGATATGTAAATTATAGATCTTTCAGAGTTTTCCATAGCCTCTACAGCATTTTTTATTAAATTTCTAAATGCCATTATAAATTTTTCTCTATCCATATTAATAAAATAATCATGCTTACTTAAAACAACATTAAATATTATATTATTAGTATTTTTAAAAGATTCAGCTGCCTCAATAATAACACTATTAATAGACTGTTTCTCATCAGAAAGTTTAATAGCAAAAGAGAACTCTGAAAAAGATTTTATAAGACTAGATATTACATTGGCATTTTTTACTATAACAGCTGTAGATCTTTTTGATCTTTCAACATCTTTTTCTGTCATATTTACAGATAATTTTCTTTCAATAAGTTCAGCATTCATTATTATAGGCATAAGCGGATTTTTTATCTCATGGGCTACTTTTATAGCAGCCTCCCTCCAAGTTTCAAGCCTAGCTCTTATATTTTCTCTATCTCTATGGTATTTTAAAGCTCTAGCCATTACATTAAATCTATGAATCAAATTTCTCATATCATGAACACCGCCAAGCTTCATATCTATATTAAAATCAGCATTAGTTATTGAGTTTGTAGCACTAAGTATCAAACTGATGGGTCTTGTTATAAGCCTTGAAAGAGCAATACCAAGTATTATAGAAAAAAATGTTGATATACCTAATATAAACAAATATAAAAGACTGAGTATTATAGAAAACTCATTTGCAAACATATTAACAGAATTATATATCCTAAAAGCCTCCAAAGCACTGTTTCTAATTTCAATATAGTTTCTAGGCATAACTTCAGACCATATTACATAATTATTACTGTAAGTTAAAGGTATTATAGCATTTACATAAAAAAGTCCGTTATATTCACTGTTCACAAATATAGTATCTTTATTATCAAGTTTATAATTGATATCCAAAGGTATATAATTGCCAGAATTAAAGAATATTATATTATTACCATTATAATAATTTGATAAAAAAACTATATTATTAAAATATTCTGATTCTTTAACCATTTTATATATGCTATTATAATCAAAATTCCCAGATTTAATGTTTTGATATATGTTATTAAAATAATTTATGCCGACACTATTAATAACATCTGTCATATAGTTTCTTTTATTGATGATTTCAATATTAGACAAATCTATTACATATGACACTGAAGCATTGACATTTTGATCTAAAAACAAATCTAAATTGCTTTTAATTATATAAGTCGATATTTTGCTGACCAACATACTAGGCATAACAGTCATAAGCCCCATTATGAATACTATAACCAATTTTAAATGCGAACCTTCTTTTTTAAGTATAGCATCTATTATAAACTTTATTACGAGTATTATTCCTATTATGATGCTTGTAAATGGAAAAAAAATAACCGCAAACACATAAAACGGATTTACTATATTAGGTTCATATATAAATGTGCTTATCCACACAGAGGCTATAAGACTAATCAATGTAAATATACTAATAACAGAAGGAAGAAATATTCCATATCTTTTTTTTATATTATTAAAAATATTCTTTATAAACTTCATATTATTTGCTAATAACTTATAATAAAATATTATTTATGTAAAATTTCTTTTAAAACCGCATGCATATCATCTATTGTTTTAAGCTGAAAAGCATTTATTCCAATATCTATAGCTGTTTTTACATTATCAGCATTATCATCTATAAATACGCATTCATTTGCATTCAAATTAAATTTACTCAAAAAATATTCATAAATATCTCTATTAGGCTTAATCATCTTTATATGAGCTGAAATAACGCCCCCAATACAAGTATTATCAAAAAAGTCAGTTTCTTTTCTCAAAACCTCAAAAGTTTCAGAAGGCATATTAGATAAATAATATATAGAAAAACCTTTATCTTTATATTCTTTTAATAAATTAATATTATTATGATGTTTATTGAGGCATAATGTTAAAGAAGTATCAAAAATTTTATTGATAAGTTCTTCATATTTAGGACATTTATCTATAAAATATTTTCTTGAATCTTCAAAGCTAATTTCTCCCTTATCCATTAAATTCCAATTCTTACTTCCAAAAGTATTATCAAAAAACTCTTTTCTATCGCTTTCATCTACATATTCATCTAAAATACTGCTTGTACTAAACTCATACAGCACATTACCTATATCCGAAATTATATTTCTAATCATGTAAAATTCCTCATTAAATAAAAATAAGCGTAACATTATTATATTTTTCTCAAAATGTTTGTCAATAGCAGTTATTATGTTAATATATTTTTTACAGTATTGACAAATAATAAAAAAGCATTTATATTGTATACAACTCTGCTGTTCTCGTTAAGCGATTGTACATTCTTGCGCCAGTATAAATTAATGCATTAGGGATCTGGAGCGAAGCATTAATGATAGGCTCGCCGGTATCGCGATACGGTTTTGAGAAATCAAGGTCATGTTTCTGAGGAGCCCACCTGACGCGAAAAGTCAGGCGCATTTATGTCGTATACGGCTCAGCGGAGGTATTTTTTATTTCTTATTAGATACTTTTTTATATACTTTTATACTTTCTAATCGCAAAATAAAACTTTCAAGTAAAATTTGCTTTAGCCGATAACTAATAGTAGTTTTTTATATACTCAACAATTTTTATTAAAGGCTTAAGCATTATGAATGAAAACAAAAAGCAAAAAATAATGAAAACTATACTTGGTTTGATGATATCATTTCTTATTATATTCATAGCAGCAATGTTTGCTCGTGCAGCAAGCAATACTATTCTTCCAGAAAACAGCACTGTATCAGTATTTATAAATGATTATTTAGATATGATGATGCAAAGAATCGATAAAATAGCTGTGAAAATGAAAATAAAAAGAAATAGCGTATCTGAATATCAGGTTAATTTAATTACTCAGTCAATATCTGATTATGTGGGATACAGCATGTATCAGACTGCTGAGTCTTTAAAAGAATTTAATCCTAATAATAATGCTTCAAAAGCCCAATTAGATAAATATAAAAATAATTATTATAGAATGACTGTAGAAAATCCATATCTAAGAGGAATGACTGTATTTAATACAGAAGGAAAAATGCTTCTTAATTTGTATTTATCAAGAAATAAATCATGGCCTTTAGAACTTCAGGATACTTTGATAAATGAAATAAAAACAAAAGGTTCTCTAGTATTAAATGCCGCTAATGAAAATGCATTCTATATAATGGAATATATAAAAAATCCGTATGGAGAAATAATAGCGGCTACTAGAAATGATTATGCTTATGTATCAGATATAGCTATGTATTATCAGGTAGCAGATAAAAGGCTTTATGTAAGTGATTCAAGAAACTCTGTGTATAATGTAAGAGAATCTATAGGCGATAACAACATAGAAAAAGTTTCATCTGTAATAAATAGATATGCATACTATAAAAAACAGCCTAGCTTTATAGTTAATGATTCTCTTTCAGTTTCTATGATAGGAAAGGAGTATCCTAATTACTTTGAGCTTATAGTATTAGCTATTACTGCTTTATTAATACTTCTTTGCCAGCTTATAATAAAAGCTGCAGCAGCATTCTTCAAATACCTTATGCAGATTAAAAGCAATAAGGATTATGTTGAAAGCGTAAAAGGAAGTGATGAACTTTTAAACAAAAATATTGTAGAAGCTGATATGCCAAAATCCAGCACGCTTGAAGAAATGCCTCCTATAATACAAAAAGTGCATTATAAAATACCTGATGAATATATAAAAGAAAATAATAATAATGAAAACACAACAGAAGAAGAGTTCCATATAGGAAAAGATATATTAAATATAGTATCTTCTATAAAAGAAGAAATAAATTTATGCAAAAATAAATTCGCTATAACAAAAGAAGATTTAAAAGAAAAAGAAGAAAAAACAGAAAACATTAAAACAGATGCTGAAGCAGTAATTACATCAGAAGAAAATCTTGAAGAAGAAATAGTATCTGAAGAATTAGGAGAATTAAATAATAATAATAATAATAATAATAATAATAATGAAATAAATATAGAACATGCTTTTGAAAATATAAATAGAGAATTGCAGGAAGAACATAGAAAAGCTATTGAAGAAGCATTTACTGAAGAAACATTAGAAGAAGAGGAAACATTAACAGAAAAAATAATCATTGAAGAAGAATTAAAAGATGATGAAATATCAGAAAATATAGTAAATAATTTAGAAGAAGAATATACAGAAGAGCAAACTATAAATAATACAGAAAATAGTAATGAAGAAGAAACACAAAATAAAGAAGAAGTATTTATGTCAATTTCTGATGATGAGCTTGAAGCTAAATCACAAGACAGCTTTATAGCTAAAACTCTATCTTTGGATAATTATAAAATAGCAAAAGAAACAGAAGAAAATAATTTAGAATATAGAAAAATAGAAAGCGATGACATATTTAATAAAAAAACAATAATAAACAGTTTGAAAGATAAAGAAGAGAATAAAAACTTATTCGTTAAGAAAAATGATGATTACAAAACAAGCGATTACAGTAATATTAGTAAAGATATATTAAATTCATACAATAAAGCTATCGATAATATAAAAGCTGATAACACAAAAAAAGAAGATTTAAATTCATCTCCAGTTTCAAGAACAGATGATGTATTTGCTGCTTTTGATAAAATGCTTTCTTCTATAATAAGCAAAGCAGAAGAAGATGCTAAAAGAAGTATAACAAAAAATAAATAAATAAAAATAGTGTAGTTTTTTAGAGGAGATTATATGTCTGATAAACATGGTAAGATATCTGTCTTTGTATATATATCTATTTTAATCAATATAATAGTTCTTGCTTTATTTATAACATTTGTATTCGGACTAAAAAAAGATGCATTTGATGTTGATACAAAAAAACTTGACAGAAATGCTTTGATTTGTCAAAACAGTATAGTAAATCTCGTAAAAGACTATGATGACAGACTTAATAAAATAGTAGAAAGCTATCCTTTTATAAACTTACTTCAGCAGGTTATATTAAACGGTATAGATGAAGCCGAAAGAGACAGAATAATATCAATATTCAGAAGCGGCAACTATCCTTTTGATACTGTAGCATTATATTTAGCAGACGGCAAGCCAGTATTTTCTTCTCCAGTAAAAACTAAACCTGTAGATTTGGAAAGCTATAAAAAATCTAATGCCAGAGCATTCTTTGATAAAGATTATGACGGTGTTTATTTTGTAAAACCAATTAAAAATGACAGAGGGATAGAAGTAGGATATATAGTTGCAAGCGTATTTAAAAAAATATTTGAAAATACTTCTTACAACTTAAACTTTGTAGTTCTTCCTAATGGCGTTGTATATCATAACCCTTCTATAGATATAAACAGCATATCAAGAGACAGTCTTACACAATATATGGATAAAGATATTGGAAGTTCTGGTACTATTGATGTTGATAATAATACTTTTACATTCTATTCAAGCAAAGTCAAAGATATAGATAATTTCAGCATTGGTATATTAGAATTAAATGTTCCTATTATACAGAAATATTTAAAATATATTATACTTGCTCTTTTATCATTATCATCATTATTTTTAATAACTACTTCTTTACTTGAAAGAAATAAATCTAACAATGATGATGATGAAGATGATGATGATAAAGAAGAAAATATATATGATGAAAGCGAACCTCCTATAAATAACTATGATAATGCCAATATTGTCAATGATGAAGAGTTTAATATAGATGACTACGATATAGATGCAATAGATTCATTAGATGATGATAGTATAAAATACTTTAATAATAAAAGAGACAGAATCACAAAAGCAAATAAAGTTGATCTTCCTGATATAGATGATGTAGAAGAAATTGAAATAAAAAAAGATAATGAAGAAGATGATGACAGTATAAAAATAGGCGATTTATCCTCTTTAGATGATGTACTTGAAGACGGAGGCGAGACTGTAAAAGATGATGAAGAGGATAATAATGATGATAATGATGAAAGTCTAAAATTAGGAGATTTATCTTCTTTAGATGATGTACTTGAAGAGGATAAAAAAGAAGATGAGAGTATAAAAATAGGCGATTTATCTTCCTTAGACAGCATAGTAAATGATGAAGATTTTGATGAAGTACCTAACTTGGACGATATTATAAATGATGAAGAAGATAACATAGAAGAAGATAATAAAGATGAAAGTATGCCGGAAATGAAAGAGTATACTGACGATGAACTTCTTGATGCTGATAATATCATAGAAGATGATGAAGATGTACCTAACTTGGACGATATTATAAACGATGAAGAAGAAAACATAGAAGAAGATAATAAAGATGAAAGTATGCCGGAAATGAAAGAGTATACTGACGATGAACTTCTTGATGCTGATAATATCATAGAAGATGATGACGAAGTACCTAACTTGGACGATATTATAAATGATGAAGAGGATAACAAAGAAGAAGAAAATAAAGATGAAAGTATGCCGGAAATGAAAGAGTATACTGACGATGAACTTCTTGACGCTGATAATATCATAGAAGATGATTACGAAGTACCTAACTTGGACGACATTATAAACGATGAAGAAGATAACAAAGAAGAAGAGAATAAAGATGAAAGTATGCCCGAGATGAAAGAGTATACTGACGATGAACTTCTTGATGCTGATAATATCATAGAAGATGATGAAGATGTACCTAACTTGGACGACATTATAAACGATGAAGAAGATAACAAAGAAGAAGAAAATAAAGATGAAAGTATGCCGGAAATGAAAGAGTATACTGACGATGAACTTCTTGACGCTGATAATATCATAGAAGATGATGAAGATGTACCTAACTTGGACGACATTATAAACGATGAAGAAGATAACAAAGAAGAAGAAAATAAAGATGAAAGTATGCCGGAAATGAAAGAGTATACTGATGATGAACTCCTTGATGCTGATAATATTGTAGATGATGATGAAGATGTACCTAACTTGGACGACATTATAAACGATGAAGAAGATAACAAAGAAGAAGATAATAAAGATGAAAGTATGCCCGAGATGAAAGAGTATACTGACGATGAACTTCTTGATGCTGATAATATCATAGAAGATGATGAAGATGTACCTAACTTGGACGACATTATAAACGATGAAGAAGATAACAAAGAAGAAGAAAATAAAGATGAAAGTATGCCCGAGATGAAAGAGTATACTGACGATGAACTTCTTGATGCTGATAATATTGTAGATGATGATGAAGATGTACCTAACTTGGACGACATTATAAACGATGAAGAAGATAACAAAGAAGAAGAAAATAAAGATGAAAGTATGCCGGAAATGAAAGAGTATACTGATGATGAACTCCTTGATGCTGATAATATTGTAGATGATGATGAAGATGTACCTAACTTGGACGACATTATAAACGATGAAGAAGATAACAAAGAAGAAGAAAATAAAGATGAAAGTATGCCAGAGATGAAAGAGTATACTGATGATGAACTTCTTGATGCTGATAATATTGCAGATGATGATGAAGCAAATAATTTAGATACTGCTAATAATGATAGTAATATAGATGATACTATAGAAAACTTATATGACATACCTAATTTGAATGATGAGCTAGAAAATAAAGGCGAAGACAATAACGATGATGATGATAATAATATAGATGATACTATAGAAAACCTAGACGACATACCTAATTTGAATGATGAGCTAGAAAATAAAGGCAAAGACAATAACGATGATGATAATAATATAGATGATACTATAGAAAATCTAGACGACATACCTAATTTGAATGATGAGCTAGAAAATAAAAGTGAAGATAATAATGATGATGATAATATAGATGATACGATTGAAAATATGGACGATATACCTGATTCATATAATGAAGAAAATTCAGATAGTATAAAAGAAGATGATGATAAACTAGAAGAGACAATTGATAATAGTAATATAGACAATAATAAAAATGAGGATATAATAAAAGGCATTGATGATATTATAGATGATAATAACGAGGGGGACATTTTGATAAGTCATGGTTCTATTTTAGAAGATGAAATAGTAAAAAAAGAAGAAGAGTATTTTTCTTCAAGCGATGCTTTTAACTTCTCTCTTAACAGAGATTTTCTTCTTGGAGATTATGATGATGAAGAAAACAGCGATAATCATAACTCTAATTTATCACCTAATTTCAGAGAAGAATATGATGATGGAGAAGTAGTAAAACCTGCAAGTGAAAAAGACACATTTGATACAGACGACCTTACAGATAAAGATTTATATGACCCTGAAGAGGTACCTAAAATACCTGATGATTATTACAGAGAGGCAGAAGAAAAAGTAAAAGAGAACATGACAGCCGGATGGAAAAATGTATTAAAATCAATCAGGGGTAAAAAATTTATCAATAAAAATATGCATGACATGCTTAATTGGATAAAAGAGCAGTCTGGTCTTGATATAAAACATGCAGCTATGCTTACAAAAAAAAATGACGGCAGCTACAGTATAGATGAATCTCAGAATATATCTGATGCTACAAAAGATAAATTAAATATAAATGAGAATGAGGCTTTATTTAAAAAGATTTTATCGCATAAAAAAACTTTATATGTATCAGACCCGTTTTCTTCTGATTCTCTAAAAAATAAATTTGATGCTTCTGACAGAGAAGATATATCTCATATGATATTTGTTCCGGTAGAAAATGATAAAGGAGGATTAAAATCATTCTTTATAGGACTTTCATCTAACTAAAATTATAATAAAAGAGGTTGCAGAAAACAAATGGAATATATTATAGTAGTATCAGCATTTATAGTTATAGGAATCATTGTAAGCCTTATATTTTCAAAAATATTAAAAATAAGAGTATTCGGCGGCTGGGTGATGATGTTTCTTATATCTACTGCAGGTGCTTTGCTTGGTTCTTATTATCTTCCTAGAATAAGCAATATACAATATGTAAGAATAAATTTATCATCTGCCGTACTAGGTGCTATTATACTTGTTATTCTTTTATATATATTTACTCCTAAATCTTTAAAATAATAAAGGATAAAAAGAAAATGTTTATAAAAGAGATGAAAGATATAGTAAAACCAAGCATAAAAGATGATGAAGCTGTAGAAAATATAAGAAAAGCAGCAAAAATAGCACAGGACTCTATAGATTTAGCTTTCAAACTTTGCATCTCCGGAGTAAGAGCTTCTAAAATAGATAAAGAAGTTGAAAAATTTATAAAAAGCCAAAATGCATATCCTGCTAACCTTGAAGTTCCAGATTATGGATTTGCTACAAGCATATCAAGCGGTAATGAAATAGCACATGGAAGACCAACTAATAATAAAATACTTGTTCATGGAGAGCCTGTATGCGTAGATGTTGGGGTGAAATATAATGGATATTATGCTGACTGTGCCAGAACAGTAGTTATAGAAGGCGGCATGGGATCTGTTAATCATAGAGCATATAAACTTATAGATGCCTGCAAAAAATCTTTAGAATATTCTATTTATAGATTAAAGCCCAATGTACTTTTAAGCGAATATGGAAAAACTGTTGAAAATAAAGTTCATGAATACGGATTTAGTGTTATAAAATCGCTTACAGGACATGGTGTGGGCTATGAATATCATGAAGCTCCTTATATATTTAATTTTTATCACCCTAATAATGATGTAATATTAGAACCTAATATGGTGCTTGCATTAGAGCTTATGATAACAAACGGCACTGATAAATACGAAAAAGAAAAAGACGGCTGGACTTTATCTACTCCAGACTATTCTTTAGCTGTTCATTTTGAACATACTGTTTTAATCACTCAAACTGGTGTGGAAATACTTGGAATAAAAAAATAGAATTATTAATAAATTATTCTTCAAGCCACATAGGTTTTCTTTCAAATCCTACATGATAAGTAAGCCATTGAAGAACTACTTGATGTTCTCCTAAATTAAATAGATAAAAATTTCTTTCTATACCTATAATTTTTCCTTTAGGAATTTCATTTAAACATTTATTTAAAAGCTCATTTGCTTTTTGATAATCTTCTTCTTTATAAGGAACATTCGGATCATTCTGACCTACTATTATCCTCTTAACATATCTTATATTACTTAAATCAAAAATTTTATTTTCAGCCATACTAAACTCCAAAATAAAAAAATAATTAACATTTTTACTAACTATCTATAACTAATACCATATTTTCAAAATTATTTACAATTTTATCATTGATTTTTATACCATTTTTAGATGAGAAATAAAGTTTATAAGAATCTTTTGAAACATTATCATTATTAATAGAAAATACATTTTCAGATATTTTATATACTGTAATAGTAAAACTAATATCAGCATTGTAATTTGTATAAGAAAGAAAATTACATACTTCTTTAGTATTAAATTTATCCTGTAAAAGAGGTATTAAGGCAGAACATTTTTTTAAAAGCTCTGCCTCATAAACCTTTTTTATCAGAATAGATTTTTCATCTAAATTTTTTTTTATATTATTAAAACTAATAATCATTTTTTAATTTTAATATTAGAATATATAACTTTATTATCATTTATTTTTATTATTATCATCAGGTAATTTAGGTGATATAGGAGCTATATTAGCATTAATAATATCTAATACTCTAGCAAGCCCTTCAGGCATACCTTGATCAACTGCATGAACTTCTACATGGTATTTAGCTGAAGTATCTGTTTTTCTAGTGTTTTCTTTATGAGAACTTATAGAACCTGTTATTGTAGCTTTAATAGAAAATAGTCCTAAGTTAAGCTCTCCCTCACCTGTTCCTGACGCTGATTTATCATCAGTACTTTTTTCTTCTTCTGAACTTTTTACTTCCATATCAAAAGTAATATCAACAGAATCTACAAATAGAGACGGTACTTTAACTATACTAATAAAAGGTACCTTTAATGTCATATTTACAACACCGCCATCACCGCCATTGCTATCCTTGCCGTCTGGGGTTAATAACCTTTGGTATTCAAACTCAACCATTCTTAATGTCTTTTTAACATTATTATTATTATCTTTAGTTTGGTCAAAAGCAACTGTTTCTATAAAGTTTTTTGTAGTATTAGCCAAACTTAATTGGGCATCGGCTACTGCCTGTAAAGGACCTCCTATAAGAGATGCCATTGGAAGACCTGTAAATTGATTTGCTATTGGACCGGCCATAATTTCCTCCTTAAAGTATATTTTTTATATTTTAATATTTAATTAATTTTCATTATTAATATCATTTTTGTCATCTTTGACTTCTATGAATCCTTGACTTAAATTTGTTATTTCGTTTATGAGTCTAGACATTCCATCACTAATTTCTGTTTTAGAAATTGAAACTTGAACATTTATAGTTGTTCCTTTGCATTTATCTAGACCAGCACCTGTAACATCAACGGATATATTTGAAGAATTTTCAAAATCACTCATATTACATACTTTATCATCATCATAAACATTATTAAACACGGATTTATTATTACTTTTTTGTGGTTCTATAAGTTCAACAATACCTATATCAAAAGAAGTTTTAACTGAATCTATATTAAGCTGAGATATTGGAAGCAAATTTATATATGGAACACAATAATATTTATTGCCGTATTTATTGTTTTCATCAGGTACGCCGATTTTTAATCTTATAGGAAATATACCGGGTAAATATTCGCTTACTTCACTATGATTTTTATCTATCTTTTTTTTAAAGTATTTTGATAAATTACTTAGCTGTACTTCTTCTAGCTGAGCTTCTGCTTCAGCTACTGATTTTGCAATTGCAATAATTACTTCATTAAATTTAGACATAACTTTAATCTCCTCAATATATTTTATAATAATAATGATATATAAAATTTTTTAAATGAATTATAGTATACATTTATTACTGCGATTAAATAATTTTATAATAATCATATATTTTTTTATTAGCTATAATACATTTAATACTAAATAAATTATATTAAAAATTTATATGTCAATAGATGCGTAAATTAAGTCTATTATATATACTAAAATGATTTTATTTTATAAATTTCTATATTTTATAAATGTATTATAATATTTTTTGACGATACTTCTGCAAAATTTTTTATATTTAGGATTTATGAAAAACACAATTACTGCATATCTATATATGCCGCGGAATGTATTAAATAATTTATAATGCAGCATATGATTCTTTTATACCAATAAATACCTAATAGTACTACTTCAGACATAAAAGAATTTGAAATCATGAAAATATTTTACAAAATTAATTTAGTAATAAATTTATATTTTTGTTTTATTATAAATCTTTATTTATCTTTATCAAGGCACGTTCTATTATATAATGATTAAAATCAATGCTGTCTTTCATAGCTTCGTATAATTTGAATGAACTTACTATAGCTTTATTCATATTTTCATCTTTAAACTCAAAACCTTCTGTTATAGTTTTAATAGTTTTCTGCATAGTAATTCCTAAAAACTCATTAACTTTGCTTATATTAAGTATTTTTATATCAGCTTCATCTAGTTTTAAAATGAGTTTGTCTACTTTTCTATGTCTTGAAAGCTCATCATTTATTGTATAGCATAAATTAATTGCCTCTTCTGTGTACGGCTTTAATGATATTATTTCTTTATCTATTTTTATTAAACCATTTTTTAAGCTCTCAAGTATTTTTGTTTTATCATCTATATTTCTGTCATTTTTATCTATTTGTATATTTATATTATCTAATTTATCAATAATCTCCTGAAGAGTGATATTCTCCATTGCTTTTATTATAACGCCTCCCTCTGTGGCATTATAGAATTTTATATTACTATTAGCTGCACATTGAGCCTCATACCAGTTTCTGTACATATCAAATCTGGAATCAGTAAATACGCTATCACCATATATATTTTTCTCTTCTCTTAAATTACCAGCAACGAGAACTTTATATATTCTGCTGTCATAAGAATCGAGCTTTCCTATTTCAGTAAAGAAATTTTCTTCATGGTAGCTTCCTTTTATATGAGTTTGATGATTAGGAAAAGATAAATCAAGTCCAACCATTATTATAGGATTAGCCCCAATTCTAACGGCGAAATCATATGCAGCAGTGGAAACGCTTCCTCCCATAGTAATGTCCCCTCTTTTTCCTAATTGCTTCATAAAATATTTTGCTAATGGAAATATTGAATCTATAAAATATATTGGACCTTTAAATGATTCTATAGCTTCATGGTCGACTGATGACTCTGCTATTAAAACTGTGTCTTCAAAATGAATATTTCTGAAATATTTGGAGTTTTTTTTCTGAGGGTCAATAGTTATAACAAAATGAGGAGATATGCCATGTGATGATAAAGGCTTCATTGCTGTATCAACTGCTATTATAATTGCTTTATTTTTCATATCTTTTAATTTTCTTATGTTTTTTTCAAGCGAAGGACCTGCTGATACTATAACTGCTGGTATATTTTTGTATTTGTCGAAAAATCTATTAACCCCATAATGAGTTGCAATTTCAACAGCATTGGAAGCTATATTATAAGCCCATAGTTTATCAAATCTTGAAATAGTGTTTATATTTATAATTTTTTTATCTACTACAGAAAGCACTTTACTTTGATAATGCATAGCCTCTTCAGGAAATAGCGAAGCATAAGACCTTGTAACAAAAAATTTAACTTTTTTTGTTGTAGTTATAGATATAAACTTTTCTATATCCTCATCATCATTTCCGCCTATAAAAAATGTTATTTTACTATCTTCAAGTATTTTATCTAATCTAAAATTATCTATTAAAGTGCTGAAAAAATTTATATCAGGCTCAATTACAGCAATGGAAACATTAAGTTTTTTTACAGCATTAATCAAATAACCAGCCCCAATGCCGAATATAAATACCAAATCCAAATCTTCATCATTTTCAATTTCTTTTATTAAAGTATTAGCTTCTTTTATCGGGTCATAAGCACTATGAAGAAGTATATGCTTTCCATTTTTTATAACTTTAGCGGAAGGTTTTTGAGATTTTGTTTCTATTACTTCTAAAGTTATATCTGATTGTTTGGCATTACCAAGAATATTAATAAAGTCATAAGGGTATGCTTTAATATTTTTGTTTATTGCTTCTAAGTTAATTTTTCTAGTTTCATTCATAATATATTATATTTTTTTAATTAAATTTATATTTTATTATTTTGTTATCGGAGAGTTAGACAAAGAACTTAGTAAAATGCATTTTATTTAAATATTTTTAAGATTTTCTCTCTATTATATAGTTTGCTAATTCTATCAAAATATTTTTAGCTTCGCTCTCTTTATAAGGATTTAAATATTCAATTGCTTTTTCTGTTACCTTTTTTGCCTCTTTTTTGGCTCCTTCAAGTCCGAACTGCTTAACGTATGTAAGTTTGCCTTCTTTTTCATCTTTACCTACAGTTTTACCTAAGGTTTCATTGTCGGAAATTACATCAAGTATATCGTCCTGTATCTGAAATGCAAGTCCTATAGCTTCACCGTATTTTGTTATATTTTCTATATCATTGTCGTTTTCAGAAGATATCGCCCCAAGTCTTACAGCTCCTCTAATCATAGCAGCTGTCTTTTTAGCATGAAGAACTTTAAGCATATCAAAATTAATTTCTTTCTCTTCGTAATATAAATCGATAAACTGTCCCATAACCATTCCGTTAATTCCAGCAGCATAGCTTAATTCAAATAAAAGTTTTCTTAAAGTGCTGTCTTTGACATCCGCTTTAGAAAGTAACTGAAAAGCATGGGTTAGAAGTCCGTCGCCTACAAGTATAGCATTAGCCTCACCGTATTTAACATGCGTTGTAGGTTTGCCGCGTCTCAAATCATCATTGTCCATAGCAGGTAAATCATCATGAACTAAAGAATATGTATGTATAAGCTCTAATGATACTGCAGGTATTACAGCTTTTTTATAATCACCTTCAAAAAGTTCGCATGCCAATAAAGTAAGTACAGGTCTTAATCTTTTACCGCCTGCATCAAGAGGATATTTAAGCATTTCTATAAAGCTATTTTCTAATTCAATATCGCTTTTGTCAAATATATTTTCAATATTATTATTAATATCTTTAAGTCTTATATTCATATATTCTTTAAGATTCATATTTTTTTATCCTAATTTTTAATGATTTCTTCTATTATAATGCAATAAGTAAAAATGTAAAGTAAAAAAGCCGCCTATAAAATATAGACGGCTTAAAAATATTTAGAAGAAAAAAGAATCAGTTTTTATTATTTTTCATTTTTTATTAAAAATAATAACTCAAACCAGTTTTACCATTGAATACTAAACTAGTTTGACTAGGATTTTTTAAACTATCAGCTATAGTTACACCACCAGTTTGAATTTCAAAGTACCATTCCAAACTTTTTACAGGACGTATATATAATTCTCCATAAACTACATATCCTAATCCAAATATGGAATTCCTTTCATTTTGTGAAGCAGAACTCTGGTAAATATGCTTAGCTCCTATCATTGTAAATGATAAAGCAGGTTCAAGATAAAAACTAATATTTTCATCTAATGAAGTAGCAGTAAAACCAACAGGTACAGCAACACCAACTCTATAAGGTTCTATTGCATAATATGATCCAGGAATAGAAGCTAAATATCCTCCATTTAATCCAGAACCAGTATTGGCACCATTACCGCCGGTAGAACTTCCAGGTCCTGTTGTAGGATAATAAGGGGCAAAACCTTTAGCAGAAATAGAGAAATTATCATTTATTATATTTGCTCCAAAGTTTTTATTATCTGTAGCTAATGATTGATCATACTGAACTCTTAAAATAGGTTCTATTAATACTTCAGGAGTTTCTATTTTGAAGTATATTCTAGCTTGCAAACCAAAAGACTGCTGTCTTAAATACTGCTGATTATCTGCAACATTTTCAATATATGCATTCCCATAGTTTACAAAAAATCTTAATTGACTTAATACAGGCATTTCTCTAGGGAAATAATATCTTGCTTCAATAGCAGTTGATACTACATAAGCACCTGTAAGATCGGCAACAGTTGTTTTACTTTTAGAACCTACACCTATAGAAACAGGTACATTTATTCTAAGAGCATCATCTAAAACAGTAGCAGTTATTACAGGAGTATGAACCATATATGAATCAGATTTATAAGTAAATTCATAACCTGCCCCTATCCCCCAAAAACCTGCATCATAACCTATACCAGCCAAAACAGAAGGAACTAAACTTATAACACCATTTGTTCCTCCTATATCACCTATATTATGTATTATTAAATCGGATAAGCTATTTGCACCTGTTATACCAACAGCTACTCTTACATTACTTGTACCCGCTAGAATACCAAATCTATCAGTTCTAACGCTCAATTGATTACTATGAACCAAGAAGTCAATAAAGTTCATATCAGCACCAAAATAACCGTAAACAGAACTAAATACTAAACATGTACATAATATTGTATTTAATATATATTTTCTCATTTTTTATTTTCCTCTATATTAATTCATAGCTTCTTGAAATAAATAGTCAGTACTATAGTTAACAGATTCAGCACCTGAAGTTAACCAATTTAAGTTAAATCTTCTAAATACTATATTATAATGATCTGTACCTTTACTCTGAGATTTTGGAAGTTCTTCAGTTAAAGTAGCTATAGTACCATCAGGCAATACAGTTATAGTAGGATATCCTGAATATGTGTTCATACCATCATTTATTAGTTGTCTGTCATATTGGAATTTTCCAGATGTATTAGCAGCACCATTATTAAGCTCATTTACAGAAAGTTTAACATGGTGATTTATTCTATTTTGATACCATGTACCATTAGGGGCTTGATCTGAGTGTATATACAATATGTATTTGTCAGTTTTTATACGTTTGCCATTATATTCGTATCTGAATATATCTGCATTATTACCTGGATCTACTAATTCTGGATCTTTACCTAACCATTGCCAACTTGCACCACCATCCGAAGATATAGACCAAGATCTTCCACCAGCACTAACAGATCTTCTATGATTGAAAAGTATTCTTCCATCAGAAAGCTCTATTGCTTTAGTTTCATCAATATTACCATCACCCCCACCTGTACTTGAATTTAAATAGCCTAGATTTTCCCAAGTTTTACCGTCTGAACTGACTATTGCTGAAACTGTTAAAGGTGAAGAACCACTACTATTTGCTCCCCAACCGAAGAATGCAAACATTATTTTTCCTTTATGTTGCCCATATCTTAATGTTACACCCTGACCAGAAGCCCCAAATCCTGTAGAAGGTTTAGCTTTTCCCCCTTTAAATATTACACTATTTGCATCTAAGGTAGACCATAAAGACCAAGTAGCACCATCATCAGTACTTCTAAATATTTTAGTGATTCCTGTTTGATTTATATCTTTTTTCTGTATACCTGGTTCTGTTACAACTCCCATATATATAGTGCTTTTAGCTACAGGATCAACCATTAAAAAAGCATCGCCATAAGAATCTGTTATATTATTTGCTTGTACTACAACTTTGCTTTCTGACCAAGTTTTACCCAAATCCTTACTTGTTCTTACAACAACATCTATAACATTTTGTTTACCTAAATCTTGATAACCATTATGTCTTCTATCTGCTGCTGCAACTATCACTCCATTTCTTGTTACTGCCAAAGCAGGTATTCTATATCCAGTTGCTCCTTGACCAGCTGTCCACAATGTAGTATAGTTATTATTCGGATCCATAGGTTGATTTTGTTCTTCCTGACTTAAAGAACCAGCAGGGAGTACATAACCGCTTCCAACAGTACTGCCTCCGCCTGAACCTCCAGTATTACCTCCGCCTGCTCCTGTAACGTTTTTATTATTACAAGATATTGCAAATACAAATGCACATATCAATACAAAAGAGATAATTAAATTTTTTTTCATGATATAAACTCCTCTATAAATATTGTATTTTTATAATAAGCATTTAACTGGTAAATGCAGAATGGTCTTGAAAAAAGTTTAGAAATGATATAAGATGTAAAAAGTATTTTATTTTCTATTATTCTAGAATAGAATAGAATAGAATAGAATAGAATAGAATAGAATAGAATTCTACATATAACTGAACTGAACTGAACTGAACTGAACTCGAGTACAATTAGTGAAAATAAAGTTACTGATCATATTATCCTCATATTAGTTTGCTAGTTAATGTTCACGTGAACATTAACCTATATCATAAGTATAGTAAAATTATCCCCATTTTTCAAATTTATTTGAAATTTTTTTATGGATTTACATTTTTTTAATAAATATAATTAATAATTATATTTATTAAACCTTAAAATATAATTATATGCTGTCTTAAAATACATAGGTTGTGACTGCCTATACGACAAATTTCATCAATACCTATAATCTTGATAAAATAATAGTAAAACAAATCTTGCCATATAGCACAAAAAAAGAATAAAAATATAAAAACTAATTTTTGACAAAGTTTATATTTTAAGTATAATAAAGCTAATAAAGAAAATTCTTTTTATAATAATACTCTGCTATATTATTATTTATTAATTAAAGGATAAAATCATGAAAATACTTGTTATAGGTTCAGGTGCCAGAGAGCATGCCATTTGCAATAATTTGAGTAAAAATGAAAGAGTATCAAAAATATATTGTGCTTTAGGAAATGCTGGAACTCATAGAGAAAAAAAATGTAAAAATGTAAACATTTCTACTATAGATGAAATATTAAACTTTGCTAAAAATGAAAATATTGATTTAACTATTGTAGGAAGCGAAGAAATGCTTGTATATGGAATAGCTGATAAGTTTGAAGAAAACGGACTTAAAATATTCGGACCTAATAAACATGCTGCCATACTTGAAGGCTCTAAAGCATATTCAAAAAATTTTATGAAAAAGTATGGAGTTAAAACTGCAGAATATGAAACATTTACTGATTATAATAAAGCAAGTGAATATTTAAATAAATGCAGCTATCCTATAGTTATAAAGGCGAGCGGACTTGCTTTAGGTAAAGGTGTTTTAATATGTCAAGATAAAAAAGAGGCTCAAAATGCTTTAGAAGATATAATGATTAAAAAAATATTTAAAGAAGCAGGCGATGAAATAGTAATAGAAGAGTTTTTAGAGGGTTATGAAGCTTCTATACTTTCAGTAACTGACAGCAATGTTATAATACCTTTTATATCTGCTAAAGATCATAAAAAGATAGGTGATAATGATACTGGAAACAATACCGGAGGAATGGGAGTTATAGCACCGAATCCGTACTATACAAAAGAAGCAGAAGAATTATTTATAAAAGATATATTAGAGCCTACACTTAAAGGAATAAAGGCTGAAAAAATGTCATTTGCCGGAATTATATTTTTTGGGATTATGATAACAAAAAAAGGTGTGTATTTGCTTGAGTACAATGTGAGAATGGGAGATCCTGAAACTCAGGCAGTGCTTCAGCTTTTAGATACTGACTATTTATCTATTATAGAATCTGCTATGAAAAAAGACATATCAAGTTTAAATATCAAATGGAAAAATAAGCATGCATGCTGTGTTGTAATGGCATCAGGCGGATATCCTGCTAGTTATAACAAAGGATACAAAATAGAAGGTATTGAAAATATAAAAGGTAAGTGCTTTATTGCAGGTGCTAAAATAGATGAAAATAATAATATTGTTACTGACGGAGGACGTGTTCTTAATGTAGTTAATATTGCTGACACTTTAGAAGAGGCCAGAAAACTTACTTATGAAGATATTGAAAAAATAGATTTTAAAGATAAATACTACAGAAAAGATATTGGATTAATAAAATAAAAAGTAAATAAAAAATGCTTGGTCTTTTGTAAAAAAATACAATAACCAAGCATTTTTATACTTTAACTTCCCGCACAAGCGTTTTTTTTAAATTTTCTGTTTTTAACAGCATTGTAATTTATAATGAGATTATGTAAATTATTGATTAGTTTATTAAAAAACTGTTTTAATGCGTAGTAAAATAGATTGTTAAAATTTTATAATATATTTTTTACTCTTAATTAAAACTCTATATAATTATTTTCTGCATTAATCATTCCTACTTCAATAGTGCAGTTAAAGAATTTAGAAAGCAGAGAGCTAAGCTCATCTCTAGCACTAATAGCCCTATCATCATTAACACCTAAAAAAGCATCTATAGGAAATATTATATTTGAAGAAGTTTCAACAATTTTTCCATGTTCGCTTTGCCTCCATATCCATCTTCTAGTTCTTACATCATTAGAAGAAACATATACTAATTCATTTTCATCAACTTCTTCGCTTTCAGTTTCTCCGAAAGGGATAAAAATATCTCCTTTTTTTGAGTATCTTATATAAAAATCCTCTTTCATAGAATCCAAATCATGTGCCCCCATAGGGAGTTTATATTTTATTGATACAGCATTTACTAAATCGACAACAGCATTTATATTAGGCATTCCTTTCTTTTTTGATATTCTAGTAAGTAATGCCTCTATAGAACACATAAATTTGTTTGGATTAATATTAAGTTTTTGAAAGGCATCTCTATAACATTTTATATATTCGCTTTCTTTTACCTTTATATTATCAAAATCTTTTTCTGCATTCAAAATATTCTCTTCAAGCATAGAGGATATATCATCTATCTTTTTAGTATTATCAATATTTTTTGCTACAACTACAGCAACAGAAAGCTCATTTAAAGTTTCAAATACTTTATTTTCAATTATGAATTTCATATTATATAAACTCCTAAATATTATGAGATCGAAGTTAATATTTTATCAGATGTTATCTTTTTTAGTTTTTGTCATTAATGATTTTAAATATGAATAAGTATTTCTTTCCCAAAAAACCCCATCAGCAAATCCCTGAATATTTTTATCAGTATTTGATTTTTCTAATCTATACTCAGTAAGTAATGCATAATATTTATCCATTTCTATAGATACATATTTTCTATTTAATTTATTTGCAACTACTACAGTAGTACCGCTTCCTACAAAAGGATCAAAAACTATATCACCCTCTTTTGAACTTGCCAAAAGTAATTTTGCAATTAATTTTTCAGGCTTTTGTGTAGGGTGCGTAGTATTTTCTGCCATAGACCAATAAGGCACACTTATATCATCCCAAAAATTAGAAGGGTGAGTTAATCTAAATTTTCCTTCCTCCGTTTCCTGCCAGTCTTTTGGCTTACCCTCTTCTCTGTATGGAGCTATTACTCTTCTTTTCATCTTTACAGCATCTATATTAAAATAATAATTATTTGACACTGTAGCAAACCATATATCTTCCAAAGCATTCTTCCAATTAAATTGGGCCCCTCTTCCCTTTTCTCTCTGCCAAGTAATTCTATTTCGCACAATAAAATATTTACTAAGCACATCATACACAGCAGAGCTTGAAAATAAATCGCAGCATACATATATAGAAGCCGTTTTTTTCAGATGAGGTATAATCAAACTTATAAAAGAATCTATATACTGATTATAATCATTGTCCGATTTTTTTCTAAAATTAAGATTACCGAAATCTTTATTTAAATTATAAGGGGGATCTATAATAGCTAAGTCTATAAAATTATCGGGAAGATAATTTATAGACTCAAAAAAATCATTACAAATTGTCTTGTTAAGAATAGAATCAAGACTAGTTTTTTCTTTTAAAGTTATTAAACGTTTGGAAAACTTTTCTGCATCATCTCCATCTAAAATTATAGTTTTATTTTTAGACGAACGGTTTTGATTCATAAATTATTTTTTTAAGCCATAACGTTTTTTAAATTTATCAACTCTTCCTGCTGTATCAAGAATTTTTTGCTTACCTGTAAAGAAAGGGTGGCAGTTATGACAAATATCTACGTGTAAAGTTTTTTGTACGGAATGTATTTTAAAGTTCGCTCCGCAGGCACAGTTTACATCTGTTTCAAAGTATTGAGGGTGTATATCTTTTTTCATTTTGCTTCTCCATTAAAAGTAAAATAATATAATTTTTGATATTAAGTTTATATTATATTATAAAATTAGTCTTTTTGCAATAGCTTAAAAATAAATTTATTTTTTGAAATAGCATATAAAAATAATAAGAAGCGAAAAATATTCTTAAACGCCCCTTATTATCAATTAATTATTTTCTTAATTTACAACAGTATCATAATAATTAACAATATACCAATACTGACCCATCTGTCTTAATATAAATGTTCTTCTTACAACAGGGTCATAAACATCGCCAGTATCAGCGTTAAAATATCTATGATAAAGTCTAGTTTCAACTTCTGCTCTAGGCAAACCATAATCTTCAGTAATTGTTGTTTTATCGATAGTATAGTTTAGAAGAGTATAATTTACTGCAGGATCATATTCATTTCTAATCATATTCAAAATGGCACTATAATGCTCTTTTAATTTAGCATCTTTAGTAGATATAACATCTCTTTGAAGTTCCGCTATAAAATTATTTCTTACCTGTCTGTCATAAGCTGAAGCCAAATATTTTTTAAACTCATCAAATAATACTTTTCTGTCTTCAGGCAAAGAAGTTCTGTAAAGAATATCAAATCTTATAGCAAGTTCTCTTATATTACTGGATTTATAAGCCATTTCCAAATTATTTAAGAAATTATTGCCAAAATTAGTTCTTAGCATGCTGGCACTAATTCCATCAGCAAACTGATCTCTTAAAAATGCCTCAAAACTTAATGTTCTAGCCTTCTGACGCACTCCGGTATCTGTAAAGTCTTCGAGATAGCTATTGCTGTAATTATTTCTGTATGCTTCATAATATCTTTGGCTTATGCTTATTATAGAAGGCATATGCATGTAGCTGAAATAATTAGTCCAATCCCTATTTTTCATAGAAAATAAAGTATTGGATACAACACTGTAAGGTGAGAATTGTTCTAACTGTGAAATATTAGTTACAACATTATAAGGTGTTGTATTTCCCTGCTGCTGATAGGTTCTAGCATTATCTAATAAGAAATAAGCTGTATCGGCTTTCATAGAAAAATTATCACTTATTTCCGGCATAGGATTAAAACTGCATTCTACTCGGTATCTTCCAGTTTTGTCAAAGTAAAACCAATTATTTAAATCTACATAATATGAAAAACTTTCGCCTTCATTAAGAGTTACTACTCTGTCTTTAGAAGAATCTAAAGATCTTTCATTTTTATATTTCCATAAAGTATAATTGTCTGATGATACTACTGGATTATTGTAATTATCATAAACTGTAAAGCTATAATTATTAAAAGGATTAATGGAGTTTGTAAAACTTACAGTTCCTTTTTTGGCATATATCTTTATTTCCATAGTTATAGGTTCATTTAATCTATATCTATTTAAATCAAAGTTCATACTAATAACATAACTGGACGGTGCTACTACATTATCATTAGGATAAACTCTTTTAATTTGATCCAACATAATTGTATCCAAAAAGTTATCATTTTGGGCAAATATATTAGAACAGCTTATAATTATAAATAAAAGTAATAATATTCTATGTTTCATACGTCATTACCTTAAAAAATACTACTATAATACTTTATCGGAAAAAAGTAAAAATAACATAAGAAAAATTATATATCTTTAATATTATTATGTTTTTAATAAAAAATAATAATTTTTAATATTAGAAAGCCAAATATAAAAATTGTGAGCATATAGCAAATTCATCTGCTATATGTTTTTAGCGAACAATTTTTATTAGCAATAATAAAAAAAAAAAACACAAATATTCTTTAATAAATATTGACAATTTTATTTATTAATTTAATATGTATTCAGTTAATTTAGACGGAGAAATTAATTACTATGAAAGCATACAGCATACAGCATACAGCATACAGCATACAGCATACAGCATAACTATTCACTAAAATTATCAAAAAAATCACTATACAATCTATACAACTTAATAATACATCATATTTCTTTTCGCATTGCACAAATAAAAAAAATTAATAAATCGAAAAATCTAATTAATACCTTTTTAATTTATATTCAAAATACATTTTATATCTTTGATAACTTGTTAAAGATCAAAATCTTTAATTGTTATAAATAAAAAAATATTAAAAGGAGTTTTTTATGAAACACTTAAAAAAAATCATTTTCACAGCTGTATTATCAGCAGCATTAAGTACATCAGCATTCGCAGCAAGCGGATTCGAGTTTATACTCAATGTACCATTTGGATTAAGCATAGGTATTCCTAAATTACCTGCAGGAACACCAAAAAATGTTATTAAAGGAGGAGTTGGCTTTGATATTGGAGTTACTGCTCAATTAGGTTATATGATTAGTATAACTGATGGTTTAGGTATTAGCATATTAGGAGAAATAGGATATGCACATGACACTTTTGCTTTCTCTATGGATGGTGAGGCTGCAACAGGTATGACAGGAGCACCTAAAATGACTTTATCCCAATCTTTTGAAAGCATACAAATAGGATTGCTCCCTAAAGTAAATATTGGAGCATTTGCAATAGGTATAGGCGGAGGAGTAAAAATCCCTATGGCTTCATCTATTAATGTTAAATATGGAGATACTGATGCTGGAAGTCTTAAATTAAATATGAATTATATAGGTACTATGTATTCTACAGCATTAATAGGATATATAAAGGGTACTTTCGATTATTCTATATTCTTTACTGATAAAATAGCTATGAATGTAGGTTTATATTTAGGTTATGATTTCATGCCTAAAGTTGCCACTGACGGAAGTGTAAGTGGTCCTTTTCTTGACGGAGGTACTTTTGACATAGGATTACAGTTAGGATTTAAATTTGGACCTAAAGCATAATTTATCTGTTAAATAAAACAATCATATTTAAAAAAGCCTGTCTTAATAGTTTTATTGGGGCAGGTTTTTTAATATATATAAACTTATTTCACCACGCGTTAAAACCACTTTATAAACAAAGCTAGTCAGAAATTACATAATTTCACTATAAATTTTAATTCCGCTCACCGCGTGCTGTTAAATACCTAAAATTTAATAAACGCTTGGGCGGGTGTGCTTTTATTAATTAAGTAACAAGCATTAAGAAAATCTTTATTTCAGAATAAAATTTTAAACTTTAAAGGGCGGGAGTGAGAAAAAAATTACAAATATAATTAATCGTTTCTTATCTTTATATTAAATCTGTTTCTAAAGCTAGAATATACAGAAGGTATTATTATAAGCGTAAACATAGTAGAAAATAATAATCCGCCGCAAACCGCTATAGCTAAAGGTCGGTACATTTCGCTTCCATTTCCAACTTCAAATATCATAGGAAGAAGACCTAATATTGTAGTTAATGATGTCATGAGTACTGGTCTTAATCTTCTTTTGCATGACTCCAAAGCAGCACTGTCCCAGCTTATATTTTTTTCAAGCACAACCTTATTCATATAATCTATCAAAACTATTCCGTTATTAACTACTATTCCTACAAGCATTATTATACCTATTCCGCTGTAAACATTTAAAGTTTGTCCGCCTAAATAAAGAAATATCAAAGCCCCAAATAATGCAAAAGGGACTGCCAAAGATATTACAAAAGGAGTAATATACGATTCAAACTGCCCTGCTATAATGGCATATACAAATACCAAAGCCATTATTAAAGATACAATAAGCTGAATAAATGCTTCCTGCATATCCTCATAATCGCCTGAAAAATTAACAGAAAACCCGCTTGGTATATATATATTATTAAGCTCTTTTCTTATATCTTCTATAATTTCATTTATAGGTCTTCCGAAAGAACTAGCATTTATCTCTATAATTCTTTTATCATTCTTACGGTTTATTTCTATTGGACCTGTTCCTCTATGTATATCTACTAATGATGAAATAGGCACTATGCCGTTTTTTGTAGGTATCATCATCTTTTGAATACTTGAAACATTATCTCTGTTTGTATCTTCCAAACGCACTATTATATCAGTATCTACATATATAGAATTATCTAATGTCATCTTACTTGCAGTTGTTCCGCTGAAAGAAGTTCTTATAATATTGGCAACTGTATTAATATTGATACCCATTTTTGATACCAAATCCCTGTCAATATCAAAAACCAATTCATGATTAGAATCATCTTCTTTTATCAAAACATTTCTAATGCCGTCAACTTTATTTACTGCCGCTATAATATTGCTAGCCACATCATAACCTCTTTCTAAATCATCTCCCACAAGCTCTATAACAATAGCACTATAATCTTTAGGCTTACCCAAAGCTACATTTTCAGAATTAAGCTCTATACGTCCGGGATATCCATTTACTCTGTTTCTAATCATCTCTATATAATAGCTTATATCTAATTTCCTTCCGTATTCTCTGTCTATTAATTTTACTCTCACCTCTCCATGATGTTCATTTCTTCCAGTTCTCACTCTAGTCTCATAATAAGCCATATTATTACTTAAAGCACTTTCTATATCATTTTCCATTCTATGTATAAACATATCTGTAAACTCTACCCTAGCACCTACTGGAAGTCTTAATCTTGAAATTATTGTTCCTTCATCTGATACTGGATAGCCTTCTCTTCCTATATTTGTTAATAATAAAAATAATGATAGAAATAATAAAACAGATATTAAAGCAAATGATTTCTTTTTATTTTTTATTACAATAGCAAGCATACTTAAATAAAACTTCTCTACATTACTATGTATTTTATCATTAAAAAAACTCTCCAAACTCTTTAATAATAAATTAATTCTGCTTTTACTATTGCCTTTATGAAGTCTTGAAGCTAATAAAGGAACTATAGTTAAAGCAACCAAAAGAGAAGATATAAGCGATATTGAAACTGTCATACATAAATCACTGAACATCTGCCCCATTTCACCCTGAACAAATAGAAACGGAAGAAATACGCATACACTTGTCAAAGTAGAAGCGGTTATTGCAATTGATACCTCGCTTGCTCCCAAAATAGATGCTTTAAAATTACTTATTATACTGCTTCTTTTATCATGTACATATTTTGAATAATAATCATTATAATAAAATATATTCTCTAGTACAACTATAGAATTATCTACCATCATTCCTACACCCAAAACTAAACCAGAAAGCGATATAACATTAATAGTAATATCAAAAAAATACATCAATATAAATGTGCTTATTACTGATACTGGTATAGAAATGCTTATAATAAATACGCTTTTTATATCCCATAAATATATCATAAGAACTATAACAGCAAATAAAGCCCCCTGCCATACTGTATTAAGTACATTGCGTATAGAGTTTTTTATAGTGTCTGAACTATTAAACAATATCTGATAATAAATACCAGAAGGAAGCATTATTTCATTAAGTCTTTTTTCTACATCTCTGGATATTTGTATAATATTTCCTCCGGACTCTTTTGTAACAGCAATAGTTAAAGATTTTTGTCCGTTAATACGCACTATCTCAGAATCATCTTCATAATCCTCATGAACATATGCTATATCTCTTACCCTTACTGGATAAATTTCATCTTTAAGCATTATAACAACATCTTCAATATCCTTTACAGTTTTAAACTCACCAGTAGTTCTTATATTATATTTATAAACGCCCTCATAAGTTTCGCCTCCTGCTACATTCTGATTTTCCAATGCTAGAGTTTTTACTATATCATTAATATCTATAGAATAGGCATTTAGTCTGTTTAAATCTATATCAACACGTATAATTTTTTTAAGTCCGCCTCTTATTTCAGTTTGTGCCACTCCGTCAACCTGTTCTAATCTTGTAAGTATCTGACTGTCTACTAAATCATAAAGCGATGATAAATTATCAGTACCGAAAAATGCTATATTCATTATAGGGGTAGCATCACTTGAAAACTTTGATATATTAGGGTTATCTGCTTCATCAGGAAGTGAAGAGCGAATCATATCAATAGCTTCTCTTATATCATCAGATGCTGTTTGCAAATCTGTGCCCCAATTAAACTCTATTTCTACATTAGACTCTGACTCTTTTGATTTGGACTTAATCGTTTTTACATTATTAACAGAAGATACTGCATTTTCTACTACTCTTGTAACCGATTTCTCTACTTCTTCTGGTCCTGCATTATCGTATGTTGTTTTTATACTGATAATAGGAACCTCCATATCTGGGAGATAATTTATATTAAGTCTTGATATGCTTATAAATCCAATTATGAACATGGATACGAGTGTAACAAAT
The DNA here is from genome assembly GCF_000092845.1 of Brachyspira murdochii DSM 12563. NCBI lineage: Bacteria > Pseudomonadati > Spirochaetota > Spirochaetia > Brachyspirales > Brachyspiraceae > Brachyspira > Brachyspira murdochii. Next base: position 2,171,008 of record NC_014150.1, on the reverse strand, counting down.
ACTGTTGTGGGTCTGCTTACTATTAAAGTAATAAATTTCTTCATTATTTTTTACAAATTTATATCATATAAAATATTACGCAAATATGATATTAAATTCTAAGAAATATTCAATAGTCTTTTATCAATAAATTTCAAAATACTTGTTTCAAAACTCAATTTCTTAATACTTAAAATTTTTTATTTAATATTTTTTAATCATAGCTGCGGAACACAATCATGCCAGCTCTGAGTTCCTTTGACAGCTAAAGACTGCATATTTATATACTAAAACAATAGTTTGTACAACATATAAAACACTGTTTCTGTAATTGATAAATTATTAAAATTTTATATATAATATTTTCAAATACCTTTGAAACAAGTCTAAAATATAAAACTATTCTTTTTTGTTATTTTTATCTTTATTATTATATAGCATTTTTATAAGAAAGATTAAAGCAACTATGATTAATACTTTAATTATCATTCCAAGTACACCGTTAATACCAAAATGAGGACCAAACATCATATATCCTCTCATATGAGGAGGAACTGGAGGTCTATGAAACATATGGTCAAATGCTGGAGAACATGAACTTAATAAAAAAAGTGGTATTATAGAAGAAAATGCCAAAATAATTTTTTTTAACATAGTGATACCCTATTACTTATTTTGTTTATTAGACGTTAAATTAATATAAAAGTTCCCAATTATACTATTTATTTTTTGAAAAAAGTTATAAAATACACATATGGAAATACTAGATTTAGAAAGAGCTGAATACGAATTAAATAAAGCGTATAAATCAAACCCTACTCCTTGGGCTGAACACTCAAGATACGCTGCCAAAGCTGCAAGAATAATAGCATCACACTACAATAAAAACTCTAAAAACAAAAAACTAGATGAAGATAATGCCTACATATTTGGGCTTCTTCATGACATAGGAAGATACACTGGAATAAGTGCTGAGAGGCATTTAATAGATGGCTACAAATACTGCATTAAATATGGCTGGGATAAATTGGCTCAAATATGCATAAGTCATGCATTTATGATACAGGATATAAATACTGCAATAGGAAAATTTGATATGCCAGAAGATGATTACAACTTTATGAAAGAGTTTATAAGTAATGCTGTGTATGATGATTATGATTTGCTTATACAATTATGCGATAGTCTTGCCTTATCTACAGGTTTTTGTATTTTAGAAAAAAGATTTATAGATGTAGCTTTAAGATATGGTACATTTCCTCAAAGTGTTTTAAGGTGGAAGAAGGTATTTGAAATAAAATCGTATTTTGAAAGCACAATAGGAGATTCTATTTACAATTTACTTCCGAACATAAGAGATAATATTATTTAGTATTCTCCTACGAGCTGTAGCACCTTCCCGCACGGCAACGCAACCCCTTACAGATAGTACAATGTACGTGCGGCTGAGTATTCGCCATACGGGCTTCCCGCACCGTATATCTTAAATTTGAGGCTAGTAAAATGTAAGTGCGGTTTATTATCCAATATTAAACAAAAGAACTATTTTTTACTTATCCTATTTTTTATACTTGTTTTAAAAATACTTTCTTTATAATTTTTATCTAAACTCTTTATATATTTTTTCATTTTATTAAGCCTTTTTTTAATTCCTTGTAATGCTTCACTATTACCTGAATTTAATTTTTCTATATAATCGGAATGGTAAGCAATTATCACTTGTATAGGTATAGGCATATGATCTTTATATTCTGATAAAAAACTTTCAAGAATATTTGTATCATTTAGTCTTAACGAAATAATAGATAAAAATAACATTGAATAAGCTCTTATATCATCATTATCTTTATATTCTATTAAACTTAAAAATGATTTTTCAAGAGCTTTCTTAAAAAAATTATATGAGTAAAATTCATCTATTATAACTGATTGAAAGAACCATAATAAAAATACTTCACTAACACTTCTAAAAAAAGAAAAATTTCCATTTATGTTTTCAACTATATCTTTAAATAAAGTGGCTATCTCTATCATAATCTTATAAAAATTATCTTCAATAATATTATATGGTGTATGATATCCAGCCATTAAAAAATTAGGAAGATTAATAGCCTTAAATAATCTTAAATCTTCATCTATTGGAGCAATATTTATTAATTTTTCTAAAATATCTGGACAATCAAGCTTTAAACCTATATAAAAATAGCAAATATTAGCCCAATAAAAACTAAATAGTTTCTTATCTACAATTAGTTTATCATTTTCAAATAAATTTTTAGCATAGAAAAAATCTAAAAAACTTTTATGAGAGAACATAATAGATGATAACTGTTTATTTCTAGATAATATTTTAGATTTATCTATTAAATCACTTTTAATATCTTCTAAAGAAAAATGTAAATTTCTGGAATTAACATATGTATTTATAATTTCGTCAAAAACATCTTCATTAATTTCTACAATATTATTTTCTATTAATTTTTTAGATAATATCATCAAAATATTTTCTAATATTCTTTGATCTGAGCTACTCTTTGTTAATCCTTTATAAAAATCCCATCTTCCCAATACTAATTCTATATACTTTTTATATAATTCTGGAAGATTAATTGGTAAATCTGATAAATTTTCATTTAATAATTGAGCCAACAATATAGCTGCAAAAGGACTTTTTGGCAAATCAAACATTAATGGAGATCTTTGTATATCATTAAGTAATTTATTATCTACATCATTACATAAAGTTTTTATAAAATTAAATAATTCTTTACTGGTTAAAGGTGCTATTGTAACTTTATATGAAATATTTTCATTTAAATTAAAATCAGCAAAATTATTATAACGAGTTGTAATAAAAACTGAATCTTTTGTATTTTTACACCAATTTTCTATATCATGTAATATATCATTTAATTTTTCTATTACAACTTCATCCATACCATCTATCATTAATAAAAATTTAGTTTTATTATTATTTTTATAAATATTATGACTATCTAATAATTTACCTATTTTACCATCAAAATCAAGGACAAATTTACTAAATGATATATATATAGGTAGTATGTTTTCTGTATTAAATTTTTCAACATTAGTATACTGTAAACATATATTTCTCAATAACTTTGATTTTCCAGCTCCCATTTGAGCTTCTATAATAGTCATTTTACCACTTTTTATTAAATCATCTATATTTACTTCTTTGTATTTTTCTTTTAAATTATCCTGTTCATTTATATTTAAAGATTTATGAATCAATCTTGGTTTAATATATATACTTTCTTTACCTGGAATTGTTAATACAGATTTAGCAATATCTTCATTCTTTAATTGTATTCTTAGTTCTTTAAAATAAGAGTTCAATTCTAATGATATATTCATCCAATATTCAGGAATAAAATTATCAATTAATTTTATTAAATTATTATACTCAAAAAAAATTATTCTTTTACCATTAAATTCTGAATATTCATTAATAACTACTTTAGAACCATGTGAAAAAGTACTATTAGTAATTACCCATACTTCTTGTATAGTTATATTAGTTCTACCTGAATTTATTTTTTTTGGTAAATAACAATCTCTTATTTGAGGTATAATGTCACTATGAAATTTGTTTTTTTCTATTTTTCCTGACTTTACTATAACCCCTACATATATACTTTCATTAGGTAATGTACTATGTTTAATTTCTAAAATGAAATCAGCGCCATACTCATTTATTCCATGAGTATATTCACTATATTTTATACCGTCCATCTTTGAAAATAAATCTTTCAATAAAGGGTGCAGTTCTTTAACTTCATCTTTTATAGATTTTATTTTTTCTTCTTTATATTGAAAAGAATAGTCAGACAACATAAAAACTCCTAAAAAATTTAAATAGATAATTATTTATGGAAGAAAACCTTTAATAATTTTATTTTTTATATCCTTTAATCTGTTATATTATCAATAATTTCATCATATAACAATAATTTACTGATTAAGTCTAAGCAAATCTATTTGTTCTACATTCATAGGTGATTGATTATAAGTATAATTGCATTCTTTACACAAAGGTACTATATATACCGTATCATGAGAATAATTAGGATAAACATGAGCCCCAACCTCAGCATTATTATTACATGCTAAATTAGAACACTTTTGAAATTTTCTTCCTTTTTTGTCTTCCCAATATTCTTTCCAAGTATTATAACCACTTGGGGGATTTTCATTTGAAGTTCCTATTTTATTATATACTGTAATCATAATAACTCCTTTACAAATTATAGATTATAATAATGTAATAATTTTATTTAAACCTCTTATAGTTCCATTTACTACCCCTCAATAATCTTAATCTCCTCATCGCTCAAATTATACAACTTATACACCAAAGAATCAATCTGCTTGTCAACGGCATTAATATGCCTACTAATCATAGTAACGGCGTTAGGATTTTTCTCGGAAGCCAATTTTTTATTTAAATCTAATATGCTATTAACTAATGATGATAATTGCTTATGTACATCACTATATCCAATTATAATAGGTAAATTAAATATATGCTTTTTCTTAATTTGAGGTAAAACGCGTCCTTGTTCATTATTTAAATTAACATATAAATAATAAAATAATTTAGAATTTAAAATACCTAGTAAAGCCTTATAATCAATTTCTTCATTAAATTGTTTAATTATAAAAGTACTGGCAAGTGTAAAGAAACTTTCATCATCATAAGTACCTATTATTTTATTACTTGTCTGTCTTATAATAATTTTTTCTTTTGTTTTAAAAATATTTTCTCTTGTATTGCTATGCAGTTTTTCTGGAACATAATAAACATACTTACCGCCCCAAGTTTTAGTATATCTATTGATATCTGAACCAACTATTACAGGAAACCATTTATTATTTTTTTTGTCCATACTGATATATTCTTTATCGTTACCTGTTTGTATTCCATTATAAATCTCTGACAGTTCACCTAATTTTACTACATTATATAATTTATTTATTTTTTCTAAAATATTATAGTAGTTATCATCAGCATATATATTAAAATAAAAATCTGGTTCTTTATTAAATCTATCCTGCACTATATATTTTAAATTAAACTCTTCATTATCAAAATCATCTCTTGTAAAAATATTATATCTAACCTTGATTTTATTATCAATATTCACTTCATCAGTTTTATTAAAAATAATTATAGAAGTTGGAACTACAGCTTTAAAAACCATACCTTTGAATTCATCTATTCTCAAAATATTATGTTTAAATAATAAAAACTGTCTAATTTTTTTAGAAAGAGGTTTCATCAAATATGTACTTGGTGTTATCAGTGATACAATACCTGTTTCATTTTTTGATAACATACTGGACTTTTCCATAAAAAATGTATAATAATCAAATTTATCTTCTGAAGTTTTATAATTATCTCTGAGGTAATTTTTTATTATATTATCAATACCCTCTGACCTTGATGTTTCATACGGCGGGTTGCCTATCACCACATCGAAACCGCCCCATGCAAAAAACGCTTTTAAACTCACCCTCCCACTACTCGCCTAGCTACGCACTCCCTACGGTCGGGGGCTTCCCGCACTACTCGCCGTAGGGGCATTCCGCACGGCAATGCAACCACTTACGGATAGTACAATGTACGTGCGGCTGATTACCCAACATCAAACAAAAGAATTAAATAAAAATTCATTAATATTTCATTTCTTAGTATTTGCAATCTCACTTAATGCTCTCAATCTTGACTCCGTTACACTTTCATAAAATTTATCATATTTACCTTGATTTATTCTCCATATAGTCATATATAAAGAAGCACCATCTCTATCTTGATTTGTATGTTTATTATATATATTAGCTATTTGTGCTGCATCTCCATAATTAGGTCTCATATCATATTTTTTAGATAATTTTATTAATTCTAATAAATCTTCTTCTTCATATTTTTTACCTTTAGTTCTTCTTACTTTATTAATATAATAGCCATTTATAAATTGAATTTTTAACTCTGTTAACCTAACTTCTAACATAAACTGAGTTACACCAAATTTTTCTCGGAAATAAATACTATCGTTTAACATATCTATAGTGCCTTGAATTTCAGATTTTAATTTAAAAACTTCTTCTTTAGGCATTAATAAATTTCTAGCATAAATGTTAGCAAAAACTTCTGGATCTATAAATATATCAAGTGCTTTATTATATTCTATATCGTTAAATAAATTTAAATCCGTATTTTTTTTATAATCAAATTCAGCATAATGACCAACTTCATGTGCTATAGTTTGTCTTTCAGATTGTGGTTTATAATATTCTTTAGGTACCTGAAAATCACCTATATAAAAATCATTTGTATTATTATTAATTAATATAACTTTTTCTTGACCATAAAAATATTTACCGTCAGGATATAATGCACCATAAATCATTTTTACATCTAAACCTTCCATTGAAAATTCTTCATCAAAATTTGCATATTGGATATCTAATCCAAAAACTTTGTAGGCGTAATCTTCTATAGGAAATGGATAACTTATTGAACCTACTATTTTTTTATATTTTTTTAAATTTCTATTTAAAATTTCTATTATAAGAGAATAATCTTTTTTCATTTATTATTTTTTCTCCTTTTCACATTTTTATAAAATTGTGGTAACTGATTAATTAACTCTGGATCATCTAATATTATTTTTTCGATGCTTTTTGGCACCCTACCAAATGATGCTATTAATATATTTACATCACTTTTATATTCTAATAAATTAGCCAATTTAATCACTGTATCTTCAGCAGGTTTTTCCAGATTTCTTTCTAATCTACTTAAAAATACATAGTGAACTCCTATTTTTTCAGCAACCTCTTTAATAGTTAAACCTTTTTTTAATCTTAGTTCCCTTATTATTTCTCCACCATTTTTTTCCATTTATTTTATCCTTTATAACAATATAGTATTTAGTGTAATTACACTAAATACTATAACATAAATAAAATATATGTCAATAAAATAATATTAACTTTTAGTAATAACCCGACAAGCCCATAAAAAAGAACCTGCCGAGTTATTAAATTTTAGTTATCACCTTCTATTATAGCAATCTCTTGAGAATTTAAATTGTAAACCTCATACACAATAGAATTGATTTTCTTATCTATTATTTCAATCCTACTATTTAGCATTTCAATAGTGTTAGGGTTTTTCTCAGAGGCTAATTTTTTGTTTAAGTCAATAATACTGTCGACGAGATTAACTAATTTATCATGAATTTCTTTGTCTTGCTTATTATCCAAATCCAACTCTTTTATAGGAAATGGATTAATAAAATTAGGACTAAACACTAAAAACCAACCTCTAAAAACTGTACCTGTAGCAGAAATATAAAAATTAAATAATTTACTATTAATTAAAGCTAATATATAGTAAGGATTATATTTAACATCTTCTTTAAATGAAATACTGTGTATTTTAGTATTATGATATAAACAATCATTATCCCAAGTAGCCTGCGGTTTATCTGACATATAAGGAATTGAAATCTTTTTACATTCAAATTCTGTCAAATTTTGAGGTCTGCTATATTGCCACCATGTATTTTTAAATTTACCATGTTCTCTGTTTTCTAATTCTTTTTTATTCTCTTTTAAATATTCTCAAGCCTTTGGAAATTGAGATTTTATTTCATTTTCTGTATATAAAATAACTGAATTTCCATTTAATTTATACGGAAATAATATCCATTTATCTGGTATAATATTAGCATATCTTTTAATATCTTTACCTACTAAAAACTTTTTTAAAATATCTGCTTCTATTTCAATTTCTCTATCTAATGATTTAGAATAAGTTTTAACAATTCCGTTATTTTCTTCTCCTCCATGCAAAATATAAATATCATCTGCACTTGTTGCTATACCCTGAAATATTTTTCTAGTCAAATCTTTTAATTTTATAGGCATAGATTTTAATTTATTTAATATATTGAGTATATCTTTACTATGGAAATTCCATTTTTCTTCATTAGTTAATGAAATCGGAAGCTCTACAAATTCTGCATTTTGCAATGCCTCTTCTATATTTTCATCTTTATAAAATCTGAACAATTCAAAATTCTCTCTTTCGCTTCCGCTCAAAAATAATAAACAAGTATATGTTGTAGCATTATCAAATATTTGATTTGCTCCAAAATATACAACTTTTTTCAAAGCCTTTTTAGTAGCTATAATATTTCTTAAATTTTCTCCCATATCTCCTTCAAAAAATTTATTTGGCAAAATATATCCCATTTCACCTGTAGGCTTCAATAATTGAAGAGCTTTTTCAACAAAACATAAATAAATATCTATACTTCCACTGCTTGCACTTTTATATGTTTGCTTTAATGCCTCTACAGTTAATGGACTTGATTCCGCCATTGTTTGAATTTTCACATAAGGAGGGTTTCCAATCACTACATCAAACCCGCCTGCTTTCATAATATCCCTAAACTTTGAATTCCAATCGAAACAGTTAATTTTATATAAAGTGTCATCGTCCAAATCGAGATGGCTCTCGTAAAAACCATTACCTACTACGAGCTGTAGCACCTTCCCGCACTACTCGCCGTAGAGGCATTCCGCACGGTATCGCTTACCATTACGGATAGTACAATGTACGTGCGGCTGAGTATTCGCCATACGGGCATTCCGCACGGCAACGCTAACCCCTTACGGACAGACCTCTGTACGTGCGACTGAGTATTCGCCATACGGGCATTCCGCACGGCAACGCTAACCCCTTACGGACAGACCTCTGTACGTGCGACTGAGTATTCGCCATACGGGCATTCCGCACGGCAACGCAACCCCTTACGGATAGTACAATGTACGTGCGGCTGACTACTCGCCGTAGGGGCTTCCCGCACCGTATATCTTAATATTAAGGACAGTAAAATGTAGGTGCGGCTGATTACCCAACATTAAACAATAAATTTATAAAAATCAGTATAACTTACATTTAGAAAATGAGTTAATTAATATTATTTAGATAAATCATCATACCTTTTTAAAATACTTTTTTTATCTTTAAAATATCCTATAATCTCTTTTATTGTCAAAAAGAATGATATTATACCCCAAATATATTCAAATATATATTTTAATAATGTATTTTCTATTTTGAGAATATTATTTTGTAGTAAAAAAACAACTGTAAATAATACAATAGCTACTACCCAAAATAGTGTTAATTTCATTATAAACAAATATTTTCTAGTTTTTAATTCTGCTTTTTTAGCAGTTTTATTAGCTTTAGATACATCTAAAGTTAACTTATCTGTTTTTGTATTTTGTTCAGTTATTTGACCAGATAATTCAATTATTTTATTATTATATTCTAATATATGATTTTCATTCTGTTCTTTTAATTCATTCATACTGCAATTTAGTTCTTTATTAATTTTTTTTAATTCTTCTATTTTATCATCTTGCTCTTTTATACTATTAATAATTTCTTCTGGTTCATTTATAATAATATCTTTCCAATGATTACTATCAGCAGCAAATCCTAATATCATTTTTCTATCATCATTAGATATATTTTGATTATTAATTATATCATGAAGTTTCTCAATTACTTCATTAGATAATATATTATTAAAATAATCAAAAATCAAACCTTTATATAAACTTATATTTGATGTTATATTATGCAATATATTATCCAATACAGATATTTTTATAAATTGTTTTATCCACATTATATATGAATATATATATTCATTTTGATTATATGAAAGTGATCCAAAAATAGCACTTTGATATGTTAAAAATAATTCATCTAAAACAATATCACTAGAAATTAATTTATTATTTTTTTCAGTATAATATTTAATAATTTTATAGTCATAATCAGTTTGTTCTTTAGACGGCCATATTTCTATTTCTCCAAATTCAATACCTTGCTGTTTTTTTCTATACATTAGTTGTCTTTTATAATCAATATTACTATATAAAGGATCTAAATAATCTATTTTTATATCTAAATAATCAGTATCTATTTCTATGTAATTATCTTTTAATTTTTTTATTATATTATCTTTAACGTTTGATAATGGTAGTTTATTTACATTTAAATAACTATTTTTTGGATCTGGTGATTGCAAATAATGATATAAAGTACCTACTTTAATATTTCTATTGTTATTTTTAGCGGAAATATATTTTGAAACATTAATATAAACAAGTTCCAATGTTTCTCTATGTATTTTTATAACAAATCCATTATTTTTTAAATAATGGATTATAGATAAACTATTCTTATGCCTAATATTATCACACCAACCTAATATGTTACAAACAAAAACATTATCAAGATATATTTTAACTATATTTTTATTTTCACTTTGTATATAAGATATAGACTTTATTATGGCTATACCATTAATAATATTTTCTATTATATCAAAATATTTATTATTACTACCATGCTCTTTTTTTATATCTTCTATTATAAGAGAAATATCAAGATTAGTTTCGTCATTATTATTTATAATATTATTATCAAATACGTTATAAAAATAAAAGAAAAAAGATTCATCAAAATTTAAATTATTAATATTAACTAAATTATTTTTTTCAATAATATTTTTTGCATCATTAGAAAATTCTATCCAATCTGTATTGGCTTTTACAAGCATAGTATTCAAATATTGAATATTATCATTTAATTTATATGTATCATTATATCTGTTATAGTCTATTGATTTATGACTTGTAAAATATTCTAATAAATTATTAATTATATTATCCTCTAAATAAAATTCTTTCAATAAATTAAGTAAATTAGCTCTAGTATATTCTACTTCATTTTGCAAAAAATAAAAAATTAATGGCTCTAATAATAAAAATTTATTTTTGATTTTTTTCTTTAAAAAAATTTGATAATATTAAAAGTAAAATTATCTTATCTCTAATTACCATATCAAACTCCACAATTTTATATTAAAACATATTTATAGAAAATAAAAAACCTCTTATAATTCCATTTAATCCACCTCTATAATCCTCACTTTCTCATCGCTCAAATTATAAATTTATATATAAAATTATCAACCCACTATATATACCCTATATATGTAAACAAGGGCTAACAGCCCAAGCCATAAATTTAATAAAAACTTTTTTGTTTCTTTTTTTAGAAAAAAGAAAATAATAAACTATCTCTATTAAAAAGATAGTTTATTATTTTGTAAATGCTTTTTGTTTCTTTCCGTAGGCGGGCTTTGCCTGTGCCACAAAAGAAATGTTTTTTGGTTCTTTTTTGACACCAAAAAAGAACGGAGAAAAGTTTGCTTTCTTTACAAAGAAGCTACCCCTCAATAATCTTAATCTCCTCATCGCTCAAATTATACAACTTGTAGACTAAAGAATCAATCTGCTTGTCAACGGCATTAATCTGCCTGTTAAGCATAGTAACGGCGTTAGGATTTTTCTCGAAGGATAACTTCTTGTTTAGAGCTATGATACTATCCACTAAAGCAACCATCTTGTCATGCATTTCCTTGTCTTGTTTGTTGTTTAAATCTAATTTTTTTATTGGTAATAATGAAGTATATATTTTTTTAAATCTTAAATATCCTCCACTTACATGAGCCTCCTCAAATTTATTTCTAAAATAAAATGCTATTAAATTTGAATTTAGTATTCCTAATAGATATAAATAATTATATTCAATTCCATCTACAAACTGTATAGAATATAATGTATTAACAGAATAATATTTTTCATTATCAAAAATAGCATCTGGTCTTTTAGAGATATCTCTTAATAAAATTTTAGGATTTTCAAAGTATTTTTCTTCGCATAAATTACCATATTCTTTTTTAGATTTATCTATTAATGATTTATCATAATTAACATAAAAACCTGTCCATTCAAAGCTATACCTGTGTACATTTTTACCAAATAGTACTTTTTTACACTTATTATTAATGTACTCATTTATTATTAGCTTTTCTCTTACATTTCCTGTGTGTATAGTTTCTTTTATAGTTGCTATATCTCCCAATTTTAAAGACATACTATCAATTTTAACAAAAAAATCTGGAATTTTCCTTAAAATAAAATTTTTATTTTCATCATTTAAATAACTTTTTTGTTCTATGCATTCTAATTTATTTTTTAACAATTCTTCTTCAGTTAAAACTTTTTTATACTTTATGATATTATCAATATTTTCTTTATCTTTTTCTAATATAATTATATATGGATATGTAGAAACTTTTTTAAATACATTAATCATAGAAACATCTATTATTTGTTTTATAATACAGTTATCTAAAATGTATTCTCTTAATTTTTTACCATAACTAGCTATAGTAAATTTATTAGAAGTAATATACCCTAAAATAGAATTTTCTTTTAATATATTAATTCCCTTTTCATAAAATAATTGATATAAATCATACTGACCATCAGCACTTTTATAAAAAGAATTAAAATACATTTTTTGTTTTTCATCTAGTTCTCTATTTCTTACATACGGAGGATTGCCTATCACCACATCGAAACCGCCCCATGCAAAAAACGCTTTTAAACTCACCCTCCCACTACTCGCCTAGCTACGCACTCCCTACGGTCGGGGGTATTCCCGCCTACGAGCTGTAGCACCTCCCCGCACCGTATATCTTAATATTAAGGACAGTAAAATGTAGGTGCGGCTGATTACCCAACATCAAACAAAAAATTAACGTAAAAAATAAGACTAATATAAATATAAAATAAAATCCATTTTCTAAATTTATCTTATTATATTAAATAAGTATTTCATAAAATTCTTCTAGTTTTAAAATGTTACTATCAGGATAAAGCTCTTTAGATTTTTTATATAACCCATTGTCATTAGTAACAAAATAATCTACAACTTTTACAAAATTAGAATGTTGAGCATCAATATTCATATTACGAAATTTAACTTTTTTTTCAGATAAGTTATCATTAATCATATCGGATAAAATATATGGTGCAATAGCATTAGCATATGGACTAAATTTTAAATTTTTTACAAATTCATCTAGTTGAATTAACATCTTTTGTTTTTCTTCAATATCTAATTTATTAAAACATTCCTTGAATTTTCTTTTCTTATCTTTGTATAATTTATCATCTTTTATTTCATTATTAAATTCATTGAGAAAAATTGACAGTAATTCAGCATAGCTTATATAATTTTTTTCTTTAATTTCATTTGGGATTAAATCTAAAATATCTTCTGAATAATCTTTAAAAAAATCCTTAGTTGGAATTTTAAAATTAAGAAATATTTGCAAAAGATCTAAATAATTTTTTAAATCATCTTCAATTTTTTCGTCAGTTATCTTTGGGAAAACATTTAAAAAACTTTCTGTGAGATTATTAAAATTTAATTTATCATATATAGAATTAAATTTTATAGTATTATTAAAACATTCTATTATACTTTTATTTGTAAGAATATATTGATTTTTATTCACATCATAATATATAAAATTATTATCAACTATTTGACTCATAAATTCAAAATCTTCTTCTTTCTTGTTAGTATCATCATTTTGTAAATCAAAAATATGAGCATCAGAATATACATATAAAAAATTACTTTTTGAATTAATTATTTTTTCCAATTTTTTTATACTTTCAATTTTTTTATTATCATCTTCAGATTGACATCCGCTTTTTAATTGACTGAATATATTTTTATCAAAATAAACTATTTTTTTATTTTCCATTTACTCCCCATCAATAATATTTATTTCTTTATCAGACATTAATTCTTTGAAAATATCATTAATCATATTTTGCATATTATTTAAATTAACAAAATCAACATTAATATCGTTTACAAAATATAATTCAGATTTAATAAATTGTATATTAACATTATTTTCATAATTAAATAAAGTTATATTTTTTTTATTTTTATTTAACGAACTATTAAATTGAATTCCATCAAATCCTATATTCTTTAACAATTCCGATATATATTGAGTAGGTATATAATCAATTTCATTTGATACAGGTAAAGAAAAACCAAAATTTAAAGCTTCAAATTCTTTTATATTTTGATTTAAATTTGAAATATCAAATAATTTAAAATCTTTCAATATTTCTACTGTGGCTACACTTATTCTACTTTTTATGTTTGGACGTATTTCTTTAATACTAGTTTCTACATCTTCAGAAAGATATAAATAACCTATCTTTTCTGGATTAGCTCTACCTGCTCTAATTATATTTTTATTTTTAGGGGCTAGAGAATTTTCAGCATCATATCCACTATAAGCATTATCATTTAAAAAATCAGGTGATAATGGCAATGTATATATTCTACTACGATATAAAGTACTACCTTTTTCTAAAATAAAAATATTATTTTTATAACTTTCTTTTAAAACATCAATAATCTTATGTTTAGGAAAAAATCTATTATTATTTATTATTTCATTTTTAAAACTATAATAATAATCAGCAATATCAATACGATTATTTATATTGGATAATATTTTTTTTAAATATACTTTATTAATATCTTCCATTACTCACCCTCAATAATCTTAATCTCCTCATCGCTCAAATTATACAACTTGTAGACTAAAGAATCAATCTGCTTGTCAACGGCATTAATCTGCCTGTTAAGCATGGTAACGGTATTAGGATTTTTCTCGGAGGATAATTTTTTGTTTAAAGCAATGATACTGTCGACTAAAGCAACCATCTTGTCATGCATTTCCTTGTCCTGTTTGTTGTTTAAATCTATTAAAGGCAATGGAATTTTCTCTAAAAAAGTTTTAGAAATATTCACGGTCAATGTAGAAGCATTAGTAAAATTCTTCACATAATAAAAATTAATTAATTTAGAATTCAATAATGCACATATTAATTCATAACTATAAACATCTCTAAAATCATCTTTTATTAAAATTAAATTTGTTGAAGCAAATGAATATTTTCTGTATCAAGTGCTGCAACTATAGGGTGTAATCCTCCGCTAATACGCTGAGTAATAATTTTTTTATCACTATTCCAAACTTCATCGGGTCTAGCTCTATGTAATTTTTTTCTATCAAAAATAATATATTTATTATTAAAATCTATCCTATACTTTTTTATATTTTTACCTTCAAGAAATTTTCTACATAAAGGATCATTAGATTTTTCTAATAATATTTGTTCTTTTTTACAAACTATACCTTCTATTATTTGAGAAGTAATATCTCCAAAATATTTATTGTTTGATTCCATTTTTTTAAATAGAGTTGTTTCTTCTGGATTAGAAAATATACTAAATGTATAGCTTGTATTTTCTAAAAAAACAGACTGATTTATATAATGGCATTTACTTTCATTAACAAAACCATCAACTAAACAATTTGCATCTATAATTTTAGTATCATCGTTTGAACGAGATTTAGAAAATTTAAATATTATTGTAGGGGCTGTAACTCCTTTAAAAACTCCGTCCTTCAAATCAGCAATAAAATCTATATGGTAATTATCCAATATAAATTTTCTAGCCATATCATAAGTTGTTGTTCTTAATAATCCATTTGGAACTATAAAACTAAATACTCCATTCTCTTTTAATAATTTAATAGCCCTAAATATAAACAAAGTATATAAATTAATTTTTCCAGATTGATTTGATTTACTCTTATTCTCTTTATTTGTAATATCATAATTTGAAGAAAAATAATCTTTTACATCATTAGCCCAATCAACATATTTCACAAATACATACGGCGGGTTGCCTATCACCACATCGAAACCGCCCGCTTTAAAAACGCTTTTAAACTCATCTTCCCAATCAAAACAATTTATTTTATACTGCGTCTCCTCGTCAAAATCAAGCACCGACTGGCTCTCGTAAAAACCATTACCTACTACGAGCTGTAGCACCTACCCGCACGGTATCGCTTTAACTTATCAAACGCCAACTATATGTGCGGTTTATTACCCTATATTAAATTAATTAAGTCTATTCTCTATAAATTTACCAGCCTTATAATAAAAATATAAATCTTTTTTTCTTATTTTTCTATCATTTTCTATTTTTTCTTTTAATGCGGCACCTGATTTATTTAAAGCATATAATCCAATAGATGTGATTAATTGAACATTTTGAGAACAAAAGTCAAAAACATTATTTAACATACCTGATTGTGCTAATCCAATTCCTAATAATGGTAATGTATCCGTTTTTAAATCTATTTTTAAAAAATTCAAACCTAAATTTTTTATAAATGAATTCTCCTTTGTTAATTCATCTATTTCTTCTATAGCAGGAGCAATATATTTACTATATATTGAATAACACTCATTTTCAAAATCTCTATCCCAAGGCATAGCATTTATTTCATCAGTATATTTTAACATACTACCTCTAAATCTATCTATATGTTTTATTAAAGATTTTTTTATATCTAAAATTTCATCTACTTTTAAAAAATCAAAACTAGGCAACATTAATATAGTCTTATCAACAAATGATGCATGTCGAATATTCTTTTTGTTAATATTGGATAAATCAAATATTCCTAACTCGGACATAGATAAAATAAAATTATTTGATTCTTCATCAAATAATGGATAAGATTTTTTTATATAATTTTTTATTTCATTATAATATTCAATAAAATATTCATTAATATTATTATTAGGATTATTTTTAATATTTATTATTTTAAGAATATTTTTATTAATTAGTTTATCTATAGTATTTACCTCATCTTCTCCAAATATTTTAATAGCGTCTAAATAAACTTCTTTAAAAGAATCTTCAACTTCTTTAGGCATTACATTATTTTTAAAATGTTTAATATCTTCTTTAGTAAGAGAATTCAAGAATTTTTCCATATCTTTATAAATTGGCATTCCAATTTCTTTATAAAAATTTTTCAAAAATTTTAAATATTCTATTCCATGATAACCATTGGTAATATTCTGAGCAGATAAAATTTTTTTACCAATCGATAATAAAAAACTTAGTATATTAATTCTATCAGCATATAAAAGAATTGACTTTAAATATCTAATTTCTTTATCAAAAACTAAGTTATTTCCTATAACAGATATAGTAAAATGGCACTCCATTTTATTTTTTAATCTTTTTCTTCTTTCCATTTAATCCCCTTCTATAATCTTTCTTTCTTCCTCCGATATATTATAAATAGAATAAACAGTTTTATCAATAAAGGAATCAATATCTGCAATATCATTTTTAATGCGATTGATACTGTCAGGATTTTTTTCATTTATAAGCCTTTGATTACATTCTATCATCTCATTAACATGATTAATTAACTTGTTTTTTAAATTTTCGTTATCAGTATTGCAAATTGGAATATTTAAGAGAGGCTCTTTGTCAATTTGATAATTAGACCCTTGCATTTTTCCCTTGTTCCTTAACCAAAAAGCTATTAACTTTGAATTCAAAATACCAGTTAAATATTTTAAATCAATATCCTCTGGCTTTATAACATAAAATGCAGCAGAAACATAAGAATCAAAATCAACATATGTAAATGCTGGCTCTTTTGCACACTTTCTTAAAGATATTATTTTTTCACCTACAAAAAAATTCTCTTTTCTAGCTCTATGCAAACCATAAGGTGCATTGTCTGAAGTAATAACACTTTTAAATTTATCAAGATGTTTTTTTATATTAGGATATTTTTTTATTTTATTTACATCTTTAAAAGTCGAATCTGTATATATTACCCATTCTTTATTATTACTGTCTGCATAATATCTTTTTATTTGTTCTGTAGTGTATGCAGGTTTTATTAATTCTAATTCTTCTTTAGATAAATTTAATGCATTTTTTTCTTCATCACTTATAACAAAAATTCCATCACCTATTTTAAATCCATTTCCTAATATTTCTAATCTATTTTTATCAACATAGTCATGATGATGATGTATACCGTTTGTTATATCAGTCGCTTTAAAATAATAATTTCCCATCTCTTTTATTTTTGATAATACTTTATCTTTACTGCTATCAATAAATGTTATTAAATTATTTAACATTTTATCTTTTGATATTATGGTTTTTATATGACTTATATCGTTTGACGGTTCATTTTCAAATAAAAATTTTTCTATATCTATAACATCTATATTTTTATTTAAAATTTTATAATAATCAATTTCATAATCTTTATTAATTTTTTCTTTATTTAATATAAATACCATTGTTTGAATACCAGCTTCAAGAAAAACTCTAAAATCTCCAAAGTCTACATATTTTAAAATTTTTGAATCTGTTAAAACTTTATTTCTTAATATAGACGCCCCTGCATTTGTAATCCAATTATTAGGAGCAATAAATCCTAGTTTTCCATTTTCTTTTAAAATATCCAAACCAAAACAAACAAAGAAATACCATAAATCCATTTTACCTTGATAATATTTAGATAAATTTCCTTTTTTTACATTCTCAAAACTTTCTCTGTCTGTATACTCTTTTACATAAGGCGGATTTCCAATAATTATATCAAATCCTCCTTTTTTAATTACACTTGAAAATTCTTTATCCCAACTAAAGCATTTTATTTTATATTGTGTATCTTCATCAGATGCAAATAAACGCTCTCCCTCACTATTAAAATTACTGTTTATTAAAGAATTTCCAGATTTTATATTATCCTCCAATGACGGTAAAGCCCGCTCATTAAATAAATCCTGATTGTTCTGTATTGACGCAGGACTCTCCCCCTCCAAACACTTCATAAGAAGCGATAATTTCGTTACCTCAACCGCATTGCTGTCTATGTCCACCCCAAATATATTGTTGCGTAATATCTGCTTCTTTATCCAAATTGTCAAATCCCCATTCTCTTTTATTACATCTTCTTTCGACCCCTTAAACTTCGCCCTGTCCTTTATCTTATTATAATATTCAATATGATAATTAAGTAAATATTTATACGCCCCAAGCAAAAAACTTCCGCTGCCGCAGGCAGGATCCAATATCTTTATATTCGCAATCTCTTCTGGCTTCTTACCCCTTATAGCCTCACCAACCGTGTTCTCCACTATATAATCAACTATATACTCAGGCGTATAATATACCCCTCCAGCCTTACGCACCTCTGGTTTTAATTCTATCTTCGCACTATGATTCCTCCCTATAGTGATAGTCTTACCCAAAAACTGCTCATAAGCATTCCCCATTATCTCAACCGATATCACAGAAAACTCATAAGGACTCAAAGGATAATAAAGCTCATTAATAATCTCCTTTATCACCTTATTGTCTATCTCTATATTACCGCTTATAGTGTCTTTGGCAAAATCAAAAAGCCCCGAATTATATTTACCGTCAGCCCTTTTAAAAATCCCCAAAAGATTACTATAAAAATTCTCATTCTTATTATCGCATGTCCTTTTTAAATCCCCATACTCTTCAATGCCTCTGTCCTCAGCCGCCCTCAAAAATATAATCCTGTCAATAATCTGCTGAACCGCATAATTCAAATCCCTTACAGACAAATCTTTGTTTAATTTAGATATATTAGAAGCAAGTTTAGTACGCAAATTGTCAAGCGTGCTTAAAAAATCAATATCAACGCTTTCAGTACCTTTTTTGTTTGAACTCCCAGCAATATATTTTTCAAGCGAACCCTGCTCAATACTCTCTTTATTAAGTATCTCATAAAGAAAATCAAACCTTTTTAAATAATCCTCAAAATGAATATACTCAATCCTAGCAGTAGAAGCCTTATCATTTATGCTAGGCTTTCTAGTGCAGTCATAAATAGCAAGCTCCTCAAAATCAGTAAGAAAACTAATACCCAGCTTGGCACTCCAGCCATACCTCCTAAGCTGAAAAGCAGGCAGACTGTCATCTTTAAGATTAACCCCTGGCTTTTTCGCCTCCACAAAGAAAACCCTGCTCCCCCCAATACGAAAAGCATAATCAGGAGCCTTTGTTTCTTTACCCACCTTGAGTTTATCCTCATGAATAACATCTCTATAAGTCTGAGACTTACCCGCCCTATTAGCCACGTCCCAGCCGAACGCCTCAAAAAACGGATCCAAAAAATCCCTTCTAGTTTCTGTTTCATTATAATTTTTATTAGTGTATTGAGAATAATTAGATTTAAATTTTTTAATTAGAGAAAGTATTTTTTCGTATGACTGATTTTTAAAATCAGAGTTGACATAATTATTAGAATAGTTTAAAGTGCTGTGCTGTGCTGTGCTGTGCTGTGCTGTGCTGTGCTGTGCTGTGCTTATCCATAAAATAAAATCCCCCCAAATTATATTTTTACATACAATACACCCAAACCGCACATTTTGCAACTACTCGCCTAGCTACGCACTCCCTACGGTCGGGGGCATTCCAGCCTACGAGCTTTACCCTACTGGTACACTTCGTGGCACCTTCCCACAGTATTCGACTATACCCTTACTTCGTTGCGGGTACACTTCGTGCGGGCATTCCAGCCTACGAGCTGTAGCACCTTCCCGCAGTATTCGCCATACGGACACTACGAGCTGTAGCACCTTCCCACACGGCAACAAACCCATTACAGACAGTACAATGTACGTGCGGCTGATTACCCAACATCAAACAAAATAAATTAGTTGATTAATATAAAATATAAATTATACTATAAATATGTATATAAGAGAATTAATTATAACAAATTATAAAAATATAAAAAATGTAAAAATTGATTTACAACATGAATATTCTATGATTTACCTAACAGGTGAAAATGGAATAGGAAAATCAAATATTATAGATATAATATTCAAATTATTTACATACAAAAAAAATTTATTTGAAAAAGAAGACTTCTATAAAAATGAAGAAAAAATTGAAATAGAAATAAAACTTGAATTAGAAACTAATGAAATATTTAAAGATTATCTTTATAGAGATAATAATAAGTATTTCATGAAAATAGTATATAAACAATATAGTAGTAATGATGAATATGAATGGTTTTATAAAAATCTTACAGAAGAATATAAGTTACTTAATAATATATTAACTAATTTTATCTGCTATAAATATAGTCCAAGAGAATTTGATAATAATTTCATGTTTAACAAATCAAATAGAATAGGAAAATTTCTATCAAAAATAATAGAAAATCAAATAAAAAAATATCAAAATGATGATAACAAATTACAAAAATTATTAAAAGAAAATTATGAAAATTGTAAAAATGAACTAAATGAAATATTTAAACCTATATTTAATAAACCAAATCAAGAATTAAAATTAAATATTGAAATTGATGATGAAATAAAGTTTTTATTAAAATTATTTGAATTAGTACATTATCATAATGATGATAATAAATTATATTTAAATCAATTAGGAAGAGGAAGAGGATATTATCTATATCCATTTATAGATTTTTTGGCATTTTTATATGATAAAATAAACAATACAAAATCTCAGGGTTTTAATACTAATATTATTATTTTATTTGATGAACCAGAAGTATTTTTATCTCCATTTTTACAGCGTCAATTTATGGATCATTGGTTATCAATATTTAATAATAATCAAGACTATGAAATTATAAATAATATTATTAATATAATAACTGATAATAATAATGATGAAATAAATTACAATATAACTCCAATATTTTTTGTCTCTACACATTCAGCACATATAATACCGCATTTAGAATTAAATGAAAAAAAGAATATATTATCTATACAAAGACTTTATTATGATAAAGAAAATAACGTTAAAGTTGCATCTCTTGATAAATATGAAGCTAAATTAAAACAGTTTATGATTTTTGATAGAAATATATTAGAGGGACTTTTTGCTAAAAAAATTATACTAGTAGAGGGTGATACAGAAATTGGATTTTTACCTTCTTGTTTAAATGCTAATGGTATTAACATTCATCAAGAACATATATATATTATTAAAGCGGCACCAAATAATTTTCCAAGTCTAGCAAAAATATTCTCAAAATTACAAATAAAAACATATATACTTACAGATAGAGATTGTAAAAATAAAGATATAAAAGAGCAAAGAAATAACAAAATATACCAAACATATGTAAATAAAGAATACGGATATGTTAATAAAAGGGTTTATAATTTATACGAAAGTATAAAAAATTGTAATAATGTAAAAATATTTGTGTCAGATTATTGGGATTTTGAGGAAAGTATTTTAGTATGTCTAAAAAATCATTTTAAAAAAATATATATTAGCATTAGTAAAAGTAATAGTAATGATAAAGATAAACTTACTGAAAAAGTACAAGATGAAAATTTAGATGAAGAATTTACTAAAAAGTTATTATATATGAGAAAAAAACATAAAAATATAAATGATAATTATAAATTAATAAAAAAAATAATAAAAGAAAATTTAAAACTAGAACAAGATGAATATAAAAACGAAGAAAAAATAGATTTTGGTAATATGAACAGTGAAGCTATCAAAAATGCAGCTGAGGAAAATTATAAACTTCCTAAATATATAATTGATTTAATAAAAGAATTAAAAAATGGTAAATAGTGATAAAATTAAGAAAATATTAGAAAAACACAAAGATGATAAAGAACAGTTAGACTTTATAGCATCTACAGAACAATCTCTTACAATTGCTCCTGCTGGATATGGTAAAACAGAAATGTTAATCTCAAAACTTAACTATATCATAGAAAGTAAACAAATTAAATATCCAAAAAGAATTTTAGTTTTAACATTATCTAATGTGGCAAAACACACTATTGAAAGCAGATTAAATAATAATCAAATTGTAGACATATATAATTTTCATAATTTAGCAAGTAGAATTTTAATACTTCAAGGTAAACAATATTTAAATATTGATTATAAATATGAATATAAACACTATAATCTTAAAGATAAACTTAAAAAAAAATATAAAAATGATAAAATAGAAAAAATATTAAATTATCATAGAGAAAAAATTAGTGAAATTAATAAAAAATTTCATGAAATAAAATTTGATGATAAAATATTTCAATATGTATATACTGTAAATAAAAATAAAGAAATATGCTATGAATATGTAATATATATTGCAATAATTTTATTAAAATATTATAAAATAAACGAAATATATAAAAATTTATATAGTTATATTTTTGTAGATGAATGTCAAGATATAAATTTATTGCACTTTATCTTATTAAGAAGTATTGCTGATAATGAATATAATAAAATATTTTTTTTAGGAGATACATTTCAATCTATAATGAAATTTGCTGATGCTTTAGGTGAACAAATTGAAGATTTATTAAAGAAATATTTTAATATAACTAAAATTATAGAATTACAAAAAAATTATAGATTAGAAGGAAGAGAAAATATATCTAATTTCCAAAAAAATATTAGAAATTACGATAAAAAATTACAAATAGAACTTGATGAAAATTTTCAAATAAAAAGTTTTAACGATTTTGAAGATGAAATATTATTTATTAATAATCAAATTAATAAAATTACTTCTGAAAATAAAAAAGCTAAAATAGCTATTTTATGCCCTACAAAATATTCTTTATATGATAAGAATAATAAACTCATAGAAAAAATAGAATCCATATTTACAAATTTAAAAATAAATAATATTGAATATATCAATACATTATTATTTAGTGATAACCTAGAAAATGAAATATATGATAAAATAAAAGATATAAAAAGATTAAATTACAATAATATCATACGTAGTATAGAGAATTATCATTTTTATAATGATGATATAAAAAAATTAATAGAAGGTTATAGAAACTATTGTTTAAAATTTGGAATTGATTTTAATACAATAATAGAAGTTATAAAAGAAAAAGATTTAATAAAATATGCTCCTTATTGTTCTGTAAATGTAAATATATTAAATATACATAAAGCAAAAGGAGCAGAATGGGACTATGTTTTTATTCCATTTGTCAACAAAGGAAAATTTCCAGTTTTTTATAAATGTTATGAATGTAGATTAAATATTTGCGATGAAATTATAGATACAAAACAATACAAAGAAGAATTTTATCAAGCTTTTTATGTAGCAATTACTAGAACAAAATGTGGTTTATATATAACAGCAACAAAAAATAACGCTTCTTGTTTATTTTATCATTCATTAAAATTAATTGATATTTGATTAAATTAAAAATAAATATATAAAAAAGGACAGCCATTATACACAGCTGCCCTTTTAATATTTAAATAATTATATTATTTTTTATTTAACCGCTTCAGCACATCTAGTACATAACTCTTTATGCTCGCTGTCTTCGCCTACACTCTCATAATGTCCCCAACAGCGAACGCATTTTTCATGGCTTGCTTTCTCTGTCTTAACAAATGAGACTCCGCCTTCTATAAATGTATCATCCTTGCTGTCTGAAATTGTTACTTTACTTACAATGAATACTTCGTTTAAATATTTTTGATATTTTGTAAGCAAGTCTTTTGATGATGATTCTTTAGGGCATATTGTTATATAAGCCTCTAAAGATTTACCTATAGTATTATTATCTCTAGCTCTTTCAAGAGATAATAATACATCATCACGTACTTTAAGAAGTGAAGCCCATTCTTGCTCCAACTCTAAATCAATCAAGCTATCATCAGCTTTAGGATATAATTCCAAATGTACAGAAGAAGCATTTTCTCCTTTGTAGTATCCCCAAACCTCGTCAGTTGTGAAAGGAAGTACTGGAGCTATAAGTTTAACTAATACATCTAATATTTCAGCAAGTACAGTCTGAGCACTTCTTCTTGAGAGAGAATCTTTTCTATCGCAGTATAATCTGTCTTTTATAATGTCAAAGTAAGTAGCAGAAAGCTCAACTACACAGTAATTTATAAGTCTTTGATAGAATAAATGAAACTCATAACCCTCGCAGGCTTTATCAGCAACTTTTATAAAACTATGAAGTCTTGATAATGCATATCTGTCTACAGGAAGCAAATCTTTAACTTCGATATTTTCTTTGCTGTAATCAAAATCAGAAATATTTCCAAGCAAATATCTGAAAGTGTTTCTTATTTTTCTGTAATTGTCAGCAATAGCTTTCATCATATTATCGCCAACGCGTGCATTGTGAGTAAAGTCTTCACTTATACACCAAAGCCTTAATATATCAGCACCGTATTTGTCAATAACTTCTAAAGGCGAAACAACATTACCAGCACTTTTATGCATAGCTCTGCCTTGTTCATCTAAAGTCCAGCCATGAGTAACAAGCTCTTTGTATGGAGGAATTCCTCTTATAGCCATAGAAGGCCAAATTGCAGCTTGAAACCAGCCTCTGTATTGATCGCCTCCCTCTAAATATATATCAACAGGAAAAACTCCGTCCAAATCTTTATTGGTTTTCTGTGCAGCAAATGATGATACACCAGAATCAAACCAAACATCCAAAATATCCTCTTCTTTACCAAAATCAGAAGAACCGCATTCACATTTAGTGCCTTCAGGAAGTAAGTCTTTAGGCTCTAATTCAAACCATACGTCCATTCCTTTAGTTTTTACTATTTCAGCAAAATGTTTAGTAGACTCAGCAGTAAGCAAAGTTTTTCCGCAGTTTTTACAGTAGAATGCAGGTATAGGAACACCCCAAGAACGCTGTCTTGATAAACACCAGTCTGGACGATTTTCAAGCATCTTTCTCATTCTGTCATGTCCCCAAGTAGGATACCATTTAATATTATCTAAAGATTTAACAGTTCTTTCATCTATATGATCATGCTTCATATCCATAAACCACTGAGAAGTAGCTCTGAATATCAAAGGATTTTTACATCTCCAGCAAATAGGATAACTATGTGTAACTTTCTCTTTATAGAATAATGAGCCGTTATTTTCAAGTATTTCAATTACTTTAGGATTAGCATCTCTTACTTTCATGCCTTGCATTTCTGGAAACTCGCTTGTATATCTGCCAGCTTTATCTACAGGACAATATATATCAAGTCCGTAATTAACGCCTGTCTGATAGTCTTCCATACCATGACCTGGGGCTGTATGAACAACACCAGTACCAGCAGTAGCCTCAACATAATCAGCAAATACAACAGCAGATTTTCTGTCTTTGATAAATGGGTGAGCTATTTCAAGTTTTTCAATCTCTTCTATCGATACTGGAATCATATCTCTGCCTTCTGCTTTCATATCTTTTTTGCCAAGAACAGTATCAACTAGGCTTTTAGTCATTATTGCATATCTTCCGTCTATTTCAACAGCCACATAATCTAAATCTCTATTGAAAGCACAAGCCATATTTGAAGGAAGTGTCCAAGGAGTAGTAGTCCATATCATAACATCAACATTGCCGTCTAATTTATCATTGATTTTATTTAATACTGGAAATCTCACATAAACACTTGTAGAAGTATGATTATCGTCATATTCTATTTCAGCAGCAGCCAATGCTGTTTCACAGTCCATACACCAGTGAATAGTTCTAAGTCCTTTGTATATATATCCTTTCTCTACAAGTTTAGCAAATACTTCAACTATTTCAGATTCATATTCAGGCGACATAGTAAGGTAGGGATTTTCCCAATCACCCATAACACCAAGTCTTTTAAACTCTTTTCTTTGAATATCAATATATTTCTGAGCATAAGCACGGCATTTTTTTCTCATTATAAATTTAGAAGTTTCTTTATATTTATCTCCCAAACTTTCCTGCACCTTTAATTCTATAGGCATACCATGACAGTCCCAGCCCGGAACATAAGGTGAATCAAATCCTTTAGCAGATTTATACCTTACAATAATATCTTTAATAATTTTATTTAATGATGTTCCAATATGAATGTCTCCATTCGCATAAGGCGGTCCATCATGTAAAATACATTTAGGAGCACCTTTTCTTAATTCTCTAAGCTGTTGGTAAAGTTTTTCTTCGTCCCATTTTTTTATTATTTTGGGCTCTTTTTCCTTCAAACCTGCTTTCATAGGAAATGCAGTTTTAGGCAGATTGATAGTAGAACTATAGTCCATCTTAATTTTTGCTCCATTAATTAGATTTTCTTAAATAAAATTTTTATTATTTTATAAAGATATATAATTTTATACTATAAGAGAGAATTTTACAAGTTTTATTTTATTGAATGCATATAATAATTAATTATCACAGATTTCTTATATTATATATATATTTAATGCCTATTAGTATTATTTTAAACTTACACTTTCGCGAAGCGTACCAATGAAGTCCAGCAACTCGCCACTCTGTGTGCTAAGCGTGAAAAAGTTGAATAAAAAAATTACTGACAAAGAATTTTCAGTATATATTGAAAACTCAAAATACTTCAATGCCTTGTTTTTGAGAGATGCAATATTAATAAAAAATAAATATATAGATGTTTGGCAAAGTTTTTATTTTTTATTTAATCAACTTTTTTCAGCAAAAACCAAATAAAAAATTGATAAACTTACAAATTCTACGAATTAATTATTCTTCTTTCGGTTTTATTACATGCCACCAGTCCCATTTAGGTGAATAAAACATATATTCTATAGAAAAATTAAATTCTGCTGTATTAGGAGCATTTGCTGTTCCATATACAGTTTTCTTATATGATGTTGTCATATACAAAAAGTCCGATATTGTAGCTTTAAATTTTACAAATATATCTATATAAGATAAACTAGCTTTTTTATTATATGGAAATATATAATTAACTCCAGTATACAATGTTATAAAAGGCGAAGTTATTATTTCTATTGCTCCTGATATTTCTCCTATATTGAGGAAATCTTCTTTTATATTATCCCTTGTATCTAATGTATAAGCAAATAAGAAGTTAACAGGTATTACTTTAGGAACTCCTGCAATCATTATTGTAGCATATAAGTTAAAAGGATCTTTAACATCAGAATATGTATGAGTGTCTTTCATAAAGCTATAGCTAAAACCTACTTTAAGCCCTATAGATAAATACCAATCTAAAAGAGTCGCTTTCATAGTTGCATTTATAGAATCAAAACCAAAGCTGTCTGTCATATTTGTAGCACTTGTTATATCGTTTCTATAGTCCTGTCTTTGATAAGTGAACCCTGTTGATATGCCAAGTTCCAAATATTTAATAGGTCTTATTTTAAAATAAGGCATAAATGTAAAATATAAGTTTCTTCTGCTTATATTTTCATTATAAGGATCTAGAGTATATAATCTTCCATTCATAAACCATGCATTATATTCGGAAAATATTCCTCCAATACCTGCTGAAAACATTTTATTTTTTTGTATAAGAGGCGATACATCAAAATCAAAATCATTTCTTCTTGCAAAAGAAGTTTGAGAAAAACAGAGCAATATAAACAATATAAAATATACAGCAGATAATCTATTTCTCATAAACTTTTGTCTGGAATTATTTTTTTAATAGTAAATCAAGGTTCTTTTCTATACTGTATCTGTATCGTAAATCAGTAACTAATATTTGGTACTTCTGCTGAGTTTTAGCCTCTATAACCATAGTCTCCAAAGCTTTTTGAGCATCTGCATATGGAAGAGAGTCTATATTATACATTTTTCCATACTGCTCATATGCTAAATTAATCTCTTCTTCTGTAGGTTTAGGTATTGTTGATCTTATAGTTTTATCTATATAATTAGCCGTAACAGCACTTCTCGTTAGAAAATTTTCTATAGCTTTAGCCTGAGGCGTATCATAAAATCCTGTTTTTTTAGCCTCATACATCATAATTTCTCTTGCCACAAAAGCCTTAAACATACCGTCTCTTGCCTGTATTCTTAATGCAGCGGGTATATTTGCCCCAGCCTGTTTTATAGACTCATTAAACATATCATTAAACTCTGATAATGGAACAGTGCTGTCATCTATAGTGATACAAGGATCTGAAGTAACAGAGTATTTCAAATTATAATTAGTTTCAGCAGCGGCTATTATTTTGTCATATTCATTACGCATACGTTCTTGAAGTATCGTTGTTTCTATATCCATAGCTACCTGCTCATATGTTACAGCCCTGCCTACAGATGCCTGTATTCTTGCTTTATTGTCATTAAAGAATTTTCTCTTTTCAGCATCAGTAACAACAGCAAAATCATCTGCCACTTTTTCCTGCATATAAAGCTGCGATAACTGATTATCTCTTTCTTTTGAGATTAAAGTTAAAACATCTTCATCTTTATCATAACCTTCTGCTGATGCTTTCATATAAACAAGTTCCTGTTCTATAAGCTGAGATGCAAACTGCCATAGCTGAAAATCATTTGTAAGAAGAAGTTCTGCTGCTTCAGCTGGTGCCCCTCTAAAAATCATAAGATTTGATATTTCAGACATACAGTCTTGAGCTGTCATTATTTTTTTTACATTACCCTGACCGTCTTTTATCCTAATTACCCAATTAGTATCTTCAGAGTATAAAAGTAAAGAAAAGAAAGTTATGGAAAAAAGTACAAAAAATATTTTTCTTATTATCATAATAAAGCAAAGTCCTATTCATTAAAAGTCATCATCATCTGTATAATCTTTTTTATTTTTACTGCTAAATAGATTAAATATAGATTTAAATATATTGATAATACTGAAATTATTAGCAAATTCTCTAGTCATTATATTGAAGTTATTAACACTGCCTGATATGCTGTTAATAACTTCATGGATATTATCCAAAGTACCTTTAGCCTTATTCGCACTTTCATCTGCTGTACTGGCTATATTATTAATTTTTTCACTAATAGATTCAATATTTTCTAATATTCTATCAAATCTATTAGTGAATCTAAAATATCCTGCAAGTAAAACAAAAAATATAGCCAACACCAATATAAGTGTAGCTATTGCTATAAAAGCTAAAGAGATAGCTATAACATTAATTTGAAATGTAATATCTTGCATAATTATTTATTATTCTTCTGCCTCTTCAGCAGTTCTTTTTTTTCTTTTTTCAAGAAAATCGTTAGTTTTTTCCTTACCTTTTTCAACTAATTCTGAAGTTTTCAAAACGCTTCTATGGTAAATATCATCTACTTTATATTTTATATTGTCCATAGTTTCTTTGATATCTTCTCTAGTTTCCTCACCTGCTTTTGGAGCGAATAACACACCTAATGCTATTCCGGCTGTTAAACCTAATAAAAAAGAAAACATACTTGACACTTCTTTAGACATAATAATATCCTCCTAGTTACATAACTTATTTTTAATATTAAATTTAATTTACGTTTTTGTCAACCAAATAAAAGGTTTTATAATGTTTATTTTTATAAAACTGATAAATATAGAAATAGTGATATTATAATTGTTTCAAAAATACTTGAAAAGATTTATTTTAACATTACAAACATTATGTTTTACATGTTGTATAAACGCTGGTATTTAAGCATATCTACTGTAGTAGAACATAATTATTATTTTAAACAATACATAACTAACTTTAGCCGCAGAACTTCATAACATATTAAAAGAACTGGCAGCTCAAGCAGTAAAGCATGTTATAAATTTAAAATAATATATTTTAATTACTAAAATAGTTTTGAAATAAGTATATTGTATTTTTGTATAAAAGTATTAATATGTAGTTTAAAATATAAAATAATTATAGAGGTTTTTTTAAATGGAATTAAAAGTATTAAATAAACAAAATAATTCAAGAATGTGTCTTGTATGCGGATTTAAAAATGATTTGAGTTTGAAAGCTGAGTTTTATGAACTAGAAGATAAGTCATTATGTGCTTTAGTAACATTTAAAGATGTGCATCAGGGTTATCCTTCAAGAGTTCACGGCGGAATACTTGCTGCCATTTTAGATGAAACTATAGGAAGGGCTATGATGCCTTATACAGGTGAAGATAAATGGGGCGTTACTATGACTCTTACTACAAAGTATAAAAGACCTGTGCCTATCAATGAACAAATTAGAATAATAGGAAAAATAACTTCAGGAGATGGAAGAATATTTGAAGGCGAAGGATATATACTTCTTAATGATGATAAAGTTGCTGTAACTGCTAAGGGTACATATATATGCATGGGGTTAGAAAAAATAGCAGAAATGGATCCTAATAATGAAGAGGACTGGTTTGTGGAAAAAAAAGAAACTGATCCTGAAATTATTAATCTGCCTTAAAGATTAATTTTGTATAAATAGCATTATACTTTTTAATTAAGTATGTAAAAAATATTGAAAATAATCATAATATACCATATACTAAATTTAATAACGCTTTAGGGTTAAATATATCTTCTTATTAAAATAAAACTATTATGCTAATTGATTAAATAATATTATTATAATATATCTTAATAATTTTAATAATTAAAAGGAATAAAAAATATGGCTGATGGAAACATATATTTAAGATATAGAGATAAAGATGTTGTAAGGCTTAATTCCAGTATAAAAGAAATAGAAAAAAACTTTCCTGATATTTTTCAAGGTATAGGAGATAATAAGCGTAAGTTAGAATATTTATTAAGAGAATGCTTTTTAGAGGGTTATAATAATACTTGTTATTTTACAAATGCATCGCATACCTATACAGATAAAAAAGGTGATAAAAGAGAATCAAGAAAATTATATTTAAGACCTAGAAAAAACAGATTTTTAGAAGATAATATCAGCGATGATTTAACTTTATCTTTCAGAGGATACATAAAAGAAGGGTTTTTTGTTATAAATGAAATATCTATTATTGGTAATTATGAAGGAGAAAAAGAATTTGAAAAAGAGATAACTGTTATACCTTATCATACCAATATACCTTCAGGCTATAGAGGCGAATATTTAAATGATTTAATAAATACTACAAAATCTATAAGAGAGCATTTAAATAACAATCTTATAAACTGGAAATCTTATTTAGATTGGAGAGAAGAACTTGTAAAAATAAGATTGGTAGGTATAAAATATTTTTATTATTACTATAATGAAGAAAAACAGCTTATAGTATTTCATTTAGTATCTCCTTCAAAGGCGGATTTTGACAAAATAAGAAAGTACTTCAGAAGAGAAAGCATAAAAGTATTTGATAATGGATATTCTACAGACAGATGGATTTTTCGTTTTAATGAAAAAAACAGAAGTTCAAAAAATGCAGTAAGTTTAGGTAAGTTTTCTATGATAATAAAAGAAATGTCATCTAAACCTTCAGAAAAGGAAATAGAAGAATTAAATAAGCAGTTACAAAATAAAAAAGAAAAAGGAATTGATTTTATAATACCTGAAAATATTAGAGAAGATATAGAAGCTGTTTCTGATAATCCTTATTTTATAGAGATGGCATTTGAATTAGATGAAGATACTTTAGATGATACAAGAGATTTATCAAAAGAAGAAATAAGGCAGTATGTTGATGAAAATATATTTAAATATTTTAATGATGACGGTTTTATAGCATTATCTGCAGTAGGTGATTTTGCATTGATAAGAAGGCTTAGAGAATCAATAGCAAGTTTGGAAAGAGATGAGGGATACTGTCCCAATCTAGCATTATGGCTTTTTGATATTTCAAAGGCAGAAATACCAAATATTAATAGTGTAAAAATAGATAAATGGCTAAATAAATCAATAGAAAATAACAGAGAACAAAATATTGCTGTAAGAAAGATGCTTGCAACTAAAGATGTTTGTCTTATACAGGGACCTCCGGGTACTGGAAAAACTACAGTTATAGCTGAGGCAATATATCAATTTGCTTTAAGAGGTGAGAGAGTATTAATAGCTTCCCAGACAAACTTAGCTGTTGATAATGCATTAGAAAGACTTGCAAAAGAACCTATTATAAGAGCTATAAGACTTAATGCAAAGAAAAGTACAGAAGATATAGCTCATATGACTGAAAATAAAGTATTAAGTTTTTTCTTTGAAAATATATCTGACAAATTAAAAAATGAATACTTAAATAAATGGGAAGAAAGCGAGAAACTTGCAAATAATTTGGACTTTTATTTAAGAGATATTAATCAGTATACTTCAAGAATAGAAATGCATACAAATAAATTAAATAATCTAAAAGAAGAAAAAGATACTCTGAACAATCAAATAAATGAGATTAATAATATAAAAAATAAAAATAATGACTTAAATAGAAGAAAACATCAAATTAATCTTTTTAATAAATTTATAAAAGAAAATAATGATGCAGACTTTGTACTACCTAAAGATTATATTAACTTAATACTAGATAATATAAATGATGAACTTCATTCTTTAGAAAATATAAAAATTGATGTTCTTAATCTTAATTTAGATAATATGTCAGAAGATATACTTACAAAAGGCATAAAAGAAATATATAAAAATATTAATTATTTTTATGAATTGAAAGAAAATATAGCATCTTCCAGCTGTACTGAAGAGTTGCCTGAAAGTATACTTTTAAAAAGTAAAATGAATGAAATAAGAGATAAAATGAGTGATGCTGATATATCTGATGACGATTATGAGAAACTTTCAAAAGAGTTTAGAAATATAAAAAAAGAGATATCGCAATTAAAAAACAATAGCTTTGAATTAAAAGAAACATATAAAGCATTATTAGATGAAAGTATAATAAAAGAATATAATGATACTAAAAATACTAATATTATAAAAGAATGTATAGATAAAAATATTTTAAAAATAGAGAAAATAAAAAATGTATTTAATAATATAGAAGAATATTCAAATACTTATAAATATTCATTAAAAGAAGAAGATATAAAAGAACTTGAAAATAATTTTAAATCATTACAAGGCAGAATAAAAATAATAGATGAAGAAGAAATAAATTTAAGAAATAGTATAAATGATACTAACAAAAAAATAAGAAATATAAAAAAAGAAACGAATATTCCAGAAAATACTCCAAACAGTGAAATATATAATGTATTATCTTCAAAAAGAGATGAAGCTAAAACTCTTTTAGAAAGTCAAAAAGAGTTTAGAGATAAATTTGGCTCTTTTATAAAAGATTTTAATGAAAGATTAGAACATGTAGATATTAATTATGAAAATGAATATTTTAAAGATACATATATAAACTCCTGTAATGTAGTAGGAATGTCTTGTACAGAAAATATAAAAATATTGGAAGATAAAGGTTTTAACGCTTTTGATGTTGTAATAATAGATGAGGTAAGTAAGGCAACACCGCCGGAATTATTAATGCCTATGCTTAGGGCAAAAAAAGTAATACTTGTAGGCGACCATAGACAGCTTCCGCCGCTTTTCGGAGAGTATGAGAAATCATATAAAGAGATTATAGACACCATAGAAGATACTGATGAAAATAAACAGGTAAAAAATATTCTTACAGAAGAAAATTTTAATAAATATGAAAACATGGTAACCTCTTCAATATTTAAAACCTATTTTGAGCAGGCACCTAAAGAAATAAAACATTCATTATTAACACAGTTTAGAATGCATAGCGATATTATGGAAATAATAAACAGATTCTATGAAAACAGATTGAATGCTGGTATACCTAAAGATAAAGAAGATGAAGTTAAAGCTCATCAATTGGAAATAAAAAGAACAAACGGACTTTCATTTATTAAAAGAAATAGGCATGCATATTGGATAGATTCTTCTGAAATAAAATTATCTCAAAATAAAAAAGCTCCTATATATGAATCAACTACTCAGACAAGCACTTCTATTCATAATGTACTTGAGGCATATATAGTAATAGAGTTATTAAAGCAAATAGCTTCAGAATACAAAAAAATGAATTTAGAAAAAAAAGTTCAGGTTGGTGTTATAAGTTTATATCAACTGCAGGTTAATAAAATAAGAGCTATGTTAAAAAATGAGAGAAGGAAATTCGATTTTTCTGCTATAAATATAGATATTAATACCGTTGACAGATTTCAGGGTAAAGAAAAAGAAATAGTAATAGTAAGTTTAGTAAGAAATCCGCAGACTGGAAAATCAAAATCTAAACATATTACTGCTTTTGAAAGGGTAAATGTTGCTTTTTCAAGAGCACAAAATGCTTTAATAATAGTAGGTGCAAAAAATATGTATGAAAAATTAGATGTTGAACTTCCTAATATGGATAAAAAAGGAATAACAAAAAGAAAAGTATATAAAGAAATACTTGAATATTTGTATAGAAATGCCTGCGTTTTTGAAAGCGATACTGTAATAGATTATAAAAGAGCAAATACAATATTAAATGAATATAACAACAGTTCTAAAAGATAGATAATAGATATATATAATAATAGAGGAAATAATTTATGGAAATATCATCAATATCTTTTTCTAAGCCTTATATTGAGTATAATTCTATTGTATACCATTTTACATCAAGGAAATCTGCTGCTATAGAATGGCTTATATTGGAATTAATAAACAGATACAGTAATGAATATAGCTCTATATCTATTAAAACAATACTTGAGGATATGCTTTTTATACCAGATACAGATTCTTTGGTACTGCCTTCACTTATAGAATTAATTAATTTAAGAGCTGTAGAAAGCGATTTTTATATAAATGAAAATACATCTTTAAGCAGTATTTTTCCATCTCAAATAAGGCTTACAGATTTAGGAAAAGAACTTCAGTCAAAAGGATTGATACCGGGAAAAGAGGCAGAAGACAGTGTAGTTTTTATTTATGATATAATTAGTAATAGTTTAGAGCTTGAAAATAAAATTATTTTTCAAATTAATCCTACTGGTATTAAATTAAGAGATATATCTGATAATAATTTTGTATTTGATGAAAATAAAGCTAAAATGATATTAGAAGAATTAAAAAATAGAAATAAATTCTCTTGGCTTCATCCTACTTCAGAAATAAGAAGAATTGACAGAGGTTCTCTGCGTGTTATTTGGATAAAGTTTAATGACAAAATAAATTTACTTGAAGATGGTAAAATAGAATTAAAAGATAAAAAAAATGACAATAATTTTAATAAATCATTAATAGAAAATATAAATAATATAGAAACACTCAAGAATAACTATAGCAGCAGTATTAAGTTAAATAATTTTGACTACAGTAATTTTTCTAAAATACTTGATATATATGAAACTTCAAAAATTGATGAAAAATTAAAAAATGTATTAGGAAGTAAAGATTTTGTTATAGTAAATAAAAAACTATATGAAAAAGATAAAATAAAAACAAACTCTAGTCTTTTATTAGTATATGGAAGCGATGATTTTTCTATAGATATAAAAGATAAAAAAATGACTTTATATATTGAAGATGACATGATATTAGAAAACTGCATTGCTTTAAATAAAGATAAAACTAATGTATGTATATCAAATTTTAGAGTTCATAATGATTTCGGAGATGGTGTTATTAGTTTAGGATATTCTATTTCTCATCAAATTGATTTTAATGAAATTTCTTCAGAGTTAATAAATAAATACCAGATAAAAGATGCAAGGATATTATTGATATCTTTAATGATAGGAGGAATTGAAGCATTCAGAAATAATGTTTTTAATTTGTTTAATATAATAGAAAACTTTGATGATGCTTTAAACTTTATATCAGATATAATTAATAATGCTAAAGCTTTAAAATTAGATGATAATCAGGCTAAAAGTATTATTAATCATATATTTTCAAACAATAAAAAAGTTAATGATATAAAAACTATAAACTTATTAATATCATATTTGATGACTATAGTTAATAGAAAAACACTTGATAATAATTCGATTTCAAAATTATATTTAAGCATCATTAAAAAAAATAATATAAAGTCTTTAGATTATAATGATTTAAACAAATTATTTGATTATCTAAAACATATAAAGGTAGAAATTAAAGATATTGACAGCGTATCTAAAAACTTATATCAGAATGCATTTATTGATATGATGAAAAAATATATGTCTGATACTGAATACAGATTTGAAGAGTTTTCATCTATAGAAAAATCTATTAATAGTTTTGCTAATAATATAAAAAGTATAGAAGAAAGTTTGAAATTAAAAACAGGAGATATTTATAATAATATATCAGCTTCATCTTTAAGTTATAAAATAATAGAATACTATAAAACCTCTAAAGATAAAATACTTAATAATTTAAATAATATAGATAAAATATTAAAAGATATATCATCAAAACTTGAAATCACCGAAGAAGACTTTAAAAATAATGGTATAATCAATACAGCATTGGAGAGTATAAAGTCAGCAGTTTATAAACTCAATGATAAATCAATAAATAATTTCAGTAAAGTTTATGCTGTTGATACAAATGTGCTTATTAATGAACCTAAAATATTTGATTATATAGATAGTAAAACTCTTTTAATAATACCAATTACAGTTATAGAAGAATTAGATAAATTAAAAGATAAGTCAGATGAAAATATACAATTTAAAGCTAGAGAAGCTATAAGAAATATAGAAGCTAATAATAATAAAGCAAACATAAGAAAAGAAGATTATGACAACAGCATACTTCCTGAAGGTTTTGATAAAAATAAAAATGATAATAAAATATTAGCCGCTGCAATGAAGTTTTTGGCTAAAGATGTCGTTCTTATAACAGATGATAATAATTTAAAAGTTAAAGCTGATTCTCAGAGTATAAAATATATTTCTTTAGAAGATTTCAAAAATAATAATTTGAATAAGAAAGATGCAAATCAAATAAATAATAATCAAAATAAAAATAATAAAAAAAAGAAAAATAAAAAAGATAAAAATTAAAGGCGGGGGGAATTATGAGCCAAGAGCATCAATATAGTTATAGATTGGAAAGAGAAAAACAAAAAAAATTAGAAAGAGAGAATTCCATAAGAGATGTAATGAATGCTATTATAAGACATAAAAAGGCTATACAAAATATTATTAATGAAGGACTTAATAAATATGTATCCTTACAAAATATAAACATAGAAATTCAAGACATAGAAAGAATTGTTAGTTCCGATCCTTTAGCAGCAAGAAATTTAAGTTTCATAGTAGAATCTGATATAAATTATTTGAGAAATGAGGCATTAAGCAGAAAAAGAGAAGAAGAGAGAATAATAAGAGAGCAAAAAAATAAAAATAAAGAGGCTCTTTTGGATTATTTCAATAAAACTATAATGAGTATAGATGATATCATCTTAATTGATTTTGCCAGAGATAAATTTGATAATTTAAGAAATGAATTATTAAATGATGAAGGCGTTACAGACAGAGAGATGAATGTTTATAGTCAAAAAATAGAAAGCAGAGTAAAAAATATTATAGATGAAGCTAATTCAAATGCAGGCGAATGGAGAGCAAAAAAAGAAAAAGAGAGAGAAAAAAGAGTATTGCAGACAAAAATAGAAGATATTGAAGATAATCTAAAAAAAGAAAATATAGAAAGTAAAGAGAATATTGAAAAAAGGGATAAATTATTAAAACAGATAGAAGCCGCAAAAGCATCTTTAAATAGTGATAATGTTTCAGAAAATATTGAAAGCATAGTAAAAGATGTTGAAATAATAGATAAAGAAACAGAGGACATACGAATAACAGAAGAAGTAAGAAAAGATGTTGTAAAATCTATAATAAAATCATTAAGAGGAAATGAGTTTGAAGTTTCAGCACCAGAACTTATAAAAGATGATAATGAATCAATAGTAAAAATTATAGCTAAAAAACCTTCTGGAAAAAGGGCTGTTTGTAAAGTAGGACTTAATGGAAAATTAGAATATACATTTGATAATTATGAAGGTTTAACATGCGTTAAGGATATAGATAATTTTAATAAAGATTTAGAAGAAATTTACTCTATAAAATTATCAGACAAAAAAGTATTGTGGGAAAATCCTGATAAAATATCTAAAGGAGCTTTGGATATTAATAATACAGATAAAAGAACATTATAAGGAGCTTTATTTATGGAAGAGAGAAAAATTGATTTATGGATTGAAAGGTTTATAAGAGATTCTAAATTAAAAGGCTCTATTATTTTAAGCGGAAACTCTTCTGATATAATAAGAAATAGAAAAACTGGAAAGTATGAATATATTTCAAATTATATTATTAAACTCTTAAATGAAGAAAGTAAATTTAATAATGTTATAAAATGGGATAGAGTTGACGGCATTGATTATGATGTTTCAAAAATATCTAATTTAACATTTTCTAAAGAGAAGACAAATCAAGCT
The DNA here is from genome assembly GCF_000092845.1 of Brachyspira murdochii DSM 12563. NCBI lineage: Bacteria > Pseudomonadati > Spirochaetota > Spirochaetia > Brachyspirales > Brachyspiraceae > Brachyspira > Brachyspira murdochii. The sequence continues at coordinate 2,131,951 of NC_014150.1, read as the reverse complement.
CCAAGTAATATTTATGATTTGGGCGATGATTTAGAAGATAATCAAAATAATAATCAAGGACCTAAATATAAAGATATTAATGAGTTTTTTAATTATGTACTTCAGCAGATAAAATCAAAAGCAAATAATAAAATTTGTTTTATTATAGATTATTCTGATTATATATTTGGCTCTAATGCTTCTTTAAGTGAAAATGAAAGAAATTGGCTTGCTATAATAGGAAAGGCTTTAAGAGAATCTATGAATTATGATATGTTCGATAATGATTTTAAAGAACAAAAAAGATCTATAATCATAATTACAAATAAACTTTCTACAATACCTTCATCATACTATTTAAATAATCCTGATGTAAGCTCTATTAATATACCTTCTCCGGGAAGACTAGAAAGAGAAAGTTTTGTATTAAATAATGAAAGTTTAATAAGTTTAGATCCTCCATTAGATGAAAACAGAAGAAATGATTTTATAGATTCTTTGGAAGGATTCAAACTTAAAGACATAGCACAGATAATGAAACTTTCAATGCAGACAGAGCCCAAACTCAGTGCAGATAAAATAATTAATTTATATAAATACGGAGAGAAAAAAAGTCCTTGGGAGGATTTAAGTAAAAGTAAATTAGCTAATATAGAAAAAACTTTAGCTTTAAGAGTAAAAGGACAAGATGAGGCTATAGAAAAAGTAAAAGATGTAATAATAAGGGCGTTTACAGGTTTTTCTGGAATACAGCATTCAGCAAAACAAAAAAAGCCTAAGGGGGTATTATTTTTTGTAGGTCCTACGGGTGTAGGTAAAACAGAACTTGCAAAATCTTTGGCTGAGTTTTTATTTGGAGATGAAAATGCTTGTATAAGATTTGATATGTCAGAGTTTAATCATGAACACAGCGATCAAAGACTTGTAGGAGCTCCTCCGGGATATGTAGGCTATGAGGAAGGAGGTCAGCTTACTAATGCTATAAAAGAAAAGCCTTTCAGTGTACTTTTATTTGATGAAATAGAAAAAGCACATGGAAGAATACTTGATAAATTTTTGCAAATACTTGAAGACGGAAGATTAACTGACGGTAAAGGAGAGACAGTATCTTTTTCAGAATCTGTTATAATATTTACTTCAAATATAGGGGCAAGTGATATAGATTATAGTACTGATAAAAAGCAGGTATATCAAAAGTTTTTAGAGCATGTAAAAAAAACATTTTGTTGAAGAGTTAAAAAGACCAGAACTTTTAAATAGAGTTGGAGATAATATAGTACCTTTTAATTTTATAGACAGTGCAGATTTCCTTAATAATATAGCAAGAGGCAAATTTAAGTATATAGAAACATTTATTAAAGAAAAATATAAAGCTGAAATAAAGTTTGAAAATGAGGAGAGTGCATATTCAGCGATATCTAATGCTGTTGATATAAAAAATGGAGGACGCGGAGTTTTAAATGTAGTTGAAAGTAAAATACTAAATCCGATTTCTAATTTTGTATTTGAAAATATAGATTCTCTTCAGGGAAGAACTATAAAAATTGTTCAGCTTAATCCTAAAAGAGCAGATTTTGATTTTGAATTAGAATAATATGTTATTAAATATCAATAGTATAAGAGAATGTAGCAAATCTGAAGGTATAGGTAAAAGATTTGCAATATGGACACAAGGCTGCATGAAAAGATGCAGAAACTGCTGTAATACTCATATGCAGCCTATTATAAAAAAACATATAATAGATTGCGATGATATTATAGAACAGATAAAATACAGCAAAGAAAATTATCATATAGAGGGTATTACTTTGCTTGGAGGAGAGCCTATACTTCAGTCTAAAGGACTTGCCTATATAGCCAAATGGTGCAGAGAAAATAATTTATCTGTAATACTTTTCAGCGGATATACTTTAGAAGAAATTAATGCTTCAAACTTTGACAGAGCTTTAGAATTATTAAAATACACTGATGTATTGATAGATGGTGAGTATATTGATGAGCTTTATGATGAAGAAAGAGGTTTTATAGGTTCATCTAATCAGAAAATATATTTTTTTACTGATGTTTATACTCAAAAAGATTTTGATAATTATAAAGGATATATTTCTTTGGAGCTTATTATAGATAATAATACTATAAAAATAAATGGCTGGCCTTCCAATTTTAAATAATAAAATATTTTGATATATTTACAAAATATTATAGTTTTTGTATAATATCTAAAAAATACTTATAAGCCGTAAAGAAGTTAAAGTTATGAAGATAAAAGAATTAGTCTCTATATTAGTACCAGTATATAATATAGAAAAAGAAATAGAAAAAAATATTAATATACTTATAGATAAAGTTTCTCCCTTTTTAATGAACTTTGAAATAATTATTTCCGATGACGGAAGCAGTGATAATTCTAAAAAAGAAATAAAAAAATTATGCTCCAACTTCCAAAAAAATAATAAAAACCCAAACTTAAAAAATATAATAGGCATTTATGCTATAGAAAATCAGGGAAAAGGACATGCTTTAAAAAGAGCATGCGAAGTTTCTAATGGAGAGTATATAATATTTTGCGACGGCGATATGGAAATAGATCCATCGCAGCTTGAAAATTTTTTTGTGATTATGCAAAAAGAAAATGCTGATGTTGTTATAGGCTCTAAAAGACATAAAGATTCTGTAGTTAATTATTCTAATATAAGAAAATTAATATCTTTTATATATTTTATGTTTGTTAAAATATTTTTTCATCTTCCTATACAGGATACTCAGACTGGATTAAAACTTTTCAAAAGAGATGCTATTATAAATATTTTCCCTAGAATATTGGTAAAGGCTTTTGCTTATGATTTGGAAGTTTTAGCTGCATGCAATTCAAACGGTAAAAAAATAGTATCGGCACCTGTTATAGTTAATCCAAACAGGCATTTCGGATTTATTAAATTTTCAGTATTATGGAGAACTTTTATTGATACTTTGGCAATATTTTATAGGCTTAATATTGTTCATTTTTACAGAGATTTATTTTCTGAGCTTAAAGAAAAACCTCTTGTAAGTATTATAATACCTCTAAAAAAAATTAATGACTATATAAAGGAAGAAACAGAGTATTTACTTGAACAAATATATACCAACTTTGAAGTGATAATACTTCCAGATAAATATACTGATGATGAAATTAATATAGAATTATTTAAAGACAAAAGAATTAAAATAATAGAAACAGGAGAGTTTCCGCCTGCTATAAAAAGAGCAATGGGAGTAAAAAAATCAAATGGAAGTATATTGGCATTTTTAGATGATGATACATACCCAGAAAAAGATTGGCTTTTAAATGCATTAAGGGCAATGGAGAGTAAAAAAGTTTATGCTCTTGGCGGACCTGCTGTTAATACCAATAAAGATAATTTTTCAAAACAGATAAGCGGACTTATTTACAGTTCAACACTTATGAGCGGAAAGCATAAGGCTAGATATATACCAGATAAGGTTCAGTATGTTAATGATTATCCAAGCTGCAATTTTATTATCACAAGAGAGCTTTATGATAAGGTAGGAGGCTTTGACAGTGAGTATTGGCCTGGTGAGGATACCATACTTTGCAATAATATTATGAAAGCGAATGAAAAAATATTATATACTCCAGAGGCATTGGTTTATCATCATAGAAGAGATTTATTTTTTGGACATTTCAAGCAGTTAAAAAATTATGCTTGGCATAGAGGGTATTTTGTAAAAAGGTTTGGAGGCAATTCTTTGAGTTTGTCTTATTTTATACCTTCAGTATTTTTACTATACACTATATTTGTACCTTTTGCCTTATATTTTGATTTGCCTAAAGTTTTAAATACTTATATATCAGCAATTAATAAAAACATATTTTTAGCTTTACTGCTTTTTCCTCATAGTTTTTACCTGCTATGTTTGATAGGCAGCTGGATTAGTACATTATCTCCTATAAAAGGTTTTTGTAAGGCTATAGGTATATTTTTATCGCATTTAACTTATGGATTTTTCTTTATAAAAGGTTTTATATCAGGTTTTATAAAAAAATAAACAAAAGTATTAAACTTTTTAACTATTCAATTTTTTTATTATAATCAATATACTATAAAAACAAGACAATATTTTATGTATTTAGTATAAAATATTATTTTCTTTATTCTAAATCCATAAATGATAATTCCATTTTACTTATTATATTATTAATAGCTGCAATTTGTTCACTATTTATAGTATAGTTATTAGGGTTTGTTTTTATTTTTTCTAGCAGTTCTACTGATGAAACAAATAATGCTTCGCTTAAAGAATCATCAAGCACAGCACCTGAATATAGTAATTCTTTTATTTGAAGAGAATTATTTAGAAGACTATTATCGTCCAAATTTGAAATGATATTTGCTAATTCTTGATTAATTGACATAAATAAATCCTTTTTTACATGCTATATAGTAGTATATAAAAATAAATGCCGAAATCAAGTTCTTATAAATATATCAGCTATTTAAAAAGTTGTAAGCCCAATTTGCCATAAGTTCTGAAGGCATATTGAGTTTGTTTTCTTCTATCTCAAATTTACTGTTATGATTTGGTATTTTTTTATCAGTAACAGTTGAAAATAATGCAAAACAGCCTTTAATTTCTTTTGTATAGTAAGAAAAATCTTCTCCAGCCAAACTAGGTTTATAATATTTATTCCATACAGCATCTTTTGAAAATATTTTTAAAGCTTCATTTTTTATGCTTTCTGTTATTTCTTTGTCATTATATGTAACGCAGGAATATTCTATTATATTTATTTCGGCTTCACCACGCATTGACTGTGCTATAAGTTTTGATTTTTCTTCTATTCTTTTTATAAAAAACTCACGTACATCATTGCTGAAAGTTCTTATAGTTCCTTCTATTTCTACAGAATCGGGTATAATATTGAATGCACTTCCTCCGTTAATCTTACAAAGAGATAATATAACAGTTTCGCTTGCCTCTATTTCTCTGGTAATTATTGTCTGAAGGGCATTTATTATTTCAGCTGCCATAACTATAGGATCACTTCCCACATGAGGATAAGCCCCATGTGTCCCTTTTCCTTTTATTTTTATAACTATTTTATCGGTAGATGCGAGTATTGGACCTTCCTGTATAACAAAAACACCATTAGGAGCTTCTGGTGCAAAACTTCCTACATGCACTCCGAATATTGCTTCTACATCTTTGAGGGCATTTTCTTCTATCATTATTTTAGCACCGCTTCCAGTCTCTTCCCCCGTCTGAAACAAAAATTTAATATTTCCTTTAATTTTATCTGCATTATCATTAAGTATTTTACAAGCACCTAAAAGAATAGCGGTATGAGCATCATGTCCGCATGCATGCATATTACCATTGCAGGATTTGTATTCAAAATTTGTTTCTTCTTTTATAGGTAAAGCGTCCATATCAGCACGCAATGCTGCTGTTTTTGTATTATTTTCACCTGTTATATAGGCTATTATTCCAGAGTCTTTTTTATTTTCTGTGTATTTAATATTTTTAAAGTTATTGAGCTCATTTATTACAAACTCTTTTGTTTTAGGAAGATAATTTCCTATTTCTGGTATGCTGTGAAGATGTCTTCTGCATTTTATTATATAATCCAGTATTTCTTTAGAATCGTATTTAAGCATAAAAATATTTCCTTTATTTATAAGTATAAATTATCGTCAAATATAGGTCTTTATTAGAGTTATTTTTTACATATGTTTATATTGTTGTATACAAGTATGTATGATTAGTTTTCAACAATTACATATAAAATTGCTTTTAAATAAATATTATAACATATTTTTATTGTTGACTTTTAAATATATTATATTCCTTATTAACAATGGATAACATTATAAACCAACAATCTTTACTTTTTTTATCATAGGTATGTCATTAGGTATAAGTATAACTATAGAATATTTTGAAACATTAAAGGTTACTAGATTTCCTATATCAATACTTACAATATGTCTTTTATATAGGATTAATAATGAATGCTATTGGAAGAGTAATATCAGAAAACAGGAGATTTAAGTATAATTATGTAAAATAAAAAGGGCTAAAACAATTAAGCTTTAACCCTTTTATTATTATAAAATTTATTACATCTCTACAACTAAAGCAGTACCCATACCGCCGCCTATACAAAGTGTAGCAAGTCCTCTTTTATTTCCTCTTTTTTTCATTTCATATAAAAGAGTAGTAAGTATTCTAGCTCCTGAAGCACCTATAGGGTGTCCTATAGCAATGGCACCTCCATTAACATTAACTATATCCATATTAAACTTTAACTCTCTTGCAACGGCAATAGACTGAGCAGCAAAAGCCTCATTACTTTCTATTAATTCCATATCTTCTACTTTAAGATTAGCCATTTTTAGAGCTTTTCTGCTTGCTTCTATAGGTCCTATACCCATTATTCTAGGTTCAACACCATGTGTAGCATATCCCAAAATAGCAGCCATAGGTTTAACTCCTAATTCTTCTGCCTTTTCTTTAGTCATTAATACTAAAGCAGAGGCAGCATCATTAATACCAGAAGCATTTCCAGCAGTAACAGTACCGTCTTTTTTGAAAGCAGGTTTTAATCTAGCTAAAGTTTCCATAGTTGTACCAAAAGTAGGGTGTTCATCAGTATCAACTACTATTTCGCCTTTTCTAGTTTTTACTGTAACAGGCACTATTTCATCTTTAAATCTTCCGCTTTTTATTGCAGCTTCTGCTCTGTTCTGACTTCTGCATGCAAACTCGTCCTGCTCTTGTCTTGTAATGCCCCATTGTTCTGCAATATTTTCAGCGGTAACTCCCATATGATAATGTTCAAAAGCACAAATAAGAGCATCATTTAAAAGAGTGTCTTGCATCTTAGTTTCACCCATTCTTGCTCCCATTCTCATACCTGTTGAAGTATAAGGAGCCATGCTCATATTTTCTGTACCTCCAGCTACAACTACATCAGCATCTCCTGCTTTAATCATCTGTGCAGCCATTGATACTGCTCTAAGTCCAGAACCGCATAGTATATTTATTGTTAGTGCAGGCTTATCTACAGGTATTCCTGCATTTATAGATACTTGTCTTGCTGCATTTGGAAGAAGGGCTGATTGTATAACGCATCCGAAATAAGTTTCATCAACTTGTTCTGGTTTGATATTTGCTCTTTTTAAAGCCTCTTTTACTGCTATGGTTCCTAATTCAACGGCTGATGTATTAGAAAATGAGCCTAAAAATTTACCCACAGGCGTTCTAACAGCACTGGCTATAACTACTTCTCTCATATTTTCTCCTTTAAAAAACTGTTTTAATATTATTGATTATAGTATAGTAATTAAAAATGGATTTTACAAGTTTATTTATCTTTTTATTAATATTAACTAATAATTTAATAATGTACAAAACCCAATGAATCAAAATGTACTTCTTTATTATTACTGTCTATAAACTTTATAAAGTTTTTAGAATATTCTTTTACAATGCCTATTTTTATTAAATTATTTTCTTCTGGTATATCGTCTTTAGAAGTGAAAATAACAGCATAATCTTCTCCGCCAGTAAGAATGGATTTTAATACTTTATTTTGTTTGATTTCTTTAGTTTCTTTATCAAAAAATCTATTAACTAAAAACCAATTGGAAGATTCGTATATTTCTATAGTTTTATTAGAGTTTTCAGCAATATGAGATGCATCTTGCAAAAGTCCGTCGCTTATATCTATAGAAGAGTTTATTTTGTATTTTTTTATAATTTCCTGCCATTTATCATAAAAAAGTGTCGGTCTTAAATGCGTTTTTATACTTTCATCGTTATAATCATAATTACCTTCCAAAAGTTTTTTAAGCCCTAAATCACTTTCGCCTACAAAACCTAATACATAAACATTATCATCTGTTTGAGCATTGCTTCTGAGTATAGATTTATTTTTTTCTATAATGCCTATCAATGTTATGGATATAAAAAAATAATCATTTGAGCTTGTAGTATCTCCTCCTGATATTTCTATATTATAAGGTTTGCATGCATCTAAAAAACCATTGTACCATTCAAGTATATTTTCATCATTAATTTTTTTGGGTATAGAAAGTGATATGAATACATTTTTTGGATAAGCTCCTTTACATATAATATCGCTAATATTTGCCTGAGCAGACTTATATCCTACATCATAAAAAGAGTAATATTTTAAAGAGAAATGTATATTTTCTACTAATATATCAGAAGTTACCAAAATATCTTTACACTGGCTTATATCTTTTATAACAGCACAATCATCGCCTATATTTAGATTATTTGTATTTTTATATTCTGTTAATTTTTTTATTTTTTCTATAAGTTTGAACTCTTCCATAAAATATGTTTCCGATTTTTTTAGTTTTGACTTATTATAGCATATGCTAAAAACTTTTAAATTATAACATCATAAATATTTCTAGTTTCAAGCACTTTTACTCCAATCTCATATTCACGCATATATTTAGCAAGTCTGTATCCGTTTATAAGTATTATTTTTACATCTTTTAATTCTTCTACAACCTTTTTAGCCTGCGGAGTATAATCGGAAGTTGTTATAAATATCCCTCTGTTTATACCATTAACATTTTTAAGACCATGAGCAAATTTTGTTATTTCAGTATCATTAACTTTACTATTTTCTTTATAGCATTTGCATTGCACGCCTATAATATCAAAACCGAATTTATCCATAGTAAGTGTACCGTCTATTCCTCTGTCTCCGCTTCCTCCAGTTCTATACTTTTTACCATATCCCATTTTTTCAAGCAGTTCCAAACATATATTTTCAAATTTAGTGCCTTTATCAACAGAGCTTTCTCCCATACTTTGAAGTCTATCAAGTATATCTTTTTCTACGCTTTCATAATACTCTTCAATGCTTTTTTCTATTTCGTTTCTATTTTCATCTTCTGTTTCTTCAATATCGTCCATATCATCATTTGAATTGTTTCTGCTGTTTTCTAAATATGGTGTTTTTTCTTTTAACGTTTTGAAATCAAAGTTTGGATTTTCTTCATAGAATTTTTTTCCGAAGTCAGTTATTTGATATACCCCTTTATCTACATTTTCTATTAACTGAGCTTTTTTTAATATGTATAAAGACCAATGTACCCTTGAATTAAATTTATTATAACCATTTTCTGATATGATACTAAAGTCTTCATCAGATGTATTGGTATACTCTTTTAATTTATCATATGTATCTTTTCTATGCATTGGTTTATTTACTTCATAGAAAAATTTTAGTACATATTTATCATAATCTCTATATTTTTTAAGTGCCATAATAAAAAAACTCCTATATTTATAAAAAATCATACTTTAATGATATGTTTCTTACAACATAGCCTATACGCTTTTAAAATTTTTTAATAATTTCTGATTACGTCAAAAAAGCTGCTAAATATCAAAACTGACAAAATAAAATCTTTTTAGTATATATCTAAATAAACAAAAAAGTTATAGCCCACTTTACAATGGCACTATAACTTTTAAATACAAATTAAACAAAAATTAATTAGCTAATTTTAAATTACATTCATGCTCTTCTTTTTTATACATAGCCTGTCTTTTCATAAGAAGGTCAAAATCAATCAAATGTCCGTCAAATTCAGGACCTTCAACGCATGCAAATTTAGTTTCATCTCCAACTTTCACTCTGCAGCAGCCGCACATACCAGTACCATCTATCATAATAGGGTTCAAACTAACAACTGTAGGAAGATTGTATTTTTTAGTAAGTATGGTTACAAATTTCATCATAATAGCAGGTCCGATAGCTATAACTTCAGATATTTTATCACCTCTGTCATAGATTCTTTCTATCATATTAGTAACAACACCTTTTTCTCCGTAGCTTCCATTGTCAGTACAAATAAGCACTTCATCAGATATTTTTCTCATCATATCTTCCATAATGATAAGTGATTTATCTCTGGCACCTAATATAGAGATAACTTTATTTCCAGCTTTATGATGAGCTTCCATTATAGGATGCAAAGGAGCAATACCAACACCGCCGCCTACACCTAAAACTATACCGTCTTTTTTCTCAATATGAGTAGGCTGTCCTAAAGGTCCTATAACATCTAATATTTCATCGCCCACCTGAAGCTCCATAAGTTTAGCAGTAGAATATCCTATACTTTGAGTTACTATAGTAATAGTTCCAGCTTCTGCGTCAGCATCGGCTATAGTAAGCGGTATTCTTTCACCTTTTTCATCTAATCTGAAAATAATAAAGTTACCTGCTTTACGATGCTTAGCTATATCAGGAGCTACAACTTTCATCATAAATACTTTTTCTGACCATTGCTCTCTGGCAACTATTTTATAGCCCATAAAAATTCTCCTTAAAAAATAACAAAATTAAAAAATATTATTCTGCTTTTGAAGAATCATTCTCTTCAGCTTTATTTTCTTCTGCAGTATTTTTAATCAAATCTGAATGTTTAGGGATTTTAACACCTAATCTTTCTACTAAGCGTGCCTTTTTACCAACTTTCTTTCTTAAGTAGTAAAGTTTAGCTCTTCTTACTTTAGCTTTACGTATAATATCAACATGATCTATTCTAGGAGAATTAAGAAGGAATATTCTCTCTACACCTACTCCGTAAGAGATTTTTCTTACTATAAAACTTTTATTAATGCCTTTGCCGCGTATAGAAATAACAGTTCCTTCATAAGCCTGTAATCTTTCTCTGTCGCCTTCGATAATTTTAACCCATACTTTTACTGTATCACCTATTTCAAAAGGCAAAATAGCTTCTTTTTTATATTTTGCTTCTACTAATCTTATCTTTTGCTCCATTTTATATCTCCTAATAAATTTATTAATATTATTTAATTTCTAATTTTGAAAAAGTAAACAAATATAACATCATAAAATATAGTTGCAATATTTTAGCATAATATGTTAATTTTATCAAGTAAAATTATCAAATAATTTTTGTACAAAAACGAATATAATGTATAAATATATAATATTATTATAATCAAATACTCAAATTCTCCAAAAATATTACTTTAGAATCTGATACTTTCCAATTATTAGTTATATTATTTTTGTAAAGCATTTCAAACATCATTTTACCGGCATCATACCCCTCCATAAATACCTCTTCCATAACAGTAAATGATATAATACCAGACTTAATTAAAGATTTTATACTTCCTGCCATACCATGAGTTACTATTTTTTTACCATTTAATATATTTTTATCTATTATGTCGTATATTTCCTGAGCATATCTGTTTATATAAATACCTTTGATATCATATTTGCCGCACATTTCTTTGATTGTATGAATGCTGTCTTCTATATTACCGCATAGTATAGGACCTAATATGCTTATATTTGTATTCCTTATCCTCTCTAAAAAACCCTCTAAATACATTCCGGAAGATATTTTATCATCACCATTATCTATTATAAGAAGTCCCTCATCATCTCTAAGAAGATTAGAAACTATACCGCCTGCCATAGCCCCCTGTTTTATATGATTAGGACCAACATGAGCAATATTTTCAGAAAGTCTTGTGCCTATAGATATTATTTTCATCTTATTAAAATAAGGCTTTAGAATATCATAAATAATATCTCTATTTAAAGGCGTTATTATAAGTCCGTCTATATCATCTTCTTTTAATATTTTTTGAAGCAGTTCTATCTGCTTATCAGGAGAATGTATTTCTGTAGCCGTTATTTTTAGATTATAATTGTATATTGAATATTCTTTTGATACTGTATTTAAACCTCTTATAATTTCGCTTGTATAAAACTCATTAAAAGAATGTGCTACTAAACAATGAACAACCTTTTCTTTTTGATTGGCTAAAGAACTGCCTATATAATTTTTTTCATAATTGAGCTTTGAAGCTAATTCAAGTATTTTTGATTTTGTTTCTTCTTTAATAAACTCACTTCCGTTTATAGCCCTTGCAACTGTCGTTCTGCTTATTCCAAGTCTTTTTGCTATTTCTTTCTGAGTTACCCTCTTTAGGTTTTTTAAATCTTCTATATTATTCATAAAATTATCTATATTTATAAAGTTTATATGTTTAAATAAATATTGCCTGCGTATATTATATTAAAACTTAAATTTTTTGCAAACACAATAATATACAATAAATATATATTTTTAATAATTATTGAAACATATGTGCAGTTTGTGCTATAATATTAGTACCAGTTTCAAATCTTAAAAAAGGAAATTTTCCCATTATTCCAGCTACTATACTAGATGGCGGGGTTGTGGTCAATTTATTATATTCTGCAACATAATCATTATAAAGAGAAATAGATTTTCTCTCGTCTTCTATTATAGGACGCATCTCATTTAATGCTGTTATATAATTTTGATTTGTTCTAAGAACTGGATAATTTCTTGCTGTATAATTAATTTTATCAATATTTTCTGTTATTCTAGCCTGAAGATACTGGTATTCCTGAAATGTCAAAGGCTTTTCTATGAGTGTGGCATCGGCTTCTATAGTTTTTACCCTTTGTATATAATTGCTTAATGAATGAAGTGTGTATATATCTATTCTAGGTATAACAGATACAGCATTATAATAGTTCTGCGAGGCTATATTTTTTTTATAATATATATCTATAATAGTATTTAAAGATTCTCTTGACAATTTTTCTTCTGTTAATATAGAAGTCTTAATAGATGTTGTAGATACTATCAAAAATATGCTTACAGCTATTATGTTTACTACTATAAATATTATCGCTACAGCAGAACCCCGCATTAATACCCCTATTCTTTATAAATTAATATAATTATACAATATATAGTTTTTTTATACAAATTTATTCATTTTCTTTATGTATTTAAACAGTTAATAATACATTTTGTAATCAGTATTTTTATTTTTTGCATTTACCTTGACTTTTTTATTTTATTATATAAAATTGTTTACAATAAAAAATTTTTATATGTAGTATTTTTTTTTTAATTAATTAACACTATAATAATTTAGGAGAATCAAAATGTTTAAAAATAATCTTTTTAAAATAATTATAGCTTTATCTATTGTTTTAACCGTATTCATAGGCTGTCAGAAAAAAGAAGACAAAAATAAACTCTATGTAGGAACAAATGCTGAGTTTGAACCTTTTGAATATAGAGAAGGCGATAAGATTGTTGGTTTTGATATAGATTTGATAAACGAAATTGCAAAATTAATAGGAGCTGAGATTGAAGTTGTAGACATGCAGTTTGACGGACTTCTTCCTGCTTTAGAAGCTAAAAAAATAGATCTTATAGTGGCAGGTATGACTGCAACAGAAGAAAGAAAACAGTTTGTTAATTTCTCTGATCCTTATTATAACTCTAAACAGTCTATAGTTGTACTTTCAAATAATACTGATATAACAACTTTTGATAATTTTGCTGGTAAAAAAGTAGGTGTAGTATTAGGATATACTGGAGATATTTTAGTTAGTGAAATGACTAATGTGGAAGTTCAAAAATTTAATGCTACTTCTGAAACTATATTAGCATTAAAATCACAAAAGGTTGATGCTGTAGTTTTAGACTATGAACCTGCTAAAAATTATGTAGCTCAAAATAATGAATTAAAACTAATAGAAACTGATTCTGCTACTGAAGAGTATTCTATAGCTATGAGAAAAGATGATACAGAACTTCTTACTAAAGTAAATGATGCTCTAAAAACTATTAATGAAAATGGAACTTATGAAACTTTACTTAATAAATATTTTGCAAATTAATTATAATTAAAAAAATATATATATATCTTTTCTTTAATTTAATTAATTTTTTATAACATAATTAAAATATTTATAAAAAACGTAAAGAGAAGATATATTTTTATAAAGGTTTATATATATGCTGGAATATTTGGAACTTCTTAAAGTAATATTCATATCCAATGGCAGATACATCTATATTATAAAAGGATTAATATTTTCTGTAGGAACAACTGCCCTTGCTACAGTTATTGGTATAGTATTAGGTATTTTTATTGCTCTGCTTCAGCTTTCAGAATTTTATCCATTCAAAAACTCAAAAAAATTTAGTAATTTTAATCCTCTTTCAAAAATAGCATTTTTATATGTCAATATTTTAAGAGGAACCCCTGTTGTTGTACAGCTTATGATATGGGCTAATGTTGTATTTGTTGATAGTTTAAGAGATACTCCCATACTTATTATAGCAGCTATTGCTTTTGGAATTAATTCCGGAGCTTATGTTGCTGAAATTATAAGAGCTGGCATACAGAGTTTGGATAAAGGACAGATGGAAGCAGCAAGAGCTTTGGGTATGAATTATTCGCTTTCTATGAAGGAAATTATAATACCGCAGGCTATAAAAAAAATACTTCCTCCGCTTGTAAGTGAGTTTATAGCACTTCTTAAAGAAACTTCTGTTGTAGGGTTTATAGGAGGAGTTGATTTACTTAGATCTGCTAATATCATTACAAGCCAAACTTATAGAGGTGTTGAACCTTTAATTGCTGTAGGTATAATATATTTTATACTGACTTCAATATTTGCTATGTTTATGAGAAAAGTTGAGGAGGGTTTGAGAGAAAGTGATTAAGATAAGAAACTTACATAAAAAATTCGGTAAACTAGAAGTTCTTAAAGGTATAGATGTTGACGTTAAAAAAGGTGAAATCATTGCCATAATAGGACCTTCCGGAAGCGGAAAATCAACATTCTTAAGATGCATTAATCGTCTTGAAGAGCCTTCAGAAGGCGACATTATCATAAACGGCAAAAATATTATGGATAAAGATACTGATATTAACCTCATGCGTCAGGAACTAGGAATGGTATTTCAGCATTTTAATTTGTTTCCTCATAAAACAGTTATGAACAATATTACTTTAGCTCCTATGAAAGTAAAAAAGATTTCAAAAGAGAATGCAGAAAAAAAAGCTATTGAACTACTAGAAAAGGTAGGATTAGTAGATAAAAAAGATGTATACCCTAATAAACTTTCTGGCGGGCAAAAACAAAGAATAGCTATAGCAAGAGCATTGGCAATGGAGCCGGATATTATGCTTTTTGATGAACCTACTTCAGCATTAGACCCTGAAATGATTAAAGAAGTTTTGGACGTTATGGTTGAGCTTGCAAGAGAAGGTATGACTATGCTTATAGTTACTCATGAAATGGGCTTTGCCAAAAATGTTGCTACTAGAATACTTTTTATGAATGACGGAAAAATATTGGAAGATGAAGAGCCTAATGAGTTTTTCTCTAATCCTAAACATGATAGAGTCAAAGATTTCTTGTATAAAGTATTACATAAATAGTTTTTGGTTTTAATATTTCTTAATAGATTTGTTTTAAAAATAATTTTATTTATGTTGAATGTAATAGAATATTAAGAACAAAATATAACTTTATTCTTAATAAAATTTAAGATATTATAAATTAACTTTCTATATATCCAAATAAATTATTTTAGCACCGCTTCCTCCAAGATTTATTGGAGCATCAGAAAAATATTTTATATAATTCTTTCCTTCTGTTAATAAATAATATTCGACTAAATTTTTTAATACTGGTATTCTATTTTCACTTCCAAAACCTTTGCCATGTATTATAAGAATAGGACTTATTTTATTTTTCTTACATTCATAAATAAAATGCTTAACTTCTATCAAAGCTCTGTCGCTTGTAAGTCCGTGCAAATCTAGTCTGTCTTTTGGAACGGCATTTTTTATATTAGGTTTGAATTTGGTATTGATTTTTCTGTCATGAATAGACTTTTTAGAATGATTAGTGCAATCGAGATTCTCAATTGCACTTAAAAACATTTCTTCATCTTCTTTTGTATAAGGTTTATTTTGTTTTAAAAAATTACTTTCTTTTAATTCTTTATTATTATTTTTATTAATTTCTTTATTTTTTTTATCTATATTTTCTTTTTTTGCATATTTAGTATTTTTTTTGTAATCAAAATCATCAGGAAAATATCCATGTTCTAAAAAAAATAAAAACAGTTTTCTATCTTCTTCTTCTGATTTTTTTGACATATAATGAATCCTAAAAACAACAATATTATGAATTTAATAATTTTAAAAACTCAGCATTATCTTTAGTAGAATTCATTTTATCAATAACAGTTTCTATTAGCTGATCCTCATCTATACCCTGAGACTGCATATATTTTCTTAAAGCCCACATCTTATTTTTCTCTTCTTCAGTAAGAAGTAAATCCTCTCTTCTAGTAGAAGAAGAATCAATATCAATAGCAGGAAAAAGTCTTCTATTTGCAAGTTTTCTATCTAAATGAAGCTCCATATTACCAGTACCTTTGAACTCTTCGTATATATAATCGTCCATTTTACTTCCAGTGTCCACCAAAGCAGAAGCTATTATAGTAAGAGAGCCTCCCTCTTCAATATTTCTAGCAGCACCAAAAAATCTTTTTGGTTTATGAAGAGCATTAGAATCCACTCCGCCTGTTAAAACCTTACCGCTTGCAGGAACTACTAAGTTATAAGCTCTTGAAAGTCTTGTAATAGAATCAAGTATTATAACAACATCATGCTTATTTTCTACAAGACGTTTAGCTTTTTCAAGCACCATTTCAGAAACCTGACAATGTTTATCTGGTGTTTCATCAAATGTAGAAGCAATAACCTCAGCCTCTGGAACTTGTCTTTTCATATCAGTAACTTCTTCAGGACGTTCATCTATGAGAAGTATAAAAAGTTTAATATCTGGATAGTTTTTACATATCGCATTAGCAATCTCCTGAAGCATCATAGTTTTACCTGCTTTAGGAGGAGCTACAATCAATCCTCTCTGACCTTTACCTATAGGAGAGACAAGATTAATAATACGTGTAGATATTTTATTTGGTGCAAATTCTAAGTCTATACGCTCATTAGGAAAAATCGGAGTTAATTTATCAAAATGAGGTCTTTTATAAAGATTATTAGGTTCTTCACCATTAACAGTTAAAATTTTAAGCAAAGCAAAAAATTTCTCTCCTGCATTATCTTTAGGAGGTCTTACTTCACCAGTAATGATATCCCCAGTTCTAAGACCAAAAAGTCTAATTTGAGCGGGAGAAATATATATATCGTCTGGACCAACCAAATAATTGCTATTTTGAGACCTTAAAAAACCAAAACCATCTTGTAAAGTTTCTAAAGTACCCTCAGCAATTATTTTACCTTCCATAGCATGCTGAGCTCTCACTATAGAGTGCATAAGTTCTTGCCGTCTGATATTATTAGAAGTATCTTTTTTTATACCATACCCTTCAGCAAATTCCAAAAGCTCTTCAAAAGTTAAACAGCTTAATTTACTAATATAAATATCATCAACAGGCTTATTCGATTTTTCATCTCTTACATCATTATCATAATTTTCATTGATATTAACAGCTTGTTCATCTTTAGAAACCATATCGTTATTTTCTTGTACAGTTTCAATCTGCTTGACAACTCTCTTTCTAACAACCTTTTTTGGCTGAGATGAAGGAGTTTCGACTTCTTCATTTTCATTAGATACTTTCACACGTTTTTTTTGGAAAGGCATAATAAATTCCTCCATAAACAACATCTACGTAAAGTTATAGCGAATACTCGCTATAACAAAACTATAGATATTATTTATATAATAATTTGCTTATATTAAGATTTATAAACCGATTTGTTTATTTTTATTTTATTATTTATTTTCAGTTTTAACAGAAGAGCTATCAGATTCGCAAAGCATAACTACGCACATATCTGCAGCATCACCGAATCTTTTATATGACAAAATTTTTCTTACATAACCGCCATTTTTATCAGCATATCTAGGAGCTATATCTTTAAAAAGTTTAGTAAGTATAGTCTTATCTTTAACATACTTAGCAGCCATTCTTCTATTGTGAACATTATCAACTTTAGCTTTATATATAATTTTATCAGCCAATTGTTTTATAGCTCTGCCTTTTTCTTTAGTAGTTTCTATTTTTTCATATTTCAATAGAGAAGTGAGCATATTAGAAAGCATAGCTTTTTTATGTGCACTTGTTCTATTAAATTTTTTTACTGTAACTCTATGTCTCATTTTACTATCCTTAAAAGTTTATTACCTTTTATATTAACCTCTCATACCAAGATGAGCACCATACTCTGCAAGCTTTTCTTTAATCTCTTCAATGATCATTTCATTAGCACCAATAAGTCTGAGCAAATCGGATTCACTTTTTACAGCTACTTTATCTAAAGTTTTAAGATCAGAAGCCATTAGGAAATTAGCAGTTCTAACAGAGAATTCAACTTCTTCAATATGTTTTCCCTTAAGAGAATCAAGAACAGAATCTTTAGGGGTTTCTTCTATTTTTTCATCATCACCATTAGCCTCTTCAGGATCCATAAAATGTTTTAAATTATCTCTTAAGATTTTAGCAGCTTGTGAAAGAGCTTTTTCTGGAGCTATATTACCTTTAGTTTCTATTTCAAGAGTAAGTTTTCCATAATCTATACGCTGACCTACTCTTATAGGGTCAACATTATATTTAACGCTGACAATAGGCGAGTATATAGCATCTATTGCTATAGCATTAACATCTTCTACAAGTTCAATATTCATTTCTGCAGGCACATAACTATATCCGCCTTCAATTTGAATATCCATTTCAAAGGTATAACCTTCTGCGATAGTAGCAATATAGTAATCCGGATTATGAACCTGAGCCTCATTATCATTAGCCACCAAATCTCCGGCAGTAATAGTACAAGGTCCTTCTTTTTTCATATGAATAGTTTTTGTTTCCAAACGATCTGGAAGCGAAACTACAACATTTTTAAGATGCATAATCATAACTATAGTGTCTTCTTTCATGCCGGGTACATTTTCAAATTCATTGCTTACACCATCTATTTTAATAGCGGTAATAGCATAACCAGGTATAGAAGATAATAATACTCTTCTTAAAGCATTGCCAACAGTAACTGCATATCCTCTTTCAAAGGGCTGAGCAATAAATTTTCCGTAAGTAGGAGTTAAATCTTTTTTCTCAAAAGTAACCCTGTGAGGATGTTTAATAGATTCTAATATTTCTTTTAATGCCATTCTTATAATACCCCTTATAAAAGAGTTCCATTACTTAGAATAGTACTCAATGATGAGCTGTTCATTGATAGGATACTCTATATGATCTCTTATAGGCAAAGTAACTATTTCTCCTGTTTTAGAAGAAAGATCTAAACTTAACCATGCTGGAACATATTCACTTTTTAAACCTTCTGCTATAGCTTTAACTTCACCTATAGCATTACCATTTTCAGTAAAAGAAATTTTATCTCCAACTTTTATACTGTATGAAGGAATTGACATTTTTTTACCATTAACTGATATAAAACCATGAGCTACGAATTGTCTAGCCTGATTTCTGCTTTTAGCGAAACCAAGTCTGTAAACAACATTATCTAAACGTAATTCTAATAATCTAAGTAAATTTTCACCAGATACACCAGCCACACGTATAGCTTCATGATAATAATTTCTAAATTGTTTTTCTAAAACACCATAAATACGTTTAACTTTTTGTTTTTCTCTCATCTGAATACCATATTCTGATAACTGTTTCATTTTACGGTTAACAGGACCTGGTACTTCTCTCTTTTTTGTTATAGCACATTTAGCAGTAAGACATCTTTCGCCTTTCAACATAAGTTTCATTTTTTCACGGCGGCATAATCTGCAGCTAGCATCTCTATATCTTGCCATATTATTTATCTCCTATTAATACAACTTAAATACAAATATTATATTCTTCTTCTTTTTCTAGGACGGCAGCCGTTATGAGGCATTGGAGTAACGTCCTTAATAAGTTTAACTTTAAGTCCGGAAGCTTCAACTGCTCTGATAGAGCTTTCTCTTCCCATTCCAGGACCTTTAACATAAACTTCTACTTCTCTCACACCCATTTCATAAGCTTTTTTAGATGCTTTTTCACTAGCAACCTGTGCTGCAAAAGGAGTAGACTTTTTACTGCTTTTATAATCTCCGTCTAAACCTGCACTAGCCCAAGATAGAGTGTCTCCATTTCTATCTGTTATAGTAACTATTGTATTATTAAAGCTAGCTTTTATATGTACTATACCAAAAGCTTCAACTTTTCTATCTTTTTTAATTTTTTTATCTTTTAGAGTTTTTTTACCTTTTTGAGTAGCCACTATTCTCCCCCATTAATTATTTTTTACCTGGTGCTTTTTTCTTACCAGCAATAGCTTTTCTAGCTCCGCCGCCTCTAGCATTACGCGAATTAGTACGTGTACGCTGACCATGTACCGGAAGCCTTTTAATATGACGCATTCCACGATATGAGTGAATATCTTTTAAACGCTTTATATTATTGTAAAGCTCTGTACGTAAATCACCTTCTACTTTAGTAGTGGCTTCTATAGCATCTCTTAAAGCTGTAATTTGTGCATCTGTTAAATCTTTAGCTTTAATAGAATAATCTATATTAGCTTTATCACAAATAACATGAGCAAGAGTGCGACCTATACCGTATATATCAGTAAGGGCTATTTCTATTCTTTTATTGTTTCTAATTTCAACACCCATTAAGCGTGCCATATTAATTATCTCCTTAAATTAATTACTTCTGTTTTTGTTTATGTCTTGGGTTTTTCTTACATATAACTCTAACTACGCCTTTTCTTTTAACTATCTGACAGTCATTACAGCGTTTTTTTATAGAACTTTTTACTTTCATTGTAACTAATCTCCAATTAATTTATTACTTATAACGATAAATTATTCTGCCCTTTGTTAAATCATAGGGAGACATTTCTATAGTTACTTTATCACCGGGAAGTATGCGGATAAAATTCATACGCATCTTACCTGATATATGAGCCAATATCTTATGACCATTCTCTAGCTCTACTCTAAAAGTAGCATTTGGAAGAGGCTCTACAACTGTACCCTCTACTTCTATAGTTTCTCTATCAGCCATATTGTTACCTTCTAACCTTAGATTTCTTCAATATGCCATCATAGTTATGCATTTGTAAATAGGATTCTATTTGCTTTAATAACTCAACGGCAACACTTACACTAATCATTACTGATGTTCCGCCCATCAAATAAACAAGAGAATTATTTGTACCTCTAAAAGGTGCAAATATAGGTATCTTAGACATTAAGTCTGGAAATACTGCTATAGCTGCCAAAAATATTGAACCGCCTATAGTTATTCTGCTTAATACTGTCTTAAGATATTCTGCTGTTTGAGTACCAGGTCTGTAACCAGGTATAAAACCGCCTGATTTTTTAAGATTCTCTGCTATATCGTCTGGATTAAATTGTACTGATGTATAAACATAGGCAAACATTATAACTAAAAGACAATAAAGAATGATATATGCCCAACTTCCATAAGAGAAGAATCTAAGCAAGGCATCAAGCCATCTCCACTGAACGCCTCTAGTTAAACTAGCTATCTGAGCTGGAATTGCCATTAAAGCAGAAGCGAATATTATAGGTATAACTCCGGACGGGTTGATTTTGAAAGGTATATGAGTTGATTGAGCTCCGAATACTTTTCTGCCAACCACACGTTTAGCATACTGAACAGGTATTCTTCTCTGTCCGCTTTCTTCATAAACTACACAGAATATAACTATTGCAAAAATTATGAAGAAAAGAACTATAACTAAAGAGTTTAAATATTCACTTTCTCTTTTCTGTATAACATCATAAACACCAGCAGGAATACGAGCAACAATACCAGCAAAAATTATAACAGATATACCGTTACCAAGGCCGCGTTCTGTAATTTGGTCACCTAGCCACATTAAGAACATGGTACCGGCAGTAGCTGTTACAACTACTAATAATATAAATCCTATACCCGGATTCATAAATATCATAGCACCTTCATTTATACTCTGTATCCAACTAGCCATAGCTGCAGATTGTACTATACAAAGAACAAGTGTTAAATATCTAACATACTGATTTATCTTTTTACGACCGCTTTCACCTTCTTTCTGCATTCTTTCGAGTGCAGGTATTACTACCCCAAGAAGCTGCATTATAATAGAAGCAGAAATATAAGGCATTATACCAAGTGCCAATATAGAAAATCTAAATAAAGCACCGCCTGAAAATAAATCCATTATAGTCAAAAGTCCTGCACCGCCTTGCGATGAGGATAAAAAGCCTAAAAGGGCTGCAGGATCTATACCAGGTGTAGGAATATGGCTTCCTATTCTATAAACTAAAATAGCTATAATAGTGAATAATATTCTGCTTCTTAATTCCTGTACCTTAAATATATTAGCTAATGATTTCAACATTATTATTTACCTTAAGATTTTTTATCTTCTTTTTTTCTAATATATTTTTTACGTTCATGTATTATAACTTTACCGCCGGATTTCTCAATTTTTTCTATAGCTTTTTTGCTAGCCATATCAACTGTAATAGTAACAGCATTTTTTACTTCACCCATAGAAAGAAGTTTAATATAATCTCTTTTAGATGAAAGGAAACCCAATTTTAGTAAAGTTTCTCTGCTTATTTCATTACCAATAGAATCTAAATCACCAACATTGATAACATTTACACATTTTTTAAAAGCTGCATTAGTAAATCCGCTTTTAGGGATTCTTCTATGCAAAGGCATTTGTCCGCCTTCAAAACCAGCTCTTCTGCTGTATCCAGAACGAGACTGTGCTCCTTTATCACCTCTGCCTGCAGTACATCCCCAACCAGAACCTTGACCGCGTCCTACTCTATGACGTTTTTTACTTGACCCTTTAGGAGCTCTTAATATTTTTGTATTTTCTTGTGCCATTGTTAAGAACCTCACTTATACTCTACTTTAAGAAGATGTGATATTTTATTTATCATTCCATTTATTTGAGGAGTTGCTTCATGTTCTACAACTCTTTTACTCTTTTTAAAACCTAAAGCTACAACAGTATCTCTTTGAGACTTCTCATAGCCTATAGGAGATTTAACTAATGTTATTACAACTTTAGCCATTATTCTGCCCTCCCATAAATCTGGTCTATACTAATTCCTCTTTTATTAGCCATATGCTCTACTGTTTTCAAAGATTTCAAACCTTCAAAAGTAGCTTTAGCTAGGTTCATTGAATTGTTATTACCTAAAGACTTAGAAAGAATATTTTTTACACCAGCTAATTCTAATACAGCACGTGCAGGACCGCCTGAAATTACTCCAGTACCTTTAGAAGCTGGTTTCATAATAATTCTGCTGCTTCTAAATACTCCGACTGTATTATGCGGTATAGTTTCACCTTTTAAGTTAACTTCTATCATGTTTTTCTTAGCTTGTTCTATAGCTTTTCTAATAGCATCTGGTACTTCGTTTGCTTTACCATAACCTAAACCAACATGACCATTCTTATCACCTAAAACCATTAAAGCGGCAAATCTAAAACGTCTTCCGCCTTTCATAACTTTAGCAACTCTGTTTAAAGTTATAAGGCGTTCTTCGTACATACTTTTTTCTTCGTTGTTGTTTATATCGTGTGCCAAGGTCATACTCCTTAAAATTTCAATCCTGCTTCACGAGCACCGTCAGCCAAGGATTTTATTTTTCCATGATATATATAGCCGTTTCTATCGAATACAACTTCACTTATATTTTTTTCTTTTGCTCTAGCGGCTAAAATTTTTCCTATTTCTTTAGCTATATCAGCATTTTTACCGCTTTTTAAATCTTTTTCCTGAGAAGATGCTGATACTAAAGTAATACCTTTACTATCATCTATTATTTGAGCAGATACATATTTAAGACTTTTATAAACTGTAAGTCTAGGACGCTCAGAGCTTCCTTCTATTTTTATACGTATACTTCTTTTTCTTCTTTCACGTTGAGCTTTAATTTTTTCTCTTAAACCCATAGCTTACCCCTTACTTAGCAGCTTTTTTACTTTCTTTCATTTTTACATGCTCGCCTTCAAATCTAACACCTTTACCTTTATAAGGTTCAACAGGTCTTTTCTTTTTGATATTCATAGCGAGCTCGCCTACTTGTTCTTTATCATTACCTTCAATAACTATCTTTGTGTCTTTTTCTACTGTTACTTTAACACCTTCAGGTATTTTCATTTTAACATCACTAGAAAAACCTAATTGTAAAGTTATAATGTCTCCTTGTACATTAGAACGGTAACCTGTACCTTCTAACTGAAGCACTTTTTTATATCCAGTATTTACACCTTCTATCATATTAGAAATAAGTTTCCACACCAAACCTAGTTGTGCAGAATATTTAGCTTTATTTTCTTTAATAGCTTTTTCGTCAGTACTTTCAATCTTAGGAGGTTTAACCCAAAGAGAATTATTTTCAAGTTCAAGTATTATATAATCAAAAAACTCTCTTGTCAACTCCCCTCTTTTACCTTTTACGATTACTTTATGTCCGTCTACTTTAACTTCAACGCCCTGAGGTATCGCTATAGGTTTGTTTGCTAATCTACTCATTATTAATACCCTCTTAATTTATTACCAAACGTAGCATAAAACTTCGCCGCCAACATTTTCTTTTCTAGCTTCTTTATCTGTCATAACTCCTTTGCTTGTAGATATTACAGATATACCGAAACCATTTTTTACTTGAGGTATAGTATCTACTGAGGTATAAACTCTCAAACCCGGAGTTGATACTCTTTGAATGCCCTCTATTACTGAACTTCCCTCATAATATTTCAAGTCTATTTCTATGCGGAAGAAATTTTTATCTTTTACTTCTACTTTTTTGAAGTCATTAATATATCCTTCTTTCTTCAAAATTGCAAGTATATTTTCCATTTTTGTAGAAAAAGGTATAGTAACAGCCTCTTTTTTTGCTCTACATCCGTTTCTAATTATAGTTAAAGCATCTGCTATTGGATCATGTACGCTCATTTATATAACTCCTTAAATTACCAACTAGACTTAGTTACGCCCGGTATTAAACCTTTATTAGCTAAATCTCTGAAACATATTCTGCACATCTTGTACTGTCTTATGTAAGCACGAGGTCTGCCGCATATTGGGCATCTGTTATATTGTCTTGTTTTATATTTTTGTTTTTTTGTAGCTTTAACTTTAAGTGCCAATCTAGCCATTATTTATTCTCCTGACTTTTAGGTGCAGCACGGAATGGCAAACCTACTCTTTCTAATAAAGTACGTGCCATATCGTCATTATCTGCAGTAGTTACTATTGTTATATTTAAGCCTTTTACAGCATCTGTTTTATCAAAACTTATTTCTGGAAATATAGTATGTTCTTTTATTCCTAAATTGTAATTACCTTTACCGTCAAATCCTCTTCTAGGAATACCTTGGAAGTCTCTTACCCTTGGTAATGCTATGAATATTAATCTCTCTAAGAAGTCATACATTCTCTCACCTCTTAAAGTTACACGGCAGCCTATAGGCATACCTTGTCTTAATTTGAAGTTAGCTATAGATTTTTTAGCTCTTGTTACAACAGCTCTTTGACCTGCTATTTGAGTCAATTCTTCTACAGCAGAATCAACATATTTTTTGTCTGTTACAGCCTGAGTTACTCCCATATTTATGATGATTTTTTCAATTTTAGGGATAGCCATTGTAGAGCTTAAATTCATATCTTTTAGCAGAGACTGTTTAATTTCGTTTTCATACCTATCTTTCAATACTGACATAATTTATTCTCCTACTTACTTATCAAGAAAATCGCCCGATTTTTTAGAATATCTTTTTAATTTTCCGTCTGCTTCTTTTCTTCCAACTCTAGTAGCTTTACCGCCTTTGTCAACTACCATTACATTGGATATATTTATTGAAGCTTCTTTTTCAACTATACCGCCTCTTTGATTCTCTTGAGTTTTAGGCATAGTCTTTTTAACCATATTGATATTTTTTACTAGAACTCTGCCTCTTTTTCTATCTATAGACAATACCTCGCCGCGTTCGCCACTTTGCTCTCCAGCTATTACCTCAACAGTATCGCCTTTTTTTACTTTATATTTTGTCTTACTTAAATCTTGTTTTTTTATCATATTATATTACCTCTGGTGCAAGTGATACTATCTTCATAAAGCCTCTGTCTCTAAGCTCGCGTGCTACTGGTCCGAATATACGTTTACCTCTAGGCTCTTTTTTATCATCTACTATAACAGCAGCATTCTCATCAAAACGTATATATGAACCGTCCGGACGTCTAACTTCTTTTTTAACTCTTACTATTACGGCTTTAACAACTTTACCTTTTTCTATAGAGCAAGTAGGTATTATATCTGTTACAGAGCAAACAATTACATCACCTAAAGTAGCATATCTGCGTCTGCTTCCGCCTAATACCTTAATACATTTTAACTTTTTCACGCCAGTGTTGTCGGCTACATTAAGAGTACTTGGTACTTGTATCATAATTCTTACTCTCCTTCAACCTGTGAAGAAACTGCTGCTTCTGGAGCATGTTTTTCACGTTTTAATACGCTTTCTACATCGCTGTCTATAGAATCTTTATCTATACGCTCTGCTTTCTTAATTATTTTTGTCAATCTAAATTTTTTATCTTTACTAAGAGGTCTGCACTCTATTACTCTTACTAAATCGCCTTCATGGCATTCGTTTTTTTCGTCATGAGCTTTATAGCGTTTATTTTTACTAATAGTTTTACCATAGAGCGGGTGTTTCTGCTTGCTTTCTACTTTTACAACTATAGTTTTATCCATTTTATCAGAAACTACAATTCCCTCAAGTACTCTTTTATATTTTTTTGCTTTGCTTTCCACAGTAATACCTCACTATTTTTTTATGCCAAGTTCATATTGACGAATAAATGTCTTAACTTTAGCTATATCTTTACGAGCTTTTTTAAGTTGATGTGTTTGTCTTGCATCGCCTACTACTTTTTCAAATCTATGCTCTTGATATTCTTTTTCTAATTTTAGAAGTTCACTTTTAAGCTCTTCTAAAGGCAATGACTTATAATCTTTTTTATTTTTAGCCATTATATAGCCTCCCTCTTAATGAACTTAGTTTTTATAGGAAGCTTGAAACCAGCTAGTCTGAAAGCTGATTGAGCCAATTCTTCTGGAACACCTGATATTTCAAATATTACTTTTCCAGGTTTAACTACAGCTACCCAATATTCAACGTTACCTTTACCTTTACCCATTCTAGTTTCAGCTGGTTTTTTAGTATAAGGTTTATCTGGAAATACTTTTATCCACATCTTACCTACACGTTTAACATGTCTTGATATAGCAATACGTGCAGCCTCAATTTGTCTATCTGTAAGCCATACAGGTTCTAATGCCATCAAACCATAATCTCCGAAAGTAAGATTACTTCCTCTTTTTGATTTGCCTTTCATTCTGCCTCTATGATGTTTACGATATTTCATTCTTGATGGTTGTAACATTATCTATCTCCTTTGGCACTGATAACTTTACCTGCATCATCTTGCTTATGTTCTTTTTTATCAAGAATTTCTCCCTTATAGATCCACACTTTTATTCCGATAATACCGAATGTAGTAAGTGCTTCTGCAGTGCCGTAATCTATATTAGCTCTTAATGTATGTAATGGTACTGAACCATTTTTATATTGTTCTGTTCTAGCAATATCAGCTCCTGCTAAACGTCCAGAACACATAACTTTTATTCCTTTAGCACCTTTCTTCATAGCTTGAGTTATAACGCTTTTCATAGCTCTTCTGAAAGCAACACGCATTTCTAATTGACGTGCTACGCTTTGTGCTGCTAATGCTGCATCTAACTCTGCATCTCTTATCTCTGTAATAGAGAAATGTACTGGTTTTTTAACCATTTTTTGAACTGCTGTTTTTACAGTTTCAACTCTCTGACCTTTAGGTCCTATTACAACACCTGCTCTTGCAGTAGAGATGAAAATATTGATTCTATCTGGGAAACGTACTATTTGTATATCAGATATAGCAGGGTCAAAAGACTCTTTTTTTCCGCCGATTTTCTTTTGTTCTTCTTTTAATGTTTTATAATAGTAATTCATTATATAGCGTCTGATAGATAAATCTTCATGCAAACTGTCTGCATAAGTTCTGCTATCTTCAAACCATTTACTAGACCAAGTTTTGTTAATTCCGAGTCTTAAACCTATTGGACTAACCTTTTGACCCATAGTTTATACCTCCGCTGCTTTAGGTGCTTCTTCTACTTTAGCACTTTTTACTTTTAATTTTTTCTTTTCAGGTTTTTTATCATCACTTAATATTATAGTAATATGTGAAAGTCTTTTTAATATTGGGTCAGCACTGCCTCTGCTTGCTGCACGTATTCTTTTTAGAGTAGGTGCTTTGTCAACATAAGCAGTTTTTACCCATAATGTATCTGGATTGATATTTCTTGATTGGAATATTGCATTAGCTATTCCGCTTTTAATAGCCTTTCTTAGAACTACTGATGACATCTGTGGCATTGCTGCAAGATTAGATATAGCATGATTAACATACTCACCTCTAACAAAAGGAAGTAATCTTGATACTTTCCTGCGGCCAATGCGTAAATAACGTACCTTTACTTTATAATCCATAGTCTAAATCCTTATTTCTTACCTACTTTAGCGGCACCTGCATGAGATATAAATTTTCTTGTTGGTGCAAATTCGCCTAATTTATGACCTATCATATTTTCTTGTATATAAACTGCTACAAATGTTTTACCATTATGTACATTTATAGTAAAGCCTATCATTTCTGGAATAATTGTTGAAGCACGGCTGTAAGTTTTTATTTGGTGCTTATTATCTCCAGCTTGTATTTTCTTAAAAAGATTCTTATCTACAAAAGGTCCTTTTTTAATAGAGCGAGACATTATTTTTTACCCCCTCTTCTTTTGATTATTAATCTATCAGAATACTTATGTTTCTTTCTAGTTTTGTAACCCTTAGTAGGTACACCTGTTGGAGAAACTGGGTGCGGATTACCTTGACCGCTTTTACCTTCACCACCACCGTGCGGGTGATCTACTGGGTTCATTACAACACCTCTTACTTTTGGTCTTCTGCCTTTATGTCTTGTAGTTCCAGCTTTACCATCTGTAGTATTGAAATGATCTAGGTTACCTATTTGTCCTATAGTAGCATAACAATTTTCTAGTATTCTTCTTTCTTCACCTGAGCGAAGTCTTATTACACAATAACCGCCTGATTTTGCTGTTATCTGAGCTCCGCCGCCTGCTGCTCTAACAAGCTGACCGCCTTTTCCAGGAGTTATTTCAATGTTATGTATTATAGTACCTAATGGAATTTTTTTCAATGGTAAAGTGCATCCAATTTTAACTTTTGCATTTTCACCGCTTACTACTCTATCGCCTACATTAAGTCCCAATGGCCATATTATGTATCTTTTTTCGCCATCTGTATAGTGTAGTAAAGCTATACGAGCAGTTCTGTTAGGATCATACTCTATAGAAACCACTTTAGCTTCTATGTCATGCTTATCTCTTCTAAAATCTACAAATCTAAATAGTTTTTTATGTCCGCCTCCGCGACGACGCATAGTTATACGACCATTTGAACCACGTCCGCTTATACGTTTTTTTCCGCATACTAATGATTTACAAGGCTCATTTGTTGTAATATCAGAAAAATCTACTACTGTACGATAGCGTAAACTTGGTGTTGTCGGTTTAAATTTCTTAATAGCCATCGGTGTCCCTCATTATTTTACTATATCTATTGATTCTTTGCCGTCAAGAACTATTATCGCTTTTTTATAGCTGCGTGTGTATCCGCGTCTGCTCATTCTGCGATTTTTCTTTTTTGGCTTAACATTTATTATCTTACAATCTAGCGGGTGTACATTGAATATTTTTTCAACCGCTTTCATTAGTTCTGTTTTATTAGCGTCCTGTCTTACTTTAAATACATAATAACGCTTTTCTGTTCCTCTAGGCTCAGTTCTAAGCATATTACTTTTTTCTGTAAGTATAGGCTCAATTAAAAGTGAATACATGCTCATATTTTTTAACCCTTAATTCTAGCATTTAATTTAGATAAAGCTGTTTTAGTAAAATATACCTCATCAGCATAAAATAAAGGATGTATAGACATACTGTCTGCATTTACAAGCTTTAAATCTTTAATGTTTCTTAATGATAATAATAATTTATTGTAATTATCACCTAAAGATTCATCTTTACCTACTACAAATGCCACTTTTCTTGTATTTGGTTCTTTAACCTTACTTATAAAACTAGCCATTCTTTTTGTTTTAGGAGCATCAAAAGTGAAGTCCTCAAAAACTTTAAGAACATTGCTTCCATATTTTAAAGATAAAACAGACAATAGAGCCTTACGCTTCATTTTCTTTGGCAATCTATAGCTATAATCGCGTGGTTTAGGTGTATGTGTTTTACCACCGCCTACCCAAATTGGCGAACGTGTAGAACCTGCTCTTGCTCTGCCAGTACCTTTTTGTCTCCAAGGTTTTTTACCGCCTCCTGAAACTTCTGCTCTGGTTTTAGTAGAGTGCGTTCCCTGACGTCTGTTAGCTAATTCATTTTTGATTGCTTCGTAAAGTAGATTATTGTTAACTTCTGATTTAAATATCTCATCAACAATCTCTAAATTGCCTACGCTATCTCCATTTTCATTTAGTATTACTACTTCCATTTTATCATCCTGTTATTACTCTAAATTAATTCATTGAGTTCTTTTTCTTGTTGCGTTTTTTAGCTGCTGATGTTAATTTCACTATACTATTAACTGCACCAGGTATAGCACCTTTAATCATAATCAAATTATCATCTGGTCTTATTTCAACTACTTTCAAGTTTTGTATAGTAGTTAAAGCATTACCCATATGTCCCGGCATACCTTTACCTTTCCATACTCTTGCAGGGTAGCTGTTACAACCTATAGAACCAGCTCTTCTTCTGAAGTTAGAACCATGGCTCATAGGACCACCATCGTAATTATGTCTTTTCATTACGCCTGCAAAACCGCGGCCTTTACTCAAAGAACTAACATCTATAAAATCGCCTGCTTGAAATACATCTGCTTTAAGTTCCTGACCTACTGTATATGAACTAGTATTGTCCATTCTGAACTCTTTTAGATATTTCTTAGGCTCTAAATTTGCTTTTTTAAATTGACCTATTTGTGGCTTTTTCAAATGCTTTTCTTTTACGGCACCATAACCTAATTGAATTGCACTGTAGCCATCTTTCTCATTATCTCTTATCTGCATAACTGTGCATGGACCAGCTTCTACTACTGTTACTGCTATTGCGTTGCCAGTTTCATCAAAAACTGTTGTCATGCCCAATTTTTTGCCAATTATTCCTACCATCGGCGAATCCTCTATAATGATTTTACTTACTACTTTTCTATTGTTTCAAACTATTACAGATAAAACGTAGTAAAGAGCTTTATCTTTAATATTTAATTAAACGCTTATTTAAGCTGAACATCAACCCCAGCTGGAAGCGCTAATTTTTTAAGAGATTCTGTTGTTTGAGGAGTTACATCAAAGATATCTATTAATCTCTTATATATACGCATCTCAAATTGTTCTCTTGATTTAATATTTACATGCGGACTTCTTATTACAGTTACCTTACGTATGCTTGTAGGCAATGGTATAGGTCCTGATACTCTAGCACCTGTTTTCTTTACACTAGCTACTATCGACTGAGCTGATTGATCAATAAGCTCAATATCAAAGGCTTTTAGTTTAACTCGTATTTTCTGTTCTTTCATAGCTTGAATTACTCGCTTTCTCTTAATTTATTAAAGGGTATATCTTTAATAAAAAAGGTATACCCTTTTATTTCTCTACTTTAATTATTCTAATATTTTTGTTACAACACCATTACCTACTGTTTTACCACCTTCACGTATAGCGAATCTTTGTTTTTCTTCCATAGCGATTGGTGTGATAAGTTCAATAGTTAAGTTAGCATTATCACCTGGCATAATCATTTGTGAACCTTCTTGTAAGTTGATTACACCTGTTACGTCTGTTGTTCTGAAGTACATTTGTGGTCTGTAACCGCTTACGAAACCGCTGTGTCTTCCGCCTTCTTCTTTTTTCAAGATATAAACTTCTGCTTCGAATTTTTTATGAGGTGTGATAGTACCTGGTTTAGCTAATACCTGTCCTCTTTCTACTGCTTTACGTTCAATACCTCTTAAAAGACATCCAACGTTATAACCAGCTATACCTTCTACTTCTTTTTTGAACATTTCTACGCCAGTACAAGTTGTTTTTTGAGTAGGTCTGATACCAACGATTTCAACTTCATCACCTTTTTTGATTTTACCTCTTTCAATTCTTCCAGTAACAACTGTACCTCTTCCAGGAATTGAGTATACGTCTTCGATTGACATTAAGAAGTCTTTATCTACTTCACGTACTGGATCTGGAATATATGTATCTAAAGCATTCAAAAGATCTAATATACATTTACAATCTGGATCTGTTCTAGGATCTTTACCTGCTTCAATTGCTTGAATAGCTTTAATAGCAGAACCTTTAATGATAGGAGTTTTATCGCCGTCAAAACCATAGTGATTTAATACGTCTTTTACTTCTTCTACTGTGATGTCTGCCATTTCTGGGTCATCTAATTTATCACATTTGTTTAAGAATACTACGATGTAATTTACACCTACTTGTCTTGAAAGAAGTACGTGTTCTTTTGTTTGAGGCATTACACCGTCTTCTGCTGATACTACCAATATAGCACCGTCCATCTGAGCAGCACCAGTAATCATGTTTTTAATGTAGTCAGCGTGACCTGGACAGTCTACGTGAGCATAGTGTCTGTTGTCTGATTCATATTCAACGTGTGATGTTGCGATTGTCAATATTTTTGTTGGGTCTCTTCTACCTTGACTTTCAGAAGCCTTTGCTACTGAGTCATAAGCAACTTTCGCTACTGTTGCTGGGAACATAGCAGATGATACTGCTGTTATTGCTGATGTTAATGTTGTTTTACCATGGTCTACGTGTCCGATAGTACCAACGTTTACGTGTGTCTTTTTACCTTCGTAAGTTCCTTTAGCCATTTTAATCCTCCAATTATTTATCCTTTAGGAAATTTAATTTTTATATCTAACTTGTAACTTTTTTAGTTACTTATTTGTTATTACCCATTCTAGCACCGATTATCTCTTCAGCTACATTTTTAGGTACTTCCTCATAGTGTGAGAACTGCATTGTGTAGCTTGCTCTTCCCTGAGATACGTTTCTTATACTTGTTGTATAACCAAACATCTCTGCAAGAGGTACTGTAGCATTGATTGATTTATAACCTGATTTATCTGTAAATCCGTGAACCTGACCTCTTCTTGAAGCTAAGTCCCCTATTATATCACCCATATAATCTTCTGGAGTTACAACCTCTACTGTCATCATAGGCTCTAACAAATAAGGATCTGCCTTTTTACAGCCTTCTTTAAATCCCATTGAAGCAGCAATTTTAAATGCCATTTCTGATGAGTCTACTGGGTGGAATGAACCGTCATAAGCTGATACTACAACATCAAGCATAGGATAGTTAGCAAGAACTCCTGTATTCATTGACTCTACACAGCCTTTTTCTACTGCAGGTATATATTCTCTTGGAACTGCTCCTCCAACGATTTCATTATTAAATTTAAATCCCGCATTAGGTTCATTAGGACCAATTCTAAGCCATACATCTCCGTACTGACCTTTACCGCCAGACTGACGCACAAATTTTCCTTGAACCTCAACTGTTTTCTTAATACCTTCTCTGTAAGATACCTGAGGACGTCCTACATTTGCCTCAACTTTATATTCTCTTTTCATTCTATCACAGATAATTTCCAAGTGAAGCTCACCCATACCTGCGATAATTGTTTGTCCTGTTTCTTCATCAAAACTAACTCTGAATGTTGGGTCTTCTTCAGCAAGTCTTGATAAAGCTATAGACATTTTATCTCTGTCACCTTTTGTTTTAGGCTCTATAGCAACGTTAATTACTGGTTCTGGGAAATTGATTGCTTCTAGTATTATAGGAGCATTTTCCGGACATAAAGTATCACCTGTTGTTGTTTCTTTAAGTCCTACTGCTGCAGCTATATCACCAGCATATACTGTATCAATCTCTTCTCTTTTATTAGCATGCATCTGAAGTATTCTTCCGATACGCTCTCTTTTACCTTTTGTTGCATTAAACACATAAGAACCAGCTTCCAATATACCAGAATAAACTCTGAAGAAAGCTATTTTTCCTACGTGAGGGTCTGTCATTATTTTAAATGCTAATGCACTGAATTTCTCATCATCTGATATTTTTCTTTTTACCACATTTCCGTCTAAGTCAGTACCTTCTATCTCTGATCTGTCTACTGGAGAAGGTAAGTAATCAACTATTCCATTAATTAATACCTGAATACCTTTATTTTTGAATGCAGTACCGCAGAACATTGGAAAGAAGTCTGCAGTTAATGTTGCTGTTCTTATAAGTCTTTTTATAGTAGGAACATCTATTTCCTCTCCTTCAAAAAACTTATTCATAGCATCATCATCGTATTCAACAATTGCTTCTAATAATGAGTTTCTATATTCTTCTGCTTTTTCTTTTAATTCAGCCCTGATTTCTCTCTCTTCCATTTTCATGCCGTCTTCAGAAACCCAAATTATCTCTTTCATATTTACTAAGTCAATAACACCCTCAAAATTGCTTTCTGCACCTATAGGTATAACAACTGGGTGACTATTAGCTTTTAATCTCTCTCTTGTCTGATCCAAAACAGCATAGAAATTAGCACCTATTCTATCCATTTTATTAACAAATATAGCTCTAGGAATTTTATAATTACTAGCCTGTCTCCATACTGTTTCACTCTGAGGCTGAACACCGCCTACAGAACAAAAAACACCAACTGCACTATCCAATACTCTTAAAGATCTTTCAACCTCTACAGTAAAGTCAACGTGCCCCGGTGTATCTATCAAATTAATTCTATTACCATTCCAAAAACAAGTGGTTGCAGCCGAAGTAATAGTAATACCCCTCTCTCTTTCCTGTTCCATCCAGTCCATTTCTGCTGCACCTTCATGTACTTCACCTATTTTATGTGTCTTACCAGTAAAATAAAGAATACGCTCACTCAAAGTAGTCTTACCAGCATCAATGTGAGCCATAATACCAATATTACGTGTGTTTTCTAATGAAATTTGACGTGCCACTTAAACCCTCTCCTTAAAAACTACCATCTAAAGTGTGCGAACGCTTTGTTACCTTCAGCCATTCTATGAACCGTATCTCTCTTAGCAACTGCCTGACCTTTTCCGTCTATAGCATCTACTATTTCATTTGACAAACGCTCTACCATGCTTTTTCCGCCTCTTTTTCTTGAAGCATCTATAAGCCAAGTAAAAGCTAAAGAATTCTGTCTGTCCGGTCTTACATCAACAGGCACCTGATATGTAGAACCTCCAACTCTTCTTGATTTTACTTCCACAAGAGGCTTAATATTATTTATAGCTTCATTAAAAGCTTCTAAACCATCTTTTCCTGTTTTCTGCTTAACTAAATCCATAGCTTTATAAAATATATTTTCAGCTTTACTTTTTTTACCGTCATACATTAATTTATTAATAAACTTACTGATAACAATACTGCCGTAAACAGGATCAGCATCTATCTTTCTAGTTTGTGCTCTTCTTCTTCTAGCCATATTAATTTACTCCATTAAGCCTTTGGTTTCTTAGTACCGTATTTACTTCTAGCTTTCATTCTTTTTTCAACACCAGTAGCTTCACGGCTTCCGCGAACTATGTGATAACGGCAGCCAGGCAAGTCTTTTACACGACCGCCTCTTATAAGCACACGGTTATGCTCCTGAAGCGTATGGTCTATACCAGGTATATAAGCTGTTACTTCCATACCATTTGTTACTCTTACACGGGCAATTTTACGCATAGCTGAGTTAGGTTTTTTTGGTGTAGTTGTTGTTACACGAGTACACACACCTTCTCTTTGCGGACATTTCATTAACGCAGGCGATTTTGTTTTATTTATCATACGCTTGCGACCTTTTCTTACTAATTGATTAATTGTAGGCATAAAATACAAAACCTCTAATTTTTTATTTTTTCTAATTTTATAAGCCAATCCAACCGAATTGACAGCATCTGCTTTTTTAATTTTAAATTAAAACTTCAAACGAAACAGTATTCACAAACTGAGCAATTATAGTATTAAACCTAATTAATAAAGTGAGAAAACATACTATACGCTTTAATCGCTTTTATGAAAGTGTTAGCATTATAAAGCAGCTATACAAAAAAATCAATAGTCTTTAGTACTTTTTTTATATTTTTTTATTAAAAACTTTACATATATATTAACGATATTATTATCTATAATAGCTTATTTTTTTTAAAATATTACACTAATAATATTGCAAAAAATTAATAATTATAGCATAATTACTGCTAATAATATTTGCAGAATTTAGGATTTAATTTATGAATAATATATCTCAGGAAAAAATAGAAGAATTAAAATTTGATGATAAAGGTTTAATACCCGCAATAGTTATTGACTATTACACAAAAGAAGTTCTAACTCTAGCATACATGAATAAAGAAAGTCTGCAAATAAGTATAAATGAAGGTAAAACTTGTTTCTACAGCAGAAGCAGACAGGAACTTTGGAGAAAAGGAGAAACTTCAAAAAATTATCAGCATATACAAGCTATAAAAAGCGACTGTGATAATGATGCTTTAGTTGTAGAAGTAATTAAAGATGGTCCTGCCTGCCACACTGGAAGTGAATCATGCTTTTTTAATGATATATTCTCAAAAGAAGATTATAAAAATTTTTCTATAGATAAATTATACAACCTTATAAAGGAAAGAAAAATTAATCAGACAGAAGGCTCATATACCACATACCTATTTAACAGCGGTATTGATAAAATCTTAAAAAAAGTTGGAGAAGAATGCACTGAGGTTATAATAGGTGCTAAAAATGATTCAAATAAAGAAACAATATATGAAATAGCTGATTTATTATACCATACACTAGTACTTATGGTTGAAAAAAATATCACTATTAATGATATAAAAAATGAACTTGCAAGCAGAGCTGTAATAGACAAAAAAGAAAAACAAAAAAGCATGAAATAATTGAAGTAATATAAATCTATTATTTATTTTAATATACACTTTTATCTTTAATAATTTAATAATATCATTGACAAAAAAATATATAGAAATAAAATAATAATAACTTATTAAATAGATTTAAAAATATTAAAGCATTATATATTTAATCAAGAGACTGGTATGAGCGTATCTATATCTATTCAAAACGTATTAAAAAAATATGATAAAACAGTAGTAATACCAAATCTATCATTAGAAATAAAAAATGGGGAATTCTTTACTCTTCTTGGACCTTCAGGCTGCGGAAAAACTACACTGTTAAGAATGATAGCTGGATTTAATACCATAGAAAACGGAACAATAAAGTTTGATAATGAAATAATTAATGATATACCAGCATATAAAAGAAATATAGGTATGGTATTTCAAAACTATGCAATATTTCCTCATATGACTGTAAGAGAAAATGTAGAATACGGATTAAAATTAAGAAAAGAATCTAAACAGTCTATAAAAAATAAAGTTGATGATATATTAAATATAGTAAAAATTGAAGAATATCAAAACAGACTTCCAGAACATTTATCAGGAGGTCAGCAGCAGAGAGTGGCACTTGCAAGAGCAATTATAATATCGCCTAATGTGCTTCTTATGGACGAACCATTATCAAATTTAGATGCAAAATTAAGAATAGAAATGCGTGATGTAATAAGAGAAATACAAAAACGTATAGGAATAACAACCATTTATGTAACTCATGATCAGGAAGAAGCATTAGCAATATCAGATACAATAGCTGTGATGAATAAAGGTATTATACAGCAAATAGGAAAACCTATAGATATATATTCAAGACCAGTTAATACTTTTATATCGGCATTTATAGGACATTCAAATTTATTTAATGCCAAAATATCAAAAGAAAACTCAAAAACATTTATTTGCTTTACAAACGGTTATAAATTTGAAATTAATAATATAATTGATAATGTTCATGACAATGACAAAATAATAGTTTCTATAAGACCTGAAGAGTTTTATATATCTGATGAAAAAGATAATGCTATAAAAACTAAAATATTATCAAAAACATTTTTAGGAAAATACACAAATTACTCATTATACTTTGAAAAAGATGAAATATTAGAAAATCAGTCATCAATAGAATATTCTCAAAGCTCTTCATTAGATGAAAAAGTTTATGATATAGGAGAAACTCTGTATTTAAAACCAAATCTAAAAAAAATAAATATATTTGATATTAACGGCATAAGTATTATGAAGCATAATAAATATAATTACTTCAATTGACTTGATATATAACTAAAAATTTACAAACTATAATTATTTAAGTATATAACAATTTTATTTTGTAACCTGATACACATTAATGGCTTTTGCAAAGTTTTTACCTACTTCGATGGGTAAAAGCCCTGCAATATTTAAAAAACTATATTTGTTTAGCTATATATTCTCTAATTATTAGAAATCTTAAAAAACTCTATACTGCTTTCTAAAAATCTAGCTTTTTCAACCAAACTTTTTGATATCTCACTTGAGTTTTCAGCCAAAGCAGCATTCTGAGTAGTGGCAGTTTCCATATTATTAACTTCGGTACTTATTTGATTAGTTCCAGACTGCTGTTCTAGGGCATTTGAAGTAATATCTTCCATTAGTTTTGAAGTTTCTAATACTTTGCTTTGAAGTTTTGCAAATATATCCTGCGACTGTTTAGCGGTATTAGTTGCTATATCTATTTTACTTGATGTATTATCAACCAATGCTGTGATATCTTTTACAGAAGCCTGAGTAGTTTGAGCAAGATTTCTTACCTCAGAAGCAACAACAGCAAAACCTTTACCATGATCTCCAGCACGTGCCGCCTCTACAGAAGCATTAAGTGCAAGTATATTAGTTTGAAAAGCAATATCTTCAATAATCTTTGTAATATCTTTTATTTTCTCACTTGACTGATAAACCTCTTCTATATTTGAAGCAGTTTGAGATATAATGTTTGCAGCATCTTCAATGAATGTAATAGACTCTGACATCATATCCTTACCATGTATAGAGTTCTCAGCTGAAATCTTTATATTAGAAACCATCTCCTCAATACTAGCTGCTGTTTCTTCCAAACTAGATGACTGACTGTCCGTTCTTGCTGATAATTCGCTGCTGCTTTCCATCATATTTTCTGCTGCTTCCATTATCTCTTTTGAGGCATTATTAACATTATAAACAACCTCTGCCAACCTGCTGCTCATAATATCAAAAACCCTCTCTAATTCTCCAAACTCATCTTTAGCATATGTACTTTTAGTATTTATACTAATATTTCCCTCTGATATGCTAGTGGCATGACTCATTAATACTTTTAGAGGGTGTGTAACTCTTTTAATATAAATAAAAGCAAATATATTTATAAAAATAATAGATAAAATACATATAATAATAGATATTTTTATAGAATCATTATTATCTTTATATATAATATTATCGTCCATAGCCATAATTAAATACCAAGATAAATTTTGAAGTCTGCTGTAAACTGCTGTTCTAGGATCATGACTTACGGAAGATATATAATTCATAACACCTGATGATAAACCGCTATTTATAATTTCTCCATAAGCTTCATTTGCTTTCGTATTAATTTCGTTTTTGGTGTCAAGTAAAACAGTCTCTTCATCATCAATGGCAAATATTCTAGTTCTTTCAGGTAATTTCAAATCCTGAAGTTTTACAGAAAGCTCCTCCCAATCTAATATCATATATATATTTCCTATATATTCCCCATTATAATTAACACCAGAAATAGCTGCAAGCGACCATTTGTTATCAGCACTTGATCTTTGTATACCATCATCAAAAGAGGCTTTATTATTATTGTTTTTTAATATATTTAAAATATTAGGTCTTACTGTTGTTATATTTTCACCTATTTTTACATTATTAACATTATCTAAAATTATACCATTAGTATCTGTAATACCTATGTCAAGCACATATTCATTAATACCTTCAAACTCTGTAAGTGTACTTCGAATATCTATATTTCTATCTAATAGGTAATTTCTTACTATAGGAGATACCGAATAAGTTTCTATTAAATTCCTGCTATCATCAAGCCAAACATCAAGCATATCTTTATAGCCATTAACTGTATTATTAAAACCATTCAATGTGGCATTTTTAATTGTAATATGAGATCTGTATGATAATATGACAACTATTAAAACTAAAAATATAGTACTTAAAATACTAATTGCTATAGGCATTTTCACTCTTATAGAATGAATTTTTTTCATAGATTTTCCTTTCCAATATCTAATTTTTATAAAAAATTAATAATAATTATTAATAGAATTAAAAAATAGTTGAAATAATATTCTAAATAGAAATGAATACTTTTTGATTATTTCAGAAGTATATTATAAATTATAATCATATAAAGTCAAATAAAAACATATTTTTTTTACTTTTATAGCGTATAAAGTAAATTTTTTTTAATAATTTCATATAAAAACTAAAATAAGAGTGTGAATATATCAATTATATCTGCCCAAAGATATACCCAAAACTAATCCTATAGAAAGAGAAGAAAAATTATATTTATTATATATATTGTTGCCTAAATTGCTATTAACAACATCAGTTTTGTACTGCATACCAAAATTATACATCATATAGCCTCCAAGAGTAACGGCAAAATTAGGAACTAAATATATAAATCCTTCAACAGTAAGTTTTATGTAAGGCATTATAGGAGCTTTAAAAAGATTTCTCATATCATTAACATTCCAATTATCTAAATCATTAGGTGCTGACATAACCCCGCCATATTTACTTGAAGAAACAACAGCATATAAAGGAGCTATTATTCCTGTACCAAATCCTATAGACATTTTACTGAAATTTAATTTAACAGCTGCTCCAACCATTATAGAATAGAATGCCATAAGTTCCATATATTTATTATTATTCTCTTTATAATCAGACATCAAAGCATTAATACTAAAACCAATATCTCCAAATAAACTCACACCTTTAATAATGCTTGTATAATCATCTTCAAATAATTTAAAATAATTTCCTATTTGTAAAAACAAAGTTCCTTCAAAACATAAAGTACCATCAACACTGTCATAAATAGTGTTCTTATAATTATCATTTACTTTTATAGAATTAAACGGAAAAACAATTCCATAATGTCCTTGAAAATTTATCTCTAAACTAGCAAAAGCAGTATATGTAATAGTTATAATTAAAATGTTTACAAATAAAAAATATTTTATAAACTTCATAATAAATCCAAAGTAGCAACATTTAAAATAACAAAATAAAATGGATATTGTAAATTACTTCAAACACAATAATAATTAAAACAAAAAAAGCTGCCCAACTAATTAAAGTCAGACAGCTTATATATTTAATATTAAATAAAGTTATTATTTAATAATTTGATCAGCTATACCTAATAGAGCCTGAATTTTTGGTGAGAAAGCTACTATTGCACCAGCAAATACAACACTTATCAAGCTCATTAATTTGATAAGAATGTTGATTGAAGGTCCGGAAGTATCTTTGAATGGGTCACCAACGGTATCACCTATAACAGCAGCAGCATGGTTAGGGTTAGTAATTTTTTCTCCAGTTTTTGGATCTATGATTTTTTTACCGCCCAAATTACCAGCTTCAATGTATTTTTTAGCATTATCCCAAGCACCGCCAGCATTAGACATCATAACAGCCATAGCAAATCCGGCAGTCAAACCGCCTACCAACATACCTATAACAGCAGGTACTCCGAATAAGAAACCAACTACAACAGGTACTATTATAGCAAGTACAGAAGGAACAATCATCTCTTTTTGAGCTGATTTAGTACAGATTTGAACAGCTTTTTCATAATCAGCTTTTACACCTTTTTCACCAGCAAGTAAGCCTTTAATTTCTCTAAACTGTCTTCTAACTTCTTCTACAACGCCTGCAGCAGCACGTCCAACAGCTTTCATAGTTAAAGCACAGAAGAAGAATACTAACATAGCACCAATAAATATACCTATTAATACTTTAGGGTTCATCAAGTGAATATTGAAAGCATTCATAAACTCATTCATACCCAAACTATAAACAACTTTGTCATATAATTCCTTAGCACTGTTAGCAGTATATTGAACAGTACCTATATCTATAGAAGTAAGATTTCCAGAATTAATCATTCTTCCCAAAGAAGTTTTAATTTCCTCAATATAAGCAGCAATCAAAGCCATAGCAGTTAAAGCAGCAGAACATATAGCAAAACCTTTACCAGTAGCAGCAGTAGTGTTGCCTAAAGAGTCTAAAGCATCAGTTCTTTCTCTAACACTTTCTGGAAGACCAGACATTTCAGCATTACCGCCTGCATTGTCAGCTATAGGACCATAAGCATCAGTAGCTAATGTGATACCTAAAGTAGATAACATACCAACAGAAGCCAAAGCAATACCATATAAACCTTGAGAGAAAGAAGAAGCTTCAGCACCGAAACCGCCAGCAAAACCAAATGCCAACATTATAGAGATAACAACTGTAACAACAGGTATCAAAGTAGACTGCATACCTACAGCAAGTCCGCCTATAATAACAGTAGCAGGACCAGTTTTAGATTGTTCAGCTACCCATTGAGTAGGTTTGTATTCAGCAGCTGTATAGTATTCTGTGAAGAAACCAACTACATTACCAGCTATAAGCCCTACAATGATAGAAACAAATAATCCCAAATTGTTTGGAAGAAGTGCTTTTACAAGTAGGAAAGAAACAACTATAATAATAGCACTGCTTACATAAACACCAACTCTTAAAGATTTTAATAATTCTCCCATAGTAGCACCTTCTTTAGTTTTAACGAAGAATACACCTATAATAGAAGAAAGAGTACCAATAGCAGCAAGTATCATAGGGAGCGATACAGCAAATATTGGGCTTACATCAGGATTAATATATCCGAAAGCAGCAGAACCCAAACTCATAGCAGCAAGTATAGAACCTGCATAAGATTCATAAAGGTCGGCACCCATACCAGCAACGTCACCTACGTTATCGCCTACGTTGTCAGCTATAACAGCAGGGTTTCTAGGGTCATCTTCAGGTATTCCAGCTTCTACTTTACCAACTAAGTCAGCACCAACGTCAGCAGCTTTAGTAAATATACCGCCTCCGACACGTGCAAACAATGCTTGGAAAGAAGCACCTACACCAAAGCTAAGCATTGTAGTAGTTACAAAGTGCATTTTAGCAGCAGTGTATTCAGCAGTACCTTTAGTTATTCCAGTAGCA
The DNA here is from genome assembly GCF_000092845.1 of Brachyspira murdochii DSM 12563. NCBI lineage: Bacteria > Pseudomonadati > Spirochaetota > Spirochaetia > Brachyspirales > Brachyspiraceae > Brachyspira > Brachyspira murdochii. The sequence goes on along the minus strand of NC_014150.1, from coordinate 2,088,538 downwards.
GCCAAATTAAGGAAGTCTGTACCGAAAAGACTATTATCAAGCCATAAATTTAACACTATAAACCATAAAGAGATGTCAAACAAAGCAAGACCTACAACAGTAAGTCCCATAACAGCACCTGAACGGAAAGCTATTGTTAAACCTTCGTTTAATGATTTGCTTGCTGCATTAGCAGTTCTAGCAGATGCATAAGTAGCAGTTTTCATACCCAAGAAACCAGAAAGAGTTGAGAAGAAACCGCCTGTTAAAAAACCTATAGGAATGAAAGGGTTTTGCACTTTTAATGCATAAGAAAGAACAGCAAAAATAATGAAAGCTCCTGCAAAAAAGAAAGCTATAACTTTATACTGTTGTTTAAGATAAGCTATAGCACCGGAGCGTACATGCGAAGCTATTTCTTTCATAGTTTCATTACCTTCGTCCTGTTTACGCATCCATTTATAAAAATAGAATGCGAAAGCCAATGTGAGTATTGCCGCTGATATTGTAAAGAAGCGGGCATTTTCAGCTAATATTTCATAATTCATACACATACCCTATTTTTTAAATTTTGGTGAAAATTTTACAGTTTTGGATTATAACACAAATTACATAAATTGTCAATTATTTTTTACAGTATTTTTAATACATACCGTACCTATATTGAACTTTTTTAAAAATAATATATTTTAAGTGTAAAATACCAAATTTAAAAAATTACATTATTTTATTGAAAAAAATAAACTGCTATTATAATGTAAACTTAAACACTAAAGAAACTAATTAAAAAATGGAATATTCATTACAAAAATTTAATCGTACAATAATATTAAAAATGAAATAAAAAGGCTCAACTACATTACTGTAATCAAGACTTTATTTCATTTGTTAGATTAGAATTAATTAGGATTTTTCAAGTTGCAGTCTTCTGAATAAACCCTTCCTTCATCATAATACAAAGGTAATTTATCTACTCTATATGTCTCAAATGGTAAATCCAATCTAAATAATACACTCTTAGTATTCTTTTCTGCTTCAACAATCCTAGCAGTTTGCCATGAATATGTTAATAATAAATTTTGATAATTTTCTCCTATAAAATCAACATCTGACATAATTTGTGAATATAAAGAACTATCTCTATACTCATAAACTTTTTGAGCTGTATAATTACCATGAGTACCTGTTATTGTATACTCAACATATCTTGAACCATTAGGGTTAATAGCTTGATTTCCTTGATTATCAAACATACCTAAATTACCATTAGCAAACAAAAATAAAGCATGCTGATTTTTTGGTCCGTCATCTTTTCCTGCACCTTTTACTCTATAGGGACCTAAAGAAGCTAATTTATTTAAATGAGTATCATTTACAATACCTGAAGATAATGCATCATCAGCCATCCACCAAATTAATTTCCATTCACTATAATCTATAGCAAATACTCCTCTAGTTCTTGAAGAAACATATAATGTATCAGTACTAGAATCATAAACTATGGAATTGGCATGGAACCAATCTACAGCTTGTTTCTGTCCACTGCTATCTACATAAATATTATTTACATCTTCTCCAAATACTATTTGTTTGAATATTGCTTCATCTTCTTTATAAGTATTTAAATCTAAAGTATTTTGTATTAATTTTCCAAAACTTAATTCTCTTAACTTTTTACCAGAACTATCTATTTCTACTAATCTATCCTCTGATCCCCAAGTTGAATATGATAAATAAAGATAATTGTTATTAACCTTTATAACATCATGATGAACTTGAGTTGGATAATTTATTAATATGTTTCCTAATAAATCAGTATTTTTATAATCATACATAGGATATAATACAATTTTTTTATTTTCAATTACCAACTTTGATCCTCTTAAACCACTCTGTAAATATCTTGTATAACCATTCTTTGATATTGCTATATGAAATGGGAAAGTAGCATTTATAATAAAATAGAGTTCAGGATTATTAGTATATTTTTCTTCAGAAAGTTCATTAATTTCCACATTGTACTGTTTTTGTATAGTTGTATTATCACTTGTAGATAAACTTCCAATATTAATATTTTTAGTTATAATCCTTCCGCCATCATTTACTTCAATAGTATTTTGCGACTCTGGAAACATACCATGTATTTCAAATTCAGTACCATAACCTGCTGGATAAGTGTGTATTATGTCTGGCTCTCCATATAAACCTTTAACTGTTACTGTTATAGGGGCAGCATTTACAGTTTCTGTTGTATAAACTGCCGATAATGGTGTAACCCCAAGCGGATTAACTGTTATTTCACCAACTTTACCAATAGAACTAGTTAATGAAGAGTTTAACTTATTATGATTACAGGATAGAGATAAAATGCTTGTAATCAATAAAATAATAGATAATAGTTTTTTCATAATTCATTCTCCTACAATATTTATATTAATTATTTTTCATATAAGATATTAATAAATAGTGTTTTTTTATATTAATAAAGATAACATTATGGGAATATGTTTTTATAGCTAAAAAGTAAATATTGATTTTATTGAAAAATAGAAATATTAGATTAGATAATTGTGTTGTGTTGTGTTGTGTTGTGTTGTGTTGTGTTGTGTTGTGTTGTGTTGTGTTGTGTTGTGTTGTGTTGTGTTGTGTTGTGTTGTGTTGTGTTGTGTTGTGTTGTGTTGTGTTGTTCATAAACATGCCCAAATTATAGTTCTCACATTCTATATTCTATAACTATATTTGTCAATAATATTTATACACCTGCATACTATTTTTACATAATTTTATAAGTTATAAAAATAATATAATAATGTTATTGAAAAAAAATAAACTGCTATTATAATGTAAACTTAAACGCTGAACAAATTAATTTTTAAATGGAGTAATCATTATGAAAATACTATTTATACGTCATGGGCAAACAAAATTAAATGCTGAAGGAAGATGGCTAGGCTCTACTGATGCTCCATTATCTGAAGCTGGAAAAAATTTTCTTATAAACAAAAAAAGCATTATAGAAAAATATAAACCAGTTCAAAAATTATACTGCAGTCCTCTTAAAAGATGCTTGGAAACTGCTGATATATACTTTAATGATATGACAAAAGAAGTGTTAAATGATTTGAGAGAAAGAAGTTTCGGAGATTTTGAAGGAAAAAATCATGATGAATTAAAAGATAATCCTTATTATAAAGAGTTTTTTAGAACTAATTGGAAAAGCAATGTACCTAATGGAGAAACTTCCGAAAATTTCTTTAGCAGAACAGAAAAAGCATATCTATATATTATAGAAGATATGAAAAAAAATAACATGGATTATACTTCTGTAGTAAGTCATGGGGGTGTTATTATGTCTATATTCAGCATATTTGATACTCAGAAATTAGGCTTCTATGAATATCTTTTACAAAACGGATGCGGTTATTATACAGAAATAGATGATAAAAATAATATAAATATTATAGAAAAGTTCTAATTTTACGATGATTATTAGTAATAACTTTTAATTTGGAATAAATTAACATGAAAATACTTTTAATATTACCTATATCTTTTCTTCTAAATATATTTATTAAAAATGTAAAATTTGATCCTTTTGTATTTGTATCAAGACTTCATTTTATAGCTGAAGATTTATTTAGAAAAAAAGTAAATAATAAAAATAATATACTTCCATTTGCTGTAGGAACATTATCCTCTTTAATAATCATAGCCGTATGTTTTTTAATACCTTTTTTTCTTTTAATGCTTTTATACAAAGTTCATTTTCTTTTAGGCTTGATAATAGAATTGGCATTATGTTATATTACATTGGGCATTAGAAAGCCGCTAGAGATTAGCTCTCGTATATATCATAGCTTAAAAAATAATGATATAAAAAAGGCAAAATCTCTGCTCAAAGAAAATACTGATATAGATACAGAAGATATTGAAGAAGAACAGATTATTAAAAATACTATTGAATATACTGTAATAAGCATTGCTGAAGATTATATATATCCTGCAATATTTTTACTTTTGGGAGGAGCTCCTCTTTGTATAGCGTATAAAACCATTTATAAATTATCTGAAAGTTCTTCAGACACTGTATATATAGATGAAAATAAAAGCGATGATATATTTGGAATATTTAATATAAAACTATGCTATATATTAAATATAATACCTTCTTTCTTTACATCTATTGTTCATATTATAACATCAAGAATATTAAGATATGAATATAAAAATGCCTTTACAGCATTAAAAAGAGACGGAAAAAATAATAAAGCAAGATTGGAAGCAAGTGTTGCAGGAGCACTCAATATAGAGCTTGGAGGAGAATATATAAAAGATGGTGAAATGTACGACAGACCTTTAGTAGGTGAATATTTAGAAGATCTAAAAATAAGCCATATAGAAAAAGCTAATAAGTTTATATTAACTTCTGCTGTATTTTCATTAGCCCTATTGATAATAATAAAACTTATATCTATGTTTATATCTTCAGTAATTTTTTAAAAAATTATAGGCTTTAAATAATAATTAATCTTTATATTATTTAAAGCCCATATCTTTAATTTATCTTATAACTATTTATTTTAATATACTGTCTTTTTTATAAAATCTTTATCTTTTATATTTGTATTATAGAAAATAAATATAAATAATACAATTAATATAAACTGTGAAAAAGGCAATGCAAGCCATACTCCGTCAAGATTAAAAAACAAAGGAAGTACTAATATACATAAAGGACTTACGAATAAAGGATCTATATAAGTTAAAAGTGCCGAATATCTGCTTTCACCCGAAGAATAAAAATAAGCTGTTCCTAATCTTACTATAGGCTGAAGTATGAATGATACAGATATTAAAATTAATCCTTTGCTTATAATATCATTAGTTTCTATAGAAGCACCGAATAAAATACCAAAATTATTTTTAAATATTAAAATTATACTTAAAATAATTGAGGCAATTATCAATGCAAATAATACTCCTTTTTTAAATACTTTTTTCATAAGATCATTTCTTTTAGCACCTTTAAAATAGCTTATCATAGGCTGACAGCCCTCAGCAATACCTTCAAATAAATATATAACAGAGCCGTATATATAGTTTATAACCGAATATGCAGAAGCTGCTGTATATCCTCCGTACTTTATACACTGCCAATTATTAAATATCACTATCAAAGAGGGTGCCATAACCAAGCCAAAAGGCGAAAGTCCTATTTGAATTGCTCTTTTAGTCATTGATAAGTCAAAGTCTGATAATTTTATTCTATATTTTTTTCTTATAAATAAATAATATAGAGATATCAAAGCAACAATGCCTTCAGCTATTATTGTAGCAAGTGCAGCTCCAAACATTCCTAATCTTAAAACCATTAAAAATAAATAGTCAAGTATAATATTTGTTATAAGCCCTGCTACCATAAATGCCATTGCATGAATGGTTTTTCCTAAATTTCTTATCATAGGCATGATCCCGTATGATATTATCTGAAAACTTCCTCCTAATATTATAACCGTAATATATTCATCAGCAAGTTTAAATACATTATCTCTAGCACCTAGAAGATATATTAATTTATTCTTTAATAAAAGCAAAATAACAGTTAATATAACACTTGCAAGTATTAAAGTAATAAAAGTATTTGATTTAGCTTTATTAAAACCTTTGCTATCTCCTCCTCCAAAATATGTAGACATTATAACAGAGCCTCCCATGCCAAGCATAACAGCACATGCGGCAATCAAAGTACCTATTGGATAAACCAAATTAATAGCGGTAAGCCCATTATCCCCCATAGAATTTCCTACGAAAAAACCGTCAACAACTATATAAAGTCCTCCAAGCATAGTAGAGGCTATTGCAGGCAAAACATACTTAAAAAAAGATTTTTCCATGTTTTTAGTATTTTGTGTCATATTAATCATGATAAACTCCTTTTTAAAATAGTCTTCTTTCGTACTATATACAAGATGTGTATTATATGCATGTTTATTATTTTGTCAATAGATAAAGTACGAAAATTTACTTTTTTATTTAGTATTGAAATATTTATATTTTACTATATCATTTAAGTATAAATTTAAGGATATATTTTTATGCAGAGAAATGTATTTTATGTTTATTTAATTTTTATATATATAGTATCTTCTTCTTTTATATTTTATGATGATGATAGAAATATTAACTTTATACCATACACTTCTTTACCCATAAATATTCAAGAGTTTGTAAATAAATACTTTAAAGACTATAAAGTGTATAGAGCATCAGTTTCTTCAAAATATACCGTAATTTTTGAAGGAGGCTCATCAATTAACTTTAATAGAAAAGGTCAATGGATTTCTGTAATAGGAAACAGACAAACAATAGATATTAGCACCGCAGAAAAGTTTATTGACTATAAAATAATAAATATAATTAAATCAAAATATAAAACTATTAATAATATATATAAAAGAAGAAAAGGAATAGAGTTTAAGGCAGATGATAAAGAATATATTTATATAGACTATGAAGGCAATATTATAAAAATAAAAAAAGCCTAAAAATTTAAAAGAAAATTAACTTATCAATAAACTAAATGCATATATTGACATACTAAAAATAATATTATAAGGTTTAAAAATAACTAAACTATCAAAGGATATTATCATGAAAACAAAAGAAGAATTAGTTGAATTTTTAAATAAAAAAATTGAAAATAATCAAAATCTTGATGATGCTCATAATTATATTTTCTTAAAAGCATATTTAGAAGATATGATAGAAAAAGAAAAAAGCGAAATTAGCAAATAAATTATTAGATTACAATTATGGATATTATACCATATCAAAAACTTCCAGAAAAAGTAAAAAACTTTATAGAAACATATTTTAATGACTATTATGTTTTTAAGACAACATTTACTTCATCATACAGCGTTGTATTTAAAGGCGGAAGTTCTGTAAACTTTACTTCAAGAGGCGAATGGACTTCTATTATAGGAAACGGTAATGAAATAGCATTCAGTATAATAGAAAAACTTGCTGAAGATAATATTATAGAAAAAGAAGTTATAAATACTATAAAAGAAAAATATGATAACTTTACTATATACAGAATAATAAAAAAGAAAAACAAATATGAAATAGAAATTGATAATAATATTGTTATTATAGATACAAAGGGCAATATATTAAAAAACAAATAAAAATATTATAAATATGTATTGAAATTTGTATTTTTAGGGTTTATCATATGACAATGAAAAACATATTAATAATTTTTTTTATATTAAGTTCATTTTTATCAGCACAGTATTATTCCTATACTAATATTCCATCTTTTGAAAAAAGCGAATACTTTGTTCATAAAGGTGTATCCGGAAAAAAGAATAATGCTTTAATAGTATACACAGAAACTTCAGTTGACAGCAAAGGATACTGGAATATTAAAGAAACATATATTAAAGGCTTTGTTACAAATAAGTTAAAAGACCCTTTTCTATTAGAAGAAAGTATGATGACAAATATCAGAAAGTCTGAGATGTATTCTATAATAGATTTATCTAATATGCGTACAGTTTATAATAAAAGTATAGACTACCATGATTTCGGTACAATAGAAAATACATTTGATATAAGGGATAAAATTGATTATACAAATGATGCAGGATCTTTAGCAATATTTTCTATGTATGGAGCATATCAAATAGCAAGAACTTTTCCTATTGATATAACAAATACAATGAATATTGTCATGCCTACAGCTTCAAAAGACAATAAAGTAAAGGTATCTGTAGTAAATAACGGAATTAAAAAAATCAAAATAAACTCAGAAGAAAAAGAATGCTATGAAATGGAAATAAAAATTGAGGGAATACCTTTTGCTATATTTTTCCCTACAATAAATGCATATATCGAAAAAGATGATAAGACAAGAAAAATAATAAAGTATAACACTTTAGCTGGAATGCTTGATACTATGGATGTTTTTCTTACACAGAACGGAAGAGAAAGTGAGAAATCTCAGGAAACTACTGATAATAATGATAAAATAAATTAGGAGAAAATAATAATGAGCGAATTAAAAGTGGACTGCATAAATATAAATATGTACGGAATGAACTCTTACATAGTGTCTTGTGATGATGAGGCTATGATAATAGATATGGCTAAATTATCATTCGGATATGATGATTATAAAAAACTACTAAACGGAAAAAAACTTGTAAGAGTAATATATACTCATGGACATTTTGATCATATATCTGGTGCTGATGATATAAGAAAAGAGTTTCCTAATGTTCCTCATTGTGTTCATAATCTTGATTATAATTTTTTTCAAGACCCTAATTTAAATGTAAGTGCATACCTTGGAAATATTATAACCTGCCAAAGCCCTGAAGAAAAGTTTAATGACGGTGATACTTTCAAATTAAAAGATATAGAGTTTAAGGTAATACATACTCCGGGTCATACAGAAGGCGGAGTTTGTTTTTATACTAAAGGTCATTTATTTTGCGGAGATACAATATTTGCATACGGCATAGGAAGAACTGATTTTCCTACTGGTGATTATGATACATTAGAAAAAAGCATAAAAGAGAAAGTATTTGCTTTAGATGATGATACTCTTTTATACCCAGGTCATGATGCATACGGATTTAAATTATCGCAAAGAAAAAAAATTGGTGTATTATAATCTCAATATAAAATGATAATTAGTGCAAGCAGGCGTACTGATATACCTTCTCTTCATACAAAATGGTTTTTAAATAGATTAAAAGAAGGTTATGTCATCACTCAAAACCCTATAAACAAAAACAATTTTTATAAAATACCTTTAAATAAAAATATTGTAGATATAATAGTATTTTGGTCAAAAAATCCTGATATAGATTTCTTAAAAGAAGTGTATAATTTGGGTTATGAGTTTTATATTCATTTTACTATTACACCTTATGATAAAACTATAGAAAAAAATATTCCAGATAAAGAATTATTAATAAAAAAATTTATTAAAATAAGCGAATTATTCGGAAAAGAAAAAATAGTATGGAGATATGACCCTATTATATTAAATGATGATTTTGATACAGATTATCATATAAATAATTTTAAAAACTTTTCTGAAAGTTTACAGGGATATACCGATGAATGTATATTTAGTTTTGTTGAAATATATTCCAAAATAAAAAATAATATTAAAAACATAAATAATAATGAAAAAACTTCATTAATAAAAACTCTAAAAGATATATCAGAAAAAAATAATATAAAATTAAAGAGCTGTTCTCAAAATATTGATATAACAGAAAAATCTTCATGCATAGATAAAGATAGAATACAAAAAATATTATGCTATCCTATAAAAGAAAAAAAAGATAAATCTCAAAGAAAATTATGCAGTTGTATTGAAAGTATCGATATAGGTATGTATAATACATGCACTAACGGCTGCATATACTGCTATGCCAATTCTAAAAATATATTAAAAGATTATGATGTAAATAGTGAAATATTATCAGATAAATATTTAAATGATAATATAAATATACAAGAAAGAAAAATAATTGTTAATGAAAAAATTAATGCATTTAAATTATAAACTTAATGGATAACATAATGATAAAAGAAACTTCACAATTTTTACTTTCAAATATAGATGATATAAAAAATAAAACATTAGCTGTAGCATATTCGGGAGGGATTGATTCTCAGGTTATGCTTAATATTGCATACAGATTAAAAGATGATCTGTCATTCAATTTAATAATAATACATGTTAATTATAATCTCAGAGGAGAAGATTCTACTAACGATGAATTATTTGCCCGCGAAATGGCTAAGAAATACAATATAGATATATATGTTAAAGAAATACCGCAAAACAGTTATATAGGTAAGAATATACAGCTTGAAGCTAGAAATGACAGATATGCTTTTTTTGAAGAGCTTTATAATAAAAAAATATATGATTATCTTTTAATAGCACACAATAAAGATGATTTAGCTGAAACTATAATTTACAGAATGATTAAAGGGGCTGGAACTAATGTTTATAAAAGTTTAAGAGGAAAAAAAGGATATATTTTAAGACCTATTTTAAACTTTTACAGAAAAGATATTGAAATATATGCTCAAGTTAATTCTCTCACTCACAGAGAAGATTATTCAAATAAAAAAAATTATTATGCAAGAAATAAAATAAGAAATCTAATAATACCAATGCTTGAAGAAATAAATACAAATGCCAAAACAAATATTATAAGATTTGCAAAAAGAAGCTATGAAGAAACTTATATATTAAGAAAAAAAATTAATAAATTATACAAAAAAAATATATCCGAAAAAAATAAAAAACTTAATATAGAAAAAATCAAAAACATAAAAAGTATTTTTATAAAAAAAATAATAATAAAACTTTTAGCAAAAAATAATATAGAAATAACAGAAAAAAGAGTTATTGAAATAGTAAATATAATAAAATCTGATAAGCCTAATATTAAATTAAGACTTGATAATTGCCATATCATAAAAGAATATAATATTATAAAAATAAAACCAATACAAATAAAAAATGAAGAATATAATTATATAAAAATAGATAAAGACGGAGTATATAACTTTTTAGATAAAAAAGCAGAAGTAAAAAGAGTTTTAAATAAAGATATTGATTATAGAGAATGTCTATATATAAAAGCCAAATACCCAATTATAATAAGAATCAAAAAAGACGGAGATTTTATATATGCATATCCTGATAATCACAAAAAATATTTAAGAAAAATTTTTATAGATTTAAAAATACCAGCATATGAAAGAAATACAATACCCGTAATAACTTCAGAAGATAATAATAATATATTAGCATTATATTTAGAGCCTTATGGATTAAACAGAATATCAAATGAGGCGGCTGTGAGTAAAGAAGATGAATACATATTAAAAATCAGTTTTTATAATGATAATGTATAATTTTTCAAATAATGAAAGAATGATATTCCAAAAATGTGTAGGCTTATAGGAAAAATTATACCTATATTATTCAAAAAATATTATGCTATATGAGAATTAAGCCAAGCAATTATCTCATTAGATACATCATCTCTTTGAACATCATTAAGTATTTCATGCCTTCCGTCCTTATAAAGACTTATATTAACGTCTTTAAAGCCTAATGATTTATACATATCATATACCCATTTAACGCCTTTTCCCATATCACCTACAGGATCTTTATCTCCAGATATTAAAAGTATAGGGAAATCTTTATTCATAGAAGAATAATTATCCTTATTTGAAATTTTATCAATAAGCTCAAACATTTGTATATATGTTTCTATACTTGCAGGCTTATCTGCAAAATACTCATCTTCCTGAACTTTTTTAATTTCTTCTTTATCTGAAGTAAGCCAAGCAAAAGATGAGTTTTCTTTAGGGAAGAATTTTTTTCCGTATCCTCCTACAGATAACTTATCAAGCAGATGTGCTCTTTTTCTTCCGCCGAATATAGATTTTTGAAAATTAGCTATAGCCTTTCCAAAATTCTCTATACCCTTCATTTTTCCTCTGGTACCCATTATAACAGCACCGTCTAAATCTTTATAATATTTTATTAAAAAGCCTCTTGTAAGAAATGACCCCATACTATGACCAAGCATAAAGTATGGTATATTAGGATAATCAGCTTTGGTATTAACCATTAAATGTTTTAAATCTTCTATTATTAGTTCATATCCTTTTTCATCGGCTATATGCCCTATTTGATCCTTACTCACAGTGCTTCTGCCAAAACCTCTATGATCATCAGCACAAACTAAAAAACCAGCTTCATTTAATTTTTCAGCAAACTCTTTATATCTTCCTGCATGCTCTCCAAGCCCATGAACTATCTGAACAATGCCTTTAGGCTTAGCATCTGGTATAAAGATATATGTATACATTCTATGACCGTCATCAGATATTAACACTCTGTTTAGCATTTTCATAAAAAAGACTCCAATAAATATAAAAATCTATATTAAAAAATTGTTTTACAATTATTATATTCTACTAGCAATATAGACAAATCAGCAAACACTGCCAATCATAAAATGAATTATATCCTTAAAAACAATAATAAATTATATAGTATTTTTTTTCTTAATGCAATAAATATTTTACTATATTTTAATACGTATTTTTATAAATAAGCATGTTATATTTGCTTTATAATCAATCATTAATTTTATATCTTATTATTATATACCTAAACGACTATAATTTGTCAAAATTAATTTTTTTAATTTTAAATATTTGCAGGGCTTTGCCCCGCACCCCAGTTCTTTTATTGGTATAAAAGAACCAAAAGAACTGCATTTTTAAGCAAAATTTTAGGTGTTACCATACATTTAATACATATATTTAAAATATAAAGTTCTAGTAATTGCGTTTTTTGCAACTTTTTTGTGCGGCAAAAAAGTTGATAATTCTATATAATGTACATCAATTGACAAAATGAAATTGTTCCAGTATATATACAATACATATTTTTTTATCAGTAATAATCAAAATATAATTAATCAAGCCTTAATTATAGTACGAAATAATACTATTATAATATAACCAAAAACTTGCAAAAAATATTATTATCATTTATTATTTTTTATAATAATTTTTAAGGAGAGGTTTATGAGAATTATCGATATTAGTTCAAACAAATTACATTCTGTGCTTTTTATAGTTTTGCCTGTTGTATTAATAGTAGGGTTTTTAATATTTTCAAGTGTTACTATTATATCTACTGGTGAAATAGGAATAAGAAGCAGACTCGGTAAAGCTATATCTCAGGAAGAGCCGGGACTTCATTTCAGAATACCTTTTATAGACACTATAAAAACTATGGAAGTAAGAGAGCAGACTGTAGAAAAAACATATTCAGTATCATCAAAAGATATGCAGACTATATCTATGACTTTAAATGTTCAGTACTCTATAGGAGGAGACGCTTTGGATTTATACAGAAAATTCGGAGTAGATTATAAAAACAAATTAATTAATCCTAGAATATCTGAAAGCCTTAATGCAGTTTCAGCAAGATATACTATAGAAGAGTTTATAACAAAAAGAAATGAAATGGCAGCAGAACTTTTAAAAGAGGTTATGGCAGATTTTGATGATTACGGAATAACAGTTGCTGCTTGTTCCATTATAGAGCATGATTTCTCTGATGAATTTGATCAAGCAATAGAGAGAAAATTAATAGCTTCACAGGACGCTCTAACAGCACAAAATGCTTTGGAAAAAGTAAGATATGAGGCAGAAGCTGAAATTACTAAAGCAAAAGGTGTTTCTGAAGCTAATAGAATTATGCAGGAATCTTTAACTCCTTTATTAATACAGAGAATGTACATAGAAAAATGGGACGGTAAAATGCCTCAAGTATCAGGCTCTGGTGTTACTCCTATGATACAAATAAAATAATGCACAAAAAAATTATAAAATACTTATATTCAAATATTGCATCTATAATATTTCCAAATCACTGCATCATATGCGGAAATATTATAGAAAGCGGCAATATGAATTACATATGCATAGACTGCATCAATAAAAAAATAGACTATATACATAAAGATGAATATATACGATGCCAAAGATGCGGTAAAATTTTAGAAAATATAAACTCTATATGCCTATGTAAATATGAGGATATTTATTTTGATGAATGTAAGTCTATGCTTTACTATACAAATTATGCAGCAGATATTATTCATAAGATGAAGTTTTCTCATAGATATTTAATATGTCATGATTTTGCTGCAATGCTTAGCTATTATTATAAAGACTACATATTAAAATATGATGCCATTACATTTGTTCCCCTTGGAAAAAAGAGATTATTAGAAAGAGGGTACAATCAAAGTGAAATCATTGCTAAAAATATATCAAAAATTCTAAATATAAATTTAATTGATGATATAATTATTCGTAAAAAAGAAACCAAAGCATTAAGCTCTTTAAATAGTAAAACAGAAAGAATAAATATGATACAAAATGCTTTTGAAGTAAATAGTATCTACAATTTAAAAGATAAAATAAATCTGCTTATAATAGATGATGTAATCACTACTGGAAGCACTTTAAATGAAATATCAAAAGAAATTAAAAAGCTAAAATGTATAAATAAAATAGGAGTATTAACTGCCGCAAGAGCTTAATTATTAATATATTTCAAAACTTTCTCTTTCATTTCTAAATCATTCATTTTTTCAGCACATTTTATAAAATTATCATACACAGTTTTAGCATATGATAAATGCTCATTACTAAAAGCTATCTTTACAAATTTCCACAATACATTATCTTTATCAATATTATCTCTATTAAGAATAATTTTTAAAGCACAGTCTACGATTAGTATTCCAGCATTAATATTATAAAATGCATCTATATTTTTTATATCGTCAATATTATTTGCGAGAGTATCATAAGCCTCATTATATTTTGAAAGCCTTACAAGATTTTCTATATAATTACCCAAGTATGAAAGTAAATAAAATAAATTCTTTTTTGAAAGCAGGACATTTTTCTTATTTTTTTCATAATTATCCTTTGCAATAAAATACAACTCCTTATTTGCATTAAGCTCTCCCTCTTTGTTTCCAACCTCAATCTCAAAATCTCTTAATCTCTCTAAATTAATTCTGTCCCACACTTTTATAGAAGATTTCCATATATCTATAAGTTCATAATACAAATCTTTAAATCCAAGCTCCAAAGCATAGTGTATAGTATAGAGTATATTTAATTTTTCTATATCATCTTCAAATCTCACATCGCTGTCATATCCTATTGAACAGTCAGTATTAGCTTCTTTAGCCTGTTTGAATAATGCTTTATTATCCTTACTGTATTTATTAAGCAGAAATGTTAAAACCTCTAATGATATGCCTATGCCTTTATACTTTGATGTTTTTCTGTCTTTTATCTCTTCTTCAAAAAGATGAATTATTATATTTTTTACTGCCTCTTTTTTCAGAGCTTTAATATTCTTATAATACAAAATTGCAAATGCAAGTCTTGCTCTTAATAAATAATTTTTATCAACATTATCTTCGCTTTCACATGAATATTTTTTTATTAAACTGTCAAAATTTTCTTTACTGTCATAAAAAGAATTAACCATATTATCAAAATCATTTTGATACATCTTTAAAGCATTAATTAATTTTTCCTGATATAATTCCATGATGGTCATACTCCTAATGTCAAAACTATATAAGAAAAATGAAGTTTTGTCAAAATTATTTTTATAGTTAAAATCGGTAAATAAATAAAAACTACATCTTAATCTATATATACTAAAGCAAATATAGTTTGTAAAAAAATGAACTGTTTATATATATTTGCAAAACCTTAAATTATGTAGTACATAGAGCAGATACAAAATACAACTTTGATATATGAGAAAAAGCTGTATAAAAAATAATAACTAAAAAAATTTACTGCAATATGATATCGTATATTTCTAAATCAGTTAAATCATCATACATTATTCTTTTAATTTTTTCGCTTTCATTAAGCAAATCTGCAATTTCTTCCATTAAGCCTTGATGATTCTCATTATTTTCAGCTGCCAAAGTAAATAACAGAAATATTTTATTTTTTTCATCAAAATCTACACCATTTTTAATTTTTAAAAGTGTAATTCCATTTTTCAAAACCCCATCTTCCGGTCTGGCATGCGACATAGCCATTCCGTCACCCAACACAATATAAGGTCCAGTTTCTTTGATGTTTTTTATAATGCAATCAACATATCTAGGCTCTATACACTTATTTTCAAGTAAAAGCTCCGCACCTTTTTTTATAGCCTCTTGCCAATTATCAATACTATCAACTATATCTATTTTGTTTCTTATAAGCTGTTTTAACATACATATACCCCTGAATAATAAACTATTTTTACGTATATAATATTATAGTTTGATTTTTATTATTTGTCAAATCTATTTTAATGTACAAACAAGTTTCAAAATACTAAATTACAAGTTTTTAATATATAAAAAATCAAATTCCGATAATTAATAATTAATGATATAACAATTTTTCTAAAAATAGGTTATATTATAGTATAAAAAATAATTGTAAATAATTTTTAAAAAAGGACTTTTTATTGCGTAAAAAGGATAGATACTCTAGGTTTAGAATGTATATAGCTACAACCTTGCTGGCTTTTATGATACCTGCTTTATTTAGCGTATCTATAGTGCTTTCAAATAAGCAGAAATATCTTGATAATGTTATAGAATATATCAATAAAGTAAGTCCTATAAACATATCTATATCAGATATAAGCATATCATATAAATTAGAGCTAGTTTTGGATAATGTTAAACTTTATTCCAAAAATAGTAAAGATGCATTCTTTGATATGGATAAAGCCTCATTAAGATTTAATTTTCTTAGGATATTTATAAAGAGAGATCCGCTTTATCTTTTAAGCGATATTAATATTGATAATGCTGACTTTTACCCTATTGTTTTTGATACATCTATATTAAAAAGTGAAAGTACAAATAAAAAAAATATATATGAAAGTATTAGAGATACGGTTAATAGTATAACTCCTATATTTATGGATAAAAATATCAATATAAAAAACTTCTCAGCAAAAGTGATTGATGATAATACTACAACAGAAGTATCTCTTAATTCTCTGTACGGCAACTTTAGAGATTACGGATATTTTTTGTCATATGATTTGAACTTACCAGATAAAACAATAGTTCATCTTGCTTCAGAAAGTACAACTAATTTATCAGATATTAACACATTAATATATGCTAAAGATGAAAATGGAGATTTATTTAAATACAATTTATTTATAACAAATACATACGATAAAATTGAGGCTAGTCTTCAGAATGAAAATAAATACGACTTTATCAATTTAAATTATAATCATAATAATGAAGATATTAATTTTTCAGTTACAAATATCAAAATAAAAAAAGATACTATATATAAATTTATGAATATAGCTTTAGATACTCCTATTATTTATAAGTTTGTAAAATTGGACAATAAAAAAATAACTTCTGTAAGTAATTATATTAATACTTTCAGAGATGCAGATATTAACGCCTACGGCTATTATTCTCTAAAAAATATAACAAACTCATATATAGACTTTGACTTAAATGTACGTGATAAACTATTCAATGCGGCGGTTAATGCTGAGCTTACAAATAACAGTATAATACTTTCAAATGCCAGTATAAATGCCCTAGATGGTAATATTACAGCAAGCGGTATAGTTCCTTTAAGCGATCCTATATCAAGTGTTATATCATTAAATGTTAAAGATATAAATGCAGGGGCTAAAAAATTATCTACAAAACTTTATTTAAAGCCTACTGCTGTAGATGATAAAGAAATAAGATCAAGATTTACAATATCATCTTTTACATATGCAAATACATTAGCAAATCCTTTGTCATTTGATTTTTTATACAACAGAGATGATAAAGACATAGCACTTAATTTAATACCTAGTAAATATGAACAGCCTTTTAATATGAGCTTCTCTCTTGATAGAACAAAACCAATATTAGCGGAAGCCAAAGGTGTAATACCTCAGGATATATTTTTAGTATTATTAGGCAAAAATATAATAGATAATTTATCATCATTAAATGTAAACTACAGCCTAAGCAATGCAATGTATACAGAAGGCAAAGGAAATGTTCATATACTCAAAGCTTCATCTAGGAAAATATATACAGAAGAATATCTTATAAGAATAGGAATATCAGCATATCAGAATGTCATAGATATAGATAACATATACTACAGACTTTCAGAAGACAGCGGTATAAATGCCAATGCCAAAATAGAGTATGATAAAAATTTCAATGTAAAAATAAATGGTAATATAGGAACCCCAGCAGGTAATTACGGATTAAGCGGCTTTACAACAACATCTACAAACGGAAATAGAATAATCTACGCTTCTACTGATAAATCAGAAATAATAGCAAGCGGAGTAATGGCAACAAACGGATTATTAGATTTAAACATTAAAACCCCAAAAACTTTAAGCATAAAAGATATAGATATAAATGTTGATGTTGATATAAATAACTATACTCAAGAGCCTATATATATATACGGTAATATTAAAGCCAATAAAAACTTAGCTCCTATATTTGCTTTAAATACCCAGTTTGAGCTTTCTAATCAAAGTATAATGCTTACCAATATAGTGCTCGATTATGGAGAAAATAGAGTGTCTGGAAACGGTATACTTACTTCAAGCGATGGTATAGGTAAGTTCACTGCCCTATTAAAAGATATAGAAAATGACGGCATATTTGCATTAGATGCTTCTATTAATAAAAATAATATATATGGAAAAGTTACTGTAAGTCAGCTTCCTTTTGATATAAGCGGTAAAGCATACGGAATACTTACAGCAAATGCCACCGTAATAGGGCTTATGAACAGTCCAGTAGTATATCTTGAAAAATTTGATGTTAAAGAGTTTCAAATACCGGGTATGAGATTTGATATTTCTTTAACTGGTTATTATAAAAAAGATGAATTAGAATTAAAAGATATACTTGTAACCAAAACGGGCGATTTCGGAATGGTTACTTCCAAAGCATTTACAAAAAAACAGCAGATAAAAATACCTTATGCCTATTTCTCAAAAGATTTGCAAAATATGCAAGTAGAGGTAAACAATATAGTTTTTCTAAGCTCATATTCAGGCACTATAGATTATAACATGAGAAGGCTGCCGGATGGAAGACAGGAGTTTAGGGTACAAACTACACCTATAACAATAAATAAAAGAAAACTTCCGGAGTTTGGAACAATAGTTACATATAACGGAGAAGATATTACATTTACAAACACAAAAAAACATGGTATTAATGGCTCTATCACTAAAGAAGAAGAAGGAACACGAACAGACTTAATATATGTCTATGATAATAATAATATGCTTAATATAGACGGCATAATAAAAAATACTAAAAGAGATCAGGTAGATTTGCTAGTTACATCAGACATAATCAATGTAGAAGTATTTGAAATATTTAATGTATTATTTACAGAAATACATTCATCGCCTACCAATTTTATGATAGACGGTAAGCCTTATACATTGTATGCCCATATACATGGAGATGCTGATAATGTTGCTATAGACGGCAGATTTTTAGGTCATGGAAGAAGAGTAAAGATAGCATATTTTAATGATGTATTTGATGATACTATAGTAGATTTTAATTTTGACGGACATATGTTTAATGTAAATAATCTAACTTTTACATCTAAGAAAAAGAAAAATCTCAGTGTAACTGGAGAAGCTGAAATTTTTAAAAATACTATAAACTATATGGCATTTGATTTACTTTCTTCAGATGAGCAGCTTGGACTTTTAGACGGCAATATGAATTTGGGTATTGCTAAAGTAAAAGGACCTGTGCATGTAGATATTACAGTAGGAGGCAATATAGCAGCTCCTAGAATAGGCGGAATACTTACACTTATGAAAAGCGATGTTCAGCTTTCTACTTTACCTTCCGGAAGCACGTACAAAGAAAGAGTTTACGGCATATTAAGTAAAATTTATTGGGACTTTACTATAGAGGCTTGGCGTCAGGTAAGAGTAGCACATAATTTAGTAGGCGATGTATATTTGGAAGAAGGCTCAAAGATGAGAGTTTATAATACTCTTATGGACGGAATAGAGCTTGCAGGTACTGTTAATGTAGACAGAGGAAGTATTTATTATCTTCAAAATATATATCAGCTTGAAAACGGTTCTGTTACTTTCCCTCCTAATAATAGTTTGGACCCTATAATAACAGCTACAGCATATACATATAAAAAATATTACCCTTCAACTGCCAATCTTTCATCTCAGTCATTTGAAAGCGAAATAGCAGGTGAGAGTGTAACTTTATATATGGAAATGAATGCAAGGCTCTCTCAATTGATATCTTCTCAAAACTCCGGACTTTCTCCAGTAAGATTCTATACTATACCTGCTTTAGGACAGTATCAGGTTAATCAGCTTGCTGGCATACCTCAGGGAAGTTTCGGAAGCAGAGAAGACCAGATGTTTGCTGAAAGCACTTCAAGCAGAAGTTCTATTAATAATAATCAGCTGCAGCAGCTTACTATGAATTACAGCGATTTGCTTTTAAGAAGTACAGTGCTAAGACCCGTAGAAAGATGGGTAAGACAATTTTTAGGCATAGATTATATTAACTTAAGCCCTACAGTAGTAAATAATTTATTGTTTGTTACGAATAATAATAGTATAAGTCCTACATCTGTATGGGATAATACAAGCGTGGGAATAGGTAAATATGTTTCTAAATATTTATATTTAAAATACGATGTTACTTACAGAGCAGTTGATACAACAAGACCTAGTATTAATGGAAAAAATGTAGACCCTTATTATTTTGACCATCAGTTCGGTTTTGAGGTTTCTTTATTAAAGAATTATAAACTTGCAAATTTTGTTTTTGAGTATAAAATAAACCCTTTCGATATACGAGGAAAAGGACAAGATTTTAATATAGTTACTCGGTGGAGATTTTAGTGAAAAATTGTATTATTCTATTTTTATTTCTTTTACTTGCTGCGGCTTTGCTTATATCAGCAGAGAGTGATTTTGAAAATTTAAAAACAGCTAGAAATATAGCTGTATATGAAGGTCTTGTAATAAAAAGAATAGATGTTACAGGAGAAGTAAGGCTTACAAAAGATCAAATAGTAAACAGCTTCCCAATAAAATCCGGCAGTAAATTTCAAAGAACAGAGATAAATGAGGCAATAAAAAAATTATTTGATACTCAATTATTTGACAGAGTAGCTATTGATGCAAATAGAGAAGATGACGGTGTTGTATTAAATATTGTAGTGTCTGAAAGATATATTATCAAAGACATAGAATATATTGGTAATAAACGCTTAAGCAGAACAGCACTTAATGATGCAATAAAACCTATAATGAGGGCAGGAGATCCTTATATACCGCAGAAACTTAATGAAGCCGTTAATGCTATTATCACTAATTATCAGGATAAAGGATATTTAAAAGCATATGTAGAGCCTAAAGTAATAGAAAATAATGAAAGCTCTGATGTTACTATACAAATGAACATAGTAGAAGGAAATGAGGTAAAAGTATCAAGCATAAGATTTCATGGTAATACCCATTTTTCAGCTAATGAGCTTAAAAGACAGATGTCAACTAAAGAAAACGGATTTATGGCATTGGGAAAGTTTAATGAATTCAAATTTGAAGATGACAAAACAAAAGTTGTAAAATATTATGCCGACCGAGGATACTACAAAGCAAAAGTAGATAATGTAAAGTTTACATATCAGTGGAGAGACCCGCAAATAAAAAATGAACAGGACTTAATAATAGATATATACATCACAGAGGGCGATAAATATTATTTCGGAGATATAGGATTTAAGGGCAACTTTATTATATCATCTGAAAATATACAAAAAGATATAAAATCAAAAAAAGGTGCTTTATATAATTACACATATCATATGACTGATTATCAGGGTATACAAAATAAATACTCTGAAAGAGGATATATATTCAGACAAGTTATACCTGTAATTACTGTTAATGAAGAAAATAAAATAGTAAATATAATGTACGACATAGTAGAAAATGATAAAGCTCATATAGAAAATATTACTATAGCTGGAAATACTAAAACTAAAGATTTTGTTATACAAAGATACATAGATATAAAACCGGGAGAAGTATTTAACACATCTAAAATACAAAGAGTACAGGAAAGATTATATAATACGCAATTCTTTGATAATATTAACTTAGGAGTAAAACCAGGTTCTGCTGAAGGACTTATGGAATTGACTTTAAATGTATCTGAAGGTAAAACAGCTATGGTATCAGGCGGCGGCGGTTTCTCTACAGGTTCCGGATTTAAGATATTTGCCTCTATTAGAGAAAACAACTTCTTAGGAAGGGGTCTGCAGTTAGGTTTAAGCGGAGAACTCGGAGAGCAGCAGAAACGTATAGCGGTGAACTTTGCTGAGCCTTATTTGCTTAATCTGCCTATATATCTGGGAGTTGATTTATCATACTTTAATGAAGGTGTTAATACAGGATATGAAATAGGAACAGGTGATTTTGGAATACCTAAATATTCATACTATACAAGACATGGTTTTGAAGGTATAGTAAGGCTTGGTTATTATTTTGCTGACTATTACTCTACATTTATCACTTTTGATACCATAGTACAGCAGTATCAGCAGTGGCATGACCAAGGTGCAAGTGCCGCAGGTCCTAATTATGTACTAAACGACATAAAAAAATATTTAGTACATAGAATAAATAAAAAAGACGGTTCTTTCCAAAGATGGCAGAGTGATTGGTTTACTACATTTATTATATCATATTCACTTCTTCGCGACAGCAGAAATGATTATTTAAACCCTACTAAAGGAAGTTTCTTAAGGGGTATAGCCGATTTCTACTTTGGGCATACTCAGCTTACAAGACTTAATTTAACTGGATTTTTAGCTGTACCTGCCACAGAATGGCTTTCATTTGCATTTTACGGAGAATTAGGTCAGATTATAGCAACTCCGGGACTTCCTATACAAAATGATGCAGATGTTTTATACTATCTTAACCCGTTTGAAGATGTACGCGGCTGGGATACTTCTAAATACACTATATTTAAGAAAAACAGAGGATTATCTACTTATGATATGAAAGCTGAAGACGGTTCAACAGACTCTTGGAGCTATGGAAGGGCTAAAGTAAGATTCTTTGCTGAACTTCGTATACCTATTATACCTAAAACCCTTGGATTTGTTACTTTCTTTGATGCAGGTCAGTTATGGATGCCTAACAGCACTGGTTGGAATCAGGATGGTGATGCTCATACTTATCCTTCGCAGTTTATGGATATTAAAGATATATTTGATCCTTCCCAGTACATATATTCTGTAGGAGTAGGTATAAGACTTACAATTCCAATATTTAATGTAAGATTTTACATCGCTAAAAGATTTGTATATAATAAAGATGATGTAGGATTTGGAAAGGGGCTTCAGGATTTTGAAGGAGACACTTTCACTCCTCTAGGAGCTTGGTTTGGAAGAGGCTGGGGTATTGCATTTACTATGAATCACCCATTCTATTAAAAATATATTGTTTTTGATGATAATTATATAAATTTATATAAAAAGGAGATAAAAATGAAAAAATATTACATTATGAGTTTATTATTTATATCAGTGCTTGTTATATCAATTATTAGCCCTAGAGTATTTACACAGTCATACAGGCTTACAAAAGTGGGATATATTGATCTTGAAAGAGTAATTAAAGAACTTACAAGCGATGAAGAGTTTGTTGAAAAATTAAAAATGAAATTAGAAGAATATAAAACTCAAGACGCTATGCAGACTAATATGACTGATACTTCTATAGCTCAAAACAACAGAGATTACTCTTTAAGAGGAGAAGTAAAAAGACAGGTTGCAAATGCTCTTATGTCAATAGTAAAAAAAGAAGGATATACTTTAATACTTGAAAGAACAGAACACTCTATACTATATGCTGATAGAACTTTTGATATCACAGAACCAGTAATAGCAAATGTTAAAGCCTCTTTACAAAAATAAATATATCATCTAAAATGCATTAAAGAAATATATATAATGCATTTTAGTTTTGATATTTTTATAAAATAAACGGAGATAATAGTATTTATGAAATTAAAAGATATCTGCAAGTTTATTAATGCTCAAAAAATAATAGGAGATGAAAATAAAGATATATCTTCTCTTTCTCCTATAAATCAAATAACAGAAGGCTCTATAGTTTGTATAGATAATAATAAATATATAGAATCTGCTTTAGAGAGTACTGCTAATGCATTGATATTAAGAGAAGAAACATACAATAATATAAAAGATTTGAAAGGTAAAACAGCTGTAATATATAATAACCCAAAAGAAGCATTTATTAAGCTGCTTTATTTTCTATTTGAAGATAAAAAATACCCATTGGGAACTATTGAAAAAACGGCTGTTATAAAAGAAAATGCCAATATAGATGCTGATGCCTACATTGGAGATAATGTGCATATAGGAAAAAATACTTCTGTAGGAAAAGGTTCTGTTATAGAGGCCAATGTATTTTTGGGTGATGATGTAGTTATAGGTGAAAACTGCATAATATATGCTAATGCTGTTATACATGACAGATGCATTATAAAAAATAAAGTTATAATAGGATCATCTACTGTTATAGGAAATGACGGATTTGGATTCTTTGAAGTTAATGGCAGACAAATGAAAATACCTCAGAGAGGAAATGTTGTTATAGAAGATGATGTTGAGCTTGGCGCTAATGTATGTATTGACAGAGCTACATTGGGTTCTACAATTATAAGAGAGGGCGTAAAAATAGATAATTTGGTTCAGATAGCTCATAACTGCGACATAGGAGAGCATTCTATAATTGTTTCTCAGGTAGGTATTGCAGGAAGTTCAAAAATAGGTCATCATTGTACATTGGGCGGACAGGCTGCTTTAGCTGACCATGTTACACTTGGAGACAGGGTAATATTCGGAGGAAGAACTGCTGTAATGTCAAATGTTAAAATTCCTTCTAATTCTATTATGCTTGGTACTCCAGCTCAAAATATAGAAAGAGAAAAATTAAAAATGATAGCCGAACAGAAACTCCCTGAACTTATTAATATAGTTGAAGCACAATTCGGAATAAAAATAAAAAGAGTAAAATAATCTTTACAATAAAATAAAAAATATGCCTATATATATAATATATAATAAAAATAATCAGTTTTTTAAAAATTTTATTGTTGTTTTTTTTGATTAAATATATTATTATACTACTAAAATAAAATTATTTAGGGTATTTATGGAAAATAAAAAATCATTAGGACTTCAATTTAAAATATTTGTATTATTAAGCATATCAATACTAATAATGTTCATAACTATTATATCATATATGGTTTCGCATAATATTTCAAATTCAAAAGAGAAAGGTTTTGCTTCAGCTGAATATATGGTTAGTACTTATGCTAAAGATATAGAAAGAGAAATGGCATCATATATATCTATGCTTAAAACTATATCTCTTTCTCTAAAAAATGATGTATTAAATTCTTCAGTTACAAGACAATCGCATGCTGAAGTTTTGGGAGAAATTCTTAAAAACAATAAAAACTTATTTGCTATATATGAGATGTGGGAGAAAAATGCCTTTGACGGAAGAGACAATGATTTTATAGATACTGATTACGGCTCTGAAAATGACGGAAGATACGGACCTGCATTTTTTTATGATGATAATACCGTTACTTATGATAAAGTTTATCAGGAAGAGTTTGATGCAAATCCAGACTACTACACTATACCAAAAGATACTAAACAGCTTTATATAAGCGATGTAGAAAAAGATGATACTTATACAGGAGCTGATACTGTACTTACTGTAAGTGTTGTTGAACCTATACTTGATAATTCCGGAAAGTTTTTAGGTATGGTTGGTGTGGATTTTTCTGCTGCAAATTTGGTAAAAATAGTTTCTGCTATATCTACTAATGAAGGTATGGAAGGTTATTTGATAAATCAGTCTGGTACTATTCTTGCTTCTACAAATACTATGAACATAGGAAAAGAGATTTCAAGCATATATACTGATAATGCAAGTCAAATAATGAATGCTGTAGAAAATAGTATCAAGTATTCTTTTATTAACAAAATAGACGGAAAAAAAATGTTTAATATTATAGTACCTTTAACTTCATTAAAGGATAATTATAATTCAATAGTGCTTCTTGTAAGTGTGCCAGAGATGGTTATAGTAAAAGAAAATATAATAAATGCTGTTATAACATCTATACTGGCTATTTTTGTACTTATTATATTTTTAATTATAATAAATATCTTAATAAAGAAAAGTTTGATAGATCCTATATTAAAAATATTACATGTTTCAGAAAAATTAAGCAGCGGAGATTTAACTTCATATAAAAACGAAGCATTAAGCAAAAGAAAAGATGAAATAGGAATGATATTTAACTCTATTCAAAATACTCAGAATATACTGTCAAATATAATAAAACAAATATTAGATTCTACTAATGCTATGGAAAATGCAAGCAAGAATGTTAGTGCGGGAAGTGCAGATCTTTCAAACAGAACTGAAAAACAGAGAGATGATCTTAAACTTATAAATGAAACTATGACAAATACATTAAAAGTAATAGATAAAACAACTAATGATATAGCAGTAACTAATGATAAAATACAAGTTCTTACTGATTCAAGCGAGCATTGCTACAATTTATCAAAAGAATCCATGGCTCTTATGGAAGATATTACTAAAGCAACTGCTGAAATATCAAATATAACAAAAATGATAGATGATATAGCAATGCAGACTAATATACTTGCTCTTAATGCTTCTGTAGAGGCAGCACGTGCTGGTGAACAAGGAAAAGGGTTTGCTGTTGTAGCAGCTGAAGTAAGAAACCTAGCTCAGACTTCTCAGGAATCTGTAAAAAATATTACTAGTATAGTTAATAACAGTATAGAAAAAATCAATGAAGGAAACAGTAAAATAAAAGAAACTATGAACGCTTTGGAAGATATAACAAATAAGGCTAAAGAAAGCAGCGATATAGTAAGTCAAATGGTTGAATCTTCCACTCAGCAGGACGCTTCGGCAAGAGAAGTACAAATTGCTGTTAATAGTGTCGATATTAGTGCCGAACAAAATACTGCCTTGGTAAAAACAAATGCTGATATAGTTATCGATATGGAAAAAGAAACTGAAAAACTTGCTGATCTGATGAAATTCTTTATTATTAATAAATAATAGATAAAACTTTTAAAAAATAATGGGGCTTTTCTTTTATAAAAAGTCCCATTATTTTTTATTAATTATTATAATTTATCTGCTTTATATTATTATCTACTATCTACATGAAGCCTTTCCAGTACGTACATTAATTCCGCCCGCTGCCTCTATCATCTTAATTATATTCTGATTGCCTGATTCACATGCATATGTATAGGCTGATTTATTTAACTGTTTACTTACTATATTTACATCAACTTTTTTATCAAGTAAAAATTTAACTGCATCTTCTCTGCTGTTTCCTGCTGCTACCATAAGCATTGTTTCTCCGTCTCTTTTATCCTGCTCATTAAGATTTAATTTACCATTGTATAAAGGATATAAATACTCTATTACTTTAATATTGCCTCCAAGTATAGCAGATTTAAAAGCACTTGTAACATCAGCAGTATCTCCGGCATATAAATTAGCACCTTTAGATACCAAATACTCCACAACATCCAAATATCCTATAAAAGCAGCCCAGCCTAAAGCAGTTTGTTTTAAGCTGTATGTATCCTGAACTTCTATATTCTGACCTGCTTCTACCATTCTTTTTATCTCATCAAGATTGCCTTCTTTTACAGCATCAAACCATTTTGCATTAGGACCTTGAGACGGTTTTGTATAAAATATTCTATGAGAGAGTCTTCTTGGATTTGCAAGATTTGTAAGCTCTTCTGGAGTGAGCCTTGTAAATCTTGAAGTTTGTGAATAAAGAGGAATTGATAATACTAAGATAAATAAAAAAGAAATTATTTTTTTCATATGATTTCTCCTGAATCTTTTTTTGTTTTAAAACTTAAAGATAATAATTTAAGTAAAAATTCATATCAATAAATTGTAAAAAATAATTGCATTATATTAATTATTATAGTATTATGATAACTAATAATTTTTTTATTAAGGATATTACTATGATTAGAAATATTATATTAATTCTATTAAGTATAGTAACAATATTTAGCATATCATGCGGTGGTAATTCAGCCGAAGAAAGAAACAGTAAAGAACTATTTATAAATGCAGGAGAAGAACCTAAAACAATAGACCCTACCCTATCAGGAAATGATTTTGTATATCCAAGACATGTATTTGAAACATTAATAACAAAAGACAAAGAAGGCAATCTTCAGGCAGGTGCATGCGAAAGCTGGGATATATCCGAAGACGGACTTACATATACTTTTTATTTGAGAACCAATGCTATATGGTCTGACGGCAAAAAAAATGTAGTTGCTGATGATTTTGTATATGCATTACAAAGAGCAGCCAATCCTTTAAGCGGTGCTGAATATACTTCTTTTATAGAATATATAAAAAATGCAGTTAAAGTGCTTTCAAGCGAACTTCCTGTAGAAGAGCTAGGAGTTAAAGCTATTGATGATTATACTTTAGAAATAACATTGGAAAATCCTACAGGATATTTTTTAGATATTTTAACTTATCCTATATTTGCCCCAGTAAGAAAAGATATTATAGAACTGTACGGAGATCAATGGTCACTAAGTCCTGAAAGCTATATAGGAAACGGTGCTTTTATTATGACTGAAAGAAACCCTGATGAAAAAATTGTTATGATAAAAAATACCAACTATTGGAATCAAAATAATATAGTGCCGGAAAAAATTACTTTTGTAATGATGAAAGATGCTACTTTAGCACTTGCAGGAGTAAAAGAAGGCTCTTTAGATTTTTCTGTATATATTATTGAGCAAGATTTAGAAAAATTAAAAGAGGAAGGCATAGTAAATATAGCTCCTTATTTTTCTACTGTCGCATTTGGTATTAATGCTACTAATGAAGTATTAAAAGATGTAAGAGTAAGAAAAGCATTATCTTTGGCAATAGACAGAAACTATATAGTAGAAAATGTTGTACCTACAGCTAAAAGTCCTACAAGTGCTTGGGTGCCTGTTGGTGCTTATGATATAGAAGGCGATTTTAGAAAAAACGGAGGAGAATATATAGACTTATCAAAAGAAGCCTATTCCAATAACGTAGAAATGGCTAGAAAGTTAATGGCTGAAGCAGGATATCCTAATGGAGAAAGCTTTCCAGTACTTGAATACAAAACTACTTCTGACTTGGTATATATAAATACTGCAGAGGCTATTCAGCAAATGTGGAAATCTGCTTTGGGTGTAGACTTACAAATATCATCTATGGAATGGGCAGCATATCAGCAGATGAGAAGCGATAAAAATTATCAGCTTATAAGAACTTTATGGATTGGCGATTACAGCGATCCTATGACATTTTTAGAAAATTATTTGAGCTACAGAACTCAAAATACTGCAGGATACAGCAATGCTATGTTTGACAGCTATATAGAAACTGCAAGAAGCACTGCAGACCAAGCTGTAAGAATGAAGGCTATGCATGAAGCTGAAAAACTGCTTATAGCTGAAGACAATCTTCTTATACCTATATACAATCCTTCAAATCCTATTTTGGTAAGTAAAAGATTAAAAGATTATGTACTAACTCCTTTAATGGAATATCAATTTCATTATGCTTATTTAGAATAAAATAAGATAAATAATAAAATTATAAAAATAAGCCCTGTATAAAAAATACAGGGCTTTAATTATACTTTTTGATTTTTAATATATTATGGTTTTATGTAATAGGTTTATTTATAATTGTAGTAGGATTACAAAAATTTTTTATATTTATAATATAAAAGGCTTAAATAATAATAATCTGATAATGTTTATAGCATATAGTATTAAATCGTACAAAAAACAATAGTAGGGATTCTGTATATTATTATTGCTATAATAATTGCATGTGCTCTTAATATAAGAAAGTAAAATAAAATATTTAACATTTATAAGATTTTAATTACAAATATATAGGATTAGATAGCAAAAAAATAAAGTTATGATGAGAAAATGAATTTAGTATATGCATAAAAAATTAAAAAAATAATTTATTTGTATAATTCAATAAACATATATACCGTATTGACAAAAAAAGTATATTCATTAAAATTGAAAGACTATAATTTTAATTAAAGAGTAGTTAAATAAAAATGAAAATTAAAAAGAAAAAAAATGATAGCAAAGTTAATGTAATAGCTTTAATAATATATCTCTTCTTATCTTGTACTATACCTCCTACTGCAATAACAATTTTTGCTAAGGCTGATAAAAATATACAAGAAAAAAAAGAAATAATAGATAATAATAAACAAACTAATGCAGCAAATTTTGACAATTTTGATAAAGAAGAAACACTTCAAAAAATAATAACATTATTATTAAAAGGAACTTCATCATCTAAATATAGCGGATCAAAAGCGGATTTGAATATTGTTGGTGTGAGAGTATTAATTGTATATGTACTGACTTATATATTATCGCTTATAATTACCTCACTTATAGCCCAAAAATATTATCATGAAGAGATAAAACTAAAAGAAGATATTAGAGAGACTATAGAAACAATATTAGTAGGGTTGATTACTCTGGCATTAATGGCATTCGTTTTAATAGTAATAGTAATAAAAATGGAAAGTAATAGAGAATATTTAGCTTTCAGCGGAGCAATTTTTGGTTCTATAGCATATATTATAATTAGGAAAATTTCTTAATTAAAAAAATATTAAATCAAAAAACTACAAGCACTAACAAGTTTTGAAACAAGTCTGCTCTATTGACAAAAAAAGCATATATAATAAAATGATAATAGGATTATGAAAAAAGTAGAATGCATCTAAATTCAATTATAGGCATTTATTAATTTATACAATACAGTTTTATTTTCTATTATAAAAGTCTATATCATCATAAATAAAAAAGTATTGTTTTTCTTAATCATTATATTTTAATAAAAATATATTTATAAATACAGACAATTATAGAATAAAAATAATAAAGTTATTATGAGAAAAAGAAAAGAAAGAAAAGATAGAGAAGAAAATATTTATATAAGAGCTATTCTTCTTATTATACCTACTATGGCAATACTTATAGGATTAATATTGTTTGTTATTAATGCCCCTGCAATATTAAATAAGTACGATGCAGTAAATAATAAATCAGAAACGATTGATAAATATTATCAAAAATATGATTTTACTAATGAAAAATATGATTTACTTAATTTAGTTATACATTCTCTAAATCCTAGGCGTATTCATTACGTGAGATTTGAATGGATACCAGAGAGTTTATTTTTTAGAGTTACAATCATGTTTATTCTTAGCTTTTCATCAGCACTATTTGGTATTTTAGCAATTCATAAAATAAAAAAAGAAGGATTAAAAAATAAGAAGGAGTTAATAATTAATTTACTTCCATTAGTGTGTATTGGAGTTACTATATTTGCTTTCTTTATGTTAAAAGATAATATTATAACTGTCAAAGAATATTTAAGTATAGCAGCTGGCATTATATTAGGTTTGTTGCTCGCAAATTATAAATCTAAGCCTTAATAAGGAGAATAAAAAATATTTATGAAAGATATAATTTTTAATTTAATATACAAAATCAATATACCAGAAAATGATTTATTTAGAATGTCAGCATTATTTTTATGCTCTTTTATAATAGTATTTTTTATATTAGTGTTGATTAAAGGGGATTTGAATCTCGATGATTTTTTAGGTGACAGTTATGGTTTAGGTCCTGGTATAGTTATAATATTAATAATAGCATTTTTTGGAGTATCAGAATTTTTTATAATAAAATACATTGAAAATACTTATGAATATATATTTATAGCAATTGGTGTTATAACAGCATTATTTAATATAAAAGATAACAATATAAAAAAAACATTTTTTGCTGCTTTTATATTTTTTCTTATTCTTTTATATGCAGCATTTATTAATGCTCCGTCAACTGATACAGCTATCAATAATCAAAACATTACAAGCAATTATACTAATGATTTGAAATCAACTTTATCAAATCAAAAAGGTATTGCTCACTTATTATTAGGATACAACAATCTTTTTGCTTCTGTTTTATTTGGGGATATTACATTAAAAGATTATATAATAATATCATTAATTTTTATTTTATCTACAATTGTAATTGTTTATATAATTAAAAGAACTGAAAAGAGAAAATCAAAATAAGACATTTTAATAATTTTAATTTTGCTATTTTTTATAATAGATTCACTATATAAATAAAATTATTTATTATTTTTATCATTATCTCTAAGGTATTTACTAATTCTCAATGCTATAAATGACAGTATACCGCCGGAAAAAAAAGCTAATAACTCTATCATGCTTTCAATACTTCCATTCATATTAAAAATAGCCATGTTTCCATGTATTTTATAAATAATAGCCAAACTCATTATAAGAATTACAGCAAATGTAATAATATAAAATCTATAAGAGTAATTTTTAAAAAAAAGCATATCTGCTAAAATGCCTATAATGGCACATCCTATAAAAAATATTATTACCAATCTAATAAATAAATCTTCTGAAGCCTCTCCAAAATCTGCATCATAATGATATCTATCTCTATTCCAACGGCGTCTAATTTCTTTAGTTTCTATACTGTTATCAAAATCATAACTATTTTCTAAAATAATATCATTATCACTTACTATATAGTTTCCATTATAGATGTTATTTTCTTCATTGTTACTTTCTTCTATTGTAATATATATATTAGAATGATGTTTTGTCATTTCATTATAAAATATAAAAGAAAGAATAACTAATATAACTGCTAATACACTAATTTTCATAATACATGCCTTTTTAATAATCCTTCATTTATTATAAATTTAAATCATTTTTATTTCAATCAGTTTTTATTATCCCCCCCACCCTATATCTTTTTTACTCTAAATTGTTACTTACATCTTAATTAACATCTATTAGAACTTGCCCAAAGTTTTTTAATAAGCATATATTTAATAATTAAATACTAATATTTTTTTGAATCAGTGAAAGATAAAATAAATTTTAATAAAAAAATTATAAATGTTATTTATTAATTTAAGGCTAATATATTTTTTATTGTTGATTTTTTATTTAAAAATTTATATTATTGCAATAAGTAAGAAGTAAAAATAGTCTATAATATAAGATTTATTATAAATAAAATATTAATCTTATAATTATACTATAATAAATAAAAAATATTGTAAAAGAATTATTAAAATTTCAGCTTAAAATACTGTTATAAATTCTAAATGGATAAGAATTATTAATGAATATTTTAACGGAGAAAATAACTATGTACGAATCATTTAAAAATTATTATAAAGAAGCTGTTACATACTATAACAATAAAGACTATAAAAATGCATTAGAGGTATTTGATAAGGCTATAGAATTAAACCCTAATTATGCAAAAAGCTACCTATACAGAGGTGTTTCTAAATTATTACTTAGCCAAAAAGAGGAGGCTTTAGAAGATTTCAATAGGGCTATAGAATTAGATCCAAATTGTGCAAAGTTCTATTTCTATAGAGGTATTAACATGGTAGCGTTAAATATGGATATAGAAGCTTTAAAAGATTTTGATAAAGCTATAGAATTAGATTCCAATTATGTAAAAGCGTATCTGCATAGGGGGCTTTCTAAATTAGTATTGAATAAGAATGAAGAGGCAATATCAGATTTTAATAAAGTTATAGAATTAGACGCTAATTTTTCTGAAGCATACTATTTAAGAGGTATTTCTAAATTTGGATTGGACATGCATAAAAAAGGTATGGAAGATATTGATAAAGTAATAGAACTCAATCCTGATAATCCATTTGCATATTTTCTAAGAGGAAGTATTAAAAAGAAATTGAATAAAAACAAGGAAGCTCTTAAAGATTTTGAAAAATATGAAGAAATGGAAAAACAAAAATCATCAATATAGTTTTTATAAAGTATTATTAAAATAAGCATATATTTAACGCACGCAGAACGAATCCAAAAAATAAATACATTTTGTATTATAATTCAGATGTTTTTTAGTAATGCGTTTAACGTGCGTTGAGTAAGTTTCAAAAGTTAATAAACACTTGGGCGGGCGTTAAAAATATAAATGTAACTTTTAAATGTAGATGAAGTTTATTAATAAAAAATAAGGATTACAAATCTTAAAGGGCGGGGAATTAGAATAAAATTAAAAACCGCCATGATATATTCACTATCATAACGGTTTTTATCAAATATCAAATTATTCTAAAGCTCTAAAAGAAACACCAAATGTAACCCCAAAATCCAAATTGGAATAATCATATTTATAGAACATATCTTTACTAGATATACCGGGTATGATAAGTCCATTATCTCCCTGCTTTGGTATATTACTATTCAATACAGAAACATCATACTGCATACCAAAGTTATAACTTAAATATGCTCCAAGTACAAAATCCATTTCAGCATTATCAATTTTATAAGGTTTGAATGCATATTCTGCTGTTATCTTTATATAGGGAGCAACAGGAACTTTAAATAGCTTTTTTATATATGCATAATCTAATTTACTATTATATGGTGAAATTATTGATAAATTTTCACTAGGCATTACTGATATTATATTCCTAGGATGATTAGATGCAGCAAAACCAGATATTGGAAATAATACACCTGCTCCTATACCTATAGAAAAATTGTTAAAAACTATTTTCTCTAAAGCTCCTAAAACTAAACTATAAAGAATAACTCTATCAGTGAAGATATAATATATACTATCACTTTCACCTTCATATTTTGTGCTTATTATATAAGGGCTGTATCCTATTTCTAAAAGGGAAGTTAAGCCTGTAACAATATTATTATTAATATTATTTTTTACACCTAATTGAAAAATAGCTTCAAAATCTAAAAATATATCCCCTTTTATAGTTCTAAAATCAACAAGGTATGAATATTCATTTTGATCAACTTCTGTTTTAGTAAAAATTTTTGAAGCCCCTATATTCATAAATATACCAAATTCAGGAGAAAACTTCATTGAATATAAAATATGAATATTAAACAATAAAATAGTTATGATGATGGTTAAGAGTAACTTTATTTTCATAAGATAATTTCCTAATTTATTTGAATTTTAAATTCTTTTCCAATTTTACCAAATCTTTTTACATTTGTAAATACAAATTTTAAAATTAAATTATTAAAATTATCAGGAGTTTTATTTTTTTTAACTATATCCAATTTCATATAATTACTTTTTGAGAATCCTAAATCCGCTATTTTATATTCATTATCTTTACTAAAACCAATTTGCTCCTCATTCATAAAAAAATTATAATAAGCATTTATTAATGAAATAGGATCTCCATGATTTCCATCCATTTTTACAAAAACTTCTAATTCATTATTAGAGTTTTTAGCCCCAGAATGAGATAGATTTAAAGTTAGTCTTGCATTCTTATAATACTCAGGATTTAACATAACTGATTTTCTCACATTTATCTCTCCTGTATCATAATCTATTGTAAATGTAGTATTATTATCTATTTTTTCCCCATTATATAATACATTAAAAGTAGAAATATCAGGATATGAAGTAGGGTTTTCAGGATCTGGTTTTATTGCTGGCGGAACAACTGGAGTAGATACTATTGCTCCTATAGTTAATACTACAGCTGTTACTACTAATGCTGTAACGAATGTGGCTACTGTTGCAGCTGTTGCTGCGGCAACTGCTGCTATTATTCCAAAAATAAAAAAGAAAAATCTTCCTTTAGGCTGATTATTACTATCCTGAACATAATTATTAATAGCATCCCATATTTTTAAACTTATAATTAGAGTTTTAGCATGATAATTTTCTTTTGAATCTAAAGAAGAAATATTATTATAATTATATATATCATCAGATAATTTAATATTATAAAAAACTTCTTCCATACCATTCATACTCCACAATACATCAAATGCCCCATTAACATGATCTGAAGCTGTACCTCTAATTAAATTATCATCTTTAGAAAAAGAAATATGATCTGGAAATTCTTTATTATCTTTATATACCATAGCAACAGATATATTATTTTGTTCATCAGTTATTATAGCAGTATATTCGTTTTCTCCTGTTTTTTTTGATATTAAAGAAAAATTTTCTGCTATATCTTTTGTTTTCATGAGAATATTATCGGTTTTATTTTCTGAAATTTGATATTGATCATCTAAATATGAAAACGAAATTTCAGTTTTTTTAATACTTGAAGAAGGAGCAGTAACATTGTTATTTTTAGCACATCCCCAAAAATTGACAATTGTCAAAAATACCATAAATAAATAAATAATTTTTTTCATTTTATAACCTCTTAAATAATATTTTGCAAAAAAAGTACTATGAGTTTTATTTTTTGTCAATGTTTATTTACTATAAAAATATAGTTGTGTACAAAAAAAGTATAAAAATATATTTTAATAGTTTGATTATTCAATATATAGTTACTTTTTTGTTGTTATTTATGAATTGTATTTTATATTTAGCTGAAAGATTAATTATAATATATATTAGGCTTTGATTAGATTTAACACACGGTAAATGAAATTTAAAGAATGATAAAATTTGAATTATAAATAAATATATATTTTTAGTTTAATTCTGCGTGCGGTAATAGAATAATAAATTTAAAAAAAATTGGTGGGTGTTAAAAATTATAAATGTAACTTTTAAATATAGATGAAGATTATTAATAAAAAATAGGCTTACAAATCTTAAAGGGCGGTAATTAAAATAAAGTTTAATTTAAGTAAATATATTATTTTTTAAATATTAATTTTGCCAATACAAAGCCTATTATAAAGCCTATAGGCAAAGATAAATACTCCAATATGTTTTTTATATTTTCATAGTTTATAAAAATAATTATCCCTGTAATTATAACAGATAAAATGAGTATTATTTTAGCAGGTATTAATTCTTTTTTATAGAATTTATTTTTTGATGATAATATAAGACTAAGTAAAAAACCTATAATAAGAGAGCCTGTGAACATAATAAATACTCTGTCCCCTTCAAGGTCAAGATCATGTCTGTATCTTCTTCTTCTTATATTTTGATATTCAATTTCAGAGTCTGTATTATAATTATTTTCTATAATATAGTTATTTTCTATATAGTTTAATTTATGAATATTGTTTTCTAAGTTTTTATTATTATTTTTTATCAAATCATTATAAAAGATGTAAGAAATTATAATGAGTATTAATATAATATCTATTTTTTTCAAGAATTTCATTTTATTTCCTAAATATGTCTTCTAAATATAATTCTACTATAATTTAAAACTTATTTTATTTCAATATAAAATAGGTTTTACATTCTTGAATAATAAGCGATTTTATTATATAATAGTAATTTCTATAGTTGAA
The DNA here is from genome assembly GCF_000092845.1 of Brachyspira murdochii DSM 12563. Taxonomy (NCBI): domain Bacteria; kingdom Pseudomonadati; phylum Spirochaetota; class Spirochaetia; order Brachyspirales; family Brachyspiraceae; genus Brachyspira; species Brachyspira murdochii. The sequence goes on along the minus strand of NC_014150.1, from coordinate 2,051,312 downwards.
TTATTTAAAAAATTATATTATTATGTAAAGTTATATAAACTAATAGATAATAGGTATTTGCACTTTTTGGTACTTTTTGCGGCGGGAAAAAGTACAAAATAACTTCATTGCCGCATATATCCAAAATACAATAACAATCGAAAACTATTGAATATATAATGAAATAAGAGGTAAATAATTAATGGCAAAACTTTCACATCTGGAAAAAGAATATATCAAAGCTAATTATAAAAATAAAAGCATTGATGAGCTTACAAAAAAGCTAGAAAAAGACAGAGAATTAATAGAAGAATATATTAATAATCTGCAAAATAGTCAAAAAACTAGTACAAAAAATAATAGTAAAAAAGAAAAATCTAATAAAGAAAACAGCGGAAATATACTTTCAAAACTATTCTCAAAAAAAGATAATGAGGAGCCTATTTTTAAAAGGTATGAAATAAAACCATATCATCTTTCAAAAATAGACGCTGTATTTGCTGCTATAGCTTTTCTTTTCACATTCTTTTTGTATCTGTTTACACTCACTCCTTCACTTTCAGCAGGAGATAACGGAGAGCTTACAACGGCTGCTTACTTCTTGGGTGTAGGGCATGCCCCGGGATATCCTTTCTACACTTTAATGTCCAAATTATTTACTTATATACCAGTAGGAAATATAGCTTGGAGAACCAATTTATTTTCTGGTACTTGTGCTGCTATTGCTATGATTTTCTTCTATCTTATTATGGTAAAAGTATTGGGTCAAAACAGAGTTGAAAGAGGATTTTCTCCAATAGTACAAATACCAGCACTTTTTGCAAGTATTGCATTCGCTATATCTGATAATATGTGGGCACAGGCTACTATGGCAGAAGTTTACAGTTTGAACATACTTCAAATAGCTTCTATGCTTTTAATACTTGTTTATTGGTTTGAAAATGTATGGAAACATGCCGATGATGAAGTGCCTTATTATGGAAACAAATATTTAATGGCTTTTGGATTTCTTTATGGTGTAGCACTTGCAAATCACCATGTAACTTTACCTTTTGCTTTTGCTCCGCTTTTGTTTATAGCAATAGTTTTATTTTTGGTTCATAAAGACAGATACATTAATCATATAGAAACTTCTTTTATATCAATATTCGTATTTTTGGTATTATTATTTATAGGCGGTTTCGGATACTATAGATTTATTATGAATTATGAGGCTTATTTATATTTTCCTCCGGGGGTAGCTTCTAATGATTCAATATTCTCTATAATATTTAAGCCTTTTGCTGATATGAATATAATGAGCGATATATTTACAGCACTTGCAAACGGTTCTTATTTAAGACCAGATATGATACAGAATCTTAAAGCTCCATTCTACCCTACTCTATACAAGGGAATGTTTTTAGTATTCTGGCCTTTATTTTTAGTAGTTGTTTGGTGCTTAGTATATAGATATTTCTTGTGCAAAATAGATAAATTTAATAATGATAATGATTTTATAACAGGCATATCAATATCATATTATAAAATGCTTTTAATGCTTGCAGTAGGCGTTATGATATATGCGTACATGCCTATAAGAGCAAGAGCTTTGCCTCCTCTAAACTGGGGACAATTAAATGAACCTTCAGGCTGGGAAAATTTAAGCTATTTATTTAGTATGATACATAGAAAACAGTACGGTACTTCTGGAAACGATGTTGCTGCAGCATTCATACTTCACCCAGAACAAGTATCTGCTTTGATAAATATATTCAAAACTCAATTGACAGTATTAGGATTACTGTTCTTAATACCGGGACTATTTCAAATATTTAAGAAAAATAAATTTATAGGTATATTCTCAGTATTTGGGCTTTTAAGTTTTGCCGTATCACTTATGGCATATACTAATCCGCCTCCAAGTGTTAGAACTTTATCATTTGTAGAAGTATTCTTCCTTCCAGCAACTTTATATATGCTTGTGATAATAGGCTTTGGTTTTCAATGGTATATGGAATATTTTAATACTAATATAAAAAATGTATTAAAACCTTCTAAAGAAGAAAGTGCAGATACCACATTAAAACCTTATCATGCAATATCACTTATAGCAATATTTGCAATAATGATTCCTATATTTGTAATGAATCTAAGCCGTAATAATAACTCAAAAGATTTTAGCAACCATGACTATTCATACAATATGATGAACTCTCTTCCAGATAATGCAATATTTGCTACAGAAGGAGGAGACAACCAAGTATTCGGACTTGTATATTACACTATGGTTGAAAGAAGAAGACCAGATTTAAAAATATATGACCAAAAGGGTAATGTATTTGAAAGAATATACGGAAACCTTATGAAAACAGACGGCAGATGGCTAGGAGATATAAGCGATGCCGTTGATAAAGACTTTATAGAGTCTGGCAGACCTTATTATATGGCTTGGAGACGAGACGGACTTTACAGGCTTGGTGATTACTACTTCAAGGCTTATGGTTTAGTATTCAAAGTTCAGCCTATTAAATATGCTTTAGTTGATGAATTAGAGTTCTTTAAGGTACTTACTGTTAATGACTATAAAGATATTGCTAAAGAGCATTTAAAAAGAGATTATGAGAATGAAAAAATAGCAGCAGATTTAAATGCATTATTAGATGAAGGCTTAATTTCAGCAGCAAGAAAAAATATTTATGACGGAAACGAAGAGATAACTTTCGTAAAAATGTATGAGCTTCCTTTCCCAGAGTTTAAAACGGAAGAAGATTACTGGAACAGCTATACTATGCAGGGAACTGCTGAAGAGATTTCTCATTATGATTTCTTAACAAGAGAGATATTTGTAAGTTCATATTCTCTTGCTAAAATAGATATGTATAACAGAAAAATAAAAATGTATCAAAAACTTTTAGGCTTTATGGGTAATGGAGACATTGCTAAAAACGGCATTACAAGAGATGAAGCTAATCAAAAAATAGCAGAGTTTCAGGACTTAAAAAAGCAGGAAGAAGAAAGAATGCTTACTATAGGTTTTGATATGTCTAATGTATACTTTGCTGTGGGCAATCAGGCTATTATGGACGGCAATTATGAAAGAGCGGCTTTAATGTTTGAAGAGCTTATAAAATTAGAAAAACTTATTTATCCTGCTTATTTTAACTTAGCTGCTTCTTATGAATATTTGGCACGCTCAAAAGATACCCCTTATGATAAAGAGGCAGAGTATTTAAATAAAGCCAAAGATGTGCTTACCAGAGCAGAAAAAACTTTCCACAGAGGAAAAGATATGGGAGATGCGGCAAGAGAGCAGAATCAAACTTATCAGCAGATAAAACAATTTATTGCTAGAATAGATGCACAGCTTAAAACTACAAGACAGCAGGCTGATAATCTTAAAGCTCAGGCTGTGAAAGAAGATACTTTTGAAAGCTATTCTTCTTATGCTAATTATATATATCAAAACAGACAGGATATAGAAGAAACTCTATGGGCAAAATTAGAGGCTAGAAAAAGAGCAAGAACAAGAGAGCATATGGTAGCTGTTAATAAAGATATATCAATACTATATGCTAACATAGGAGACACTGCGAGTTCTATAAATACATTAATTGATACTCTTAAAATGAGAGATTTAACTAAAGACGAAAGAACAGGACTTGAATTTGATTTAGCTAATATATATCTCAACAGTAAAATGTATGATGAAGCTGTAAGTACATATTCTAAATACACTAATGAGCTTAATCAGGACGGTGCTTTTGCCTTATATGCTATAGGTCATATATATATAGAACAAAACAAAGTTATAGAGGCTTTAAATATATATAATGACTTCAAAAGAGTAATGTCGCCTTTAGCAGCAACTAATGATGTTATAGCTAATTTGGACAAAGATGTAGAAAGCAGAAGACTTCAGATAATGCAGTATTTAGCTTCTATGAATAACGGACAATAAAAAATAATATTTTTAATAAAAAGGCTTGCTATTAAATTAGTAAGCCTTTTTTAAAAGTTTATATTTATTTTTTATTTAAAACTAAAATCCTAATTCCTCATCTATAAATATTATATGTATTCTGTCTTTTATATGGCATTTGTTAACTATAATAGTATAAGCACATAATCTATTTTCTATATCGCAGTTTTCCTCATCGCAAATCATATCACCTTTGCAGCAAGGATTATCTACTTTAAATCTTACTGAGTTTTCTCCTGCCGCAATACTTCTTACTCTTTTTACAGCATCTTCTACAGTATTACAAACCTTATTTCTTCCAACAATTAAAAATACTTTTTTAGGTCCATAAATAGTAGCAGCAACTCTGTTTCCGCCGCCGTCTGTAGATACAATATCACCATTTTTTGTTACAGCATTAGCCGAACACAAATAAACATCGCTTGCAAATGCTTTTATCTCTGCTTCTGCTTTTAATTCTTTATTATTTCTGTCAATAAAATTCTTATAGCCTTTCAAATCTTCTAATATGCCCATTTCATTAACTGATATGCTTCCGCCAAATGTAATAGTATCATTCTCTTTTATAAGAGATAATACAAACTTTTTTGCATCTTCCTTACTGCTGAAACTATCAAAAGCAAAACCTTTTTTATTAAACTTTTCTTTTAAAACTAAAGATAATCTTTGAAAATATTCTTCCTGAACTGTCATAAAAAATCCCTCATTTATTATATTTATTAAAATAGTATAAATATAACTTATATTTTTTTCAATATTATTTTAACTCCCCGCCCACCTTTAAAGTTGATAATTAATACTGCTATTTTGATAATCACTATATATTTATAACTTCATCTGTTATTTAAAGCCCACACCCTAGCTTTATTTAAATATTACAGTCTATTCTCCGCACGCAGAGCTAAATTAATAAAATATAAACAAATTAAAAAAACACATTTTATTAATATTCAAAATTTAATTAAACGTGCGGGTGAGTGAAACAATAAATTTATAAAACGCTTGGGCGGGCTTGTCTTTAATAATCAAAACTTTTAAATATTAATAAAGTTATAATGAAAAATAAAAACATCTGATTTTAAAGGGTGGGGGATGTAATGAGATTGTAAAAAAATAGCCAGTCCCATTAAAATTAATGAGACCAGCTATTTTTATAAAACGTACTTTAATTAATTATTGAATTAAACGTAAAGCACCTTGGTTCATAGTATTAGCTTGAGCCAACATAGCTAAATTAGCCTGACTCAATATTTGGTCTTTAGCAAATTTAACAGAAGTTTCAGCCATATCAGTATCTCTTATTCTGCTTTCAGAAGCTGCAGTGTTTTCATAAGCTATCATTAAGCCTTGAGCAGTAAGCTCTAATCTGTTTTGATAAGCACCTAAATTAGATCTTTGTTTAGAAACTTTCATTAAAGCTTCATCAACTAAACCTATAGCACTGTTAGCTTTGTCTATAGAAGAAATAGAAATACTAACACCTTCAGGAGTTTGTAATCCCAAAGCAGCAGCAGTCATAGTTCCTATATAAACTCTTCTTCTTTCGTCCATGTTGGCACCCATATGAAACCACATAGAAGCAACAGGAGCTCCGCCTTCGTTAGGATTAGCAAATCTTCCAGTTAACATGTTAAGAGTATTGAATTGAGCTTGGCTAGCAATACGGTTAACTTCATCTACTAATTGAGAAACTTCAACTTGAATAAGCATTCTGTCAGCATCAGTATAAATACCGTTAGCAGATTGTACAGACAATTCACGTATTCTTTGTAAAATGTCTTGGCTTTCTTGAAGGTAACCTTCAGTAGTTTGAATGAAAGATATACCGTCTTGAGTGTTTCTTTCAGCCTGACGTAAACCGCGGATTTGAGTACGCATTTTTTCAGATACAGCAAGTCCGGAAGCATCATCTCCGGCTCTGTTAATTCTTAATCCAGAAGAAAGAGCAGCCATATCTTTAGATAGTTCTACATTTCTGAATTTTAAAGTACGCTGTGCATTTATAGCACTAATGTTATTATTGATGATCATCGTCATCCTCCATGATATTTATTCAAAAAGGCATCCGTGCCTAATTGGCAAAAAATATTAAAGAGAATTTAAGGTATTCCGACAATCTTTAATGACTATATAAAGTTGCCAAAAATACCATTAAATCCTATATAAGAATATAATCACGCCAATAATTATATCCTTATCAAATTATATGGTATCAACTAAGCAAATAGGGAGTTCGAGACCGCCAAATACTTGAACTCTCATTTTGCTATATAATAATTTTCGGTCTTCTCGGAATAAAGTTTAATTTGGTTTAGCATTTTTTTCATTTTTTTCCTAAAAAATTTAAAAATTAGCTTTATATACTACGTTTCATACACTTTTTATATAAAAAACTTATCAAAACTTCTTTTTTGTAGAACTTTTATCCTAATATGTATTAAAAATCACTACAAATATAATATTTACAATATTGATGCCTAGAATAATATGATAAATTCTTAAAGCTAACATATTATTTCAGCATTTTAATATCTAAATATCTATGTACTGCTTCATAAAAAACAAATACTATACAATATGTTTAAAACTACATTTAACGAAGAATGCTTTTTGCAAATTGCTGCCTAAATTTTAAGCATTGTCATAAATTTTATACATAATTATTAAGATATAAAGCTACAGCAGTAATTGCATTTTATAGAATCGTATACTAAATATAAAAGCAAAAAAGTTAAAGTACATTTAGAAAAATATAGAAATTGACAAAATAAAATTGCTTCAGTATATATGCAAAATCAATAATATATTATAAAAAAGAAAATAATAGTTATTGACATTATATTTATAATTATGTAAACTTTATTATGTTTGTTAAAGTATAAGACTATAATGAAAGGTTTTGCAATTATGATAAAAGTTAAAGCAGAAGAATTAATGGATGCCGTATATAATAAATTCAAATCAGCAGGAGTATCGAACGAACAGGCCGGCATTGTAACAGACGTACTTCTTTATGCTGATATAAGGGGAATACATTCTCATGGTGTATTGAGAGTTGAGCATTATATTAACAGAATAAAACAAGGCGGAATAAATTTACATTCTGAGTTTAAGATAGAAAGAAAAAGACCAGCATTTGCATTGATGGATGCGGACGGAGGATTTGGACATGTAGCAAGTCAGTATGCGATGGAATGGGCTTTAGAAACTGTTGAAAAACAGGGAATAGCATTGATAGGAATAAAAAATAATAGTCATGCAGGAGCTTTAGGATATTATAATAAAATGGCAATAGATCAAAATAAAGTTTCTCTTATAATGGTTAATACAGACCCTTGTGTTATACCTTTCGGCGGAAAAAGATCTTTCTTCGGTACCAATCCTATAAGCTACGGATTTCCAGCTAAAAAAGATTTTATACTTGGAGATATGGCAACAAGCGAGGTATCATTAGGACGCATATTTACAGCAAGAGAGAATAATGAAACAGTACCTATTCATTGGGGGGTTGATAAAAACGGAAATCCTAGTTCTGACCCTAATGAAATAAAATATGTTGTACCTTTCGGAGGGGTTAAAGGGTATTTAATAATGACTATGGTTGAAGCCTTTACAGGGCTTTTAATAGGTCAGGCTTACTGCAATAATTTAGTAAAGATGTACGGAGACATGGATAAAAAAAGAAATCTTTCTACATTTATGCTTATTGCAGATCCTGCTGTTTATAATGATTTGGACACATATTTAAATACTGTTCAGTCATTCATTGATGATATAAGAAAAGAGCCGGCATTAAAAGAAGGTGAAACTATATCAATACCTGGCGAGAGAAAAGAGGCTTGTTCAAAGAATTATTTAAAAGAAGGAATACCTTTATCAGAGCATGTTTATAATTATATTTTTGATAAGTAATTTTTAAGGTTTCAATGAATGATTTATATAATAATCTTTCAAAAGAATTTGAAAGATTGAGAAATAATAAAGAAGCTGCTTCAATGGCTAAATACATGAAAAATAATTTTGAGTTTTTGGGTATTCATTCAAAAGAGAGAAAAGAAGCTCAGAAAAAAATATTTAAAACAATTCCAAAAGATAAAAAAGAAAATATAGATTTTAACTTTACAGACAAATGCTATAAAAATAAATACAGAGAATTTCAGTATGCTGCAATAGATTATCTTATTTTAAAAAAGAAATATTTAAATAAAACTCATATAGAAAAATTAAAAGAATATGCCCTAACAAAATCATGGTGGGATACTATAGATTTTTTGGATAGAATTATCGGAGATATTGCCTTAAGAGATGAAACAGTTAATGACATACTTTTAGAATGGTCTTTATCCGATAATATTTGGCTTAGAAGAATAGCAATAGATCATCAGATTTTGAGAAAAGAAAAAACTAATACAGAATTATTAGAGCAAATTATAATGAATAATTTAAACAATAAAGAGTTTTTCATAAATAAAGCAATAGGTTGGTCATTAAGAGATTATAGTAAATCCAATCCTGATTGGGTAAGAGATTTTATAGAGAGGCATCAAGATGACATGGCTAACCTCAGCATCAAAGAAGCAAGAAAATATATTTAATTTTTTCTATTAATGCACGGCAAACAAAATAAGAAAGAAAATATTTCCATAACATAGAGTAAATTATATTGTTTATATTTTATTTACTAAAAAAAATATCAAAATTAATTTGCCGTATAATAACAATAATGGCTTTATTTACAAATAAGGTATCAATTAGTGATGGCGAAAAATATTAGATGTATATATAGAAAATTATGATAAAGTAAATTGTACTTTTGGATAATAATGTATTAGCTGTTAATAATTTTTGGGATTTGATATTAAAAGAAACAATATCATAAATATTATAATTTAGACGAAAAAACAAAATATAAAGCTAATATCATGTTAGTATCAGATGCTATATATAATATTCTAATAATTCTAGATTTATGTTGATTTTTACTGTTATAACTTTTGGCAGTATTATTATATAAAGTTGATAAAAATAAGTTTAAAAAATTATTTACATATCCTGCCATTTAAAATTTTATGCTTTATTTTGAATTTCAATATTAAAGTATTAATTATTATAAATAAAAAATACAAATAAACAAGGCAGTCTATCAATAAAGCTATACAAAATATTCAAAAAATCAATGTTATATATATGAGATATAATTTAATATTTCAATCAAATGTAAAACAAAAAAATATAATAAAACAAGACATATATATTATATATTGAAAAAAATTATAAATATTAGGCTTATTTTATAAAAAAAATTTGTTTAACTAATACCATAAAAAACAATAATTTTAAGGAGTTTTAATATGTCTGGAAATACTAATATAGTAATAGTAGAAGGAAGGTTAACTAAAGATCCAACATACATGAAAACAAAAACAGGAAGATCTTTATGCAAATTCAGTATCGCAAACAATAAATATTATTACAGCAATGGAAATCTTCAAAAGGAGGTGTATTATTTTGACTTAGTTGCTTGGGGATATAATGCAGATAAAGCAGCTGTAAATTTATTTAAAGGAAAACATGTACTAGTTAATGGAGAATTAAGACAAAATATATACACATCTAAAGACGGAAGCAAAAAAAACAGTTTTTATATATTGGTTTCAGAAATAAATAATCTTGATAAAAAATCAGTAGGAAACATTGAATATACAAAAACTGCCAACAATCAAAGATTATCCGATTTTATTGAAGAGAATCTAGAGGAAGTATTTTAGAATCTCTTATAATTTGCATAAGTTCATTTTTTAGAGCTTCTTCATCTTTATCTGCATTTATATGATGTATATTTGCGGCATTAAAAGAAGAAAATATTTCATCAACTTTCTTAAGATAGTTTTTATTTTCAAATCTATCGACAAAACCTCTTTTTTCCATAATTCTATTTAAAGCGGTTTCTATAGGCAGATGAAAGATAAATACCAAGTCAGGTTCTATTATAAAATCTTTATGCAGATTATAAATATATTCTCTGTCAATACCTTTTGCCCCTTGATATGCTATTGAAGAATACATATACCTATCCAAAATTACAGCATAACCGTCATTGATTGCAGGCTTTATCATATTCTGTACATGTTCTTTTCGGTCAGCTATAAATAGGGATAATTCTTCTTCGGGTTTTAAATCTTTAGAAAGCATACTCTCTCTAAGTTTAGAGCCGAAATATGCATGAGTAGGCTCAAAAGTATATATAGATTTAATACCGATATTATTTAATTCATTTGTAAGAAGCATTCCATGAGTAGATTTTCCAGAACCGTCTATGCCTTCTATTACTATTAATTTCCCATTCATAGTTTTACCTCAAAAATTTAGATTATAATATTCCCCATATTAAATATAACAATTATTTAAATAATTCAATAAAAAAATTATCTTATTTTTAATGTTGCTATACCTATAATTGCAGCTATTATACCTATAATATAGAATCTGAATACAACCTGAGTTTCTTTCCAGCCAGACTTCTCAAAATGGTGATGTAAAGGAGCCATTTTAAATATACGCCTTTTATTGAAAAATTTATAAGAGAATACTTGTAAAACTACACTTAAAGCCTCTGCCACATAAACAGCCCCTATAATTAGAAGAAGAAGTTCATGTTTTATAAATAAGGCTATAATACCCAAAACCCCGCCTAAAGATAAACTTCCAACATCTCCCATAAATACCTGAGCAGGGTGGGCATTAAACCATAAAAATCCTAAACCAGCACCTATCAAAGCACCCACAAAAACTGTAACTTCTCCTGCATCTGCTATAAAAGGTATTTTTAAATATGTTGCTATAAGAGAGTTTCCAGATACATAAGAAAGCACTGCTAATGCCATAGACATTATGATTAAAAGTCCTATAGCAAGACCATCAAGTCCGTCTGTTAAATTTACAGCATTACTCATACTAACAACTACAAATGTGGCAAATGGTATATATAAAAGTTTCAAATCTATATAAAGCGTACTTGCAAATGGTATAAATATAGTAGAAGATGGCACCTGTGCTACCTTTACCGCCTCTAATACACCTATACCCTGATTAAGTTCAAATGTCATCAAAAATGTTGATTTATCAAAATAATATAAATAAACTCCTATTACAATACCTACAAAAGTTTGAAAAAATATTTTATATTTACCCGGAAGACCTTTTGAGTTTTTATATTTAATCTTTAAAAAATCATCTAAAAAACCCGCAACAGCAAGTATGAAGAGAGAAAAGGAAAGAAGAATTATTTTTAAATTATCGAGTTTTCCCCATAACAATATACTAATCAAAATACTTCCTACTATAAATATTCCGCCCATAGTAGGAGTGCCTGTTTTTACCAAATGTGTTTCAGGTCCGTCATCTCTTACAACCTGTCCGAAATGGAGTTTTCTTAATTTTTCTATAATATTTGGAGCAAATAAAAGAACAAGTATTAATGCCGTTGCAACTGCTCCTGCTGTTCTAAAAGTAATATATCTAAATAGATTAAAACCAAAAAATGATTCTCTTAATGGATAAAAAATTTCGTATAACATGACTATTAACAACCTTTACATAATAAAAAAAGTTAAACATTTACTCTCTATACTATTATATATATATTGTTTTGTCAATTAAAAAATATTATGTTAATTTATATTTTTTATACCAATATCATTACAAAAACTATTCAAAATATAAATACTGTAAACATTATAATATATATGTTATAATATTATACATATATTGATATTATTATATAATAGACTTATTTCAAAAGTAAATCAATAGGTAATTATACTATTTTAATTTTCAGTATTTTTTATTTTATAAGTGGGGCTTTGCCCCACACCCCACTTCTTTTGGCGACCCAAAGAAGCAAAAGGACTGCATGTTCATATACTAAAATAATAAATTGTAAAACATTATTTTAATAATTTATAAATTATCAAAATTTTATATATAATATTATCAAGTAATTTTGAAATAAGTCTATATAATAAACAATAGTATTTATCTTGTCATATAAAAACTTTTATTTTTAGCAAATTATATTACTAATAATATTTTTTATAATTTAGTACACTAAATATTGATTTTTCAAAGATTTGTCAAGCTCATATGTTTGAATAATAAAATTATATTATATATACTAATAAATATATTAATAAGGAGTTTACTTATACAAGAAAAAAGTCAAAAAGATAAATGTAAGGATTGGACTTATATAACAGGAATTATTTATAACGTATTCCATACAATAGAAAAAGAGCATGTAAACGATAAACTTGTAACTAAAGTATTTGATTCGTTTCTAGCAGAAATTAAATATGTTAATAATGAATTTTATAACGCATATAATAACGGTGAATATGAAGAAATAGAATTTCCTCCATATAGGACAGATGATTACACTCAATTAGTTAGTAATATTAACTCACTAACAACACCTTATAATGCAGCTTTCAACTGGAAAGAGTTTGTTAAAGGTGTTCTGGCAACTCTTGTGCCTACAATAGAATTATTTTCTCAATATTTTAGTTGAAATAAAAAGAAATATGGTGCATTCTATACCCTATAAATGGGCTTATGAAGAGTATCGGTGAAATAAAAAAAATCATTTCAAAATAATTATTGATAATTTTATTTACTAAGTATACAATATTATGTATACTTAGTATTTCTTTAATTAGACCTGCTGCATTTTATATATATGTCTATATCCATTATACAATGAATTTAAAATAATATTATTTGTTTAGATATATACTGAAACAATTTTATTTTCTAAATTTTTGTATTAATAAATGAATTAAATAATGAAGCAGATAATATTAAACATTTTACTTTTGAATAATTTTATTACAATGAAAAAATAATTATATTTTTTATAATATTTAAATAATATCAATATATAAAAAAGAGAGGATATTTATTTATCCCCTCTTTATATAATACAATTTATCCTAAAAAACCCTGTATAACAGGCATTAGTATTTTTATTAAAAGAAGTGCTGATAATATCCAAGTTAATAAAGATATATCTTTAGTTTTACCAGAAACAAATTTTAATATAGTAAAAGATAATACTCCGAAAGTAATACCTTCAGCTATACTGTATGCAAAGGGCATAAATATTATACATATAAAAGCCGGTATTGATTCAGTATAATCATCAAAATTAATTTCTAATATAGGCGTCATCATAAATAATCCTACTATTATCAAAGCGGGAGCAGTAGCTGCAGAAGGTATTGATAAAAATATATGCGATAAAAACAATGATATAGTAAACAATATAGCAACCACTAAAGAAGTAAGTCCAGTTTTTCCGCCTTCAGCAACACCTGAAGCACTTTCTACATATGTAGTAACAGTTGATGTTCCAAGGCATGCACCTACAACAGTACCTACGGCATCAGCAAATAAAGCCTGTTTACATCTAGGTACTTCCCCGCTTCTTGTAAGCATATTGGCTTTAGTACAAACACCTACTAATGTACCAACTGTATCAAACATATCTACAAAAAGAAAAGTAAATAATACTATAAACATATTAGGACTAAGTATATTGCTGAAATCAAGTTTAAAAGCTATAGGCTCTAATGAAGGAGGTATGAAACTTCCATGAGGAGAAAGTTTTGTAAGCCCCATAGGAATGCCTATTATAGTAGTAATAAATATACCCAAAAGTATAGCCCCTTTAACATTATAAGAAAGCAAAATAGCAGTGATAATAATACCTAATATTGCAAGAAGTCCGCTTCCGGAAGTAATATTTCCAAGACTTAGCAAAGTAGAATCGTTATTAACTATTATCTTAGCATTCTGAAGTCCTATAAAAGCAATAAACAAGCCTATTCCAACCGAAATAGCTCTTTTCATATTAACAGGTATGCTATTAACTATAGCCTCTCTTACATTAAATATAGTAAGCAGCACAAATATAACACCTTCTATAAATACTGCAGTTAAAGCAGTCTGCCAGCTGTAACCCATACCAAGAACTACAGTAAAAGCAAAAAAGGCATTAAGTCCCATACCCGGTGCTAAAGCAAAAGGCAAATTAGCAAGCAAAGACATTATCAATGTTGCTATGATAGCTGATACTACAGTAGCAGTAAAAACAGCACCTTTATCCATACCTGTAGCACTAAGTATATCAGGGTTTACTGCCAATATATATGCCATAGTCATAAAAGTAGTAAAGCCTGCTATAATTTCTGTTTTTACATTTGTGCCATGTTCTTTCAGCTTAAAAAACTTTTCCATAAAATATATCCTTTATTATTTTTTATCACAAAAATTTCATATTGATATTGTGAAAGCTATACTATATATGAGTATTATAATTTTTGCAATATTTTTTGAAAATAAATTGATTAATAATAATACTTAAAAAATTACACTTTTTATGACGGTTTTTGTCATAGCATTACTTTATAATATTAATAAAGAGTTAATAGGAGCTAATTATTATGTATAAAACAGAAAAGAAAAAATTAAAGAAGCAAAAGAAATATTATCAAATGAAGCAGAAACAGCATGCATATTCGGATTATCGTATAATAGATACAAATAGCATTATAAAACAAAAACAGTATTTAAATAATAAAATATTACTGAAAATGAATTATATAAACAAAATAAAAGCCTAATATGTTTTTATTATCATACTAGACTTTATTATTTTTTTATTAATCTATCATAAATTTATTTCTTTTTATTCTTTTTTGCTTCTTTTGTATTCACTTCAAGTGCTGCATTATTATCTTTGTTATCTTTTCTTGTGTAAATATATATAAGCATAACAGCCCCTATTATCACCATAGGCACAGAATAAATAGCACCTGCAGTAATTGGTCCTACAGTCCATTCTGTAATATCTCGTGCGAACTGTTCTATTAAAGTTCTGAAAAGCCCGTAAAGCAAAATCCATACCCAAAGTCTTGTACCAGGTCTTATTTTTTTATTTTTCTCGCTTAAATATCCTATTAAAAAAGAAACGAGAGCAAGAACAATCCCTTCAAGAAAAGCCTCATATAACTGCGAAGGGTGTCTAGGTTCAGTATAAGGTCTTATAGCCTCAAACATAGAAGCCCATCTTTCATAACCGCCAACCGCATCATACAATGGAAATTTCATGCCTAAAAAAGAATCTGTAACTCGTCCGTAAAGTTCGGCATTCATAAAGTTGCCAATCCTTCCAAAAAATAAACATAAACTCGCAGGAAGAGTTCCGTTATCTGTAATATTATAAAAATCATATTTATACTTTTTGCTGAATATAAATAATGCTATAAACATACCTATAAATCCGCCATGAAATGACATTCCAGCAAAACCAGTAAAAGTAAATCCGTTATCAATATTAATACCTATTATCTCCCAAGGCGTTAAAAAACTCTTTGGCGAGTAAAAAAGAAAATAACCTATTCTAGCTCCTACTATAGCACCAACAGCAGCATAAAAAACCATATCATATATACCGCCGTTTTTTTCATCAGCATTAAATTTTATCCAGCCTCTTTTTTTCACAAAATATAAAACTATACATGAAGTTACAATACCTACTATATACATAAGTCCGTACCATCTTATAGCCCCTAATATAGGTATGCTTGGCGGAAATACGAACGGAGTAAAAAATTCAGGATAAGTCATATGTTTTCCTTTACTTTATTATATTATTTTTTATAATAACCTATAATCTATAATTAATGTAATTTTTTAATATAGGATAATACATTGAAATGATTAATCTATCAAGTGTAAACAACCTCATTTATTAAACTTATTAACAAATTTATTTTTAAACTCATTTTCACTATAAAAATTAATATCTTTTAATAAAAAACCTTTTAATTTTAATACACCGCCATATAATTTAGTCTTTTTATTTGCCCTCTGCTGAAAATGATTATTAAAACTCAATTTTCCATGTTTTTTTATATTATAAATCAATATATATTCGATACTTGATTTTGAAAACTCTACTATACTATTTATATATTTATGTCCGTCATTATATTTAATATCTGATAATATAAATAAACTGTCATATATTTTTGTTTTTATATTATCTTCATCAATTTTTCCATTTTTAAACTCTAAAAAATACAAATGGCTGCTATCTGCAATATATAAACAATCATTAGAAGCAGGTAAATAACTCAGGCATTTTTCTTCTTTATAAGACTTTGCTGTATTATCAAAATTTATAACAGTTAGTTCACTATCTGTCATATAATAATTATTATCAGTATCTGAAGAAGTATTTTTAAGTGTATCTATATTATTTTTTAATATATCAGGCAGACTATCTATTATATCTTGTTTCATAATAAAAAATTACTTTATAAAAAATTATTATTTAAAACTATTTTGCAAATCTTCCAGCTTCTCTATAGGCTGAGCCATTATATTATATATATCTTCTATACTGTCATTTACCAATTTAAAAACGGAATGCTTATTTTCTATATCTGCCAAATAATAATTAGTTTTTTCCTCTATGCCATGTGATTTAGAATACATTTCTATAGCTTCTAAAAAATAAGGGCTATGAGTTGTTATTAAAATATATATGTTAAACTCTTTTTGTAAAAGCACTATTATTTCAGCATATAAAAGCTGCCATTTTGGGTGAAGATGTATTTCGGGTTCATCTAATATTAGTATATCATCTTCTTTTAATGCATTTCTTTCTAAAAGCATTTTTATAATAGCAAAAGATTTTAGTCCAGCTGATAAATTATGTACGGATATAGGCTCATAAAAAAAATCTTCTTCCAAATAAAAGTCTTTATCTTTTTCTACAATTTTACCATTTACTGCATATGATAATTTATCATATATATTCTTTAATTTTTCTTCTGCTAAAATTTTATCTAATGTATTTTGCCTTTCTGAATGCAGTATATTATTGATTAAATGTGATTCTGATATAGACAAAGAATAGAAATAATCATTTCTGTCAAAAATAAAAGGATTATCTATAAAATATATATTTCTGTCATAATGATAATTTAAATTTGTTTCTATAAATTCATCATCTTTGAATTTAAAACATAAATCTAATATATTAATTTCTGCTATAGTATTTCTTTCTATTCTGCTATTTATTTGATTATTAAACATTTCATTGAAATATTTTTCTATTTTTTCATAAGCTATTTTTTCATCTGATATATTAATATATTCCTCTATTTTTTTAGATGATTTTTTTATATAATCAATTATATTTTTATCTTTTAAATCTATATATCCTTTTAAATTATCTATTAGAATATCATATATATTTTTTTTAGACTTAATGTAGATAGAATATAAATTATCTGACATATCATCTAATTTATATTCTAATGATCCATATTCTTCATAATTATTAATTTTATATTCCACCAATAGATCATGTAAATTACACAATTCTTTTTGTACAGAAAATTCTCTATCTAAATATATTTCTTTTTCAAGATTATTAAATGAATTAAAACAAGAAAATAAAACTTTTCCTACTGTGGTTTTGCCTGTATTATTTTCGCCTGCTATTATAGTAATACCGTCTATATTTATTTCTGCTTCTTTTATTCTGGCAAAATTTTTTATAGTTAATTTCATTTATATACCCTAAAAAATAGTAAAAGTTTTTTTATTATATCATTTAATAGATTTTTTTAAATATTTATTTTCTATTTAAAATATTCAAAGACCTCATAGCTTCCCAAAATAAAATATCTTCATAACCATATTTACTGATAAAACTATTTAATATATCTCTGCTTTTTTCTAAATTAAATGCTGATAAACAAGTTAAGCACTTCCATATAAGAAGTTTATCATCTTTATATTTGTTTATTAGATTAATTATATACTCAATATTTTTTTCATTTTGTAAAGTTTCATTATAAAAACACATATATCCAAAAGAATCTATTGCCTCATAAATCTTTAGTAAATCATCGCTTTGTAAAACCTCTATTAATGCAGGTACAATATAAGCATTCATCTTTGCTAAAATTCTAGCTATTATATCTCTAGGCAGAGGATATGATTTTTTTGATGATACTTTTTTCGGCAATTTTTTATACTGATTATTGCCAATTTTTCCTAGATATTCAGCCATCTTTCTAGCTGTATCAATATTCCCCGCTTCAAGAGTCTCACATATAGCTATCTTAGTATATAGACTATCTTCTTCAAACAAGCGAAATAATAAATAATCTGCCGCCTTATCGGCATAATATTTTAAATTAATAGCTGCTGATGTTCTTACTGAAGCATCATTATCGTTTAAACAATATATAAGTTCTTTTAATGATTTATCTCTAAGAGAAATAATATCTTCTTCTAATGGAAGACCTCTGTTTTTAAGTTTGTCCAAATCAGATTTTAAATCATGCTTCATAGCAAATATAATATTAAATTTTTAATAAATATGCAAGAAAAGTAAGAAAAATTTTAATTAATCGGTTACATAAATAGAAAAACAGTATACATAAACAAATACAAACTTGTCAAAAATAAATTCATATTTTGTTTTTAATATCATAGTTAAGAAAAAGTCTGTATTTTATACTGAATATAAAATATAATTAGTGCGATTTAGTATTACTTTACACTCTCCCTAAACTGAAACTTTTACAAATTCCAAAAGAAGTAAATTTAAGTATAACATGTGAGGCTTAATTGAATGAAAAATATGAAAAACTTAAAATTTCAGTAAAATGCTTGTAAATGTTTTTTTTTACTAAAAATTAATAAAAACCATACGAAATTTTATAGTATTTTTTAAGAAATTTTAATAAATTATATTTTACAAGCTGAAATTTGATGAAATTTATTGCAAATTTTCAGCTATATTTTATAATTTTATAGAGGTATTAATCTTATGCTCGAAAAGGTAAAAGATTTTTATAAAACAAAGAAAATTTTATTCTTCGCCATTATTTTTGTCTGGGTTTTATTAACTATCCTATTAGGAATATTAATAGGCTCCTGTTCAAAGCCGAAAGTTATACCATTAACTCCGGAAGAAGAAAACTCAAAAGCTATTAATATTATTAAAGAAGACGAAGAAAAAATTTTAAAAGGGGAAATGCTTTCTACAAAAAACAACTTGGATTTCGATGAGCTTAAATACTCAAGGAATTACACAGAAAGCCGAAAAAAATAATACTAACTTTTAGGAGATGACTTATGCGTGTTTTTTTATGCTCTAGTATGTTACTTATGTTTACTATTTTCCAAGCAGTATTTGCTCAGGAAACAATCACTGTTAAGCCGGACGATAAAGTAGTAACTAATGAAACAGTTTCTGCCCGTGTTAAAGGCGGACCTTTAGAAAAAGACCTAGTAAAAACTGTAGATTTATCAGAAAATACCCTCTTTTCTATAAAACTAAATGCTACAAATTTCGACAGATATATACGTATAACAAGCTACTCTACTAATTTGGACTTTGTAAGATTTACAAGAGATAAAACTAATGCTTTCTTAACATTCAGAACTTTAACTGCTGGAATAGGAAAATTAGACTTCCAAGTAGATAATGAAGAAAATATAATAAGAAAATATTTCTATACTATAAATGTAACTAATAGTCAGGGAATAGCTGCTATGGAAACTAATGCCATATTAGAACCTGATAACGAAACTATGACAAATGATACAATATCTACTAATACTGTATCTACTAACACAGCTATGACTAACGAAGTATCTGCTAATACTATGTCTACTAATACAGCTATGACAAATGATACAATATCTACCAATACTGTATCTACTAATACAACTATGACTAATGAAGCTAATACTACTAATCAAAACAATACTGCTTCTACTAATCAGCAGTCATCTGTTATAAAAAAACCTTCTGTTATTAGAGAAAATACTCAGGCTAAAGCACCTGTTGAATCTAATCCGGAAACTATAGCTCTATTCAAATCTGCAGAAGATTTAAAAAATATCAAAGATTATAATAATGCTGTTAGCACTTACAGCAATGTAATAAGCCAATACCCTAAATCAAAATATTCTGTTTACAGCTATTTTAGAATAGGTGATATTTATAATCAAAATAAAGACTATAACAATGCTTTTGATATGTATAAACAGGCATCTTCTTTAGAAAATGCTAATAATAATGAAAAAGCAGCAGCTCTTTATTCTATGGGGGTTGTAAAAAAATCAGAAAATAAACATGATGAGGCTATTGCTTATTTTAATGATGTTATGAATAAATATTCTTCTACTTCTATGTATGGAAATGCAGCTTATGAGATTGCTGACAGCTTAAAAACATTAGGAAGAATATCTGATGCTGCTCCTATATTAGAGAAATCTTTAGAAGGAAATAATAAGTTTTCAAAACGCGGAGATGCTATACTTCTTTTAGCTGAAGTATATGAAAAAGGCGATAATAATACAAGAGATTTTGATAAAGCATATCAAACTTACAATCAGTATTTAGCTGAATACCCTACTTCTTCTAAAGCTAAATATGCTAATGACAGAAAAAATTTCTTATACCGCAATGCTGTTAATTTAAGATAACAACTATATTTTTTAATAAAGCAAATAATTAAGCCCATTAAGAACTATATCTTAATGGGCTTTATATTGATAAAAATAATAAATTTTATATTACATCATATTTAATATCATCTATCAAATAAATATTTTCTTTATGATTAGTTTTATCTGTTTGTTTACCTTCATTGTAAATTTCATCAGTTTGTTTCTGTGAATCTGAATTATTCTGCTGATTTACTATAATTGATTCTATTTCTGATTTATAATTTTCTAATATAGTATCATCAAAATTGGCAGTAAGAATAAGTTCTTTTAATCTATTTAAATCATAAACATAAGTATATGTGTGCCTTACATTATCAATATTTTCAAAAGCCCTTACAGCCAAAACATTATGTGATAAAAGCTCTTTTAATAATATGATACTCTTCTCAGAAGATGCTTCCTTATCATAGGATAAGGAATAAAATTCTGTTTCTCCGTATTTATTTAATATATTTGTTCTAGGCTCATTTTTATCCAAACGATATACAATAGTTATTTTATCTTCATTATTAAATCTTTTTTTAAATACAATAGAAGGCGTATATAGGTTTATATTAATAGAGTTTTTATCAATTTTTATCATCAAGGTATTGAAATTTAAGCTGTTTTCTTCCTGTTTTTTAATAAAAATAGATATCTCTTTATCATCTGTTATTGGGTCTGTCTTTTCAACTAAATACCACTCATTTATACTATAATACTCTCCATAAAGTACAAAAGAGTTAATAACAATTACCACAGCTATTATAATTTTTTTTATCATATTATTTATTACTCCGCCTTTACAATCTTAATATATATTATGATTGTTTTATCATTAAATCAATAAGAAATACATATAATATAATTTTTTTTTACACTTTTAGTTTACATAACACAGAAAATAGTTTACATATTAAAATAAAAAGAGCAGAAAACTTATATTTAGCTTTCTGCTCTATAAAATAAACTTATAATTTTACTGCAAATTAATCTTTTTTACTTCTACTTTATCAAGCAAATTATTCATACTTTCAAATGTTGCAAGCCCTTCACTAAAAGCAGTAGCAGTTCCTGAAGCTATAGCATACTTGTAAGCATCAATTATACTTAAATTTTGGCTTATTCCATATACAATACCTGCCACCATAGCATCACCAGCACCCACAGAACTTACAAGCTCTCCATCTGGAGCATTTCCTATATATGCCTCATCTTTATTAACTATAATAGAGCCTTCCTTCCCTAATGATACTATAACATTTTCGCTTCCGTCTTTTACTAATTGCTGAGCATAAACAATTATATCATATACAGAACGTATATCCTTTCCAAAATACTCTGACAATTCTTTTTTATTAGGCTTAGTAAGAAAAACTTTTTCTTTCACTGCTATTTTAAAAGCATTCTCTCTTGAATCTACTATTACTCTTACATTATTTTTTGATTTTGTTTTGTTTATAATATCTTTATAAATATCTTCTTTTACAGAGCTAGGCACACTTCCAGAAAGCACTAATATATCATTATCTGCTATATTATCAATAATAGAGAGTAATGCTTCTATATTTTTCTCAAGTATTTTAGGAGATTTCCCCATTATTTCTGTTTCTTTTTTTTCAGTTTTTATTTTTACATTTATCCTAGTATCTTCTTCAAGTAAAATAAAATTATCTTTAATTCCATACTTATTTAAATCCGCTCTTATATACTCTCCAGTAAATCCTCCGCAAAATCCTAAAGCCATAGATTCAATACCAAAATTTTTTAATACTTTAGAAACATTTATCCCTTTTCCTCCCGCCAAAGTATATGAATTATTTACTTTGTTTAGTTCACCTTCTTCCAATTTATTCATATCCATATAGTAATCCACAGCAGGATTTAATGTTACAGTGTAAATCATAAAGAACTCCTATTATTTTATTTTGCTTAATATTATAGATTATACAAAAAAATAAAAAAATCAAATAAAAAATTTATTATATAAACTAATATACATTCTCAAATTTCATAATTATAATATTATAATACTTCATGCTCCAATAAAAAATAATAGCAGTTTATAATTAAAATGTTTAAAATATCCAGCTGTTATAATTTTATTGCAGCGGCTAAAATATAATTATACAAATAATAAAGTTATCAAAAAACACTAAAGAGTAATGTCATCAATAATTCTTATCTCTTCATCAGTTAAATTCATTTTATTAATTATTTTTAAATTTTCTATAATTTGACTAGGTTTTGATGCTCCTATTAACACACTTGTGATTTCTTCATCTTTCAAAACCCATCTTAAAGCCATTTGTGCTAATGATTCCCCTCTTTTTAATGCCAAATCATTAAGATCTTTTATTTGCTCTAATTTTTTTCTTGTTATGGCATCGCGTTTTAAATACCTTCCGTCTGCAGCTATTCTGCTGTCATCAGGTATGCCGTTTAAATATTTATCTGTCAATAAACCTTGTGCCAATGGACTGTATGCTATTATACCTTTTCCTAATTTTTTGGATTTTAATTTGAGACCGTTATTTTCTATTGTTCTGTCAAATATAGAGTATCTGTTTTGATTAATAATAAAAGGTACATTTGCTAAATAAAATAATTTTGAAGCCTTTTCTAAATTAGCTCCGTCATAATTGGAAAGCCCTGCATACAATGCTTTTCCGCTTTTTACTATTCTTGTTAATGCCTCTATAGTTTCCTCTAAAGGAGTTTCAGGGTCCATTCTATGATGATAAAATATATCAACATATTCTAAATTGAGTCTTTTTAAACTTTGATTAATACTTGCTATGAGATATTTTTTACTTCCCCAGTTTCCGTATGGTCCTTCCCACATGTCATATCCTGCTTTTGTGCTTATAATAAGTTCATCTCTATATTTAGATAATCCGTCATTTAATATTTTACCCATACTAATTTCAGCAGAACCGTAAGGAGGTCCGTAATTATTTGCCAAATCAAAATGAGTAATACCATTATCAAATGCTGTTTTAATCATTTCTTTCATATTGCTGTATCCGCATTCAGCACCAAAATTATGCCAAAGTCCTAATGATATTATAGGAAGTTTTAATCCGCTTTTTCCGCATCTGCTGTATATCATACTATCATATCTGCTTTCAGAAATTTGCATTTTGAATCCTTTACAAAAAATATTTTATGATTTTGAATAATATTTGTTTATACATATTAAGTATAGATTTATTATGACATTATTCAAGTATAAAATGTAAAAATTATTTTAATTTTACTAAAATAATTTCCGATATTAGAATAGTTCATAATTTTATATAAAGCGGTAAGCGGAGGCATCATGTTTAAGAGAGTTTTTATTGCTATTGGTTTGATGATTATAATGATTGGGTGCGAAACTATTAAGCCAAAAAATGATAATAATAATACAGTAAAGGAAGATAAAAAAGAAGAAACAGTTACTAGAGAAGAAACTCCAAAAATGAAAGTTACAGTTTACGGGGCGGACAAAGAAATACAGGCCGTAGAGCTTAATGATAAAGTTTATTATGTTTTGGGCGGAAAAGATGTTGAAAACATGACAGAACAGGAAATAAAAAGTTCATCTATATCGGCACCTTTAAAAGTAACAGAAGAAACTGTAAACGGTACTAAAGGTATAATTGTAACATATTATGACGTTAAAGTATTTTTAGGAAAAAGAACAGGAACAGGCACCACAGTAGGAATATTTGAGCCGCAAAAAAATGCTTGGACCACAGGTGATGATATAGACAGAAGTCAGGCTATACAGATAAAATTATCAAGAGGCATAGCAGGTCCTATAGATATAAAAAGAGGAAGCATATCTTTAGCATTTAATTAATTTTTAAGAATAATATTTGAAATTTCAACACTGCTTTTATTTTTTATAAAAAGCAGTGTTTTTTTATATTATTTATAATAATAAAATTATTTATTTGTGTATAATTCGTATAATTTGCTTGCTACTAAATCTATTTGGTATGGAGTACTGTTTATTTCAAATGCATATAAGTCCCATCTGTAAGGATCTATTATTTGAAATTGTATTATATACTCGTTTGTATTGTATCTTCCTATAATATCTATATAACGCATATAATCATCTTCAGCTATGAAGTCATGCCATTCTACAGTATTAAACGGAGATATAAGTTCTTCTATTTTTATGTTAGGATATGATGTAAATGAGCTGGATTTTATTAAATCAATAGCATTAAATTCTCTGCTTTTAATATCTATTATATTATTTGCATCTTCTTTAATATTTAATCTATACTGTCTGCTCTCTTTTTTTGTATTGCAGGAAAGAACAAATAATAAGGTTATTATTGATATAATATAAACTTTATTCATTTTAAAAATCCGATACTTATAATTGAATATATTATCGGACTTAATAATATTTTTTTTATACATTATAAAAGTCATTTAATTGTAAGCTATCATTATACTTTTGCAGATTTATAAAACTTTTTATACTATATATAATCAATTTATTTAATATTTCCCTCAAAATCTATAGTGATTTTTTTTCTATTTTTAAATTGAATCTTATAGTCTTTGCTTCTTTTTTGAATTTGTATAACTTTTTCATTAGGGAATTGCTTTTTTACTGTATTTTTAACTTTATCTTCAACATATTCTATAGATATTTCATCGCCTCCCCCGCTTATAGTTTTCCATTCTCCGCTTCCATTAACATATATTTTTAAGCCGCCTTTAAATATAAGTGTATAGCTTCCTCCGGTTTCAGTAGCTCTAAATAAGTAATAATCAGCAAAATAAGTATCAGCAAATGTTATAGCAGCTCTAGGAACTTCACTCATAGCAACTGATGCTGCAAAAATATATGATGATATTATAAGCAATATTAATACAGTATATACAGTTCTTTTCATTTTTATATCCCCCTTAATATAAAAAATTATTTTCAGTATATTATACACTATAAAAAATATAGTTACAAGTTTTTATAATTTTGCACTTCCTGCTATATAATATCTTCCGTCAGTAGAGCCTTGGAAACCAAGATTAAATTCAGCAGGACCGGCTTTGAACTTACCGAATACAGCATATTCTAAATAAACCTTAGCTTCTCTGTCTTTTATATGCACCATTTCTCTCAAAGCAATGTTTAACATATACCATTCAAAACCCTGTTCCAAACGTATATAATGAGCATCATTTTCTCTCCAAGTGTATTCAGCAATAGCATTAAGCCAAATAGTTTCATTCATAAGCGGAAATCTGAATGTAGCAGAAGCCTGAACAAGAGAATCAAATAAAGATATATGATAATTTTCAGGTTCTCTTCTGTTTTCATGTTCATAAAGAAATCTGAACTCAATATTCGGTATATTAAATCTAAATAAAAATGCTTTAGGAATACTATGTCTGAAATCTCCCTGAGAATATGCAAGTTCATAATGATTGCCGATAAATCCAACTCTTATACCGGGTCCGTTTAATACTTGAGGTATATAATAGTCTGGAGTATCAATATTAGCAGGGTTTAAAGTAGTGTCATAATAGTGAGGCATTAACATAAAAGTAGTAGTATTTATATCAAAAGCAGCTCTTCCTCTAGCAGAAACTAATATTCTATCAACAAATATAGCCTGTACTCCACCGTCATAAAGCCCTGCATTTCCTTTTATATATCCGTATTTTGTGTCTGGGTTATGAGTATCAAAATATCCGAATGCTGTTATAAAACCAGTAAATTGTATATAATCATTATGGAATGTTTGACCAATAGTAGCAAATGTATCTCTCATATTAAAAGTATTTGTAAGTATGGCATATGAAAAAGTTGTAGTTAAATGAAATTCTAATGGGTATTTTTGAAAGAAACTTAAATTAGTATCATTAGGATTTGGCAAAGTTCTTTTATAATCATCTCTAAAATAATCCGGCTTTATATATTGCGGAAGTTCATTGTTACCTTCTCTTCCTATAAACATATCAAATGCATTTGGAAGCGGCGGCATTATAGCATTTGTATATTTTGATTGAGCATTTAAAACATAAGAAGATAATAAAATTATTATAACTGATGTTATTATTGTGATATTGTTTTTCATAAATAATCCTAAAATAAAATTATCAAAATAAAGATTTTTTGGAAAGATAAATATAAAAAATGCATGTATAGCATGTATAAAAAGTTATTTTTATCATATACTTACAATTTTTATTAGCAATAATAATAATTTAAAACGTGCAAAAAGTAAAGATTTTATTAACTATAAAATAACTATAGTCAATAAAATCTTTTACATAAAATATTAAAAAATGATTATTTAGTCCATTTTAAAGAAAGTCATAATCTGTTTTAGATTTTGAGCCTGTTCTAATAGTTCTTTAGCAGATGTACTGGTTTCATCAACTAAAGAAGCATTTTGCTGAGTAATACCATCTATCTTTGATACTGCAATATTTACCTGATCTACTCCAGTCTGCTGTTCTACTGCTGTAGTACTTATTTCCTGCATTATTTTTGCAGTGCTTTCTATTTTTGATTGTATATCATCAAATATCTTTTGTGATTCTCTGGCTGTTTCTGCAGATTTATTAATCTTATCGTATATATTTTCTATAAGCAAAGTTATATCTTTAGCAGAAGCCTGAGAGTTTTGAGCCAAGTTTCTTACCTCGCTTGCTACTACAGCAAAACCTCTTCCCTGATCACCTGCCCGTGCTGCCTCTACTGAAGCATTAAGAGCAAGTATATTAGTCTGAAATGCAATGTCTTCTATAGTTTTAGTAATATTTTTTATTTTTTCACTTGCTTCATAAACTTCTTCTATATTTTTAGTAGTTTCGGCAATTACATTAGCACCATTTTCAACTGCATCCCTAGAAGCCATCATCATATCATTTCCTTCAACAGAATGCGAAGCAGATGATTTTATAGTAGAAGCCATCTCTTCTATAGCAGATGAAGTCTCTTCAAGACTAGCAGCTTGAGCTTCTGTTCTTGAAGATAAGTCATCACTTCCATTAGTAAGAGTTAAAGCTGCATTATTTATTTTTTCTGAAGTATCATTAACTTCATTAATTATTTTTGATAAAGCATCTCTCATATGCTTAAATGAATAAGCAATATCACCTATTTCATTTTTCTTAAATCTAAATTGTCTAAGTATAAATTTACCTTCAGACATCTCTTCAGCTTCTTCAACGAGTATCTTTAGAGGGCTCATTAAGTTCCTTATATACAAGAAACCTACTACAAAACTTAATATAATTCCTACAACCCCTATTACAATACCTACTTTTAATATTCTTGAGCTTTCCTGTTCTATAAAGCTAAGAGGCATAGAGAAAGCTACTTTCCAAGGCTGATTTTTAATACTTGTATACAAGCATACTTTAGTCATACCGTCATTTTGGAATTCCAATTTTCCTTCTGTATTATTAACAATTGTTTTTACTTCTACAGGAGCAAGTTTTCCAACCTCGCTAGGCACATTATGCATTACAAGCAAAGTATCTTTATTAAATACCCATAATCTTATCCAATGAGTAAGAACCTCTCCTGCAGTTTCAGATACTTCATCTATAACTTTCTGCCAGTCTAATACTACTAATAATCCTCCTAAGTAACTATTATCAGTCCTTGAAGTTATTGGAGATATAATAACAGTAATCCACTTTCCATCAGAGTCTTTATATATAGAATCTGATAGAGTAGGCTTTTTTACAGCATCATATTTTCTCCATAAATCAGAGTATAAACTAGATACATTTTTTCCTACATCGGTATTATTACCTTCGGAGTTATTCATTATTGTTCCGTCTTTTTCTAGCAATGCCAAACTTTTTACATACGGATTTTTAGCAGACATTAATTTTAATACAGAAAGCATATTAGCTTCATCTTCCGCATTTCTATTTTGCATATAGTTTATAACAAATGTAAAAGATGAATACGTGTCTGATAATATTAATTGATTTTCAACTAATGAATCAAAAAATGTAGAGTATCCTTTTATAGTAGTTGCAAATCCATTGTATGAAGCATCGTCTATTGCTTTGCTTGACATTTTTAATAAAGTAAAAATGGATACAAAAAGAAGAACTGCTATAAAAATATTTACGACTATTGGAATTTGTACAGATAAGCTGTTAAATCTCTTTTTCATAAGATAATCCTTATTTATATATGGGCTTATTTCTTTGAATAGTATAACTATTAGTATATTATTTTAAATATGTAATGTCAAATTATTTTCATATTTTTATACGTATATATAGTATTTTTTGTTTTAAATAATATTTTTTTTGGAAAAAAATACATTGTATAGTAAAATAACTATAATGAATTTGACTTTTATCTTTTTTGTAGTACAATATATAAACGTTGACAGTATATTAAAATTTATACTTTTAATGTTATTCCCAAAATCTCATTTTAATTTAAATAAAGGAGAAAAAAATCGTGAAACTCCCAAAAGTCAATGATTTAGGCTTTTTCGAGATACGTCTCGAAAGTATCGGTGGAATGGGTGCTAATAGTGCAGGTAAAATGCTTGCAGAAGTAGGCGTTTTATCACAAGGTTTCTATGGTGCTGCATTCTCTAGCTATGGTTCAGAAAAAAAAGGTTCACCTGTTAAATCTTTTGTAAGATTCTCAGAAGAAGAAGTTAGAGTGAACTCTACTGTAGAAGAACCACATGTTGTGGCAGTATTCCACATGAATCTTCTTAAAAACCCACTTACTTTAGCTGGTGTTAAAGAAGATGCTATTGTTATCTTCAATACTAATAAAACTCCTGATGAAGCAAGAGACTTTGCTAAATTACATGGCGGTAAAGTAGTTTGTGTTGATGCTATAAAAATCGCTAATGATTTAAAACTTCCTTCTCAGGCAGCTAATACTATCATAATGGGTGCTATGGTTAATCAGCTTGATTTTATAGATTCTGCTAAATTTGAAGAGCAAATCAGAAAACAATTCGGCGGAAGAAAAGCTGAATTAGTAGAACCTAATATTGAAGCTTTCAGAAAAGGCGGAAGCGAATCTGTAGTTAAAGATTTCCCTGCAGACGGAAAATATCCTTATATACCTTATAAAAAACCAGAACCTGTTTATGGTAAAAACAACCAATTGACAGGCGGTTATATAAGTGCCGCTGGCAACTCTACTCTAAAAGATTTACAAGTAACTCGTACAGGTCATATTCCAGTATTCAATCCTAAAAACTGTATTGACTGTGCTAACTGTGAAGTTGTTTGTCCAGACCTTTGTATAGTTTGGGAAAAAGGACCAGACAGAAAAGATGCAAGCAAAATAGCTATGAATATGATGGGTATTGATTATCAATATTGTAAAGGCTGCTTAAAATGCGTAAGAGCTTGTCCTAAAGGACCTTATGCTGCTAAACAATATCCTAAAGAAGAACAAGCTTTAAGAATTGAAGTAGAAGCAGAATGCAATGTACCAGAACTTACATACAGTCGTTATAAAAAATAATAAGGAGCGAATAAATGGCTAATAAATATAATCTTGCTGAACAAGAAAACATACTTGAAAGTGGTAATGAATTAGCAGCCATTGCAGCCGCTCAAATCAATTATCACGTTATGGGTTATTACCCAATTACGCCTTCTACTCAGATTGCTGAGTACTTAGACGAAATGAAAGCTAACGGAAGACACACAGTATGCATGATACCTGGTGATGGTGAACATGGTGCTGCAGGTATATGTTACGGTGCTGCTACTGCAGGAGGAAGAGTATTTAATGCTACTTCTGCTAACGGTCTTCTTTTTGCTATGGAGCAATTACCTGTACAATCAGGTACTAGATTCCCTATGGTATTAAATGTTGTAAACAGAACAGTTTCTGGTCCGCTAGACATTAAATGTGACCAATCCGACATAATGATGGCTCTTAACACTGGTTGGATTATCATTATGGCTCATACTACTCAAATGGTTTATGACTTCAATATCTTTGCTTTGAAAATCGCTGAAAGAGCTAAATTACCTATTATAGTTTCTTCTGACGGTTTCTTTACTTCTCACCAAAAGAAAAAAATTCACCTATTCAAAAATGATAAAGATGTTCAGGATTTCTTAGGTAAATATACTCCAGAAGTTACTTCTGTTGAACCTGGAAAAAATCCTGTTACAATCGGACCTTACATGAATGAAGATGAATTAACAGGAAGTAAATTACAGCTTTCTCAAGCTTTAGAAGATGCTCGTGCTATAATTTTAGATGTATTTGAAGAGTTTGCTTCTTTCTCTGGAAGAAAATACTCTCCTATAGAAACTTACAATATGGAAGATGCTGAAGTAGCTTTAATGCTTTGCGGTTCTGCTTATGAAACTGGTACTTTGGCTGTTGATGAAATGAGAAAAGCTAATCCTAATCTTAAAATTGGTGCTTTTGCTATTACTCAAATTCGTCCTTTCCCAGAAAAAGAATTACAAAAATTACTTGCTAATGTTAAAGTAGTTGTTGTAGGAGACAGACAAGATTCATACTCTGGTATGGGCGGTAATATGTCTACCGAAATCAGAGCTGCTCTTAAAAATGATCCTAATAACAAATCTTCTATCGTTAGCAGAGTTTATGGTCTTGGCGGTACTGAGTTTACTTTGGAAAAAGCTAAAGAATTATTCGATTTAGGTTTGAAAGAATTAGCTAATCCAGGTTCTGTAGAAAAACATTCTTACTTAGAACAATATATGGGCGATCCTAATGTTAAAATGAAACCTATACATGAACCTCTTACTTTGGAAAGCCAAAAATCCGGCATCACTGTTACTATGAATGAACAAACTCATAAACTTGAAGTTAAAACTCCTCCTCTTAGAGAATTAACTGGTAAAGCTTATCGTTATGCTCAAGGTCATGGTGCTTGTAACGGCTGCGGTATTTTCTCTGGTATCAATACTTTCATGAAAGGTATAGAAGGCGAAGTTGTTCTTTTGGTACATACTGGTTGTTCTATGGTTGTTACTACAGGTTATCCTTACAGCTCTTACAGAACTACTTATGTTCACAACTTGTTCCAAAATGGTGCTGCTACTCTTTCTGGTATAGTAGAAATGTATCATGAAAGAAAAAGAAGAGGTGAAATCGAAGGACCAGAAGATCCTACTTTCATAATGGTTACTGGAGACGGCGGTCATGACATAGGTATGGGACCTTCTATTGGTGCTGCTATAAGAAATCACAAAATGATTATATTAGAATATGATAATGAAGGATACATGAACACTGGTAACCAATTATCATTCTCTACTCCATTGGGACACAGAACTTCTACTTCTAACGTTGGTAAAGCTGAAGTTGGTAAACAATTCAACCACAAAGATGTAGCTCAAATATTTGCTGGATGTCATATCCCTTATGTTGCTACCGGCTGTGAAGCTTATCCATTAGATTTAGTTAAAAAAGCTGCTAAAGCTCAATGGTATGCTAACCATCATGGTACTGCTTTTGTTAAACTTCTTATTGCTTGTCCATTAAACTGGAAATCTCCAGATGACATGGGTAAAGATGTTATCAAAGCTGCTGTTGACTGCTGTTTCTTCCCATTGTATGAAATAGAACATGGTATCACTACTATCACTAATATGGTAGCTGATGATAAAAAACAGCCTGTTACTGAATGGCTTAAAATGATGGGTAAAACTAAACACCTTCTTAAACATCAAGACTTACTTGATGCATTCCAAAAAGAAGTTGATAGAAGATGGTATCGCTTAAAAGCTATGCATGAAAGTCCTCTTCTATAATTAGTTAAAGCTAAGAATTAGAATAAAAAATAAAAACGGCCGCTTGCTTTTATAGTAGGCGGTCTTTATTTTAATAAAGGAATATATATATGCTGCATTATATACATTATATAGATTATAATAATACCGGTGATACTTTATGCGGATATTATAATTTTTTTCAAGAATTGTATAAATACAACATTCATATACATAATATTACAAATATTAACTTTGATATTATAAAAAAATCAGATACTGTTATTATAGGAGGCGGCGGATTATTAGATAATTGTGAGCTATTTAATTATAATATAAATAAAGTATTAGATTTATCTGATAATGTTATATTTTGGTCATTAGGTTTTCATAAAAGACCATATGAAAAATAAATGAAAATATTAGATTAGATAGAGTTAAATTATTGTCAATTAGAGACTATAATCATGAATCTAAAGTAAGATATATACCTTGTGCTACTTGTATGATACCATATTTTGATAACAATTATAGATTAATTAAAAGAGATATTGGAGTAATAAAACATTTATCATTTAAAAAGGTGTTTAATGAATATGAAACTATAGAAAATTGTGATAGCATAGAAAGTATTATTAATTTTATATTAACTTCAAATATAATATTAACAAATTCTTATCATGCTGCATATTGGGCAACATTGATGAAAAAAAAAGTAATTGTATATGGAAAATTTGCAAATAAGTTTGATTATT
The DNA here is from genome assembly GCF_000092845.1 of Brachyspira murdochii DSM 12563. Taxonomy (NCBI): domain Bacteria; kingdom Pseudomonadati; phylum Spirochaetota; class Spirochaetia; order Brachyspirales; family Brachyspiraceae; genus Brachyspira; species Brachyspira murdochii. The sequence continues at coordinate 2,018,315 of NC_014150.1, read as the reverse complement.
TGAAATACAAACCAGTAGAATATTCAGGAAATATATTAAATGATATAGATAGATGCAATATATATAAAGATGCTTTGTCTGAATCAAGAGAATTGACAATAAATTATTTTAAAGAGATTAAGATGTTTTTAAACAATGCAGAAAAAAAATATTATAATGTAGGCTATGAGGAAATAGATATAATGAAAGATAATATTTATTTTATTAGCAATAGAAATATTTCAATAAATAATAGTTTAAACAGATTATCAAATTTTATAAAAAAAGCGATTGACAAGATAGTATGGTTTATTCCAATCAAAAAATATAGAGATGGACTAAGAAATCGTATACTTAATACAATAAGATAATTTTAATTTATTTATATCAAAAAAGTATGTATTAGTTTACTTATAAATAAAAAATTATTAATTATAAAATGAATGCATATTAATTCACTATTAAATAGTATTATTTTTTTATATTTTCTTAAATATTTAGTTTTTAAAAAATAAAAAGCAAAGTATATAATATATATACACTTTGCTTTAATAATATTTATTATTTAGTTATGAACTCTTTTATTTTTTTAGCAGCTTCTTTTAATAAAGGTATATCCTGAGTTAAAGCTATTCTAAAATAATTTTCACTTCCGAAAGCAACACCCGGTACTACAGCAACTCCTGTATTATCTAAAAGCTTAAGAGAAAAATCGAGTGAAGGCTCATTTGAAAATTTAGAATAGCCTACAAATAAATAAAATGCTCCTCTCGGCTCTATCACATCAAATCCTAAATCGTTTAATTCTTTGGCTAAGAAGAAGGCACGTTCTTTATAAATATCTCTGAAACTCTCTATTATAGGATAGTTTTCTAAAGCATACTCTGCTATAGCACATGAAAGAGAAACCATACTTCCTACATTGTTAAAGCTTGCATTAACTATATATTTTCTTACTTCTTCAGGTGCTATACTGTATCCTATTCTCCAGCCAGTCATAGAATGCGATTTTGAAAAACCATTTAATACTATAACTTTGTCTTTTATTGAAGGATATGAAGCAAATGATGTAAAAGGATAAAATGATATAGCAGAATATATTTCATCAGCTATAATAAAAATATCTTTTTTCTCAAAGTATTTTACAAGCTCATCCATCTCCTCTTTTTTTAGCATATATCCGGAAGGATTGCCCGGATTGCTGAATAGTATAGCTTTAGTTTTATTAGTAATAACTCTTTCTATATTTTCTGGCTTTAATACCAAATGATCATCTCTAGTATCCAAAAATACTGGCTTACCGTAAGAAAGTTTTACAGCCTGCTCATAAGGAGAGAAAAATGGAGTAGGTATTATAACTTCATCATCTATATTAAGTATAGTTCTAAATACTGATGATATACCTTCCATAGATCCTATATGCATAGTAACATTATTAGCATTAACATCAGAGCCGTAATATTTATTATAGTGCTTTGCAACTAAACTTCTTAAATGCTCGCTTCCGCCAGACTGAGTATAAGTTAGAGCATGTGTTTGAGCATACTGACAGCCGTAATCAATAAGTTCTTTTGGAGGCATTAAGTCTGGTTCGCCTATCGTAAGCATTATAGCATTTTCTTTTTTTTGTGCTTTTTCTGTAAGTTCCCTTATAAGAGAGTAAGGTACTTGAAGTATATTTTTATTGAGTTCCATAACTTTCTCCATAGGTATTTTTTTAATTAATATATTCGATATTCAGATATAATATTATATACAATAATATTATATATAATAATCTATATATTTTACCAAAAATATTTAATTTGTCAATTTTTATTATAAAAAAGTTTAACTATTTTTAGATTATGATTTTCTAAGCCCACCAACACTCCCAATAATAATTATAATGCAATAAAAAAAGGTGCCAACTTTATTTAAGTAAGCACCTTAATTAATTTATATTTTTTATTTAATTATCATTAACTTGTTTATTATCTATTCTCAAAGAAAAATCCAAAACTAAACATTAAACCTACTGAATGATATTGTTTAGTACTATGGTATGAAAATAGACTATTCATATCATTAACATTAAAAATCATATTCTCATAGTAAAAATGAATACCTGCAATAAAATCTGTTTTCTCAGTTTCAAAAAATTTTCTTTCAAATGATAATCTTATATAAGGAGATATAGGAACTGATTTATAATCTGTATTTATTAAAGGATTAAACTGTACTCCTGAAGATATACCTACAAGAAAATTTTGATTGTTTTTACTTAAATCAAATTTTAAAGCAAGCCCTGTATATATTCCCAAAGAAGTTACTCTATTAATTAAAGATGTATTCTTATCAATTACAGATATCATATGTTCATTAATACCAAAATCAAATAAAAGATCTATACCGCTTAATAAGTTAATATCACTTAATTTAAATCCGTAACCTATTTGAAAATTTATATCTAATCTTGGATCTAATAATACGCTGTTATAATTTCTTGTTTCAGCTATATTTATATCTGCACCAAGTCTAGGACTAATTCCAAATTTAAAATTGGCAAAAAGATTAAAAGAAAATAATATCAATAATATAAATATAAAAATTATTTTTCTTTTTATAATAATCATATATTAATCCTCATAAATATTAAATATATATTTATAACTTATATATTTTTATATTTGTAAAAAATAATTATAAACCAATATGTTTTAAGAAAAAATCTGACCTAATCCCCATATAAAAAGCCCCTATAAAGAGATAGAGGCTTTAATTGTAAAAAGAAATTATTTTCTTAAATCATCTACCAATTTAGTTTTATCAGCAGTTTTTTCATCTTTAGTTTTTATAACTTTAGCAGGATTTCCCGCAACCACCTGATTTTCTTCAACATCTTCTATAACAACAGCACCAGCACCAATAACAGCATTTTTACCCACATGTACGCCTTCAATAATAACGGCATTCGCTCCTATTACAACATTATCTTCTATAATAACAGGTTTAGCAGAAGGCGGTTCAATAACACCAGCAAGTACAGCACCAGCACCTACATGGCAGTTTTTACCCACAATAGCACGTCCGCCTAAAACAGCTCCCATATCTATCATAGTACCCTCGCCTATTTCAGCACCTATATTGATAATAGCTCCCATCATTATAACAGCATTATCTCCGATTTTTACTTTATCTCTGATTACAGCACCAGGCTCAATTCTAGCATTAACAGTAGAATAATCCAAAGTAGGAACTCCAGAATTTCTTCTGTCATTTTCCAAGTAGCAGTCTTCTATAAATTTTTTATATTCTGTTAGTATATTCTGTATCTCTTCATATTCTCCAACCATAAAGTGGAAATTACCAGATGAGAAAATTTTTACGCTTGTATTTGTTACTATATTATTAGGTAAATTTCCTCTTATATATGCTTTTACTGGTGTTTTTTTCTTAGAATTTTTAATATATGCAATAATATCTTCTGACTTTTCTAACATATCCATTTTACTATTCTCCTCAAATAAATTTTCTGCTTAGTAACGGTATTATTGAATTATTATTAGTTGTTTTATGACAAAACTTCTTTCATTCTATAAAGACCCGGTTTTTTACCCATAAGGAATTTAGCAGCTTTAACAGCACCATTAGCAAATATTCTTCTTGAAGTAGAAGTGTGTTTTATTTCTATAATTTCATCATCACCAAAGAAAATAACTTTATGCTCTCCTACAACAGAACCTCCCCTTACAGAATGTATTCCTATTTCTTTTTTATCTCTTATATGCAAACCATTTCTTCCATTAACTAATGACATTTGATTATCCAAAGCATCATTAATAACATTATAAAGACTTTTAGCAGTACCGCTTGGAGAGTCCACTTTTCTATTATGGTGAGTTTCTATAATTTCAATATCAAAACCAGTTAATAGAGGTGCAATTTTAGCAACAATTTCATTCATCAAATTCATACCTATACAAGTATTAGAAGATAATACTATAGGCACATGAGTAGAAGCTTCAACTATTTTTGCAAGTACAGTTTCATCATAACCAGTAGTACAGATAACCATAGGTATATTATTTTTTACACCATAGTCTATCATAGCTGGAAGCCTAGAGAAATGAGAGAAGTCGATTATCATGTCGCCTTTTTCATCAGTAAAATCATCAACAAAGGCAGATATTTCAAACTCTCCATCTTTTTCTATAACTTCTTTTAACATAGAGCTCATCACTCCTGTTCCATGTATCATTATTTTCATATTTTTTACTCCGTTTTTTATATTTTTTATTAATTATTTTATTAATCCGTATTTATTAAGTGTTTGTCTTACATGCTCTCTGTTTTTCTCACTTAAAGGACCTAATGGAGAGCGGCATTCACCTACATTAAAACCCATCATATTCATAGCTTCTTTTATAGGTACTGGATTAACCTCTATAAACATAGCTCTTATCAAATCTATATATTTAATCTGTGCTTCTACAGCTTCTTTAATATTTCCGTTAATATAATTCATAACCATATCATGATTTTCTTTAGGTATAATGTTGCTTGTAACAGATATTACACCTTTAGCACCTAAAGCCATCATTGGGGTAACCATATCATCATTTCCAGAGTAAATATCCAATTTAGGGGCAATATTAGCAATATCAGCCACATATCCAATATCTCCGCTTGCCTCTTTTATACCTTGAATATTAGGAACTTCGGATAAAGTTTTAATGACATTAAGCGGTAATTTAACTCCAGTTCTTGAAGGAACATTATACATTATAACAGGGCATTTTACACTATTTGCTATTTGCGTAAAATAATCAATAAGTCCGCTTTCATTACCTTTATTATAGTATGGAGTTACTGCCATTACTATATCAGCACCATATTCATAAGATTGTTTGCTAAACTCCACTGCCATAGATGTAGAGTTAGTTCCAGTTCCTGCTATTAACAAGGTTCTTTTTTTAGTTCGGTCTATACAGAATTTGATTACCTCCATTCTCTCTTCAAAATTTAGAGTGGCACTTTCTGCTGTGGTACCTGCTGCAACAATAGCATCTGCTTTATTTGCTATATGAAACTCAATAAGCTCTTCTAATTTCTCATAATTAATTTTGTAATCTTTTGTAAATGGTGTTATTAAAGCTACACCTGCTCCTTCAAATAATGACATATTTAATCTCCTTTAATTATATATTGCATTTTATTTTTTTACCATAGTAAAATATTAAAAAATAAATTATGTTAAGATATAAAAAAATCCTTATTTTTATATGTATTATAAACATTAAGTATTTGTATTTTTACCCCTATATTAATCGCATTTTCGTCTATATCAAAAAGCCCATTATGAATAGGAACATTTATTTTATCATTTGATACACCCAAACTAAAAAATGCACCTTTTACCCTTTGAAGATAATAACTAAAATCTTCAGTTGTCATGTTGGCATTTTCTTCAAGGCAGTTTTCATTACCTAGAATACTTGAAGCTGATTCTCTAACAATATTAACCGCCTCATCATGATTAATCAAAGCAGGATAAGACGGTATATTAATAAATTCTCCCAAAGCCCCAAAACTTTCTGATGTATTTACAACAATATTCTCTATCATTTTTAATCTTTTATTTCTAGTTTCATCATCGCACAGCATTCTTATAATACCTTTCATTTTTACATTATCAGCTACTATATTGCCTGCAGTTCCACCGTTTATGCTTCCTACATGAAGTCTTATAGTATGATCTGTAAATGCAGAAATAAAACTATGAAGCTGAGTTATGATATGAGAAGATACTACTATAGGATCAACCCCGTTATATGATTTAGCTCCATGTGCTGATTTGCCCTTTATATTTATTTCAAACATATTAGAACTAGCATACATTGCTCCGTATGTTGTGCTTACCTGTCCTACTCTTATTTCCGGACGTACATGAAGTCCGTAAATAGCATTAACATTTTCTAAAGCTCCTTCATTAATCATAGGCAAAGCTCCGCCTGTAGTCTCTTCTGCAGGCTGATATATTAGCCTAATATTGCATGGAGGTTTTATTTCTGAAAAATACTTAGCCACCCCTGTTAATACTGTCATATGCACATCATGTCCGCAAGAATGGCATACTCCTTTATTTTTTGAAGAGTATGAACAGTTTTGTTTATTATCTTCCATAGGCAAAGCGTCCATATCAGCTCTGAATGCTATAGTAAAGTTTTTATCCTCACCTTCAATATCTGCTATTATACCTGTTTTTGCTGCTTTTGTTTTATGACTAATATTTAATGATTTTAATATAGAAGAGATTTTTTCTGATGTTCTAAACTCTTCAAAGCCTAGTTCTGGGTGCGAATGCAAGTCTCTCCTTAAATCTATTAAAAAGTCTTTCATAGACAAAAGAATATTTTCTGATATTATAGAATTATTCATTATTATATATGCCTTAATATTTTTTAAACAATTATAAAATATTACTTAAAAAATTAAAAATTATATTAAAAATTAGTTTTTTGGAATTATTAAAAAAAGAATTACTTCTTAGATTTTGATAGATTACGTTTGAAAGATTTATAGAATTTAGAAAGCTGAAAAAAGATATTTTCATTATCTGTGGTGTTTGAGGTGGTGGTTAAAATACGGCACTGGGCTGTATTGGTTATGAACGAAGTATACATTCCAAACTCCTTATAAATTATTTATTGATAGTATTATTATATGTAATAACATCGTAAAAGTCAAGAATAAGAATCTTATTTTTTAAAAGAATAAGATTGAATTTATAAGTTTATATAAAAACAAAGGAGGCAAAAATACAATGATTATGCCTCCTTCTATAATTATGTATTAATTAAAATCTTAATCCCACTTCAGCACCTAAATCAAAAGAAGAGAATTTAGTATTAAATGATGGATTTTTAGTTTCTGCCAAAGGTATATCATAAGAAGCGTATACCCCAAGAACTATATTAAGAGGCAATAGAAAATCAACAGAAGCCTTAACATAAGGTATGTATGGATTTTTAAAATTTTCTCTTATCTTTTTTAAATCATATCCTTGAGAAGTATATCCTCCATCGCTTTCTCTAAAATAGCTGCTTCCACCTAAAGGTATTTTTACTCCTGCTCCTACCCCTATTGATACAAACCAAACATCTATTCTTGGAAGTATTCCTATCATTAAACTGTCAAAAACAATACCGCCTCTTGATTTTTCATCAATTGCTGCTTTGAATGCAAATACATCTCTGTTATATCCTAAATCCAAACCAAGTCCAAATGATAAATATTCAAAACCAAAATAATAAGCAGGCTGAACATGAACACCAAATTCAAAACCAACATCCGATTTCAAACTTGATGAATCATTACCGCTGAAACTGCTGAAACTCGCTCCAAGAGGAACAAGCAGTCCTAAACTAAATCCTGTTTTTGCCATTAATCCGCTGCTTATACTCATAATTAATATGCTTGTTATTATTATTAATTTTTTCATTTAATTATCCTTTTAATTATTATCTATATAATAAACCATAATATAGAAAAAAATAAACTATATATAGTTTGTTTTTTGTTTATTTATTATAATAGAAGCATAATTGTAAGAGCATTCTAACTTTTTTGCAAGTTTTTTCAGATATTTTTTTATATTTTTTAATATTTTTTAACATTCGACTAAATTGTTAAAACATACAAAAGTTAGAAAATAACATTGCAATAAATAATAAATAGTATATGTTTTATGAAAGCATTAAAATCTAATAATTAGACAAAAAATCTAATAAGGACTTAAAAAATATGCAAGAAAAAATCAATGAACTTAGAAAAAGAAAAGAAAAAATAGAAAAGGCTGGCGGAGAAGACAAAATAGAAGAACGCCATAAAAAAGGAAAATTAACTGCAAGAGAACGTATTTTACAATTATTAGATGAAAATACTTTCTGCGAGATTGATGCTTTCATAGAGCATAGATGCAGTGATTTTGGTATGGAAAAAAACAAGGTAGCTGGAGAAGGTGTAGTTACAGGATACGGTAAAATTAACGGAAGACAAGTATGTATATATGCTCAGGACTTTACTGTAATAGGCGGTTCATTAGGACAAATGCATGCTGCCAAAATTTGTAAAGTACAGGATATGGCAATAAAGCTGGGCTGCCCTTGCATAGGTATTAATGATTCGGGCGGGGCTAGGATACAGGAAGGTATTGACTCATTAAGAGGATACGGGGATATTTTCTACAGAAATGTTCAGGCTTCTGGAGTAATACCGCAGATATGTGTTATAATGGGACCTTGTGCTGGAGGAGCTGTTTATTCGCCTGCTTTGATGGACTTTATATTTATGACTGATAAAAGTTCAAACATGTTTATTACTGGTCCTCAGGTAGTAAAAGCTGTAACAGGAGAACAAGTTTCTGCTGAAGAGCTTGGAGGAGCTTACGTTCATAGTAAAACTTCAGGTGTTGCTTCTTTGATGTTCCCAGATGAAGTATCTACTTTGGAAGGAGTAAAAACATTACTTTCATATATACCTCAAAATAACTTGGAAGATGTTCCTTTAGAAAATACAGGCGATGATCCTAATAGAAACGATGAAGAGTTATCTAATATACTTCCAGACAGTCCTAATAAACCTTATGACATTAAAGAAGTTATAAAAAGAGTGGTTGATAACGGAGAGTTTTTTGAGCTTCAGCCTTTATTTGCTACTAATATAGTTATATGTTTTGCACGTCTTGACGGAAAATCAGTTGGTATAATAGCCAATCAGCCTAATTCTATGGCTGGCGTACTTGATATTAATGCAGCGGACAAAGCAGCAAGATTTATACGTTTCTGCGATAGTTTTAATATTCCTTTAATCACATTAGTTGATACAGCAGGATATTTGCCCGGTGTAGGTCAGGAGCACAACGGAGTTATAAGACATGGTGCTAAACTTTTATATGCTTATTCAGAGGCTACTGCTCCTAAAATTACTCTTATCATAAGAAAATCATACGGCGGAGCTTATATTGCTATGTGTTCTAAACATTTGGGTGCTGATATGGTTTACGCTTGGCCTTCTGCGGAGATTGCTGTTATGGGACCAGACGGAGCTGCTAATATAATATTCAAAAAAGAAATAGATAAAGCTGATGACCCTAAAAAAGTTAGGGCTGAAAAAATAGAAGAGTATAAAAAAGAGTTTGCTAATCCTTACAGAGCTGCTGTAAGAGGTTATGTTGATGATGTAATTGAGCCTGAATATACTAGAAGCTATCTTATTAATGCTTTGCAGCTTTTAAAAAGCAAAAGAGAAACAAGACTTCCTAGAAAACATGGTAATATACCTCTATAAATTAAATTATATATCATTTTAAGGAGTGTTAAATGGAACATAATGCAGCTATTACAATATTTGGTATAGTATCTGTTTTTATAGTCGCTTTAGTTTTTTATATATTATCTGTAATTTTGGGTATGATATTCAAAAGCAGAAATCTTAAAAAAGAAGAAGAAATAATCAAAGTTGTAGAGGAGAGTAAAACTAAAGAAGAAGACTTGCTTGATGATACTGAGCTTGTCGCTGTTATTACTGCGGCAATTTCAGCTTATACAGGTATGTCTAATAATAAATTTATCATTACTTCTATAGAGGAATCTAAAACTCCTATATGGGGTATGGCTGACAGAGTAAATATAAAATAATTATTTTTCGCTTAAAACTATTATTTTTAATAAAGTTTTAAGCAATGATAAAAATTAACTTAAATAATAATAAATATTTTGGAGAAAATATCATTATGACTAAACAATACAAAATCACTGTTAATGGAAAAACTTATGATGTATCAGTAGAAGAAGTTAAGCAAGAGAAAGTAAAAGTTTCTGCCCCTGTTGTTCAGGCACAGACTCAAGCACCTAAACCTGTACAGCAAGCAAAACCAGTTGTTCAGGCAGCTTCTCCTTCTTCTGCTGCTGCTATAGATGAAAATGCTGTATCAGTAAAAGCAACTATGCCGGGTACTATAGTATCATTTAGCGTTGCTGTGGGAGATAAAGTTACTGAAGGTCAGGTTGTAGCTATATTAGAAGCTATGAAAATGGAAAATGAACTTACTGCTCCTGCTTCTGGTGAGGTAAAATCTATACATGTTGAAAAAGGTTCATCTGTAGTTGAAGGTCAAGTTATATTGCAGATTAAGTAATATTTAAGGGGTAGATATGAATAATGCTTTAGGTTTGGATTTTAACAATTTACTTACTGGTTTTTATCCGCCGACTTTAGCCCAAATTATAATGATACTTTTAGGAGCTTATCTTATATATATGTCTATATATTATAAGAGAAAACCTTTGCTTCTTCTTCCTATGGGGGTTGCAATACTTGCTTCTAACATGCCTCTTCCTAAACTTACAGAAGATGTTGTAAGCGGATTTTTAGGACTTCTTCATCAGGGAGCTGACAGCGGTATTTATCCAGTATTGGTATTTTTTGCCGTAGGTACTATGATAGATTTAGGTCTTGTACTTGCTGACCCTAAAAACTTCTTTATAGGTGCTAGTTCGCAGATAGGTATACTTGTAGTATTTTATATTATGAGTTCTCTAAATATATCAGAAGGCTTATCGGCTGCTACTGCTATTATTGGTGCTGCTGACGGAGCTTTGGCTATGTATATGTCTTCGCTTATTACAGAGCCTAGATATTTTGCTGCTATTGTGATGGCTGCTTACCTATATATGGAGCTTCTTCCAGTATTACAGTCTGGGCTTACAAAAGTTTTAACTACTTCTAAAGAAAGAAAAATTCCTATGAATTATTTAAGACAGGTTTCAAGAGGTGAGAAAATTATATTTGCTGTTATTGCTATGGGACTTTGCGGTATATTTTTAGCTAATTCTTTTCCTCTTATAGCTGCTCTTCTATTTGGAAGTATTTTAAGAGAATCTGATATTATTAAAAATTTCTCTGTTACTTTACAGAAATCTTTAACTGGTATACTTACTATGCTTATAGGAATGGCAATAGGCTCTTCGGCAACAGCTGATTATTTTATGACATTAGATACTGTTTTAATATTTGTATTTGGAATAGTGTCTTTAGTATTAAGTACAGCAATTGGTATACTTGCAGCAAAAATTATTAATGTATTATCAGGCGGAAAAGTTAATCCTATAATAGGCTCTGCCGGTTTAAGTGCTTTTCCAGTTCCTGCTTGGGGGGCACATGTTTACGGTCAGGAGAATAGTTCTTCAAACTGTCTGCTTCTTCATGCTATGGCTGTTAATATATCTGGTATTATATCAGGTGCTGTTATTATGGGTATACTCCTTACATTTTTTCATTGATATATAATAATATTTTTGAATAAATTAATTGTTTTTTGCTCTGCTGTTTTTTTATAAAAATAGCAGAGTTTTTTATTTATTAGACTAGTTTCAAAACTCAATTAAGAAATATTTATACTATTTCAATTTTTGTATTTTTATTTTTATAACTGTGGCTTTGCTGCGAAGCACACAGTCGTGCCAGACCCCACTTCTTTTGCCGTCCGCTCTGCGTGCCGTAGGCAGGCTTCTCAAAAAGTTGAATAAAAAAATTATAAACTTAAAAATTTTCAGTATAAATTATCTCAAGCCATATTTATTTTGAATATTTTGTATATTTTCTCTAGCATATTCATCATTAGGGTCTAATTTCAAAGCCTTTTTATAATCTTTTAAGGCATCTTTATACTGTCCTAAATTACCCTTAGCAGCTCCTCTGTTATTATAAGCATAACTATAATTAGGGTCTAGCTCTATAGCCTTATCATAGTCTTTAATAGCTTCTCGATACTGTCCTAATTTTTCTTTAGATATTCCTCTGTTATTATAAGCATCACTATCATTAGGATTTAGATCTATCGCTTTGTCAAAGTCTTTGATAGCTTCACAATACTGTTTTAAGTCATCTTTAGCAATTCCTCTGTTATTATAAGTATAACTATAATTAGGGTCTATTCTATAGCCTTATCATAGTCTTTAATAGCTTCAAAATACTTATTTAAATCTAAATTTATATTTCCAAATACTAAATAGCTTTCAGCATTATTTTTATCCAGCTCCAAAGCCCTTTCAGCATCTTTTTTTGCTTCTTCATATTGTCTCAAACTGTTTTTTGCTCTACCTCTTGCACTATAATATTTTGATGTAGTATTATCTAATTTTATAGCTTTATTAAAAGACTGTACTGCTTCTTTATATTTTGATTCTTTATGATAATTAATGCCTTCTTCATAATATTTTTCTGATGATAACATATTAGCACTCATAATATTTTTTATTATAAAAAAATAATATATTTCATTTTTTTAGTATTTTCAAGTTATTATTGTTAATTATTAATTTATAAATAGCTACCATTATGTCTGTAAAGCTATTTAAATTGTAAACCTTTTATAGTTTTTAAGTTGACAATTATCTTCTATATGATATTATTCTATATTATGAAGGGAAATGTAAAAGAAAATATAATATCAATACTAGAATCAAATAAAGGGCTTTTCATATCTGGGGAAAAATTAGCAGATGATCTAAATGTAAGCAGAGCAGCTGTATGGAAGGCAGTAAAATCATTAAAAAATGAAGGTTATAATATTAATTCCTTACAAAATAAAGGATATTCTCTCTCAAAAGAAACTGATATTATCTCATCAAATATAATAAAAAATAATATGCTTAAATATAAGGATAAGTTTAATTTTCTTATATATAAGACAGTAAAGTCAACCAATATAATAGCTAGGGAATTAGCATCTAAAGGGGCAGAAAGCGGTACAGTAGTAATTGCAGAAGAACAGACAGAAGGATACGGAAGAAACGGTAAATCTTTTTTCTCGCCTTATGGTACTGGTATATATATGAGTATAATACTTAATCTTAAAAAAGAGAAAAAAATATTTAAAAGTTCATTTATTACCACAGCAGCGGCTATGGCAGTATCAAAATCAATAGAAGAGATAACAAATAAAAACACTCATATAAAATGGATTAATGATGTATTTATTAATAATAAAAAAGTATGCGGAATACTTACAGAAGGAACTTTCAGTTTTGAAGACAGCAAACTTGATTATGCTGTTATAGGTATTGGAATAAATGTTAATTTTCCAAAAAAAGGCTTTCCTAAAGAAATTAATGATACTGCAGATTCTATTAATTCTAATGATTCAAATTCTGATATAAGAAATATTTTAATAGCAAGAATATTAGAAAATTTATGGGACTACTATTTTAATAATATATCATTTTATGATGAATATAAAAAGCGTTCTTTTTTGATAGGAAAAAGAGTTTCTATTAATATAGATAATAAAGAAAATATAATAAATGTACTAGATATAGATGAAAACTTTGCTTTAGTAGCAGAGTTTGAAGACGGAAAAGTAGATAAACTTACATCTGGAAGTATTAATTACAGAATTTCATAAAAACTGGAGGATAAATGTGAGTAATATTGAGGCAATTATAAAAGAAGAAATATCTTTGGAAGAATTAAAACTAAAAATCATAAACGGATATAATATAACAAAGGAAGAGGCTTTAAAATTAGTAGATTCAGATTTAGAAGATTTATGCCAAGCAGCTGATAATATAAGAAAACATTTCTGTTCTAATGTATTTGATATGTGCTCTATAATAAATGCCAAAAGCGGAAAATGCTCTGAAAACTGCAAGTTCTGTGCACAGTCAGCTCATTATGATACCAAATGCGAAGAATATGATATTTTAGATAAAGAGAAAATATTAGAGCAAGGTAAAAGCGATTTTGATAAAGGAGTTTTAAGATACTCTATAGTAACATCCGGCAGAGCATTGTACGGTAAAGAAGTAGATAAAGTATATAATGCAATAGAAACTCTTAATAAAGAAACTGACGGATATGTATGTGCATCTTTAGGACTTCTTGATGAAAAAGGATTTAAAAAAATGAAAGAGGCTGGACTTAGAAGAGTGCATAATAATTTGGAAGCCTCAAGAAACTTCTTTGCTAATGTTTGTACTACCCACACTTATGATGATAAAATAAAAGCAATAAAGGCAGCACAAAAAGCTGGAATGGCTGTATGCAGCGGAGGCATTATGGGCATGGGAGAGTCTTGGGAAGATAGAATTGACATGGCATTAGAATTAAGAAAATTAGGTATAATGTCTATTCCTGTTAATATGCTTAATCCTATAGCAAGCACTCCTTTTGAAAATATTACTCCTCTTACTGAAGATGACATGAGAAGAATAGTAGCAATATACAGATTTATTAATCCAAAAGCATTTATAAGACTTGCAGGAGGAAGAGGACTTTTAAAAGATAAGGGAAGAGCCTGCTTCATATCTGGAGCAAATGCCGCTATAACTGGAGATATGCTCACAACCGCAGGTATTTCTATAGAAACAGATAAAAAAATGGCTGAAGAGTTAGGATATAAAATAGAATTAACAGAAGATTAAAAAAGGAGTTAGTACAATGGCTAAAGTACTTTTTATAACTGCTACTGGTACCGATATAGGTAAAACTTATGTATCAGCACTTATATGCAAACAGATGAAAGAAGAAGGATTTGATATAGGATATTATAAGGCAGCTTTAAGCGGAAGTAATGATATAACAGACAGCGATGCTTGGTACGTAAAAGAGAGAGCCAATTTAACAGATTCTTATGAAGAGATGGTTTCATATACCTATAAGCATGCATATTCTCCTCATTTGGCAGCACAAATTGAGGGCAATCCTCCAGATATGAAAGTTATAAAAAAGGCTTATAAAAATATTTCAAAAAATCATGAATATATGATAGTAGAAGGAAGCGGAGGTATAATATGCCCTATAAGATATGATGATGATAAAAAAATATTTTTAGAAGATATTATAAAAGAGCTTGACTTGCCATGTTTAATAGTAGCAGATGCGGGGCTTGGTACAATTAATTCTGCAGTTCTTACTATAGAATATATGAAAAGTAAAAAAATAAAAATTAAAGGCATTATATTAAACAGATTTGAAGAAGCAAATGTTATGCATGAAGACAATAAAGAAATGATAGAAAAAATTACAAATATAAAGACTGTTGGTATTATTGATTCTGTAAATAACATGGAATTAAAAGCTGATAATATCCATTCACTTTTTGAATAATTATTAATAATTATTTTTATATATTCTTTTTGCTTTTCTCCATATTAGTAAAAAGAGTGTGCGGGAATATTTTTTACTTCCAGAATATTATAATAAAGGCTTATTTATGACGCTAGAAGAAAAAGACTTAAAATATATTTGGCACCCTTGCTCACAGATGAAAGACTATGAAGAGCTTCCGCCTATAATAATAGATAGAGGAAAGGGAATATATCTTTATGATAAAAACGGAAAAGAGTATATTGACATTGTAAGTTCTTGGTGGTGCAATTTACTTGGGCATTGCAATGAAAAAATAAATGCTTCTATAAAAGCACAGCTTGACAGATTAGAGCATGTAATATTTGCAAACTTCTCGCATGAAACTGCTATTAAACTCTGCGAAGAGCTTGTAAAAATACTTCCTAAAGGACTTACTAAATTTAATTTTTCAGATAACGGTTCATCATCGGTAGAAGCAGCATTAAAAATGGCTTTTCAGTATCAGCATCAAATAGGCAATACCAAAAAAATAAAGTTTATGTGCTTTACTGACGGTTATCATGGTGAAACTATAGGTGCTTTATCAGTTGGAAGTTTGGACTTATATGCAAAAATATACAAGCCTATGCTTATGGAAACTATACATATAGAAGCACCAGACTGCTACAGATGCAAATATAATCAAAACAGAGAAACATGCAGATGCGAATGTTTTTTAGACGCTGAGAAAAAGTTTGAAAAATATGCTGATGAAACTTGTGCTGTTATAATAGAGCCTTTGCTTCAGGCTTCTGCCGGAATGAGAATATATCCTCCTCTATACTTAAAAAAGTTAAGAGAGCTTTGCGATAGATATAATGTTTTATTCATAGCTGATGAGATAGCAACCAATTTCGGACGCACTGGAAAGATGTTTGCATGCGATCATGCCAATATAAGTCCGGATATAATGTGCGTTTCAAAAGGTTTAACAGGCGGATACATGCCTATGGCTATAACAATCACTACAGATAAAATATACAATGCCTTTTATGCCGACTATAATGAAGGTAAGGCTTTTATGCATAGTCATACCTACAGCGGAAATCCTCTAGGCTGTTCTGCTGCCTTGGCGGTACAAAAAGTTTTAAGAGAAGATGATATTCTAAATAAGGCACAAATAAGAGCAAAATATTTAAATAATAAATTAAAAGAAAAATTATTGCATCATTCAAATATAGGAGAGATTAGAAATATAGGACTTATTAATGCTATGGAATTAGTTACTGATAAAAATACAAAGGAAGGTTTTGACTCTAAACTTAGAATGGGCTATCAAATATATAAAAAAGCACTTCAGAGAGGATTATTATTAAGACCTTTGGGTAATGTTATATATTTTAATCCGCCTCTTATAATTAATGAAGAAGAGATAGATAAGGCTATTGATTTGTGTGTAAAATCTATAAATGATGTGCTAAATTAAAAAATATAGTTTTTGGTTATTTTATAACATCTGCAGATAAATAATCAAACATCAAACTCAGAAAAAATATATAATAAATTTATTGGAATTGCACTATATTTACTACATAACACAATATATAAAATTACAATAACTGCATTTTCACAAATATATGAATCTTTTAGTTTGTTTGGCGTATTGGCATGAAGCTTGAAAAAAATAAATAAAAATCTGAAGCTTAAAATTTTTTTGGTATTTAATACAAAAAAAGAACAGAGGATTAAATATATTATTATCCGCTGTTCTTTTATTTTAATTTTTTACGCTTATGATTAATCGTCCCATTCCTGACCTAATAGCTGACCGGATTTATCAATATATAATTCCATCATGTTATTCATTTTTACTTTATACACATTATAGTGCTCCATTTCTACTGCCCAAATTTGAGCCTGAGGATATGTTCTTCTAGCTGTAGCAAGTACTGCCTGAGGAACTTGATTAAGGGGTACGTACCAATCAGCAAATAAAGCCGAAGTACTGATAACTGTTAATGCTGCTAATAAACAAAGTATTTTTTTCATATTTTTCTCCTTTTTTTATTTATTAAATTATTTTTATAAAAATTGTAAATTAATCGTCCCATTTCTGACCTAATAACTGTCCGTTACTATCTATGTATAATTCCATCATATTATTTAATTTTATTTCAAATGTAGTAAACTGTTTTTCTATTTTTATAATTGCTGCATTAGGATAAGTTCTTTTTACTGTATTCATAACATTAGCTGGAAGTATAGTAGAAGGCATGTTTCCATAGCATTTAACTTCTTTCCAATCGCCGTTAGGGAAGAAATCTATTTGTGTTCCGTTTTCTAAATATACTTCAATATCGTCCCAATCTCTTTCTATAAAAGTTACTTTTACATTAGCAAAATGCTGTTTTATAAAGTTTTGAGCATTCTGAGGTATAGATGATAATTGAACCCCGTATCCATATTGTGCATTATTTTGACCTTGCTGCTGAGCATAAGGGTCTTGATAATTATTTTGAGGGTCCGGCTGTACCTGAGGCTGACCATAAGGGTTTTGATATCCCTGACCTCCCTGCTGATTATCATAGTATCCATTATATTGAGCAAATAATGAGCCTGTACATATTGCTAAAACAAAAAGTATTGATAATGATTTTTTTATTGTAGTCATAAACTATCCCCTTTATTAATTATTTCATTTGTAAAGACATATTGCTTACTGGTAAATTATCTTTACATTATAATTATAGTATATTTATCAAATAATGTCAATTAAATTTACTGTTTTTTTACTAAAATTTTACATTTTTTCTTTTATAAATTGCTATAATAGACTTGTGTTACAAAAATTAATATAGATTTTTTTTAATTAAAAGTATAATATTTCATAACAATTAATCATAATAAAATACTAGTATTATTTGAAAATATTTTTTATTTATAACTTAGTAAATATATCAGGATTTTTATATAAAGTTTTTTTAATCGCACATTATACAAAGTAATTCTTCAAAAGTAATAATAAAAAAATCATAAAACATTATTTATAATCTTTTATATAACTTCAATCAGATAAAATAATCATAAGATTAGATAAAAAAATATATTTAGTATAACAAGTAAAACTTCTTGATTTTAATATACAATTATTATATAATTGCAGGAACAAAAATAAATAATTAACGGTAACCATCATGAAAAAAGTAAATTTATGTTTATTAGGAGCTTCTGGTGCTGTTGGTCAGGAAATGCTTAAAGTACTAGAAGAGAGAAAATTTCCAATTAATGAATTAAGATTGCTTGGAAACAGAGAGGCTGGGAAAAAAGTAGTATTCAATAAAAAAGAATACACTATAGAAAAAGTAACTAAAGATTCATTTAACAATATGGATATTACATTAGTTGCTGTAGGTGCTGATTTGAGCAAAAAACTTAGTCCTGAAGCAGTAAAGGCCGGAAGTATTGTTGTAGATAACAGCAGTGCTTTTAGAATGGATAAGAATGTTCCTTTGGTTGTTCCAGAGGTGAATCCTGATGATGTTAAATTACACAAAGGTATAATATCTAATCCTAACTGTTCTACAATAATAGCTTTAGTAGCTTTAGCTCCGCTTCATAAGTTTGGAAAAATTAAACGTATTATAGCTTCTACTTATCAGGCTGTTTCTGGTGCTGGTAAAGAAGGTATGGAAGAGTTAGAACAGCAATTGCAGGATTATGTTGCTGGAAACAAACTTAAAAACAGCACTTTTAAATATCAAATACTTCACAACTTAATTCCTCAAATAGATTCATTTGACAAAAATGGATACACTAAAGAAGAATTAAAAATGACTAATGAAGGAAGAAAAATACTTCATGCACCTGAGATGCAGATAAGCTGTACTTGTGTAAGAGTACCTGTTATAAGAAGTCATAGTGAAGCTATTACTATAGAAACAGAAAAGAAAATTACTGTAAAAAAAGCTAGAGATTTATTATCAAAAGCTAAAGGTGTTAAAGTAGTTGATGATCCAGAGAAGTTCAGATACCCTATGCCTTTAGATACATCTGACCAAGATGATATATTTGTAGGAAGAATAAGAGAAGACATCAGTGCTAAAAACTCATTAGTATTATGGTGTGCTGGAGACCAAATAAGAAAAGGGGCTGCTACGAATGCTGTTCAGATAGCAGAATTACTTTTACCTGAATTAGAAAAGAAAGGCGAAGAAGCTCCTGCTAAGAAAACTGCAGCAAAAAGAACTTGCGTAAGAAAAAAAGCAACAAAAAAATAAATCATTAATATTTGTTATTTATTAGAGGAGTTTTTATTTTTTACAAAGCTCCTCTTTTTTTATGTTTATAGGGATTAATATTAATGAAAAAAATTATAGTTTAAATTTTTGACAAAATAATTATTTTATTATAATATATACAAAAAATATCATTATTTTATATGTATGAAAGTAAAAATAAATAATGAAGTTTTAAAATGGGCAAGAGAAAGTGTAAATTTATCAATTGATGATGTTGTTGATAAAATTAAAATGAAAACTTTTACCAAAGATGATTTAGTAAAGTTTGAAAATGGTGAACAGTTGCCTGATTTAAATCTTACAAAAAAATTAGCTAAGTTATACGGTATTTCATTTGCCGTTTTATATATGACATCTATTCCTAAGAATATTCAACCTAAAATTAATGATTTTAGGCAATTAGATACTAAATTATCAATAAATGCCATATTTTTAATGAGAAAATTAATTGAGCATCAGGAATGGGTTAAAAGTTATTTAATTTCAAATAATGCAAAAGAATTAGATTTTGTTGGTATAATTTCTATAAATACTAATATAAAAGATACTATATATAAAATTAAAAATGCATTAAATATAGAAATAAATTTTAATAAAGATAGTAAGTATAATTTTGATAATATTAAAGAATTATTAGAAAATAATAATATTTTTGTATCTGTAGGTAATTCTTATAACTTTAATTATCGTTCTTCTGTAGAAGTTAAAGAAATAAGGGGATTTGCTATAGCTGATAAAATAGCTCCATTTATATTTGTAAATTCTTCCGATACAGATAATGCTAAGTTATTTACTCTAATTCATGAATTGGTTCATATTTTTATTGGAGAAACAGGAATCTCTAATGCAACATTTACTGATATAAATAAGCAAAATAAAATAGAGAGATATTGTAATAAAGTAGCTTCTGAAATTTTGATTCCTAAAAATATATTTAATGAATATTGGACTAATTTTATTAGTGGAAATATAGAAGAAAAAATATCTTTCATTTCTTCAAAATTACCTGTAAGCAAATTATCTATTTTGGTAAAAGCAAAATCTTTTGGATATATAGAAGAAGATATATTTAATCAATTATTTAATAAATTTTCAAATGTTAAATTTCAGAATAAAATATTGAATGGACAACCAGATCCTTATTATATAAAAAGAAATTTAAATACTAAAAAATTTAGCAATTATGTATTAGATGCTTATTGTGATAATAATATTACTTTAAAAGATACCTGCAATTTATTATCTATTAAGCCATATAAATTAGAAAAATATATTAAAAGGATACAATAAATGCCGTATCATTATTGTTTGGATAGTAATTTTTTCATAGAATCATGGAATGTTTATTATTCTCCTGATGTATTTATTGATTTTTGGGATAAATTAAAAAATATGGCAGAGGATAAAATATGTTATATTACCCAAGAAGTTTTTGAGGAACTTATATCTGGAAATAATAAAAAAGAAGATTTATTAAAGGAATATATAAAAAATAATAAAGAAATTTTTGTATATAAATACAATGAAGAAATAGAAATTATATTTATTGAATTAATAAAAGATCATGACATTATAAAATTATTAGATAATAAGAACAATAAAAATGGAGCAGATGTATTAATATTGGCTTACGCTAAATATTTTGATTCAACAGTTGTAACTAGGGATAGTGCTTTAATAAATATCTGTAAAAAACATAATATTAGATACTTATTACCACATCATTTTATAAGAGAAAATAATATCAAATTTATAATACAAAAATAATATTTTATTAAACAATATGTATACAAAAAATAATTGTAAATTATTAATATCTTGAACAAAATCTGATTATATTTATCTTAATATCATTTTAATTCAGCACAGTTTTTTGATAAATCATAAGCTCCGTCTATTTTTGTATAATTATTTTCTTTTATAAAAAAATATACATTTATAGGATAATTATTTTTTATGGCAATATTGCTAAGCTGATTTAAAACAAATGAATTATGACTAGCTATAAATATCTGTACTCCTTCTTTTGAAATATCATACAAAAATCTCATAAGCTCACGAACCATTTTAGGATGCAGACTGTTTTCTGGTTCATCAATAAATAAAATACTTTTCTTTGTTAGATTTCCAGTATTATGAAGAACTTCAAATATTCCTAGCTTTTTTATTCCTTCAGCAGTTATATTAATATTATAAATATTTCCGTCATTTTTATGATAATTAATCATATTAGTATTTTTATCTATTTGTATATTACCATTATAGAAATCATACTTATTTTTAAATACGCTTAATAATTCTCTTTCATCAATATTTTTTCTTGCAAGTATTTCATAAATTATATCAGTATATGAATCATCAAATCCGCTTTCTATATTTTGATTTTTTAAATAAAGAATAGCATTCATAATAGATAAAATTTCTTTAGCAGGTATAAATAAAGGTTTATAGTCATAATTATAATTATTAATATTATCATCAGAAGTTATAATTTCATCTTTGCTATTTAAAAGAGACGCATTAAAATGGATAGTTTTTTCATCATACAAATAAAGTTTTTTTAGTTTATATGTTGGTTTATAACTAACTCCAAATTTAAAATTATTAAATGTATATATATTATTAATGTATTTAAAGATATTGCATGTTCTAATATTTGCATTTACGATGTTTTTTAATTCTTGACTTATACAATATAAAAATTTTAATATTGTAGTTTTTCCTGTATCATTCTCTCCTACAAATAAATTTATATTAGAAAAATCATCAAACTTTGCATTTTTAAATTGTCTGTAATCATGAATTTCAAAATTCTTTATCATAATAAAATAACCTAAATTATAATATGATGATATTTTATAACATATTTCCATTATTTCAAATATTTAATTGTTTTTCTTTCTCATTCATAATTATATCCTAAACACTAAACAGTATATTTTATATTAAAAATAATTTGTTTTTTTGCTTTGTTTTTAGCAAAAAAAGTTGATAAAAACAAAATCATAAATTATCAATATACTTTTCATACATTTTGAATAGGAATTTAATCCTCTCACTTTCATTTTTGAGTTCATTTTTTTTGACGCCGTACGCCTTATCAACTTCTAAATCTAATTTGCTGTGAGCATCAATCAACACTTTAGGCATAGTCAAAGGATCATAAAGATCAGCAAGCGAAGAGTCTGGAAACATAGCCCTAGCACTAAGCACCCCTTTAGCCCTAATCTCTATGCTGGTTTTAAGCTCTTCAGATATGGATAGCGGCCAAGGGAAATTGTTGTATACTATATCTTTAGAATATCTGTATCTGCTTTCTAATTTTCCGCATACATATTTTGTCCAAACCATATGCATGATTGAAGTAAGCACCCCAAAATGATAAAGTTCAGCATTTGGTACTATAAGACAAGAATCCCCAGCTATAGTATTTTTGTCCATAAATCCTATAGGAATATATTTTCTCCTTTCAGAAGAAACTCTAGGAATAAGTAAATAATTATTTTCTGGAAAATTTTCTATATGAAATTTTGTTGGATATTTTGCTATATCTCTTGTTGGCTTGCTGCTGCTTTTTTCTCTAAATTCTTTCACCTTTTTTATTCTCTCCATAACCAAAGGCATTTTTTTCAATTCATTAGGCGGTATTTTTGAGGCTAATAAGACATAATCAGTTTCACTATTTATAAATAATTTAGCACCTGTCCATTTATAAAAATATTTTTCAGAATTAGGCTCATTTTTTATAAATTCTATCATTTCATCTTCTTTAAATAAATAATTACCATCATCTATAGGTTTATTACCAATTCCTATATTAGGAATTTCTGAAATACTTTTATTTCTGCTCCCTATAAAAATATTTTCAAAATCTATTAAATAAGGATTAATATTTTCAGCTATTATTTCATGAGGTTCGCCCTTTATATCCTCATAGTCAAAAAGTCTTTTCTTATCAATATTAAAGTTAGCAAAACCTATTATTACGCAGTAAACATGTGCCTTGCCCTTAGCTTCATTATTCCATTCAAAAGTTCTATGGGCAAAATGTATATAAACTCCGCATTCTTTTATAAGATTTTCCCATAATATGCTCACCTGTGTACCCTGCGTTATAGAGTTAGTTGAAACAAATGCAGCTTTTATTTTTGTACCCTTTATAAGTTCAGCTGACTTTTTATACCAAGCACTTACATAGTCTAAATCGCCGTATCCTTTCATATTATTAAATACTTTTTTCATCTCCTCGCTTTGTTCTTTGCTCTTCATTCTAGCTCCAACAAAAGGAGGATTTCCAAGTATATACGAAAGTTCTTTTACATCTATTATATTTTTCCAATCTATAATCAAAGCATTTTCATTTTTTATAACTGCCGATTTTTTTAATGGTATTCTTTCAAATGCTCTGCCGAATTTAATAGAAAGTTTTAAATTCATCAAATGATCCATAAGCCATAAAGCCACTTCCGCTATTTTAGCAGGAAATTCATTTATTTCTATGCCGTAAAAATTATCAACATCTATCAAAGATAAATTTGAAATGTCTATAGATAATACTCCGTCTTTTAAATCTTCTTTATAAAGCTCTGTTAATATATCTATTTCTAATTCTCTTATTTCTCGGTATGCTATAATTAAGAAGTTTCCGCAGCCGCATGCAGGATCTAAAAATTTTAATTTTGATATCTTCTGATGAAACTCTTTTAATTTATTTTTATTTGTCTTTACTTTCTCAAACTCTTCTCTTAATTCATCTAAAAATAATGCACTTATAGTTTTCATTATATTTTTTTCGCTTGTATAATGCTCTCCGAAACTTCTCCTTTTTTCTTTATCAGCAACGCATTGAAAAAGCGATCCGAATATTGCAGGAGATATATTGCTCCAATCAAAATAACAGCATTCAATCAAAGCATCTCTCATCTCTTTATCAAATGAAGGTATCCTTACAGTATTTTCAAATAAAGAACCATTAATATAAGGAAACTCCTTTAATGTTTCATCTAAATTAGTTTGTCTATCTTCTATTTTTGTATCAAGCACTTCAAATAATTGATGAAGCCATATTCCTGTATCGCTTCCGTCTTCTTTTGTTTTATCTTCTATCAAATATTTAAAATCTTCATTTTTGAATATTCCTGTATCATCAGCAAATAAACAAAAAAGCACCCTCACCAAAAATAATTCTAAATCATGCTGTTTATAATTGTTTTTTGCAAGCTTATCATATAGTTTTCCCATAAGTTCTGAAGCCTTTATATTGGCAGGCTCTAAATCTTTATAAACCCTTTTCTGATATCCCGCTATAAATCCGAATAATTTTATATTTTTATAAAAATCTTTAAACTCAAACTTGTATTCTTGATTTTCATCTAAATCAAAAAGTTCAAAATTATTAAAGTCAGAAACTAATATATATCTAGGAAGTTCGCTTTCTTTTAATCCCTCAAAATATTCAAATGCCTGTGCTTTTGCTTCTTCTAAGTTTTTGCCTAATGATTTATGCTCAACTAATAATACACCCTTCCAAAATAAATCTATAAATCCTTGTTTATTATTTAATTTTTTTATAGGTTCTTCAAAACTAGCAACTCTTCTCCTGCTTATTCCGAAAACTTCAAAAAACTCATTATAAAAAGTCTGCTTTTCTGCATTCTCTCTTTTTTCATTCTGCCATTTTTTTTGAAAGTCTAAAGCTCTGTTTTTTATTTCATTCCAAGATAAATTAGCCATAAATACAAACTCCTAATATATTTTTTATTATAGCATATTTTTATAAAAACTAATAATTAACATATTGAATAAAATGAGAAATATAATATAGTTTTTAATCATTAAAATAAATTTTTAAATGTTAGAGGAATTATATGAAAGTTTTTATTAGTGCGGATATTGAGGGAATTACTACAACTACACAATGGCCAGATACGGATGCAGGAAGTTTAACTTATAAAGAGCATACTCTGCAAATGACTAAAGAAGTTAATGCAGCATGCGAAGGAGCTATAGCGGCAGGAGCTAAAGAAATATTTGTAAAAGATGCACATGACTCTGCTATGAATATAGATCAAACAGCTTTGCCGGAATGCGTAAAGATACATAGAAGATGGAGCGGAGATCCTTATTCTATGGTAGAAGGTATTGATGAGAGCTTTGATGCGGCTATGTTTATAGGGTATCATAATGCAGCTTCTATTGGAAATAATCCTCTTTCGCATACTATGAATAATAGAAATGTATATGTGAAACTTAATGAAGTTTTGGCAAGCGAGTTTATGTTTTTTAGTTATGCTGCAGCTTATAGGAAAGTTCCTACAGTATTTTTGTCTGGCGATAAAGGATTATGTGAAGAAGCTATGAAGATGAATCCTAATCACCCCAATTTAATAACACTTCCTGTAAAAGAGGGTATAGGATATTCTACTATTAATTATTCTCCAAATTTAATGGTAAAAATGATTAAAGAAAAGACTAAAGAAGCATTAAGTCAGGATTTTAAGGGCAAATTATTAAAACTTCCTAATCATTTTAAACTTGAAGTTTGCTATAAAGAACATGGATATGCTCATAAAGTATCATTCTATCCTAATGCTAAAAAAATTAATGATACCACTGTAGTTTTTGAAAATAATGACTATTATGAGATATTAAGAGCCTTGAAATTTATATTATAAATTTTATAATATAAAAGTCCGATAACTTATGAAAGCCTTCTTAAAAAATAAGTCTTTTTAAGGGGGCTTTTTTATTATCAAGAATTATTATTTAATTTATTTATGGAAAATACTATGACAGAGATTTGGGACGTTTATAATAGAAACAAGCAAAAAACAGGACGCATTCATCAAAGGGGACTTCCTTTAAGAAAAAATGAATATCATATAGTTATACATGCTTGGGTGGTAAATAGTAATGATGAAGTTATAATGACTAAAAGGCACAAAAGTAAAAAAATATGTCCTAATAAATGGGAATGTACAGAAGGCTCTATACTTACTGGGGAAAGCAGTATTGAAGGAGCTATAAGAGAGATTAAAGAGGAGATTGGTTTGTCATTTGAAAAAGAAGAAGGTATATTTTTAACTTCTTTTATACTGGAGCGTTCAAAAACTATAATAGATGCCTTTATGTTTAGAAGAGATGTAAAATTAGAAAATTTAATTTTGCAGGAAAATGAAGTAAGTGAAGCTATGATAGTAGACAGAGAAAAATATTTTGAGATGTGCAAAAACAAAAAAATTGTATCTTCTATAAGATATTTTTATGATATTTATGATAAACTTAAATAATAAAAAAATAGTTTAATGATTAAAAGAGGTTTAAATTGAAAGTATTAATTATAACAGTAGGAGCTCAGGGAAGCGGTAAAACTTACACAATAAAAAAAGCTAAACTTGAAAATTACAGTGTAAGTTCTGATAGTTTAAGAATATTATATTCAGGTATTTTTCCAGATGGAGAAAATGGGCTTTCTATTTCTGAAAAAGACAATTCTTATATTTGGAATAATTTAATATTAAGCATATTAGAAAATAGATTTCGTTTGGGGCTATTTACTATATTAGACAGTACTGGGCTTTTTAATTTGAAGAGTATTACAGAGCTTGCCAAAAAATACGGATACAGAATAGCTGCTGTTTTATTTGATAATGTATCTCTTAAAGAATGCATTGATAATGTAAGAAATAGAGAAGTTGGAAATAATATATCAGAAGAAGTTATAAAAGACTTTTTTATGCGTATGAAAGATTTTAAATTGTCTGGAGCTAATATTTATAAGGCTTCGGATTATGACAGTGCTGAAACTGCATTGCTTGAGGCTTCAAAATGGGACAGTTTTTATTTAAATGAAAAAGAGTTTGAAAAATATGATAATATAAAAGTAATACCAGATTTGCATGGCGAATATGATGTATTTAAAAAATTTTTAAAAAAAGAGAATTATTTTAAAGATGAGAAAATAGCTTATATATTTGCAGGCGATTTGATAGACAGAGGAAGTAAATCAAAAGAATTGATTGATTATTTCCTTAATAATGATATAGGAAGTAATGTTTATTTTATAGAAGGCAATCATGATGTGAACTTAAATTTCTTTGCTAATGATATAAAAGTTACAAGTCAGGAGTTTTATAAAACTACTTATAGAGAGATAAAGCAATCATTTACAAGTATAAGGCAATCAAAAGATGATAATAATAATGTTATAGAAGAGAAAATATTAAATGAAATAGAATTAAATAATTACAAAAAGAAAATAAGAAGTTTTTATAAGAGATTCAGACTTTATTATTTCTTCACTTTTAAAGGCAAGAAATTTTTTGTTAATCATTCAGGTATAGATAAAATGTACGAGCATATACCAGCTTCTCTTTTAAATGGAATTGTAACATATGGATATAATTATGATGAAGACAAGTATAAATCTTACATAGAAGCAGGAAACAGATTTAAAGAAAATCACAATGATATTATTCAGATATTCGGTCATAGAAATGTACTTCAAAGTGAATTAGAAGATAATTTATGCAAAATAAATGATAATGCCTATTGTATAGAAAACTCTGTTGAGTATGGGGAGGATTTGATAATTTTGAATTTGAATGATTTATCTGTAGAGCATTATCAAAATGATAAAAAGATAGATGATTTATTTGATACAGAAAATAATAATCTTGTACGCTTTAAATATTATGATACAGTTTATTCAACTAATTTTTCAGAGAGTGTGTTTTATAAAAGATTATGGAATGAACAGACTATTAAAGCAAGAGGATTATACAGATATAATGATACTAAAGAAATAGCAGGAAGAAGCTATAATAAATTTTTTAATTATGATGAAGTTAATGAAACTAAATTAAAAAGTTTAGAGAAAAATATAAAGTTTCCAGTAAGCGTATACAAAAAATATAACGGATATTTATTTTTGGTATTTTTGGATAAAATAAGAGATGAGTTAATATTTGCTACAAAAAGTTCTATCAATACAAAGATGACCTCTTGGGCAGAAAGTTTATTAACTGAAGAAAACAAAAACTTTATAAAAGAATACTGTAAAAAAAATAATACCACATTTGTATTTGAATGCATACACTTAAAAGATTCTTCCCACCCTATTGTTTATGATAAATCTTTATTGGTTTTACTTGATATTATATACAATGAAGAGAGTTTTAGAAAATTATCCTATGAAGAGTTATCAGATAAAGAAATATCATCGCAGTTTCAAATAAAAGAGAGAATAGAAATATTTGAAAAACCAGATGATAATATTTCAAGAGATGAATATAATAATTATATAAAAAAAATGTTTTATAAATATATTGATGATTTTTCTATAGACTATGAGGGTGTGGTATTTGAAGATGATAATGGATTTATGGTAAAAGTAAAATGTCCTTTTTATATTATTAAGAAGGCATTAAGATCAGAGGCTATGCGTTTAAATAGATTAAGTCATTCATTAAATATTCATTATCCTAATCAGCATGTTATTTTTACTGGAAATAAAATATTTAATAAATATAAAAGAGAAAATAAATTAAAAGAATGGAGAAGTCTTACTATAGATGAAGTATTAAAAAGTTATAATGAAGTTTTAGATGAGCTTAAATAAAATATGAATTAGTTTAATTTAATGAATTAATAATTTTTTAGGAGAATAAAAATGCAGTATGTGAAGTTTGGAAGCAGAAGAGGAAAAGAAGGAGAGATAAAACTTCTTGATATATTTTATAATCATAATATAGTATTTGCTGAAGTGAAAGCTGGAGTGCAAAAAGTAAAAGAAAAAAAGTTTTTTAAAGGCACAAAAATAATGATAGCAGACGGACTTACCACAGTTGCCGTTGCTATTGCTAAAACTGATTCTGATTCTTTAGATAAATTTGATATTAAATTTAATAAAAATGAAATAGAGAGGATAAATATTTCAGATTGGGTAATAGCAGCGAAAGTAAAAATATATAAACTTAAAGAAGAAGATTATTTTCCTGCTACTATAGGTAAATTTTATCATATAAAAAATAAGGATAAAATAAAATTAATAGATGAACTTATTGAAAAATATTCAAAAGAGTAAGTATAATTTATTCTTTTTTTCCTTTAATCTTCTCTATTAAACTCACTACTACAAATATAATCAGCCCGATTATGCAGCTAATTCCTCACATATATATAAAATAACTCCGTACTTGTATTTTTTATAGTATTATACCCAAGTATAGTATAATGTCAATAGTGTTTAACTCATAATATTTAGCTGATATAAAAAATATGATAGTTTATTTTTATATATAATCAATAATCATTCGCCTATGATTTTTATTAATACTCTTTTTAATCTTTTTCCGTCATATTCACCGTAAAAAATTTGCTCCCAAGTTCCGAAATCTAATTTCCCATCTGTAACAGCTACAACAACCTCTCTTCCCATTAATTGTCTTTTCATATGAGCATCAGCATTATCTTCGTATCCGTTATGTTTATATTGGATATGAGGCTTTTCCGGAGCTAATTTTTCAAGCCACACTTCAAAATCATTATGAAGTCCGCTTTCATCATCATTTATAAATACGCTTGCTGTTATATTCATGGCATTGCATAAAACTAGTCCCTCTTTTATGCCGCTTTCATCTAAACATTTTTGTACCTCTGGTGTTATATTGATATATCCTCTTCTTTTAGGGTAATTTATTTCTAATACTTTTCTGTAAGATTTCATTATTTTCTCCAAGTTATATTTTTATATTTTTTTATTAAATATTATTCCATACCGTATATTTTTAAGAATTCGCTTAATATAGTATGCATAATTATTCTTTTTTTATCATAATCCAAATTTCTAGTTAATTCTATTCCAAAAGATTCTATATTTTTTTTAGCAGCATAATATGTTATAGTAGTAGGCATAGGATAATACATTTGTCTGAATTTAAATTTCATAGGCTCTATTCTTGAATTAATATTATTAAGCACACTCACAACTTTATCATCTAATTTTCTGCTGTCATATATAATAGAATCTCCGAAAAACTCTTTAAATCCATTGCCCTCATGAAGAGTAAGCACCACATCTATATCATATTCATCAAGCATTTTCATATACTCTTTAGCTAATTTATCCGTATCGGTTCTGCTCACTTTTTTATCAAAGAATCTGTTATTAATATCCTGTCCCTCTATTGCCCTAGTATTTTTTCTGTATGCTTCAGGTACGGCAATAGGCACTATAGTAAGGCTTCCTTTTTTTATAGGCATATTAATTCTTTCCATAGCAACATCAGTTCCTACTCTTTCGCTTCCATGCGGAACTATCAAAAATATATTAGGTCCTTTTTCTGGGTGAACTACTCTATATATTGTGTTTTCATTTTTTGTTCCTTCCATTATCTTGAAATTATATCTGTCTATATCTTCATTAAGATGGCTTGCAACTTCCATTTCTAATTGTCTTGATACGCTTTCTATTAACGATTTTTCATTTTCTGTTGTTCTGTATGGTCCGTCAAGAATAGGTATTATAGAAGTTTTATGATTAGGCTCCAAAAAATAGCTTACACCTAAAGATGATGAAGGAGTTATTTTTACGGCGTTATTATATGTTATTACTGATATTTCATCATCATATGCTACAACAGCAAATGATTTTCCTTTAAAATCATATCCTCTTTCATCTTTTGTTATAGTCATATTAATATCATCATTATGTTTGCTTTTTATATACATATACCCAGAATGCAAAGTAAAATTGCTGCTTTCGTATGTTAGTTTTGAACTCGGCATAAGTATAATAGATTTCTCCCCATTATCTATTACCAAATATGATTCCTCTTTTGTAGATATTGAGAAATAATCGTCTGGAAAACTTTTTTTAACATCTATATCAGCATGCTCTTCATTAACTATTACAGATGCCTCTCCCTGTCTTGATATTACTTTGAAACTATTAGCAAATAGCAGATTGCTTAATGTTATCATAAAAGAGTATATTAATATGTATTTAATAATTTTCATAGTAAAAGCCGTTATATTTAAAGTATCGCTTTAGTTATCGAATTAATATAAAAATGCTTTAAATAAAAAAGTTTTGTAAAAAAATATTATTATATATTCTGTAAATATCAAAAATACGCCATATTTATGCTAGTTTAATAGTGTAATTATCAAGAAACTACAGTTTTTAACAGATTTTATTTACATTATTTTTACAAATACAGCAGAATATGTATGATATGTATTACGAATATCTAATTTATTTTATATTTGTAAAAATTTTGTAAAATAATTGTAAAATAATATTGCAAAAAACATGCTCTCTGCTATAATAATAAATGTAAAGAGATTTTACAATAACCAATTAAGGAGATACAAATGACTAATAATTTAAGACTTTTTATAAAAATAACACCTAGTAAACTTCCAGAAAATATAAGAAATTTTATAGCTGTTAATTACAGTAAAGCAAAAATAGTTTATATTGATAAAGTTAAAGATGAATATGAAATAAAATTGAGCAATGGAATATATATAAACTTTGATAAAAACGGTTCTTGGAATTATATAAGCAGCGATGATAAATTATCTGAAAATATACTTCCTAAAAATATAGCACATAAAGTAAAAAGCATAATGAAAAAATATAAAAATGCTTATGTATTTGAAATTAATAAAAGAATAGAGTTTTACAGAATAAAATTAACTAATTCATTAGAATTATGCATAAGACATAACGGCGAAATACTACTTGCATAATTTTATTATTGTATCTCTTTAACTTTTTTATTATAAAAGTCTGAGTTCTGTAAAAGGATTCAGGCTTTTTTATTATCAAATATAACACAAAAAATCATCTGCTATTTCAAATATGTAAAAAATATATATAGATATACCTAAATTATTATAATTTTTTATAAAATACAAATAATTGTAAAAGATTATTGCCTAATAATAATTTTTATTAAATAATCATGGTAGATTGTATTTATTTAATATGATAGTATTTTTATTAAATTAAAGTTGTAATACAAGAGGAATAAAATATTATGATAAAAAAAACAATCTATATTTTGTCATTTATATTTTTATTAATGACAGTAAGCTGCAGCAAAAAAAATAATAATGTAACTAGTCCGATTCTTGAAGAGACTAAATACACTGTTAAAGGTATTGACAGTAAATATAATGCTGTTTGGAAATTTTTTAATTCGGATTATAAAGGAGCAAAAGCTGTAGATGTTTACATATCTGATGGATCAATTAATAATTTGGTAGTTTCTAATAAATCAGAGAATGTTAATTTTTCAAAAGACAGTATTTATAGCTGTGAAAAAGAGGAAAGTAATATATATTATCAAAGGTATTTCGGATATATCATAAGTGATGGAAAATGGGTTGGAGAGATTCATTTTCCAATTTATGATGAAACAGTTGGTTATGTTTATATAAAAAATAGAACAACTTCAGATATAATATGCGGAATTATAGATAAGGCACCCGGAGAAAAAAAAGGAATAGATGCTCATTTCTACGGTACAAGAGTTAATACAGATAAAAACGGATTAAAAAGAACTTTAGATATAAATAAAGATTTTGTTACATATTCTGAAAATGATAAAGTAAAGGTAAAAATACCTTCTGTTTTCTTTGAAGGAAGCTGGGGAAGTATAGGTCAAATAGATGAGTATACAATATTTCAAGGTCTTTTATATGACGGCATTTGGATAAAAAGCCATCATAATAATGACAGTATATTGCCTAATCTATATTTCTTATATGCTGATTATAACCGTAAACTTGATATAAAATTAAGATATGATAATGTACCTATTTCAGCTAAGTATATAGAGAAAGAAACTATAATATCTCCAGATAATATTCAATATTCAAAAGATTAAGGAATAAATATAGCAGTCTCTTATCTTTTTTATTGTAAAAGTCTATTAATAATATAAAATTGTGTTTTATTTAATTTCTTATTGAGATTAAACCGTTTAAAAAACTAAATGCATTGTTTTATGATACACAAATAATAAATATAAAAGGCTTATAAAATGAATATACACATCTTATAAGCCTTTAATTTAAGAATATATATAACTTAATTTTTAAATAAATTAACAGCCTCATCTTTAGCACTATTAACAGCATTAACAACTGAAGTAGAAGATATAGTTGCACCGCTTATAGCAGCAATCTGTGATTCAATGGCATCTTCCGGCTTTATTCCTTTTACAACACTTAAAGGAATAATAGAGCTTTGTCCTTTAAACTGATCTCTAAAACTAGCTTCAGTAATTTTAGCACCAAGCCCCGGAGTTTCAGCCTGTTCAGTAACAACTATAGCAGTAATAGTATCTATATTGGCATCAAAACCAACAAGCACTTTATTCTCTCCATTATATCCGCCTGCTGAAGAAAGCATAGCATAACCTACTATAGTGCCATCAGCTTTTCTTCCTATATAGTATGGATATGCAGAGTTTTCTGTTAGAGGACCTTCAAGCTCATCAGCACCCTCAATAACAGCTTTTACACCATTGAGTACAGTTTTTTCATTGTTAGCTAATATATCTTTTTCAAAAGAAGAATACACAAATGAAAGTAAAAAACCAGCAAGCAATGCAGTAATAGTAACTGAAATAACAGCAGTATAACCAACTTCTTTTTTCATTATTTACCTCCTTCTTTCTGATTAATAGCAAGGAACTCTTTTTTACCGAAAGGCAAAGGACGAGTAAGCATAGCAATCAAAGGCATAAACATATTACCTATAAGTATAGAATACATCATATACTCTGGAGAAGAACCAAAAGTTCTTAATATAGCAAGAACAGCACCTATTAAAAGAGCATATATCCAAGCTCCCAAATGACTTGAAGGTGAAGTAACCATATCAGTAGCCATAAAGAAAGCACCAAGTCCGAAACCGCCTGCTAATACTTGATATATAGGAGAAGCAACTTTACCCGGCATAGCCAAACAAAGAAGGAAGCTAACAACTACCAAAGAAATAAACATTCCTAGAGGTATTCTCCAGTCTATAGTATTAGTAATTAGGAGGAATATTCCGCCTATTAGAAGAAGTAAGAATGAAGTTTCACCTATAGCACCTGCTGTACTTCCTAATAACATCTGTAAATAATAGTGTGATTCTACTTGTATTTGAGAAGCTAAAGTACCTCCGAAATCAATAGAATTGTATTTTAGGAAAGTTAAAGGAGTAGCAGAAGTTAAAGCACTTACTGCATCCAAAGACTGACTTGCCCCTGAAACTGTAAGAGTGAAATCTTTAAGTATATTTTCAAACACCCCTAAGAAAGGAACATTTTTAGGAGGAGTATACATAGTCATTTGAGCAGGAAAAGCCACCTGAAGAAAAGCTCTTCCTACCAAAGCCGGATTGAATATATTAGAACCTAATCCGCCGAAAACTTCTTTAGCAAAAACTATCGCTATTACACTTCCTATTACAACCATAGTAATAGTAGCAGAAGGAGGAAGCGTCATAACAAGAAGTATAGCAGTAACTGTTACAGCATAATCTGGAATCAAAGGTTTTTTTCTTACTTTTTTTACTATTATAGTAGAAACAATACAAGTTATAATAGCAGCAAGATATAAAACTATAACTCTTGCCCCAAACAAAACAATACTATATATAACTGCAGGTAAAAGAGCTATAATTACTCTTAGCATTATCTTATTAGTAGTATCTCCGTCTTTTATATGAGGAGATGATTCTGTGTAAAATTTCATTATTATCTCCTTAATTTATCTTCTTAACAAATCTTTACCAAATCTAATCCACTGCACCAAAGGAATCTTTGAAGGACATATGTATGAACAGCTTCCGCATTCAAAACAAGTTGCTATATCCAAATCATTTAATTTATCTTTAATTTTAGCTTTAGCAGTGTGTGCGATTTCAGTAGGAGATAATCTCAAAGGACAGGCATTTCCGCATCTTCCGCATTTAATACAAGGATATTCTACCTCTTTAGGCATTTTATCTTTATCCAAGAAAAGAAGAGAGTTAGTACCTTTATTAACACATTGATCTGTATTAGGAACGCTTGTACCCATCATAGGACCGCCTGCGAGTATAAGAACATTTTCAGCAGTAATACCGCCGCACTCTTCTACAACATGTGAAATAGGAGTACCAAGAGGAAGCCAAACATTTTTATGTTCTTTTATAGCATCTCCGGAAACAGTAACAAGTCTTTCTATAAGAGGCTTATCCTTAGCAACAGCCTCATATATAGCGTAAAGAGTAGCCACATTAACAACTAAAACTCCAACATCCATAGGAAGTTTGCTCACTGGGACAACTCTTCCAGTAGTAGCATCAATAAGCATTTTTTCAGCACCTTGAGGATAGCGAAGTCTTAAAGGCATAACCTCAACATTATACTCTTTTCCTATTTTTGTCATTTCTTCTATAGCTTTAGGCTTGTTATTTTCTATACCAATAACAGTTCTTTTTACAGAAGGAATAATTTTTCTTAATATTTCAATACCCTTAAATAAATCTTGGGTATATTCTATCATAAGCCTATAGTCGCTTGTAATATAAGGTTCGCATTCTACACCATTGATAACCAAAGTATCACAGCCGCCCTTAGCAGCACCATCAACTTTAACATTAGTAGGGAAAGTAGCACCTCCCATACCAACTATACCAGCCGCCTGTATCTTTTTAGACATTTCTTCTGCTGATAATGACATATAATTTGAGTTTTCATAGTATGCCAAATTGTCAGCAGCACTGTCAGCATTAATAAGTAAAGCATTAGCACCGCGTCCCAAAGGATTAGGAGCTATATCTACAGAAGCAACAGTTCCAGTAACAGAGGAATGAACATTACCGGAAACATAACCTCCTGCCTCGCCTATAAGCTCACCTCTGTTTATTTTATCACCTTTATTTTTTAACATTTTAGCAGGAGCACCTATATGCTGAGCCATAGATATTAAAACAGTTTTAGGTAATACAGAAAGAGCAGATGAAGAGATTTCGGCAGTATCTTTACTATCATTTGGATGTACTCCGCCAAAACGAAATTTACCTAATTTCATATTATCAATCCTTCATTTAATCAAATTAATTAAAACACTATTATTAATTTAATTATATTTGTTTAATTTATAGAAATAACAGCTACAGATTTGGTATAACCGCTTCCGTAACCGCATACAGCTACCTTACTATTTTTTTTAATAAACCCATCTTCCAAAGCCATAGACAATGCCACACCAGAAGAAGCACTTAAAGAAGAATGGGCATCTTCCATTTTTGAATATACTATATCCTTATCTACTGATAGAGCATTAACAAAATTATCATAAGCAGCTTTACTTGAGTAGGAAGGTATATAATAGTTAGGCTCTATATTATTAGAAGATAAAACATCTTTAACATATAAAGCAGCTTTTTTTGCCTCTTCTTCAAAGATGCTGCTGTCTTTTATAGATATGAAGTGTTCTTTATTTAATACACCTTCTTTAGTATAAGGCTTAGCAGTTCCGCCCATAGGTATATAGCAGTTTTCTAAAGCACTTCCGTCAGTTACAGAATCTATAAAATCTATTTGTATATCAGACTTTTCATTGGTAACTAGAACAGCTACACTTGCATCATCAAATCTATCTTTATCATCACATATATAGAATGATTCAACTGCTGCAACCAAAATATTTTTATATCTATTACTCTTTACAAAAGCATAAGCTAATCTCAATGCTGATAAAAATCCGGTAAAATCACTTTCTATATCAAAGCAAAAAGCATTAGAAGCCTTAATTTTTCCTGCTAATATACATGCAGTAGAAGGATAAACATAATCTTTAGTAACAGTGGCACAAATAATAGCATCTATTTCAGAAACATCTATATCTTTTATAACCTCATTAATGGGAATCAAAGCTAAATCAGAAGCAGCCATATTGGTTTGCTCTTTTTTATAAATGCTTTTACAAGATTTAATGTATACCATTACAAAATTCCTTTAATAACAATAATCAATATATTCTTTTTATTAGAATATTCTTCTTTTAGCTCCGGAATCATATAGTTCTTTAGCTATCTTTTCATTAATTTTAGCATCCAAGAATCTATACATATTAAGCACAGCATTTTTCATACCTACTCCGCTTGTTTTGCCATGACCCACAAAAGCACCGCCGTTTAAGCCTAATAGTATAGCAGAACCATAAGAATCAGAACTCATTTTTGATTTCAAATTACCGAATACAGGCTTCATCATAAGCCCGCCCATAACACTTACAGGATTTTTCTTAACTTCAGCTTTTAGCATATTTACAACAAAAGCTGCTGTACCCTCTATAGTTTTTAAAACTATATTACCGTCAAACCCGTCAGCAACCACAACATCTACACAATCAGACTTGAGCATATCATTAGGTTCAACATTACCTATAAAGTTTATTTTTTTCATTTTCTGAAGGCGTTCAAAAAACTTTTTAGTATCTGCATTACCTTTGGAGTCTTCTTCGCCTATATTAAGAAGACCAACTCTAGGATTTTCTATCTTTAAATATCTTTTTGCAAATACCCTGCCCATAACAGCAAACTGTGCCATATAGTCCGGAGTACAATCCACATTAGCACCCATATCAAGCATACAAAACTCGCCGCCGAATTTCGGAAGCGTAGATATAAGCGGAGGACGCATAACCCCTTTTAAACGACCTATTTCTGTAAGAGCAGCAGCAAGTGTAGCTCCTGTATTGCCCGGAGAGAAAAATCCGTCAGCTTCTTTATCTTTAACCAAACGGGCAGCCATCAAAACTGAAGCATTCTTTTTATGCTTTATACCATTAGCAGGACTTTCATTCATATCTATTATTTCATCTGTATGTCTTATATCTACACGTTTATGATCATATTTTGCTTTAGATAAAACTTTAGTAATACTTTTCTCATTGCCCACTAATATTAAATTAACATCATTATTTACTGATAAAGCATTAACTGCTCCAAGAACTAATTCTTCGAGAGGTTTCTCTCCGCTGGCTACATCTATGGCTAAATTCATAATATTTCCTAGTTAATTTTAATTTTTATCAGCCTGCATTTTGGCTTTTTGGAGCTTTTACTACTCTGTCTTTATAGAAACCGCATTCAGGACAAATTCTATGAGGCATTCTTTCTGCTCCGCATTGAGGACAGATTGATAATGAACCTAAGAATCTTTTATCATTAGCGGCTTGTCTTGATCTTTTTTTAGATTTCGATTTTCTATGCTTTGGTACTGCCATTTTATTTCTCCTTAAAATTTATTAGAGACTATTAACTAAAAATAGATAATAGTTGCATTTTACAATATAAAGTATAGACTATCATACTATGAAGCGGCAATTTTGTCAAGCAGAATTAACATAATATAGCACTTATTATAAAAACTTTATACAATTATTTTATACATTAAACACATTATTAAAATGAATACTATAAAAATACGGACAGAGTTTATTTTCTTATAACATTTTTATCTTCTACTATAAAATAACTATCATCCAATATTTTATCTGTAAAGTTTATTCTGTATAATTTTGCTGTATCTTTATTGATAAGTATTCTGTATGAATCAGAAACTTCAATAAAATCTATAGAATCTGTACTGCCTTCATTATCAATAACCTCTTTTAAAAGTTCTGCAAGTTTTCTTCCTAAATAATAATAATTACAGTCAAGTGAAAAAAGTATGTCCGTATTTAAGGCATTTTCTATATCAGTATTTATTATTGGTATAGAATATTTACCGCATAAATTATCTATATTATAAATATTATCATCTATATAATCATCTTTAGCTATAAATAAATAATCTATATCTAAAGAGGATATAATATTCTCTATATCATTTATAGTATAATCTGCTTCTAAAGCTATAGGATAATAATGAATATTTTCATTGCTGCAGTATTTGGCTAAATATTCAGAAATATTATCAGAAACTTCAAAGTTTTTACTATACAAATAGCCCAAACTATTCACATCGCTTTCAGATATTCTTTTTAAATATTTAGTAATATCCAAATTGCCGTAAACTCCTGTAATATTATTATTCTGAACTCTGCTTTTTTCTATAGAAGATAAAGATAAATTATCAAAACAGCCTGCAAATAATATAGACTGAGGTACTATTATATTCATAGAAAGTAAAACAGCCTTCTCTCCTATAACAACTGCTATACTAGAATTATCCTCACGCACATTATTGGCTATTTCTATAATAGAAGCATCATCTCCGTTTGAAATATAGAAGTTAATTTTTACATTAAGTTTATCTAATGATATTTGATCTATTAGTCCTTTTTCTATAGCATTAAATTTTTTTGTATTTTCTTCCTTTATTATGCTTACTATAACGGGTTTATCATCATAATCCTCGCTAACACAGGAAACTAAAATAAATAGAAGTATAAAACAATTAACTAATTTGATTAATTTCATAATAAATATAAAAACCTAATCATATATTCTTTATATGAGCAAAAAAATATATATCATGTCCAATAGCTCTCATCTTCTCCTCATAAAGCGTAACTCCGTAGCCTTCAAGTTTATGAACATAATCATTATCTAAAATATTCTTAAAATTATTAACCTCTTTATATATAGGATTCATTATTTCCAAAGCATAATTATCATCATCTGTAACTGAATAAAATATTCCGTCATCTTTAAGCAAAGGGTATATTTTATTTAAAAACTCTTTGTTAAATATTCTTCTATGGGCATGCTTCTTCTTAGGCCAAGGATCTGGAAAGTTCAAATATATTTTATCAAAAACATATTCGCCGTTTAAATATTTATCTATAACATTATTGGCCTCTCCAAATATAATAGTAAGATTTTTTATATCTCTCTTATAAGCCTTTGATACGGCCTTTTTAGCAGCTTTATATGAATACTCTATTCCTACAAAATATTTATCTTTATTATTCATAGCAAGCTCTGTGATAAATTTTCCATTGCCGCATCCTATTTCTAATTCTCTTATATCATAATTAGCCAATCTTTTTGATAATTCATCTGCTATTAAAGAACTATCTTCATTATTAAAATCATCAAGCAAATATTCTTTTAATATATCATCATTAAGATTTAAATTTCTCAATGTATAACTCCATATTATTATTTTATTTGAATGATATTATTACTTAATCATTATGTCAATATGGTATATAAATATATAAAAATTAATTATATATTTCATTGACTAATTAGAATTAAAATATATATTTATCATATGAAGAAAAATAATATATACAGAAATCAAAAAATAGAAGGAAGAAGTTTTTTCGGCATTATAAAAAACGGTAATTACTTTCTTTTCAATCTATCAGTTTATGAAGACGGCATAGTAAGTGCTTGGTTTAAATTTGATATTTACCAATTTGAAAAAGAATTAAAAATAAAATGGGTTGTATCATATATAGAAAATAATGAAGAATTGAATATTCATGGTATAGGAGATTTTAAAATTTTAGAATCAGAGTGGTTTCATAAAGATGATTTCTATGATTATATTAAAAGCATATTAAAAGAAATGAATCCAGAGATGGAGAACATTTATAGAACAACTGAAAGAGAAATAAAAAAATGGGAAAGTTTAAAAGTGTCATTTATGGTAAATCCTATTAATTTTAAAATGAAAGCTCAATTTGGATATGATTTATCAGAAGGAAAAAGTTATTTTATATTTAGAAAATCTAGTAATTATGCATCTAGCAAAGAAATATTTTTAACTTGCTATACAATTTATGATGATGAAAAAATATATTCTTTCAATAATATAAAAACTATGTTTAATAAAAATGAACTTCTTCTATACCCCAAAGAAGATGATACTATAATAATAGAAAACCTTTGCAAACTTAAATTAAAATCTACTTTAAAATACACAAACAAAAAAGAAAAATTAAAAGAGATAGAAGAAAATATAAAAAAGATTTCAGGAAAAGAAAGTGCTTTTGATTGTGCCGTAAAACAATATCATACTTATCTTGCATATCCTTCAGATTATAATAGAGAATTATTAAAAGAGGCTTATGAAAAAGTACCAGAACATGAAAGAATATTTTTAGGAGATATGGACGATAAAGATTACGATTTCAGAAGAATAATATACACTCCTAATATAAAAAGAGAAGTGTGAATTATTATAACTTCCAATTTAAAATTTTTTTTAATAGATGCTTTATAAGATAAGCAGCTTCTAAAATAAAAATTAAGATGAATATTAAAATAATTTTTTTACTTTAGAAATTATACTAATCCCCGCCCACTATAGTTAAGCACTTTATTAAAATATTTATGCTTTATTATTTTTTTAAAACCAAAACAGAAATATTAGCACCCACCCAAGCGTTTTTTTAATTCATAATCTGCAAAACGCACGTATAACAAAACTTAAAATATAGAGTAGTTTAAAAAATATAAACCTTTTTAATATTTAAAGTATCGTTTAACGTGCGTATAACAAAACCTAATAATAAAAATTAATTATTCTCTCCGTACCAGTCTACATTACGTGTAAAGTACATAGCAAGAGCAATAACAGCAAATAATCCTAATGTTCCCATAAGAAGAGCATAATCGGTAAGCTGAAGTATGCCAAATAGGAATATATAAATTAATGCATTTACTAAAGCCATTGAAATAGTGTATTTAGGAGATTTTATAATGTATCCTATATAAATCGAAGTTAAAGCTGTTACCATTAAAGCACTTAAAAAATAACTTAAATTAAATATTAAATGCTCTGATATAGCTAAAAGAAGAAGATAAAATACAGCATTAGCTATTCCTATTAATATATACTGCACTGGGTGTATACGCTTCTTTGAAAGCACCTCGCATAAAAAGAGTACAAAAAATGGTATGAAGATAAAAAGTATAGCATACTTTACACTTCTTGATGTTTTCTGATAATTGTCATTGAGAAGAAGAAAAGATACTAATACATTATTAGAATTTTCATCACCAGCCCTCAAATATTCATTATCGCTTATTCTATTTGCATTTTCATCACTAGTCCAATACTTTGTAAATGCTGTATTAAAACTTGCTATATTCCACTCGGCATTAAATCCGTCATTATTAACTTCTCTTTTTGTAGTAAGAAATCCTCCCGTAAAGCTAGGATCTCTCCATTTTGAAGATATTTTAAAAGTATTTTCAGAAGCTAAAGGCGTTATTATGAGAGAGTTTCCTCCCTGAATATCCATAGTTATATTAAAATTAAAACCGTTTAGTATTTTATCTCTTGAAACAGTATATAAAAACTTATTTTTAAACATATTTAAAGATATATTTATATTTTTCTCATAATATTGAAGCTCTTCATTTTGACTAACTGATACATTAGGAAGTTTCATAAGATTTTTTTTGTTTCCTATACCCAATATAAGCATAGCCTCATCATAAAGTATAGTATTATTATTTTCATCTAAATTGAATATTTCAGCATTATACTTATCGAATTTTCCTGTAATATTTAACTTTGAATTAAAAATAGGAGCTTTAAATATACCCCTGCTTAAACTAGAAACTTCAACATTCCCTTCAACATTATATTCATTAGGCATATAAAAAATATATTTTCTTATATAGCTTATTTCTTTGGTTTCACTGTCAATAACTCTATTTAAATATGGTATCGCAATAACAACACCCTGTATATTTGCACTATTTCCTACAGGCTCTATTATTGAAGATACCGCCTCATCTTGATATCGTATTCTATCTCTTACAACGCCGTTTATAAAACTCATAGGAATTAAAAGTAAAAGTCCTAATATCACTATTATAAGTATCTTAAACCCTAAAGTCTTTGCAATATCATTAATATTTTTTATCATATTGTATCCCCAAAAATCTAACAAATATAAATATAACTTGAAACAATGTATATAAATATAACTTTATTATAATTGAAATGTAAAATATATTTATACTATATAATTTTAATAAGATGCATAATTATTTATAGAATTTAGGTTAAAACAAATCTATAATAATCCCAAGAATAATCTCATGATAGTAAATAATAACGTACATAAATCTAGCAACAAAACCTCCCGAACAAAGATGAAAGCATGCTTATGTTGACAAACTTAAAAATTTGCAGTATATATATATTTATAACTTAATCAAAAAATTAATAATTATTTATTGTATATAAAACTAAAAATCAAGTATATGTTATAATATATAAAATCTAAATTAAAAACTCGAGCATATGACAGCTTTAGCTGGAATATGATAATAAGTGAGATTTTTTAATATATAAAAAAGGAGAAAATATGAGTAAACCCAAAATCGTAGTATTGGACGGAGGTATATTAAATCCCGGGGATATATCTTGGGGTGAGATAGAAAGCATAGCTGATTTAAAAGTTTATGACAGAACAGAGTATGATAAAGTAAAAGAAATAGCTTATGATGCTTGGGGAATATTAAACAGCAAAGTTGTTATTGACAAGAAATTAATGCAGTCTTTACCGAATTTAAAATATATTGGTATGCTTGCTACTGGATATAATACAGTTGATATAGAAGCTGCAAAAGAACTTGGGATAACTGTTACAAATGTAAGAGGATACGGACCTCAGTCTGTAGCCCAGCTTGTTATGGCTTTTGTATTATCATTATCTTTTAGGATAGTTGAACATAATAATCAAGTACATAATGGAGACTGGGTAAAATGCAAAGATTATTCATTTAGTTCATACCCTTTAATAGAGCTTGAAAATAAAACTATAGGAATATTTGGTTTCGGAGAT
This sequence comes from Brachyspira murdochii DSM 12563, assembly GCF_000092845.1. NCBI lineage: Bacteria > Pseudomonadati > Spirochaetota > Spirochaetia > Brachyspirales > Brachyspiraceae > Brachyspira > Brachyspira murdochii. The sequence continues at coordinate 1,974,108 of NC_014150.1, read as the reverse complement.
ATAGGAAGAGAGGTTGCTAAAATGTCTTCAGCTATGGGAATGAAAGTTTTAGTATATTCAAGAAGTAAAAAAGAAGGTTTTGAAAATGCCTCTAGTATAGAAGAGCTTTTTGAGAGAGCAGACTTTTTATCTTTAAATACACCTCTAAATAAAGAAACAGAAAATTTAGTTAATATAAAATTACTTTCAAAAATGAAAAAAACAGCCTTTATAATAAATACTTCAAGAGGTGGCGTAATAGTAGAAAAAGACTTAGCATATGCTTTGAACAATAATTTAATAGCAGGTGCCGGACTTGATGTACTTGCAAAAGAACCACCTTCAGCAGACAACCCTTTACTTACAGCCAAAAACTGCTACATCACCCCGCATTTCGCAGGTAATACTTTTGAAGCAAGAACTAGACTTATGCATAAAGTTTACGAAAATATAAAGGCATTTTTGGAAGGCAATCCTATAAATGTTTTAACAAAATAATTTTTTTATAATTTGATTTTACTATGGCAGAAATATATATTAAATCAAAATTTCCAGCTTTACTTTGAATATAAATATATCTTACTGCCAAAGTCAAATATGCTTTTTTATAAATCAGCAATTAAATAATTATACAAATAATTTTGAATAAAAAAGTTTATATAAATCAATTAAGACATCAATATGTAAAATTATAATTTTAACACCTCTTCTATACTAAGCCCAGTATTTTCACTGATTATCTTTATATCTATACCAGCATTTTTGAAACTTCTAGCTATAGTAATTTGCTCTTTTCTTATACCCTCCTGCATACCTTCTCTCCTTCCTTCTTCTAAACCTTTTTCCATTCCTTTTTCTATACCCTCTTGTAAACCTCTCTCCATTCCTTCCTGTAAGCCCTCTTCACGCTCTCTTCTTAACATTAAAGTCTGTCCGTATAAAAAAGCATCTCTCGCGTTATAAACCTCAATCTCATCTTCACTGGATATAAAACGCTCGTATTTATTTATTACTTTAGGCATAATATTATTTACCTCCTTTAATTTATCTTTAACTTTATCAAAATCTTTTGCTGTAAAAAATTCTATCCAAGATAATATTTTCTTTCTCTTAATATCTTCAAAATCAGCATTATTTAGTATTCTCCTAAATCTTGGTACTTCTACTATATGCATCTGCACCATATCCAAAACAATATCAGGATTTTCTGTATCTATCAGCTTAAAACATCTATGTGGCTTACCAGCATCGCTAAAGTCCATATTGAAGTTTACAAAGTTAATACTTATTACCTCGCTTATTATATCATAAGGCTCTTTTTCTTCTACTTCGCTTACTATATTCTTAGATATATAATAGTATATTCTCTTCAAAAAGTCTATATTTCCGGATAATTGTATCTCTATAATAACTTTTCTGCTATCTTTTGTAACAGCTTTTACATCTAGTACGGACTCTTTTAGATTAATATTCTCTGGTAAGTTGTGAGGATTGATTATTTGCAGATTATGTACTGTTTCAAAGCCCAAATCTTCAAGTACGGCGTTTACTATGTTCTCTAGTATATCCTCACTTCCAACAGAGCCTAAAAGATAGCGTACAAAATAATCGTTTTAACTGCTTTTCAAAGATTATTGAAAGCGGTACGAGTTTCAAAAATTTCTCTTATCGACAATATAAAAAATCTAGTATGTGTTAATCGCATACTAGATTTAAAACAAAATCAATTTCTCAAAATATCGAAAATCATAAATATAAATAAAAAGTTTGGTTACAGCTTTTATAATAAAAAACAGAGTCTATTTTATCTATTAGCATTCCTGCTAAAAAATATCAAAAATAAATGCAGTAGAAATTTATACTTTTCAAAATCTTCAGCATCGTTCTTTGATGTAATAATTTTTGTTACTGCAGAAGGAGGTATATTTTTAAAAAATATAGTTATGGGGAGAAGTTCAAAATGATAGTTAATGAAAAAGGAGTTAAAGCATTTTTCAAAAATATTATAAAAAAAATATTTAATAAAAAAGATTTATCAAACTTTAATGAAGAGCAGATATCTGATAACAACATCAGAAGAAAACTTTATGAGTATATTTATAAAGTGAGCTTTGGAAATAATAAATTAATAGGATTAAGATATGAGATTCTATATGCAGAATATGCAAGAATAAAAAAGATTAATCTTAAAAAATTGGCAAAAAACAGAAAAATAAAAACTATAGAAATGGCTATGGAGCTTGATAAAAATAACAATACAAATCATCTTGATAATTTATATAAACTAGCAAAAAAATTATTTACAGAGGCGGAAGAGAATGCAGACTGAAAGAGAAATAAAAAGTGAATATTTAATAGCAACGTATGGCGATGCCATGCTTGACAGAGGCTTTACATCAATACCGAATACATTAATTTATTACCGAAAAAGACTAGGACTTACAGCAAGCGAGTTTGAGTTTATAATCGCTGTAATGAGTTTAAGCTGGAAGAAAGATAAAGAAATAAGGGACAAAGAAATAAATCCAAAAGAAAAAAATTATTATAGACAAAGACAGAGCTTGTATGCAAAAGGCTATTTAACTTTTTCAAGCAGAAATGTTTACATAGGCGATAGATTTGCAGGAACGGGAACAGTATATAATTTCTCTGGATTAAAAAAAGCTATAGAGATGCTTGTTGAAGAAGACAGAGCAATACAAAATATGGATGCACCTGTTGAGCAGAAATACGATGAGCCTAGTTTGTTTAATGATGATGTAAGCACTGAACCTCTGCAGCCTCCGAAATTAATCAAAGAGGAAAAAGAAAAAAGTGAAGAAGAAAAAACTCCTGAGGAAAAAGAAGAGGATAAAAAGCAGGAAGAGTTTTTAGAAAAATATAATGAGCTTCATAAAGAATTAATAGGCGTTAAAATCAATCATAAATATCATAAAATATATACTAGCTTTTTAATTGATATATTCAAAAAACGTGTGCATGATAATTTTGATGAAGCGTTGTCTATAGTAAAGTTTAATTTCTTAAAATTACCTTTTAATAAAAGATACTCACTTAAAATGCAAGATTTATTAAGAATGGCTTTATGTCAAAAAAATGAAAGTCATCAAAATAATACCAACAAAGAAAATAAAACCGACAGCAATAAAAAATATGCAATCCCTCGAGGGCTTGATAAATTAGACTTCTTATTAAATGAATTAGAAAAAGGAGGAAACATAAATGAAGCGTATGCTAAAATTGCAAATTGCGGATAGCAGTTATTGCCTTCTTAGCTATAAAAAACATTTGGAAGAATTGAAAAAAACGGCAAGAGAAGGCAAAGACCCTCACTGCACAAAATGCGATGAGTTTGGATTTCTAAAAGGTTCTAAAAGTATAGTTCCTATTGTTTGCTATTGTGTGAGTGATGAAAAAAGCAAGATAGAAAAAAAAATAGAGGATTTGGAAATAATAATAAAAAGATATAATACGGTATTTAATAAATTAGACAATGATATGACATTAAATATTTTTGCAGAAAAGTTTAATAATCAAAAGTTAGTAAGCAGTATAAAAAAATATTTAGAATTAGGAAGTATGAACTCACTTTATATTGAAGGAGAAAGCGGAACTGGTAAAACTACAATGCTAAAAATGTTATGGCAGATATATGCTATTAATAATATTAAAGCATTGTATATGAAGGCATCTAGTTTTGAAGATATGCATAAAAACTTATTTAATAAAAATGCACAGGACAGAGATTTGAAATCAAGTATAGATGCTAAAATAGATAATATAAAATTTGCAGATATTATTATGATAGACGACATTGACAGCGTAGGTTTTCATTATGCAGCCGAAGGCTATTATAAACTATTTGATAAAATAAGAGCATTAGAAAAAACTGTAATACTGACATCAAATAAAAGCTATGATGATTTATTAAAGAGTTTGAATAAAAAAACTGATTCTGAATATATGAAAGGCAGACTTACAAGCAGACTATTAAACTTAAAAATTATAGAAATAGAAATGCAGAAGTTTGAAATCAAATCTGATAAATTAGCATCATAGAGGATAAGGAGGTTATTATGCAGTTATGCAGAAAAATGAGAAGTACAGAAATAGCTTTATTTTGGGATGGAAATATTACAAAAGATATAGAGCTATTTAAAAGTCTAGGATTAATAAAAATCATAGATAACTACTCAAACGGTATATATGAAAGAGAGCTATTTGTAAAAGTAGGAGAATATAAAGCTAAAGATGTTCATATAGATAAAGAATTGCAGGAAAAATTAGAAATAAAAGACTTTGGCTATGCAAGAGGCTGTTATAAATGGCAGAATGTACAATTATTCAATTGGATTATCTTCAGTGATATATACATTTTTAATGGAGCTATAGAAGATACGGAAAATGCAAAAGCTAAGGTTGTAAGTCATCAGTCTTATATTGAAAATTATAGAACACAGAAAATTGATTTAAGTAAACCTCTGGATTTGTTTCATAAACTTGAGGAATCAGAATTAAATTAGCTTTTATTATAAATAGTCAAAATATTATTTTGATTATTTTTATAAGATTTTATTAAAAGAGGAAAATATGTATGCTAACTATAATAACTGATAATAGTTTATTTTTTATTGAAAAACCTATGCACATATATAAAGCTGATATTAATGGATTATCAATAAACAAATATAATTTAATTATTGAAGATGATAAAAAATACAAATTCTTTATTTTATCTTCAGATTGCGTAGATACTATTGATAGAGGATATACCGAACTTCGTGATAAAATCATAAATAAAAATAATAATAATATAAAAACAGATTTAGTTATTGATTTTACAAATTATAAATAAGGAGATAAAAAATGTATTTAGATGAATTATGTAGGCATTACATTCAAACTAAATTGGCTATTTTAGAAATGATATTAAATAGAATAGCAGAGGAATATCCAGACTTAAACAACTCTATGGTGATAAAAAGAAACAGATTAGAAATTAATAGTGATTTATGCGGATGTTATATAGATATAGATGACGGATTATTCAAAATATGTTTTGATGGAAAAGCACCATATTGCTATGAAGATTCAGAATCTTTGATATTGGATATAGGAGAGCGAATTAGTGAAAATGAATAATGCTATGTTCATAAGTTGTCAACAATGTTGATAACTTGTAAATAAGATGTTCAAAAATTAGGAGATAAAAAATGAATAAAGAAGATTTAATTATTAATGAATGTGAAGAGCTTAAAAACTTATTAATTAAGAAGAATAAAGATTATGGAAACAGTTATGATAAAACATTAGATGAGTTTGGAATACAGATTGGGTTAGCAAGAATAGAAGATAAATTAAATAGATTAAAAACTCTTATACTATCAAAAGAAGAACCAATGGTAGAGGAAAGTATTATTGATACTGTATTTGATATAGCAGGCTATGCAGTTCTTTTTAGTATTTATCTAAAAGAACAAGGTAGTAATAAAGGAGGAAAGTGAGAAACCGCCGCCGAGTAAACTTGTTTGCTCGGGTATATTAGGCGGGTTCGAACATAGCAGCAATGAGAAGTGATGAAAAAGCATATAAAAGATACAAAAGCAAAAAATGGCGTGCTTTTAGAGAAAGTTTTTTAAAAGAAAATCCGCTTTGCAAAAACTTTGAGGAGTGCCATAACTTTGCTGAACATGTGGACCATATAAAAAGAATAGAAAGCGAAGATGATCCTCTGTTTTATGATAAAAATAATCTGCAGGCTTTATGCAAAAGGTGTCATAGCAGAAAAACAGCAAAAGAAGATGGAGCTTTTGGAAATAAAAAGAAAGATTATTAATAGGATATGATTATGAAAATAGATAGTCAAAAACAATATATACATATAGAACGAGATAATAAAGAAGAACGTATTATTATCGATGCTAAAAATATTAGCAGCGAAGATACTATTTATTTGTTAACAGAGTTTATATACTTTGTAACCAATAAAGAAAATGTACCTGCTGATGGTTTTGTGGATATTATAAAAGATGCGGTAAGATTAAAAACAGAATTAGAAAAAAAGGAATGAATAATGAGAGAAGTAAACTTTATAGAAAATAACGGGGTTTTTGGTATAACTTTTACATCTGATGATAAAGCAGAAGCTAACACTATTATGAATGCTATACAGAGATTTATATTAAAAAATAGCAGCAATGGTAAAAAAGAAAATATTGATTTTTCTGTATGTCCTATAGGTGAGTACAAAGGAACTGTATGGATTCTAATAAATACTATTTCATTAAAACAATATCTTTTAAATTATAATTTGCAAGAAGGATATAGAAATAGAGTTATAGAAGAATTGAAAAAACGAGGTGAATATATTGATGATAACAATATAGAAGAAGTAGAAAAACCAATAAAAGAAATATCAAGGAAAACTGAGCTTGAAAATAAAATACAATCTATAACAAATGGCAGAGCATACAATGAACTGACAGACGAAGAACTTGAGAAAATAATTCCATTAGATAAAGAATTATCAGCTTTATATAATACCACAGAAACTGCAAAACATATTTTACAAGGCAGGAAGTTTAATAAAAGCAGAGAGCTTGAAAATAAAATAACACAGGGCAGAAGACTATCAGAGCTTACTATTGATGAGTTAAAAGAATTGAATAAAGTTACAATGAATGATCATTATAAAGAAGATATACAAAAAGAAATTGATAAAAGAGAAAATAAATCTTTTGAAGAAACATTAAAAGAAAACAATGAGATAATGTCTTTCTCAGAAGATGAAGAACAGTCTAATTATAAAATAATAGATGAAGATGAAGATCCATTAAGTGTAGATACTGATAATATAAATAATTGGGATTTTGATGCAGATGGTGATAAAGTTGATAGCGAAGGCAATAAAATGCTTTTTGATTATTAAAAAGCATTTTATTAAACTTATCGATTTAGAAGAGCCTTATTCATGGGAGTTTAAACAATCTGAAGAAGATAGGGAAAAAATAGATTTAATTATAGAAGAACTTAATAATAAAAACAAGATATATGAATATGATAAATGGAAAGATATAATGAAAGACACTATTATAATATTTGATAATACAAAAGAAAATCAAACCCTGATAAAAACCAAAGGCAGCTATGAAGATATTTTAATAGGATATGCAACACTTATATATCAAACTGCTATAAACACTAAGAAAAAACCTGAAGATGTTGTTTTGGATATATTATATAAAGTCAAAGATAATAAAGAAACTTTGTATAAATATATAAAAAAGAATAAGGGAAATAAAAAATGAATAAATTAAAATCATCTAAATATAAAAATCTGTATAACATATTAAAGAATGTTGCTTATAAACATACAATAGCTAAAGTATTTTATGATTTTATAGCTATGACAGCATTAAATATTGCAATAGGAATAAGTCTTAATATGGAAGATAAGGAAAAAAGAATAGAACAATTTAAAAAAATTGCTGTTGCTTATGATGAAAATGAAATGGAGTTTTTTAATGCATTTAAATTAGGATTAGTAAATGAATACCAGAGTAACAGATATCAGGATGTATTAGGAGTTTTATTTCAAGAACTTGAATTAAAAAATGATTTCAAAGGTCAATTTTTTACACCTTATGAATTATCATACTGTATGAATAAAATTAATTTTGATAAATCATTATTGGAAAGTAAATCTTTTATTTACTGCAATGAACCAGCAGCAGGAAGCGGAGGAATTGTTATAGCTTCATGTCAGATAGTAGAAGAATTAGGCTATAATTATGCAGAAAAATTAATATGGAATATTAATGATTTAGATTTGATGTGTGTATATATGTCATTTATACAATTAAACTTAATAGGAGCTTCTGCTTTAATACAGCATTGCAATACATTAAGTATGGAAGTTTTTGATAGGTTTTATACACTCGGATATATTTTAAATAGATGCGGTGAAAGACTTCGGATAGAAAAAAAGTGCAATAAAATGTTGGAATTAATAAAAGATATATAAACCTTAAATAATAAAAAACGGAGTGTAAAAATGATTTGTGATATATGTAAAAAAAATATAAATGATGATGAGATATTGGAAGGACAAATAAATATTAAATATAAAGATAAAGATGGTATAGAAAAAGAGAAAGAAAAAGAAGGTAAACTTTGTATATCATGCTTAGAAGGTTTATCAAAGTATATGGGTATTCCAATAACGATTGTTTGTGAATATGAGGAGTAATTTATGCTGAAAGGTATTTTTATTAAAAAATATTTAATAAATATAAACTGTATATCAAATATTTATTTTGATGAAAATAAAAAGAGCATAAGGATATTTACTTTAGATAGCGGATTGCCTACAACAATAGAATGTGATTCAGAAGATGAATATAATAAATATTATAATGTTCTAAGCTCATTATTTGATATAGTAGAGATATAAAAAATGATTAAAGCGATTATTAATTATAATGATGTAAATGATGAGTTCAGAAGAATGAATGATATTCTAGGAATATTAAAATATAAATACAAAAATATTAATGTTAGTTATAAAAAAGTAAGAAAGAAAAATGAATTATTTTTAACTATAAATAATGAGAGATTGGAGTGTCATCATAATTTAGGTTTTTATATGCAGGCAGTAGAAAATATATTAAATAATAAGGAGAAAGGTATATGACTTCAGAAAATAAAGCTAATAAATATAAAGCTATTTATAAACGAATAAAAAGGCGTGTTAGATATGATTGGCATAAAAAGATAAGTTATAAAAATGAGATAGATGTTATAGCAAAATTAAAGATATTAGTAAAAATCGGTAAAAAATATAGATGCTTATTATTCAAGAGAGTTTCAAAACTTCCAAGAAAATTAGCACTATCATATAAAAATTATTATAGTAATGCGGAGATATATAAATGATGTATAATTTTTTATCTATATCTTGGCATATACTAGGATTTATATTCTTATTTATTAGTATAGCAAATAAAAATATTATAGGTAAAGCATTTTATTTACTTTGTTTCTTTTTATCAAATATTGCTGCTTTACTTTGTGATATATTAATAAAGCTAAACTTTTAAGCAATGAAATAGGTATAGTAAAATGAAAAAAATAAAAAAAATAACACATTCGGATCTATGCCGTCTTACAGCTAAATATTTTTTGGAAAGTATTGCTTTGATAGAATATAAATGTTTATTAGTGAAGGAAAATCCTGATGTATTAATATTTGATAACTATTCAAATACAACTCTTTATGAAATAAAAACAGATGTAAAAGATTTTAGAAGGGATTTGTTAAAACCACATAGGATAGTTTATAAATTAGATAGTAAAATGCGTATAGAAACTTTTAAATCTTCTATAGGTACAAATAGATATTATGTATGTCCTGAAGGATTAATAAAAAAAGAGGACTTACCTATCGGATGGGGATTAATATGGTATTATGATAATGGTAATTTTAAAATACAGAAAAAAAGCGGTGCATTCAAAATTGATAAAGGACTTGAAAACAGGCTTTTAATTAATACTATAAAAAGAATTAACCATGGCAAATGCAGCAATATTTTAATTAGGGATTATATAGAATATGAATAACATTAATTAATATGGAGTGAAATATAATGAGCGATCATAACATTGTAACATTAATAGGAAGGCTAACTGCTGACCCGCAGCGAAAATATACACAAGGAGGAATGGAAATTGCTGAGTTCTCTATAGCAAACAATTATTATGTAATTACAAAAAACACTACAGAAGTAAATTATTTTGATATAGTAGCTTTTGGAAAATTAGCAGAAACAGTAAGTAAATATCTTATAAAAGGAAAGCAAGTTTTAATATGCGGAACACTAAGGCAGGAAAGATGGCAGGATAAAAATACAAACACTACTAAATCTAAAGTGAGAATAATTATGCAGTCAATGCAGATGCTTGCTGATAAAAAAGATGTGAATAATGCAGTAGAAAATAATAGTCAGGAAGATGATGCCGATAGGCACCTACTCGGTGAGGAGGTACCGTTTTAATAATACATAGTTATAAAAGTTTATATTCTTTTTATTAAATGAAGGCTTTTGTCTTTAATTTAATAAAAAGGTATAAACATGGCTTCTAAAAGCAATAATAAATTAATAGTACAAAACAATAATAATATAATAACAGAAAAACAAGCGGAACTTCTCATTAAGCAAGCTAACTACTTAAATATACTTGACTATATGAAAGAAGAGCAGCTTATTAAACAGATAGATTATGAAATAGAAAAAGAAAACTTTTTTAAGCAATGTTCAAAAACAAAAAGCAATCACACAAAAAGACAATATAGAAACGGACTTAATAAACTAGAGGAATACTGCAAAATGAATAAGAAAAATATTTTATTTATTAAAGCAAGAGAAGCTGATGATTTTATAACGGAAGTCAATTCAAGTGAACTTTCTAATTTAAGTATACGTGCATTAGTTTCTTCATGTTCCTCTTTCTTTTCTTTTTTAGAGAGAAGATATCCGTTTATGAAAAATCCTTTTCGAGGTACAAAAACTCGTCCGCCTGTGAAGAACAAAAAAAGACTTGAAGTCCCAACTAAAAAAGAAATTGAATTAATAATTAAAGATATAGCAGATCCTCTTATAAAAGTGGCCATCATTTTTATAATGGAATGCGGAGTACGTGTTGGTGCTTTACCTAAACTAGAAATAAGAAATAACAAATATTATTCATATTCAAAAGGCAAGGAAATAAGCTGGAAAGTTACAGATAAAGTTATTAAATTATTGGCTAAAGCCCGCAGAGCGAAACAGAATAATCTTTCTTTTAATAATCCTTTCAAAAATAAAAGTTCTGAAGTGATAAGAAACATTTTTTATAGAAGTTCAAAGCGTTTATATCAGCAAGGTAAAATAAAAGCTGCATATTCTATACATGATATAAGGCATTATTTTGCTGTTACTTTATACAAACAAACCAAAGATATAGAACTCATTAGACAGGCATTAAATCATAGCAGTATAGCTATAACAGGAATATACTTAAAAAGTTTGGAGGTAGAATAATGAAAAAAAGATTAGTAGTTTGCAGATTTAATTATAAAGAATATAAGCTATTAAAAAGATTAGCTAAAGAAAATAATATGAGCGTACGTAAGTATATTAAAAAACTTATTTTAGATTATATCAATTAGATACAGTGTTGCGATAATTTATGTTATCGCAACTATATAATAATACTACACAAAGCTTACGCAGAGGTATTATTATTCGTAATGAAACAATTTATTCTCTATTATTGTAGGTATAGATATTTCAAAATTTCCTATTTTTAATTTCTTAGTTATTATTTTAATTCTATCTTCATAAAAAGAATTTGAGCTCATAAAATATATTTCAAAGTTATTAGAAAATTCATCTTCAGTATTATATAAGTTTTTAGCTATTTCATGTTTTTCTCTAGTACTTAAGTCATACTTGATAAATCCTTCTTTACCAACATTAATATATTTACGAAGCATATTTATATCTATAATATAAACTCCAGATCTTTCTGTTCCAGAAAATAAACTATAATTTGTTATAACACATTTAATAATTTTTTTATTTTGAAATGAAATTTTTTTATTTTGAAATTTTTTATTATTTTTTATTAAAAATGTAGTTTTTCTTATTATTTGATCAACCGCTTTATTAATAATAGTTTCATATCTTTGTATTAACTGTGAATTAAATGGATATCTAATACATTTAATTTCAGCTACTATAATTGTATTTTTTGTTTCTAATATAAAATCTATTTCCTCCATCTCTTTTTTAGAAATTTTATATTTACCATGATCTATTTTATAAAAAAATTTTTTTTCAGATAATAGAAGTGTAATTTCATCTACGACAAATTTTTCAAATAGATTTCCTTTTTTATCTTTAAAACAAGTTGTTTTATTATTCATATATTCATCTACAATAAATATAATATTGCCATATTTTATAGGTGTAATTAATAAATGATAAAAATCACCATTTTTTATTAAAGGTTTATTCCAAAAACTAGATTTATTATCATAAGTTAAATATTCTATTATATCATCACAAATATTACTATCTAAATTAGTTATTTTTGTACAATATTCAGATAGTAATTTTTTATTTATTTTAAATAAATAAAAATTGATATTATGCTTTGTATCAGTTATATAATTTGATACATTGTATAGTATATAATCTAATGCAATAAACACTCTGAAAAAATTTAGTGCCATATCATTATAATTTTTATCATAGTAATAATGGTATATTACTAAACTATTTATATATAATTTCATTCTACCTTCTATATACATATTTTTTACCGACTTTTTTTCTATATCAAAAAATATTTCACCAGTCATTTCGTTTATTTTTAAATTTTCTATGTATATGTTATCAAAATAATATATTTTCAAGTTATGAGTATTCATTAGAGAAGATATTAATTTTTCATTAACCTTCAATAAATTAATATATTTTAATATATGAAACTTATCTTTATATTCTATTTTATATTTATAAATACTAACTTCAGATAAAAATGCATTTTCAAAACATATATATTCATAAATAGTTTTTAAAATTAAAAATTTATTATTTTCTCTTACTAGATCAATATTCATATAATTGATAGTAGATGATATTATTTCCTTATTGTTAGTTATATACTTAAATAATTTAAAATTAAAGTCTAAAAGATCTACAGTAGTGTCAATAATATCATTACATGAAAAATAATTATTTTCTAATTTTATATTACTATTTGTCATAGATACCATATTTAATTCTTTTTCATTTTCTAATTTATTTCTATACTGCATAGTGATATCTATGCTATCAGAATTAGCAATTGCTATAAAACTTAAAAATAGACTACTTAATTGTTCATCTGAATATATGTTAGTTATATTTTTTAATTCTTTACAAAAATTAGAGTAACTTTTTTCATTGATAATAATGAATATTAATAAATTTAATTCTTTAATACTAATTTCATTTGTATCTTTAAAAAGCTCTAAAATATTTTCTATACTAGAATCTTTATTAAATATGTTATAATCATATGCTAATTTTGTAATAAGTTTTTCATATTCCATAATGTATTCCCAAAATATTTATTTTATATTAATATATAATTAATAATTATTTTTTCACATTTAACTTCAATTTAATATTATTGAAGTTTATTTCAGGATATTTTTTTTCAATATTATTTAATATATAATTATCTTTAACTTTTATTTCATTACTCATATAAGTTAATTTATCTCTATTTTCTTTTATTAAATCAGCCCAGTTCATTACCCATATTTCAATATTTCCTGTTTTATATAATGGTTCATTATTGCTTATATATATTGCATCATCTTCATTAATACTTGAACCTATTAATATGATTTTAAAATTTACATTTTGTTTACTTATACTACTGGATTTTGATATCTCAGATCCATATCTTTTTACTTGTTCAATTTCTTTATTACCCAATTTAACACTAGGTCTCTTTAATTCTACAACTAATACCTCATGTTTTTTATTAAATTTAAAGTCTGAATAAAAGAATAAATCTGTTATTTTTGTTATATTATCATCTGATTTTATTTCATCAAACTCTTCACAATTATTTTTCATAATATTTGCTCGTAATCGTTCTAAATTTTTTCCTAAATTAGTATCACTTTCTATTATAGCACTACTATAAATATATTGTTCTCCAAATATCCATAAATTTTTCTCTAGTACTTTATGTAACTGTTTACGTTCTAATATATATTTAGATATATCATCACTATAATTAATTTCATGTAAAAAATCTAAAAATGCCATTTTATTAGCAACATTATCAGAAAAAGTTATAACTTCATCTAATTCTGTTTTATCTATTAATTCTTCAAATTGTTTGATGTGTTCTTTTTTTAGCGTATTAATACTATTAATTATTTTTTTTAAATTTGGATTATCTAAACAACCATCTAATAATGGATAAATAATTTTCATCAAATCTTTATTATTAGATGACAATAATTTATATTTATCTTCTATAGAATACGCTATTTGTATAAATGCTATTTCTTTACTTTTAGATGAACTAATATTGTTTTTATATGGATAGTTATCATTTTTTATTAGTTTATCTCTAAAATTAAAATATTCTTCATAATTATTTAAGAAAAAATTTTTGATATCTGTTTCTATTTGATTTAAAAAATTTTTTACATCAATATTCATATCCTTTAAATCTATATTTTCAAATGATTCTACATTTTTATCTATGTATTCAGAATCCACATATATATGCCAACTAACTTCCGATTTTTCTTTATAAGGTATATCCATTTCTATATCAAAATAATTTAATATATTTTTTATATTGTTATTTTCAGTTCTTATACAAAGTACTTTTTCTTCTTTCTTTTTTTTAGACTTATGTTCTATAACATCATATTCTATTGAATAATCGTTATATTGTCTTTCAAATTTGTTTCTATCCAACTGATAGTTTTTAGTATCAATTTTTATACCATTTACAAAAAATTGAATATTTTTATCTAACATTTCTATAGGATACATAGTAAATAATGATAAACCTATATTTTCTGTTTTTAATGCATCACAAATTTTATGTTTTCTACTGTTATAATTTTCATAATCTTTAGTAAATATGTCTCTTACTTCTATAAAAAAATATGTATCCTTTTTTGAATTAAAAATATAACTTTCAAGTTCTACTTCTTTATCTATATATCCATTTTGAAGTTCATTTAAATTTAATGTACATGATGTCTTTGTATAATTATTTAAAATTTTATCATAAGAAACTGTTTCAAAATAAGCAGTTTTACCAAATTGAAAGACTGAAAATCTTCCTGTTCCTTTTCCTTTAGGTTTTATGTCTGTAGCTATTTCTAATATTTTCTTTTGAAAATCACTAAGAGATACACCTTCTCCATCGTCTTTTATTGATAAAGAAGTTATACTATCTTTTATCATTTCACCTTCAGAATCAGATGTCATATTTATTTCTATATTATTTGCAGATGCTTGAATAGAATTATTTATAAGTTCACATAAAGCTAAAAAAGTATTGCTTTTATCTACTAAAGAATTTGTTATTAATCTTCCATTTACTTTTATTAATTTACTTTCTTTTTTTACATACATAATGAATTCCAATACGATAACCTTTATTATCGCAACACCTAATATATATAAATTATTTATTTGTTATATTTTAAATTTCTCCAAAGCACATTTTCTAGCATATTGTCCTATGCTCATTCCTTCTTTTTTTGCGGCTTCTTCAAGCATTTTATTTTCTTCTTCATTTAATCTAAAAGATATTCTATAGCTAGGCTTTTTATCCTTATCATCTTTCTTTTTTCTGCCAGCTCCAATTCTAGCACCACCATGAGTATTTTTTTTATTATCCATTAATTACCTCTTTTAAATAAAAGAACTAAAACTGCTATATTAAGTGATAATGATACTAAAGATAATATTGCATTTATAGTTGTTAACATCTTGACAACTCCTATATTATATATATAATAATAACTATGGAAGTCAGGAGCCAAGTCGGCAAACTCAGCTCCCTTTCGTAAGCTAATAAAAATTATTTTTTAATCTTTATCAGCTTAACCACAATTACGATAAGGGTCATTATATCAATAATTGTAGCTATGAAAGTTAAGACTTCCATAATTATTTCCTCCTTTTATCTAGGATTAATTATATTATAGCATATCTTGAAAAAATGTCAACTATTTTTCAATTAAAATTAATAACTTTTTTTCTTTAACAAAATTATAAGTGATTTATATTTGCTTGGCGGGGGGTGGGGAAAATCTCTACAGGCTTTCAATCGGTGCAACGAGTGGGGAGTCTTTTGTGCATGGCGATAATTTTTTTATTAGGGGGTACTTATAAAATTAGTGATATTATTATAATGTAAAAACGCCTTCAGTTTCATAAATACTTTTAGTATCTTCAAAATGATTTTTAATCACTCTATGAAGAGCCATAATGGAGGCTACAACACCATCTATTCTTTTATATGATCTTCTTCTGTCAGGTTTTACAGGCAAATAATTATCCCTCCCATCCGTTTTTACTTCACAGCAGCTTATCATCCAATTAAGAACTGCATTATTACCATGAAGGAGTTTTCGTTCATCTATAGTTTTTTCAAATAAAGAAGTTCCTTCAGATAAACCGCCGACTGCAAAAGATTGCCTAACCTGTTCCATTTTGAAGCCCTCACTTTCTAAGTGTGTTACTATTTCAATAGCTTTCCAAGGGTCATAAGCTATTTCTATAATTTCAAAATCTTTCGCATCATTTAGTATTGAGGATTCTATAACATCAAAATCTATTATATCACCGCTTGTTAAAGTAATTAAACCTTGCGAAGCCCATAATTCATAAGGCACTCTGTCTTCTTTAGAACGCTGCCTTATATTTTCTTTAGGCATAAAGAAGCGAGGCAGAAGTATATACGGACCATTATCAATAGAATCAAAACATAAAACATAAGCTGCTATATCTCTTGTAGTTGCTAAATCCAAACCGATGCAGGCTTTCCTGCCTTTTAATTCATTTATATTTATATTTTGATGTGAATAAGATTTAATCCATCTGTCAGAAGATATCCAAACTTCACTAGCCTGTGTCCAAACATTCAAGTTTTTTGTAAGTATATCAGTTCTTTGAATAGGTTTATCTAGCCCTTCTAAAAGCCTAGATTTGAGATAACTGTCTTTTACAGAAACATTTATATTAGGATTAGCTTGAAAAATAATTTTATTTATTAATTCTTCCTGCTTAGAAACATCTTCATTTTTATTTAATTTTTCTTTATATTCGGACATAAATACCCAAATATCATTGATGTTGTCAGGCTCATATATTATTGTAAAGTATTCATCATTATTTAATGAACCTTTTAATATTTGCTTTGCATATTCATATTCAGAAAAACACACTGAAGATTTATCAAAACCAGCAGTAGTAATTATAAATACAAGCGGCTGCCTTCTAGCTCCCATTCCAGATTCAAGAACATTTAGTAGTTCATTATCAGGATGTGCATGGTACTCATCTACTATCACTAAATGAGGATTTAATCCGTCTTCAGTGTTGCTGTCCTGTCCAAGCGGTTTGGATTTTGATGCAGTATCTTTTTTCTTTGTAATTGTAGAAGTTTGTTTATATGTAATCGCTTCTTTATTAAGAGCTTTTGCTTTTCTTATTTGCCTTTCGCTTTCGCTCCATGCAATTTTCGCTTGATCTTTTTTAGTAGCTATATAATATATTTCAACTCCAGCCTCTGCAGGACTGTCGCAGAAAAAACAATAATTACCAATGCCAGATGCAAAAGTAGTTTTTCCATTTTTCCTGCTCACTTGAACGTATGCTTTTTTGTAACGTCTGAGTTTATTTTCCTTTCTTCTCCATCCGAATATACTTGCTATTATAAACTGTTCCCAAGGCTCTAGTATAATATTATGATTTGCCCATTCTCCTTTTGTATGTACTAAAGATTGTATAAACATGATAGGACGTTTAGCTTCATTATCATCAAAATAAAAAGGATAATCATTATTTTTTGATTTTTCTATATCGTCCAAATGCCTTTTTACAGATAAAAAAGCAGCTTGACACACTGGCAATTCTTTATTTATAACTTTATTGATATATTCTTCATAGGTATACATTATATTATTTAACCATTTATCATTTTTTCAAGCGGATCATCCTCTTCTATAGTTTCAGGATATGGTACTTTCTTTTTTGAAGCAGGAGTTAAACCAAACTCGGTAAGCATTTTTGTATATGCCGTTATAGCTTTATGATAAGCTAAATATTCTCCCATAGTCTGAGAGTTTTTACCTGATAAATAACCAGCTATAGAACCTCCTTCATTAATCATAGCCTCATAAAGATTCATAGCATCGCCGTAATGAAGACATAAAAGCTCAAAAGCTGATATGTCAGCAGGTCCGAGCATATTTTTTTCGGCAAAGATAGGTGCAAGTTCTTTCCATTTTTTTATAGAATATTTATTAAAATAATTAGGAGGAGCTTGTATTTTATATCTTTTTTTATCATTTTTATTTTGCATAATAGACTCCATTAAAAAATAATGCTCATTAAATAGTAATGAATATAATAATTTATGACTATAAATACATTAAAAAAATAGGAAATATAAAATAAAACTTATATTTCCTTATATTTTTTTTATATATATATGTCTGTAATAAAAAATATAAGGAATTATATAAAAAAATGGCTGTTTCCTGATTTCAGCTATATTGACAGCAGTAATTTTTTATCAATTCAAAATGATAAAACTTTATCAGCAGTCAATCCAAATACTGCTTTAACTTTCTCTACAGTATTTGCATGCGTGAGAGTTATTGCTGAAACAATAGCTACTTTACCGCTTTTTGTATATAAAGTAAATGGAAATAATAAAATAAAAGCTAAAGATCATTCTTTATATAGATTATTGCATGACGCTCCTAATGAAGAATGCACATCAGTATCATTTATAGAAAGTCTAATCACTCAAATACTTCTTCAAGGCAACGGCTTTGTAGAAGTAGTAAGGGATAATTTCAACAGAGTAACAGAACTTTATCTAATAGATTCAAATAAGATTAAAATATATAGAGATTCAAACGGCAATAAAATGTTTGAATATTCAGATGATGGAGAAATAATTACTTTATCTCCGTCTCAAGTTATGCATATAGCAGGACTTGGATGGAACGGAGTGATAGGATACAGTCCAATAGCTATGATGCGTAAGCAAATAACTACTGGACTTTATCAGGATAATTTTGCATTAGATTTCTTTTCTAATGGTGTTAAAAAAGTTCCAATTATTTCGCATCCGCAACAATTAAGCAAAGAAGCCAAACAAAATCTCAAAGAAAGTTTCAGAGATGCTTGGGAAAAAGGTATTGTTGTTCTTGAAGAAGGAATGAAAATAGACCCTATCACAATGAACTTGTCAGATGCACAGTTTTTAGAAAGCAGAAGATTTTCAGTAGAGGAAATATGCCGAGTGTTCCGTGTACCTCCACATTTAATTGGTGATTTAAGCAGGAGTACAAATAATAATATAGAACATCAAAGTATAGAGTTTGTAACGCACACAATAAGACCGTGGTGCGTTCGTATAGAAAAAGCATTGAATGGCTATTTATTAAATAATTTAGAAAGAAAAAAATATAATATAGAGTTTAATTTAGACGGACTTTTGAGAGGCGATACTCTTACAAGGCAGCAGGCTAACCAAATAAAATTAAATAATGGTGTTCTCACTAGAAATGAATGGCGGATACTGGAAAACCTTAACGAAGTAGATGATGAATACGGAGATGAGTATTTCGTTTCTCAGCAAATAAGACCAATAAAAACAGTTTATGAAACTTCAGAAAATGAGAGCAATCAAGACTTTAATATAAATAATAATGAAAATAAAAAATTAGAAGAGGAATATAAAGATGCCAGCAAGTAATAATGAAATTAGAAGTATAGATATTAATATTCAAAAAAGTACAGACACAGAAGGTGAGCCTCTTAAATTAAGAGGCTATGCTATTGTATATAATTCTTTAAGTGAGCCTCTCTATGGAGATTTATTTAGAGAGCGTATAAACAGAGGAGCTTTCACTAAATCATTATTAGAAAATGATCAAGTATGTTTATGGGGACATGATACAAGATATGTTCTAGGCAGAAAGAGTTCTGGCACATTAATTTTAAGAGAAGATGAAAAAGGGTTATATTTTGAAGTTTCTATGCCAAATACTACTTGGGCAAGAGATTTGAAAGAAAGCGTGGACAGAGGCGATATAAAGCAGATGTCTTTCGGATTCAAAGTAGTGAGAGATAATTGGATTGATGATAAAGAAACATTAAAAGAATACGGAATGCCTATACGTGAAGTAGAAGAAATCACTTTGCATGAAATATCATTAGTAACATTTCCAGCTTATCCTCAAACGAATGTTAGGCATAAAAATGAAGATGTATATATTCCACCGAGTAGGTGCCTATCGGCAAAACCGCCTGATAAATCTATACCTATAGAGAATGATGATTTTGATTATAGAAATAAAGAATATGAACAAAAAATAAAATATCTAAAAATAAAAAATAAATAATAATAAGGAGTATCAAATTATGTCACCAGAAGAATTGAGAGCTTTAATAGAAAAACTAAAAAATGAAAATGCTTTAGATTTACAATCTATTGATGAACTTATGCAAAAAAGACAAGCATATTCTGCTATGAGTATTGAAGAGAGAGAAAATAAAAAAGAAGATATATCAAAACTAGATAATGATATAGATACTTTAATGAAGAATATAGAAAATAGAAATAAGGAAATAGAGAGAAATGATAAACTTCTATCACTTCAAACTAAATCTTCTATGAATAAAAGAAATTTAGCTGATAATTTGGACAATTCATCTGCTGATGATAACGAAGCTGAATTAAGAGCTAAAGTTGACAGATGGTTTAGATCAGGCAATGATAAAGAAATAAGAGAAACACTTCAGGCAGGCGTTGCCGAAGGCGGCGGATATACTATAGCACCTCAGTATCTAGTAAAGCAAATTATAAAAGACTTAGATGATGCAGTACAGATAAGAAAAAGAGCAAATATCATTCCTGCTATGAACGGATATGCAAGCATAGGAATACCTACACTTGACAGTGATTTAAATGATCTTGATTGGACAGCAGAAATCGCAGAAGTTACAGAAGATACAAATATGTCTTTTGGAAAAAGAGAAATGAAGGCTAATCAATTAACTAAGTTAGTTAAACTTAGTAAAAGATTAATAAAGCAAAGCAACATAGATATTCAAGGTTTAGTTGAGGAGAGAATAGTATATAAATTGGCTTCTACATTAGAGCATAATTATTTATATGGAAATGGACAGGATAAACCTCTAGGTATATTTGCTCAAACTTCAGATAATACAGCAGCTATTCCAACTGACAGAGATATAAAAGTAGGAACTGCAAGTGCTGCTATAACTTATGATGGTTTAGTAGATGCAGTAAGCGGATTGAAAGGCGGATATCAAAACGGAGCGGTATGGATGCTTAATAAAAAAGCAGTTGCTGCTTTAAGAAAATTAAAAGATAAGCAGGACCGTCCTATTTGGCAGGAAAGTTTAATAGCGGGACAGCCTAGTATTTTACTTGGTATACCAGTTGTGCAAAATGACTTTATAGAAGATAAGCTGGAAGCTACAAAATATTTTGGGTTCTTAGCAAACTTAAAATATTATTGGATTTTTGACAGCTTGTCTATGGAACTTCAAGTTTTGCATGAGTTATACAGCAAAACAAATCAGGTAGGTTTCCAAGTAGGATATTGGGGAGACGGTGCCCCTATTCAAAAATCAGCATTTGTAAGATTACTTCCAAATGATCAAGCGTATGCAGCTTAATAATTTTTAATAAGGCTTTTATATATGAGCAGTGATACTGAAGATATTAATAGTATAGACATTGATGTCAGAAAAGTAGTCGAAGAAGGTGATGATGACGAAGAAAAGCAAGCGGAAAGCCCGCCGAGTGATACTAATCACTCGGGATTGTCGGGGCTTGTAGCGAGCGAAGATAATAAAGTAGTTACTTTGTCAGAGTTCAAAAAGTTTCTAAACTTAGAAGGCATTGACTATGATGATGATATACTGCATCTGACTTTAGACAGTGCAATCGGCTATTGTAATAAAGCTAATGAAATAGAATACAAAAGAGCCGATTGTCCTCCTGAAGTTAGGTATGCTATTCTTGGACTTGCTGCTCATTATTTTGAAAGCAAAACAGGAGAAGCCAGTCAAAGTGAGGAAGTTGCTTTGAAAGGTGTTCATAGATTATTGGCCATTGCAAGGGAAAAGTTTACTCTATAGGAGATGAGCCAAGCCAGCGAATAAGTTTACTTATTCGCTTTTATTAGGCGAGGCGAATATAACAATAATGAAAGTTGGAAAATTAATTCATACTATAACTTTTTATAGAACAAAGTATATAGATAATGGAAACGGAACAGGAAGTAATGAATTAATAGAATTAAGAAAAGTAAAATGCTCTATTGAAGATATAACATATAAAGATATACAGCAGGGTAAAAGAAAAGATTTAACAAGAACTTTGAAAGTACATACTCATTATTTCAAAGAGTTTGATACCAAAGGAATGATGGCCAAAATAAACCGTGAAAATGATATCTATGAAGTCATTAATATGGAGAATGTTTCATATAAAAATATAGAATGCATATTTACAATAAAGAAATTAGTAAATAATAAAAAAGCTGACAATAGAGAGTAATATGTCTGAAAAAAATAAAGTAACTCTTACAGGGTTTGATGAGTTCAGGAAAACTTTAGAAGAGTTAGGAATTGATTTTAAGAATGAAGTAAAAAAAGCCTCATTAAAAGAAGCTAGAAGAATAGCAAAAGAAGCTAATGCAAAAGCAAAAAGCAGAGGCTGGACTTTTGATAAATATTTTACTGTAAAAGAAACAAGAATAAACAAAAAGAGTAATACTGAAAGCAATGTTAAGATTACTACAATTAGCGGAAAAAGAGGCACAGCACCTGAGAAAAATAAAATAAAATGGTATAAAGAGCAAGGCGATAGGTATTATGCTTTTTTTAATGAATATGGAAATAAATATAAAAATGAAGTGCCTTTGTTAATACCTCTATTTGAATCAAACAGAGAGAATATAGAAGAGGCAGTCAAAAGTGCTTTGAATATAGTAATACAAAAAGCTAATAATAAATAGAGTTTATAAATATGCATAGAGTAATTTATCAATTATTAAAAAGTCTTACTCAAGAAGATAAAAAAACGGCAGGTGTTTATTTGGATTTTGTTGAGGACAGCAATGTAGATAATGATAAAAGCTATATAGTTTATTCTCTTCAAAGTTCAAATCCTAAATATGAGTTTGAATATTCAAGAGATATTTATCAAGTTAGTGTTTATTCTACAAGTTTAGAACATGCATTAACTCTTCAGAAAAAAATAGGTAAGTATTTTAATAGTTTGAAAAAAAAGATAGATAATATTGAGATATGCGGCTGTGATATAAGCAATGAAAGCCATTCTCGTATAGATAATGCATATCAGACAATGACAATAATAGAAATATTATATAAATATTAATATAAAGCTAGCATAATAACAATAAGGAGATATTATGAGTCAAACAAGTGTGCAAGAAAAAAAAACAATAAGATACGGAAGTGCCAAAGTTTTGATAGGAGATAGATTTGATAAACTTATAAATATAGGAGCAGCACGCAGTGTTGCTGTAAAAGAAACTATAACTACATCAGATATAGAAAGCGACAATGCAGGAACTATAGCTACTTTAGTGACAGAACATAAAATGGAATTAACTCTTGACAGTTTAGAAATTAATTTCAAAAACTATGCTGAGGCAAGAGGCGGTATAGATAATATAGACAGCTATGATGGTAAAACAGAAGTTACAAAACAGTATATAGTAGAATCAGATACATATAAAAGAGGTGAAGAAATAAAAGTTCCATTTAGAAATGCAGACGGAAGCGAAGTAACAATAACTAAAGTAGAAAAGAAAAACTCTATGGGAAATATTCGCATAGAAGAATCAAGCTACGAAAAAATAGGAACTAATGGAATAAAAATTACAGATACTAAAATATCTCCTAGCACAGATACTTTAATTATTACATATACTAGAACTATGCCTAAAATGGTACGCATGGCAACAGGAGGAAAAAGTTCTACAATCAAACCTAAATGCATAATGATAGTTAATACTAATGCTGAGAGTAAAGAATTAAGAATATATTTACCGCAGGCTTCAATAGCAGGCGGCTTAGAGTTTAGCTTCCCTTCTGATAAAGCACAGGATGTGTTGGTAGGGAAATTAAGTTTCTCAGCGACTTTAGCAGGCAGTCAGCAAAGCGGAGAGCAGCTTGCATGGTATGAAGATGAACAGTCTGTAGGTAAAGATGAAGAAGAAATAAAAGATACAGAAGAGGAAACATCAGATACAGAAAGTGAACCTAATGTTCCATTAACTTTAGAAAGTGATAAACCAAATGTAGATATAAGAGCAGATGGAAATGATACTGTAGCATTAACTTCAAATGCTGACGAGATAACACATACAGTAGAGCCTCCAGATCAGCAGTTTTTTGATGTGAGCTATGAAGCTGAAACTAAAACTTTCACTATTACAGGAAAGGCAGAAGGTACAGCTACATTAAAAATCACAGCTAAAAAAGCAGGCAGTGAAGATATTACTAAAGATATATCTATTAATATACAAGCGGTTCCAGAAGCTTTAACTTTAGAAAGTGATAAACCAAATGTAGATATAAGAGCAGATGAAAATGATACTGTAGTATTAACTTTAAATGCTGACGAGATAACACATACAGTAGAGCCTCCAGACCAGCAGTTTTTTGATGTGAGCTATGAAGCTGAAACTAAAACTTTCACTATCACAGGAAAGGCAGAAGGTACAGCTACATTAAAAATCACAGCTAAAAAAACAGGCAGTGAAGATATTGTAAAAGATATAGAAGTAAATATAAATGCAAATATATAAGGATCTGAAATATGGCAGATATAGAAATTGTAGATTTAGAAGAGTTTAGTAATAAAAAAGCAGTTTATGCCAAACTTGGCAAATACAAGATAAATGTTAATGATATACCTGTGGGCTTGGCATTAAAAATAAGTGATTATAGCCAGTCTATAGCAGAGAAAGGTTTTCTTGATTCACAGACTGTGATAGAAGATATAGTAATTCCTCTTATACAAAGACAGGATAAAAATACCTGCCGAGAAGATATATTAGAAGATTTTAATTATGATCAGCTTATAAAAATATTCAGAATGATAATGGACGGCTTTTATAAAGCAGGAATTGATGCTCCTAATGAGGATAAAAAAAAAGAAAACTAATAAAAATAGAATTAATAAAGTTATTTGCACATTTAGCTAATAGCTATGGGTGGACAGAAGACTGTATGATGGAGATGAGTTTGCAAAGACTTCTGCTCTATTATACAGCTTCTTTAAATTTGCCTTATATTATAGAAGTAGAAGAGAAAACTAAATCAAACAATTCTTCATCTGAAATAAAACAGGGAAATAAAACTATAAAAAAAGAAAGACAAGGTTTATGGGAAATAGAAACTATTACGGTAAATAATTAGCAATAATAAAAAAGGAATAAAAAACGAAAAAAAGCCAAATCGATAATTTATTATCGATTTTCTCAAAGGCTTTTTTGAGTTTAGCAATAATGAGTAAATTAAATGTATATATTAATGCAGATGCTTCTCAAGCTATTGAGGCATTTGGAAAACTTAAAGATAAAACAACAGACTTAGAAAAAGGCTTTGATAAAATAGGAAAATCTTTTGACAAGTTCGGTTCTTTAGCTACTAAAAGTTTAACTGTGCCAATAGCAGCAGGGACAACAGCTTTTGCATTAGCTACTAAAAAAGCTACTGATTTTGATAATGGAATGCGTGAGGTTCTTACTCTTCTTCCTAAATTAAGCAATGAAGGTTTTGAAAAATTAAAAAATGAAACTTTAGCGTTTAGTAAAGAAATAGGCAAACTTCCAGAAGAAACAACTAAAGCTCTTTATCAAGCACTTTCTGCAGGAGTTCCACGTGAAAATGTATTTGAGTTCTTAAAAACGGCAGGCGAAGCTGCTATTGCAGGTGTTGCTGAATTAGAAACTTCAGTTGACGGACTTACTTCTGTTACTAATGCTTATGGAACAGAAGTTCTTAATACTAATAGAGCTTCAGACATAATGTTTCAAACACTGAAGCTAGGAAAAACAGACTTTACTCAGTTATCAAAATCTTTATTTAATGTTATTCCTACCGCTTCAGCTTTAGGAGTGAAGTTTGAAGATATAGGAGCTGCTATTGCTGTAATGACTGCACAAGGAACTCCTACTTCTGTTGCAACAACACAGATTCGTCAGGCTTTAGTAGAACTTAATAAAGAAGGAAGCATTACAGATATAGCATTTAGAGAAATAGCAGGAAAAAGCTTTAAAGAGTTTATAGAGCAAGGAGGAACTTTACAGGAAGCTCTTCAAATGCTTGCTGAAAAAGCTGATAAAAGCGGAAAAGATATTTCTAGTATGTTCAGCAGTGTTGAGGCAGCAAATGCTGGTTTAGCTTTATCTGGAAAGAATGCAGATAAGTTTAAAGATGCTTTAGATCAGATGAATAATTCGGCAGGAGCTACAGCTGAGGCATTCAAAAAAATAGATGACGGTCCAGCAAGACAGTTTGAAAAAATGAAAGCAGAGCTTAGTGCTTTAGTAGTAGAGCTTGGAAATAGTTTACTTCCTGTTGTTAATGAAGATTTACTTCCTGTTATGCAAGATAAAATAGTACCTATAGCTGAAAAAATGATTCTTACTATTATATCTTTAATAAAAACATTCAGCGACTTGCCAGCACCTTTGCAGGCAGTAAGTGTAGGCTTTGTTGCTTTAGCAGCAGGCTTTGGTCCTGCATTAAAAGGTATAGTAGGACTTTCAAAAGGAATAACAGAAGCTAAGAAAACTATAAAAGATTTTAAAAATGCGGTATCTACATTAAAGACAGCCGCAAGCTCTATTCAAGGATTAAGTACAGCTTGGAAAGCATTAAATACAGTAATGATTGCAAGTCCTGTTGGTATTATAACAGCTTTAACCGTAGGACTTGGTGCTTTAGCAGTAAAAGCATATAAATTAAATCAGGAATATAAAGCATTAATAGATACTTCAAACCAATTAGCTAACAGCACAAAAGAATTAAATGATAATTCTTTTAAAGATGTAGGTTTATTTGAAGAGTATCAAAAACTAGCTAGTGCCAAAGAGTTAGATGCAGCAGCTACTGAAAGATTAAACCAAGTAACTGATAAACTTACTAGACTATATCCTAATTTAAAAACTGTAGTTTTAGACGGAATTACATATATAGATTCTGCTACTATGAAGTTAGAAGACTATAGAACGGCAGAAGAAAGTATACAAATACAAACTATAGAAACAAAAATAAAAGAATTAGAAGAAAAGAGCAAAATATATAATACTGCTGTTGAAAACTTAAGAAGTTCTTTATATGCATCTGGTATGGGAGAAAGCCAAGCCAATGATGAGATATTAAAGAGTTCTGATTATGAAAAATTATCAGAAGTAGAAAATACATTAAATACATTAGAAAAACAAAGAAATGACTTAAATCAAAGCATGCATTTAAGACAGTCTCTAACTAGAGATGGAATAGATTTAGAGACTAAAGAAAAAGAAGCTAATGAAAAGAGCATTAATGCAATAAAAGGTAAATCTGATGCTGTAAAAGATAAAACAAAAACTTATGAAGATTATTTAGCTTTACTAAAAAAAGCAGAGGCAGAGGAAAATCGCAGAGTAAGCAATCTTCGTAATATGGGAGCTGAAATCAGTGATGCTGAGGCTTTAGAAGCTAAAAAAGACAAAGTAGGTGCTATACTCACAGAAATGAGTACGGTACTAAACTTAAATGCTAATCAAATAAAATATTTAAGTGATAATTACGGCTACGCATTAGACAGTATCAAAACTGACAGATTTTCTGAATTAGTAAAAGAAATAGAAAATAGTATATCCGCTTATGAAAGAGGCGTTTCTGTTGCTGAAGAGTTCGGCGATAAAGTAAGCGAAGCTGAACAGCAGGGACAGAAAAGTGAAATAGTAAGAAGCGGAATAGAAAGCATAACTAATGAATTAGAACTTACAACTGAACAGGTAGAAATATTAAAAGAGAAGTTCGGCGAACTTTGGAAAACACCTACTCAAAGTTTTTCAGATTATTTTAGTGCGAATTGGCTTCAAATGCTTAATGACACTATAGGATATACAAATGATTTTTATTCTGCTATACAGGAAATGCAAATACAGGCTATAGAGTTTGAAATAGAAAAAAATGAGGAAAGAAAAGAGGCAGCATTAGAAGCGATAGAAGAAGAAAAAAATGCAAGGCTTGAAGCTATAGGAATAATGGAGGACTCGCAAAAGCAGAGTTTATTAAATGAAATAAAACAATTACAGAATAGGCAAAAAGTTGCTTTAGGACTTTATGAGCAGGAGAGAATAAAAGCTGAACTTGAAGAGAAACAAAAAGAACTAGCTAAAATACAAATAGAAGAAGAAGCCAAAGCTAAGCAGATGGAAGTAGAGAAAAACTATAATAATGATAAGATGAAGCTAGAATATAATTCGCAAATGGAAAGCTGGAAAATGTCTTTAGTTCAGGCGTCAGCTTCTATGGCACAGGCAGCCATAAGTGCATTGGCATCAGCTATGAGTGCTGGTCCTTTTCCAATGCCTTTAATAGCCTATGCAACTTTAGCAGGAATTATTGCAGGCGGTGCTGTTAATTTGGCGACATTATCTCAAGCTAAACCGAGTGAACCTAAATACTTGGCAAAAGGCGGACTTGTAGAGAGAAGAAACGGAGGAATTAATGCTGTAATCGGAGAGGGTGCAAACGATGAAGCGGTTATACCTCTTGAAGATAGAATACTATCAAAAATAGGAAGTCAGATTTTTGAAGCTGCTAAAAATAATGATGGAATATATGAAGTAAATACACAGTCAGAAACTATATTCAATCAGCCTGTTTATTTAATGCTTGACGGAAAGATAGTTGCAAGCACTATGCTCAATTTAAGTAAACGAGGCGTTAAGGTAGTATCACAAAGGGGAATATTATGAGGCTATTATGGAATAATATTTTTAATAATTTTGAATATACTTTCTCTAGTGAATATGATTTTTTCCCTATTTCTAATATGTTTAATTATCAAACTCTTGAAGTTGGAAAGTTTGCAAGTGAAAGCGAAGGAAGTTTAACACTATCAGGAAACGGCATTATAAATGAAATAGCAGTATTTAATACAAATGCTCAAAAAATAAAATTAGAAATAACAAATATTAATAATGATCTGCTTACATATAATATTAATATAATAAATAAACAAGCTATTCATAATATAGCTGCTGTAGAGTTTATAAAAGTCAAAATAACTTTTATCAAAGATGAAGATGGCAATATGATTGAATGCGGATATTTAATAATAGGTGAAGGAGTAGATTTTCCTCCTCATGATAAAAGTAAAACGCATACTATAAATTATACTCGTAATCAATATTTTTCTTTAACAGGTCATTATTTTTATAGAAAACTACCTGTTAAAAGCTATGATACTTGGAAAGTATCTTTTCCATATCTGACTAATGATGACAGAGAAAAAATCATTAACTTTTTTGATATTAGTAATTTTGAACCTTTTGTACTTCAAGTATGGATAGAAGAAACAATAAGTCCTGATGAGATTTTAGAATCAGAAATAGAAACAGCAAAATATAATATAAGCAAATATGGATTATCTAAATATGCAAGTAAAACAAACACTATTACAAAAACAATAGAAAATCAAAATACATCTAAGCATACAACTATTATAAAAGATAATACATCATCTAAAGTTAAATATTATATGAAGTCTGGACTTTATGTATGTACTAATGAAGAGATAGCTTTTAAGAAAGGAAAGAATGATTTATATCAGTATTCTACAGAGCTTACATTTAGAGAGGTGAAATAATGTTTGAACTTGTTTATGAGCCTTCTAGCATACCTCTTACTATTGAAGATGGATATAAAAGACAGAATGAATTATTAAAACATACAAGATTTCTGCATACTGCATTTGAGGGTACAAAAATAGATTTCTCTAATAAAAGCAGTATGCCGTTTATACGGAAAGGTTCTGTATGTATGTTTTGCTATTCAATATATGAAGCTAAAAAGCATATTATATTGAAAGACAATACAAATAATGACAGTAATAAATATATATTATTAAAATTAATTAATAATGGTAAAAACTTAGATGCACAAATAGTAAGCAGTTTAGACTGCTATTATAATGAAGAGCTTGGCGGTTTTTATTTAATCAATAATGAAGGAATAAGTAAATATATTCCATTAGTAATAACAAAAAATGGAACTTATGAAATAGATTATTTTGATATGTATAATAATGAGGTATATTAGTCATGAGTAATATTTTTACACTTATAAAAGAACCTGAAGAAAATCCAAGTAATTTACTAGACAGCTATAGACAGCAGAATATTATTATGCAGAAAATGCGTATTCTTCATACTGCTTTTGACGGCATAAAATTAAATCATTGGAATGATACAGACAGAGAATTGCCTGACATTTTAGCAGGAAGCATTTGCGAGTTTGAAGGCAGATTATTTGAAACAATTGAAAATATACAATTATCTGATAATACAACTGATAGTAATAAAGATTTAAGATATATAAAACTTGTTATTCATAGAGATAATGAAGATAGTAATAATGATTATTTAACAGCAGAAATAGCATCAGGAAGCAGTAAAGAAAGTGAAGATTTTCCAGCTTATGATTATGAAAACAGAGGTTTTTATGTCAAAGATAATAATAATATTGTAACATCAAAATATTTAAGATTATCAATGAAATATGATACTAGTTTAGGCGGATATGTTGAAAAGAAATATTGGAATATTAATGACTTTCAAAGAAAAGGATTGACATTAAAAAGAAAAACAGTGAGCTTTGGAGCAGGAGAACATGAGTTTGACTTTCCAAGCGATGTTAATAGTATTACTGTGCATATATGTTCAGGCGGAGGAGGTGCTGGTATGACAATATTAGAAACAGGCGATAATGGTTATCATAATGCTACAAATGGGGGCAATTCTCAAGTATTAATAAATGATATAGCAATAACAACCTGCACAGGAGGAGGCGGCGGAAAAATGACAGGATTAACTCAAGGTTCAGGATTAGCAGGTCAATCTAGCGGACAAGGTAAATTATATCAAGGATCAAATGGTAATAATGGAAAACCTGGTCAAGGCGGTATTTTAAAAAGTCAATGTTTAGCAAGCGGAGGAAATGGCGGTAATGGGATAGTACATAATGTAGGTAACAATGGGTCAATAGGAGGCGGTTCTGGTTCAGCTGCTACAGTAGATATAAATAGAGATATGATAGGAGCTTATTCTAAAATTAAAATTATTGTAGGATCTGGAGGTGTTAGCGGATATATGGATGGTAATCCAACAAGAATGAATAATGGCGAAAATGGTTCAGCAGTTATAGAGTATATGCAGAAATAGTAGGTTTATAAAATGCTTAAGAGTTTTGCTAATATTATAGAGCTTGATATTTCTAGTCCTGATACTAGATTAATATTTGCACCTTTCGGAGGTGTATGGACTGCAAGTATTAATGAAATATACTCATTATACAGCAGTTCTTATTTTAATGAATTATTTAATATTCAAGAAGATGAATTATATAATTTATATAATATTGGCTCTGTAAGTGTGGATAATGACAGAGGATATATAGAAGTATTTTCTTTAGAAGCTCTTTATAAACAGAATAAATCTTATTATCAATATAAAAAAGATAATATTAATTATATAGCCGTGCATTTTAATAACTTTGAAACTCCTTACAGTAAAAAGAATATTATTATAAATATTAAAAAATTATTCTCCACACGTGAATGGGACACCTGCCCACCTTCGGTGCTTGATAGTAATAATAGTTTAATTACTGAATTAAATAATATGTATGTAGAGCCTAGAGTGGAGGAAATAGATACAGCGGATATAGAAGGCGATTCACTTGCATTTGATACTATTCAAACAAATGAAATGTCTGTTACTTTAAGAAATGATGACGGACTTTTTGATGATTTTTCTAATTTATACGGCAATAGATTTTTGGTAAGACAAATATTTGATGGAAGTGATTTTTTAGATTCCAAAATTATATTCTCTGGTTTTATTCAAAAACCTGAATATTCTTTTTTAGAAACTATAACGATAACAGCATCTGATATAAGAGCTTCTTTTTCTACTGAGCTTCCTAAAAATGTTTTCAGTGAAAAAGAATATTCAGATTTAAAGAACTTCCCTGAGAATGTGCAAAGCGGAGAAGATATTATTGACACATGCAGAACTTTAGCAGCAGGACATGGTATTACAGTAAAATTAAAGCCTATAAAATATTATACTCCAAGCATACTAAATCCTGATTTGATTCCTGAAGTAGTTTTTGAAATATGCGACACTTCAAGGAATGCTATAGAAAGTATTGTTAATAGAAATGATCCGCTTGATGACAATAAATTAAAACCTCATATATATTTTATAGAAACACCAGAGAGTGAAAATGAAATAATAGAACGTGAAAATGGTACTATTATAAGCGGAGAATTGGAGATATTTATTCCAGAGTTTAAAGATTATCAAGACGGAAACGGAGAGCAAAGAGTATGGACTTTAGATAAAGAAAGAGGACAGTTAATTTTTAGAGGAAAAAACCAAGTACATTCTATAACAGATACTAATGATAATTTATATGAGATATATGCAGAAATAGATATACCTCCTTATAAATCTTTAACTTTAATGCGTGAGATTTTAGAAGATTATGAAAACATAGCATACATAAAAGAAAATTATAATATAGAAAATTGGCAGATTGAAGAAGAACGTTCAAGAGAAATAACAGTTCTTCTTGATAATGATAATAAAAAGACTACACTTGATTTAATAGGAGAACTTTCTTTTTTAGAACAAGGAAGATTAGAAATAGACAACAATAAAATAGATTTTATCAGTACAAGATTTCGCAGCAATGAAGCTAAATATAAAATAAAACAGTACTGCATGGGCAGAGTTGATAAAACAGTAGAAAGTGATGAGTATTTATCAAGCTTAAGTATTAAATATGATTTATTAAAGTCAACATACAAAAATACTGACTTTGAAGAGGAAGCTAAAAAAAGACATAGAATAAATGCTCATGAAGAGTTTGAAACTTTATTAAAAAGAAAAGAAGATGCAGTGAGCTTATCTAATGAAATAATGAAAAGCAGATATTTATTAAAAGAGTATTATACATTTGAATATTATGAAACTTTAGATTTTCTAAAGCTATTTGATATAGTAGAGATAGAATATAAAAGAGAAGATGGAAGTTATTATATAAAGCCTTGTAAGTGTGAAATACTTAAACTTAATATATTTGACAATATTATAAAATTAAGACAATTATAGGGGGTAGATTATGATTACGAGTTTAGGAGTTATTACAATAGATAATATGTCTTTAGAAGATATAGCATACAGCAATAATTACACTGAGTATATTGAGCTGAAAAATGATATAGATTCGGCTAAGAAAAAATTAAAGATTAAAAATATTTGCAATACTTATGATGCTTTAAAAATAGCAGAGTATATAAATAATTTAGGAGATAAAAAATGAAAAAAAATACTAATACCTGCAATTTATGTCATAAGAGAGATAAATGCAGAGAGTTATGTGATGATATGAAAAAAGCAATAAGAAATAAAAAAAATAACAATGATATTTATTCTGACGCTACATTTAATGTATTTGAAACAGATATTTCTAAAGTTATATATACTTTTGGACTTTCAAAAGTAGAAGATAGAGACAGTAAAAGAATAATAATAGCATTACTAAAAAAAGACCAAAGGGAAATGCTGGAACTGCTTGCAAAAGGATATACACAAAAAGAAATAGCAGAAAAATTAAAAATGTCTCAAAGTAATGTATCTCAAAAATTAAATAGTATAAAGAAAGAACTTCAGGATTCAATGATACAGATAATGCCGTATATTTTATAATTTTTTCTTTAGGCAATGAATTATCCTTATATTTTTTTATATAAGTGTATGAATATAGATATAAGGATAAAACATGGCAAAAGAAAGTATAACAGAATTAAATAAAAAAGAAACTTCATTAATAGAAAAATATATAAAACTGAAAAATGAAGAGAAAAAAAATAAAGAAAATATTGAGGCTTTAAAAGATGATGTTCTTGCATTATTAAAAGAACATGAAGGCAAAGTAGTTCATAACGGATATAACATATCAATGCATGAAAATACATCATATCAATACAGTGAAGCTATAGTGAATATAGAAACAGAGATTAAAGTCTTAAAGCAAAGAGAAGTAACACTCCAAATAGCAAAAGAGAAACAAAAAACTGAATATATAAAAGTATATGAATTACAAAACAAAAATAAAGAGGCTTAATCTATGCTAAATGAAAATACATTAAATAAAATCGGTATAAATAAGAAATGGCTTTTACCATTAAATAATGCTTTTCAAAAACATAACATTACAAACATAAAAGAAGCTGCTATGTTCTTGGCACAAACAACACATGAAAGCAATGATTATAAAAGACTTGAAGAGAGCTTCAGATATGCACCTCAAAGGCTTTTTGAAGTTTTCAAAAAAAGGGTTGGAAGTTTGGAAAATGCTAAAAAGTTATGTATTCAGGGAGCTGAGGCTATTGGCAACTTTGTTTATGGCGGTCGTTTAGGTAATGCTGAAAACGAAGGCTATAAATATAGAGGAAGAGGAATAATACAGCTTACTGGAAAAAATAATTATAAAAACTATGGTAAAAAAATAAATGCTGACTTAGTTAATAATCCAGACCTTGCCAAAGAGCCTAATAATGCTATAGAGATTGCATTATTATTTTGGAAAGAAAAAGGCTGCGGTTTGCTAGCACGTAAAGGAGATGTAAAAGGAGTTACTAAACTTATTAACGGCGGATACAATGGACTTGAAGACAGAGAAGAAAGATATAAAAATATATTAAATATACTTGGAGTTTAATATGCCTGCATCAAAAGAAAGCAGAACTGCTGTATTGGAAAAAAGATTAATGCGTATAGAAAATACAGTCGGTCTTAATGAAGACGGTACAAAAAACGGAAACGGACTTATTCATAAAATGGAAGAAGTAAAAGAAGAAATTAAAAATCTTAGAAATGATATAAAAAGCTATGATACATATTTAGATAATCTATCAGAAGATTTTATCAAAATAGATTTAAGAATAGAAAAGCTTGAAAATCAGATACAGGATTTTTTACAGAAAATGAAAGAAGATAAAGATAAAAAAGAAAATGAATTAAAAGAAATAAAGAAAAGTTTAGAAGGTAATATTACTGTTGATACTTTGCATAAGTTTCAAAAAGCGGTTGTGGGTATAGCAGGACTTCTTACAGCAATAGGTACTATAGTTGGAGCTATTTTTTATTTTACTAAATAAGAAAAAAGCGAAAAAAAAGCCAAATCGATAATTTATTATCGATTTACTTATAGGCTTTTTTGAGCATAGCAATAATAAAAGCTGTTCTTTATTTTACTAAATAAAAAAGATTAAAAAATATAATAATAGGAGTATATATGATACCAATAATAACGGGCTTTTTGTCAAAAATAAACAAAAAAATCATTATAGCAGTCATAATGGTTTTAATAGTTTCTATTTTTATAGTATTAATAGCTGCTAAAGACAGTGAAATACATAAAAAAGAAAAAGAGATTGCACAGTATCAGGAAGATATTAAGGGCTTGGAGCTTAATAATCAAACGCTTCAAAATGAAATATTATTTATTAAAGAAAATGAGAAGTTTCAAAATAGTTTTAGTAATTCTAGTTTAATGATAAAAAATATAGATGAAGAATTACTGACAAGGACAGAACATGAAACATTTAATAATATATCTAATAATTTTTATAAGTATTTTAATGATATTAACTTCATGCAGTACAAAAACAAAATATGTCAAAGTACCGCTTTCTACACCGCCAGAAATATTTATAATCAAGTCCGTAACAAATCGGCAAGATTTAATGAGAAGATACCAAGAAAGTATTATAAAGATTGGCGAATGGCAGCTATGGTACAACATACAAGTAGGAACGAATTATTACTTATATAAAAAATAAATAATATGTATACAGCTGCTTTTACCTCCGTGTAGCAGCTGTATAAAAAACATCCATGTTTTTAGGAGTTTTATATGGCTTTAAGTAAACCTAACGAATATAAAGAAGTATCTGCAAGGCAGAGTGAAGAAACTGTATATGCAGAAGATATTAATCAAATAATATCAAATATAGAAAAAATAAAAGGAGGACAAGCTAACGAAGCTCCTATTTCTAATATAAAAGAATTAAAAGAAAGAGTTGATGGTTTAACAAACGGAAGTACATCATCAGCTGATAAAATAGCTTTTAATAATGATAATGCCAATTTAGATTTTTCAGACGGATACGATTTTCCGCCAATAAAAAATCAACTAAGTGATAATTATAATATCAGTTTAGTAACTGATTATTATTTAAATAGTTTATCTCATATAGATAATGCAGAAGAAGTTTATGATCTAGTATTAGAAAAGAGTACTGATAAATATGTTTTGAAAGGTACTTTAATATATAATAATAATAATAATACTTCTTCTAATCTTATCTTTAACATAATATCTATACAAAAAAAAGGTGAAGAAAAAAATAAAGATATTATATATATAACAAATGAATTATCACAGTTTATTTATCAATATGCAAATGCATCAGATAATGAAATAGTTATAGAAGGAGAAGAAAAACTTAAATATAATTTTGCTTTAGTTTTTGGAAGTCCTATGTTTGTTATAGGAAAACAAGATTCTAGTAGTTTTGAAGCTAAAGAATATACTATAAATATTAATATAGAAATATCAGTAAATAATATACGAAATTATCAAGATTTTATATTTATTCAAGGTACTAATGATACAGTTTCTTTCATAAAAGCAAATAATAAAAATGAAAAAATAGTATTTCAAGGAAATACGAAGTCAAAAGTTGGAAATACAATATTTATTATTTTTAATATTTTTATGCTAGAAAATTATCTTGATATAAAAACTGATAAAAATGACAGCTATTATATAGAAGCAAATGATATGATTACTTCTAATAAAAATAAGCCTATAAAATATTATATAAGAAAATCTGTTATTGATGGAACAGAATTATCAGAGAAATATTCTAATATCAATATGACTTTGGGTTATTTAGAAATAAAGCATACTGATGATACTGATATAGAAAAAGATGAAATACTTTCTTTTAATTTAACAGCTCAGAAAAATGTTGATGTTGAAAAAATAGAAAAAGAGAAAAATCTTCAAAATGCTATAGAAATATTAAATGATAAATTTAACAGTTTAATAATATTGTTAGGAATTAATAACTCTAATTTTGAAATAGCCTCCTCCATTTTGGGATCGCCAATTCTTGATAATAAAGTAAAAGACTGCAGTAATTTATCTCTAGTAAAAAATGCAGATAATTCTTACAGCTTAAAAGGAAATATAGAAATATATGAAGATGCAAATACAAGTTCTAAAATGATTATAAAAACAGCAAAAGAGATAGAAGCAGATATTAAAAATATTGTACCTGTTATAATGACAGATAATTTTATCATTATGATTTTAGTATTTGAAAATTATTTATATATTAATATGCAAAAAAGTTCTGAAACTGCTGTAACTAATGAACATTTTGATAATATTAAATTGATAGACAGCAAAATAGTATTATTTAATAATGAAATAATAAATAAAATGTCTCCTACTAAAGTAAGCGAAGATTTTGGAATAGTTTATGAAGAAGGAAAATATAAAATAAAAGGTCAGTTAATATTTGCAAGCGGAGAAAGTAATTTTAGTTTTTATACAAACAGCGGTATCATTGATTTCTTTGAAGATAATACAGAATATGATATCAGTACAAATGAAGGCAGCTTAAAAGCTGTTTATCATCATAATAATGGTTTCATGTGCAGTTTAGAGTTTAGAGGAACTGCTGGAACTGCATATAATATAGATTGGATATTGCCTAAACAAATATAAATTAAGGAGTAAACATGTTTAAATTAATATTAATTTTTTTAATAGGTGCTATGGTAGTTTTTACTTTCATTGGAATAGTAAAATACTATAATAAGTTTATGAATGAAAAAGAAGGAACATTTAAAGAGAGATTAAAAGCTCTCATTAAAGAGAAGACATCAATATATTATTTTATTAAATTAACTTACGGATGTGTGATGTTTTTTATAGCTGTAATTTCGTAGGACGCATTATGAACGTATTAAAAGATTTACTTTTTATTTTATATATAAAAAATTGTCCGCTTTAAGTATCTGCTTGATAAATCAAGCAGATGCTCCCAATTTTTTATTTTTAAGTTTTTTATATTAAAAAATTATTACAGAGGTTATTTATGTTTAATACCTTTAAAGATTTACTTCTATGTTCAAAGACTGGCCATCTTTCTAGTATGCGTTTAATCAGCTTATTAGGTTCGGCGGTTATGCTTGTTTGTATAGCGTTTTTGGTTTTTTCTAAAGATGTTAGGCTTGGTGAAGCTCTTCCATTTTTGATGGGTGGTTTGCTTGGACTTGCTGGATTTAAAAGTTATCAGTCAAAGTTTGAAGGCGATAAATAATAAATAATCAATATTACTATTCATCTACCATTTTTTTCTCCTAAATTATAATAAAATGTTTTATGAGCGAAGCTTAAAAAGCTCCGCTCTATTTTTTTATTAATGAAATCTAAAAAATATTTAATGAAAATTAATTTAATACGATAATAATTATATATCAAAGCAGCTCTGTTTTTTATTTATAAAAAAACGTAACCAAACTTTTTATAAATAAAAAAAATGGAGCTGTTTCTTATGAAAACACTAGATTACTTAAAACTATACGACAATAATAATTCTAATTTAATCATTAAATATCTTGAATATATAAAACTCTATAAATCAAAAGCGACTATACAGACTTATGCTCATTCCTTAAAAAACTTCTATGATTTTTTATATTTTTATTACAATAATAGACAGTCTAAAGATATACTATTATACAATACTACCGTATGGTATAATAAAGTAGATAGAAAGTTGATTGAAGATTATATAGTTTATCAAGCTGATAAAAAATTAAGTGCTGATATTATTCACTGCAGAATTATGGCTGTAAAAAATTATTTTAAGTATTTACTTAAATTAAAAAAGATAAGTACAGAAACTTTTTTTGATATTTTTGATGAGCTTAAAACTCCAAAAATCATTGTGAAAAATCAGCTCTTAATTAAAGCAGATAAAACTTTATCTATTACAAAAGCTATAGCTAAAAATAAAAATAGAAGTTTTACAGATGATAGAAATATATTTATACTTTTGCTGATGTCTAATACAGGCATACGCAGAAAAGAGCTTGCCTGCATAGACATACAAAATATAAACCTTTCTAATAATACCATAACTATTTATAAAACAAAAGGGGATAAACCTAGAATTATTTCATTTTCTGATCATATTAAAAATAAATTAATTGAATATTTAAAATTAAGAAAAGAAATACTGCAACAGAAAAATAAACAGCATAGCATGCTATTTATAAAATCAAATGGAGACATTTTTAAAACAAAAACTCTAACTGATATAATGACAAGCATTTCAAAAAAGACAAATATAAAAGTTACATGCCATTCTTTACGCAGAGGTTTTGCAACTGACATGGCAGAAAATGGAACTGATGTTTATGTTATATCAAAAATGCTTGGCCATCAAAATATTAATACAACCGTATCAAGATATATTTATGTTTTGGCTGGAATGATAAAAGAAGCTATGGAAAATCACCCTTTTGCTAAGTTTGAATATAGTACGAAAAAAGACTTTTATAATTCTAAAAACGATGAAGTCCTTGCAATAAAAAATATGTTTGAAGATTTAACTAACAAGATGAATGACATTATAAATCATCTGCCGAGAGAGACTGATATTAAAAATGCTTAAAAGATAGGCTGTAAAATCTGCAAATCTTACAGCCTGCGAGGTAAGCTATATCTAAAATAAAATATTATAATACTGTTAATGAATATAAAAAATATTAGAAAATATTAATTTGTGTAGTATAAAAAAACTGCATATATATAGGTTAAACCCTCAAAATGAAGTATGATGACACCCTTACTTTAAGTATGATGACACCCTTACTTTAAGTATGATGACACCCTTACTTTAAGTATAGCGACACCCTTACTTTAAGTATAGCGACACCCTTAGATGTTGTATGAGTTTAAAGATATATTAAAGACATGTTAAAGATTAACCTAATGATTATTTAAAGACTTTAAACTGACTAACTGACTTATGC
Source organism: Brachyspira murdochii DSM 12563 (assembly GCF_000092845.1). Classification (NCBI taxonomy): domain Bacteria; kingdom Pseudomonadati; phylum Spirochaetota; class Spirochaetia; order Brachyspirales; family Brachyspiraceae; genus Brachyspira; species Brachyspira murdochii. The sequence continues at coordinate 1,933,835 of NC_014150.1, read as the reverse complement.
AGATTTTTATTTTTTGAATAATGGCTGAGAGAAAAAATATTTTAATGCTGTTGCGATAATATAATGCAAATCGATGCTTGAAGTATTTATTAGAACGCCTTTATTTGAAGCGTAGAGCCTTATTTTTAGGGACTTTTTCATCTAGGTATACATTTATATATACTTTACTAAAAATCACTCTTTACAGCAGTATTTTAAATTTTTAAAAAAAATGTTTTTTTGTTGACTTTAAAATTATTTTGTGTATATTAGTTAATGCGAATCAAATAGAAAGATGCACCACAAACAAAAGCCTGAGAAACTTTTGTAAGCATTGAAGGAAAGAAAATATGAAAGCTGATAGAGGTATAATACTATCTTCTAAGGAGTTGTATGCTCTAAAGAAAAACAATAGTAATTGTTCTTTAATTTTAATAAGCTCGAAATGCGGTACAAGTGTGAATAACTATCACTCAAATAGTTTCTTTCCTGCTTGTATTTTGATTCGCAATAAAAATAAAGCCTTGTACCGCTTTCTATATATTTTTCTAAAGTTGGTTAAAATAATCGTTCATTCTGTTTATACTACGCATTATTATTATACTCCAAAATTGTTATAAGTAAATAAAATATATAAATATTAGTTAAACAAATTTTTTGGGCAAAATAAGCCTAAAATATCGATTTTTTTATAATTTTTTATAGAGAGAAGTTTTTTTATAAAAATATGCCGTATAAAAAATATAATACAAATTTTATTTAAAATCTAATTAGCCCGCCCGCCCACCCCCAAATATTTTTAAGAATGATACTAAAAGAATTAATTTTTTAATAGAATTAGAATTTTTTTTAATAATTAAAGCTGTTTTTAATTATATAATAGTATGGTTCTATTTATAAAATATACGAATAATTTATCAATCAAACCTTGCTGTCTCTAAGCATGTAATTGAACTGATTTCTTGTATATACTTTTATTTTATTATTATGCATAGCATAGCTTCTGGCACTGCTGGTAAGCTCTACAGGAAGTATAAGTATTCCATTTTTTGCTCCGGCCTCATTAATAAGAAGTATAAAATCTCTTATGATAAGCTCACCTACTTCTGTATTTTTCCATCTTTTAAAAGAGATTAACGTTAAATCTTTTTTATTTTTATTTGAAGCAAATGCCAAATAATTAACTTCATCTCCATAATCATAATCTATTAAATGATCATTATACTCCTGTACAGCAGAATACATAAGTTTTTTTTGTATGATATCTTGGCATATACTCTTAAAAGATGCTAAAGTCATGTCATAGATTTTATCCACTTTTTTTAATATAACATTTTCTGATGAAGCATTATTTTCATTGATACCGCATTCTAATAATATTTTTTCTATATCCATAGTTCTTTCAAGTTGTGCAAAATCTAGTATACTATCAATATTATTAAAACTGCTTTCCCATAACTTTACACTATTTTCCCAAATATCTATATAATGCTTATCAATGTATTTTTCATAATTTTCATTTTTATATTTTTCATCATCTTCAATCTGCATATTATTTCTTAATTTCTGAAGCTGTTCTGTAGCTTTTGAAATTTCAAATAAATATTTAAAAATTACATCTAAATCATACATATCAAATTCAGGAGCATTAAAAAGTCTTATATGCTCAAAATAACTTATAGCACTATTAACATCTTTAATAAAATAGTTATAAAAAGCAAAATCAAGTATAATAGCTATTTCATCTTTTTTTATTTCATTAATTTTATACTGTGTGGAAAGTTTATTATAAAGCTCTATAAACTCATCAGTATTATCAGATTTATATAATATGTATAAATATATTCTGTTTATATAAAATTTATATTTAATGTTAGTATTTATAGACCTTAAAGACAAAATAGACTCAGCAAAACTTTTAGCAGTATTTATTTCATCGGTGGCTATGTATAATGATATTAATATTTTTTCAACTAATGTCATATCATCATAATCTTCTTCTATATTTGATATATTTCTGCTTAATCTCTTATGAAGCTCTTCAAGCATAGTAATAATTTTTTTATATTCATGATTCATAAAATAACATATTGCCGCTGTTTTTAATTCTTCTATCTCAAAGTCGCTTTTATTATTAAGAACTCTGTTAAAATATTCGCATGCTAATTTATAAGCTCCCTCTTTTCCAAGTATAACAGCAGCTTTTAGAGAATAATAACTATTGCTTGGCTCCAATTGTGCTATTTTAAGAACGCACTTAATAGTTTCTTCTCTATTTTCTACTTTTTTATATAATCCTTCTAACTTTTTATATATATTAATCTCTTCTCCTTCAAAGTATTTTAAATCCATTAATTTCTGATATTTTTCTACAGCTTTTTCTATAAAATTATACTGCTCTTCTAAAACAGCAAGTTCATATATAGAATTATAATCTTTAGTATTTGCTTCAATTTTTTTTTGAAGTTCATCCATTTTCTTTTTTATATTTTTAGGTTTATAATAACTGTTAGATGATGATATACTTCTTGCAAATAAAATAACTCCTATTACTATTAATATAGATACTGGAACTATTAATATATACATATACAAATTAAACATAGTATTTTCTTCCTGAAATAAGAATTATATTTGTAACTATTTTAAGATTGAAAATAAATTAATACAACATTATTATTATAAAAAAAACAAAAAATTATAGAAAATTGATTCTCAAAAATTTGTACAATTAAATTTTATATATTAAAATTATCTTTTATTTTTAATATCTGTTTTTTCACTGAATATCAATACCAACTCCCAGCGGTCAAAAAAATAATAAAAAACATACAAACTAAAATATTTTAAAAATTTGTATAAAATAATTTTTTACTTATAATATTTTCATTTAAAAAATAAAATCATTCATTATCTTTATTCTTTTCATCATTATCTTTATTATCTTTTTTAAGTTTTTCTATTCTTATTTTAGTAACAATATTTCCGCTTTTTCCTACAACAGTAAAAGAATAATCCTTATACTCTATAGCCTCATTTCTTTTAGGAAGCCTTCCCAAATATGAAAATAAAAATCCGCCTACAGTATCTGCCTCATCATCTGGTATAGGCGGAAGTATGCCGTACTTATTAAAGTCATCGATTCTTGCTCTAGCATCTACAAGATAAGTACCGTCATCATTGCTTTTTACCTCTTCATCTTCTTCATCATACTCATCTCTAATATCTCCTATAATCTGTTCAAGAACATCTTCCATAGATACTATTCCAGAAAAACCGCCGTATTCATCTACTACCATGGCAATATGAATCTGCTTCTCTCTAAAGTTTTTTAAAAGCTCCATTAAAGATATTGATATTGGCACAAACAGAGGCTTATGAAGAATCTTTTTGAGAGAAAAGTTTTTATCATCGGTATCTATCAAATCTTTTACATACAAAACCCCTATTATATCATCTATACCGTCTTTATATATAGGTATTCTTGAGTTTCTGTCTTTATTAAAAGCCTTTATCACTTTATCATAAGATGACTCTATAGGAAGCATAATAACATCTACTCTTGGCACCATTATCTCTCTTACACTTTTTGATTTTAATTCTATAGTATTTATTATGATTTCTCTCTCAGGTTCTGTTAATGCTGATAAATTTATATAATTATTTTTTTCAGTGTCATTATCCTTTTTTTTAGTTATTTTAGATATTAATTTTTTTATTGACATTTTTTATATATCCTTACAAGTTATGTTTTTTTCTATTATCTTTTATATTTTTTACTGCCTTATAATATAATTCTTTCATCTTTTCATTATTTTCCATAAGCGATTTTTTACTGTAATTATGATGTATGCCCTTAAGATGGAGTATAGAATGTATAATAAGTTTTAATACAGTTTTTTTTATTTTATCTTCGCTGTATCTGTTTTTTACCCACTCATAAGAAATAACAATATCGCCTCCTTCATCATCATCTCCCATAGGAAATGTTAATACATCAGTAGCTTTATTTTTATTTCTAAAGTCATTATTAAGTTTTTTTATATATTCATCATCACAAAATAATAGATTGACGTCTCCTTTTACTTCAGATACAATTAATGAATTGTATAAAAAATATTTATAGTATTTTATATTAATATCATAATCTGTTTCATTAAACACATTAACTTTCATTATTTTTTTACAGCATCCTTATTTTCTTTATTTTCTTTTGTATTATATTTTACTTCATCTTTTTCATTTTTATGTTTTATAGGAGTTTTTTTTGCTATTTTCTCTTTTATTTTATCTTTTATCTTTTCCGTTTCTTTTTTTACTTTTTTTACAGCATCGCTGCTTTCTTTAGTATTATCCTTATTTTCTTTTGAACTCTGCTTTTTATTATCTTTAACATCTTTATCACTCTTTTCATCTTCTTCTAAATGAATCTTTTCATTTTTCTCTTCCGGAAGCTCCGGATATTTTATTCTCTCATGCAAAGAAACTATAATTTTTTGGAATGATATTCTCTTAATAATTTCTATATCTTTTAAAGTAAGTCCGCTGTCATTAAGTTCTCCATGCGCCATTTTATCATCGACAATATTTTCTATAAGCATTTCCAAATCCTCTCTTTTAGGAGAATCCAGAGTTCTGCTTGCTGCCTCTATAGAATCAAGAATCATCAATATAGCTGTAATCTTAGACTGAGGACGCGGTCCGGGATAAGTAAATAAATTAATATCAACATCAGGATTTTCTTTTAAAGCCTCTACATAAAAATATTTTATCAAACTTGTACCATGATGTTCTTTTATAGCAGCAATAACCTCTTTAGGAAGTCTGTATTTTTTAGCTATCTCAACCCCCAAACGTACATGAGCCTTTACTATAGAAGCAGAAAGTGTAGGTTTTAATTTTTTATGTCTGTTTTCATTGACATTAGAGTTTTCTATATAGTAGAGCGGATTTTCCATTTTACCTATATCATGATAATATGCTGATACACATGCAAGCCTTGCATCCTCTCCTATCTCTTCCGCTATAGTCTCTACAAGATTAGCCATGCTGATAGAATGGTGATAAGTACCGGGGGCATTCATCTGAAGTTTTCTAAGAAGAGGATTATTCAAGTCAGAAAGCTCCTGAAGTCTGAATATAGTAGCTGTTTCAAGCATATATTCGCATATAGGAAGAAATATCATTACAAGTATAGCCTGAGTAAATCCGCTTACAAATGAGAAAATAAAAGTTAAATAAGTGATATTAATTTCATTATTAAGCAGCATTCCCACTAATGACATCAAACTCAAATATACGCCTATAATAAAACCTATCCATAAAAGAGCATATCTGCTGTTAATTTTCCTTGACAGTATAGAAGCTAATATTGATATAAGAAATAATGCTGATATTTCAAATATATTAGCCTGAGCAATATTTGCAGCAAGAAGCGTAATACCTAAAGTAACTATAGATGATATCCCCCTTCTAGCTCCTAATAATGAGTTTATCATACCAAACATAGGAATGAATGTGTAAATATAAAAAGGTATATATGTATCCAATAATTTATATGATATATGATTATAAAATATATATGTAATACTTACAATAACAATATACTCTATACAAAACAGAATATAGTTTTTAAAACTTATATAAAAAGGTATTTTGTATTTAAGTATAATAAAGCCAATAAAAGCAAAAAGCAGAAGTATAAATAAAGCCTGACCTGTAAAAATAGAAACATTATAATTTTCAAAGTTATTACCAAATAGATTTCTTATAAGCTCAGCTTTTTCTTCTGTTACTCTCTCCCCTACATTTAAAATCACAAATCCCTTTTTTATCATATTATAAACCGGAGGTATTGAAGAGACAACATCATTCATCCTGTCTTTTGTACGCACAGAATTATATATAAGATTATCTCTCAAAAAAGCATTAACTATAGATGATATTGTATTAATATGATTTATATTAAGATTTCTGTATTTTGCCCCTACAATAGAAGGAAGCTCCATTCTTAAATCTTCCAAAAAAAATACTCTGTTTCTTGGAAGAACTCTTTCTTCTACTAAATAATCATCATACCTGTATATAAATACTCCGTTATCTAGTATAAGATTCAAAGTATCCGAACTTAAATTTCCCCTAGATATGACTCCTACACTGAATAGTTCTTTAATAGTTTCTATTATTTTAGATTCATATCCTACATTAAGCTCATTAACAACAGCATTTGAAAATACTGATTTATTTATAGGCTCGTTATGAAGCGATAAAAACTCATTATACATATCATCAATAGGAACATTATTATCATGAGATATTCTCATAAATGAAAACATATTGCTTATTTTGGATATGGTTTCATACTCTATATTTTTGGGCATATCAAATATAGGAGCTACAGCTGCCTGTGCATAATATACAAGTTTTTGTGTTTCTTCTTTATTTTCGTATCTTACATTGCGTTTTACTATCAGAGGCTCTTTTACTATATCGCCTACTGAAGGTACTGCAGCTTTCTGCATATATGTGGGAAAAACCAAAAATAAAGTAAAAATATATAATACTATAGCTATTACTAATTGAAAAACTCTTTCTATATTTGGAGTTTTATTTATAACTGATTTCATTATTTTTTTATTTGTATTCATATTAAATTAATAACCTTCCGTAAATAAAATATTTTTATTTGCCTGCATTATCATATGCAGCCAAAATCTCAGAAACTAAATGATGTCTTATCACATCTTTTTTATCAAAATGGTGAAAACTTATTCCCTTTATTCCTTTTAAAATTTTCAAAGCATTCTCAAGACCAGATTCTACATTGCTTGGTAAATCGCTTTGAGACACATCTCCAGTTATAACAGCTTTTGATTTTTCTCCTATTCTGCTTAAAAACATTTTCATCTGAGAAACTGTGGTGTTTTGTGCTTCATCGAGTATTATAAAAGCCTTGCTCAAAGTTCTTCCTCTCATATATGCCAAAGGAGCTACTTCGATTTTTCCTTCTTCAGTATATCTTAATATAATATCGCTTGATAAAAGACTATACAAAGCATCGTAAACAGGACGCATATATGGAGATATCTTCTCTTTAAAATCTCCGGGCAAATATCCCAAACTCTCGCCTGCCTCAACTACAGGTCTAGTTATAATTATACGCTCTACTTTTCCCTCAGAAAGTAAATTTATAGCATAAGCAACCGATAAAAATGTCTTACCCGTACCAGCAGCTCCGGAAGCAAATACAATATCGCTTCTTTGCATTTTATATAAATATTCTCCCTGAGAAATTGTTTTCATTTGTATATTTCTTCCTAGATACGGCAGCTTTATACGCATTGATATTAATTGATTTTCTTTACCGCTTTCAATATTATCTGCTATACTTATAACCTTCTGAATAGTTATTTCATTAGATGAATTATACAGATCTTTTAATATATAAAGAACTTTAAGAGTGTCTTCTATTTTATTTGAATCGCCTTCTATGGTTAATTCATTTCCCTTTGGGTATATTGAAACATTAAATTTATCTTCAAGTACCTCTAGGTTTTTATCATTAATCCCGCATATAGAAATAAAGGATTCATTATCCTTAAATTTAATCTTATTTCCTGATATTTTCTTATTAATTATATAAAATCCTTAAAACAAAATTATATTTATAAAATTATATAGATAATAGTATACAAAATTATATCTATTGTCAATAAGACAAAATGAATTTATTAATTTTTTTTATTCATTAATATTAAAAATTATTATTAATAAATATGATATTTAATTTTTATATATAAATTAAAACACTATAAATATTTATATAATTAAAAAATTTACATTCTAGTATATTATAAGGTTTAAACCCCAATTAATAAAAACATTAATATATGTTAGTTTAAATACTTAAAAACTATATTTTTTTACTTTTTTATACAAAAAGATAAATAAAAATAAAAAAAATATATAGACTATTTTTTTTATTTATAGTAGTATATAATTAGTAGTATTAAAATTTATTATAAGGAATATTAAAGTTTAAAACTTTTTAATAAACTATGAGAATTTTGCTTGCCATAACAAGTTCAATATCTGCATACAAAACCCCAATGTTAGTAAGTATGCTTAAAAAAGAAGGTCATGATATTATTTGTGCCGTTACTAAAAATGCTCAGAACATGGTGGGGTTAAAATCACTTGAAACTATGAGCGGGAATAAAGTAATAACCGATCTATGGCAGGAAGATGATGTTCTAAGACATATAAATATAAATAAAGAAACAGATATATTTCTTATAGCACCAGCTGATGCAAATATAATAGCAAAAATAGCTAATGGAATATGCGATGATGCTGTAAGTACTATAGCATGTGCATATACAAAAGATAAATATTTCGCCCCGGCTATGAATCCCCATATGTGGATTAATAAAGCTGTTCAAAAAAACACTAAATATTTAATAGAAGAACTTAATTATAATATAATAGAGCCTGAAAGCGGAAATATGGCATGCCATGATACTGGTGTGGGAAGATTAGCCGATTTTGAAACTATAATAAAAAAAATTACAAAAGAAAATAATAAATATAAAAATATAAAGTTTACTATAACATCAGGTGCTACCAAAGAGTGGATAGACCCTATAAGATATATAACCAATACTTCAAGCGGCAAAATGGGTTCTTCTATATATGAAGAAATATACAATAATGGAGGAAACTCTGTATATATAGAGGGCGAAGTAAATACATCTTTAAATGTAAAGGGCAATGATAAAAAAATCAAAATTGACACAACAGAACAGCTGAAAGAAGCTGTACTTAATGAACTTGATAATACTGATATACTTATAATGGCGGCTGCCCCTTTGGATTTCAGACCTGCTGTTTATTCTGATAAAAAGATAAAAAAACAAAATATAAACTCTATAGATTTAATAGAAAATTCTGATATACTAGCATCAACTAAAGAAAAAAAGAAAAAAGGTACGTTAATAGTATCTTTTGCTGCTGAAACTGCGGAAAATGATGAGGAGCTTAAAAATTATGCTGTTGATAAGATGAATAGAAAAGGTGCTGATATGATAGTGGCAAATAAAATAAAAGACTCTATAGGTAAAGATACAAATAAAATAACTATCTTTTTTAAAGACGGTTTATTTAAATCATATCCTATATTGAGTAAAAGAGAATGTGCTGAAGAAATAGTAAATATAGCCGTTTATGAATGGAAAAAAAAGAATGGTTATAATTAGAAAATAATATTATTACGGGATTTTGTATAATGAGTTATCTTTATGAAATAAAAGAAATTAGTAAGGTATACGGACATGGAGGCGGAGCTACTCAGGCTTTAAAATCTGTTAATCTTACAATAGAAGAGGGAAAACTTACTGCCATACTAGGACCTAGCGGTTCCGGAAAAAGTACTTTGCTTAATATATTAGGTGCTTTGGATAAGCCGACAAGCGGACAGGTATTATTTTTGGGCGAAGACATTTCTCATTACAGTAATAAAAAATTAGCTAAATTCAGAAGAGAAAATATAGGTTTTGTATTTCAAAGCTACAATTTGCTTCCGAATTTAACTGCTATAGAAAATGTAGAGTTTTCAACCGAGATAACTGGGCTTTCAAGAAGCAATGCCGAGGAGGCTTTAAAATTACTTGGTCTTGAAAACAGAATTAAACATTATCCTACAGAATTATCAGGAGGCGAGCAGCAGCGTGTGAGTATAGCACGTGCTATAGCTAAAAAACCTAAAGTAGTATTATGCGATGAGCCTACCGGGGCATTAGATAACAAGACTGGAGTTATGGCTTTAAAAATATTAAGAGATTTAAACAGAAATCTTGGAACAAGCATAGTATTAATTACCCATAGTAAAGAGATAGCTAAGATGGCTGATACTGTAGTAAAGATTCTTAGCGGAGAAGTATTAGATAAATATGATGTAGAAAAACCTCTAAATCCGGAAGAGATAGAGTGGTAAAAATAAAAACGGTAAATAAATAATGATTAATATAAAAACAAAACTACTATTTAGAAAAATACATAAACAGCTTGCAATATTTATGTCAGCAGTATTTATAGTAACATTAGCTGTACTTTTCTTTGTTGCTGTAAAAACTGTATACAGAGACTTCAAATTGGCTGCTGAAAATTATTTTGAGGAAAATGCATTAGATGATTTAGTATTATTCGGAATGTTTGACGATAATGATATAGACATCTTAAAAGATATGAAAGGTATTGATAAGGCAGAAGCAAGACATAGATTTCAGGGCAAAATAAATAATATTGATGCTATTATCTACGGAACTGACAGTTCAAAAAATAGAATAAATAAGCCTTATATCTATGAAGGAAAATATGAATTAGAAACTAATGAAATAGCTATTAATAAAAATTTTGCTGATGCTAATTCTCTTAAACTAGGAGATACTGTAGAATTAACCTTTAATGATAAAACAAACTCTTTTACCATTGCTGCCTTAGTTTCTTATCCTAATTATGTATTTCTTTTTAAAGACGGGGCAAGTACAGCCTCTGAAGCTAAAGATTTCGCAGTTATAGAAATAAGCGAAGATCATTTTAATTATGTGCCTTACAATTCAATTTATATAAAATACAAAGAAAATGCTGATAAAATTAATACTGAAAACTTAATAAGAACTAAATTAAAACAAAAAATATTCTTCTTTACAGACAGAGAACAGTCAGTAAATTATGTAAACTATGAACAGACACTTCTTCAAATAGATTCTTTTTCATATATCTGTCCTTCTATACTTCTTTTGATGGCTATACTGCTTTTATATATTATACAAAGAAGAAATGTTGCTGTTGAAAGAAAGCAGATAGGTATTATGAAAGCTATAGGGCTTACCGATTTTTCTATTATGTTTATGTATATCAAATATTCTTTTTTGGTATCATTCTTCGGTATACTTTTAGCATTTATAGCAAGCAAATTCCTCCTTCCTCCTATATTCAATGCACTTGGAAATATATTTGATATGCCTAATTTTACATACAATATTTATATAGATTTATGGATAATATCTGCTTTAATTATATTGTTTGTATGTATATTCTCTAATCTTTTAGCTGCTGTTTCAATATTAAAACTCAACCCTGCTCAGTCAATGAGAGGGGAGCCTCCTAAAGGTGCCGGAAAAACTTTTATAGAAAGATTCAAAATATGGAATAAACTTTCTTTCAATACAAGATATGCTATAAAAAATGCCTCAAGAAGCAAAACTAGATATTTGGCCTCTCTTTGGGGAATGTTTGCTGCAATTAGTATGACTATATTTGCTCAAGGATTTAATAACTCTTTTGACTACTTTTTATATACTTTATACGAAAAGTTTGCATTATACGATATTACTGCCACTATAAGCCCTACAAAATGGGAAGATAATTCTGATATTCTTACAAATAAAAGCATAAAATATTTTGATAAGGCTGCTATTTATCAGTCAAGACTTTATCCCGCTTTCAGAGAAGATGCAGAAAGTTTATACATACCTACTTTGATATATAAAGACAGTTTTTCTTCTCTTGATATACCAAATAATGAAAATAAAGAAGATTCTGTAATGATTCCCAAATATTTAGCAGACAAATTAAAAGTAAAAGAAAATGACTATATAGGAATAGAACTGTATACACTTGGAAACAGTATTTCAAGAAGAGTAAAGGTTAGTAAATTTGTAGAACAGCAGGGTATGTTCTATATTTATATGGATAAAGATTTTGCTGAAGAAACATTTGAAGTTCAAGATGTTTATAACACTTTATTCTTAACTACTGAAACCAATACTTCCAAAGAAGAAATAAAAGATATATTAGATAATAGTAAAGAAGTTTCGTATTATAGTTTTAGAAATGATGAATATGAAGCCTATAAAAATCAAATAGCAACAATATATTTACTTGTACAGATACTTATATTTATAGCATTCTTACTTGGTGCAACTTCACTTTATGGTGTGGGTGTTATTACTCTTGCTACAAGAAGATATGAGTTTACGCTTCTTAAAGTTATGGGATATACGACAAAAGAAATTATGATAGCTTCATTAAAAGAAACTATCACGCAAGTAATAGTTGCCATACCTTTGGGAATAGCTGCAGGATACGGAATACTTTATCTTGTAAAAAAACCATTCTCAAGCAAGTTATTCTCTTTTGTGCCTCATGTATACAGTTCAAGCTACTTACTTGCTATAATACTGCTTATAGCTGTAATATTTTTGGTAGCACTTATGAGTACGCATTATATTAATAAACTAGATATGGTAGAAGGCTTAAAGGATAGAGAAGAATAAATAAGAAAAAAATTATGTTTTATACTTGACTTTTTTTATAGTTGTAGTATAATAATAATCACTTCGCTGGTGTAGCTCAATTGGCAGAGCAGCTGATTTGTAATCAGCCGGTTGCGGGTTCAAGTCCCATCACCAGCTCATTTTTTTTTAACACTCTTATATCTCCTTTAATAAATCAAAAATCTACAATTACTAAACATCTCTTAATATATTCAAAAAATAAAATATTATAAATAATTATATATCTATTTCGATAATATAAACATGATGGTATATCATTTTACTAGGAAGAGGTATATGTAATTATGATTAAATTAAAAGACTTGATAAATAAAAAAGGCTATTTTGTAATAGCTGAAGCAGGATGCAATCATGAAGGAGATTTGAAATCGGCATTAAAATTAGTTCAGGAAGCCGCCAAATCTGGAGCTGATGCTGTAAAGTTTCAGAGTTTCACTCAAAAAACATTATTTGCCCCTAAAGAATATACCAAAGCATTAAAACTTAATGATAATGCCCTTGATGGTGTTGATAATATAGTATTAAAAAAAGAATGGTACGAACCTCTTATAAAAGAAGCTAAGAAAAATAAAATAATGTTTATAACCACTCCTTTTTCTGTGGAATCTATTAATGATATAAATTATTATGATATACCTGTAATAAAAATAGCCTCATGCGATATAGATAATATTCCTCTTCTTGAAGCAGCAGCTAAAACAAAAAAGCCAGTAATACTTTCTACAGGACTTGCTCTTAATAAAGACATAAAAGAAGCTCTAAAAATATTAAAAAATAATGAAACAGCATTGCTTCACTGTTCTGTAGAATACCCAACTCCTATGGAAAATGCACGATTAAACAGAATATCAGTAATGAATAAAATATTTAAAAACTCTATAATAGGATACTCGGACCATACAATAGGAATAGAAGCCCCTATTATTGCAGTAACTCTCGGAGCTAAAATAATAGAAAAACATTTTACTATAACACCAGAAAAAAAAGAAGGAGATCATATTATAAGTTTAGATACTGATAATATGAATACACTTATAAAATCTATAGACAATACTTTAACTATGCTTGGAGGAAACTCTGCACTTAAAAAAGAACATGTACTAAGCAAGCAGGAAAAAAAAGAACTAGTATATGCTAAAAGAGGTGTTTATTTAAATCATGCTATGCTTAAAGGTGAAATAATAACTGAAAAAGATATTATCACTTTAAGACCTTGTGTTGGAATATCAGCAAAGGACTATAAAAAAGTAATAGGTAAAACTCTAAAGGTAGATAAAAAATCATTTACAGCTTTGAACTTTAAAGATTTAAAAAAATAAGTAAAAAGAATCTTTGAAATTTATATATCTTAATGATATAGAAAGCTATTTTACTAAATCATAGGCATAAGTTTACATTTCGATGGCATAAAAAACAGCTTTATTTTTTACTAAATATTTAATCCGTATTTAAAATATTATATTCTTTAAAATAATAAAAGATTTTTTTACTTAAATATTCAATAATAAAAAATAACTCTGTTATCTAATATAAATAAAATCCTAATAGCATTTGGCTTTTTATCGATAATGAAAACGATACATATTATACTATGGAGTAATAAAGTGCCAAGATACGAGCAGCTTAAAGCCAAATCTAAAGGTATATCATATACAAGACAAATACGTAATGAAAGTAAGGAGATAAATCTAAAAAAGCCTTTGATTATATCAGTTCTTTTTATTATTATTGCAGCTATCATTTTTACTGCTTTTAAAAAATATTCTCCTATGGTGGATATAGCAATAAAAGATTTTTTCTCTATTAATCATAGAGAAGCTTTAGCTTTGGAAAGTGACGGCATGTCAGAAGATACCGATAAAATGAGCTTTTTAAATAATATACCTTTATTTAATTTCTTCATTAAAGCAAATACTAATGAAACTTTATCTGTAATGACTTATGAAACTAATTCTAAAATAGAGGCTGCTTTAGATACATTAACAAATGACTATAATTTTACAAATTCAAATATAATAACTAGAGAATCTCTTCTTCCTTTTTTTAATAACAGCGGAGTAAGTAACTCTATTTTTTATGACAGCGGATATGTAGACTATGGAAATAATCATGATTCTGTATTATTTAGAGAAGATAATCATAATAATACAGAAGAGTATACAAATAATGAAAATAATATAATTGTTTCAAACAATAATAATAATACTTCAGATACTGATAAAAACCATAATTATTTAGAGCAAATGATTTTAGAAAGCAGAAATAATAATAATCCGTCTTCAAAAAGAAATAATATGATGAGTAATAATAATTCTGCTGCTGTAAATAATTCTTCTTATGCAGACAATTATCATACAGAAAATAAAAAAACTGAAACAAATACTAATACACCTAAAAGTATATTTGATGATATTCTAAAACCTAAAGAAAATGTGAAAAGAGAAACTACTACTATGAAGCCTGCATCTTCTACTACTTTTTCAAGCAGACCGCCTCAAAGCTATAATAATACTAATCAATATAAAAGTTCTGATGTATATTTGAAAAATAATAATATCGAAGCAAATAAAAATATAGAACAAAATAATGATACTGTTAATAATCATAGAACATCATTAAACAATACTTTAAAAAGAGAAGAAAATAATTCTTATGATATGAACGCACAAGATAGAAAAGATATTATTCGTTCTTCAATATATACAATGACTAATTCTTTAGATAAACCTAATATTGATTATAACAGAGTGATAAATGATATGGTTAATCCAAATAATAATAATATTATCAAAAGAGAAGAGAATATAAAAAAAGATAATGTTATTAAAGATGAAAATATTATAAAAGAAGCTATTAGTAAAGAAAACAATAGCCAAAATAGCATTAAAGAAGAGATAATAAGAAAAGCTAAAAATGACATTAATAATTATAATATTAAAAAGGCAAATAATACTGTAGAGAGGGCTTCTTTAGAGAGAGATTTAAAACAGAACAGTGATGAAGGTATATATTTAGTAGAGTATAGTGAAAGAACTGGAGCTATAACATTAATATTCAGAAGCAGAAAATTCAGCAATAGGTCATCTATAAAAGATGCAATAAACGAACTTCTTATTGGTGCTACAGATGAAGAAAATAACAGAAATATTATAAGCTGTATACCTAAAGGTACAGAACTACTTGATATATTTATAGAAGGTAATACTGTATATTTAAACTTTAATGAAAACTTTGAGTTTAATCCTTTGGGAAGCGAAGGAACTATGGTACAGATTTATCAATTTGTATATACTGCTACTCAGTTTGAAGGTATAGATAATGTTATATTTCTTATAAACGGAGAACTTAATGAAACTATAGGTTCTGAGGGTGCTATAGAGAATATGCCTTTTAAAAGATTTCAATAAAAATATTTGATAATATTAGTTATAGGCATAATTTCAAAATTATAAATATAATGTTTTATATGCTTTTTAATTCATTATTTTAGCACATAGCTAATCAATTGTAATTTATAAAAAAAATTATATTTTGTTTTTATACGAATACATACCGCTTATTTTTTAAACTGTCCTACAGTGGAGCAGAGAGATGAGCAAAAAATTGTAAAAATTAAAAATTTTAGAAAAAATGTGATATATAAACTTATTATTAAATAATAGAAATAAGCTATAAAATTTAAATGCTAAATTTTCAACTATCATAAAAATAGTTTTGAAAGATAAAATAATTCTTTGACTTTTTTATAAGTTGAATTATACTTATATAAAAATAAATAAAAATTGGAGTATAAATATGGCTGTTTTAGTATGCGGAGGAGCTGGTTATATTGGCTCGCATGTTGTTTGTGAACTTTTAAAACAAAATATAGAAACTGTTATAATAGATTCATTAGAATACGGACATAAAGAAGCTATAAAAGAATGTAAGAATTTTTATCAGGGAAATATAGGCGACAGTGATTTGCTTGATAAAATTTTTAAAAGCCATGATATAGATTCTGTTATGCATTTATGTGCTTATATAGAAGTAGGAGAAAGTGTACAAAATCCTGCTAAATACTACCAGAATAATGTATCTAATTCTATAAATCTTCTCAATGCTATGCTTAAAGCTAAAGTAAAAAACTTTATATTCTCTTCTACAGCAGCAGTTTACGGAGAGCCGGAAAAAATACCTTTAGAAGAGGACTCTCGAAAAGAACCTACCAATCCATATGGAGATAGTAAATTGGCATTAGAAAAAATACTTTCTTGGTATACAAAAGCATATGATTTTAACTATGTTGCTTTAAGATATTTTAATGCCTCAGGGGCTCATCCAGACGGACATATTGGAGAGGATCATAAACCTGAATCACACTTAATACCATTAATACTTCAAGTTCCTTTGGGAAAAAGGGAAGCAATAAAAATATTCGGTGATGATTACCCTACAAGAGATGGTACTTGTTTGAGAGATTATATACATGTATGCGATTTGGCTTTAGCACATATTGCCGCTATGAATTATCTAAAAAACGGCGGTAAAAGTGTTTCATGCAATTTAGGAAACGGAAACGGATTTAGCGTAAAAGAAGTTATTGAAGTAGCTAGAAAAGTAACAGGACACCCTATACCTGCAGAAGTTTGCCCTAGAAGAGCAGGAGATTCATCAGAACTTATAGCAAGCAGTGAGAGGGCAAAAGAAGTTTTGGGCTGGACTCCTACTATAGCCTCATTAGAAACTATAGTAGAGACTGCTTGGAATTGGCATAAAAATCACCCTAATGGATATAATGACAGATAATATTTCTGTAGGTTCAGTAGATGCTTTATATTTACTGAACCTATTTTTTATATTAAAAATAATCTGTAATAATCAGACTTCTTTCAAAACTCAATTTATAAATTTTTAATTTAATATTTTATAATTTTTTATTTACTGCAAAGCACGCACCATGTATAACCAAAGTTATTTTACGAAAGAAATACAGTTAGATATGATAACCATACACTGTAAGCCTTGCTCTGTTATTATAGGCATGAAAAGAACTGAATTTTTGCAGTTTAAATATTTAATTTATAAATTACTAAAATTTCATATATAATATTGTCAGCTACTTTTAAAACAATTCTAATTAAATCATCTAAAAATATAATTATTTTTTAATCATATTATTAACTTCTGTTACTTATGTATTACTTATAAAATTTATAATCCCAATTCTTTATAAATAATATCCGAAATAAAATTAAAATATTTAGAACTTATAGCTTTTACATTTTCTCTTGCATTAATCTGAACATAGCCGTCATACTTTTTTATCATCTCTATATCATTATTAGAATCTCCAGCTGTTAAAATTTTACTTATATTTTTATCAGCTTTCAAAAAATTATATAAAAACTCTACCCCATTAGCTTTATTAACTGTATTTTTTACTATATCAACTGTTCTTATATTACCATAAGCAATAAGAGAAGAAGAAAATTCTTTATTGACGGTATTTGCAACATTTTCTGTAGCCTTAATATCAGAAGTCATTTTATTTATCTGTATAATATTTTTTATAGTATATAATTCATTAATATTTATTTTTTTATCTACTCTAAAAGGGAGTATATCATTTCCGTCTTTTGATTGTACAGATATAATATAATCATCATTAGCTATCTCTACAGTACCTCCAAAAGTATTATGCAGAAATCTTATAACTTCATATGCCGTATCTTCATCTATAGTGTCTTTGAATATAGTTTCCCTTTTATCATTGAATATCAAAGCCCCGTTGTTTGCTATAAGGTAATCAAATGTAAGAGAATGTCTGTCAATATGCTCAAATATAGAAAATTTATTTCTTCCAGTTGCAATTGCAAATATATTTCCAGCCTCTCTCCATTTAGATATGGCATCGAAAACAGTTTTATCTATTTTTTCTTGTATATATATAGTCATATCATAATCACTAACAAATAATTTCATTAACAACTCTCTCTAATTTATTATTAAAAAATATTTTAACTTTTTTAATGCTTCAATTATAATTCAAATTAACTATTATGCAATTATTTTTATAGTTTTTAATTTTTTTTATTATTGTACTTATTTTATAATTAACTTTTTATATACGGCTTTTTTAGAGAAAAAATTTTAAATTAAAAAAATTCATATTTTAACTTAAACTTTATTAAAGATCATAGCATACTAAAAATCTATCCTTACCGTTTAAATCTTTCTTTACTTCAGTATTATTTATATTTAAATTACTGCATATATCAATCAAAGAATACGCCTGATTATAACCTATCTCAAAAAAGAATGCCCCATTATCTTTTAAATATATATCTATAATATTTAAAAAAGCCCTATAAAAATCAAGTCCGTCATCTCCTGAATACAAGGCATTAAAAGGCTCAAAATCTAAATCTTTTTGAAGAGAATCTTTATCTTTTAAAGGAACATATGGGGCATTTGAAACTATTATATCAAATTTTTTTTCTGGTATATATTTTAGGGCATCAGCATTTATTATATTTATAAATTTTTCATCGCCTAATATATTAAAAGCATTTTTATTTGTAATTTCTGCTGCCCCATTACTTATTTCAATAGCCGTAATATCAATATTTTTATTTTGCTCTATAAATAGTTTTTTTAATGTAACAGCAATATTTCCGCTTCCGGAACATACATCACATATAGAAATATTATCTTTATCTTTTGTATAATCAAGCACTAAATCAATAATCTCTTCAGTTTCTGGTCTTGGTATAAGCACATTACTATCAACATAAAAATCAAAACCGTAAAACTCTTTTTTATTTGTTATATATGCTAAAGGTTCGTAGTTTAATCTTCTTTCTATAAAACTTTCTATTTGCTTTATCTCCCCCTCCTTTAACTCTCTTATAGCTTCTGATATTAATTTAGTTTTAGATATATTAAGAGTATGCATTATTATAGCAGATACCTCAATATAAGAAACCTTATAATCATTATTAATTTTTTCTAGTTGTTTAGAATAATATATTAGTGCCTTACTTATATCCATAATTAATTATTCAAAAAAATCTTCTCTTTCTGGAGTAAAAGTATCTAATAATCTGCCATTTTTAATACATTTACACCCATGCGTCATATTCTTGGCAAAGTGAAGACTATCTCCAGCCTTACATAAATACTCTTCGCCATTTACATTAAATAAAAACTCTCCGTCTATAATATAAGTAATTTGTTCATGACTATTATGAGCATGAACATCAGCTAAAGCACCTTCATCAAATTCCATATAAACAGTCATAAGATTTTGAGAATAGGCTAATATTTTTCTTTTAAGTCCGTTTCCTAAATCTTTTAATTCGGCTTTATTAAAATCCTGATACATAAATATTCCTTTCATTAAAATAATCAATACAAAAAAAGACACAAAAAAACCAGCCTTGAAGGCTAGTTTATTAACGAGGTATAAAAAATATAATATGGAAAAATTCTTTCAAATATGAATAGCAGTAAGATTTAAGTCGGACAATCTCCGAATAAAGGAGGTGATCCAGCCACACCTTCCGGTACGGCTGCCTTGTTACGACTTCACCCTCATCATCAGTCCCACCTTCGGCGCCGCCCCCCTTGCGGTTAGGCTAACGACTTCAGGTAAAACCAACTCCGATGGCGTGACGGGCGGTGTGTACAATCCCCGGGAACGTATTCACCGTAGCGTTCTGATCTACGATTACTAGTGATTCCAACTTCATGGAGTCGAGTTTCAGACTCCAATCCGAACTGAGGCAACTTTTTTGAGTTTTGCTCCACCTCGCGGTCTCGCTTCTCTTTGTACTTGCCATTGTAGCACGTGTGTAGCCCTGGACATAAGGGCCATGAGGGCTTGACATCATCCCCACCTTCCTCCTACTTGAACGTAGGCAGTCCCCTAAGAGTGCCCGACATTACTCGGTAGCAACAAAGGGTGAGGGTTGCGCTCGTTGCGGGACTTAACCCAACATCTCACGACACGAGCTGACGACAGCCATGTAGCACCTATGTAAAATCTCCTTGCGGTCTGACTTATCTCTAAATCATTGATCTTACAATTCAAACCCAGGTAAGGTTTTTCGCGTATCATCGAATTAAACCACATGCTCCACCACTTGTGCGGGGACCCGTCAATTTCTTTGAGTTTCACCCTTGCGGGCATACTCCTCAGGCGGTACACTTAAGACGTTAGCTACGGCACTCCTATTTAAATAGAAGCACCTAGTGTACAACGTTTACGGCTAGGACTACCAGGGTATCTAAGCCTGTTTGCTCCCCTAGCTTTCGTGATTCAGCGTCGATAAATGCCCAGATGACTGCCTTCGCTATAGGTGTTCCTCTCGATATCTGCGCATTCCACCGCTACACCGAGAATTCCATCATCCCCTACAATATCCAAGACTCACAGTATCCGAGGCGTTCCCGAAGTTGAGCTTCGGTCTTTCACCTTAGACTTATAAGTCCGCCTACTCACCCTTTACGCCCAGTAAATCCGAGCAACGTTTGCCTCCTACGTATTACCGCGGCTGCTGGCACGTAGTTAGCCGAGGCTTACATTATCTACTGTCACTCATTCTTCGATAATTTCCGAGGTTTACAACCCGAAGGCCTTCATCCCTCACGCGATGTCGCTCCATCAGACTTTCGTCCATTGTGGAAGATTCTCAGCTGCTGCCTCCCGTAGGAGTCTGGGCCGTATCTCAGTCCCAATGTGGCCGGTCACCCTCTCAGGTCGGCTACCTATCGTAGCTTTGGTAGGCCGTTACCCCACCAACAGGCTAATAGGCCGCAGGCTCATCGTAAAGCGGATCGCTCCTTTCCTCTACTCTACTTGTGTAGCAAGAGTATATGCGGTATTAGTCCATGTTTCCATGGGTTATCCCCCACTCTACGGCAGATTACCTACGTGTTACTCACCAGTTCGCCGCTAACTTATCCAGTTGCCCGAATAAGCCCGCTCGACTTGCATGCTTAAGACGCATCGCCAACGTTCGCTCTGAGCCAGAATCAAACTCTCCATACTCACTTTTTGTGAATCTGAAATGATTCTTTATTTTACTATTCTACTGAATAGTGATTTACTTACTTAAAGAAATGTTACAAATTGTAACCGTTGGGTCATAGAACTTAACTTAAGTTCGTTTACACCAGTTGTGTTTTGTTTTTCTTAAATTGCTTCTGCTATCCATATTTCAAAGAACTTTTGTTTTTGTTTGTGTCAGCCGATGTTTTGTTTTTTGTTTCTCATCAACTGTTTTATTATTATAGCATAGGACCCAAAAAACACAATAGGTTAAAAGCGTGTTTTTAACAAAAAATCTATATTTTTTAACCAAAAACCAGTTTTATTATACATATAATACATTTTTAACAGCTGCCAAATCAAAACAGGGCGTTTTTTAATAATTTAAGACCTAAAAAACATCAAAAAAACCAAAAATTCAGCTGAAAAAATCAAAAAAAACGGAAATTTTTTGAACTTTCTGCTTAAAATCCGGAATTTTTTTCTCCATAATTCAATAAAAAACAATAAAAATTCAATTAAAATCAGCAAATAGACAAAAATTTTAATAAAAAAATCATAAAAAGATCTAATTCAAAAAGAAAATTTCGCTTAAAAAACAAAAATCAAAGCTGAAAAATCACCTAAAACACAAAAACTCATAAGAAAATAATTATTAAGAGAGCTAAAAAAGATAATAAAAATAAAAAATAATTGAAAATATAAAAAAATACAAAACTAAAAAATAATATATATAAAAAATAAAAACTTCCGTAAATAATTCCCCATAATAATTTATAAAAATACTTAAAAATAAATTTACATCTCTAAAATCCGATAAAGATAATGTAGTAGTAAAATATATTTTTAATAACTTGATTTTATATTAAATTAGATATATTATATAAGTCTGTAAGATTGGAGTACGATTTTGGAAAACATATTAGATATTATTAATAAAGCTCAGCTAAAAAATATAGATAAAGAAACATTCTTATCTATAGCCTCAATGTGTTCATTTATTCCAAAATCTATAACAGAAAACAACACTTGGAAAAAACTGCCTCTGTCTGCTAAAGAAGTATACAGAACATTGGTAGCAAATTATGATTATGAGTTAGGCATCGCTAAAACTACTCATTCTCAAATATTAAATGAAGCTGGTATAGGCGGAAATGCTACTATAGTAAAATCTTTGGATACTTTAGAAGAAAAAGGTTTTATTACAAGAGTAGAATCCAAAATGAAAAGCCATCATTACCTTATGCCGCATCAGGAAAAGTTTTTTGCCACTGTATGCAATTTTGAAGTAAGGGATTTTTCAATACTTTACACTGTAAACAAAAAAAATAAAAAAGAAGCTCAGGTTAAGCAGGCTGTAGATAAACTTTTTTTCAAAGTTTGTTATAATTTAAGTTGTTTAGGTATAGATGACCCGCAGAAACTTATAGACAAGTATTCTTCTAACGGAAATCAATTAAGAATAATACTTTCTATGTGCAATAGCGTATATATAGCAAAAAAATATAATCTAAACAAAGACATTAACTTAAATAATTATCTTATAGACTCCTTAAAAACAGGAAATATAACAGAAAACATTTTTGATGATAAAACAATGAATACTATAAGAAATCTATTAATTAAAAATAAACAAAATATTACAGAGTAAAAATATGGCAACAAAAAAAACTACTACAAACAAAAAAGAAGAAAGCAAAGAAACAGTAAAGAAAACTAAAAAGACTGCTGCAACCAAAAAGACAGCTGATGAAGAAGTTAAAGATACAGCGGCAACAGTAAAGAAAACTACGTCTAGAAAAACTGCCGCAGCTAAAAAAACAGCTGATGAAGAAGTTAAAGATACTACAGCTGTTAAAAAAACTACTGCTAGAAAGACTACTGCAGCCAAAAAAACAGCTGATGAAGAAGTTAAAGATACTACAGCTGCTAAAAAAACTACTGCTAGAAAGACTACTGCAGCTAAAAAAACAGCTGATGAAGAAGTTAAAGATACTACAGCTGTTAAAAAAACTGCTTCTAAAAAAATTGCAGCTGAAACAACTCTAAAAGAAGAAAGTAAAGCCATAGATTTACAAAAAAACAAAGAAGAAATAACAAATAAAAAAATAGATAGTATTTTTGATAAAAAAGATGATAAAGTTTCTGATGCATCTGAAAATAAAATATCTTCAAGAGAGTCTCTAATAAAAAAAGACGAAGAAAAAAAAGAAGAGAGAAAAGATTTAAAAGAACTTATAAAAGAAGCTAAAGCGGATAGAAAAACAGCATTTAAAACATCAAGTCCAGTAAGAAAATTAGAAACTATAAAAACTGAAAACAGTGAAACTAAGACAGAAAGAGAATCAATAACTCTATTAAAAGAGGCTATAAAAGCAAAATCAAAAAATGTATCAAGACCTGTTGCTGTGAAAAAACGTTTAGCTGTTGTTGATGATGATGCTGAAATCAATGCAGAATTAAAAAATAATTCATCTTCTGAATTAAACGTTTCAAAGCCTATAATAACAAGCGTATTGGCAGCTCAAAGTATAAGCAGCATAAAAGATAATGAAACAAAAGAAAATGATATAAACGAAATAAAATATAATCAAGATAGTATTGACTTTCTTGATAAAAAAGAAGATGAAAAAGAAAAAAGCGAAGAAGAGGTAAATATAAATACTGAAAAAACATCAGATGATGAAATAAATAAAGAAGAGCCCGCTGAAGAAGAAAAAGAAGTTTCAGAAACAGAAAATAAAGATGAAGTAAAAGAGTTAGAGGAAAAAGAAGAGATTACAGAAACTAATTCATCAGCTATAATGCATAACTACAGCTCTTCATACTCTTTTACAAGATTTGAGAAAGAAGAAGAACCGGAAAAAATAGATGAACATGCAGAAGAAAATAATTTAACTAAATCTGAAGAGAAAGCAGTTGAAGAAACAACTGAAGAGAAAGAATTAGAAAATAAAACTGAAGAAGTTAAAATAAATGACAAACCTACATACAGTAAAAGCGATATATTCAAAAGACCTGTAATTATACCTTCAAATAATGATGAAGAAATAAAAAAATCAGTATATGAACAGCATGAAATAGATAAGGCAATACAAACAGCACCTACTATTGATGAAAATGATGCTGTTGAAAATTATCAAAATTATAATTCAAATGAAACTGAAAACAATGAAGATGAATCTAAAAAATTACAGGAATTAAAAGAAAAAGATATAAAAATAATAGAAACTGAAGATGAATTAAAAACTTCTGCATTGCCTGAAATAGAGAAAAAACCTGCAGAGCCTTATGTTGCTCCAGCACATTCTATAGATGAAAATAAAAAATCAAATAAAATTGCGGCTATAGTAGGAATTATAATCATAATATTAGGATTATCGTTCTTAGGCGTACAGTTCTTCTCTGGAAAAAATAATGAGCTTGATGATGATTTCTATGAAATAGTTACTAATGAAACTATATCGCCAACTAATGATATTACTCAAACAAATAATGCAGTTAATACTTTAACTAATACAGCAAGACCGCAGACTAACAATGCAGCTGCTCAAACTAATACAGCAAGACCGCAGACTAATAATACAGCTGCTCAAACTAACACAGTAAGACCGCAGACTAATAATACAGCTGCTCAAACTAACACAGTAAGACCGCAGACTAATAATACAGCTGCTCAAACTAATACAGTAAGACCGCAGACTAATAATACAGCTGCTCAAACTAACACAGTAATACCGCAGACTAATAATACAGCTGCTCAAACTAATACAGTAAGACCGCAGACTAATAATACAGCTGCTCAAACTAATACAGCAAGACCGCAGACTAATAATACAGCTGCTCAAACTAATACAGCACCAACTCCTCCTAAAGAACCGGAAATAACTCCGCCTACACCGCCGACTCCTCCTCCTAACCCTCCTGCAGCTAATACTAATGCCGCGGCTAATAATAACAATCAGAATACAAGATTATCATATAATACTGACACTTATAAAACTAAATGGACTGATACTCTTTCATCTATTGCAGCCTCCGAGCTTGGAGATGAAAGAAGATGGCCTTCAATATTTGTACTTAATGAAGATATAATAAATAATCCTGATAATATAGTTTTTAATAGAGATATAAAAATCCCCAAAGGGGGAAAAAAAAAAGTTGAGGATATGAATGATAATGAAAAGAAATTGCTGTATGATGATTATATAAAGGTATCTGAAATGTACACAAAAATCGGAAAGCAAAATCTCGCAAATTCTATAAAATCTCAGGCAAATTCTATTATCAGTAAATAAAAATCAAAATATAATAAATAAAACAAATAATAAAAATATTTAACAACTATTATGAAAAGATTCGCTAAAAATAAAAATGCAGTATTAGAATTCTCATGTACAGGCTGCGGAATATGCTGCAAAGAAAAAGGATATGTATTTTTTAATGATGATGATATAATACAAGCTTCAGACTTCTTAAAAATATCTCCTCCTGTATTTATAAACAAATATTTAGAATATGAAGAATATTACGGATATTATATAAAAGTCGATGAAGGAAAATCCTGCTGTTTCTTAGACGAAAATAATAAATGCACAATAAATGACGCCAAACCAAAACAATGCAAAACTTTTCCATACTGGAAAGAATACATCGATAAAAATGGTAATTTAATAGCTGGAAAATTTAATCGACCATGCAAAGGTGTTAAAATAAAAAAGTAGATTTTTATTATTTCCTTTTTTACAAAAATATTATATAATGATACGCGTATATTTTTGTTTTAGGAAATCTAAAGAATGAGTAATGACTTAACTACCAAATACGATATTTTAACCGTTAAAGAATTAAAAACAATCAAAGATCAGCTAGTATCACATAATATCCCCCTATTTAGAGTAGATAAAGAAAAAAAAATTATTCCATTTCCAACCGAACAATTAAGCCTTATCATAGATAATGAAAAATATAATAACCTAAAACTATATATCCCAAAAAACTTTTCAGTATTTATAGAAGAGTTCAAATCTATAACTCAGGCTGATAACTCTTCAAATGAATCTGAAACAAATCAGCCTTACATATTTAGGACTCCTAAAGAATCTGAAAAAGAGATGGGAAAAAGAATATCTGAAATCTCTAAAATGACTTACAAGGAAAAAGTAAGTACAATAGAAAGCTATAACACAGAACTAAAAAAAATAGTAGTAAATGAAGAAGTCGGAATAAATAAAAATACAGCACAGCAAATAGTTAATGTAGGTAATGATGTAGGATTAATAGCAAAAGTTACCATGTTTGAGAGTATACAAAAAATTAAAGGCGAAGAGATTACTCAGGAACAGGCTAAAATAGAAAATCAGGAAATTACAGAAACTACAACTAATCTAGTTACAACTATAGTAGATATGCTTTCCAAAAATACAGAAACACAAAAAGTCTTTGATGAACTTAGAAACTATTCTGACGGAGGAGTAATGTCGCACTCCAACAGGGTATTTATCTCATATGTGAATTTTATGGCTTTTTATAACAACCTTATCAACAGAAGACATTTAGTACATAAAATAAGAACTTCATACACTAATAAATATAAAAAATTCTATGAGCAAGTTGAAACTATGTTTAGTAAAGACAGTATACGCAAAAACTTAGCTACTGTTGAAGACTGTATTGATAAAGGAATAAAAATCATAGAAGAGAGAGAGATGAATCTTTATTCTGTAGGGGCTTTGCTTCATGATATAGGTAAAGTTAAAGATTTGGACTATTTTGAAGGAGCTAACGGCAGAGATTATGAGAGAATAAAAAAACACTTATTTAATAGTTATGCTCTTGTAAGCCAGACTTCTGAATATCCTCTTGAAGTTATATTAACTGTAGCTTTGCACCATGAATATTACGGATTAGGATACGGACCTTATGATCATTTATATAAATTAAAATTGGCAAAAGATCCTCATTTCCAAATAAAAAGAATAATGACATATGATGCTAAAGCTATAGATGAATGCGAGGCTTTTGCATATTTCCCTGCCAAAATGCTTGAAATTATAGATG
Organism: Brachyspira murdochii DSM 12563; assembly: GCF_000092845.1. NCBI lineage: Bacteria > Pseudomonadati > Spirochaetota > Spirochaetia > Brachyspirales > Brachyspiraceae > Brachyspira > Brachyspira murdochii. Next base: position 1,906,406 of record NC_014150.1, on the reverse strand, counting down.
TATATGATGCTCTAATAGACCCGGCACGTAAATATAGAGGCGGTAAAACTTTTACTCCAGAGGAAGCTCTTAATATTATGAGAGAAGATTTTGTAGAAAAGCATGTCAAATTAGACCCTATACTATATGATGTATTTGTAGAGTTTTTAAGTAATTCTATAGAGCAGGATTTGATGGCGTGCAAATTGCTGTAAATTATTAAACAGTATAATTATTTCTAAATTATTTTTTAATGATATGATAGTATTTAATTTATAATTGGAATTTATCTTAAAAGCAAAAATTTTTATAATGTATGAGCCGTAAGTAAATTATAATATTATTTTTCTAAAAAATGGCAATTATCAAATAATAGACTTGTTTTAAAACTACTTGACAAATTGAGTATGAAATTATTTAATTTAAAAATTACAAACAAAATGTTTTACATGTTGTATAAACTATCATTTTGGTATATAAACATGCCGTCTTTTGCGAAGCGTATCCAAGTTTATCGAGGATATAAGGTTCTTTGTGTCAACCCACAGGACTTCCTACAGCCGCAAAAGAAGCGTGGTTTGGGGCAAAGCCCAACTATAATTAAAAAATATTAAATTAAAAAAGTATAAATATTAAGAAATTTAGTTTTGAAATAAGTATAATACAGATAAGATTACTACTAAACAGTTATAAAAAACTATGAGCCAACCATGGGAATCGAACCCACGACCAATGCATTACGAATGCACTGCTCTGCCAACTGAGCTAGGTTGGCTTTTTTTAATCATTAGTAACATTATTATTGTTTAACTCTTCTAACTTTGCTATGCCGTCTCTGTATGCTTCAAACACTACCTGCCAATTACTTGTAGTTAGTGATGAAATGCCTATATCATCATAAACTTCTTCTGAAAACTGATTAATAAAATTAAAACGTATATTTGTTATAGCAGCATTTGCAAAACTGTTAAACTCATCATCATTATTAAATTTGTATCTCACCTCTACATCATAATACTGTTTATCCCCCATTAAATAAGGACTATAAACAACTTTCTGCACATTTGTTAATTGTACGCTGCTTCCGTCATTAAAAGTAAATATTATAGGTGTGCCGCTATTAACAAATATCTGACTTGGATACTTATATCTGAACTCTAATGTTATACTCCTTCCAGCTCTTTTATAAAATCTAAATCTGTTATCTCTTAAATATTTATAGGTTTCTTTCCAAGATGTGTATATATTCATTTTTGATGTTAATTTATCTTTCTCTGTAAAAAAAAGTCTGCTGTTTAATATATTAGTTTCCTGAGAATACAAAATATTTAAAATAAAAAATGAAAAGAGTAATATATATTTATTCATTTTATCATTCCCTATACAAAAATTATTTTATACTACTAATAAGATACGGAAATATTAACCTTAAAATTAAATAATAGTAAGCATTTTTTTTATAAAAACAATTGACAATAACATTCATTCTTGTTAGGCTAACATAACATTTAACAAATATAATAAAACTTTAAAAGACCATCTTAATGGAAAGTATTATAATATTATCAGTAATAGCAGTTATTGCTGTAATTGACAAACTACATTAAAAAAATGAAATCTTTAGTGAAGACTCAGAAATTATAAAAAAGATAAAAATAAAAGATAAGAATAAAAAATAGACACAATGACTTATACTAAATGTGCCAAAATAATATAAAACAATTTTAATAAAATTGGGGGTATATATGCCAAAATAGATTTTGATAATGAAAATCCATAATATTAAGTAAAAAGAATTAGATGATATAAAGCATTAGAAGATGTTATATACTATATTAAATATGACTTTTTAAAAATACAATAAAAGTTTTTAAGTTTGTAAACAACAATAATAGACTTACTGTAATTTTTTAATTGTCTGATTTATATAGCTTTATATTATCATTATTAATTATACGTTTTATTATTTCTATATCTTCATCGTCAAAATCATTAGAAAAATATATAGACTTTATACTTGGAGATTTTAATAATATAGCTTTCAAAATATTATTTTCTTCTGATGCAAACATATAAAGCAGAGACTCGTATTTTATATCATCATCTCTTGTGATAAACTTAGCATTCTTTCCATAAACTTTATCATAATGAACATTATCAATAATAACAGTATCTTCTGCTTCATACTCTATGCATATAGTTTTTCTGTTTAAATTATTAATAGATTTTTCAAATGAGTATAATTTTATTTTTTCTATTGATGGTTTTATCGCTTTTAATTTATTATCATCTAAAATATTTTCTAAAGCCTCATAAGCATTTTTATACTCTGCCCTATTTTCAAATAAAAGTTTTAATAAGTCTGTATTATATTCCATACTTTTATATAATGATAATGTAGCTTGAGTATTATGAGCTTTGTAAAACTCTATACTTTTATTAAATATTTTATCAAACAAATCTAAAAAATCATTGTATCTTATAATATTATTTTTAAGAAGTGTATATGAGAGAAGAAATATATTATATCCTGCAAAACCTAATTTGCAATTAATATCATAATTATCTATATATCTGAAATATGTATTTACAAGTTTATCATAATCTTTTTTCAAATAATAAAGAATAGCCAAATTATTATAAATATAAAAAGATGATTTTTCTCTTTCTATTAATTTATTATAATAAAAAACTGAATTATCATAATCTTTTAAATGATAATACGACTCGGCAAGCATATTATATACATTATTATTATACTTATTTATTTTTTCAGAGTATTCTATAACTTTATCATATCTTTTATTATTAAAGCATATAGTAATTAATTTGCCATAATATTTAAATGAATCAGGCTTTAATTCTAGTATTTTATCTGCAAAATACATAGCATTATCATATTCTTCAAAATCAAAATATATACTGAATAATGTTTCATAAGCATTGCTGTAAAGAGGGTTAATCTCAAGTGCCTTATTTAAATAAACTAATGCCTTTTCTTTCTCTCCAAGATGATAATATGATAAACCTATACAATTATATGCATCAGCATTATTTGAATAAATATCGATAGACTTATTAAAATTCTCTATTGCCTTTTCATAATTTTTCAAATTATAATAAGCCAAAGCCAAATTATTATATGCCTTATAATATCTGTCATTAATCTCTATAGACTTATTGAAATACTCTATTGCCTTATCATACTCTTCATTAGATGAATAACATATACCTATAAAATTATACGCCTTATAAGCATTATTATTTTTTTCTATTACCCTTTCAAAACATTCTATCGCTTCATAGTAATATTTTTTAGAATAATAGCTTATACCCAATTTATTATAATCAGTAAATGCCTTAACATCCAGTTTTTTAGCCTTATCAAAATATAAAGCAGCCTTGTCAAATATCTTTCTATTAAAATAAACTAATGCCAAATTATTATATGCATTAGCATATTTAGGATTAATCTCGATAGACTTATTAAAATAATATATAGCATTGTCATAATCCTTTAAAAAAGAATAAACAGCTCCTAAAGTATTTGCTATTTTGTATGACTTGCTGTTGTACTGGAAAAATCTTTTAAAGCATTCTATTGCCTTTTCATAACTTCCTATCTTATAATAACTCATACCAAGCATATCATAAGCCTTAAATACCCTCTCATCTAAAGATTTTGAATGCTCAAAAAACTCTATAGCTTCATTATACTTTTTATTTTTATAGTAAAATAAAGCCAAATTATTATATGCCTTATCATATTTAGGATTAATCTCTATGGACTTATTAAAATACTCTATAGCTTTAGTATAGTCCTCTTTTGCAAAATAGCTTATACCCAAAAGATTATATGCTTTATAAGAATTGGGAGTAATTTTAAGAGTTTCATTAAAACATTCTATAGCTTTATCATATTGTTTTATAGCATGATAGCTTATTCCTAGTAAATTGTATGATTTAAAAGTTTTTATATCTACTTTTCTAGCCTCTTCAAAATACCTTATGGCATCTTCATACTCTTTCATCTCAACGCATACTTGACCTTTATATAGATTGGCTCTATAGTTTTTAGGTACTTTTTTTAGTATTACATCAAGAATCTCTAAAGTTTGATCATAGTCTTCATTGGTCATACGATATGAAGCTTCATTTAAAAGATAATCCATTTTTGTATTAAGCATGAAAACCCCAGTATACAATTATATACTACATTTTACAATGAATACATATGTTATGTCAACAATAAAAGCAATTTTTTTAAAAATTAATTGAATGCTCAGTATATACTTGAACAATTTTATTTAGTAAATTTATATATTTTTATACTTGTACTATTAACTTTTTTACCGCAAATTCGTTAAAGTTTTTATCCCTCAGATACGCTTCCAGAAAAGAGCAATTACTAACTAAAACTTTTATATATGATTATTTATGTAGAATATAAACTAGACTACACCTTTCCAAAGGTATACAGAGACTGACTTTGTATGTGCCAATACACACAGACTTCCTACTGTTGCAAATAACTGGGGTTGCCGATACATACCGTAGGCAGGCAAAAGAACTGCTTAATACCCGCAAATATTTTAAATAAAAAAATTAATTTTGACAAACTTAAAAATTTTTAATATATATAATATAAGCAATCATTATATAAGCAGATTTTTAAAAAACTATAATACAAATTATAATCACTTCTTCTTGTTTGTGAGAGCTAATATAAGAATATGCACAACTGATTTATCTACTTCTGGTATTCTTAGTGCCTGCGATATATTATAAGGCTTATACTGTTTTAATTTATTTATAGCATCTATCTTTACGCTTTTTAAAGTAGAATAATCAAAATCTTCTGGTATAAGCATATTCTCATACTTTTCAATGTCTCTTATTTCGTTTAAATATCTTGCAATATAGCCTTCATATTTAATAGCTATTTCGGCATTATTTAAAACATCTTTGTTATAATTATCGTCTATTAAAGAAACAAGCATATCAATACCGCATTCGGGACGCTTTATTATAGAAGAGAGTGTCATACTTCTGTATTCTTTAGCCTCTTTTGTAAATCCCAAATCTTCTGCTTCTTTTTGAGTTAATGTTCTTTTATTTAAGTATTCTACAAGTATTTGAGTTTTTCTTTTTTTATCTCTTACTTTATCAAGCCTTTCTTTACTTGCAAGCCCTATATTATAAGAAAGTTCTGTAAGTCTTTCATCGGCATTGTCCTGTCTTAAAAGCATTCTATGTTCTGCCTGCGAAGTAAACATTCTATGAGGCTCTTTAGTTCCTTTAGCAGTTAAATCATCTATTAAAACTCCAATATATCCGTCGCTTCTTTTAAGTATGAATGGAGCTTCTTTTTTTATTTTTAATGCCGCATTTATTCCAGCCATTAACCCCTGACAAGCAGCCTCTTCATATCCGCTTGTTCCGTTAATTTGTCCTGCCAAAAATAAGCCTTCTATTTTTTTAGTTTCTAGTGTAGGCTTTAACTCTATAGGGTTCACGTAATCATATTCTACTGCATAAGCAGGTTTTAATATTTTCACCTCTTCAAGCCCTTTTAATGATCTTATCATCTTTATCTGCACTTCTTCTGGCAAACTTGAAGAGAAACCATTTATATAAACTTCATTAGTTCTGTAGCTTTCTCTCTCTAAATGAAGCTGATGTCTTGGCTTATCTGCAAATCTTACAACCTTATCTTCTATGCTCGGGCAGTATCTAGGACCTATTCCAGTAATCGCTCCGCTGTACATTGGTGATAAATGTATATTGTCCTGTATAAGTTTATGAATATTAGTATCAGTATATGTTATATAGCAAGGCTCCTGAACTATATCAATTTTCTCATCTAAAAAAGAAAAAGGTACTATTTCCTCATCGCCTTTTTGCATCTCTAATATATCAAAATTAATAGAATTATAATCTACTCTTGCAGGAGTACCTGTTTTTAATCTTCCTACTTCAAGACCTAAAGCCCTTAAATTATCAGAAAGCCCTATAGCAGGAAGCTCTCCAATTCTTCCAGCCTGCTTCTGATATGGTCCTATATGAATAAGTCCGTTTAAAAATGTTCCAGTAGTGAGAATTACAGCATCACATTCATACTCTCTGCCTCTTTCTGTTTTTAAACCTTTAAGTACATTATTTTCAACTACTATTTCTGTTACTATATCCTGATGAAGTGTAAGATTATTCTGAGCATAAAGAGTTTTAGCCGCTTCTTCCTTATATGCATATTTATCAGCCTGAGCTCTTGGTGCCCATACAGCTTTGCCTTTGCTTCTATTAAGCATTCTGAACTGCATCATAGTTTTATCTATTAAAAGCCCCATCTCTCCGCCTAAAGCGTCTATCTCTTTTACAATAGTGCCTTTTGCCACGCCTCCTATAGAAGGATTGCATGACATTTGTCCTATAGTATCAAGATTAATAGATATAATAAGTGTATTCATACCAAGTCTTGCTGATGATAGTGCTGCCTCTATTCCAGCATGACCTGCACCTACAACTATAACATCATATTTATTATTCATATATTCTCTCTTTAATAAATTTGATTAGAAAATAATATATTAAAATCATTATATTGTCAAAAAAATAATATTTGATTGCTATTCAGTTATAGACTGAATTTTTATAATTGAAATACATTTTTTATTTTGCTTACTATAATAGTACTCACTTTGAATTTTAGTATTTTATATTCTATTATTGTATTTTATTTTTAAAAGAAAATTATTATTTGAATTCTTTTATTTTATATCTGTTTGTTATTTAAAGATAACTTGATAAATAATATTTTAAATAAACTTTAAAAATCTAATCTCACTCCCCGCCCTCCAAATTTTTTAATGCTACACTGACATTTTTATACTATTTTTCTACATTACTTACACTGTTATTTAAAGAAGCCCACCCAAGTGATTTTTTAAATTAGCATTTTATTTAACGCACGTAGAATCGAATCCTTATATAGTGTAAAATTAGAATATCAAATCGATTGTTATAAAAAAATCCGCTATACGTGCGTTGAGGAAAATGCAAAGTTAAAATAAATTTGGGGCGGGTTTTCTTTTGTAGTATATACTGATATATTTAATCAAAATATATGAAAAAATAAAAACTTTTAAATCTTATAGGGCGGGGATACATGGAGTACAAAAAGTAAGAGAGAAAAACAATTATATTTTTTTCTTGATACTTTTTCTTCTTTATTTAAAAATTCTGTTTCTTGAGGCATGAGCTAATGCTATGGCTACAGCATCGGCAGTGTCGTCCTGAATGATATTAGAACCAGTAAAAAGATTAACCATTTTCATCATAGCATCCTTATTGGCATTACCGTTTCCTGTTATTTGCGATTTTACTTCTTTAGGCTTGTATTCTGTAAAGTCAATATTATTTAAAGTGAGAGCTAATATAATAACGCCTCTTGCCTCTGCTACTTTTATAGCAGTTTTTGTATTTTTTGAAAAAAACAGTTCTTCTATAGCGGCATCACTAGGACTATACTTTTTGATAAGCTCATCTAATTGAGTGTATATAAATGAAAGCCTTTGATTATAATTTTGATTAGAAAAGGTTTCAATGAGCCCCGAATTTACTATTTTGTATGCAGAGTTTTTAGCTTCTATAAAAGCATAACCGCATCTGGCAAATCCGGGGTCTATTCCTAAAGTTATCATGTATATATGATAAAATATTATTCTTCTATTAAGTTATCAGTAATTTCTAAATTAGTAGCAACAGCAGAAACATCATCATGATCTTCAAAAAGTCCGATTATTTTCATAACTTTTTTAGCATCGTTTTCTGCTATAGTCATAGTATTATCAGCGACACGTACTATTTCAGCACTTTCAGGCTCAATACCTTTAGCTTTTAGAGCATCAACTATAGAAGATAATGCCTCCATAGGACCAGTAATACTAAATACTTCTCCGTCCTGTTCTATATCTTCAGCACCAGCATCAAGAACTATATCCATCAAGCTCTCTTCAGTGTTTCCAGCAGCAGGTATAATAACTACAGCTTTTTTCTTAAACTGCCAAGAAACAGCACCGTTTTCAGCTAAGTTTCCGCCGTTTTTACTGAATATAGATCTTATTTCAGCAGCTGTTCTGTTTTTATTGTCTGTAGCAACATCCACTATGATAGCAACTCCTCCCGGAGCATAACCCTCATAAGACATTTCTTCAATATTAGCACCTTCGCCTGCACCAGCTCCTCTTTTTATAGCTCTGTCTATATTATCATTAGGCATGTTAGTACCTTTAGCTTTCACTATAACCATTCTTAATCTAGCATTCTGGTCTGGGTCTGGGCTTCCGCCTTCTTTTACTGCAATTGTGATTTCTTTAGCTATTTTTGACCAAATTTTACCTTTTTTTGAATCATTTGCGGCTTTTTTATGTTTAATACTAGCCCACTTGGAGTGTCCTGACATATTACACCTCTATTTATTAGATTTTTTGTTTAGATAATCATTATATTTGCGTAGATTATATACTAAAAATCAACTATTGTCAACTTTTAATATACACTAAACTGCTATATTGATTTGCTATAACATAATATCTTAAATATATTTTTTTATATCATTATTATAATATTAACAAAAATAAGAACTATATATTACTTAATATGCTTTTAATAAAAATTTAGTTATTTTTAATCATTGAAAAATAAAGCAAATGATTTAAAATATTAATATCAAATTACGGTGTTATGAATATGAAACATCTTTATAAATTAGATAATGCAGCAAAACTTTTTGTTTCTATAAAAAATAAAAAGAATATACCAATATTCAGAGTATCAGCTGTATTAAAAGAAGAAGTTAATCCTCAAAAACTTCAGGAGGCATTAGATATAGCCATAAAACGATATCCCACTCTTGCACTTATGATAAAAAAGGGACTGTTTTGGAATTATTTTGAAGAGAATCACAGAAAGCTTTTAATTCAGGAAGATAAATACTATCCTTGTTATAATATTAACAGTAAATTGAATAATGGATATTTAATAAGAGTAGGATACTATAAATATAGAGTTTTTGCTGAAATATATCATTCGCTTGCTGATGCTGCATCACTTATAAGTTTTTTTAAATCTCTGCTTTATCATTATTTTATACTCACAAATAAAACTATAGATGATAAAAATGAAGATATATTTAAAGATAATATACATACTTTGGCAGACTATGATGACAGCTTTTTAGTTCATACAAAAAATAAAAAGTCTTCAGTAAGAGAGAAAAAAATAAAAAATGTTTATTTAATTAAAGGAAAATCTTTTAAGTTTTATGGTGATAATGTTGTGCATGGCATATTGGATTTAAACAAAGTGAAAGAAGAAAGTAAAAAATATAATGTTACTATAACATCATATTTATTATCATTATTAGCATACTCAATTTATGAAACTAGAATAAAAGATAGACTTGACGGAAAAAATATAGTTGTATGTCTGCCTGTAAATTTGAGGCAGATATTTCCTTCTATAAGTTTAAAAAATTTTTTTGGGGTTGCAAACATTGCTATTGATACAAAAAATAAATTAACTTTTGAAGATATTATAAAAAAAGCAGATAAGGATATGAAAGATAAAATATCTAAAGAAAGGCTTGAAAATTTTATCTATGAAAATACAAAATTAGAAAATAATGTATTAGCTAAATTTATTCCTTTGTTTATAAAAAATTTTGCTGTTAACTTAGCATTTGAACTTTTTGAAGATAAAGTAAAAACTATCACATTATCAAATTTTGGTAATATTACTCTTCCAGAAGATATGAAAGAATATATAAATCATTTTGAGGCGGTAGTATATCCTACAATAAACAGTCCTTTAAATTGCGGAATATGCAGTTTTAATAATAAATTATCAATTACATTTAACAGAACAATTTTAGAAACGGATATAATAAAATACTTTTTTAAATATATATCAAATATAGCAGAAGTAGAAATATATTCTAATGATTTTGGAGTATTATAATATGGCTTATTGTGATAATTGTAAATTAGAAATAGAAACTAATAAAAATATATGTCCTTTATGTCTTAAAGAAATAAACTCTGATAATAAAAAAATAGTATATGAAGAATATCATTCTTATGAATGGTTTTATAAAATGCAGAAAAAAATCAATGCTAAAAAAATAGTATTGTTATCATCATTAATAGCAATTATTGCTTTGATTATAATTAATATCATTTCTAAAAGCAAATATAATTGGGCTGTAATATCCGTATCATCAATAATATTCGGATATTGCAGCTATATATGTTTTACAAATGCATCTTTATATATAAGACAGAAATTATTAATAGAGTTTTTTATGGTTTTACCTTTTATTATAATAGTAGATATTTTCACAGGTTTTCATAAATGGTCATTAAATTATGCTGTATCATATTTATCATTAGCTTTGAATATTACGATATTTTTAACTGCTTTAATTGACAGAAAATATTTTAATGAATATATATCATATATTATATCTGCTTCATTTATATCTATGCTTACTATGATATTTCCTTTGTTTCATTTTTCATATATTGGAAGTTTGATATCATTTGCAGCGGCATTAATAATTATTTTAGCTATGCTCATATTATTTAGAATTGATTTTATCTCATCTCTAAAAAAAATTTTTCATTTATAGTTTAGGAGTATTTTTTATGAAAGAAAATAGTAAAATAACAGAAGATGATGTTAAAGAAAAAATTAGAAAAAAAAATATGATAGGTGATTATCTTACCTATCCAGTTATGGCAATCAATTTCCTTAAATCTGATAAAAAGATAAAACCATTATATTATAAATATAATAATAATAAAGCACAGTATATACTATATTTTGCTCCTCAAATAAAAGAAAATGAATCAGCAAAAAAGCAGGTTATAATATATATATACGGCGGCGGATGGAGAGAAGGGAATGCTAATTTATATAAATTTGTAGGAAGGCGTTTTGCAAAAGAAAAATATCATACAATTTTATTAGGATACAGGCTAACACCTAAATATAAATATCCCTGTCAAATTGAAGATATATTTGAAGGTTTATCTAAAGCATTAGAAGTATTAAAAGAAAAAAATATTGATTATTCAAATATAGTAGTTATAGGTTCATCAGCAGGGGCACATTTGGGAGCTTTGCTTGTTTATAATAAAGAATTGCAAAAAAATTATAATATTGATAATAATATTTTTAAGGGCTATATATCTTTAGGAGGTCCTACAGATTTGAATGTATGTACTAATGAAGTAATATCAGCTATGATTAATCAGTTATTTGAAGAAGGATACGACAGAAAATTGGGAAATCCTTATAATTATATAGACGGAAGTGAAAAAACAAGAGTTTTATGCATACATTCCAGACTTGATCCTATTTGCGATGTACAGAACTCTATTAATTTTTCAAATAAGGTAAATAGTTTTAATGATTCTCTTGCCGATTGTATAATATTTGAAAATAAAAAAATATATCATAATAATTTGGTTAATGGAATATTTTTTAAAGATATGGATAATGAGCATATATTAGATAAAGTATTTAATTGGATAGATAGTTTGTAGTATGTTTATTATTTTATAAAAATAAATGTATTGACAAATTAATTGATGACGATAATAAATAGACAAAATTATAAATGGAAATATATTTTATGAAAAGAAGTTTTGTATATTTATTATTTGTTTTTATGATTTTTATATCAATAAATATCAAAGCAAATGCCGAAGATAATTCTATTATGTCTATGATAAACTCAATGCAAATAGAAGATATAGCTGATATATCAATATCCGATGATAATTCAACTATGACATTTATGCAGCTTGCAGAAAATTATGCAGCTATTATTATGAATAAAAATGCCTCACCAGAACAATTAGAGGCACTAGGAAATATTATAAAAATGTGGATGGATACTATTACCGAAAACTCCTCAAAAGAGCAGATGTTTGATGAATACAGCAGACTTACTTCAACACTTTCTTGTATGTCTATTCACTTAATACTCAGAATAGCAATAAAAGATAATAATATCCCTACAGAATCAGCTCAGAAAAATATTTATGAAACTATTAATAATAAGTTTATACCCTCTTTTGCCGACTTTAAAAATGACGGCTGGAAAACTGAGTTTAATTTTTATGTAATCAATATGTCAGCCGCCGTTTGTAAATGGTATGAAGATAATTCTAAAAAATTAGACTATCCAGACTTTAAAGTATGGAGAGATGGCAGCTTCTAAAAATAAACATTATTCATTATTCAAGGAGGAATTAAATAATGGAAAAAAAAGAAGAGAAAAAAGATCTCAAAAGCCTAATATCTAAATATAAAGAGCAGGCTACTATAGTAATAAGAAAGAATAAAAACATATAATTTTTTATTATTAAGTATTTTAAGTATTATATTTAGAAAACTATTTTATTTATTAATGATTATAATAAATAAAGCATTATTATTTATCCCTCTTAAAAAATGTTTTAAGGGGGATTTTTGTATTATTTTTCATCTATAAAAAATACATAACAGCACCTTGACAAATAAAGTCTTTTAAGTAAAATATTTATAATATTTTAAGGAAAATTTTTTTATGAAAGAGATAGTATTATATAATTCATTAACCAGAGAAAAAGAAGTATTCAAACCTATTAAAGAGGGTGAAGTGGGAATGTACTCCTGCGGACCTACTGTATATAACTATGCTCATATAGGTAATTTCAGAGCTTATGTATTTAGCGATTTACTTAGAAGAGTATTAGAAGATTATGGATATAATGTTAAACTCGTTATGAATTTAACTGATGTTGATGATAAGACTATAAAAAACTCTAAAGAAAATCATATTTCTTTAAATGAATATACTAAAAAATATAAAGAGGCATTCTTTGAAGATATAAAAACTTTGGGAATAAAAAAGGCTTCAGTTAACCCTGCTGCTACTGACCATATAAAAGAAATGATTGATATTATAGAACTTCTCAAAAAAAACGGACATACTTATGAGGCAGACGGTTCAGTATATTTCAAAATAAGCACATTCCCACAATACGGAGAGCTGGCTAATCTTGATAAACAGGAACTTCTTGAAGGAGCTTCCGGACGAGTACTTAATGATGAATACGACAAAGAAAATGCAAGCGACTTTGTACTTTGGAAAGCATATACTGAAGAAGACGGCGATGTTTACTGGGATTCTCCATTTGGTAAAGGAAGACCGGGCTGGCATATAGAATGTTCTGCTATGAGCTGCAAGTATTTAGGTAAGCATTTTGACATACATACTGGAGGAGTTGATAATAAATTCCCTCATCATGAAAATGAAATAGCTCAAAATGAAGCAGCATTTAATGAAAAGTTTGTTAATTATTGGCTTCATTGCGAGCATTTAATAGTTGACGGAGAGAAAATGTCAAAGTCTAAAGGCAATTTTTATACTTTAAGAGATCTGCTTGATAAAGGACTTTCTAAAGAGGCTATAAGATATTCGCTTATAAACTCTCATTACAGAAAACAATTAAATTTCACTATAGAAGGCATTAAACAATCTCAAAGTGCTATTGACAGAGTGAATGATTTTGTATTCAGATTAAAAGATATAAACAAAACTGATACTAATGAAATTAATGATAAATTATCAAAAGAAATAGATGAAGCTAATGATAAATTTTCTGATTCTGTTTATAATGATTTAAATATTTCAGAAGCACTTGGAGTATTATTTACACTTATAAAAAATGCAAATACATCTTTTGATTCTATTAACAATGAAACAAGAGATAAAATGATTAAATTCATAGAAAGAGTAAATAATATAATAAACTGCTTTAAGATAAATGATGAAGAAGAAAACAAAGATGATGAAGAAGAGATTAATAAACTCATAGAAGAACGCAGTCTAGCCAAAAAAGAAAAAAATTATCAAAAAGCAGATGAAATAAGAAATAAATTATTATCTATGGGTATAGAGATAATGGATACTCCTCAGGGTGTAAAGTGGAAAAGGAAATAGTTTTAATAAAATAATATAAAGGTAATTATGTGGATTTATTAAAGAGAACATTTCAGCATATAGAGGGAATCGGTCCTAAAAAAGAAAGTCTCCTATGGGAAGAAGGGGCTATTGATTGGGAGGATACTTTAAAAAATATAGATTACTATGCTATGCCTAAAAGTATCAGAGAAGCTCTAAAAGATGAACTTCCTAGAAGCATTTATAATTATAAAAATAAAAATTATCATTATTTTTTAAAGAGATTTCCCACACCAATTATATACAGACTCTATCCTTTTTTTATGGATAAAATTGTTTTTTTGGACATAGAAACTACTGGTATAAAACCTTCAAAGGCTGATGTTACAGTTATAGGCTGTTATGACGGCAAGGAGATGAAAGTATTTGTTCATGGCAGAAATGAAAATGAATTTCTTGATTATATAAAAAATTATTCTATAGTTTGCACATTTAATGGCTCATGCTTTGATATACCTTTTCTTGAAAGATACTTTGCTACAACAATAAAATGTGCTCAAATAGATTTACGCTTTGTACTTAAAGATCTTGGATATACCGGCGGATTAAAAAAAATAGAACAGGACGTAGGACTTTCAAGAGGCGATGATATGGAAGGCGTTACTGGATATACAGCTGTTTTACTATGGAATTATTATCAGGACACTAAAGATGAAACTGCTATCGATTCACTTATACATTATAATCTGCTGGATACTATAAACCTAGAATATCTTTTATGTTTGGCATACAATAAATATGCTGAAAGCTATAACTCTAGTCTTTTAGAATATAAGCCTCTTCCGCCTATTACCAATTATAAACCAAATAAAAAGCTAATAGATGCATTACATAAAAAACCTTACAAATATGCACCTAAAAGCGAAGATTAATACGCCTGCTCTAATATAGTCATAATAGAATCAAAGTTCATAGCACGAGGAAGTTTGTCCATTCCCTTATACTGCAATGCTAATTCTGCTACTTTATCAAATTTACTTCTGTCTATATTAATTTCATTTAACCTTGTAGGTAAATTAATATTAAGAAGAAATTTCTTTATATGCTGAGACGCCTGATTTGCAATTTCAAAAGGAGTCATTTCCGGGTCTATACCATCTATAACATTAGTAAGAACAATATATTTATCAGGTGCAACCGTAATATAATATTCCATTATATGAGGAAGAAGTATAGAACATACCATTGATTTATTAACAGCATAAACACTATTAATAGCAATAGATAATGCCCTTATAGCTCCCAAACTGCTATGACATGCAGAAGCGGCACATAACATATTTGCTGTAGCTAAAGTTGTTATATTGTCTATATTATTGCTGTCGGCAATAAGTTTTTTAAGCCCCTGCATACTTATTTTCATGGCATGAATTATTAAAGGCTCTGTGATGCTTGTAAGAGTATTGCTCATATATATATCAAAAGACAAAGCAAATACTGATAATGCACTGCTTATAGCATATTTTACTGGAACTGTAGTATATAAAGAAGGGTCTATTATACAGTTTGAAGAAAATACGCTGTCTTCATTGTTTTGCTTATTTACTTCATCATATTTATCATATAGGCACATTCCAGTAGCTATTTCAGACAAAGATCCCAATATTGTAGGAACCGCTATAATAGGCAAAGGCTTATGATATACCGGCTGACCATTAATATAGTCTGAAGCCTCTCCGCTATTAGTTACTACAACTGCTGCTCCTTTTGCTGTATTTTGTATTTTAAAGCCTCCTACAGCAACTATCGATTCTGCCCTGCTGTATCTTACTAAATTAGCAATGATATCAGCAGCATCGCTTGTGCTTGTAGAGTTTACATCAGAATAAACCATTACATTAATAAATTTTTCATTAAGTTTATTAACTATTTGATCTATTAAGCCTGTTTGATTGAAAGAAGCACCATCTGTTACTAATACAGTTCTGCCGCCGTATTTTTTGATAGTGTCTGCAAGACAATCAAGAGAATCAAGTCCAAATGTAATTTTTGTTGGTATATTAAATTCTATTATAGCCATATTATTCTTCTATTTTTTATATTTCTTACTATATATTCGGAAATAAAACCCTTAATTTTAATAGCTGATAAGTAAAATTTATTATGATTTTTTTTAATTATTATATTTGACTTATTATAAATATTTAAGTTTATTTATAATATAAAAAAATATTATGGAAAAAGAATTTTATATAAAAAAGGCTGAAGAATTATACAAAAATAAAGACTATCAAAACCTATTTGATATATATAAAAAGCTTATAGAAATAGAAAAAAATGCTAAATACTATTTCAGAGCGGGATTTGCACTTTATATGCTTGCTGAATATAAAGCTGCTATTAAGTATTTTGAAAAAGCTTTTGATACAGCATTAGAAAACAAAAACAATATTCATTATTATTATTTCTTCTATCTTGGAGCTTCATACAATAATATAAATGAATATAAAAAAGCTATTAAATACTTAAATCTCTCTTTAGAATTATCGCCTTATAATCATAACATACACAGATGGATTGCTTCATCATATTACAGCCTTGCTGAATATAAAAAGGCTCTCAAGTATTATACTAATGCCTTGCATATAGAAGGAAGTACTTCTGAAAATCTTAAATGGATAGGAATATGCCATTACAGACTTCATAACTATGATGAGGCTATAGAATATTTAGAAAAATCTCTACAATATAATGAAAAAAATAAAAAAGATTATCATACAGCATTATGTCTAGGCGTATCATACTATAAAATGGATAAATATAAAAAGGCTATGGAAAATCTATTAGAGGCAAAAGAAATATCTGATAATAATGATGTTATATATTATTATATGGGACTTTGTTCTTTTGCTGTTAAAGACTATATAAATGCTATAGAAAATTTTGATAAGCAGCTTGATATACTTAAAAGAAATAATATATATACCATATGCTACCTTTCAATATGCTATTACAAATTAAAAGATTATAAAAAGCACTTAAAACTTATAAAAAAAGCAAGAGAGATTCAAAAATATAATTATCAAAAATATTCTTTCAGAAAATGCATATAAAAAATAATTTTATTTTGATAAACTTAAGAATTTAAGTATGTATCAATTATATTTTCAGTTTTAAAAACTATCTTATCACCGCATTTTACACTTTTCAAACAATAAGGATCATTGTCTAATATACCTGTGAAATTATCACCATTTATATTTGTAATTTTTACCCACATTCTCTCAGGTACAGCATTTTCTTCCGTAAAAATTAATTTAACATAATCATCAAGTTTTAAAGAATCAATTTCTTTTTGAGGAGGAATTTTAAAAGTGTCTGGATACTCTTTATTTAATTCAAATGCATTTTCTAAATAGAATTTAATCATAATAAAAAACTCCTAAAACAATATTTGTTATCTATACAAGTTCTAATTTTCTAATATTTTTTAAGCTAATATCATTCTTCAAAAGATAGCCTTTTATATCTCGTACCCTTATAGCTTTTTCACTGCTTTCTAAAAGTGTTATAAGCAAATCATTATCTTTATTTATAATTAAATAATCTCCTTTTCTCTCTTCGCTTAATTTTAGATTTTCTTTGTTTGAAAGTATATCAAAAGCCTTTTTATCATCGCTTGTTATAATTTTATAAACTGTATTCTTTGGAAGAGACTGTATATTTTTAGCATTTGTAGGAGTAGAAATGGCACTCATTATTTCTATGCCTATATGAGAAAGCAGATTATTAATTTTGTTTTTTAATAACTCTATATCTACTAAATCAGTTAAACTCACTTCCATATACTCAGCATCACTCTCACAAGCAAAAGGAGTTGGCGGAGTGAATACCACTTTTTCTAATGGGTGAAAACCTTTGCTTAATGATATGCTAGCCCCTGCTATTTTTAAAGCACATATCATCACACGCGATAAATCATGCATACCTAGTAATGAAGATATACCCTCTTTTTTGAATTTCATAAATACTTTATAATTTACAGCAAATATATCTCGTTTTTTTAGAGTTTTTAATTCTTCAGCCATTTGAGTAAAGTTGGTGTTTAAAACTTCTTTTTTGTATTTATGGCAGTATTTTTTATAGTCTATGCCGCAGTTCTGACAATTTCCTGTAAAACAGTATTCTGTAAACTTACCATTTTGAAATCTCTCATATTCTTTATCAAAAAACTTCTGACTTACAAGAGTATCAATGCATTTCCAAGGCATATTTATTTTTCTGCTTAATAATTCTTTTATAGTGTATCCGCTTTCTTCTATTACTTCCTTCCAAATATCATAATTAAAATGTTCAACCCAAGCATCGAATCTTACACCTTTTTTATATGCTTTGTAAATAATATTACCTATTTTTTCATCGCCTCTTGATATTATTCCTTCGATTTCTGCCATTCTTGGAGGGTGATATTTTATAGCAACCTTTGTACCTCTAAAATGATCTCTCACCTTTCCTATATAGTAAATAGCTTCTTCATCTGTAAGCTGATTAGTATTTTCTAAAGGCGTATGAGGCTTTGGTATAAATACATTAATTGCGGCATTGATTTTTACTTTGTTTTTTGACACTTTAATCATCTTTTCAAGTGCTTCTATTATCTCATCAGCTTCTTTATCTGGATTATCAGTAAAGCCTATCATAAAATATATCTTTACTATTTTCCAGCCCATTTTCTGAACATCGGCAAGTATATTGTATATGGCTTCTTCATCCATTTCCTTATTTATTTTTTCTCTTAATTCATGGCTTCCTACTTCTAATGCGAATGTAAGTCCAGTCTTTCTAAACTGAGCTATTCTATTTGCAGTATCTTTATCAAATGAATCTATTCTAAGTGAAGGAAGAGATAAAGAAAATCCCTTATGCTCTCCAAGAGTCTGCAAATACTCTATCAAATCAGCAATATGAGGATAATCATCAGCAGAAAGCGAAAATAAATTTAAAGTATTAGCACCAGTAGCCTCTAATGACTCCATTGATATATCAACAATTTTTTCTATAGTGCGGTTTCTTACAGGGCGGTAAGTAATACCAGCTAAACAGAATCTGCAGCTATGAGTACAGCCTCTAGCTATTTCAACAGATATTCTGTTCTGTATGCCCTCTACAAGGGGAACTAAAGGTTTCTTCACATACGGCATTTCATTAATATTTTCAACAAATATTCTTTTAACATTCTCTCTTGGGTATTTAGGAACATAGGCATACTCAAGTTTTGAAAGCTCTTTTAATATATCATCTCTTTTTGCCCCGTTTTTTTTGAGATTATAAATTATATCAACAAAGTTTTTCATCTCGATATCAAACTCGCCGAATAAAAACACATCTATAAAATCAGCCAATGGGAATGGATTAAATACACTAGGTCCTCCTGCCGCTATTATAGGTACATCTTCTCCCCTCTCATATCTATGTATAGGTATTTGGCTTAATTCTAGCACCTGAAGTATATTTGTATATATAAGCTCATACTGCAAAGTAAATCCCAAAACATCAGCATCTTTTACTCTGCTGAAAGTCTCCAAAGTATAAAGCGGTATATTTTTCTCCCTTAAAAGTTTTTCAAAGTCTTCAGCAACAGCGTATACTCTCTCACATGATGCATATTCAATAGAATTAATAACCTCATAAAGTATAGAAAGCCCCAAATTGCTTATGGCTATTTCGTACATATCCGCAAAGCACATAACAAATTTAAAAGGCATATTTGGTTTTATTATAGCATTTATCTCGCCGCCTAAATATCTAGTTGGTTTTATTATATCCTCACTTTTTACAAGTTCTAGTATTTCATTTTTTAAATTTTCGCTCATTTTATTATAATTATCCTAATTATTTTTTGAATTAGTATTATATAGTAAAGTTTAGTATAATACAAATATATAAATTGTATTATTCAATTAATTGTTTTTTAATTAAAACCATAAAAAAGAGGTCTGCTCAAAAACAAACCTCTTATTATATTTATTTTTAATTATTTATTGTATCAAAAATATCTTTTATAAACATCATCTAAACAGCTGTGTTATATCATTAATAGTGATAAATATAGCAAGTGTTATTAAAAATGCAGCCCCTACAGCCTGTATCTTTGTAAGAACTTTTCTGTCTATAGGACGCCTCATTATAAGCTCTATAAATGAAAATACTATCATACCGCCGTCTACTACTGGAAGAGGAAGAAGATTCATTAAGAAAAGTATTAAACTTATAGTAGCAGTAAATGAAAGTATAGTTCTAAGTCTGTATTCTATATCAACAGAAATAACCTGTGATGAAATCTGTATAATTCTTACAGGTCCGCCCAAATTTTCACGAACTGATAATTTACCAGTAAAAAGAAGTTTAAGTCCGTTTATATAGGAAACCAAATAATTACCAGTTTCTTTAAAAGCTTCAGGTATTGATTTAGGAAAAGGTATGCCGTCAACTCTCTCTACTCTCATAGGAGTACTGTCAAACTCAACTCCCAAACTTCCGTAAGTACCTATAGTCTTTGAAGATACTGGTCTTGGTATAGCCTCTCTTGTAATCTCTTCTCCGTTTCTTATTATAGTTATATTGATTTTTTGAGAAGCATTATCCATCACTATAGGTCTGAAATCTGCTATATTACTTGCACTAATACCGTTTATAGCTATTATTTTATCTCCTGCCATAAGTCCAGCCTCAGAAGCAGCAGAATCGGCAATTACATTTTTTATTATAAGATCATCTCCGAAATATAATCCCAATACTCTCTCTCCGCTCAAAGCCTTAAGCATTTCAACAGAAGGTATAGTTATATTAATAGCTTCACCGTTTCTGTTAATACTGAAAACTATTTCTTCAGCAGCATTTTGTATAGCCTCATCATTTATAGTTTTTAATATATCATTATCTGATTCTACTTTTATGCCGTTTATAGCTGTAATAGTATCTCCGCTTTGCAAGCCATATTCATATGCTAATGTCATACCAGACTTTGAATGCATGTATTTACCATCTCTGAATACTGATACAGTAGGCGAATATAAATCTATTTTTGAAGGCAAAGATACCAATATTGTAAGAAGTAAAAATGCAAATAAATAATTAAAGAAAGGACCAGCAAAATAAACTATTATTCTTTTTAAAGGCGACATATTAAGAAAATCACCTTCTTCTACATTGCCGTCTTCAGAAATCTCTCCCTTAAATTTGCAGTATCCTCCAAAAGGAATAAGCGAAAATCTGAAATCTATTCCTTTAATTTCTCTTTTAAAAAGTATAGGACCAAAACCTATAGAAAAAGCCTCAGCCTTTATTCCAACTGCTAAGCCAGCTAGTAAATGTCCCATCTCATGAACAAATACTAATACACTCAGTAATATAATAGCACCTATCCAACTCAAATTGAACCTCCTGAAATTTATATAAATTTTATATTGTTTTTATTAATAATAATTACTAATAAGTATATATTCGATGTAAATTTATTTCAACAAATATTTACTTAAAATTAAATATTATATCATTATTAATGAATTTACAATAGCTTTACATTATATGTCTTTTAAATATAACAAAACTATTGACAAAAAAGATTAAATTTGTTAGATTTTTGTTTATGAAGCAATTTTTAATTATACTATTATCAGCATGTCTTTTCATATACGGCTGCAATTATAAACCATTAAATCCTATTGGTAATAATACTTCAAATGAAAACACTGAAAATTCGGATAGCGAGAATAATGAAAATTCTGGCAATTCAGGAAATGAAAGCATAGAAAATTCAGCAGAAACTTCAAATAGTGAACAAAATAATAATACACAAATACTTAAAAAAACTATGAATTTTAAATTAAAAATAGAAGGCTCTTCCAGTTCAAAATATTTTGTAAAAAATGACAGTATGTATGCAAGCGTAATTGAAATAGATATCAATAATAAAACGGATTCCTATAATGCTGATTATAACGGCGGATATTATATGTGCAGTAATAATGACTTTGGAAGAACTATGACTACTGGAAAATATATAAAACTTGACAATATGTACTTTGAATATACTGAAGGAAGTGATAAGTTTAATCTTAATTTTTATTTATGGATAGGAGCACAATTTTCTAATTTGATATTAAGAAAAGATATAACCATAGAAATACCTTTAAATAATTTCAACGAAGACATGTATAATAACACAGTATTAATTACATTAAAATTACTTCCAGACAGCGATACATACAGTTTTACTATTGACGGATTTGAAACTAAATAATTTATTTATGTCTTATCATTCATTATCCGATAAACATTTTATTTGATTATATAAAAAATTACTGTATAATAAATAATCATTATTTATACTTAAAAAAGATATTTAATAAATGGCATATAAATCATACATTATAACTCAAAATAGAGAATACTTTTTATCTCATAGTATAGAATATATTTCTTTAAAAAATGCATCTGTAAAAAAGATTTTAAAAAATATAAAAAAAGATGAAAGTTGTATAAATATATTTTTATACGATAATGACAAAAATAAATTATACGGTTACTATGAAATTGATTTAAAAAGTGAAAAAAATGAATACTCAGATAAAGACTATACAAATATTTATATAACTGACAATTATAAAAGAAGACGCGGAATATATTATAAACTTGAAGAAAAATATTCTGACTTTTCTATTTATGAAATAGATTATAAAACATTTTCAAAACTTAAAGACAGATTAATAGTTTTAAATGATAATATATCACAGACATTTTTTTCATGCACTATAGATAATGATATTTTTAAATATCAGGCAATAGAAACTTATCCTTCGCTTTATGTAGCAGAATACGAAAAACATTTTGACTATAAGGCTTATGAAAGTATATATAAAGAATACTTACGTTTATTAAAACATTCAAACAGCGAAAGCAGTAATATAGATAAATATATAGAGCTTGGAAGCTATTTGATGAATATGCTTATTCCAGAAAAAGATTTCAGAGAACATATACTTGAAGGTTTTAGAATAGTTTATCTTCATCTTGATAATAAAAGCGTAAATATACCTTGGGAAATACTTTCTTATGACGGTAAATTTATATCTGAAAATATAATATTTTCTTATACAAATGCCTCAAATATATTTCATCATAATAATAAAATAAATAATAAAAAATTAAAAATGTCCATTATTTCAATACCAAGCGATGATATAACTTATGACAAAAAAGAAATAGATACTATTTTATCACTTCATGACGACATAAAAAATACTGAAATAGATTTATACAGAAAAGAGCATAGTTATTTGGAGTTTATAAAAATACTTGAAAGTTATGATATAGTACATATTATAACACATGGATATAAAAACGGCATCAAATTAAGCGATGACTATATACTAAACTCTGTAGGAGCATTAGAAAATCCTCCGTCTTTAGTTTTTATTAATGCCTGCAACATGGAAGAAACTGATAATAACCTCACAAAATCATTATTATCTTCAGGAGTAGGAACTGTAATATCTGGTGTAGGTGCTTTAGCAGACGGAATGTATATAGACTTTACACACTGTTTTTACAGCAATCTCCTTCATAAGCATACCAGAATAAATACAGCTCAGGCTTATTATTTTGCCTATATTGAGGTAAAAGAATTTTATAAAGGCTTCATACGCTACAGATTTAACGGAGTTCCTGTTTATGTATAAAAAAATAATTAAGATACTTTTTTTAATATCTGCATTGGTATTATTTTCCTGCAATGATAATACTTCCGCTCCTATAAGAAGCAGAAAAATAGCTCCTAAAATATCAACTGTTTTTAAATCTCCCGCTTATAATTTGAGAATAAAATATATAATACTTCACTATACTGCATTAGATGATGATTTGTCTCTGAAAGTTTTAACCGACCCCGGAGTTTCAGCTCATTATTTAATAACAACAAGAGAAAACGATCCTATATACAAACTTGTAGATGATAATAATAGGGCTTGGCATGCTGGGGTTACTATGTTTGATAATAGACTTACTATGAATGATACTTCTATAGGCATAGAAATAGTAAATTTAGGATTTTTAGAGAAAGTTACAAATACTCAGGAACAGTTAAGAAGAATGACAAAAAGAGAAAGAGAAAATTTATTTTTTATTCCTTATGATGAGTATTTAGAGTATAATGAAAGCCAAATACAAAAGGTAGTATACCTTCTTAGAAACTTAATAGATAAATACGGGGTAAAACCTTATAATATATTAGGTCATTCGGATATAGCTCCATACAGAAAAAAAGATCCAGGTCCTAAATTCCCATGGAAAAGGCTTCATGACGAATATAATCTCGGTATGTGGTATGATGAATATGACTACACAAATTTTTTAAACGATAATGAGTATAAAAAGGCTAAAGTTTTGGATATAAAAGAAGAGTTTGTAAAATACGGTTATACTAGCATGCCTACAAATAATATATGGGATTTTGATTCAAGAAAGGTACTTTATGCTTTTCAATGCCATTTCAGACCAGAAAAAATAGACGGCAATATCGATAATGAAAGCTATGCTATTATAAGGGCTTTGAATGAAAAGGTAAAAAAGATTAATGAAATGGAAGAGCGTTCTAAAGCTAATAACTTTCTTACTAATACATTCTATAATAATATATTTATAAGCAATAATATGGTAAGCACAAATTGGAATTATATGTTTACTAACAGCTTATTAAAAAGAAATTGATAGTAATAAACTAATTATCACTTAAAAAAGGATTTTTTATGCTTACAGTTTATATAGCAGCAAGAGATATAGGAAATTATAAAGATAATACAGAAAGACTAAAAGAAGTATTAATAGAAAGTGATATTATATTAGCAGAAAGTTTCAGAGAAGCCACTACACTTTTTAAAGCATTGAACATAAAAAAAGAAAAAGATAGATTAATAGAGTTCAGCGAGCATACAAAAAAGTCTAAGGACATTGATGATATTATAACCAAAATTATAAACTGCAAAACTGTTACTCTCATAAGCGACTGCGGAACACCAGTTTTAGAAGATCCGGGAAGACTGCTTCTTGAATACTGCTACTCTCATAATATAAAAGTACGTCCTATAGCAGGGGTTAGCAGTGTTACAGCGGCTATTATGTGCCTGCCTTTTAATTTTAAAGAGTTTTACTATGCTGGGCTTTTACCTCGTGATGAGAGAGAAAGAGAAAAAAAATTAATGTATTTAAAAAAATTAAATGTTCCTATTATTATTTTAGATACGCCGTACAGACTCAATAAAGTTTTGAATGCTGTAAAAAAAGTTTATTCAAAAGAAAAAGAAGCAGCATTATGTTTGGATATTACAACAGATAATGAAGAGATTGTAATAGATAGTATAAACAATATATGCACAAAATATCAGGATAATAAAAAACGTGAGTTTGTTCTTGTTATAAGCTGATATTAAAAATCATGAAGATAATAAATAAAAAAACGCCTGATAATAATTACCAGACGTTTTATTTTTATGTAATTATATTAATTAAATATTTATTTTAATTTAAAGAAGCTCATAGCATCTTCAAGCTCTCTCGCTTCATTTAATAATGATTCAGCAGCTGATGATGACTGTTCTACTAAAGCGGCATTTTGCTGTGTTACTGTATCCATTTGAGAGACTGCGATATTTACCTGATCTACTCCAGACTGCTGTTCTATTGCTGTGTCGCTTATATCACGCATTATATTTGAAGTCTCTTCTAATTTTTTCTCCAAGTCTTCAAATATCTGCTGAGATTCTTTTGCTTTTTCTGCTGACTTACTAATTTTATCATATATAACATCAATAAGATTTGTTATATCTTTCGCTGAAGTCTGAGAGTTTTGTGCCAAATTTCTTACCTCGCTTGCTACTACAGCAAATCCTTTACCCTGTTCGCCTGCTCTGGCAGCTTCCACTGCTGCATTAAGTGCAAGTATATTTGTCTGAAAAGCAATACCCTCTATAACTTTTGTAATATTTTTTATCTTCTCACTGTCTTCGCTTACTTCTTCTATACTTTTAGTAGTTTCTTCTATTATCACACCGGCATTTTTTATAGAATCCATAGATGCTTTCATCATATTATTGCCTTCTACTGAATGCGAAGTTGACGATTTTATTGTAGAAGCCATCTCCTCCATAGAAGAAGCTGTTTCCTCAAGACTTGCTGCCTGAGATTCTGTTCTTTTAGATAAATCAGCATTTCCATTTGCAAGCTCCTGTGCTGCATGAGTAATCTTTTCTGAAGAAGTATTTACCTGTGAAATAATCTCCGTTAATTTTGTACGCATATTAGCAAATGAATCGAACAATATTCCAAGCTCATCTTTTCTTTTATGTTCATTAGCTGCATAAGTTAAATTTCCGGATTCTATTTCTTTAGCCTCTCTTATAATACTTTCCAAATGTCCCATAAGTCTCTTTATAAATAAATATACAAATATTGTTAATAACACAATAGCAGCTAGAGCAACTATAGAACTAATTAGTATTAATTGTTTATTTACAGCATATATTTCACTGTCAAACATACTCATAGCAACAACCCAATTCATAGTTTTCATTTTATAATATGATCCTGTTCTATTTGCATTTGAATATGTATACGATAATTTTCCATTAACTGAACTGCCGTTAAATGCCTCTTGATAAGCATCAACAACTGAAGTACCTATCTGATCATATATTGTATCCATCATATCTGTTAGTTTTGAATCTATAGCTAATATTCTTCCGCTTTCTCCAAGTGATATATCAGAAAAATATGTATCATATATAAGTTTCCAGTCTATAATGACAAAAACATACCCTATTAAGTTTCCTTCATAATCTTTTATACTGCCGCCTATGGCTATAGAGTGAACTCCTGTATCTTTAGATTTTATCAAATCATCATCATATGTAAACTTGCCATTATTTGACTGCAGTTTTTTCCATAAAGCAGGTCTTCTCTCCGCCATACTTCCAGTTGTGTTTCCTGCAGCATCCATAACAACATTACTGTTCAAATCTGTAACTACAGTATTTATAGAGTATTCATTAGCATTATTAATCTGTTTTAATGCAATCAAAAGATTTCTTAAAGAATCATCATTTCTATTCATTACAGTATCAATAATTGCAGGCATTACTGAATAAGTTTCAGCAAGAGAAAGTTGATTTATTAGTATAGAATCAAATAATTTAGCATAGGCCTGTACGGTATTATCAAAACCTTCAAATCTGCTTCTGCTTATTCCAATATTTGCAAAATTTACCGCTATGAAAAGAATAATCACTATAAGTGCTACCGATATCAATGATATTATAACAGGTATTCTGAAAGATAAACTATGTATTTTTTTCATAATAGACTCCAATTATAAATAAAAAAATTTTAATAATTTCATAAAATATTTAACTATTGATTATATAATATAAATAAATAAAGTATATATATATTAATGTTTTATTCGTTATTTTTTTAAGTTTTTTTAATATAAAATGTTTTTTTCATATTAAAATTAAATTTTTTTTTTACACTTTTTTTAAAAGTTTGATATATTATATATATCAATAGAATTGATTTGTATCTAATTTTATAAATTTTTTTCTTCATAATTTACCTTAATAGCGGACATAATTTTATGTCCGCTGCTTTTTAAAAATACTTTTTTATTTACAAAACATTTTTTACAATAATACATAAATAATTTTTTAATACAAAATGAATAAAATAATAATAGAATACAAAAAAATAAAAAATATTTATATCAGAGTTAAACCAGATTTGAATATATACGTAACTGCCCCAAAAAGAGTTTCAAAAAAATATATATACGAGCTTATAGAAAATAGAAAAGATTGGATTGAAGAAAAAAAAGAAAGCATAAAAAAGAAAAATTTATATGACATAAGCAGAAAAGAATTAATAAACGGAGATAAAATATACTATCTTGGAAAATGTTATGAGTTAAATATATTAAAATCAAAAAAAGAAAACATCATAATAAATGACAATATTATAAATATGTATGTAAATATGAAAGAAGATGAAAATTTTAAAGATGCTGATATAAATAGAAAACATAAACTGCTTGAAACTTGGTATAAAAAAGAAGCATTAAAACTGTTTGATACTCTTTTAAAAAAATATTGCTTAATCATGTCTCTTGAAATAAGAGGCTTTACTGTCAAAAAATTAAAAAGCAAATGGGGCTCATGCGATACTTTAAAAAAATATATTACATTAAACATAGAACTGATGAAATACCCTATCATAGTTTCAGAATATATAGTAATTCATGAATTAGCACATCTTATAGAAGCCAATCACAGTAAAAAATTCTATGAAATTATAAAAAAATATATGCCGGAATATAAAAAAGCAAAGAAAATACTAAATAGTTTTTTTAATGATTTATAAATTAAAGCTATTGAAAAAAATATGATTTATACTATACTTAAAAACACTATTTAATGTAGGCATTAATTTTAACAAGTTTATGAGGTAATATATAATGGAATATAATGAAAAATTATACAATGTATTTTCAAGCGGCGAACAAAGATTGGAATCATGGATGGCTGCAGTATTTTCAAAAGAGTATGATCATAATATTAGTATTGATGAGGTGAGAGAAATACTTTCAGAATCTGATGAGTATATGGTTTTAGAATTTCATGAGATAGAAAAAAGCAATTTTATAAGAGATAAATCAAAATGGGAGATAGCTGTTAAACTTCAGTATTTACCTATGGTAATGGACGAAAGTCATCATGATTGCGGATGCGGGGGACATTGTGAAGATGACGAATGCGGCTGTTCTCATTCTCATAATGAAGAAAGTGAAGAAGAAAATAATGATGAGCTTAGTTTTTATATTGCATTGGTTGATGCTTCATCTGTTACAGAAAATGTACCTGAAATATTTTCTGTAAACACAGTAAGAGAACAAGATTATAATGAAGCATGCGAATGCAAATATGCTGTACATGTATCTACGACATTTGATAATTTTCCTCTTACAGACTATCAAAGACAATTAAAATTCTTAGACAGCTTAGTTCCGGAAGCCTCTATATTTTTGGATATGTCATGCTACACTGCTCATTCCGGTGATTGGCTTTCATATACCTCTACTTTTGCATTGCCTGCTTCTTTGGATTATCTCTATACTATACATGCTGTTTATGATGATGATAAAGATCCAAACAAGGTAGAGTATTGGTTTCATACACATGGTCTTTACAGAGTAGGCTCTATAGAACTTGAAATAGTAGGAGTTGAAGATCCAAATGCTTCTTATGGAGCTCTTTTAAATACCTGTGCTAAAATGTTTATAGAAAGAGGAGTTCCGGAAGCAGGTTTTAAATTCAATCCAGCTTATAATGTTTATGTATGCTGGTTTCCTTGGCAGGAGGCATTAAAAAAACTGAATATTGCTGATGATGTTTCTGGAAGTGCTAAAGATAGAAATGACGGAGTGCATAATACTCCTTCCGGCATACTGCTTGCTGTAGATAAGGACGGTAATTATCATTCTCTTGATTATTATAAAAAAGAACTTACTGATAACCCTATGTTTATGATGAGCTATTTTGAAACTTCGCTTATGAGAGAAGCTGCTTTTGAAAAATTAGAATATTTCTTAGAACTTCTAAATAAAAATAAAGGCGATGAAAAAACTTCTTTTTTGGTAAAGCTAGGATACGGAGAAACTGAAGAAAACCCTAATGATTTGGAGCATTTATGGTTTGATGTTCATGATTTTACCGATGACGGATATTTTGACGCTACTTTAATCAATGAACCATATAAAGATTTAGGTATGCATGAAGGCGACAGAGGAATGCATAGTATAGAAAGACTTACTGACTGGACTATATATTCAGAAGAAGGTGAATACAATTCAAGAAATATTTATTTATTATTTGAATAAGTATTTTTAATATATACTAAATCATAAAAACAATGGGCTTTAATAAGCTCATTGTTTTAACTTTATGTTTACAAAAATAAAATATATCAAATTTCACTATTGTACTTGTTTTAAAACTAATTTTATTATTATTGCACTGCTTATTTGAGCTATGCCAAAAAATAACATTAAGTGTTCATCTTCATAAAAATTTTTGTCATTTGTAAAACTAAATTACTAAACCTTTATTGTTAATAATATATATCAAACAAATGATAATACCTAAAATTTTATCTGATAATTGCCTTTGCGGCAAATGTAGTTTTTTATGATGCATTATTCTAGTCTCAAAAAACTGGCGGACGAATAATACAAATAATTTAAAAAATTTATTTGTACAAATTATAATTGTTTAGACATATTATTGTTTATAGTAATAAAATATATTCAAATTCACTATTATATTCCTTGTAATTCATCATTTTTTACAAAATAGTTACTATTAACTATAGTTTTTTTGCTATTTTATACTACAATTATATCATAAAAATTATACCTTTAACTACTAACTACATTTAGGAGCGTAAAATGAAAAGAGCATATATAAAGAATATAGCATATTATGTACCTGAAAGAATATTAGATAATAAATATTTTGAAAGTATATTAGACACCAATAATGAATGGATAATAACTCGTACTGGAATAGAAACAAGACATATGGCAAGAGCTGATGAAACTATATTTGAAATGGGCTTAAATGCAGTTAAAAACCTAGAAAAAAAAGGTGTAGATTTAAATGATGTAGATGCTATTTTAGTTCCTACTGTAACAAAAGATTATATATTTCCTTCTATGGCAGGTCAGCTTCAAAATGCTTTAGGGCTTAAACACTGTTTTGCTTTGGATTTATCGGCTGCATGTTCTGGGTATATATATTCATTAAACACAGCAGTTGCATTAATAGAAAGCGGTCAATGCAAAAATGTTCTTATAGTTTCTTCTGAAAAATTAACTAAAGATATTAATTGGAAAGACAGAGGTACTGCTATATTATTCGGTGATGCTGCTACTGCTTCATTAATAACAACAAGAGATGACGGAAGAGGTATTCTTGGAATGCATATGCAAAGCGAGCCTGATATGAGTATCGTATTAAATGGCGGAAGTGTATGTCCTATAAGAGAGGACGTAGATGCTCCAGAGTTTAAAATATATATGGCTGGTTCTGAAACTTTTAAAAGAGCTGTAACAGAGTTTTCTAATAGTATAGATAAAGTTTTGGCAAGTACTGGAAAACAATTATCTGATGTAAGTTTCTTTGTTCCTCATCAGGCAAATTTAAGAATTATGCAGGCTGTTGCCAAAAGAATAGGTCTTCCTATGGAGAAAGTAAGCGTTGTATTAAATAAATTTGGCAACTGTTCTTCTGCAAGTATAGGATTAGCTTTAACTGATGCTTTAGAAAATAATAAAATTAAAGACGGAGATTTAGTTCTTCTTACAGGATTCGGAGGCGGTTTTACTTGGGGATCTACTTTAATGATATGGTAATACATCTATATATTTTTGAATAAAATTATCGTTTGGATAGCTTTTTATGCTATCCTTTTTTATTGCATAAAATGATAATTAACAATTATTTTATTTTTGAAATTTTAAATATTTTCTGGGATTGGGAATTACTAAGTACACAGCGTACCGCTTTCACAGTTGTTTTATAACAGTCAAAGGAAACATCTGAAAATAATAAAAATATCAAAACTAATTTTTGACAAACTTAAAATTTTTAGTATTACTATATGCAAAATGAAAACTAGCATATTAGTGTATTATTAACAGTCATTATATATTAATAAGTTTTATACCATAATCTTTTGAGAGTTTATTATATTTCTCATCAGATATTTTTTTGTCGCCTATATCGCTGCAGCAGTTCATCATTATATTTACTTTTTCTAAAGCGTTTTTATTGTCTTTATAAATTTCTGTAAACTGTTTTACGCTTTCATATACGCAGTAATCTTTAGCCTCTCCGCATACATATATTTTATCTGACTTAATAATATCTTTTACCCAAGAATTATCATATTGTTTTGTGTACTTAGAAGATACTTCTGGTCTTATAACTCCGTACATTTCACTGAAAGAATCTGTGCCTTTAATAATTTTATTAATATTTGTTTTTTTATAACATTCAAAGAACATAAGCATATTATAAAGCTGTTTTTCTATAAGCCAGCCGTCTGATGCATATATACAATGATAAGACCATATCATCAAATTTTGTGATCCTTGTTCTTTTAACTTTCTTACATAATCTGTCTGTATATCTTTATTATAAGCCGGTATTATTTCATTATTTTCTATTTTTTCTAATGTTATTTCTGTAAAAGGTGAGACTGTATTTCCTGAAGCATCTTTCCACATAATAGGGTGAAATATAGAATCGTATCTATGAGTATCTAATGTAACATAAATACTAGAAATATTTTCTATATTATCATATATAAATCTTATTATTCTTTTTATATCTTCTAAAGCATTTTTTACAGGCAATGCTCCTTTATCTGGGTCTATAAAATCTCTCTGAGGGTCTATTATAAGTAAATTAATGTCTTCCTCTTTTTTTGTATTATTATCGATATTTTGTGCAGCACTATAAATATCATTATGACTTATAGGGTTAATTTCTTTTCCTATATAATCTTCATTTACTATTTTTTCAAAAGGTATTTTTACTGGCATAATAGAAATCCTTATTATTTATTTTGCATTATAATATATAAACTTTTATTTTAAAGCAAATGTTTTTTACAAAAATAAAAAGAGCCTTAATATTATTTAAGACTCTTTTTTATTTATTATATTATTATGCTAAAAATAAAATATAATTATTTTTGATACATAATATTGCCATTTTTATCTATAGATAGTATTACCATATTACTTAAAGTTACATCATATATTCCTATAGTATCTGCTGATATATCCAATATTTTTTCATTAGGATACATTCTTTTTACTGTATCAAAAACTACTTGAGGAACTTTGAAAGGAGTATAGAAGTTTTGAGCATTATTTTTTGTGGTATTATTTTGATTTTGATTATACTGATAAGTATTAGCGTCCTGTGCTTTTTTACTTAACTCTTCAGCTGCTTTTATTAACTCTTCTGCTGCCAATTGATAAGGGTTTTCTGATGTATTAGTTTGAGTGCTGTAATTATTTTGATAAGTGTCATTATATTGAGTATTATTATAATCGCTGTTATTGTTATATTGATTAGCATTTTGATAAGGATCGCTATATTCATTATACTGATAAGGGTCATTATAATATTGATTCTCATAATACGCATCTTGATAAGTATCGGCGTATCCATTATACTGATAAGGACCGCTATATTGATTATCATTGTACTGACCAGCATTTTGATTTGGGCTGTAATAAGGGCTGTTTGGATTTTTTGATTCTGACTCAAGCATTTTCATTAGCTCTTCATAAGGGTTTATATAAGGCTGTGTATTATTATAATTTTCTGAAGCATAATTCATAGCGTTCATAGCCTCATTATATGTATTTGCATTCATTTGAGTATTATTATATTTGCTTGCAAAAACTGGGCTGTAATAAATGCTGTTTGGATTGTTGGCTTCTCTTGTCAAAACTTTCATAAACTCTTCATAATAATTATATGTATTATTATTGTTATAAGTGCTTTGATTATTATTATAATAATTCTGATTATCATAATAATACTGACCAA
Source organism: Brachyspira murdochii DSM 12563 (assembly GCF_000092845.1). Taxonomy (NCBI): domain Bacteria; kingdom Pseudomonadati; phylum Spirochaetota; class Spirochaetia; order Brachyspirales; family Brachyspiraceae; genus Brachyspira; species Brachyspira murdochii. Next base: position 1,872,683 of record NC_014150.1, on the reverse strand, counting down.
AAACTATGCTTGAAGATATCATTAAAAAAGATACTGATTTAATAAATGTTTTTTTCATAAATATATCCTTTGTAAATATAGTGTAAATTTATTATTTACTATATTTACATTATAATATATTTATTGTTGTATGTCAATTTTTTTTACATATTTTTTAAATAAATTTACTAAAATTTCCTTTAACAACACTGCCTTCATTATAATCTGTTATTTCTATAGTTAGAGTGTCAGAATTAAATATAAAAATAAAATCTACTTTGTAGCCAAACAAGTTTTCAGAGGCTTTATATGTACTGTCATTTTCTTTTGTTAGAGAGTTTTAGATACATCATAAGTTTTTTCATATGTTTTACTATTGTTATAAATATTTCCTTTTATAGATCCGTCAGAATTAACTGTAAATACTCCTTCGCATTCTATAGCAGCTGAAGAAGTATTTACACTGGCATTTCCTTTATAAGTACCTGCATATTTGCTGTCAATACCATAGTTTTGTTTTGAGCATGATACAAAAGCAAAAATCATTATAGTAATTATAATAGTTTTTAATATTGTTTTCATTTTTTATCCTTATGTGGTTTAATACTATTAATATAATAAAAAAATGATATTTTTAAATATATTAATAGTTCATATCATAAAATAAAAAACTATTATAACTATTTATGATTTTTATAAATTATTCTCCATCATCTTCCAAATCTATAAATACAGTATAAAAAGCACATATATCGTTATTTTCATCATAAGCAAAATATGAAGGATAGTATCCGTCTCCATATCCGCTTGAAAATAATACTATATTTGAATCACTTTCTGGAACATTCCAGTTAAGCCAATCGCCGTACTCTGACTGATATTTTGGATTTTTTTTAGCATTATCTTCCAACAAATCAGAAAACAAATCATCATATCTATTATCAAAATCGCCGTTTTCTTCAAGTTCTTTTTCATACTCTAAATATTTTAATGCTGTTTCATAATCGCATACACAGCCCATACCAGCATCTACTGGATATCCGAAAAACTCTCCTTCTTCTATATCTGATAAATCTTCTTCTCCAGTTACAGCAAGCTCATAAGTTTTAGGATCATTATCAGAAAAAGAAATTTTAGCCATAGCAATTCTCTCTTCCTCTTCGATTATAAGAAGCGAAACTTTATATTTATCAGGTTTTACAGTTTGAATAAAAGGTTCTATATCATCATAAAGATAAGCCAAAGGATCGCATGCTATTATTTTACCGCTTGTAATATTAATTTCCCCAACTTCAAGTATATCCAATTTTGTATCTTTAAATTTTTTATCTCTGAAAGCAGTATCCAAATCAAAATTAGGCTTCAAAAGATGTTTAACTTTATCAAACTCTTCTTTAAAATTTTTATCCATATGTATCTCCTTAATATTTTTTATAATATGCCTATCTTAGTTATGTATGCTTTACATAGCATTACTTAAAATAATCTGGGGCTTAAAGTACAAGATATTAAAAACATATATAATTTATTAATTATAGTGTTCAGCTGTATAATAAAATTTATCTTCTCCTTCTAGTAGATGAGCGTCTGAATGTGCTTTTTTTTCTTGTAGAACTTCCAGAGTTTTGCTTGAACAATGTACGTCTTGTAGAACTATTATTATTTACTGTTGTTTTTTTAGATGAAGATGAATTAAATATACTTCTTCTGTTATTATTGTATGTAGTGCTTCTAGTATTATAATAATCTCTATCTACAGTGTTTCTTCTTCCATAATCATCATAATATACAGGTCTTCTATTGTCCATCAAATTCATAAGCATCATATATGTAAAGAAGCTGCTTCCAAATCCTCCGCTTTGTGCTATACGCTGAGCTTTTTCAGGCTGTATTTCTTCAATAAAATTTGTGTATTTAGTAAATGAGTTTGTAGGAAAAGGAATATTAAATTCATATTTTCCAGCATCAAACATCATAGGTCCTATCTGCGACATAGAGGTATTCACAATAACATCATCATCATTTAAAAACTGAGAAACTAAGAATATATTTTCAGATTGTCTTCCTGATTTTTTAGCTTCTACCACTACTTTTATATTATCATTTTCTTTGCTTGATGATACTATATTAAAATATGATTTTACTGGTCTGAAGCATGAAGTAAGCATAATTGATAAAGTGATTACAGATAATAATAAATAATTTTTTCTCATTATAGTTCCCCCAATATAAAAATTAATTAGTCCAAATCATCACAAGAAGTTTTTTTATGCTTATTTCAAGTTCCATAAAATACGATGATAATTTTTTACCCTCACTTTTTACTAATAATTTTTGATATAATATTTCATTAAGCAGATAAACCAAAAAATCCTCAATACTTGAATAAACATCTCCGGCACTTTCAGAACTATAAAATACAACTCCTTTAGAATTGTTTAATTCATCTGCTGCAGCATTTCTTACCCTTGATTTTTCATCATCATCTAAATCACTTATATGATTTTCAAGTTCTTCTCTGTTTCTTAAAAGCTCAAATTGAAAATCATCTTCATAAAGCGGCTTAAGTTCAGTTGTTTTTACCAGATCATAATATTTTTTTATTTCGTCCAATATCATATAAACCTCCAATTACATTTTTGGTATTATAGCTTTTATGTATAAATTGTCAATATTATAGGATGCAGGCATACTTTTATTATATGCAAAACTATTTTTAATATTTTTAATTATTGACTATGTCTCTTAATTCATTTAAGAATATATTGTTAATTTTATGAGCAGATACTGTAACTCTTAAAAAATCAGAGAGTATATTTTCTTTATCATAATTTTTTACAAATATATTTCTTTTTAGGAGTTCATTATATATATAATCAGCACTTTTATATATATGTTTTATCAAAAGAAAATTGGCTCTTGAAGGCACTACTATAAAACCTTCTTTACTTAAGAGAGTATCTAATCTATTTCTTTCTAATACTATATCAAAAATATTTTTATACGAAGTCTTTTCATCTTGCAAAGCTGCTGCAATTATGGTTTCAGATATTTTGTTTACTGCATATTTTTGTCTTAATTTTGAAATACTATCTATATTTGAAGGATTAGATAGTATAAAGTTCACATTAACTCCGGATATAGAATGCGAATGAGCAATGGATCTTATTATTATTAAGTTTTGATATTCATTAATAAGTTTAACAGCACTTTCTCCGGCAAAGTTTATGTATGATTCATCTATAACATATATTCCTTCATAATGTTTTAAGAACTCTTCAATTTCTTTTATATTTATAAACATTCCGGTTTCTGCATTAGGATTGCTTGCTATTATAATAGAGTTTCTGCTTCGCATATTTTTTTTAAGATTGATATTATAATCATCTTTGGCTTCTATTATATCAAAATGCATTTTATAATATTCTAATATTTTTGTATAAAGATCTCTGTACGGCTCTTCTAAATATATTTTGTATTTATCAAATGAGTTTATAATGCATGCAAAAGCCTCATACATGCCATTAACCGATATTATAGAGTTTGTTTCTATATTAAGATATTTAGCCATTTCATAATCTAATTTTGAAGGGCTGTACTCCGGAAAGAATCTCAGAGAATTAATATCAAACTTTTCAAGCTCTTTAATAATATTTTTTGAAGGCTTGTAAGGATTTTCATTTTTATCCAAAAAAATTTTTCTGTTCATAAAATTAATAAATAGCATAAAAAATAAATTTAATATTATTATAATTATCTTATTATTTTAAAATTAATTTACTATTTTTAGTTTTATGTTTAGTTAATTTAATATTTTTATTGGGTACCTTATTATGTTTAAATAATTGGTAAATCTTGCCGATAATTATTTTTAGCTGACAATATGTTTACTATGCTTATTCCAGTCAGCTATTTGTATATTATATCTTAAAATTAAGAGGCAGATTTCAATGTCAGTAAAACAGGTTTCCGATCAAGAAATATTATCAATGTATTTAAATTATGAAGCAGTAGAAAAAGGCTTATCATCAAATACTTTAGAATCTTACAAGAGAGATATTGTTATATATCTTGATTTTTTAACTAGAAACAAAAAAACAATTTTAAAAGCTACAAGAAAGGATATTGAGAAATTTTTAAGCGAACGTAAAGAACAAGGTTCAAAATCAAGGACAGTTGCAAGAAATAAAGTAAGTATAGTTAATCTCTATAAATTCTTAGTGATGGAAAATTATATCTCTAAGAATCCTACTGACAATTTGGAGGTAATACGTTTAAAAAGAGTTCTGCCGGAATCGCTTACTACTACGGAGGTAGATGATCTTTTATCAGTACATAATGAGAAAACTGATAAGGGGTTAAGAGATAAAGCTATATTTGAGCTTATGTATTCATCTGGATTAAGGGTAAGTGAAATTTGTTCTCTAAGAATAGATGATATATTTTTTGAAGGCAAGTATTTAAAGATACGCGGTAAGGGCAACAAGGAAAGAATAGTTCCTATTAATGACAGAGCATTAGACATACTGCAAAGATATATTCAAACCAGCAGAGTGATAATGGTAAAGGGCAAAAAGACAAGCGAATTATTCTTGAACTTCAGAGGAGATAAAATTTCAAGAGTAGGCATTTGGAAAATAGTAAAAGAAACAATGAAAAAAAGCAATATTACTAAAAACGTTTACCCTCATACATTAAGGCATAGTTTTGCCACACATCTTATACAGCATGGAGCAGATTTGAGAGCAGTTCAAAGAATGTTAGGCCATTCAGATATCACAACAACAGAAATATATACCCATGTTGATTCATCACATTTGAAAAAACAAATAGCCAAACACCCAAAGCATTCAAAACATGCTAGACAAAATACTAATATATAATAAAAAATATAAAAAATTGGAATGAAACACAGATGAAAAGAAGTATAATAGCCACTACAATATTACTGCTTATATCTATATCATTGGTAGCTTTAACTTTTGGTATAGGCGAGAGAATGACAATCGTTAGTAATCTTGAAGATACAAGCTATCTGTTTGATGAGACAGCAAAAAATCATAGAATAGATATGTATAATCCTGATTCCTTATCATTAGTAACTACTAAGCCTATATATGATTATGATTTATCGGTAGATTTGGAAGATATTTACACAGAAGAAGAGATAAGTGCTGATGCTGATATAGAGTATTTAAATCAAAATATGCTTTTAAGCGATGATGAATTGAGCAGCGAAATGCCTAATCCTAATGTACTTCCGGCCATGGTATTTAACGCTAACACTACAGATAAAATGGCGGATAAATTAAGCGAAGCAGTTGACTTGGCTATAAAAAATTCAAGAAGCCGTGAAGCTCCTAGAGTGGCTATAGATTTATCAAAAATATCCGTATTCAGATATGAACCAGTGGTAATAAATGCTTCTGTATATACTGAAGATGTTATAAAAAATTTAAGTATATATGTAAGATATAAAAAAGATAAAATAGTAAGAAAAAATGGAGATGAAAGATATCCTATAAACGTATTTAAAGTTCAGAACTCTCAGTATAAAGGCACATATCTTCATCCTTTCGGCGGAGTTTTAGGAGAATATCAGGCTATAGTCCTTGTTCAGACTAAAGACGGAGTTTTCGGATATACTAAAGACTTTACTGTAAAAGGAAGACAATCACCTCCTGCTAAAGAAACTAAAAAAATAGCTACATTGGAATATGCTATAGATTTAACTACTAAAAAAATCCCAAGTGTAGAGACAGGTGAGCCTACTACTTATGATGCTATATATGACTGGATTAGATATATGAAATGCGATATATTCTGGGCTATAGGCGGTCAGACTACTGGCTGGACAGCTGGAATTACACCAGAAGAACCTTGGGCTAAAGCTATGATTAAGAATATAGATAATTTGGCAGCAAGTAAGGCTAAAGGTGATATTGAGCTTGGTGCTTATGTTATGAGTTATTTTGCTGCAGGCGGCGGAGCTAGAAAAGGCGGATATGAGGTTTCTATAGGATATAATTCTGCTACTCAAAGCCTTGTTGAAAGCAGACATATATCATTAGCTGACCCTAAAAGAGTGCAGGACATTATAGATATATTAAAGAGATATGATTCTAATCCTAATATATCATATGTAGGTCTCGACTTTATACGTACAGGCGAAGTTGACGGATATGAAATGGTTGATGAGATGGTTGAGCTTACTGGAGTTTATGTGCCTGCAAGCTGGTCTACTATGAGTAAAGCTGCACGTATGCGTTGGCTCGCTGTAAACAGAGGCAGAAAAGAAATAGGTATGAAATGGAGATGGTTCAGAGCCCATAAAGAGTCTTTGATAATAAAAGCTATAAAAGATTCTGGAATAAAGAAAAAACTATGGGCATTTACTTTGGGTTGGAATCATGGTCAGGAGCATGGACAGGACCCTTATATGTTCTTTGATGCGGGTATAGATTATGATGCAGTTATGATATATGAGGCTAGCCGTCCTCAGCATGTGGGTATGCTTGCAGCTTGGCCGCAGTATTTATCAGGCGAGTATAATGTGTTAGTTGGTAATATGATAGACAACAGACTTCAGGATGGAAGTTTAAGACCAGAACTTGAATATATGAGAAGAGTATATGAATCAGAGGCTAAATTCAATAGAAGCAGCAGAATAAGAGGAATATTCTTCCATGACGTTTCAAGAATGTTATGGTCAAAGTTTAGAGGTTCTGGAAACAGTATAAGAGAATGGGCTAATATCAATGCTTCTATAGTTTCAAGAATAGAAGAAAAATATTCAGAAAACCCGTTTAATGTTACTGTAAAATTAGATGAAAGAAACAGAACGGGTGTGCTCACTATAGTTAATAGAACTTCTAAAAAACAAAGTGATGTAACTATAAAAACAGACTTGGCTCAGGCTTTATCTACTATAGTGCTTGATAGGGAAACTTTGGATATAGATGCTGGAGAGACTGTAGAGGTGGGATTTAGATATGCTTACGGCAGAAGCAGATATTCTTCGCTTATGGCATTTAGGGTTGCTTCTTCTTCAGGTGAGGAGAATGTAGCAGTTGCTTATACACTTCTTAATTCTTTGAGACCTAAGCCTAAACAAACAGAAGAAAGTGCTACTCTGGCTAAGAGTAATGATGATGATAAAAAAGATGAAGATGAAAAAGTGAAAGATAACTAAAAAATATTAAATAATATAAAAAATAAAAGGGAGTGCTTTCTTTAAAGTACTCCCTTTTATTTAAGCAAATTATTATTAATTAGTTTTTTTGATTTTATTATATACATAAACAATTATATTTGTAATTAATTTTTTTAATTAAAAATATTTGCGGCTAATTCTTTATTACGTCTGTCTGCCTGTGACCGAATGAAGTACCATTATGCATGGTGTGCAGCAAAAAAGTTGATAATTCCATATAAAGTGCATCCGTTGACAAAATAAAACAGTTCCAGTATATACTAAATTTATAATTTATTTTACATTTAAAACATGCTTCATTTGATAAGAATAATATTTTATATTGATTACGCAAAACTCAACTTATTTTTTTTATACAATGTCCCCATACAACTGAAGGAAATAGCACAAAGAAGCAGGCACAGCCCGTAGTCACTCATGTAAAACATTACTTTTATAATTTATAAATTATAAAAATTTTATATGTAATCTTTTAAAGTACTTTTGAAACAAGGTTAATATTAATTATTGCATTATGCTGTTTTTATAGTAAAATATTTTTCATTGTGAAGGATTTTTTATAATGAAAAAATTAATTATTTTGGAGATATTAAATGAATTTGTGGATTTTATCAGAAGAATACCCTAGACTACAAACTTTAAATACAATTATAAAAATGTTTTTAAAAGATAATAATTTTTCATCATTTATAGATAATATTAGGGTTATACCTATGCTTGAAAATAATTCATTTAATTTTACATATAAAGTTATAGGTATTAATTGCAATAAAATAAAAAATATATTTATAAAAATAGTTAAAGGTTCTTCAAGTTTTGCAGATTATTTAATATTTTATCAAAATGATGAACCTAAATATTCTGATAATCCTATATATGCAATAGAAGAAACAAAAACTGATGATAAAGAGAGCCGTAATACATCAATTTATCAGAGAGCAATAAAATTTATATTTATTGATACATACTATAAAAATGTAAAAAAGTAATGCTTCATCAGAGAAAAAATATTAGCAGTAAATTTACAGATACGTATATTTTTGGAGTTAAAATATTAAAGACTTTTAATGTATTTTTTATAGATGAAGAAACAAATAAAATTGAACCTTTTTATAATATTGATGATCTTATAACATTTAAAAATAATATGAAAAAACCGCCAAAAGGTAATACGCCTATAATAATTACCAAAGTAAATAATAATTTATTGGAAATATCTGGTATACTTAAAAAAGCTGATAGCTTATCACATGATCCAAATATAGGAGCATTCAAAAATAGATTCCAACTATAATAATTCCTGTTATAATAAAAAAATATTAGCACAAACAAAAACTATAGAAGTCTTAGTAACTAATTACAAAACAGATTTTTCTTGTATAGATATAAATACAGATGATAAAAATTTATTTTTTAATATGGAATATAATTTATGAGATTTATAGGAAACAAAGAAAATCTAGTAAAAAATATGTATTCAATACTAAGATCAAAAAATATATACGGTGAAATATTTTGTGACTTTTTTGCTGGAACGGCTAATGTTGGAAAATTTTTTAAGGGATTAAACTATAAGATATATTCATCAGATATATTATATTTTTCTTATTGTCTTCAATATGCTTACATAAAAAATAATACAATACCTAAATTTGATAAATTATTAGATTATTTGAATATAAAAAATAATTATCTATTTTCTGATTCAAATTTAGAATTAATTTTAGAATATTTAAATAATATTGATTCTTTTGAAGGTTTTATATATAATAATTATACTATTGGCGGAACTGAAAATAAAGAATATAGGAGAATGTATTTCTCAGATGAAAATGCTAAAAAAATTGATGCTATAAGAATTGAGATAGATAAATGGAAAAATTATAATTTAATTAATGATAATGAGTACTTTATTTTAATAGCTTCATTAATAGAAAGTGTTTCTTTTTTTTCAAATGTATCTGGAGTATACGCAGCTTTTCAAAAAAAATGGGATAAAAGAGCATTAAAACCTTTTATATTAAAGCCAATAAATTTAATAATTAATGAAAAAGAGAATGAAGTATTTTTTGGCAATAGTATAAATATAATAAAAAATATAAAGACAGATATATTATACTTAGATCCTCCATATAATGAGAGACAATATGCACCGAATTATCATATATTAGAAACAATAGCTAGATATGATAATCCTAAAATAAAAGGGGTATCTGGTATGAGAGATTATAGTAATCAGAAATCATCATTTTGTAATAAAAAAACAGCTTTGAATGATTTAGAATTTATTATTAATAATGCAAATTATAAATATTGTATACTAAGTTATAATAACGAAGGCATTATGGAAAAAGAAAATATTATATCAGTAATGTCTAAAGTTGGAAAAGTAGATTTAATAGAGTTTGATTATTTAAAATTTAAAAGCAATTCAAATAACAACAAAAAATTTATAAAAGAACAATTATATATATTATCAATTTAAAAAGAGAATAAAATAAAATGAAAAAAACAAACAAAAAAATAAATAAAGACAGCATGAAGAAAGATAATAACAATTTTGATGAATATTTTGAAGAGAGCGTAAAGGATAATGTAATATTCTTTCCAATAAGGCATCATTCTCCAGCATGCTCATATCATTTGAAAAATATTTTTGATAGTTTCAAACCAGACGCTGTACTAATAGAAGGACCAAGCGACTGTAATGATTTGATGAAATATATGACTGAAGAAGATACCAAAGCACCATTTTGTATTTATTCAAGCTATATTGATAAAGAAAATCAAAAATACAGATGCTATTATCCTTTTTTGGACTATTCTCCAGAGTTTACTGCTATAAGGGAGGCATTAAAAAATAATGTACACTGCAGCTTTATAGATATGCCGTATGCTTTTATGATTGAAAATTCTGTTCCTGAAAAAGAAAATTTAAAAGATGATGAAGAAATTAATAAAGAAAATGATACTGATATAAAAAGAAAAAAATTAATATCCGTTTATGATAATGATGATAATAGATTTAATGTTAATGCATATACAACAGAGCTTACAAGAAAGGCAGGGCTTAGAAGTTTTGCAGAACTTTGGGAGAGAGACTTTGAAATAAATGGCATACACAAAGAAAGTAAAGACTTTATAAGAAGTGTTTATGCTTTGGGATATTATATGCGTCTTATAGAAGATGAGGACTTTGAAACAAGAAACAGAGAATATGTAATGGCTAAAAATGTCAAAGATGCCTTGGGTAAATATAACAGAGTTTTGGTAGTTACTGGAAGTTTTCACACAAAAGGCATAATTGATAAATTAAAAGAAGATGAAAAAAATAATAAAAATTTGGATAAAGAATATAAACATTTAAATAAATATATAGTTTCAAATACAGCAAGCTATTTAATACCATATTCATTTGAAGATGCAGATTCCAGAAGAGGCTACAGGGCTGGTATAGAGTTTCCTGCATTTTATAATTTTGTATATAAAGAACTTGAAAATTATAGCCTGCAAAATAATAATAATATAGGAGATATATATTTAAATGTCGTAATGTCATTTATAATAAAAGCTTCCAATATAGACAGATACAATCATAATGTTACTATACCAGACTGTATTAATGCTTATTATATGGCGGTTAATCTAGCCAAATTAAGAGGAAAAGAATCTGCAGGTGTATATGAACTTATAGACGCTGCTAAAAGTGCATTTGTAAAAGGAGATATATCTTTAGAAAATACTAGTAATCTTGATTTAATGATGAAGCTTCTTTCTGGAATATCTAATGGGCAGGTATCTTCAAAGAGTATAGTGCCTCCTGTTATAATAGACTTCAGAAATAAATGCAGAGAATATAAAATAAAGATAGATAAAACTGAAGAGATAGAATCAACTCTTGATATTATAAAGGATAAAAAACATTTTGAAAAAAGTAAATTCTTTCATAAGATGCAGTTTTTAGATGTAGGTTTCTGCAAATTAATGAGAGGTCCGGACTATGTTAATAAAGTCAATAAAAACTTAGCACGTGAAATTTGGAAATATGAATATAAACCTATAGTAGAATCTTCTTTAATAGATAAATCAGTATACGGTGTTACGATAGAAGAATTAGCTTCAAATCTAATAACAGAAAGACTTGACTCTAATATAGATGCTAGAGAAGTGTCAAAACTTTTAATAGAAGCTGATGTTATGGGAATATACAATTTCTTTACAGACAATTATCAAAAAATAGAAGAAGCTGTATTAAGAGATAATAATTTTATAAATTTATGCGAATGTTTAAATAATTTATCATACTTAGTAAACATGGAAGCTATTAATGATAATATATCAAAGGAAAGAGAATCATTATTTGATAATTATGATATAATACCAATAATAGAGGATTTGGCAAAACAGGTATTCGTACTTGCTGTTTCCAATATGGACGATATAAAAAAATTAAATGAAGAAGAAGCTTTAAAATGCTCTCATTATATAAAAAATCTATATTCATTTATTTTAGAAAACACCTATTGGTGCGATATAGATTTATTTAATGATAAAATAGATTCTATGCTTGATAATACATTTGGAAGCTCACATATATATGCAGTATGTTTGGGCATAAAATATAAATCCGGAAGACTTGAAGCATATGAGTTTTCAAATATAGTATCTAACTTTTTAGAATCTTGCGAAAGCGAAGCAGCAGTTTATTTTTTAAATGGTATACTGCTTGCAGCAAGAGATATTTTATTTATTAATGACAGTATTATAAAAAGTATAGACAATACTATAAAAAATATCGATGAAGAGAAGTTTATTGAAATACTTCCTAATTTCAGATATGCATTCACCAATTTAAGCCCAACAGAAATAGAACGTGTTTCAGATATTATTGCCGTTATGTATGGAGTAAAAAAAGAAGAAGTATTAATTGATATTAATATAGATATATCAGAAATACAAAAGGCTATTAATATAGATAATAAAGTTTATAATTTATTAAAAGAGACTTTATTATAAAAAATAAAATAATAAACAATATTTTATTTTATAAATGAACTTCCGAAAATTATAAAATTAGTTATAATAACAACGTATAAAAAATATTGATGGAAAAAATATGGTAAAAAGATTAACACTTGAAAATGGAATTAGAGTTGTGCTTGAAAAAATGCCTATACTTGATACTGTGTCAATAGGCTTCACATTTTTAACAGGCAGTGCCAATGAAAAAAAAGATGAAAACGGATATACTCACTTTATAGAACATATGCTTTTTAAAGGTACTGACACTATGACTTCTAAAGATATTATAAGAGGTATAGAAGGAGTGGGCGGTATATTTAATGCATTTACTTCCAGACATCTCACTTCTTTCTACATCAATATAATATCTAAATACTTCAGCAGAGCAGTTGATACTTTAGAAAATGTTATACTTAATTCGGCATTCAGAGAAGATGATATTAACAGAGAAAAAAAAGTAGTGATAGAAGAATTAAAAATGTCCAATGATACTCCAGAGGAAATATCTGCCAATCAATTTTTTGCAGCCGCTTATAAAGGTACTTCTATGAGTTTTCCTATAGGAGGAACTATAAATAATATAAAAAATATAAACAGAGATAAAATATATTCATACTTTAAAGAACATTTTCATTCTAATAATTTAATTGTTTCTATAGCGGGAAATTTTGATATTGATTATGTTATAGATAGGCTTTCAAAAATAAAACTTCAAAAGAAAAATAAAACAGAAAATGAAGAGCTTCCATTTTACTATAAAACTATCACAAAAGAAAAACAAGAGCTTCATCAAGTATATTTCTCGCTTATCACTCCTTCATATAGTGCTGTAGACAATAAAGAAAGATATGCCATGAATATAGTCAATGATATATTTGGAGGAAGTTCTTATTCTAGGCTCTTTCAGGCTATAAGAGAAAATAAAGGTCTTTGTTATAATATATACAGCTATAATTCAAGTTTTATAAACGGCGGAACTTTTGAGATACATGGCTCTACCAGTTTGGACAGATATCAGGAAACTATAGAAAGCATATATTATGAAATAGAAAAACTTATAAGTGAAAGAATATCCGAAGAAGAACTTGAAGAAGCTAAAGAAAGTTATAAAAGTTCTATGGCATTTAGTAAACTTAATGCTGAGTTTATCATGAACAAAAATACAAGACATGAACTCTATTTATCCAAATATGTTTCATTTAAAGAACTCTACAGTATGATAGATAAAGTTAACTTAAAAATAGTTAATGAAGTTATAGATGAAAAACTTTCAAATAAAAAATTCTTCCTCACCGCTGTAGGAGCTAAAGGAACTAAAGATATAAGCGATGCATTAAGTAAAAAATTAAAACTCAATTAATTTTTTACTATTTGCTTTATATTTTCTATAAATGTACTCATCTCTTCATCAGTACCTATTGTTACTCTTATATAATTATTTATAATATCAGATTTAAAATATCTTACCAATATTCCACTATCTTTTAATTTTAAATAAATATCTTCAGCAAATACATTTTTATGAGATACAAATAAAAAATTTGACCTTGAATCAAGTACATTAAAACCCAAAAGTTTAAGCTCTTTTTTTGTATTTTCTCTTGTTTTAATAATTTTTGAAACAGTATCTTTAAAATATTTTTCATCTTTTATAGCTTCTATACCTGCCAGTATTGAAAGCCTGTTTATGGTATAAGAATTAAAAGAATACTTTATATTTTTAAGCCCTTGAATAAGATTTTCATTACCGAAAGCAAATCCTAAACGCATACCTGCCAAACATCTCGATTTTGAAAAAGTTTGTATTACAAGCAGATTATCGTATTTATCTATTAATGATGATGCACTCTCATCAAAAGCAAAATCAATATAAGCCTCATCTATTATTACAATATTATCTTTGTTGCTTTTTACAATCTCTTCTATTTGAGGAAGTGTTAAATATATTCCAGTAGGAGCATTAGGATTGGCTATAAATATTCCGGAATCTAAATTTTTATAATCATTAATATCTATAGTAAAATCATCTTTAAGAGGTATTTTTTTTTCTTCTAAATCAAAAAGACTTGAATATACAGAATAAAAACTATATGTAATATTAGGATAATAAATTTTATCTCCTTTATCAAAGAAAGCTATAAATGAAAAAGCAAGTATCTCATCAGAGCCGTTTCCTATAAATATATTATTTTCTTTTGTGTTATATCTCTTTGCTATCTCTTTTTTTAGTTCATATACATTAGGGTCTGGATAAAGTCTTAAATCATCAAAATTACTCTCAGATATAGCTTTTTTAACAAGAGGAGAAGGAGGATATGGAGATTCATTTGTATTTAATTTTATATATTTTTTATCTCTAGGCTGTTCTCCCGGAGTATAAGGTTCTATGGAATTAGCCTTGCTGCTTAAAAATTTATTCATAAATTAAATCCTTTCATTCTAATGACAGTATTATTATATATGATATTCTATTATATAACAATAATATTTTATTATTATTTTTTTAGTATTAAATTTTTTTAATAAAAAAGGACAGAAACATTTTCTGCCCTTTTATGATTTTTATTAAATAAAATTTTTAATTACCATTTAAGTACAAACTCAGTATAAATCTCACCATCTTTAATAGATTTAGTTATCTCCATAGAGGATCTTATATGAGTAATAGACTCAAGTAAAAGCGTAGCCCAAGAAAGTACAGCAAGCTCAATAACTTCGGGGTCATCATTAAAATTAGTAAGATGTACTACAAGAAGTTTTCTTCTAGCTTTAATAATCTCTATCTGTG
This sequence comes from Brachyspira murdochii DSM 12563, assembly GCF_000092845.1. Lineage (NCBI taxonomy): Bacteria > Pseudomonadati > Spirochaetota > Spirochaetia > Brachyspirales > Brachyspiraceae > Brachyspira > Brachyspira murdochii. The sequence goes on along the minus strand of NC_014150.1, from coordinate 1,857,681 downwards.
CTGGGTCAAACAAATCAGGGAATATATGTTCAGCTGCATATGATAAAGCTATATGTTTAGGTATAAAGAACAACAGCGGTCTTATATGTTTAGGTATAATCTGATTAAAGTGATATTCAGAAATCTCTTTAATACCAGTATTAGCTCCGGAATAGAAGAGATCGCATACCAATTTATAAGGCTTATGGAAAGAAGTAATATACGGATACCATTCTTTGCTTGATATATCATTTTTAAATATTAAAGAGGAGGAAGGCTCCATAGCAGTTACCCATTTTTGATATCCCTCTTCTCCGAATTTTGTTTTAACAAATTCTTTTAATATTATCAGAGTAATACCTCTAACTCTTTGAGTAGTAGTATCCTTTTTAGATTTAATATCTTTAATTTTATATTTAGATATTTCACCTTCAAGTTCTGATAAAAGCCTGTTATTATCAGATGCGAATTTATTCATAGTGTTTGCAGAAGCTGAAAGATTATTTGAACTCTCAGAAATACTTTCAACACTGCTATGAATAGAATCTGATATATTTTTTAATTTATTCATAGTTTTTGAAGTGGCAAGAGAAATATTATTAAGCGATTCAAGATTAGTTTTTATTGTACTTAATTTATCTGCCATATCAATATACTGCGTTTTAATATGTTCGCTAGACTCTGATATTTTAGTTATGGAAGTTACTATTTCATTAATAGCTTTTAACTGTTCAACTGAAGATGTATGAACAGTGCCCATTATCTCCGTAACTTCCTGTACATCTCTGGTAAGAACATCAAACTGTTCTGTAGATTCTGTTAAATCATTAGTAGTTATTATTATTTTGTCTTCTATGTTTTGAAGTACTTTATTAGCATTATCCGCCTGCTCATTTGATACTTCTGACAATTTACGTATCTCTTCAGCTACAACGGCAAAACCAGAACTATATTTACCAGCATGTGCAGCTTCAATAGCGGCATTCATAGCCAAAAGGTTAGTTTGATGAGCTATGTTTCTGATAGAACTTACGAAATTAGAAATAAATCCTAAAGCATTTCTTAAATCTCCAGTAGCCATAGATGTAGCCTGCATTTTCTCTTTACTTTTTATTGAAGCAATAGACAAATCTTTAGCTTTATTTGTAGCTTTGGAAATAATATTATCTATACTCTCTATAGTTTTACTCATTTCCTCTACTGCTGCAGCTATTTGCTCTATATTTTCACCTTCTTCAATAATCTTGCTTTGAAGTTCTCTGGTGTCTTTTTCTATTAAATCAATGCTGCTGGTATTAGCAGATATATATTCCTGCATATTTTGGTTGCTGTTTTCTACAATCTCTACCTGACTTAATTCATCATTAACATTATTTTTAATTGTTTCTATATTACTATTAATACCATATATTATTGATAAGTTATCAGTAATTTTTTCAGATAATGTATCACTTTGTTTTTTGGAGGTAAGAATAGTCTTTTTTACGCTGGAAAGCACAGATTGAAGAGAGCTATTCAAAAGAACCACCCATTTTGTCATCTCTCCTATTTCATCGCCGCCTGATATTTTAGGAATACTTACTGTTAAATCCTTATTGTCTACAGAATTACCTATAGCATCTGATATTTTAGTAATAGAACTAAATAATACCTTAATAAAGAATATTATAGCTACTATTGCCATTAAGAATGCTATGATAATAGTATAAAATATAGAATTATTCATATCTTTAATCTGCAAAGTATAATATGAATTAGGTATAAGCATTACTATATTCAAAAGCCCTGCTATACTTGTAACATATGATTTATAAGGCTTCCCTTCTATTTCTATATCATCTATTATAACATCTCCTGAAGCCAAATTAGAATTAAATATTTCGTAATAAGACGGATATAATATATCTACACGGGCATTAATTAAATCATTATTTTTAGAATTAACAATACTGGAATTTTTTTTATCTATTACAATTATATCAGCACCTTCTATATCTAAAATATCCTTAATATTCTGTACTGAATAATTAAATAGCACCCCCACATTTGCCAAACCAACAACTCTGTTATTATCTAAATCTGATATAGTAGAAGCCATATTTAATGTTATACCAACTCCAGTACTTTCTTTAACCATATAGGGGCTTAATATCTGCCTGTATAATAATCCTCTGTCGGAAGAGCCGTAAACATTAGTAAGATTAACCCACATAGCTGTATTTGTAATATCTATTTTTGAAAATCTATTATCAATAGTAGAATATCTGTAAATAGTAAAAGGATCATTTCCATTACCTATATCTGCTGGGTGAAATAAAATACTAATTATCCTATTAAAATAGAGCTGAGATTCATTTACTGAAGCTGATAAAAAATTCTGAAAATAATTATCTCTAGTTTTTAAATCATAATCTTTTATATTATTATATCCTATAGAAAGAGTAGCCGCAATTTTGGCTGCTTCTTCTCTTGAAGACATGATATTATATTCAAATTCTTTTCCTATTAATCTAAATCTATTCTCTAGGCTTCTTTCAGTAATAGCAGAAAAAGTTTCTGTATTTAAAGTATTACTCAAAAAGTTAGTGCTTAATGCTACTAAAGCCATAACTCCAACTATTATTAAAATTATACGAATCTTTATACCCATTGAAAAATGCTCCTGTGCAGTTAATATCGGAATTAGCATTATATTTTTTAAAGAATTATTACTTATAATATATATTTAAAACAAATAACTGTAAAGTAATATTATAAAAAAAGTGTAGTAATTTTTATATAATATTTAGTATTTTTTATATAAACAAATGTATAAAAAGAACAGTATATTTATATATTTGTTTTATTAAAAAAAAGGCGATACCTACAACAGGCACCGCCTTTAATAATTTTATATATTACTTACACACCCATTCTATTTATAACAACATCAAGCAGCTGATCCATTATACTAACTACTCTAGCAGAAGCATTATAACCATGCTGATACATAGCCATTTGAGCAACCTCTTCATCTAAGTTAACACCAGACACTGACTGTCTTAATCTTTCAAGATATTCCATAACAACAGTTTGCTTTTCTGTTTCGGCATTAGCGGTCTCTGTTCTTGAGGCAATTCTCGCAATACTTCCAGTATAAAAATCGTTAAATGTAGATTTGCTTTCAACCATTATCTCTTTATTTTTCAAATTAGCAATAGCTAAAGCATTAGCTCCATCGCCCAAACCATTCCATTTATCATTAAATCCGTTTCCTGTTGTATCTATACCTTTAGAAGCTGCAATATAGTTTACATCATTTCTTATAATATCATTAACAGCAATCGCTGAAGCTGGATGTCTGTATGGAGTAGTAGTAAAGTTTCTAAAGTCTCCTGCTAATTGATTTACCTGATCCGTAGCCTGCCAATTATATGCTCCATTAGCTCCCGACTGATTTAATACCCCTGTTATACCAACTAGAAAATCACCTGAATCTTCTATATGCTTAATGAAATATGAAGGTCTCATATAATCATCAAAAGCTCTGGCTTTAAGTACAAGTTTGTTATTATCATCTAAATAAGCAGATACATTAGCCTCGCTTGAATTAATTTTATCTATTAAATCGCCTACTTTCATTTGGGCTGTATAATCTATTGCAACATCAGCACCTTCTCTTGATTTATTACCAAAGATTAAAGTTCCGCTGCTTCCTATACTGTCTGTAGGATCTATAGAATTTATACCGCTTACTTTAAACATTATAGTAGAATCTTCCTGTCCGTCATTATTGCTGTCAAAATTACCTATAACTGAAGGAGCAGCTTTTGTCATAGTAAAGAAATCAATACCTGTTTCCTGATTAAGTCCGAAACCGCTTCTGTGAACTTCGTTTACACTGTCAGCCAAATTCATAGCAAATGTATCTATATCATTAATAGCATCAACTGTATCCACATCTCTTAATTCTAATAAAGCCTTTAATTCTCCGCCTTCAAACTGCACCTGAACATGATCTTTCTTCCAATATATATCATACATTCCTTCATTATTGATATTTTTTTCAGCACTTAATTCGCTTACAACATTTCCCTGAATTAAAGCTCTGCCTCCTATATAAACAATAGTTTCATCAGGATCCATAGATTTTATATCAACATTAGCAAGAGAAGAAAGTTCATCTATAAGCAAGTCTCTTCTGTCAAGCAAATCATTAGGGCTTTGTCCTAGTGCCTGCTGTTTTACTATTTCAACATTCAAATCTTTAATGGAATTAGATATATCGTTTATTCTATTAATTTTGCTTTCAACAAGATTATTCAAATTATTACGCATACCGTTCATTTGATTAAACATCTGATTAATAGAATTATTTACCCTGTCGGCTCTCTCTACTAAAACCATTCTTGTTCCTCTTTCTGAAGGGTTAGCAGCCATTTCCTGCCAAGAATCCCAAAAAGCATCTAAATCGCTTCTTAAATTAGCATTGCCCGGTTCATTATATATAGCCTCTAACTGCTTTAAATAATCAGACTTTGTTTTCCAATATCCGTCTGTACCAAGCTCCATCATTATTTTTGAATCTATAAACTGATCTCTTATTCTCTCTACTGTAGTGATTTCAGCACCCTGACCTATTTGACCAGCACGCTCTGCTCTATTAAGGCTAGGAGCTTCTAAAGGCTTATCAAAAGTACGCATTACAACTCTCTGTCTGCTGTAGCCTTTAGTTGCAACATTATTTATATTATGACCTGTAACTTCTAATGCTGTTTTGAAGTTCTGAAGTGATCTTTTACCTAATTCTATACCAAAAAATGAGCTTGTTGACATTATTATGCTCCTTAATAAATATTGTTTGCTTCTAATTAATTACTAGAATTATCGTATTTATAAAAAAATTTATTACATTTTTTTTATTATTATTGTAGCAAAAGGTAACATAATCAAATAAAAATAAAGGCTTTAGAACTGAATATATAAATACATAATAAAGATTTATGATTTAAATTATGATAGTTTATAATATTCGAATTATATAAAAAATATGCGGGCAAAAACATGTAGTTTCCACCCGCTTTAGAAATTAATTTTATTTATTTATAAAATCATTCTTGTCATATTCATCATCTGTAATCTTATAGAGATAATCATCTTTAGTATATTCTCTATCTTCAAATCCTAAATCTGATATCTCCATTTTAGGATAATTGTCCCAATTAGCACCTTCTCTTCTCCACTTAGAAATTTCAGAGGAATAATCAAATGATTCAAGATAGATTCTAATAAGCGTTTTATCTTCAGATAAAGTTATAGCTGTATATGCATCTGCATATTCATTTTCAGTCTCCTGTCTTTTTCTTGAATATATAGCATAGTTATTGGACATACCTATAAAAATTAAATCACCTTGTAGAGTAGGATGATGATAACGGCTTGCTATATCTCCATTATCTTTAAAATACCCGACAGGAAATCCTCTTGAAGATCTTAAAGGTACAATAGCTTTTCCTTTAACTGCCTCCAAAAACTCAGCAGCTTCTTTACTATTTTTATCAACTCCGGGTACTGAAACTTGCCCTGCTTCATTTCCTCCGCATGCTGCTATAAAAATAAAAGAAAAAATAATTAAAAGTTTTTTCATTTTACCTCCTAATTTTTTTAAATAAAAAAACTTTTTTAATATACAATATAATATATAACTTGTCAAGTGCTTTTAAAACAAGCATATTAAAGTTTATTTATTTCTTCTATACTAAGCCCAGTATTTTCACTGATTATCTTTATATCTATACCAGCATTCTTTAAACTTCTAGCTATAGTAATTTGCTCTTTTCTTATACCCTCCTGCATACCTTCTCTCCTTCCTTCTTCTAAACCTTTTTCCATTCCTTTTTCTATACCCTCTTTTAAACCTCTTTCTATTCCTCTTTCTATTCCTTCCTGTAAGCCCTCTTCACGCTCTCTTCTTAACATTAAAGTCTGTCCGTATAAAAAAGCATCTCTCGCGTTATAAACCTCAATCTCATCTTCACTGGATATAAAACGCTCGTATTTATTAATTACTTTAGGCATAATATTATTTACCTCCTTTAATTTATCTTTAACTTTATCTAAATCTTTAGCCGTAAAAAACTCTATCCAGGATAATATTTTCTTTCTCTTAATATCTTCAAAATCAGCATTATTTAGTATTCTCCTAAATCTTGGTACTTCTACTATATGCATCTGCACCATATCCAAAACAATATCAGGATTTTCTGTATCTATCAGCTTAAAACATCTATGTGGCTTACCTGCATCGCTAAAGTCCATATTGAAGTTTACAAAGTTAATGCTTATAACCTCGCTTATTATATCATAAGGCTCTTTTTCTTCTACTTCGCTTACTATATTCTTAGATATATAATAGTATATTCTCTTCAAAAAGTCTATATTTCCGGATAATTGTATCTCTATAATAACTTTTCTGCTGTCTTTGGTAACAGCCTTTACATCAAGTACGGACTCTTTTAGGTTAATATTCTCTGGTAAGTTATGTGGGTTAATTATCTGCAGGTTATGTACCGTTTCAAAGCCCAAATCTTCAAGCACAGCATTTACTATGTTCTCAAGTATATCCTCACTTCCAACAGAGCCTAAAAGATAGCGTACAAAATAATCGTTCATTCTGTTTATACTACGCATTATTATTATACTCCAAAATTGTTATAAGTAAATAAAATATATAAATATTAGTTAAACAAATTTTTTGAGCAAAATAAGCCTAAAATATCAATTTTTTTATAATTTTTTATAGAGAGAAGTTTTTTTATAAAAAATATAATACAAATTTTATTTAAAATCTAATTAGCCCGCCCGCCCACCCCCAAATATTTTTTATAATAAGCCTAACTTTTTAATAAACAGCTTACAAAATAATATTATAATAATTTTGAAATAAGACTAATCAAGAAATGAATATTTTTATATAAATAAAAATATCTGAAATATATTGATATGCAAATAAAAAGAGGAGCTAAAAAACCCCCCTTTTTATTAGTTATATATACTCTTAAGTTATATCTCTAATTTATTATTATTGATCTCCGCCGAAAGAAGGAAGATACCAAGTGATACCAGTAGTAGTTTCAAAGTATACTGGAGTAGCACCTTGTGAAGTAGTACCATCTCTTCCAGTATTATTAACATCCATCTCAAAGTACCATTCAAGATCTTGAACAGGTCTTACATATAACTCAGCATAAGCTCCCCAAGCTAAAGAATGTTTTACTTTATTATCAGCAAAGCCTTTTAAATGTCCATTATAAGTAGCTGTATAACCTAAAGAAGGTTCAACATATAAAGTAACTATGTCGCTGTTAGCTGTTATACCAAGTACTGGTTTAATAACGAATTTATAAGGATTTGCTTCATATATATCTGATTGTTTTAGATTATCAGCTAAAACAAATGCACCACCAATGTTAGCATATGAATTTTCTGCTGTATATCCTTCTATAGCACTGCCTTTAAGAGCTGTATGATATTCTAATCTTACATAAGGATTGATAGTTACATTTCCTACTTGAGTATTTAAGAAGTATAATCTTAATTGGAAACCTAAACTTTCTGAAACATATTTCTTATTAAGAGTAGTATCTTCATATGAGTTATTTCTATAGTATACATAGAATCTTATAGCATTGAAAGCGTCTATACCAGTGTAGTATCTTAATTGTATATTATTGAAAGCTACACCTGTATATTTGTAGTTATTATATTTGTTTCCAGCTAAATCTTTATCTGTAACAGCTACCTGTATAGGTATAGATATTCTTAAATTATCATTTAAAGCATTAACCATCAATACTGGAGTATGAACTTGTATACCTTTATCTACATAAGTAAAGTTATAACCAACACCTATACCAAAAGCATCAGAAGTGTATCCTATACCAGCAGAAAGTGTTGAATCTAAAGTAACATTTCCAGTGTTTCCACTAAGTATATTTCCTAAGTTACCTAGGTTAATTCCATTTGCTCTGAAACCGAAAGTACCTTTAATAGTACCATTGCCTAATGTGAAACCTAATTGGTCCATTCTAGCTCTGAATTGGTTGCCATGTACAAGGAAGTCTATCCAAGAATCACCTCTGCCGTACATACCAAATGCTGAAGCACTAGCTAATGTTACTATTGCCATAGCTGTCAATAAAACTTTTTTCATTGTTTTTTCTCCTAAAATTTTTTATATAGTTAATACCTTAAATAAGGCAGTAACTTCAAAACATTTTAGGAAACAACAAAGATGAGGATCTCCATTGTTTCCCAATACGTTAGAATATATAAGCATAAATTCTAACGGACTATAAAAAATCAGTGAGAATAATAAGATTTAGAGGATCTTTATCGTTCCGCACTTAAGCAAATATAGATAAACATAATAAGCAATCTTTTTTTCAATGTATATCTTTGCATTTTGCTTACAATCCTATTCTAATGAATTTTTATATAAAAGTCAACACTTATAAATGTGAAATTTTAATAAATTTTGTCTAAAAGTCCCCCAATAACCACTAAAAACAGTAAATTATCCGCTTCGTCAAATAAAATTAAATAAAAAATATAATTATACGCATCACTATGAAATAAACTTTTTACACATATAATATGTATACATACTATATTATTGTGAAAATAGGTAATCAATAACATACTATAACACATAAACAATTATATTTTGCTAAAAATAAAGTTACATTTTGTTTTTTAATATATGGGGCTTTACCACTCGCAGTAATTTTTGCAAAATCACATTGATCTGTGTGTAGTGGTAAAGATAAAAAAGTTAATAATTTCCTATAATATCAATCTGTTCACAAAACAAAATTATATAAATATAGCTAAATAATACACACAATATATTATTTTTTTAGGATTTTATGTATTAAAACATACTAATAGAACACTAAGTTAATACTTATACTTTATATACAAAACAATAATATAACAGTAAAACAATATACTGCTTTGTTTATTTCAATCTATAATCTATACATTATTGTTTAAAGTAAAATTAAATGATATTAAAAGTATTGAGTTTTTACTATTTATTATAACTTCAATACTTCTTCTACACTAAGCCCCGTATTCTCACTGATTATCTTTATATCTATACCCGCATTTTTGAAACTTTTTGCTATGGTAATTTGTTCCTCTCTTCTGCCTTCCTGCAAACCTCTCTCCATTCCTTCCTGTAAACCCTCTTCACGTTCTCTTCTTAACATTAAAGTCTGTCCGTATAAAAAAGCATCTCTCGCGTTATAAACTTCAATCTCATCTTCACTGGATATAAAACGTTCATATTTATTTATTACTTTAGGCATTTATACCACCCTCTTATAATTTTAATACCTCTTCTACACTAAGCCCTGTATTCTCACTGATTATATTTATATCTATACCAGCATTTTTGAAACTTCTTGCTATGGCAATTTGTTCCTCTCTTCTGCCTTCCTGTAAACCTCTCTCCATTCCTTTCTCTATACCTTCCTGTATACCTTCTCTCCTCCCTTCCTGTAAACCCTCTTCACGCTCTCTTCTTAACATTAAAGTCTGTCCGTATAAAAAAGCATCTCTAGCATTGTAAACTTCCATCTCATCTTCACTGGATATAAAACGTTCATATTTATTTATTACTTTAGGCATAATATTATTTACCTCCTTTAATTTATCTTTAACTTTATCAAAATCTTTTGCTGTAAAAAACTCTATCCAAGATAATATTTTCTTTCTCTTAATATCTTCAAAATCAGCATTATTTAGTATTCTCCTAAATCTTGGTACTTCTACTATATGCATCTGCACCATATCCAAAACAATCTCTGGATTTTCTGTATCTATCAGCTTAAAACATCTGTGAGGCTTACCATCATCATTAAAATCCATATAAAAGTCTACAAAGTTAATACTTATTACCTCGCTTATTATATCATAAGGCTCTTTTTCTTCTACTTCGCTTACTATATTCTTAGATATATAATAGTATATTCTCTTCAAAAAGTCTATATTTCCAGAAAGCTGTATTTCTATAATAACTTTTCTTTTATCTTTTGTAACTGCTTTTACATCAAGTACGGACTCTTTTAGATTAATATTCTCTGGTAAGTTATGCGGATTAATTATCTGCAGGTTATGTACTGTTTCAAAGCCCAAATCTTCAAGCACAGCATTTACTATGTTCTCAAGTATATCCTCATTACCCAAAGAGCCTAAAAGATAGCGTACAAAATAATCGTTCATTCTGTTTATACTACGCATTATTATTATACTCCAAAATTGTTATAAGTAAATAAAATATATAAATATTAGTTAAACAAATTTTTTGAGCAAAATAAGCCAAGAATTGATAATTTTTTTTTATAATTTTTTATAGAGAGAAGGTTTTTTATAAAAAATATAATACAAATTTTATTCAAAATCTAATTAGCCCGCCCGCCCAGCCCCCAAATATTTTTAAAATAATAAAAAACCTCTGCACCACTTAAAGTACAGAGGCTATAATTTTTTATTATTTTAAATTTATTTAAGAAACCAAATCTTTTACAGCATCGCGTCCTGCATTAAGAGCCTTTTCATTGCTAGGTAAAAAATCTTTCTTACGTTCACCGAATACTTTTAAAAATGCCTGCTGGACACTATCAAATGATACTACATTCTGAAGTGTAAGCAAAGCCCCAAGCATTACCATATTCGCTGATTTAGGATTACCTATATCCCCAGCTATTTTATTAGCTTCAACATAAGCTACTTTTATGTCATCTCTTGAAGCTTTTTTATCGATTAAAGATGAGTTTATAAGAAGTATTCCATTAGGAAGAACATCTTTTTCAAATTTGGTAAGCGAAGGAAGATTCATTATTACAGCAGCATTAGCGTCATGAGAGATAATAGGAGAACCTACAAGCTCATCGCTCACTACAACCGAACAGTTAGCAGTACCTCCTCTCATTTCAGGACCATATGAAGGACACCAAGTAACATGCTTATTTTCTATCATACCAGCATATGCTATCATCTGCCCCATAGACATAACACCCTGACCGCCGAATCCTGCAAAAATTATTCTCTCTGTACTCATAAATACTCCTTATTTAAGCATCATTTCTAAAATTGCCTAAAGGATAATGAGGTATCATATAATCTCTTATCCATTTATGCGAATCTGTAGGAGATATTCCCCAGTTTGTAGTGCAGCTTGTAAGCATTTCTACTATAGAAAAACCCTTTCCTGCTATCTGATGTTCAAAAGCCTTTTTTGCAGCCATTTTAGCCTTTCTAATATTGGCAGGACTGTCTAAAGCAACTCTCTCAACAAAAGTAGCCCCCTCTATAGTAGCAAGCATTTCGCATACTCTTATAGGCTTACCAGCTTTGTGAAAATCTCTTCCAGCCTGAGTAGTTGTAGTTCTCTGACCTTCCAAGGTAGTAGGTGCCATCTGACCGCCAGTCATACCGTAAATGGCATTGTTCAAAAATATTACGGTTATGTTCTCTCCGCGTGCTGCCGCATGTATTATCTCAGCAGTACCAATAGCAGCTAAGTCTCCATCACCCTGAAGCGTAAATACAATACTATCTGGTACCGCTCTTTTTACACCAGTAGCAACTGCAGGTGCTCTTCCATGTGCTGCCTGCTGCATATCACAATTAAAATACTTATAAGCAAGTACAGAACATCCTACTGAAGCTATGCCTACTGTTCTATCTAATACCCCAAGCTCCTCCAAGCACTCAGCAACTATTCTCTGTGAAGTGCCATGCATACAGCCAGGACAATAATGTGTTCTATCATCTGTTAAACCTTTTGACTTTTCAAATACTATCATATTATACCCCCAGAAAAACCTCTAACATTCTCGATTATCTCATGAGCAGTAGGTACTAATCCGCCTGCTTTACCATAAAACTTAACTTCTGCCTTACATTCGCATGCCAATTTTATATCATCAATCATCTGTCCCATACTCATCTCTATAGAAACATACATCTTACAATTAGGATTATCAAATGCTTTTACAGGGAAAGGCCATAAAGTCTGAGGACGTATCATACCAACCTTTTTTCCTTCCTCTCTAAGTTTATCAACAACTCCTCTTACAACCCTAGACATAGTACCATATGACACAAATATAAGCTCAGCATCATCTGTGAAGTATTTTTCTGCTCTTGCTTCTTTTTCTTTTATTTCAGCATATTTTTCCTGCAGATGTATATTATGCTTGTATAATAATTCCGGCTCTAAATAAAGAGAGTTTACTACATTTTTTTCTCTTTTACCACGCATACCAGTAGTAGCCCAAGTTTTTTCTTTAAGCTCATATTTGGGTTTATAAATAATTTCTACAGGCTCCATCATCTGACCAATATACCCGTCAGCAGCCACATAAACAGGAGTTCTGTAATGATCGGCTATATCAAATGCTTCCATTATCATATCAGCCGCTTCCTGCAAATTAGCAGGTGCCAAAACAGGACAGTTATAGTCTCCGTCGCCGCCGCCTCTAGTCATCATATTATAATCGCTTTGGGCAGGCTGTATGCTTCCAAGACCAGGTCCGCCTCTCATAACATTAAGTATAACTGCAGGAACTTCAGCTCCAGCCAAATATGATATACCCTCCTGCTTTAAAGCAATACCCGGTGAAGAAGAAGAAGTCATAGCTCTTACACCAGAACCTCCTGCACCATAAACCATATTAATAGCAGCTACCTCACTTTCTGCCTGTACAAAAGCTCCGCCTGATTCATACATAGCCTTAGACATAAACTCTGGTATTTCGTTCTGCGGTGTAATAGGATAACCAAAAAAACATTTGCAGCCTGCTGTAATAGCTGCTGTTGCCATAGCCTCATTTCCTTTCATTAATTTTCTAGCCATTTATTTATCCCCCTCTCTATCCAGTCTCTCAACTTCTATACATATATCAGGACACATCATAGCACAATTAGCACAGCCTATACATTTTTCCATATCTGTAACTGCTGCAGGATAATACCCCCAAGAATTCATATTTTCTTTATCTAAATATAATATCTTAGTTGGACAAACTGATATACAATTAGAACAGCCCTTGCATTGCTCTCTATCAATGCTCACTCTACCTTTGGCCATTATATTATTACCTCCATTTTTTATTAGTTTTCTTAAAAATATTATATATAATATATTATATTTAAAAAAAACTTTGTCAAAAATTTATACTATTAAAATCCATGGTACAATATATAAAGTGAAAATGAAAAAACGTCAATGAATAATACTAACTATTTTTTATTATAGTTATAACTATCTAAAGTATTTTTATGAGATTTTTTATATTATATATAGTAATTATTATTATTTTTATATATAATAGTAAAAAAACAATAATATTAAAAAAATGTGAGTTTATTATAATGAATAATGATGATAAATCAAATATAGAGCGATTATTCAATTTAGGACATGAAGCATTTAGTAATAACGACTATAACAAAGCAATAAATTATTTAGATGAAATTATAGATATTTATAATAAAGATATTATAGCATATTCTGACGGAGAGTTTATCATATACAGCGATTCTTATGATGATAATAAAAATGAAGATGAAGAGAGAAATATAGATGATGAAGAGATAAATATTACTCATAATACATTAGTAGATGCATATTATAACAGAGCTATATCAAAGTTTAATTTAAAAAATTATGAAGAAGCCATAAAAGATTTTGACAAGGTAATAGAATTATCTCCAGACAAAACAGATGCATATTATAACAGAGGTCATTCAAAATCATATTTAAAGAGATATGAAGAAGGTATTGAAGATTTTAAAAAAGTATTAGAGTTTGATGAAGATGATTTTGAGGCTGTATATTATGTTGGACTTGGATATTTTTATTTGGCAAACTATGAAGAGGCTATTAAGAATTTTGACTTGGCTTTATATCTAATAGAAAAAACAGAAGAAGAATATATTGCAGATATTTATTATTACAGAGGACATTCTAAATCATATTTAACAAGATATGAAGAGGCTTTATCCGATTTTAATAAACTTGTACAATTAAGAGAAGATGATAGCGAAGCATTTTATTTTAAAGCATTAACTGAGTTTTATTTAGGTTTGTACGAAGAGGCAATAAATGATTTTGATATATCTATAGAGCTTGATTCTAATGCATCAAATGCCTACTATTTCAGAGGGCTTTCAAAAAGTAATTTGGAGTTATATGATGAAGCTAGAGAAGATTATCAAAAAGCAATAGATTTTGACCCAGAAAATATAATCAGTATTTATAATGATGCTGGACTTATTGAATATAAATTGGGCAACTATAAAGAAGCTATTAAATACTATACAAAAATAATAGAAAAAGATGAATATATATCATATATCTATTATAACAGAGCATTAGCAAAAGAGGCATTAGAATTGTATGAAGATGCATTAAAAGATTATGACAAAGCTATAGAGCTTAATCCAGACGACACATATTCTTACAATAACAGAGGACTTATCAAAAATGAAATGCAGATGTATGATGAGGCACTAGAAGATTATAACAAGGCTATAGAGCTGGAACAAAATGATGCTTATTTATACAATAATAGGGCTTTATTAAAGGGAAGAATACATTTATACAGAGAGGCTTTAGAAGATTTTGACAAGGCTATTTCTCTATATGATGAAAACAGTGAGTTTTACTATTTCAGAGGGCTTACCAATTTTTATTTAAATGAATTTGATGAGGCTTTAAAATATATTAACAAAGCTATTGAATTAAATAATGAATATATAGACGCTTATAATGAAAGAGCAATTATATATTATAGAACTGAAAATTATGATGAAGCTATTAAGGATTTTAAAAAAGTATTAGAACTTGATAATGAAAATGTATATGCTTATTATCATTTAGCTTTATCTTATGAATGTTTGGAAGATTATGATAATGCTGTAAAATATTATACTAAAGTTATTGAGCTTGATAATAATTCATTAGAGGCATACTATAACCGAGCTTTAGCAAAAATGGAAATTAATCTATATAATGAAGCTATAGAAGATTTTAAAAGAATAATAGAACTTGATAAAGAAAATACAGACGCTTATCTTAATATAGGTATATGCTATGACTATATGGAAGAATATAATAAATCAATAGAATATTATACCAAAGTCATAGAGATAGATAATAAAGCATTAGACGCATACTATAACAGAGGACTAAGCAAGGTAGCATTAAAACTATACAATGAAGCTTTTGAAGACTTTATAAGAGCAATTGATATTAACTCTAATTATTTAAATGCCTATAATGGAATAGGTTTTTCAAAGACAAAATACTCTAATAATGAACTTAAAAAAGGAAACATTAATAAAGCTATAGAACTACTTAATGATGCATTAGTTTATTATAATAAAGGGCTTGCTTTAGATATAGATGATAATATAACCAATGCCTCAATATATGACAGTATGGGATATACTATTACAAAATTGGCTAATATATATCAGACTATGAATGATAAAGAAAATGCTTTAAAATATTATGATGAGGCATTATTTTGTTTTAATGAAGCTATTAAACTAAATAATAAACATGCACTTGCTCATAACAGCATAGCATATATTAAAATACAGCTTGATAAGATGAATAATATAATTGATAAACTAAATGAAGAGTCTTATGATTACTTTGAAAAAGCATATAATATGTCAAATAAAGATGATAAAAAATTGATATTAAAATGTATTGTTTCATTAGCCAAAGAAAATATAAAAACAGCTTTGGAGTTTATAAATAAAAATAATTTAAATTAAACTTAATTTAAAACTATATAAATGAATTTATTTATAGTAATTTTAAATATAATATTTGAAATTTATAAAGATAATTATCCCATTAAAAACATATGCCTCAGTAAGCAATACATATCTTAAAAAATGCTTCTGTTAGAATGTAAAAAACAAAAAGACTGCATTTTTTGACAAAAATATAGGTATTGTGTTTTACATTCTTGTAATAAGTTTTCGTGAGGCGAAGACTAAAGTAATCAGCATTAGATAAGGCTGATAATATATTTACAAAAACATAAAAATTGATAAACTTAAAAATTTTTAATAATTACAGAATACTTTTTATAAGAATTAAAATATTAAAAGGAAAATATATGCTAAAAAAAATAATTACTATTAATTTACTGATACTTTTAATTATATCATGCTCAAAAAAAGAAATTAACAAAACAAATAATAATGATATAGTTATAAATCTGGCACCTGAACCTTTAACTATTGACCCAACATTAAATACAGACAATCTTACAATGATATATATTCTTCATGCTTTTGAAGGACTTACAAAAAAAGATGAAAATAATAAAATAATAGGAGGAGCTTCAGAAAGATGGGATATTAACAGCAAAGGAAATATTTATACTTTTTATATAAGAACTAATGCTAAATGGAGCGACGGCAAAAGTGTTACAGCTAAAGATTTTGTTTATACTTGGAGACGTGCCGTTGATCCGAAAACTGCTAATAAATACAGCTATTATTTTGAAATAATAAAAAATGCTAAGGAAGTGATATCCGGGAAAAAAGCTTTAGAGGAGCTTGGAGTTAAAGCAATAGATGACTATACTTTTGAAGTAGAGTTGAACAGTCCTACTGCATATTTTTTAGAGCTTACAGCATACCCTCCTTTCTATCCAGTACGTGAGGATATAATAAATAAATACGGCGATGAATGGACATTAAAACCTGAAAGCTATATTGGTAACGGTGCTTTTAAAATGACAGAGCGAAACTTTGATAAAAGCATAATACTAGAAAGAAATACTAATTATTGGAATAATGAAAATATAAAGCCTAATAGATTAAATTTTCTTTTAATGGAAGAGCCGAATACTTCGCTTGCAGGTGTTCTTAATGGTTCTATTCATTTTGCAAAACCTTTCCCAAGAAATGATATAGAAACTCTAAAGAAAAAAGGAATAATTCATATAGTACCAGTAGCTGCTTCATACTACTATAGATTTAATCTAAATAATAAAAAAGAATTAAAAGATAATAGAGTAAGGAGGGCATTATCTTTAGCTATAGACAGAGATTATATAGTAAAATCAATAACAAAATGCGGCGAGCGTCCTGCAGGAAGTTTAGTTCCTTATGGTATTAATGATATAAACGGGGATTTTAGAGAAAAAGGAGGGAATAATATAAATATTGATGATTATAAAAAAAATATTGAAGAGGCTAGAAAATTATTGGCAGAAGCAGGATATGAAAACGGAAAAAACTTTCCTGTGATTGATTTGCTTATAGCAACTAGAGAGTTTGATGTAAATATAGCCGATGCTGTGCAGAACATGATTAAAGATGCTCTTAATATTGATATACGAATAGTAAAATATGAATGGGCTTCTTATCTTCAGAATATGTATAATAAAGATTTTGATATGGCTGTTTATTTATGGTACGCTGATTATAATGACCCTATTAATTTTTTGAATATTTTTAAAAGCGATGCTCCTAACAATTACGGCTCTTATTCAAATAATGCCTTTGATGATTATATTGATATAGCTTCTACAAATAAAAATAATGATATAAGAATGCATGCACTTCATTTGGCAGAGGATATATTTATAAAAGATAATGCTGTAATACCAATATATTTTTATTCTGAAGCATTATTAGTGTCTCCGAAATTAAAGGGAATAGAATATGATTCTCAAGGATTATACAGATTTTTTAATGCTTATTTGAATTAACTGCAGAATATAAAAAATAATTTATAAAATTGTATTGACAGAAAAGTAAATTAATATAGACATATAGATTAAAATACAAAGAGTTAAAATTTATTTACAAAAGCGTTTTTTAACATTTTAATTTTTTATTGAAAAAATACATACATTATAATAAAATATTTGTATACCAATTAATAAAATCAATGCCTAAATATCGGAGATCATTAATGATTAGTTTTATGAAATATTTCAAGACAATAAAAAATAAAAAAGATAAGAGAGAGTTTCTCAAACAAAAATATTTTAATAGTTCTATATACTGTGTTACTGCTGAAGATTTTTCCAACGGACGAAGTAATATAGAAGTAGTAAAATCAATGCTTGAAGCAGGTATAAAAATTATTCAGTACAGAGAAAAGGATAATCCCAATAAATATATGCGTGAAAAATATAATGAATGTTTAGAGATTAGAGAGCTTACAAATAAATATGAAGCATTATTTTTGATAGATGATTACGCTGATTTAGCTTTAGCAGTTGAAGCTGATGGGGTGCATATAGGGCAGAAAGACATGCCTATTGAGGCTGTAAGAAAAGTTGTAGGCGATGACCTTATTATAGGACTTTCTACTACGAATAAGAATGAGGCTTTAAGTGCCGTTAATACTTCTTGCAACTATATAGGAATAGGTCCTATATTTTCTACTCAGACAAAGCCTGATGCTAATACTGCAACCGGTATTGATTATCTTGATTATGTAGTAAAAAATATTGATATTCCTTTTGTATGCATTGGCGGTATAAAGTTAAATAACATGGATATTCTTATAGAACATAAGGCTATGAGTTTATGTATGCTCACCGAAATAGTGTCTTCTGAGGATATAAAAGCTAAATGCGAACTTTTAATAAAAAAAATGAAAAGATTATAATAATAGTTTTTATTTGTTCTTTTATTATAATCTTTTATTTTCTTATACAATTGCTAAACTTTAAAGAAACAAGAGATTTATTCATAGACAGCAAATCTTTAATAAGTATGATAGAAAATAATAAAACTTCTATTATTTATGACTATATAAAAAACCGTGATAAAGTATATGTTTATAATGCTCTAACTAATCAGGATAAAAAATATATAAGCGGTCATTTTCCAAGTATAAAATATATTGGTTTTTTAAGGCTTTTTATTTACTCATTATTTTTTAAAGATAAGATTATGTTTTATGCTTCTGATGACAGCATTATTAATAAATTAAAAGTTCTTAATATAAAATACTGCAGGGTTGTATTAAATATAGATAATATAAATAATGAAGAATATTTAACTCTTAAAGACAGTAATAATACAAAGCTCTTTCTATCTATAACAAACAAAGATTTTAGAGAGATAGACACCAATAATATTAACTACAAATATTTAGTTTCTTTAAATAAAGATTTTATAAAAGTATCAGACGGCGACACCATAAAATACAAAAATAATTATTACAGATTTATAGGAGTTGATGCCCCAGAACTCAAGCAGAATTATGGAACTAATGTAAAAAACTATGTAATAGAAAAAATTAATAATGCTTCAAATGTAAGTATGCTTGTATCTTCTTATGATATTTTCGATCGTATATTATGCCATTTATTTATAGATGATGTACCTTTAGCATATTATATGATGAAAGATAAGCAGGCAAAAGAAACTATAATGAAGTATGGAGATAACGGATTTGTCAATATAGCAAGCAACATAGTTTATTTATCAAAATTTCAAGGAAGGCGTCCTTTTACAGATCCCGCTAGGTTTAGAGCTGAAAACAGATAATATTAATTAAAAAAAACGATTGAGTGGGCAGCCAGAATAACAGTTAAAGCAAAATATAAAAACTATACAGAAATAACAAAATAGTATCAAAAAATTTAAATGGTAGGAGTTAAAATAATTTGCAAAATTTTATTTTAATCCCCGCCCTTTTAGATTTTAAAGCTTTGTTTTTTATATTAGTTTGATTAAATTTGTAGGTCTTCAGTTTATAAAGTGCACCCGCCCAAAGCGTTATTTAAATTTGCACTTTCCTAAACGCACGCAGAACGCATTTTTTTAATATAAATTAATTTAAAATACTGATTTATCTTATATATAAAATTTCATTATACGTGCGTTGAAGAGAATTACAAATTTAAAAAGCACTTGGGTGGGCAGCCAGAATAACAGTTAAAGCTAAAAAATAAAAACTATACAGAAATAACAAAATAGTATCAAAAAATTTGAAGGGCGGGAATGAAAATAAATTTCTGATATGTATTATATACAATCATTTAATCAACTTTTCTAAAAACACTTATAGCTTAATTAATCTATAAATACTTCTATAATAAAAAGAGCCTAACTTATAAAAGTTAAGCCCTTTCCATTATCGTTGGAGTTTTATGCTGTTAAATTGAATTTTTTCAAATCTTCATCAACACTTCCTATTCCTCCAATTCCGAATTTTGAAACTAATATATTAACCACATTAGGTGATAAGAATCCCGGAATTGTTGGTCCTAAATGTATATTTTTTACCCCCAAATATAATAATGAAAGTAAAACTATAACAGCCTTCTGTTCATACCAAGCTATATTATAAACTATAGGCAAGTCATTAACATCATCTAAACCGAATAAATCTTTAAGTCCCAAAGCAATAACAGCTAATGAGTATGAGTCATTACATTGTCCTGCATCTAACACTCTAGGGATACCGTTAATATCTCCTAAATCTAATTTATTGTATCTGTATTTAGCACAGCCTGCAGTTAATATTACAGTATCTTTAGGAAGTTTTTTTGCAAACTCAGTATAATATTCTCTCTCTTTATGTCTTCCATCGCATCCGCCCATTACAATAAATCTTTTTATAGCTCCGGATTTTACAGCTTCAGCAATTTTGTCTTTAAGAGATAATACCTGATTATGAGCAAATCCTCCAACTATAAAACCGCTTTCTATTTCTTTAGGAGCTTCGCATTTTTTGGCATGCTCTATTATAGGAGTAAAATCTTTATCGCTTTCTTTACCAGTATGGCTTTCTATATGTTTTAAGCCTTCAAAACCTGCGGCTCCTGTTGTGTATACTCTGTCTTTATAACTTGCTAAAGGAGTTACTATGCAGTTTGTAGTCATTAAAATAGGTCCGTTAAAACTTTCAAAATCTTTTCTTTGATCCCACCAAGCTCCGCCGTAATTGCCTACAAAGTGTTTATATTTTTTTAATTCTGGGTAGTAGTGAGCAGGAAGCATTTCAGAGTGAGTATATACATCTACTCCTGTGCCTTCTGTTTGTTTTAATAATATTTCTATGTCCTTTAAATCATGACCAGATACTAATATTCCCGGATTTTTTCCTACACCTATATTAACTTTTGTAATTTCTGGGTTACCGTAAGTAGAAGTATTAGCCTTATCAAGAAGTGCCATTCCATCAACACCGTTTTTACCTGTTTCAAGCACCAAAGATAAAAGTTCATCGGCATTTATATCATTTCTTAATGTTTCATTTAAAGCTCTCTGTATAAAAGCATCAACCTCTTCATTCTCATAATCAAGCATATTAGCATGTCTCATATAAGCACTTAATCCCTTAACTCCGTATATAACTGTTTCTTTAAGGCTTCTTATATCTTCGTTTTTCTCTTCTAATACGCCTACTGTTTTTGATTTAGCGTCCATATCCTCTTTGCTTTTAGGAGTCCATAGAGATTCTTCAAGTATAAGTGATTTGTCTTTTACCTGATTTGCTAATTCATTGCAAAGTTTTGCAGTGTATTCTATTCTCTTATAAAAAACTTCTTTATCAAAGTTGGCATTTGTTATAGTAGTAAATAAATTGAATGTTACATCATGATTAACTTTTTTATCTACTTTACCGCCCTCTTTTCTTATAGCAGTTGTTATATTAGAAAGCCCTTTAGTTACATGAACTAGTAAGTCTTCTAAATAGGCTAAATCTGGTTTTTTACCGCATACTCCAGAAGTAACACAGCCAGTATTATTCATTGTTTCCTGACATTGATAACAAAACATTTTATTATCCATTTAATCCTCCATTTATCTTTTTTGTTTTGATTTTTTATCATCTGTTTTATTTATCTTGAAATCCTTATCTAATAAATAATGATCTTTGATTGTATGGCTTTCCATATAGTTTTTGAACTTTCTGTTTATATCATTAACTAAATCACCCATTATACAGTTTGAACAGTACTTATCGCATTTAGAATGAAACAAACAGCTTCTCTGCCAATTTTTACCCTCTATAGTTTCGTATATCTCCAAAAAAGAAGTATTTTCTTTACCCTCAGCAATTTTAAATCCGCCTGCTGGTCCTTTAGATGAAGTAAGATACCCAGCCTTTACAAGTGCCTGAAGAACTTTAGATAAATGATTGGACGAAACATCAAATCTTTCTGCTATATCTTTAAGAGATGCAAACTCTTTAATAGATATATACACTGCAGAGTGAAGAGCTATAGCTGAAGCTTCAGATATTGGGATCATTTTTTATTCCTGCCATTAGCAATTCAGTGTATTGGTACTATAATACCAAATTAGTTTTCTGTCAATAGTGATTAAAAAATATTTTTTCAATTTTTATTTTTTACGGCAGTTTTTGTCATTAAAATGTGATATATATTTAATCTTAAAATTGTTATCAATAAATGGCAGAAGTAGTTTAACTTAAATTAAAAGCTAAGCTCCTTTTTTAATACTAAAATAAAAAATATCATATTTCAATAAAAAAGCCTATTGACTTTATTTTTTTATGCATATAAGATTTTTCCTTGTGTCTTGAAATTTTACTTTTTATACAAATTATTACAAAATTAGAGGTATTTTATAATGAATAACAAAATGCATGAGCTTACAGAAGGTAATGTTAATAAAGGATTAATAAAGCTTGTTATACCGATGATACTGGGCAATCTATTAAATATAGCATACAATATAGTAGATACAATATGGATTGGTCAGATGGTAGGACCTAAAGGACTTGGAGCTATTGCTGTGAGTTTTCCTATTATATTAATACTTTTGGCTATAGCATCTGGAGTAACTGTAGCTGCTAATGTATTGATAGGTCAGTATTTTGGAGCTAATGATGAGGATTCTGTAGTATATGTTTCTAAAGTTGCAACTACAATTAGTTTGATAACTTCTTTGAGCTTAGCAATTATAGGATATATATTTGCCCCTGCGATGATGAGATTTTTAAATACGGCAGACAGCATTATGGAATATTCTGTAAGCTACTTTAGAATAAGTATGATAGGTTTTCCTTTTATGTTTTATTATTTTTTAGTATCTGCTTTACTTAGAGGAACGGGAGATACTGTAAGACCATTAATATTTTTGGCTATAGCTTCTGTACTCAATTTGATACTAGACCCTATTATGATAAAAGGACTAGGACCAATTCCAGCTATGGGATTAAACGGAGCTGCCTATGCAACCGCTTTTTCTCAGTTTGTTTCTGTGGCTGTGAGTATGATATATTTAAAAATTAAAAACAGTATTGTAAAGGCTAATCCTTTTAATTTGGTATTTGATTTTAATATTACAAAACTCATGTTTAAAATAGGTCTTCCATTTGCCGCTATGCAGCTCATAGTATCTGTAAGCTGGCTATTATTAAACAGGCTTATAAATACATATGGAGAATTGGCTTCTGCTTCGGTTGCTGTATCTATGAGAGTAGACTCATTATCTTTTTTACCGCTTCTAGCATTATCTGCTGGTATAGCTACTATGACAGCACAGAATATTGGAGCAGGTAAAATGGAGAGAGTTAAAGAAATATATAAGGCTGGAATCAAACTTTCTGTAGGAATATCAGCTTTTATGGCACTTTTTTCTGTGCTATTTCCAGAAATCATTGTACGAATGTTTACAGATGATATGAGTGTTTTAAAATATACAAAAAGCTATATATATGTAGTAATGCCTTCTATAATAATGCTGGCTGTTATGTTTTCTTCTAACGGTGTCATTAACGGAGCAGGTAAAACTTTTATGCTTATGCTGTTTGCTTTTTTTGCACATATTATAATAAGAGTACCATTAGCCTATATGATATCTCCAAAGATGGAATTATGGGGTATATGGACTGCTATGGCAATAAGTAATTTCTTTAGTATGAGCTTTAGTTTGATATATTATTTCTCTAACAAATGGAAGAAAGGAGCGAATATTGCATCGCATTCTGCTGCAGAGCATAATATTTAAACATATTTTAGTTTTTAATTGCTTTTTTTTATAAAAGTATTATAATCATAGATTGTGTTGTTTACATAATATTTATTATAACGAGGTATTATATGGAATTAAAAAACTATATAAGAAATATTCAAGACTATCCTAAAGCAGGCATACTCTTTAGAGATATCACAACTTTACTTCAAAACAAAGATGCTTTTAAATACGCAATAGACAAAATGGCGGAACAAGTAGAAAACGAAAAAATAGACTATATAATAGGAGCAGAAAGCAGAGGTTTTTTAATAGGTTCAGCATTAGCCTATAAAATGAATACAGGCTTTATACCGGTAAGAAAAAAAGGCAAACTTCCTTACAAAACAATATCTGAAGAATATGCCCTAGAATACGGTACAGATACTTTATTTATGCATGAAGATGCTATTAAAAAAGGGGAAAGAGTTTTAATAGTAGATGATTTAATAGCGACAGGCGGTACTGCACTTGCTATGATAAAAATGGCAGAAAAACTCGGCGGTATTGTAGTAGGTTCTTCCTTTTTAATAGAATTAAAAGAATTAAACGGAAGAAAAGAGATATCCAAATATCCAGTGCATGTATTGATAGAGTATTAATATATTATTGACTTTTAATGATTTTTGTTATAGAATATCAGAAAATTATTTAAGAAAAATTTTATTGAAATAAATACAATTAATAAGGAGAAAGGAATATGCCATCTATTAAACCATTAGCAGACAGAGTGCTTTTAAAAGTATTAGAACAAGAAGAAAAAACTTCAAGCGGAATACTTCTTCCAGATACAGCTAAAGAAAAAACTCAAAAAGCTGAAGTTGTAGAAATAGGCGACAGCGAAGATATCAAAGTAAAAAAAGGCGACATCGTTATATATGATAAATATGCAGGCATTCAAATAAAAGAAGGCGATACTGAATATTTAATAGTAAAGAATGAAGAGATAGTTGCTCTTATAAAATAATTAATAGCTATATAAGAACGATAACTAAATAAAAGAACACTTATCTTAAAAAAGATGGTGTTCTTTTTTTACTTATTCGCTTTTTATCATGTTATTATTATTGTTAATAAAACTTTTTTTCGTATCATTAAAAATTAATAAGGTTAAATAATATATAGTAAATTATATTATTTAATTTTATTAATTTGTTTCGATAATTATTATACAGATAATACATTTCATTCTTTAATCGGGAGATATTTTTTAATGCATAGATACTTTATCATCTTTCTTATTTTAGCATTCAATATAGTATATGCACAAGAAAATACAAATAAAACTTCGGAATACACATTTATATACGAAAAAGAAAAATATTTTAATATATCCGATACAAATTCTTCTAATGAAGTGTCCATAATGATAGAAAGAAGAGGACTTCCTCTTGTAAACAGACTAGTAAGATTTATTTCTCTTAAACCTGATGTATTTGATTTTGAAATACCTGCTAATAATGAAGAGATATTATTAAAAGATTTAGAAGATGATAATAGTAATACTAATACTTCTATTATAAATACTTCTGATATATACATCGTTCCAACCGATGAAAATGGAACAGCAAAGGTTAAGCTTAATTTAAAAGAGCAAGGAAGCGGAGTAGTACTTATGCATATACTCTATGTGGGATCTACTGGAAACACTAATATATCATATGAGGAATATGCTTATGTTAATGTTGCAAAAGACAAAACAGGAGGCATATCTTCAAAATTAATAAACGGAGATATAGAAAATTTAAATGCTAAAAGTTCAATTATAATGACTGTAACACTCTTCCCAAGTCTTTTTCTTGTATCAATAGCTTTAATCTTAATAAGTTATTTCAGACATATATATGATGAATACAGAAATGCAAAGTCAAAGATAGTAATGTATACTTTTTTCGGATTTAGTTCTATTAAAAAGAATTTTAGATTGATGATATTTATTATACTTGCCGAATTAATTATAGCAGGCTGCTTTATGTTTTTAGACAGCTATATTTTCTCAGTCATTTTAATAGCATTCTTTATAGCAGGTTTTTTGGTAAAAAGAGAGAAAATGTATGCTATAGCATTTTTTATATTATCTTGTATTTCTATGATATATCTATACCTTGAAACATTTACAAGATATATGTCAATAGAATATATACTTAATAATAATGTAATGCAGAACCCTGTATTTATATTCTTTTTATTTTTCTTTATTACAGCATTATCAGGAGGAATATATATACCGCTATGTTTATTAGTATTGTATAAGATAGCATTTATTACTAGTGATTTATCTTTGGCTATTGCTTTAGCAAGTATATTGGTATCATCAATTCTTTATATTGTAAAGGTTAAGAAAAATATACCATTTTTATACTCTATTAATTTATTAAAGATAAAAGATTAAAAGAATGATAATATGATTTTTGATTTGCTTAGAGATTTAGAACTTATTATATCCGATATAGTATTCAGCGGAATTAATAATATAGATTATACTACTATAGAAAAAATAGAAGTATTATCCAATAAATTTAAAAAAATATCTATGGATAATTTAAAAGAACTTCTTGATGAGTTTGTATTATCAATAAAGAAATACAAAACAGATAATAATAAAAAAGAAAATATTAAAGAAGTATCTGATTATATTTGTAAAATAGAGTTCTATATAAAAAATGCATTATCATCAGAATAACAATATTATCTTTTAATATATCTTTCCATTTCTCTGTCTAAAGTTTTTCTTTTTAGAGTTTCTCTTTTGTCATGAAGTTTTTTACCTTTAGCTAAAGCTAATTCTACCTTTACCTTTCCTCTTGCAAAGTATAGTTTAGCTGGAATAAGAGTAAGACCTTGTTCTTTTATTTTTCCATATAGGCGTTTTAATTCTCTTTTTTTCATTAAGAGTTTTCTTTCACGAAGAGGCTCATGATTATTTCTGTTGCCGAAATGATAAGGTGAAATATGCATATTAACTATAAAAAGCTCTCCCTTTTTAAAAGAAGCATAGCTGTCAGCCATATTAACACTTCTTTCACGCAATGATTTTACCTCTGTACCAAGCAAAACAATACCAGCTTCAAAGGTTTCTATTAGCTCATAATTGAAAAGAGCTTTTTTGTTTTTTGTTATCTCTCCAGATGAGATAGTATTATTTCCTTTTTTATCTTTCTTAGCCATGGATTTTATTATACAAAATATAATTAATTTGTCAATTGCAGTTTTATTTTCATATGTTTAAGTATTATATAATGTTCACACTATAATTAAAATTAGAAAAAAATATTTAAATTCATAATATCTATTAACGCACGTTTAATTGATTCTTACATATAAACCGATTATTAATTTTAATTTTTATTATATATAAATGTTTAATGCTGCGTGCGTGGAGTAAAGTGCAAATTTAAATTAAGCTTTGGGCGGGGCTGCTTTTTGAGTATAGGCTTACAGAATTAATCAAAGTTAATATACTAAAAAACAAAGCTTTTAATCTAAAAGGGAGGGGATTTAAATAAAGTTTTAAAATTTCTACTCACTCCCACCCTTTAAATTTTTTGATACTATTTGTTATTTATCAATGATTTTTATATTTTAGCTTTAACTGTTACCACCCAAATGCTTTTTAAATTTAAAAAAATTATACTATTTATAACCTATACTTATTTAGGTATATACTAATATATAAATTTATCAATTATAATTTTATTTCATATTTTCCATACATTATTGAAAAAAGTTTTATCTATGTTATAATTTAAATATGTAAAAATAAAAAAGGATTTTTGTTTTTAGGGATATAAATATTATGGACGATATTAAACAACTTAAAGAAAATAATGAAAGCATGGAAGCTCAGGCAGAAAACAAATCATCTGAAAAAACAGCCTTTGAAATAGATGATTCTATTCTTTCCAACAGAGAAGAACTTGAAAAGGTAATGGAAGCTGTTATATATGTAGAAGGCAGTGTTCCTATAGGCAGACTCAGAACACTTTTTAAATGTGAAAATTCTGACATAAGAAACTATATAGAAAGTATAAATAGTAAATACAGAAATGCAGGCAGTGCTATAGAGATACTTGAAGTAGGAGATTCTATCATTATGACGATAATACCTTCTACGTTCGGAACTTTATCAGCTATATATGATAAGAAACGTAAGAAAAAAATATCAAAAGCAATGCTTCAGACTCTTTCTATAATAGCATACAAACAGCCTCTTACAAAAGCTGAAATTGATGATATAAGGCAAAGCGACAGCGGATATCATTTAAGAGCTTTAATGGAAGACGGTTTTATCACTTGGAAAGGAAGAAAAGATTATTTAGACAAAAGACAGACTTACGGAACTACAGATAAATTCCTAATGCATTTTGGAATAAATAGTTTAGATGATCTTCCAAAATTAAGAGAGCTGAAAGATTTAGAGTTTAATAAAAATGAATAAAAGTTATTTCTTTTAAATATTAAACATTTTTATTAATCTTAATTTATATAAGTCCCAATTGCTCATTAGCATATAATGATAAATGGGGCTTTTTATTTTTTTAATTTCACAAAATCATTTAAATATCGAATTTATAAAAAAGTTAGCATTTACATTTTTAAATACTAACTTTTTCATTATTATGCTTTGTTAAATAATCGAAAAATTATACTATAAAATTAATATAATATTTAAAAGTTTTTATTTATTATTTAGTTTATTCTATTTAATTTATTCTGTATAGCAGTAAAAAAATCTCCTTATTTCTAAAGTATCAGCTATTACATCTTTAAGTTTTGGACTTTGCATAGAAGGAGAAGTATAATGATAAAGCGGTATAAAAGCCATATCTTCACCTATAAGCATATCCTCTGCCTTATGCATATTACTCATTCTTATTTTATTATCCAAAGTATTTTTGGCTTCTAGTATAAGTTTGTCATAATCGGCATTATTATACCCTACCCTATTTCCAGAACTGCTGCTTACGAAAAGATCAGCAAAAGTCATAGGGTCAAGATAATCGCCTATCCAATCAGCCCTGCAAACTACATAATTCCTAGTCTGCCTATTTTTCTGAAATACAGACCACTCTTCCTGAGTGATAGTCATATCTATATTAAGATTTTCTTTCCACATCTGCTGAATGGCTTCCGCTATTGTTACACCAGTACCCGGATTGGTCTTAAACTCAAGCACTGGAAAGTTACTGCCGTTTGAATATCCAGCCTCAGATAAAAGTCTTTTTGCCTCTTCGATATTTTTATTATAGTCTTCTTTTTTAACGCTGTAGTATTCGCCTCCATTTTCTCTGAAATCACCTTGTATATCCTTAAGCCCATAAGGTATAAATGCTGCTGCAGGTCTTTCCCCTCCTTTGGTAATATTTTCTACTATATAGTTTCTGTCTATTGCAAGTGCTAATGCTTTTCTTACTCTCTTATCTTTAAGAACTTCATTTGTATTATTAAGTGCATAATATGCTGTTCCTAAAGAAGGTGTTATAACCAAATATCCCTCTTCTTTAAGTAAGTCTATATCATTAGGAGGAATTTTATATGAATACAGTATAGAGCCTTCTTTTATAGCTGCATATGCTGTAGAAACATCAGAAAACATTATAAAGTCTAATTTTTTAGCTTTTATATTATCCTTATTCCAATAATTAGTATTTAATTCCAAAGATATTATTTCATCTGCTCTTCTCTCTGTCATCTTATAAGGTCCGTTTCCTATATATGTATCTGGAGAAAAAGTCCAATTATCGTTTATAAACTCTTCTCTAAGAGGAGAAAATATTGGTACTGCTGCTAATTCCAAAAAATATGCAGTAGGTACTTCAAATGATACTTCTAAAGTTTTATCATCTGCTGCCTTTACCCCAAGTTCTTCTATAGGCAATTCACCAGATATTACTTTAGAAGCATTTTTTATAGGGTTTATTAAAAAACTATATGAAGAAGCTGTTTTTGGGTCGGCAAGTCTTCTAAAAGAATATACAAACTCAGAAGCAGTAACATCTTTACCGTCAGACCATTTAGCATTATCCCTTAAATGAAATGTCATAGTAAGCCCGTCATAGGAAATATCCCAGCTCTCAGCAACACCTCCTACCAAATTATTATCTTTATCTTTTGTAGTAAGCCCTTCAAATACATGTGCTGCATATATCATACTATCTATTGCTGATAAAAATGACGGGTCTATACTCTGAGGCTCAGCTCCTATACTTACTCTTATGCTTTCATTAGATAAATCTTTATTTTTACATGAAATTAATAATAATAAAATAATGATAATTAATAAATAGATTCTTTTTTTCATAACTTTGTCCATATATTAAAATATTATGTTAACAATATAATTTATATACATAATATTAATATTTGTCAATAAATTGAATATTTTTTTTATAAACTTAATATATAATATTGATTTTTTTTATTATTATATATATTAATAGTAGTAATTTCCTTATAGAGGGTGAAATTGTGGAAGATATTATAAATAATATAGAAGATAGTATAGTATATCAAGAAAGAGAAAAAGAATTGATAGATAGTTGGAAACAAATAAATGATCCTCTATACAATAAAATAATAGATGATTTAGAATCAATACCTGTTTTACAAAGCCAAATAAAAGATTTAAATACTTTATTTGGGGAATTAGATAAATCTAATGAAAATTTGGAAGATTCTAATAAAGAATTGAAACTAGAAATTGAAAAATTAAATAAAGAAAATTCAAAATTAAAATTATTAAATAATTTAGGAATATGCCAATATCCCCCATATATCGTTTCTGATATGATAAAAGAAGTGTATAATATATATAGTCATAGAATAACTTCAATAGCTGAAGAAAATAATTTTTTTAGTAATAAAAATATTGTACTTAGAATACCAAGGAAAAAAAACAGTAAGCAAAAATATTCATCCACAGTTATTTTTTCATTGATTGGTGTGATAAAAACAATATCAATAGTAAAAAAGACTTTGTCAGATAATATTGATAAAATGATAGAAAAAAATAAAAATAATGATAAAGAACCTATTAATTTAGAAAAGCATATCGAAAATATGAGAAATGGAATATTAGAAGATGAAGATTTGTTACACAAAATATGCACTTCAAAATAAAAAAGAATTTGAGAAAGATCCTTATTTAAATTTAGTATTAGATGGATTAGAAAAGACTATAAAATAAGATCCAACTATAAAGAAATCTAGAAAATCTCCGCTAAAAATAAATGATGATATTAGTATAGACTTATATTATAGATCCTGTCCATCAAATTATCCTAATGTTATGTATGTTTATTTCATAGTAATTAAAGATGAAATAAACATTGTAAGTGTAATTAATGATATTGAAAATCCAGATGATAATGAACAGTTAAATTTATTTAATTAAAAATATATTATATAACAAAAAAGAGGCTCATAGAATAAAGCCCCTTTTATAATATTATTATTTAGTATTATTCTTCTATATAAGCGTAATTAAATTTATGTCTTCCTAAAGGGTTTAATACCACACCTTTTAATTTAGGATTTTTTATAAAAGAATCAGCTCTGTAATAGAGAGGAATTATAGGCATCTCTTCCATTAATATATTTTCAGCTTCTGCCATAGACTTCATTCTCACAGTATTATCAGCAGACTCTTTTGCTGTTAATATAAGACTGTCATAATTTTCATTGTTAAAACCAGTATGATTTACTCCGCTGTAGCTTAGCATAACATCAAGCATAGTCATAGGATCATTATAATCCCCAGTCCAGCCCATTCTAGCCATTTGATAATCTTTTTCTAGTAAAGATTGAAGAGTAATAGGAAACTCTTCCTGAACTAAAGAAACATTAACATTTAAATTTTCTTTCCACATCTGCTGAATAGCCTCTCCTACAAGCACATAAATACCTGGTGAAACTTTTAATTCTATTACCGGATAATTTTGTCCGTCTGGATATCCAGCTTCCGCCATTAATGCTTTTGCCTTTTGAACATTAGCCTCATAGTTATTAACATCTATATATTCTTTATTTTCTTTTCTAAATGTAGTTTCTAATCCTCTTACCTCAGTAGGTACAAAAGCACCAGCTGGAACTTGTCCGCCTTTAGTAACATTTGATACTATATAATTTCTATCTATAGCAAGCGACAAAGCCTGTCTTACTCTCTTATCTTCAAATGCTTTATTTGTAATATTTAACTCTATATAATAAGTACCTATAGCATTATTACCTACTATATATCCGTCATTTTTTAAAGTTTCTATCTCAGCAGAAGGAGGCTCTAATGCAGAAAAATCTATAGTTCCGCCTCTTATGCCAGCAATTGCAGTATTAGGATCGCTCATAAGAACGAAGTTTATTTCTTTTGATGTTTGTTCTTTTTTATCATAATAGTTAGTATTTATTTCAAAAACTATTTTTTCATCTGGTACTCTTTCCTTCATTTTGTAAGATCCATTTCCAATATATGTTTCTGGTTTTAAAGTCCATTCATCGCCGTACTTTTCTACAATATCTTTTCTGACAGGGAAAAATACACCAGTAGATGCTATAAACTCTAAAAAATAAGCAGCAGGATTTGCTAATTCTACCTGAAATGTATAATCATTAACTGCTTTTACTGCCAAATTATTATAATCCATAGTGCCTGAATTTATTTCTTTGGCATTTTTCACTACTTCCATCATATATGAATACTCAGCTGCAGTATTAGGATCAACTGCCCTCTTCCAAGAATATTCAAAATCTTTAGCAGTTACTGGTTTGCCGTCAGACCATTTAGCATTTCTTCTTATATTAAAAGTATAAGTTAATCCATCATCAGATATATTCCAACTTTCTGCCATACCCGGCTTTACATTATTATTGGAATCTATTTTTGTAAGTCCTTCAAATGCATGATGTATATAACATGATGCCATATTTAAAGAATTTAATGTTGGGTCTATTGTTTTTGGTTCCGGTCCCAAATTTATTGATATTGATGATTCTTCATTATTATCTGTTTTTGAGCATGAAAAAACAAACAAAAGTATAACAGATAAAATTACTAATATTTTTTTCATATTTTTGTCCTTATATAAATTTATTCTATGTTATACTATAATTTTTTTTGTGTCAATAAATAATTCTTTATACAGTAACCTCTGTTATCTTGCAATATTGACAAAAAACAAAAAAAATAATATTATGTTTACTAATTATACTAAATATTTTTGAGGAAACAATTTATTATGATAAAAAATATCCTTACATTATCTCTTATGCTTTTAATAATATCATGTTCAAATAATAATAAAAATAATCAAATTAATAATAATAAAACAAATACTAACTTAATAGAAACTCAAACTAATGAAACAAAAACAAATGAATTAAAACAAGACGAAGAATTAAACAATAACAATACAAAAAATATAGAATGGATATCTCATTACTACTATATGAAAAATGATGAAGGAGATTTCTTTTCTGTATATTTAAATGACAGATGGCCCGATTATATAAATAACGATTCTGAATTAATACCTAATTATAAAAAAATAAAGGCAGCTTTTAATTATAAAAATTTAAATGATATAAATCAATTCTATGATAAAAACAGTATTCTTGATATAACTAACAATAAAATATATGCAGAAGCTGAAAACGGAAACAGTATAGAAAGTACATATTCAAATATCACATCATTTAAAATGACATCAAAATCATTAAACAGTTCATCAAAAGAAATAAATACTACTTCATCATTAAAAGCAGCAGTATATAACTATGTGTACTCAGATGTATCTGAAACTAATGAATACGGAAGTGCATCTACATTCTCATATAAAGATTCTATATTTTTGCTTATACCTGATGACGCTAACAAATTGGAAGTATATGATAAAATTTCTTTTGATATAAATGAAGATTTTAATTTAAATAATATAAAAAGAAATGAAAATTTAGAATTTGATGATAAAAAGGGAAGCATATCAAAATTATTTGAAAACGATATGAATGATTTCTATAATGAATGGTTAACAAATTCAGTTGGCAGCTATGAATCAAGTAAATCTATCAACATAACTTATTTTAATGATAAAACTATATCTATAAGAAGAACTTCAACACTATATTTAGGCGGAGCACATGGAGTGTACAATAATTATAATTTAGTATATTCATTAGAAACAGGCGAAAAAATAGAAGTTACTAATTTTATAAAAGATTTTGATGATACTGAATTAAAAAGCATTATGATAGAAAAACTTTTATCAATAGAAGATAGAAATGAAGAAAGTTACTTAGTTCCTTTAGATGAAATAACTTTAGCTGATACATCTTTTTACATCTATGCTGATGGTATGTATTTTATATGGCCTATATATACTATAACTCCTTATGTTTTAGGCGAAACAGAAATAGCTTTAAGCTTTAATGAAATTAGACCGTTTATAAAAGATGAATATTCATATATACTGGAATAATTTTTATATAGTAAATTTTTTTAAGTTTGTCAATTTTTTTTATGAAGTAAACTATATAGCTTATCATACAAGTGCAATAAAAAAGATTTAACTTTAATATCATTCAAAATCTGGAAAAATTAAGTAATAATACCAAAAGTTTTGCATAGCATAACAATAAAATCACAGCGTATTAAATAGTTTAATAATTTTCTTTAAAGATGAAAATATATAATAAAGTGATAACCCATATATAATTAGGTTATCACTCTAAAATATAAAAATCAACAATAATAATTTTTCACGTCACTTTTAAGCCAACTCATATATAAATAATCAAAAATATACAGCAGCAAATATTTTTTAAAATTAATAATATAAATTATTTTACCATCTCTTTGTCTACTAAATCATTAGCAGGAACATAGTCATTTATAACCTGAGAGAACACCAAAGTATCAACAAATCCTCCTCTTTTTATAGAGAGAAAAAGATCGTTATATTCGTTTTCAGGCATTCCCAATTTTTTCATAGTTACAGCCTTATAAAATACAGCATCATTAGCAAATCTAGTTCTAGGATATTCAGTAATTACTCTGTCAAATAGAGCTATAGCCTCCTGCAATTGAGCTTCATCATTAGAATAAGTTTGATAGAGCATTCCATTCCATAATAATGAAAGCGGTTTAAACTTTTCTATTTTTGTAAGTCCTTCCACTTTTTTAAAACATTCATCAGCTGAAACAATATTATTTTTCGCTACAATATTATTTGATTTATAACCGCCTTTAGCAAGAAAATAATGCACTATTCCTTTAAATTGATACAACTGACCAACATCTACATCGGCAGGAAGATTATTAAAATCTAATTTATTAATATAATCTAAAGCCTGAGTATATTCATTATTAGCAATCATAACTCTAATTTCCCTAATAATTAGAGGGTCATCTTTAGAAGTCCAAGGGCTGTAAAAAGTATCTATAGTAGCTTTTAAAGGTCTTCTTTTAGCATTAACAGAACTGCTTGAAGAAGAAGAACTTGAATAGGTATCTTTTACCGAACTATTATTATTCGGCTGATAATTATTATTAGAATTATTATTTATCTGAGTATTATCATTATTACTATTCATGTAATCATCAGTATAATCATTAGTTTCTACTACTACATCATTGCTTGATGAGTTTTGATACTCTTTTTCTATCTCATTAATATAATCCTCTTCCAAATTATTCTGATTATTAGGGTTTTTACAAGATAATGCAAAGGACAATAAAATCACTAATAGAACTGCTAAAGATTGTTTAATCATTTTTTGCTCCAAAACTATTTTTTAATATTGTTTATTTTTATTTCTCGGAAAATACAAAAAAAGCGTTAGAACAAATAATTGTATAATAAGTATTATGATGTATAATTTTCTATATTTTTGTAGTATGATTTTTGTTTATATTCTACTTTAGAATTAATAGCATAATCCTGTATTTTTTTATCAGCATCGGCAAAATATCGCTCATAAGCCTTTTTGCAGTAATTGTCATGTTTAGTTTTTATACCTACAGGAGGATTTTCAAATTTATAAACTCCATTAACTCTCCAGCCATTAAGTATGCCTATAGTTATAGCATCAACAGGACATCTAAATGAACAGCTTGTACACATTACGCATTTATTTTTAAACTTAATATCGCCTTTTTCATCATTATAAATATTATGAACAGGGCATTTCTTAACGCATAAATTACAATGAGTGCAAATCTTTTTAACTTTAAATAAATGCCCATTAACTTTCATAGCAGGGTGTTCTATTCTAAATAAAAATGCTATAAATCTGCCGAAAGGAAATTTCTTTAAAAAACTTTCTCTGCCGTCCAAAACCTCATTAGCCTCTATAACACATAAAGCCTTAGCAGTCTTCCACATCTTAGCAGCAAACTCATCAGTATGCCTAAACATAATATTATAAGGCATTACATAATGATATTCATTAG
Organism: Brachyspira murdochii DSM 12563; assembly: GCF_000092845.1. Taxonomy (NCBI): domain Bacteria; kingdom Pseudomonadati; phylum Spirochaetota; class Spirochaetia; order Brachyspirales; family Brachyspiraceae; genus Brachyspira; species Brachyspira murdochii. The sequence continues at coordinate 1,821,227 of NC_014150.1, read as the reverse complement.
TAAGAATATAGCCTTTATTTTTAAGTCTTGCCATCAAAGGCTCTGAAGATATATTATTAATAGTGAGAGGCTCTCCTGAAGTTTTTATAATAAATATTTTTTTCTTCTCATTTTCAAATTTAGGAAAGAGTTTTATCAAATCAAAAATAGGATAAGGAGCATTAAATCCATGTATAGGATAAGCAATACCAACATAATCATAATCTTTTATATTAGGCATATTATCAAAATTATCGCTTACACTATAAAGCAAAGTTTCAACGCCGTTTTCTTCAAATATTTTTTTATACTCTCTTGCAACCTTTTCAGTATTACCAGTACCAGAAAAACAATATATTACAGCCTTTTTATTTTCAGACATATTTATTACCTTTATAAATTATTATAATTAATCAATTTTTTTGTAATGAGCATTAAAATCTTCATCAAAATAATAAAGTATATTTTCATCTTTATCATGAGAATCATACCAAACCTGAGCAAAGAAAGGATTTTTTTTCGCTAAAATATCAAAGTTCCAAGTATAATCCGGCATACATTCCATACACCAATGACCTGCTTTTATAACAGTAAATGGAGAAGCCTCAAATTCATGTCCTTCAGCACAAGCCCATCTTAATTTTGTATGCAAATCTCCTTTAATCATACTAGTGCTTAAAAGTTTTCCGCCTCTGAACTCTGCAGCTTTTTTCAAATCTTCCAAATCTATTTCACTGTCTTTTTTATTTTCATCATAGCCATGATTAAGAAGCTCAGCATTTTTTATATCAAGCAAAGCCTTATAGTCTATATAATTGCCTTTGGAATCTTTATTTTCAAAAAGCAGATTAAAATCTTCCCATTTTTTAGGTAAGCTATCAAAAGCCTCTTCGCTTCCAAATGTTGCTATAACTTTTCCTTTCTCTCCGTTTTTTCTCCAATATGTAGGTGAATTAGGGTGAGATAAAAGTCTCTGTATAGCAAAAAACGATATTATAGAAGGAGGCACAAGTTTACCGAAAGCATAATACCAATGAGTTTTTCCTATTTCATTCCAGTAATCAGTAACTGACTCTTTCTGATAAGAAAATAATTCTTCTAATTTGTATCCGTCATAATACCAAAGTCCATGAAAATTTCTTGTAGCATTCCAATTAGGCTTCATATATTTTTTTGTAGAGCCTCCGATGAGTTTGAAGCCGTCATTAAAAGTATCGTATCCAACTAGCCTATTTTCTGCCTTGCTTCCCAAATTAAAACAGCCTTTCCAAAAATAATCGTCTAATTTTCCTTTAATATCCTCTTCAATAATTCTCTTCATCAAAAGACCGCTGTCTCTTGCAGTAGCCCACTCAAGAGGAGCATTATAACAAGTATGAAACATAAGCCCGTCGCTCATATTGTCAGTAAGCATTCTATTATGAAGCATAGCAGTTTGTCTTATTACAGCCCTGTTTTCTAATGATGAATCAAGAACATATCTTTCGCCTTTTAATTTTGAAAAAGAATATGCATCATAAGGACTTATTAATAAAGGATCCCCAACTCTCCCCCAAGGGTGTTTTTCATTTCTGTTGCCGTAAAGAGCCACTGTTGATATATGTACAAGTTTTGGACGTTTATCTTTAGGCATTTCTTCTAATATATCTACAATATGTTTAACACCTACAAAATTAGTCAGATGTGCAAGTTTTGGGTATTTATCAGAATTAGGAGGTATAACTGCCGCAAGATTAAGTATATAATCGCAGTCTTTTAATAATTTTACGCAGTCATCTCTCTCATATAAATATCCTATAATAATTTCAACTCTCTTTCCGTACTGCCTTTTAAACTTATCAGCCGCTTTTTTGCTTTCTTTTCTTACAAGCACCTTTACTAATTTAATATCTTCTATCTCCATTAATTGTCTTAATGTTTCAAGACCCATATTTCCCGTAGCACCTGTTAAGGCTATTGTATATTTCATCTTATTATCCTTTTTTTATTATCCTTAATATTAACAGCGATAAACTTAAATTATGATTAATGACTAAAAAGCAAATTACAGTTTAACGCTTTTTAATTAATTCATCATTATTTTTACATAAACATATATAAATAGTTTTTTTATTTTACAGATTATATATTGAAAAAAAAATTTTGTAAATAAAGTGTTGGGAGGTATCAAAAAAATGAAATTATTAAAAATATTATCTTTAGTGTTATTTAGTTTTATTATTTATGCTCAAACATCTTTTTCACAGAACAATGATGAAGCATCTCAATTACTTCAATTAATAAACAGCGAAAGAAAAAAATCATCTCTTAATGAATACAAAACAGAAACACAATTACAAAATGCTGCAAACCAAAGAGCTAAAGAAATAGCAGAAGGTATAAGAAAATCAACAGCTTTACAAGAAAATAATATACAATTTGCATCATACTCCGAAGGCTCTATTATTGCTGATATGACTGCAGAAGAAATATTTAATCAGATAATGAAAAGCCAAAAAAATTTGGTATTAAATAAAACATTTACACATGCTGCTGCAGGAGTTTATGAAAAAGGAGGCAAAAAATATTGGGTTATGCTCTATGCATCTTCAAGAAATGGGGACATAATAAAAAGAGAATTAAATATACAAAAAGAGAGAGAAAGAGTAACTGAATTATGCAATGAAGCGAGAAAAGAGAATAATGTAACTGTTTCATTGGTGCTTGACAGTAAATTAAGTGAGGCAGCACAAAAAAGAGCAGAAGAGTTAAAGAGCCTATTTTCACATACAAGACCTAATAAAACGGCATTTTCTACTATATTAAAAGAATATAATATCACTTACAAAACAGCTGGAGAGAATATAGCAAATGGTCAGGTAGATGCTGATGATGTTATGAACTCTTGGCTTAATTCTAAAGGTCATAGAGCAAATATACTTAATAAAAGTTTTGGAAAAATAGGCGTAGGTGTTTTTGAATACAATAATAGAATATATTGGGTTCAAATATTTACAGACTGATTATATTACTAAACAATAATAAAAATAAGGACAGCATAATAATTTAATGCTGCCCTTTTTATTAGTGAGAAAATAAGAAAAATAACTATTGTCTTAAAAATAAACGCTTATAAAAATAAATAAAAGGTCTTATGAAGATAAAATTAACAAAAGCCAAAAGATAATCCGCTATAAATACATAAAAAATATCAACAATCAAAAAGCATACACTGTAAAAAAATACAAATATACAAGTAAGAAGCATTAAGATAATATCAGTAACCAAATCTAAAAAATCTTCAAACATAAATAAAACAATTAATAATGCTGCTAATGAAAAAATTATAAGAATTATTAAACTCATATATATATTATAATCCCCCTAATTTTATAAAATGACTAACAAAAATATAATACGATGCAGTGACAGAAAATGTCTCAAATAATTTTTTTTAATAAAAAATTATAAAAAATAATAAAATTTCCGGCATAATGCTTTTTATTAATTTTCATTAAAATAATGATTAATGATAATAAATTAGTATTTATCAAGCTTAATACACATAAAATGAACAATTCATACATATGTTTGTATAATTTGTACTATAGATATGTACATATTATATATTTATTAATGTTTTTATATATTTTTATGAAAAATTATCTTTTTAGGTATTGTAAGTTTTTTTTACAATTGTATAATTGAATTATAAAGAATGACGGGAACTATTTTCATAATTATTCGTCTAACATGCGGAAGTTAGAGATATTATTATTTATAATAACTTGATATTTTTTACCCTAAGTTTATAATATAAAATTTTATAATAAAAATGTAAAATTAATATAAACTTATGCAGGAGCAGATAGTGAGATTTTATGCTACTTTATTTTTAAGCTTAATATTCAGTTTTGCTTTATACTCTCAGGAAGCAGATACAAATACTATTAATACAGCAGATAAGATTGCTATAACATTGGAAGATGCCTTAACTATAGCTTTTGATAATGATAAAACATTAAAACAGGCTGAATATAATGTACGCATAGCACAAGTTCAAAAAGATGCCTCATTCTCTGATTTATTTATGCCTTCTTTAAGCATAAGCGGAGGATTAAATCTATCCGAATCGCAGGAATATAATGTGAATAATGTACCAACAGGTGTTTATTCAAGTCCGGATACTTGGTCTGCTAGTGCCTCTTTATCAAAAACTCTTTTTAATGGTTTTAGAAATTGGAACACTGACAAAGCCAGAGATGTTAACCTGCAAATGCAGAAAGATATATATTATGATGAAAAGAAAAATGTTGATCTCAATACAAAATTAAACTTTTACAATACATTCGTAGCACAGGAAAATTACAGAGTATACTTACAGCAGCAGATGAACTACAGCAACAGAATGAGAGAAACATATGTAAAATACAGAAATGGTCAGGTTTCAGAATATGAATATTTAAATGCTAAAGTACAGTATGAAACTACAAAACCTCAGGTTGTAACATTAAGCAATCAGTATCAGAGTTTGAAATTAACATTTATAAGACAAATTGGACTTACAAATGCAGCTGATGATGTAGATTTGATAGGAAGCATACTAGATGCTACTAATATTACACTTCCAGATATGGCATATGATGATTTGCTTACTATTATTATGAATAATAATATAGAATTAAAAAATATGAGCAGTAATTTGGAAATGCTTGAATATAACAGAAGAGTTGCAAGAAGTTATTTATGGCCTACATTATCAGCAAGTGCTAATGTAGGAGTAACTACAGTAGATAAAGTAAAAATGGAAAACGGCACTTTTACAAAAAACAGAGGAGGCGAGTTTAACTGGGGAGTAGGCTTCTCATTAAACTATGCACTTGATTCATTACTTCCTTTCTCTTCTACTGCAAAAGGAGCTGAAGAAATAGAATTAAGCATAAAGCAGATGGAAGTAAGTTACGAACAATTAAGAGATACAATAGAAGTAAGCAGCAGGGACTTAATATCAACTGCTAGGTCTCAGGCTTTAAACTTACAGTCGCAGGCTGAAAATGCAAGAACAGCAGCTTATGCCCTGCAGATGGCACAAAGACAGTATAGAGGAGGTACTATATCTATGCTCGAAGTAAATGATGCCGAAGTAGTATATTTAAATGCACAGCTTGCTTATCTGCAGGCTATATATGAATATTTTTCAAGTACTTTACAAGTGTTAAAACTTTTAGGTGCTTAAGGAGATTGTGATGATAAAAAAAATAAGCGTACAAATTTTTATATTATGTCTTTTTGTTTTGTCTGTTTTATCTGTTTCATGTAAAAAATCACAGGCAGACTTAAAAAAGAAAGAAAATCCTATAAGTGTATTGGTAGCAGCCCCTATAAAACAGCACCTAGATGAATACTTAGAGCTTTCTGCTGAAATTAAAGCTACTAAAGAAGTAGAAATATCTTCAGATGTTCCGGGTAAAATAGCTAATATACTTAAATATGAAGGAAGTTTTGTTAATAAGGGAGATACTATAGCATTAATTGACAGATTCGTAATAGGTGCTAATTATGCTTATGCCCCAGCAAGAACTCCTATTTCCGGATATGTTACTACTACTTATATGGCAGTAGGAGCATCAATAGCAGCATCCACTCCAATAGCAAATGTTGCTGACATAAACCAATTAGAAGTAGAAATACAAGTTCCAGAACGATCTATATCTGGAATAGAATTGGGTCAGAAAGTATTAATAAGAGTGCCTTCTTCTCCTAATAAAGAAATAGAAGCTAAAATAACAAAAAGAGATTATGCTGTTAATCCTTCAACACGTACATTGATGGTTAAAGCTCTAATAGATAATAAAGACAGACTTTTACTTCCCGGTATGTTTTCCGATGTTTCAATACTTCTAAACTCTGCTGATAATGTATTTGTTATACCTAACAGTGCAATATTCAGCGATGATTTAGGAAAAAACTATGTATATGTTGTAAAAGAGGATAATTCTAATAACCCGCCTCAGGAACTTGCTCAAAGTACAAACAAACAATACAGAGCATATTCAAGAGAAGTTAATATATTATTTACTTCAAAAGATAAAGTTGCTTTAAGCAGCGGACTTGAAGAGGGAGAAGAGGTTGTTATGTTCGGACGTGAATTCTTAAAAAACGGTTCATTGGTTAATAGAATAGAAAATGACCCTACTATATTAGAATATATCACACCTCAGGCTACAGCAGTTGCTTCGGCTAATACTAATCAAAATACATCTGCAAATCAAACTGCTGCAGTTAAAAAAGAAGATACATCTAAACCAGCAACTACTGCCAAACAAACTACAACAGCATCTAAGCCAGCTGCTGCTAAACAAACAACAACAACTACTAATACATCAAAAACTGCAGATAATAGCAGTGATAATAGTATTTATTCCATTGGCGGTTAATTATATATTTAATTAAAGGAGCGATTTATTTATGAGAAGTTTTATTGAACTAATAGTAAAAAGGCCTGTTGCCGTTTTTATGGGAATAGTTGCCGTTGTAATACTTGGTATTGTAAGTTTATCTAGGCTTCCTGTCGATTTTCTGCCGGACATGGAGCTTCCTTTTATTAGTATAAGAACTACTTATGACAATGCAGGTCCTGAAGAAGTTGAAAAATCTGTTTCAAAAATAATTGAAGGAGCTGTTTCATCAGTTAATAATATTAAGGAGGTAAGTTCTACTTCAGAAGAAGAGGACTCAAGAGTTTTTATTGAGTTTAACTGGGGAAGTGATTTAGCTTCTGCTACTGCAGATATTAGAGAGGCAATAGATAGAATAAGAAAATCGCTGCCTGATGATGCTGAAAGCCCTGCCGTTTATAAATTCTCCACCGACAACATTCCAGTTATGGAAATATCATTTTATGGTACTGATAATTTATCTGCATTATACAATTTAGTTGATAATCAAATATTAACTAGTATAGAGCAGGTAGGCGGTGTTGCTATGGCCGAAATTAGAGGAGGTCTTAAAACTCAGATTAAAGTTGATGTAGATATGAATAGGCTTCAGGCTTACGGACTTGATATTAATACTATTGTAAACACATTGGCTATAGAAAATCAGAATATTTCAGGCGGTGAAACTTATGAAGGCGTTTACAAATATACTTTAAGAACTACTGGTGAGTTTAAAACCGTTGATGATATAGGTAATGTTGTTGTGGCATTAAAAGACAATAATACTCCTATAAGACTTAGAGAATTGGCTACTATTTATGAAGGATATGATGAAGACGGAGACGTTATTAAAGTTAATGGTACTCCTGCTGTTAACGTTTCTATCAATAAAGAATCCGGAGCTAATACTGTTGCCGTTTCTGAAGGTATAAAGAAAAGACTTGATACTCTTAATCTCCCTGAAGGTATAAAATACGAAGTGTTATTTAACAGTGCTGATAATGTTAATAATGCCATAAAAGGCGTTCTTGATACTGCTTGGCAGGGAGGTTTATTTGCTGTTATAATACTTATGCTTTATTTATGGAATGTTAGAACTGTACTTATAATAGCAATATCTATTCCTATGTCTATTATTGTTACATTTACTTTGATGTATTTCTTTGGTACTACTTTAAATATTATCTCGCTCTCAGGACTTGTACTTGGTATTGGTATGATGGTGGATAACTCTATTGTTGTACTTGAAAATATATTCTTCTATAGAAATAACGGATATGGTAAATATTCTTCTGCTATAGACGGTACTTCTACAGTGGCACTTGCAATATCTGCTTCTACTCTTACTACAATAGCGGTATTTTTGCCTTTCCTTTTTGTTGAAGGTCAGACTGGTCAGATGTTCAGAGACTTATGTATTACTGTTACTGTTTCTATGATAGCTTCTTTGGCTGTTGCTTTAACTATTGTACCTATGCTTGGGGCAAGACTTGTAACTACTAAAAAATCTAAATTCTTATCAAAATTTGAAGATTTTTTTGATAAGCACTTCCACTCAAAAGTAAACTTTATATATGAGAAAGTATTAACATACTCAGTTCATCATAAAGCCAGAGTATTAATTCCAGTTATCACTATAGTATTTGCTGTAATCATTGTAGGATTAATATTTATAGGTAAAGAGGGGTTCCCTGAATCTGATGAAGGACAGTTTAGAGCAAGCATTACTATGCCTATAGGTACTAGAAAAGAGCAGACGGGAGCTTTCGTTGATAGAATGAGAAAAGATGTAGAAGAAGTTGTAGGAAAAGATTTAAGCAGAATTCAGACTAGAGCAAGATCCGGTTCTGATGCTAATAAAGGAGAAATCCGAGCCAAACTTATAGACAAATCTGACGGAAGAACTATTGAAACAGCAGAATATGTTGAGCTTGTTAGAAAAAAATTAGCGAGCTACCCTGCTACTATTAACGTAGATACAGTTAGCAGTATGAGAGGAGGCGGAAATAGCGATTCCAGCGGTATTGATATAGATATAGTAGGAGAGGATTTGGTAAGAGCTAGGGAACTTGCAAATAGTGTAATAGCCGCATTGCAAGATGTTCCAGGTTTGCGTGATGTACGTTTGAAAAAAAGCGATGCCAGCCCTGAACTTAATGTTACTGTTAATAGGGATTTAGCTTCTAAAATGGGACTTAATATAAATACTGTTGCTAACTCCATTAAAACAAGTTTCGGCGGTACTACTGCTACTAGAATGACTCCGGACAATTCTGATGTTACTGATATTGATGTTATAGTTCAGCTTAATGAAAGAGACAGAATCAACATAGATGATGTTAAAAGAATGCTTATACCTACCTCTGCGGGAATGGTTCCGGTATCTGCTATAGCAAATGTAGATAAAAGTTTTGCTCCTTCAGAAATAGAGAGAAAAAATGACAGCAGAATAACTTCAATTACTGCTTCAGGATATGGAAGACCTATGAACCAAATAATGAATGATGTACAGGCTGCTATTAATGAAAAAGTATTCTTACCTTCTGGTTTCTCTATTGTTTATTCTGGAGATTATGAGGATATGAATGAAGCTTTCGGTCAGCTTATACAGGCTTTATTTTTGGCTTTGGTATTAGTTTATGCTATTATGGCAAGTCAGTTTGAATCTTACATAGCTCCTTTTGTTATTGCTCTTGCTATACCTTTTGGTTTTGCCGGTTCTCTTACTTTGTTATTAGTTACAGGACAGACTTTGAGTGTATACAGCGGAATAGGAGTTATAGTGCTTATTGGTATTGTAGTTAATAATGGTATTGTACTTATTGACTATATGAATCAGCTTATGCATGAGAAAAAAATTAACGGTGATAAAGCTGCTTTAATAGCGGGTCCTAGACGTTTAAGACCTGTACTTATGACTTCTCTTACTACAATACTTGGACTTCTTCCTATGGCATTATCAAGCGGTGAAGGTAATGAAATGTATCAGCCTTTATCTCTTGCTGTACTTGGAGGGTTGACAGTATCTACTATGTTTACTCTTGTTATAGTACCTACTGTTTATGCTGCTATTAGAAACAGAATACCTCTTAAAGACTATGATGCTAAAGACTTAGCTAGTGTTGAAACCACAGGAAACATTGATAATGCTTTAAGTACGCCGGGAAAATAAATTAATAATTAAATAATAAATAAAGGCTTGAGTTTAATACTTGAGCCTTTTTATTTTAACCTTATATTATAGCATTATAAACTAAAAAAGACTTGGGTGGGCAGTTAAAGTAACAGATAAAGCTAAAAAATAAAAAGAAGCTAAAAATAACAAATAGCACACAAAGATTTAAAGGGTGGGAATTAGAATAAATTTTAAAACTTTATTTTAATCCCCGCCCATTTAGATTTAAAAGCCTAATTTTTTATATAGGTTTTAATTAAATCTATGAGTCTATATTTTTCAAGTACACCCGCCCAAAGCGTTATTTAAATTAAGACTCTCCTAAACGCACGCAGAGCGGATTTTTTTAATGTTGCTTAATTGATAATTACAATTTTTATTATTTATAAAAATTAAATTTAACGTGCGTTGAGTAGAATTATAAATAAAAAAAGCACTTGGGTGGGCAGCCAAAAATAACAGATAAAGCTAAAAAAGAAAAACTACACAAAAATAACAAATAGCACCCAAAAATTTAGAGGGTGGGAGTGAAAATAGATTTTAAAACTTGAAATTATATATTTATCTTGTATGATATAAAAAATAATTTTTACACCTGAGGCAATAAAATATGAAATTCGCTTATTTAATAATGGGTACAATTTTCGACAGCAGTAAAGACAGAGCATATATACATAATGAAGTATCTCAAATTATAGGAGTATCTGATATAGAAGAAGCCTGTAAAATTGCAAAAGAACTTAAAAGTGAAGGTATTGACTGTATAGAGCTATGCGGAGGCTTTGGAGAAGAAGGAGCTAGAAAAATAATAGAAGCTACAGAAAATAAAATAGCCGTAGGGTTTGCAGTGCACTTAGAAGAGCAAAATGATATTTATAAAAAACTTTTTGGCAAATAAAAATTAAGAATTTGATTTATACAAGAATCCTGTAACTATAACAATAATTCCTACAAGCATAGTAAAAGGAGCTAGAAACCCCATAAAACCTTCAGGGTGCTGCCCTACAAGTGCTATAAATAAAAAACTTAAAGCAAATATTACAAGTCCTATAATTAGGATAATTAAATTTTGTTTAGAAAGTTTATCATGATTATTTATCATATTCAATATACAAAAAAAGTTCATAGCTTAAATATTGCTATAAACCTTATTATTTACTCCGTTCTTTAGGTTTATTTGCTCGGGGCCGGAATCGAACCGGCACGGTCACAAGGACCAGCAGATTTTAAATCTGCTATGTCTACCAATTCCATCACCCGAGCTGGTAGTTGCTTTATATATTATCATATTATCAAAAAAAAATCAAGTTTTATTTTATAAAAAAACATTTATTTGTCTTTATACAATCAAATAAAATTACTGCCAATCTTTAGGACAAGTTATCGTATGCCCCGTTTCTAATTTAATAGAATTAGGAAGTAAAAAAGAAGATATATCAATTTTTAATAATTTTATATCAAAATCAGAAATATTTTTTAAACTGCTTGCCTGAACATTAGGCGGAACAACAACTCCTACTTTTAAGTCTGCATTCTCTTCTTTTGCCATTTTTATAGCAGGTACTAAATCACTATCTCCAGATAACAATATAGCTTTATCACAATTTCTCTTACATGCATCTCTTACTAAATATATCGCTATATTTACATCACTTTCTTTTTCTTCATGATATTCATAATTATATTTTATTATATTACCATTATTATCATTTATAATTAGATTTTTACTTTTCTTTTTAAAATTACCAAGAACTACTTCTACATTAAAATATTTAAGTGCTTGTATAAATATATAATGATTATTTTGACTATATGGTTTCCAAAAAGCATATGCTGAAAAGTAATATACTTTATTTATTATCTCATTATCTTTTAATAAACTCTTACATAAATCATAATAGTTTATCCATTTTAACTTATTATTATTTAATCTATCAATGGCATGATATATATTAAATCCGTCTATGTAGAAATTAACTTTATCCATAAAAATAAAAAACCCCATCCTATGATGGGGAGTAAGGCTCCAGAGGAACCATTACGCTTATTTAGGTTATTATTTTATATTTTATATTATAAAAAATCAAGTTTTATTTTATAAAAAATATGATGTATTGACAAATTATTTATATATGTTAGCCTCTTATAACATATATAATTTACAAATTGATAATAGTGTGAAGATCATAAAACAAAATATTATATTGGTATTAATTTTAATACTTTGGTTTATAGCAAGTGAAAGCCATATATGGAGTAACTATGTTCTGCCTTCGCCTCAGCGTGTAATTAGAGCTTTTTATATAGAAATAATGAATGGCAATTTGATAAAAAATATATATGTTAGCCTTTTGAGAGTAATAATCGGTTTTTCTATAGCTTTTGTTTTTGCTTTTATATTTGGAATGATTCTTGGTATAAAGCCTGAGAGATTTGAATATTTTAGAAATATAATAGAGTTTATGAGAAATGTACCTCCTATAAGCTTGATAGCTATATTGATATTATGGTTTGGAATAGGCGAAAAATCTAAAATAATAATTATAATACTAGCCTCTTTTTTTCCTATATTTATAAATATAAGACAATCTATAGGTACTGTTGATAAAAAACTTATAGAAGTGGGATACTCTCTAGGATTTACAAAATTAAAAATATTTTTTAAAATAATGCTTCCTAGTGCCTTGCCAAGCATACTTGCAGGAATGAAAATAGGACTTGGTTATAGCTTTAGGGCTATAATAGGGGCTGAAATGATAGCAGCTTCCAGTGGTTTGGGTTATATGATACTAGATGCCCAGCAGCTTTCTAGGTCTGATAAGGTTATAGCTGGAATTATCACAATAGGTGTTTTGGGGTATATATTTGATATTTTATTTTCTTATCTTATCAAAAAGCTTCCTTATTCTAAAGGAGTATACATTGAAAATTAAAACCAAAAATATTTCAAAATCATTTATAGTTGATAATAGAAAAATTGATGTTATAAAAAATGTTAATTTTGAATCGGCAGATAACGGTATTACAATAATATTAGGAAAAAGCGGATGCGGCAAAACTACTTTTTTAAGATTATTATTAGGATTAGAAAAAGCAGACAGCGGTAATGTAATTGCAGAAAACAATGCTAAAATATCGATAGTCTTTCAAGAGGCAAGACTTATGCCTTGGCTTAATGTATTTGATAATATAGCTTTTTATATGAACAAAAAAGAAAAAAATATATATAAAGATAAAATATACAGACTTATTAATATGATAGGATTAAACGGTTTTGATAAAGCTTATCCTTATGAACTATCTTTAGGTATGATGCAAAGAGTGTCTATTGCAAGAGCTTTAGCATACGATGGAGATATTATACTAATGGATGAGCCTTTTGCTTCCTTGGATTATTTTACTAGAGAAACTCTGCAGAATGAAACTATTAATATTTTTAAAGAAAATAAAAAGTCTATTATATTTGTAACACATAGTATTGATGAGGCAATTATTTTAGGAAGTAAGATTATAATATTTGAAAATGGAAGTATAAAAAAAGAATATAATTTAATTGATAAGCCTTATAAAAGAAACATACTTTCAAATGAGTTTATAGAGATAAAAAAAGATATTTTGTTTTCTATTAAATAAAAACTGATAATCAAATAAATATAAAATTTTTTAAGGAGTTATAAAAATGAAAAAACAAATTTTTTTTAAAACTATTATAACAGTATTTTTATTATTATTTACTTTGTCTTGTAATAATAAATCTTCAAACAACTCAAATAATTCGCAAACTAATTTTACGGCTAAAAAAATAGCTATTACATATGTAAAATCACCATTAAATGTTCCATCAATAGTTGAAAAAGAAAAAGCAATATTCAGTAATACATTCAGCAAATATAATATACCTGTAACATATTCTGAACTTACAACAGGCCCAGAACAAACTCAGGCATTAGCATCAGGCGATATTCAATTTTTATATGCCGTAGGAGCTACTTCAGTAATATTAGCAAAAGCAAATGGTGCTGATATAAAAATTATCAATATGTACAGCAGATCTCCAAAGGCTTTTACATTATTTTCTCAAAATGGAACATCTTTTACAACAGCAGATGAAGTTAAAGGGAAAAAAATAGCAGGTCCGAAAGGAACTATACTTCATGAACTTTTGACAGCATATTTAAATACATTAGGATTAAAAGAAAGCGATGTAGAGTTTATATCAATGGGGATACCAGAATCTCAGGCTGCTTTGGCGGGAGGTTCTGTTGATATGGCTTTGCTAGCTGGTCCTTCTGCATATAATATGATAAAAGACGGCTACAATGTTGTAACTACAGGAGAAGGTTTAGTTGATGCCGCTATAGCAGTTGCTGTAAGTGAAAGTTTTTACAATAGCAATAAAGTATTGGTAGATGATTTTATTAATGCTCAAAGAGAGGTTTTAAGCTATATAGAAAATAATTATGATGATGCTATGGCAATTTCTGCAAAAGAAACAGGACTTAGCGATGAGGCTGTAAAAGAGATGTATACTATGTATGACTTTAGTATAGATATTACTGATAATGATATAAACTCTATGAAAAAAACTGAGAAGTTTATGAGAAATAATAATATGATAGAAACTGAAGTTAATATAGATGATTTGATAATAAAATAATAATATTTAAGATATAAAATAGAAATTGTTAGTCATTTACATTCATTAGCATATTTAATGCCTGTATATTAACTAACAATTTTTATTATAAAATAAATATTGACATAAGTATAAAATATTGTTAATATGTTATAATTAAAAAATTTTAAAAAATCAAGAGGTAATTAAAGAATGTTCACAGCCACATTATATGCACAAACTGCCCAAGGAGCACAGGCAGGAGGAAGCCCATTAGTATCCATCGGTATGATGGTTGTTATATTTGCTATTTTCTACTTCCTACTAATAAGACCGCAGAAACAGCAGCAGAAAAAATTGGCTCAAAGTATAGCTGAATTAAAAAAAGGAGATAAAATAATAGTATCAGGCGGAATTATAGCTGAATATATATCAGATAAAGAAGGCGGAAGAATTGCTGTAGTAAAAGTAGGTGAAAACACTAAAATGGAAATAATAAAATCGTCTATATCAGCTGTTGTTACTGAAGAGATGTTAAATCCTCCTAAAAAAGAAGAGAAAAAAGATAAAAAAGCTATAGAAGATAAAAATCAAATAAAAGAAGATTTAGAAAAAGCTCAGGCAGAAGATAAAAAAGACTGATAAAAATTAATAATAACAGGACAATATAATATGAGTCATAATTTAAGACTAGCATTCATTATTATAGGACTTGCCGTAATGGCTTGGTTTATTACTCCTACAGTAAGATGGTATTTTTTTACATCTGAAGATAAAAAAGAAGAGAGCAATTTGTCTTTAGATGAAATGATAGCTAAAGGCTACACTAAAGAACAAATTGATGATATTCAAGCTCTTAAACGCTTAAGAAGCGAATCTGTAAATATGGGCTTGGATTTGCAAGGCGGTATAAGAATAGTACTTCAGGCAGATTTTGAAGAATATGCTGCAAGACTAGATAGAAATGCTTCTTCTCTTACAGCTGAAGAAAAAAATGATGCTATGGACAGACTTATATCAAGACTTAGAGGAAGAATTGATCAATTTGGAGTAAGTGAGGTAGGCATAAGAAAACAGGGCGAAGACAGAGTGGTTGTTGAACTTCCGGGTGCCAGAGACCCAGACAGAATAAAAAGCGTAGTATTAAGTCAGGGAGCTTTAACATTTAATTTGGTAGATGAACGGGCTACTGCTGCTTTAACTACCAATGATATGCTTATGGGTGTATTTACAAATATGGCTAAAGTACCTGAATATGGAAAGCTTCTTTATTTCTACAGCGAAAAAGATGATTTCGGCAGAAGAATAAGAGGAGCCCCTGTTATAGTTAATAAAGAGCCTTCTCTTGAGGGAAGTTCTTTGGTTAATGCCCAAGTAGGAGGCGGACAATTCGGAGAGGTCACTGTTGAGTTTGAACTTAATAATGAAGGGGCAGAACAGTTTGCTTTAGTTACAGCTCAAAATATAGATAGAATGCTCGCTATAGTATTAGATGATAAAGTGATAAGTGCTCCTAATATCAATGATGAAATTAGAGGCGGAAGAGGCGTTATTACTGGAAGATTTACTTTAGAAGAAGCTCAGGACTTGGCTAGAATATTAAAAGAAGGTGCTTTGCCGCTTAATGTAAGTATAGTAGAAGAAGAGGTTGTGGGGCAGTCTATTGGTGCTGACTCTGTTAAAGCTGGAGCTACTGCTTTACTCATGGCTGCTATTTTAGTTGCTGTATTTATGATAGCTGTTTACAGACTTTCCGGAGTTTTAGCTACTATAGCAATGATTGTAAATGTTATACTTATTATAGCGGTATTATCACCATTAAGATTTACTTTAACATTACCGGGTATAGCCGGACTTATCCTTACTATAGGTATGGCGGTTGATGCTAATGTTATTATATTTGAACGTATAAAAGATGAATTAAAAGTAAAATCTAATGTTGCTGATGCTATTATATCTGGTTATGACAGAGCATTTGCTACAATATTTGACTCCAACATTACAACTATTATTGTAGCTTTAATACTTTGGATATTCGGAAGCGGTCCGGTACAAGGGTTTGCTATTACCTTATTCTTTGGTATATTGATAAACTTATTTACTGCTGTATTCATTACCAGATATATATACGAAGAGCTTATACGCACAAAAATGGTTAAGAAAGCAGGATTCTTCTTTATATAATTCTTTATATATAAAGATAAAAAGAATAAAAATTATTTATATATAATTGCTTAAAATAAATAGGATTTTATAATGAGTGAAGACATTAAAAAAGAAAATGATAAAAAAGAAAATAATGATTTAACAAAAAATAAAATACCTTTTGTTAAATTTATGCCTATTGCTGCTGTTATATCTGCTGTATTGTTTATAGCCTCTATTGGTTTATTTGTAAGCAAGCTAAGCACTAATAGTTTTAATATGGGTATTGACTTTGCAGGCGGTGTGGAATTAAAGGTACAGATAAATAATCCTGAAGTTATAAATATTGCTGAAATAAGAGCTTTATACAATAACTTTGGAGCTGAAACTGTTAATATTCAGGAGCTTGAAGGAGAAGCTAATGTTAATGCTTTTCTTTTAAGATTCAGAGGTTCTAATGAAGAATCTGACAGAGCTATGCAGGTACTTTATGACAAATACGGTACTGATAAAGTTAATTTAATAGGAAGCAACATCATAAGCGGTGTGGTATCTTCTGATAACTTGAAACTGGCATTCATACTTATAATTGTTTCTTGGATTATCATAATGATATACATTACCATAAGATTTAATTACAGATATGCATTACCTGCTATAATTACACTTATACATAATGTTGTTATAGTATTTGGAATACTGCTTTTCTTAAATAAAGAGTTTTCCGTACTTGTACTCTCATCAATGCTTACTTTAATCGGATACACTATTAACGATATTATAGTAGTATTTGACAGAATAAGAGAAAATACTGACACTAAAAGACCATTTAAAGAGATTGTTAATATAAGCCTAAATAATGTTGTAGGAAGAACTGTAATAACTAGTATATCAACACTTCTTGCCGCACTTGCCATTATGATATGGGGCGGCTTCATACTTTATGATTTTGCCTTTACATTTTTCTGCGGTGTTATTATAGGTACTTATGCTAGTAACTTTATAGCAAGCGGTCTTTTAATATTATTTATGAAAACTAAAAAAGCATAAAAATATTTTAACTTTTTAATAATATAAAAAAGAGTATGCATTATTATGTATGCTCTTTTTTATTTGAATTATTTTTTTAATCTTTGACAAGATATTTATTTTAATATATTATTTTTATGCTATCAAATATAAACAAAAAATGGAATAAAAATTATGAGTGATATTCAAATACCAAATATTAGTATAAGTAATTTTAAATGCTTCAAAGAATTTTCTATTGACTGTTTTAAAAGGTTCAATTTAATATTCGGTAAAAATAGTGTTGGAAAAAGTAATCTTTTGGAAGCATTATATTTATACTCAAATATGTTTAGAAGTGATACAATATTATCTTCTTTTTTGCAAAGGGATATACCTCTAAATAATAATTTGGAATTAATTTTTCATAATTTTGATTATACAAAACCTATAAATATAAAAACTAATAAAAGAGAATTAAATATATATCCTATAAAATCATTAACAAATAGTCTATTAGATGGAATTTATTATCAGGTAGAAAATAATAATGGAAAAACTATAAAACTTCCAATGCTTATAAATAATAACAGACATCTTGATAATAGCTTTGTTCCTATTAATAATACTTTTATATTTGACAACAAAAAAATATTATCATCTATTATTAATGCTGCCTTATTTAATTTTTCTTTTTTAAATGATTATAGTACTTCTGAAACAAAAGTAAAAAACGAAACAATAGGAGCGTTTAATAGACTCCAAAATTTAAAAATAGATAAAACAGTTGTAGAAAGTTTAAAAGCTATAATACCAAATATAGAATCAATAAGAATATCCTCAGACAAAGTTTGCGAAGTTGATATCGGTCTTGACAGATATTTACCAATAAATGCATTGGGGAGCGGTATATTAAAAATATTCAATTATATAGTTAATGCTTCATTTCTTCCAAATGGAGTTTTATTTATAGATGAAATCGATAATGGATTTCATTACAGTTCTTTACGAAATTTATGGTTATCTCTATTTAAAGTGTCTTATTTAGGTAATATACAGATTTTTGCAACTACTCACTCTTATGAATGTATAAAGGCTTTTAATGATGTTTATAATGAGAAAAAAGATGAATACAATTCAAATGATGATATTCAAGGTATAAGAATAGAAGCTGACAAAAAAGAAAAATATAAGTATCATACTATTACATACAGCAATGAAGAATTAAATAATGCTATGGATAATTGGGAGGTAAGATAAAATAATGCTTAATAACCCTATGGCTAAAAAAGTTCTTCTTGTTGAAGGAAATGATGAGAGAGATTTATGCTCACTTATAATTAAAGAAAAATTAAACTTAAAATATGAATCAAGTCAAAATATAAAAAACTTTATAGAAGATGATGACACTATACATATAATAACAATCAATAAAGTTGATAATAAAAATCATATTACTTCATTTATAAAAACTTCCAACTACAACAATATAGAAAAACTTGCAATAGTAGTTGATGCAGAAAGTAATGCTCAAAAAAGATTTAATATTTTTAATGATATTATAAAATGTGAATATAATCAAAACAAAAATATTTATTATGATGATTATAAAGGCTTATTTATAACAACTAAAACTGATGATAAAACTTCTGGATATTTAGAACATTTAGTAGAAAAAATAATTTTAGAAAATGATAAAGACTTATATAATGACTGCGTTAATAATTTTTTTAAATGTGCAGATAATTATATTAATCAAGGCAGTAATGAAGCCCATTTATTAAAAGCAAAAATACTTGCATTCATATCGGTAAGATGCAAAAAGAGAAATACAATAGGCGGATTATTTCAGGAATGCTCTCATTATTTAGATTCAAATGTATTATATTATTTAATTGATTTTTTAAATAATATGTTCAAATAAAAAATAGGCTTATAAAATGACTGAAAAAATTAACAACTTGAAACAATATATAAATGAAACATTTCTTCTTACTCTAACAAATAAAGGTATATACAATCGTTCTGTTAAAGATATTGATAATATTATAAATAATACACCTGAAAAAATAAAAATTGAAGAAGATAATAATAAAATAAAAGTTACAATAGATACAGGAGAGAAAATAGAAGTAATACTTAATGATGAAGATATAAAATCAAGCAAATGTACATGCCCGTCAAAAGATATTTGCAAACATATTATAATGTCGCTTTTATATATAGAACATCTTGATACAGAAAATAAAGCAGATGATGATATAGAAAATAACAATGAAAATAACAATGAAAATAACAATGAAAATAATAATAAAGAAACAAAAGAAAAAAACAATGATATAACAAATAATACATTTGATGAAGTTAAAAATATAAGCTTCGATGAAATTAGAAAATTAAGCACTAAAATAAATTTTGAATATGCATTAGACAGGTTTTATGAAAATATTGAGGCAGAGATTAACGAAAATGCTATGCTTGAAATTAATATTCCAGAAGAAAATACAATTATTTATTTTCCTAAAAAAGACAGTATAAAAAAGGCAGTATGTTCATGCAAAGATTCCTCGCTTTGTGCACATAAAATAATAGCGATATTAAAATACAAAGAAACGTACGGAACTTTAGAAGATATAAAAGAAGAAGATAAAGAGATAGATGAAAATATTTTAAAATTTGCAAAAGAGTTTGCAGAAAATATATTTGAAAAAGGATTTTACTCATGCAGCGAAAAAGACTTTGATATATCAGAACAATTAAGTGTAAAACTTCAGGTAAAAAATATGCCTGAAATAGCAAAGATATTTAGAAGTATTGCTGAGAGTATTGATGCTATGATAAATAAAAGAGCTTCTTTTAATAAATTGTTTGCATTTGCATCATTATCAAGACTTTATAATACAATACATGTAATAGAAAAAGCAAAGAAAGAAAATGATAATAAAACAGTGAAAATGCTTACTGGAGAGATTAGAAGTAAATATATAAACAGAACAAGCGGAGAGTTTTTAGGACTTGGGGCTTATCCTTGGATAAGTTCTACTGGATATTTGGGAGCTAGTGCTTATTTATATAATATTAATGCCAAAAAAGTATCTTTCTTCTCTTATGTAATACCTACATTCTACGATAATGCAAAAATATCATATGATGATATCAGAAGCAATTACAGAAAAAAAATTCATTTTGAAAATAATATATCAATAGAAGAAATTTCCAAACATAAATTTAAATTTATAAATTATAAAGTCAATAACGAAGAGAGAATATCATCAAGCAAAAAAACTTCCGTTATACTAAATGATAGAATTAATTGTAAACTTTTAGAAGAATTAAGAATATCAAAAAACAATGAAGAATTATTTGCTGAAAGCTATAATGATATACTTAATATAGATTTTAAATATGACTACTTCAATAAAAATGACAGAGCAAAAATTATAATAGCAAAATTCCAAAAAATAGAAAATATAGAATTTAATAAAACAGAACAAATACTTTATTTTGATATAGTAAATTATACAGAAAAATATGATGAAGAGAGATTAACCCTAAATATAAAATATACATCAATTCATTCAAACGGGATTAAATATATAATGAATTATAAAAACTCAAAAATAGATAAAGATAAATTTATACTATTAGAAAAGACTAAATATTATATACGCCCAATAAGCATAATAAATATCAATGCTGTTATTAATATATTTTTTGAAGATACTAATAATTAATTGCTATTTAAATGTTTTGCCATAAGCTCATCATAAAAACTGCTTGTCATAATCTCTTTTAAAGTTTTATTTACAGTATCTAATAAATTAGTATCTTCTTTTCTAAAAGCTATAGCATAATCTTCATCAGGAAATTTAATTTTCTGCACTATTTTTATGTCATTATCATAAGCAGCAAAATGCTCACATGTAGTTTTATCAAATACAGCCGCATCTACCTTTCTAACTTTCAAAGCAAGTATAATACTGCTTCCTGTATCGAATCTTTCTATATTAATTGCATCTATCTTTGAAATCATACTATCTGCTACAGTTCCTATTATTACACCTACATTTTTACCTATCAAATCTTCTTCTTTATTTATATTTGTATTGCTCTTCTCTACAATTACAGCCTGACTAGTCGTATAATATTTATCTGAAAAATTCACAAGCTCTTTTCTCTCTTCTGTTACAGTCATTCCAGCTATAATAACATCAATCTTATGAGATTCCAAAGCAGACATAAGCTCTTCAAACTTCATAGGATTAAAATTCATCTTTAAACCTGATATTCTTGAAATTTCATTCATCAAATCATAATCAAATCCGCCTATATTACCATTAGAAATATAACCAAAAGGATAATCATAAACATATATGCCTACATTTATATATCTATTATTCAGATTATCTATATTAGAAGCGGTATTATTAGAACTATTAGTGCATGATACAAATAAAATAATTGATATAATTAAAATGATTTTCTTTATCATTATTATTTTCTTCCTAAAATAAATGCATATGGGATTTAATAAGATGATATAAAAGTAATTCATATATAAAAAAAGTCAAGCAATTTATTAATATATTAATGTTTAATTAAAATGCTTATTTATGAGATTTTCATACACTCCGTTACTCATTATTGTATTAAGACCGCTATTAATTTTTTTTAGTAAAATACTATTATTCTTTTTTAAAGCTATAGCATAATCAAGTTCTGGAAATATAATATCCTCTGCTATTTTTATATCATTATCATATCTTATATAATTATTGCAAGTAACTCTGTCAAGCATAACAGCTTCTACATTTTCTATTTTCAAAGAAAGCAAAGCACTGCCTGCAATATCAAATCTTACAACATTAATATTATTTGAGGCTGATATAATAGTATCCGAAATAGTATCTTTTATAACACCTACTCTCTTACCAATCAAATCATCAAATACTTTTATATCATTATTATCTTTAAGCACAATAATGCTTTGAGATGAACTATAATATTTATCTGAAAAACTCACAAGTTTTTTTCTCTCTTCGGTAATGCTTATTCCAGCTATAGCAATATCAATCATATCATTTTGCAAAGAAGGTATAAGCTCAGAAAATGGAGTTTGTATATATTCTAATTTTAAGTTTTCTGCCTTTGCTATTTCATTCATTATATCATAATCAAAGCCGCCTAAATTATCATTGCTCAAATAAAGAAGAGGATAATCATAAACATATATTCCAACCTTTACAGAAGTATTATTATATATTTTTTTATCTTCAGCTTTATTAGAATTATTACGGCATGCTGATAAAGAAATCAGAATAAATAATGCAGATAATACAAAAATAATTACTTTATTCATAAACAAATAAATATACATACGATAGGTATTTATTATAAAATATAAAATATTATAAAAAAGTCAAGCTATTTTTTTATAATATATATGTTAATATAGGCATAAGTAATGAATAAAAATCATTTGCAAAAATGTATTTATATATTATAATAATAAACATTGTATTTATGAAAACTAGGACTATAAATTGAAATTATCTATTGAATATATAAAAAAACTATTATATGCTTTAGGATATAAAGAAATCAATTCTAAAATATTTAATAAAAAATATAAAAATAATTACACTATAAATGTGGATTTTGAAAAAGAAAAAATTTTTTATTCAGACAATAATTTTAATAAAAAAATAACATTAGGAGATGAAACTACATCTAATTTTGAAAATAGTGAAAATTTTGTTGTTTTGGAATGTGTTGACAGACTTTTAGAAAAAGGATACAGTCCTGATAGTATAACACTTGAAAAAAAGTGGGAAATGGGTAGAAAAGAGAAAGGCAAACTAGACATACTTGTTTCAAAATATAATGTATCATACTTGATGATAGAATGTAAAACTTGGGGTAATGAGTTTAACAAAGAATATAAAAATATGTTGGATAAGGATAAAAAAGGAGGACAACTATTTAGTTATTATAATCAAGATAGAAATGCTGAATATTTATGCTTATATACTTCAAGATTAAATGATATTGAAAAAATAGAGTACAAAAATGAAATAGTAAAAATTGATGAAGAATTAAAGACACTTGCTAATGTAGAAGAAATATATAATAGATGGAATAAACAATTTTCATTTAATGGAATATTTGAAGAAGATATTTTACCATATGGAATACAAGCAAAAGCTCTTTTAAAAAAGGATTTGAAAACAATAACACCAGAAGATGGTAAAAATATATACAACCAATTTTTAGAGATATTAAGACACAATGTAGTTTCAGATAAACCTAATGCATTTAATAAAATATTTAATCTATTTGTATGTAAAGTATTTGATGAAGATAATACAAAAGAAAATGAAGAATTATGTTTTCAATGGCGTGAAGCTACAGATAATTATGAAATATTTATTGATAGACTCAATCAATTATTTCAAAGCGGAATGAAAGATTATTTAAATAAAATTATTTTTTATATAAAACTCGATGATATCAAACAAAAAAATGAAAAAGAATTAAGAGAGTCATTAATGCAGGCTATGATTTATAAAAATCAAGAGTTTTCATTTGTTGATATATTTGATGAAAGAGACTTTAAAAGAAATACATCTATAGTTAAAGAAGTTGTTGAATTATTACAAGGATATCAATTCAGATATACAGAAAAACATCAATTTTTAGGAGACTTTTTTGAAAATCTTTTAAATACAGGTTTTAAACAGGAAGTGGGACAATTCTTTACACCAAGAATATTAACTAGATTCATTGTACAATCTATTCCAATAAAAAAAATTATTAAAGAAAAAATTCTTTCTGGAAATAAAGATTTTATTCCAAAAGTTATAGATTTTGCATGCGGAAGCGGACACTTTTTAACAGAAGTTATGGACATAATTCAAAAATCTCTTTTAGAAATAGGAAAAGAAAATTTAGATATATTAAAAACAGTTAGAACTATTTTAGAAAGATATAATGATGATCCTGATCAATTTATTTGGGCTGAAAAAAATATATATGGCATAGAAAATGATTACAGACTTGTAAAGACAACTAAACTATCATGTTTTTTTAATGGAGATGGTGAAGCCCAAATACTTCAAACTTCAGGTATTTATCCTTTTAATCATGATGATTACAGAGGTACATTATTAGATACTATAAATAAAGAAAATGAAAGATTTGATATAGTTGTTTCAAATCCTCCTTATTCTGTAAGCGGATTTAAAGCTATAATGGATAGGAGTTCTAATAATGCTTTTGATTTGTATAAAGATATAACAGATAGCAGTAAAGAAATAGAAGTAATATTTATAGAGCGCATGAAACAATTATTAAAACCTAATGGGTATGCTGCAATTATACTTCCTGTTTCTATACTTCAAAATGACGGACTTTATGAAAAGGCAAGAACTATCATATTTGAAAATTTTTATTTAAAAGGAATTGTAAAATTAGGATCTAATGCATTTCAAGCTACAGGCACAAATACTGTTGTATTATTTTTACAAAAAAGGGAAAAACCTATTCGTTTAGAGAATAAAGAAAGTTATATAAATATGTGTAAAGATAAAAAAATTTTGATAATTGATACAGGTGAAAAAGATGATGAAAAAAAATTTTTGGGATATAGTTTCAGTAATAGAAGGGGAAGTGAAGGAATAACAGAAGAAAGAAATAAAGAAGGTACATATTTAGGTAGTTTATTAGATGAAAACGATATAAATAATAATAATATAAATAAAGCTAATTATTATATGATTCAAGCTTTTTATGATAATTATCCTAAAGTAGTTAAAGAATTAGAAAAAAATATATATGTTTTAGATTTAAAGGATTGTTTTAATTTTGAGGCTGATAATTTTGTTAATAGAATTAATTTAAATATTAAAAAAAAAATATTAACTGAATATGGATTAATTTTATTAGGGGCAATATCATCTATAGTAAAAGGAAAATCTATAACAAAAAATAAAGTAAAAAATGGAAATATACCTGTTATAGCTGGCGGAAAAACTTCTCCATATTCTCATTCAGAATATAATCAAAATGAGAATTGTATAACTGTAAGTGCTTCTGGAAGTGCAGGATATGTATGGTACCATAATTATAAAATTTGGGCATCAGATTGTAATGTAATACGTTCACTTGATGAAGAAAAATATATTACTAAATATATATATTATTCATTAAAAAAATTGCAGGATTTAATCTATGATTTAAAAACAGGTTCCAATCAACCGCATGTATATGAAAAAGATTTATCTAAAATAAAAATACCAAATTTAAATATTGAAAAGCAGAAAGAAATAGTTTCTCTTATGGACGAACAGGAAAATATCATTTTAGAACAAGAAAAAATAATTAAAGAATTAAATGATAAAATTAATAGTTTAGATTTTGTCAATTATGATAAATGTAAGTTATCTGATAAAACTAAATTTCAAATAACTATAGGTAAAAGAGTATTACAAAAGAATATCAAAGAAAATGGTAAGTACCCTATTTATAGTGCAAATGTATATAAACCTTTCGGATATATTGATGAATTGTTATTTGATAATTTTGATTTCACATTTGTATTATGGGGCATAGATGGTGATTGGATGACAAATTATATACTCCCAAATAATCCTTTTTATCCTACAGATCATTGCGGTGTTATAAAATGTATTGATAATTCTGTAAACATGATATATTTTAATTATGCTTTTAATATAGTTGGAAAGGAATACGGTTTTAATAGAAATTTGAGAGCTTCTATAGATAGAATAGAAAAATTACAAATTCCTATACCTGATTTAAATATACAAAATGAAATATCAAATACTATTTTAGATTGCAAAAAACAAATAGATCAAGCTCAATTAAAAATAGATAATGCTAAAATTAAGCAAAGAGAAATAATGGACGATATATTTCAAGTTGAATAATTAATACTCATTGTAAAAAATAATTTGCAAAAACGCACTCACTATATTATAATATATCATCAATATAATTATACTTTATTTTTAAGGATATATTTTATAAATGTCATACGCTGAAAAAATTAGAAATTTCTGTATCATAGCACATGTTGACCATGGTAAAAGTACATTAGCCGATAGAATTATAGAGCATACCAAAGCAGTATCAAGCAGAGAGATGAAAGCTCAGATATTAGACTCTATGGATATAGAAAGAGAGAGAGGAATAACTATAAAAAGCCAAGCCGTAAAACTTTCTTATGAGGCTAAAGACGGAGAAATATATACTCTTAATTTGATAGATACTCCCGGACACGTTGACTTTAATTATGAGGTTTCCCGTTCACTTGCTGCATGCGAGGGTGCTATATTAGTGGTGGATGCTGCTCAAGGGGTGGAAGCTCAGACTATTTCTAACTTTTATCTTGCTTTTGAAAATAATTTGGAGATTGTCCCTGTTATTAATAAAATAGATTTGCCGGCTGCCAATATTGAACTTTGTAAGGAACAGATGGAAAAAGAGTTCGGCGTTAATAAAGACGATGTTGTACTTGCAAGTGCTAAAAATGATATAGGCATTGATGAAATACTTGAAGCAGTTGTTAAGATGATACCTGCTCCAAAAGACAATACTAATAAAAAAACTAGAGCATTAATATTTGATTCTTATTATGATCCTTTCCGAGGGGCTGTTATGATAGTGAGAGTATTTGACGGCTCTATAAAAAAGAATGATAAACTTCTTTTAATGGAAACTAAAGCAGAGTACGAAGTTGAAGAATGCGGCACACTTTTACTTGGGCTTAAATCAGCTAATGAACTTAAAAGCGGAGAGGTAGGTTACATTATTGCAGGCATTAAAAATATATCCGATATAAAAATAGGAGATACAATAACGCTTGAAGAAAATCCTTCTGATGAGCCTTTAATAGGATATAAAGAAGTTCTACCTATGGTATTTGCCGGCATATTTCCAGCTGAAGATGAAGATTATACTAGTCTTCAGAAGGCATTAGAAAAATTAAAATTAAATGATGCTTCTTTAGTATATGAACCAGAACGCTCTATAGCTTTGGGCTTCGGATACAGATGCGGATTTTTAGGACTTTTACATTTGGAGATTGTGCAGGAAAGACTTGAAAGAGAGTTTAATCTCAATCTTGTAATAACTAGCCCTTCGGTAGAGGTAAAATTAAAACTCACAAACGGCGAAGAGAAAATTATTGACAACCCTGCAGATTTTCCTACTGCACAGTATATAGAAAAATGTTATGAGCCTTTTATAAATGCTCTTATAATAGTGCCTACCGATTATTTGGGTAATATTATATCTCTTTGTATAGACAGAAGAGGTACGCAGACATCATTAAATTATTTAGATGATAAAAGAGCAGAAATTAAATTTGACTTGCCTTTAATAGAAGTAGTTTACGACTTTTACGATAAATTAAAATCCATATCAAGAGGGTATGCTTCATTCGATTATGATTTTTCAGACTTCAGAGAAAGCCAAATAGAAAAAATTGACATACTTGTTCATGGAGAAGTGGTAGACGCTTTATCATTTATGGCACATAGAAGCAATGCTGAAAGCCGGGGAAGACAAATCATAGAAAAATTAAAACATCTCATTCCAAAACATATGTTTCAGATTCCATTACAGGCGGCAATAGGAGGAAGAATTATAGCACGCGAAAATATTAGTGCTTTAAGAAAAAATGTTACAGCCAAATGTTACGGAGGCGACATCACAAGAAAAAGAAAACTTCTTGAAAAACAAAAAGAAGGTAAAAAACGAATGAAAGCCATCGGAAGCGTGGAGATACCTCAAGATGCATTCATAAGCGTACTTAAAACTGATGATAATAATAAATAGTTTATAACTACAAAACTATTTTTATATAACTTATGTTTTTTTAACCATATAACAAATAATTTACTATACAAGAACATTGATTTTATAGTTTGTTTTTATATACTTATAAAATATTAAGTGTTAGGATATTTTAATGTCATATGTTTATTTTGGAAGCAGATGGGGAGATAAATCGCTTTTAGATGAAATATTTCTCAAATATAATATAGTATTTGTGGGATTTAAAGATAATGATGCAGATTATAAAAAGGCTTTAGAAAAAGTAAAAAATACATACATCAAAAAAGGCACAAAAATAGTCATTGCTGAAGGTATAAAAGTAAAAGCTGTAGGTATAGCTATTTCAGATTCTATCACATTAGATAAATTAATAAAAGAATATAACAATAAAGATAAAGAGCAAATTAAAAATTATCTTTCTTATATTGATGATACTATATTATGCGTTAAAGCCGAATTATACAAGTTAAGTTTGGAAGATGAATTTAATTTCGGCTCTCAGGCAAGAAGATTCTGCAATATTAAAGACATCATCACTAAAGATAATATAGATAAATTATTAAAAAAATATTCAGGAAATATGCATATGGAAAACCTAAAAGAAAACTGCATCAAACTTCTTAAAGAAAATTATAATCTCATACTCACAGGAGCTCCGGGTACAGGAAAAACCTATTTGGCTAAACAAATTGCAGCTAAAATGATTTTTGGCAATAATAAGGAATACACAGAAGATTTGGAAGATGATGATAATTTCAAAAATCAATGCAAGTTTGTGCAGTTTCACCCTTCTTATGATTACACAGATTTTGTTGAAGGATTAAGACCCATTAAAGATAGTAATGGCAATATGGTATTTGAAAGAAAGGATGGAGTTTTTAAAGAATTTTGTAAAAGAGCATTGAAGAATTTAATTGATAGTCAAAAAGATGTTTCAGAATTAAATAAAGATACTATTATCAAAAATAATTTAATTAAATTTATAGACGATGTTTCTAATATAATAAATGAAAAAGGATATTTCGAAATTGATGGTATTGATAGGAAAGCATCTCCATTAAAAGAAATAGAATTAAATAATGATTCAGTGTATTTTGCACCTCAAATAAAATCTAGATTGTATATTACATTAACTTTAGATACCATTATAGATTTTTATAAAAAATTTATTAAAGTATTTGAAGTAAAAAATAAATTGGAATATCAGGATTTCATTAATGAATTTGGATATAAAGGAAAGCATACATATATTCATGGTTTTTTAAAAGCATTCTATGAAAAATATAATTCTGAAATAGAAAAAGAATTAAATAGTAATGATATAACAATAGAAAAAGTTCAAAAGAAAAATTTTGTATTTATAATAGATGAGATTAACCGAGGAGAGATTTCCAAAATTTTTGGAGAATTATTTTTTGCTATTGATACTGGATACAGAGGAGAAATAGGAAGAGTAAAAACACAATATAATAATTTGATTAGTAATGATGAAACAGATGATGAATTTGAAGATGGTTTCTTTGTACCAGAGAATGTTTATATAATAGGAACTATGAATGATATTGATAGAAGCGTTGAGAGTATGGACTTTGCTATGCGTAGGAGATTTGCTTGGAAAGAAATTAAAGCTAAAGACACACAATATATGCTTGATAATGTTTTAGATAATGGAATACTAGATGAAGCTAAAGACAGAATGAACAAGTTAAATGAGGCAATAGAGAAAATTGAAGGATTTAATTCTTCATATCATATAGGGGCTTCCTATTTTCTGAAACTAAAAAATTATTATGACAATTCAATAGATAATAAAGAAGAGGCATTTAATAATTCGTGGGAGAATCATTTGAAAGGACTTTTATATGAGTATTTAAGGGGTATGCCTGATGCTGAAAATAAACTTGATGAATTAAAAAGTGCTTATTACTTAAATGATGATAATTAATTATTATATATAATTTTATAAGTTTATAATAAAAATAATAATATGAATAACACAAATAATAAAATTGTTAAATTAAAAGATAATACTAAACATGAAAAATTAATAAGTATAAAGGAAAATATTTCTGAAGAAGATATAAGCTCAATTAAAGAAATTGCAGGCAAAACTCTTTCTAGTGTGAGAGATAGTATTATAATATTTCCTCACTCTAGAAAAGAAAGTAAAGACTTGGAAGAAGAAAGTAAAATATTTGATATTATTAATGACAGTATATGCACCAATAATATAATGGGATTTATTAGCTATAAAAATATTCAAATAAAAATATCTTCAAGATTTGCAGATGATGATAATGATTATTTTCTGCACTA
Organism: Brachyspira murdochii DSM 12563; assembly: GCF_000092845.1. Classification (NCBI taxonomy): domain Bacteria; kingdom Pseudomonadati; phylum Spirochaetota; class Spirochaetia; order Brachyspirales; family Brachyspiraceae; genus Brachyspira; species Brachyspira murdochii. The sequence continues at coordinate 1,790,713 of NC_014150.1, read as the reverse complement.
CATACTTATGAAAGTTCTTAATCTTAATATTATTAATTTGGAGCATAGTAAGGATTATGATAATTCATTTGATTTTTTGATTTACATGTTTATTAGTTTTTTTAAGAAAGCATTAAGACAGGGACTTTTTAAGCAGTACAAATTAATAAAACATAATGATTGTCATGTAAAAGGAACTATTGATATTAACAGATACATCAAAAATAATATTCCTTTTAATGGTAAAATTTCGTACAATACCAGAGAATACAGCTATGATAATAATATGACACAATTAATAAGGCACACTATAGAATATATAAACACGAAAAACAGATATATTTTAGGCTATGACAATGAAATAAAAAATTATATTCAGCAGATATTTTATTCAACTCCTAGTTATGAGAAAAATAAAAGAGAAAGCATTATAAATAAAAACTTAAAAAAATTATCGCACCCCTACTATTATGAATATGAGCCTTTAAGAAAAATATGCATTCAAATATTAAGGCATGAAAAATTAAAATATGGAAGTGATGATAACACTGTATATGGATTATTATTTGATGGTGCTTGGATTTTTGAAGAGTATTTAAATACTTTTTTAAGCAAAATAAATTTTATTCATGCCGAAAATAGAACCTCAAAAAATGGTATAAACCTACTTAATAATGCTTGGATAGTTTATCCAGACTTCTATAAATTATCAGAAAATAATAATATAGTGCTTGATGCCAAATATAAAAGGCTTGATAATTACATCAGTGAAAATATAGATAGAAATGACAAACATCAAATAGTATCATACGCTTATACACTTAATGCTAAAAAGGCTGGTTTTATTTATCCTACTGAAAATAATAATTATAAAGATTATGATTATATAGGAAATTTAAACAATAAATACAGTAACATTAATTGTAAAATATATAAATACGCCTTAAAAATTCCCTCAGCAAAAAATAATAATTTTGAAAGTATAAAAGATTTTGCAAGTTATATGCGTATAATCGAAGAAGAATTATTAAAAACTTTAGAGAGTTAAAAATATTATTTACTCTTCTTTTTGATATACATGTTCGCAGTAAGGTGCATTATAACAGCCATCGCAGTTACTTATACTTGGACTATATTTAAGTTTTCCATTTAAAATATCTTCAAATACTTCATCAAAATAATCATTCAAATTATATTCGCTTTCTATATATCCGCATACTGAAAGTAAAAAATCCCTGTCATTATATACTTCATTTATTTCAGTATTCTCATCTATAACATCTTTTTCTCTGTATATAGTAAATACCACTTCACAGTGTTCTATTTTTTCTGCTACATTATTTTTTATATATTCGCTTAAAATTAATTTCAAATAAAGTATAGGCTGAAGATATGTAAGTATTGTTTCTTTTATAATTTCTATATTTGTTTTTTCTTTTTTCTCTTTTTTTTCTGTTCTAGGGCTTCCTTTATAATCCGCTATCCTAACACCATTTATATTTTTATATTTATCATCTTTATAGCTGAAATCTATTCTGTCTATTACACCTCTTATCTTTAATGTGAAATCACCTTTTTTATATATTACAGATTCTTTTTCATCAAATCCTATTCTCCTTTCAAAATCAAAAGGTATATAATGATAACCCTCGTTCATATCTTTAACTTTATTTGTAATAATTTCTTTTCTTATAAAGGCATGCATAACATTTAATGCTTCCTTTTTTATAATATTTTGATCTAACTGATACTCAATAAAATACCTCTCCTCCAAATCTTTTTTTGAGTATGATTCTATCATTTTATTAATATGCTCTTCTACTACTTCATCAGCTATATTGCAGTAAGTATTAAACTCTTCTTCTTTAAGCGAGCAGTCAAAAATAGCTGATTTGCCTTTAACATCTTCATAAAACTTCTGAAAAAATCTATGATAAGTAATACCTTTATCAGCACGATTTATTCCCTGAACTTTAGCCTCAACAGAATCTTTTTGATATAAACTCGAATAAAAAAACTTTGCAGAGCATTCCATTATAGACTGAAGAGTTGTAACTGAAACTGGACTTTTAAAAATATTATAGAAAAATGTTTTTATCTCTTCGCTTTTATTATCAAAATTATTATATCCGTTTTTATTTCTCTTATGATATACTTTATTCATAATGCTTTTTACATCATCTATATAATATGCCGCATCATGATTAAAAAATAAACTCATTAAATTTTCTTTATTAGTGTGAATATTATTTTCTTTTTGTATATATTCTTTTCTGTATATAAGTCCGTTTTCTTTTAAATTATCAAATTTAAAATCATTATGATACATTTCATTATATAAATCTTCCAGATAATAAAAAGGAACTTCCAAATTACCATTATCATCTTTTAATCTGAAAGAAAAATAAACATGAGTTTCTTCATAGCAGTAAGATAATATATTCAAAAATAAAGCATAAGAAATATCTGATAAATAATGCTGAGTATTAAATGCATGCTTTTTCAAATCTTTATTGATACTTTCTCTCAATTTCTCACTTATAAAAAATACATTAGGTCTTCTGTTTATAAAATCATTATTCATGCCCAATATAAATAAATGCTTAAATCTAAGTCCCCTAGCATCATATAAATTGCTTACAGTAAGAGAAATTTCTTTATCATCATTGTCCATAAGAGACTTATCTCTTAATAATACATTCAAAGCAGTTTGAAAATCAAAATGACTTATACTCTCATTTTCTATAGTTTCTATCTCTTCAGTATATGATATTGTAAGCACTAAATCAATAAAAATTGCCAATGCCTCATTATCTCTATTATAATATTCCTTTTCATATTCATCATCATAAGACATAGAACCAATTTTTAAAAATTTTAAAATATTTATATAAGCAAGCCCTATTTCTTTATAAGTTTTCTTTGATACCAATATATTAAGTAAATCAATAAACTCTATTATAGTTTTTGAAGTATTATTGTTATTAAACTTTCTCGCTATTTTATCTTTGAAATCATTAAAAGCCATCTTTGAATATATCTCTACTGAATTATATTTATCATACTTATCATAAGAATAAATCAAGTCTCTTATATTATAAGGATTTAATCCATCAAGATTTTTCATATATGAAGAGGAGAGAACCTTTATTAAAGCGTCTATATTAAGCTCACCATTATATTTATCAAGTATAGAAAATATAGAAGTAAGCACTGGTATTATAGGCACTTTCCAAACAAAATTAGCCCTTCTTTCATTAAACTTGATAGAACATTCTTTTAATCTTCTTGAAACTATATCGCTGTATTTTTGAATATCCGAAAATATTATACCTATATCATATAAAGGAGTACCATTTTTTATTAATTTTATTATCTCATCTACTGCAGTGTCAACTTCCTGTTTTGCTCCGAAACCAGCTATAAACTTTATTCTTTCTTTATATTTAGTTAAATTAGTTTTATCTATAAGCGACTTTGAAAAATCCGAATTGGTACTAATATCAAAATTATCAATACCCTGATAAAATGATCTATAATCATAAAAATATTTTTTCATGTCATAAGGAAGTTCCACTTTCACATTTATATTATAATATTTTTTAAGGCTCTCTAAAAATATTAAATGCAAAGGCGGTATCTTTTCAAAACCATAAATGATTATACTATTATACTCATTCAAATAATCAAGCTCTCTATTTTTTATAGCCTCTATAAAAAGCTCAAATATATCGAACTCATCTAAAAGATCATTTTGTTTATTATATTCTTTATAATGCCTTATAACTGTATTTATCTCTTTAAGCTCTTTATATTTATTCAAATCAAAACCATAAAATTTAGCTAAAGTAATTTCTTCTATAAGTTTGTATAAAGTGTATGCAAGCTCATATGTAATATTTTGTTTTGCTATTACAGAGTTTTTATTATTATATTTGTATTCGTTTAATATATTATGAATATTGATTATTGCTATTGATTCATCTATATATTGTTTTTGATTATCTATTCTGTAGCTTATAAAAAACTTTTCTTTATTATCTTTATAATATCTATGGAGTATCTGATAATTGCTTATATCCATTGTATATTTTTTGAATTTATCTTTAAGATAATTATTTTTTGCTTTATAATTTGGAAATAAAATTAATTCTAGCATAACAAAAATCACTTTTTTATTTTATTATACTAAAATGAAGCTGTTTTGTCAATTTTGTTTTTAAGAATATAAAAGATTATATATTGTAAGACGAATGTATTGATATATATTCCTGAGTTAAATCGGTAAAATAATAATAATCTTCATATTTGGTATTGAAGCCCAAATCTATAGTTATATAATTTTCTTTTCTTTCACTATCAATATCTTTTTTTAGCTTTGCTATATCTTCTTTATTTTTATTAATTACCCCATTTCTATATATATAAACATCATTAACCTGTAGTGATAAATTATTTATATTGATATTAATATTTCCCAAAACAGATAATATTTTTTCAAAATTAGGATTTTTAGAAAGAAATAATATCTTTACCAAATTTGAAACAGCTATTTTCTGAGCTGCATAAAAAGCATCATTCTGCGTTTTAGCCCTTTTTACTGATACGATTATAGTTCTTGTCATACCTTCGCCGTCAAGTATTATCATTTTGGCAAGATATGCACAAATTTCATCTAATTTATTTTTTAATTCTTTAAATAGCTTTTTATTTCTTTCAGTGATAGGCTTATTATTTAAAGCACCATTAGCCATAATGAGTGCCATATCATTAGTAGAAGTTTCACCGTCTATAGATATTCTATTTAACGTTTTATTCACAGCCTCTTTAAATGCCTTACCAAGTGCCGTTTTTTCTACATTCAAGTCAGTAAATATAAAAAGTAAAACCGTAGCCATATTAGGGTGAACTATAGAACTTCCTTTAGCAGCTGCATAAAATCTTGCTGTTTTACCTGATACTTCCATACTTGAAGTGTATATTTTATTAAATTTATCTCTGGTCTGAATAGCTCTTGCAATGTTATCAAAATCAAATTTCATAGAATTACTTGCTTTTTTAATTCCTTCTTTGATTTTTTTTGTATCAAGATATTCGCCGATAACTCCAGTAGAAGCCGTTAATATATTTTCTTTTTTTATGTTAAAAACTTCTGAAGCATATTTAGCTATATCTAATACATCATCATAGCCTTTTTTTCCTGTAAGAGAATTTGCTATTTTACTGTTTACTATAAGTAAATCTATATTATTTTTATCATTCTTTTTTGAAAAAATAATCGGAGCAGCCTGAAAACTATTTTGAGTATAAAGTGCTGATACCACACTAGGAGGCTCGCTTTTTATAACAGCCAAATCATAATCATTATTTTTAAGACCAGATTTTACAGCAGCAGATGAAAACCCCAGAGGTATATCATACATTAAATAATTCCTCCTCTTCCGGATCTGTATCATCTTCTACTCTTTTTACTTTCTTATTCTCATAATTTATTCTTTTACGAACAAAAAATCTAGTATTCTTTCCGTTTTGTCTTTCCTGTATAATGCCGAATGTACCTGAACCAAGATAAACTATTTTATCTTCATCTTCCATCTCTGATGAATTATTTTCTTTAATCTCATTTAATATACATTCAAAATGTGCTAATTCTCCGCTAGCATTATGTCTTATTGCTTCTTCTATAATATAAATAGGCTCATTACATATAGGACAAAGCGGTCTTTCAACGTCCTCTTTCATACGTCTTTTTAAATAATTTCTCTCATATTCCTCTATAGTTTTTTCATGATATTTATACTGATTATTATGATTGTATTTTTTTTTATAAAAATTATTTTTATTTTTTTTATTGCTGCTGTAGAACTTCTTGCTGCTGTTTTCTTTATTGTTATTATTATTAAATTTTCTGAATTTTTTCTCTGACATCAATAGCCCTTTTTATAATAAAGCAATACTAATTTATCAGTATTGCTTTATACATTATAAAAATTAATTATTCATCATAGTCGTCATCATCATAGTCGTCGTCAAAATCATCATCGTCATAATCGTCATCGTAATCATCATCATCATCAAAATCATCGTCAAAATCGTCATCAAAATCATCTATATCATCATCGTCGTCGTAGTCGTCATCATCGTCGTAGTCATCATCATCGTCATAATCATCATCATAGTCGTCATCGTCATCATCGTAGTCATCATCAAAATCATCGTCGTCAAAATCATCGTCGTCATAGTCGTCATCATAATCATCATCATCAAAATCATCATCATCACTATAATCATCATTATCATAGTCATCTTCATCATCATCAAACTTTGCAAAATAACCATTATTATTTAATAATTCATCTAATAAATTCATAGATTCTAACTCTTCCATTTTCATTTACTCCATAATTCGTATAATTTTTAAGTTATGATAATACATAAGTTTTTTTTGTCAAGTATAAATACATTCAATTTTAAAAAAATGTATACCAATATTAATTTCTATAATTTAACATTTTTATAATAAAAGTCAATAAAACATATATAAAAACTAAAGAAATAATACTGTAATTATTTATATGATACTATCTTTATTAATTAAAAAATAGTTCGCTAAAAAACCCGCAGCAACTAAAGTTACTACGGGCTCAATATTTTAATTTACTCAAATCTAACTATAATATATTATTTGTCCTGTAATACTGCGATACCTGGTAATTCAATTCCTTCTAGGAACTCTAAAGAAGCTCCGCCGCCTGTAGATACATGTGTCATCTTATCAGCAACACCTGATTTATTAACAGCAGATACACTATCACCTCCGCCGATAATGCTTACACAATCAGAATTAGCTATAAATTTAGCTACTTCAAATGTACCTTTAGCAAAATTAGACATTTCAAACACACCTAATGGTCCGTTCCAAACAACTGTTTTAGCATTTTTAAGTATATCTTCAAGCTCTTTCAAAGTTTTAGGTCCAACGTCCATACCCATCCAGCCTGCAGGTATAGCATTAGAATCTACTACTTTTATATTAGCATCATTATCAAATTTATCAGCTATAACATTATCAACAGGCAAATATAAAGTCTTATTTAATTCTTTTGCTTTATCCATAATCTCTTTAGCAGTAGATATATAATCATCTTCGCATAAAGAAGAACCTATTTCCAATCCTTGAGCTTTAAGGAAAGTATAAGCCATACCTCCTACAACTATTAAAGTATCAACTTTGTTAAGTAAGTTTTTAAGTACAGAAATTTTTGAAGAAACTTTAGCTCCGCCTATTATAGCAACAAAAGGACGAGCAGGATTAGCAACAGCATCGCCTAAATATTTAATTTCTTTTTCCATTAAGAATCCGGCAACAGCAGGCATACCAGCTTTAGCAGATACTATTCCAGCTGTAGAAGCATGTGCTCTGTGTGCAGTACCGAAAGCATCATTAACATAAACATCAGCCAAATCAGCTAATTGTTTTGAGAATGCCGGATCATTTTTTTCTTCTTCTGCATGGTATCTTAAGTTTTCAAGTAAAAGTACATCGCCTGCTTTAAGTTCAGAAGCCTGTTTTTTAACTTCTTCTCCTATACAGTCTTTAGCAAATTCTACTTTATTATTCGGAAGTTTAGTTTTCAAATAATCATAAACTGGTTTAAGAGAATATTTAGGATTAGGCTCTCCCTTAGGTCTTCCTAAATGGCTCATAAGTATAAGGCAAGCACCTTGAGAAAGTATATATTCTATAGTAGGCATAGCAGCGTCTACTCTTGTAGTGTCTGTAATTTTTGAACTAGTTTCTTTATCAAGCGGTACATTAAAGTCCACTCTCATTATTACTTTTTTACCTTTAATATCAATATCTTTTACTGTTTTTTTCATGTTTTAATCCTTTATTATTATTGCTTATAAATATATAACAAGCAGAAAAAATATTTAGTGTCATATATCTATAAAAATTTAAAGGGTGCTATAATTAAATATAACACCCTCCTTATAGCTTAATAAATTAATTATTATAACTTATATAATTATTTTTTGTTATACATATATAATAATAAATCAACTACTCTGTTAGAATAACCCCATTCATTGTCATACCAAGAAACGATTTTGAAGAATCTTTTTTCATCTTTTAAGTTATTTTGAGTAGTAGCTAAAGAGTCATAGATAGAACTTCTGTTATCATGTATGAAGTCGCTGGATACTAGCTCTTCATCACAATAACCTAAAACACCTTTCATATAAGTTTCAGAAGCTTTTTTCATTAAAGCATCAATTTCTTTGATAGAAGTTTCTTTTTCACTTCTGAAAGTTAAGTCTACAACAGATACATCCGGAGTAGCAACTCTGAAACTCATACCTGTTAATTTACCTTTAGTAGAAGGTAATACTTCACCAACAGCTTTAGCAGCACCAGTAGTAGAAGGTATTGTGTTTACAGCAGCAGCACGTCCGCCTCTCCAGTCTTTTTTAGAAGGACCATCTACTGTTTTTTGAGTAGCAGTATAAGAGTGTATAGTAGTCATAAGACCTGTTTCTATACCGATACCTTCTTTAAGAAGTACATGTACTAATGGAGCTAAACAGTTAGTAGTACAAGAAGCATTAGATACTACATGATGATTAGCAGGATCATATTCTTCATGGTTTACACCATAAACAAAAGTTCTTAAATCGCCTTTACCAGGAGCAGAAATAATAACTTTTTTAGCACCTGCTTTAATGTGTCCTTCTGCTTTTTCTTTTTCTGTATAAAGACCAGTAGATTCTATAACGAATTCAACTCCCAAATCTTTCCAAGGAAGCTGTTCTAACTGATTTAATGGAGCTGCTTTAATACATTTTATTTTATTTCCATTAACTACCAATACATCTTCACCTTCATGACTAATGTCTGCTTTCATTCTGCCATGAACTGAGTCATATTTTAATTGATAAGCAAAGTACTGTGCGTCTGTACTAACATCTACTACACCAACTACATCAATTTCTTTGCCTAATAAACCGCGTTCTACCAATGCCTGAAAAACTAGACGTCCGATACGTCCGAAACCATTTATTGCTACTTTTACAGCCATAAATATACTCCTAAATTAAAATAATATTCTATAATGCGAACATATAAAATATAGCTATTATGCTAACATAAATAAAAGATTAAGTCAAGATTTTATTCATTATTATTGCAGATATACTAAAAATTTTTAAGTTTATATATTTATATATTTTTATATTTTAATATTAAAATGATTTTTATTACAAAGCCCAAAGCACAATTTAAACATGCATATGGAATGATTTAATGCATAAATTAAATATTAACACTTATATAAAAAGCAAAAATAATAATATTTATAAAATAGTTTAAAAAATTTTATTTTTTAACAAAATAAGCCTAAAATAGCGATTTTTTTATGATTTTTTATAGAGAGAAGTTTTTTTTATAAAAATATGCCGTATAAAAATAGAATATAAATTTTATTTAAAATCTAATTACCCCGCCCACCCGCCCCATTTATAATTAAACAAATTTTTTTAATTTTTTAGCATTATTTATAATACGTAAAAAATTTAATAAGAAGTGTGTATATAACAAGATTATATTTCATAGTTATTTTTATTATTTTATCAGTTAATAAATTGAAGTGAATTTGATTTTATGGTTTAAAAATAAATCTAATATTCATTTTAATAAAATATAATGCAAATAAAAAATCCGCAGGATTAACTCCTACGGATTTCTATTTATTCACTTTTATTAATTACTTAATTAAGCACCTAAAACACCGCTGATTAAGAATGCAGTAGCGAAAGAAACGATAGCGTAAAGTTCTGGGAATACAGCAACGATGATAGTGTTACCAAATACATCATAACCATTACCTATAGCTTCAACACCATTAGCACAAACTTTACCTTGGAATATAGCAGAAACCATACAAGCTAAACCAACAGCAATACCAGCACCTAATATAGCAGCACCTTGGAATATGCTTATATCAGCTGTCAAATAAGGCTGCATAATGAAGAAAGCAGCAAAACCATAAAGACCTTGTGTACCAGGCAAAGCACTTAAAACAAGACAGCTGCCGAAAGCATCTTTGTTTTTCTTTAAAGCACCAACTGTAGTCATAGCAGAAATAGAAGTACCAACCGCACTACCAATACCAGACATACCTACCATTAAGCCTGCACCTAAATATCCTAATAAAAGTGCTGTGTTCATTGTAAAACCCATAATAAAATCTCCTTTTTTAGATTAATGAAATATAATTTTTATATTAATTTTTATTTATAAAAAACTTAAAACTAAATCAAGCCGCTTTTTTAAGAGGCTTATACTCTTTACCGCCGCCTTCAAAACCAACGTTATTGTAGAACTCTACAAATGTTAATCTCAAAGGGTGTACCAAAGCACCAAGTATGTTTAGTAAGAATATAGCAATATGACCTACTACAAGGAATACCACCATTATTACCACACCAACACCCGGTATAGCTTTGAAACTCATACCTATTTGGTTTATTACCAATGCTAATATAGAACCAGAAGCACCTAAAGCAAACAAACGTATGTATGAAAGTGTATCACCCATTATACCAGTAGCAGCGAAGTACACACCAAGTATAGAGTTTAACACATCTGGTTTTTTACCAACATTAGAAAGTATTACTAAGAATACCAAACCAACAACTATTAAAGCATAATATATAGTGCTGAATTGTTTAATAACTTCCATTTTCTGCATATCGCCAAGGAACCATAAAACAAGTCCCGGTATAAATAGAAGTTTACCTATAGCACCAAATATATCGCCTATAGAGCTGGTTTTGATTCTGTCTACAACACCAACAACCAAAGCGAAACATATATGAAGTACGCCTATAAGCAATGCAGTATTAAATGGAGTTAAGAACCAATTTTCTTTAGTATCAGTAATAATCAAATATTTACTTAAAGCAGCAAATAAAGGTATTTGAGTGTTGGCAGGTATGCTTACACCAAATACACTTCCTCCATTAATGATACCCATAATAGTAGTACATATACCCAATGTTAGAGCAAGTATACCTACTCCTCTTAAACTTCCCTTTAATACAGTGAATAAGCCTATCAAAGCAACTATAGTTAATACTACACCATAACCAGAATCGCCGAAACAATAAGCAAAGAATAACGGATAGAAAACAGCTATCATAGGAGTTAAATCTATCTCGAAATAATTCGGCAATTGGAATAATTTAGTAATAAGCTCATAAGCACCTGAATATTTATTGTTTTTAAGTTCAACAGGTACTTTATCATCTTTACTAGGGTCTTCCAATATATAAGCTATATTTTTAGCATCTAATAAAGATTTTACTTCACTTTCTTTATCTTTAGGTACATAAGCTTCTACATAAAGTATTTTGCCTTCAGTACCTTCGCTAGCAACAAAACTTTCTTTAGCCTCTTCAAAGTGATTAGATATATTAAGAGTATCTATTTCTTTATCAATAGCTTCTATATATACTTGATTTTTGATAATCTCTGTTTCATTATTTTCGATTTCCTTATCAAGTTCGGCTATTCTTGCATTTATATCATTATAAGATTTTGAAGGCATATTGATAATATCAAAAGGAAGTGTTTCTTCAGTACCTTCTTTTTTGAAAGCAGCAAAATAAACTTTTCCGCCCTCTTCTTTGATAGTGCAAGTAAATATATCTTTAAGGTCTGAAAGTTTATAATCATTATATTCTTTAGCATTAGCACTATAGAATAAAGTATTATATCCAGTTTTTTCTTTTAAGTCATTCAATTTGTCAAAGCTAAAATTACCGAAAGGAGCTATAACAGATAATTCTTTTTTAAGCGTATCTCTTTCAGTTTTTAATTTATCAGAAGCCTGAGAAGTATTAATAACATTTTCTATTACTTCCGATGCTTTTTTAGAAGTATTTTCAGCTTTAACATTAGAAACATCTTTTTTAGCTTTTTTAGCATCAGCCAAAGCATTATTAATGATAGTTTTAGCTCTTGAAGCATCATGTTTTTTAGCAGCGATATTATCTATCTCTTCGCTGGAAACACCATTTGCAATTTCTATATGCACAAGCCCAAGAGAAGCTAAATCATTTAAAGTTTTTTCCTTATCCTCATGAAAGACAAAGAGAGAGAGTTTCTTCATTTTTCTAATCATAAAGACGCCTCCTTAGCTCTGTTTCTTTCTTTAACTATTTTTTGAGAAGACTTACTTAAATTGTCTTCGTCTTCCATATACCTTTTAATCTTGATTATAGCAGTTTTATATTCTGGGATTTGAACTTTCTCATAGAGGTTAACTTTCTGAGTAGTTTTTTTCCTAGCATAAGCCAAAGCATTAAGTCTAGCCTCAGTCATTTCAATTTTTACCTGAATAGTCATAAGGCGTTCAAACATGCTGATAGCAAGTCTAATCCAAGAAGGCATATTAAAAAGGCTGACATTTTCAATAGCGAAGTCTATATCAGATAGTATAGAAACTTTAACACCTGCAATGTTTTTTAATTCTGAATTGATTTTTTTGATTTTTACTATTTCTGGGAAATCAGTCCAAAATCCATTGTAGTTTTGATTTTCTTTAACTAATTTTTGATATTCTTCTTTAAGTAATTCAATCTCAGCGGTAATCTTTCTAACCTCAAGACGTAAAGCTGCCTCTTTACTTTTCAAAGTAGGAAGAGCTTTCTCACGAATAGTAAGCTGGCGTCTTAGGTTTTGAAGAGCCGTTTTATTGTATTGAAACTTTAATGCCATATTTTTACCTACTTTTTTAAATTAGTTTGACCATTTGCCGTATTTTTCTACCAATGATTCTTTTACACCCACTTCTGCTTTACTGAAATACTTACCCATCAATTCCCAGCCTGTTTCCAACATCTCATCAATTTTGATGTTAATATCTATAGCAAGTAATCTTTCAGAATATTCAGCAGCATATTTTAAACATCTTTCATCGTATTCTGTCAAGTCGAAACCGTTTTCTTTTTTCATTTTAGCATTAGCAGCATCTGAATAAAGACGAACCAAAGTGTTCATTACAGCAGGGTGATCTTCTCTAGTTTTCTTACCTATAACCAACTGTTTCAAACGTGAAAGACTTCTGAATGGGTCGATGATTGTTTTACCTATATCAGAATCACGTCTTAAATAAAGCTGACCTTCAGTGATGTAACCAGTGTTGTCTGGTACAGCGTGAGTAATATCACCTTCGTTAAGAGTAGTAACAGCAATAATAGTAATAGAACCTCCATCTGGGAACTGAGCTGCTTTTTCGTATATTTTAGCAAGGTCAGAATATAGTGAACCCGGCATAGAGTCTTTAGAAGGAATTTGATCCATTTTGTTTGATACTATAGCCAAAGCATCGGCATAAAGAGTCATGTCTGTAAGAAGAACAAGCACTTTCTCTTTTTTCTCAACTGCGAAATATTCAGCAGCTGTACAAGCCATATCCGGAATCAAAAGTCTTTCTACTGGAGGGTCATCAGTAGTATTGATGAAACATATAATTTTATCCAAAGCACCAGCTTCAGTAAATGTATTTTTAAATGATAAGTAGTCATCGTTAGAAAGTCCCATACCGCCAAGTATGATTTTATCAGCTTCAGCTCTCAATGCTACCTGAGCAAGAACTGCGTTGTAAGGCTGGTCTGGGTCTGCGAAGAACGGTATTTTCTGTCCAGTAACAAGAGTATTGTTAAGGTCAATACCAGCAATACCAGTAGCAATAAGTTCAGAAGGCTGTTTTCTTCTTACAGGGTTTACAGAAGGACCTCCAATTTCTACCTCTTTACCTTCAACTTCAGCACCGCCGTCAATAGGCTCACCGTAAGCATTAAAGAATCTTCCAGCAAGAAGCTCGCTTACTTTAAGTCTAGGAGGTCTGCCTAAGAATACTACTTCAGCGTTAGTAGGTATACCTTCAGTACCTTGGAAAACCTGAAGTGTAACAATATCTCCAATCATTTTTACAACCTGAGCAGGTCTTCCTGCTACAAGAGCCATTTCATCGTTACCGACATTTTCTGCTCTTAAAGATACAGTTGCTTTAGTAATCTGTACTAATTTTGTATATACTTTTTGAAATGCTTTAGGCATGTGTTATACTCCTTTCAGCAAATATTGATTCCATCTCAGCTGTGTATTTTTTATGATCATCAGACTGATATACAGAATAGTTCATTTGTTTGAATGCGTTAATAAGTCTTTTGAAATAAGTACCTACTTCGCTGTAATCATCAAATCTGTAATCAGCTTCTACAACTTTCATAACTTGATTTAATAATTCTTTTTGTCTTTCTATAGGACAGTTTTTATCTACTTTATCGAAAGCATCTTGCTGTAAGATAACGAAGTCTATAAGCTCAGCTTTCCATAAACGCTGATGGTATTCAAGAGGTACTGCGTCATCACCAAGAATGCTTATTTGGTCATTAGCTTCCTGTCCTCTTCTTGCAATATCTTTAGCTTTAATAACTTTTTCTGACCAGCCTTTTTCTATATTAGTATCAGAGAATTCTATGAACTCTGGATATTCAATATATTTAGAATAAGAATCTAATGGGTCAACAGCAGGATATCTTTTACTGTCGGCACGTTTTTGTGATAAAGCGTAGAAACATCTGGCTGCTTTACGAGTAGACTCTGTTACCGGCTCTTTCAAGTTACCGCCTGCAGGAGATACTGTACCTATGAATGTAATAGAACCTGTTTCTCCGTTATTTAAGTATACGAAACCTGCTCTAGCATAGAAACTAGAAATAATAGCAGGCAAGTCAATAGGGAACGCGTCCGGACCAGGTAATTCCTCAAGACGGTTAGACATCTCTCTTAAAGCCTGAGCCCAACGAGAAGTAGAATCAGCAAGAAGAAGAACTTTAAGTCCCATTGATCTGTAATATTCAGCAATAGTCATACCTACATAAACTGAAGCTTCACGGGCAGCTACCGGCATGTTTGAAGTGTTACAGATGATAGTAGTTCTTTCCATCAAACTTCTTCCAGTTCTTGGGTCTATAAGTTCTGGGAACTCAGTAAATATTTCTACTACCTCATTAGCCCTTTCCCCACATGCTGTCATTATAATCAAGTCAGCATTTGCGTTAGTAGCCAAAGCGTGCTGTAATACTGTTTTACCTGCTCCGAATGGTCCAGGAATAAATCCAGTACCGCCTTCAGTTATAGGGTTGAATGTATCTATAGTTCTAACACCAGTTTCCAACAATTTAAATGGTCTTGGTTTTTCTTTATATGCTTTAATAGTAAGTTTTACAGGCCAAGTTTGTATCATAGTTACATTAACTTTTTCGCCGTTAGCAGTTTTAATAACAGCTAATGTGTCTTGTAAATGATAAGTACCAGCTGATGCTACGCTTTCAACAACGCCTTTACCTTGAAACTTGAAAGGAACCATTATTTTATGGTCAATCCAGCCTTCTTTTACAGCACCTATCCAGTCGCCTGCAGCTACTTCATCTCCAGCTTTAGCTATTGGAGTAAAGTCATAAGTTGATTCTTTGTCTTCAGAAAGATTGTTATATTTACCTCTTTCCAAGAATACGCCTTGTAATTTATCAAGGTCATTTTGAAGTCCGTCAAAGTTTTTACCTAAAAGTCCAGGTCCTAATTCAATTTCCAACATTGAACCAGTAAACTCTACGGCATCACCTAATTTTACACCCCTAGTAGATTCAAATACCTGAGCACTAGCACTAGTACCAGATATTTTAATTACCTCAGCCATAAGTTTCGCATTACCGCAAGATACATAACATATCTCGTTTTGTGAAACAGGACCGTCTACCTCTATTGAAATTAGGTTTGATATAATAGCAGTTACATTACCTTTAGTCATTTCTATCTCCTAATTAATTATACACAGACGCTTTTGATTTTAAAGAACTAATTAGCGTCTCCAAATGCTTTTTACCTTCCTCTTCATTCCTTCCGTTTATACTAACAGCATAAGTAAGATTTATATAGTAAGCAAAAACATTATCTGTGGTAAAAGATTTTATAGATGTAGCTCTATCCAAAAACTCTTTTACTAAAGAACATTCAATATTTTCCATATTGTATGGGTCTGCTTTATCTGAAGAATTGAATGTGTCAATAATACTGTTTATATAAGGCATCTCCTTACCTACTCCGAAATCTGAAGCGGTAGATTTAGTTAAAGCGGATATTAATGAATAGTCGCCTATTAACTCTTTAGATATTTCTTCACTTGAAAACCCTAAAGCTCTTCCATTTAAAGCTGCCAATATATTTTTCAAATCACGCATAAATGAAGCATAACTTCTTATAAATGAATTGCCGCTTTTTATCATCTCTTCATAATACAAAGCAAGTAAAGCATTTTCTATATGTCTTACATTTTCCCATTCAACATTTTTATTATCTTCTAAAAATTTACTCATATATGACGGCAAATTAGAAATTGTACTGTACTTCTGAATCTCTTCTTTACTGAATATTGAAGGTTCTATATGCTCTATATAAGGACTGAATAAACCTTTTTGCTTAGCTATAGCACTTACTAAATTTTTATTATCATTTTGATATATAAGATAACTAAAAGATTTAGCATCTTTGGCACTTAAACTAGATAATATGCTTTGAGTAATTTCATTAATATCATACTTAGCCTTAGCATCAGAAAGTTTCACTTCGGGAAGACCTGAGATAAGATAATAATATGATCCCATACTCACCCCTCTTATTTACTAAAAATTACTTCTTCCGTTTTTGCTTTTATATAATCACTGAAAAACTCTACAAAATCCTCATCTGTAAACTGAAGCTGATAATTTCCGCCTTCAGGTACGATTTTAAAACCATTAGATAATTTTTTATCAAAGTTGATAGTAGCATTTTTTATAGCTGCTTTTATAGATTTTTCAAATGCTGAATCTATATCAGCTTTTTTTGATTCTGGGAAATACACTGTTACATCTGAATTAGTAGAAGATATATCCCATTTTTTTACTACTTCAAGAATTAAGTCTTTTAAAAAGCTAGTATCTGCAAAAGCTCCTTTCAAGCCTTCTTCAAGTACTTTAGCTGTTACCAATTCTTTTACTCTTTGTTTTAAAGCACTAATTGATTGCTCGCCTGCCATACGTACATCTGTTATTGTATTTTTCTTTAGCTCTTCTGACTTTCTTTCGGCTTCTTTAATAATTTCTTCGGATTTAGCTTCTGCTTCTTTTATTATTCTGTCAGCTTCGCTTTTAGCATTTGAGATTATTTCATCAGCTTTTTTGTTGGATTTTTCAACACCATCTTGATATATACGTTCAAGAAGGGAGTCTAATTTTTTCTCTTCAGCCATAATAACTCCTTAACGTTTTTATAAATTGATTTATAGAAATTTAAAAAATTTTCTCCAAAAAAACACTATCTTTATAGTTTACCAGTATTTTGAAAAAAATCAAGCAAAATAAAAAAAATATTACTTATAGTATTAACTTTTACTATACTCTAAGAATTTTTTATGACATAGAAAATTTTTCAATCTATATTAAAATAAATATAAGAAAATCAATTTTTTTCAAACTATAAAAAATACTGCTATATTAACAAAATACAAGAATACGGACAAAACAAAATTTATTAAAAAAAAATTTTAGCAGCGTAACTTTAAAACCAAAAAATTGAAAAAAAATATAGCTTTAGAGGCATTTAAGAAAATTAAAACGTATACAGATTTTGATTTAATTTATATAAAAACATAATTTTATGCATTATATATTTTTTTAAAATAAAAAATAAAATCATTTTGATATATTAAAAGATTAAGAGTACTTAAACACAATATATTTTTCTTCCATTTTATTTTTAGTTTTAATATTAAACAAAAAGTTATTTTTATCACATTATGAATTGATTTTTACAAAAAAATGTCATATAATTAACTATGAGATAAATTAAATTCTTTTTTAAGAAAGTATTAATAATATGGATAAGGTAAAATTCATAAAACCAAATCAAGTTGCAGAACTTATCAAAAATAATTCCTTTATAGGATTATGCGGATTTGTAGGTATTGGTTCTGCTGAAGAGGTTTTAACTCAAATTGAAAACTCATTTTTAGAAAAAGGTGTTCCTAATAATTTAGGAGTTATATTTGCAGCAGGAATTGGGGACAGTAAAACAAGAGGAGCCGGACATTTAGGTCATAAAGGACTTGTAAAAAGGGTTATAGCAGGGCACTGGGGATTAGCTCCTAGACTTGGAGAATTAGCTAATAATAATGAAATTGAAGCATATAATCTTCCTCAGGGTGTTATTTCTCAAATGTTTAGAGAAATGGCAGCAGGAAAACCCGGAATACTTTCACATGTAGGACTTGGAACTTTTGTAGATCCGGAACTTCAGGGCGGAAAACTTAATAGTGTAACGACTGAAGACATAGTTGAAAGATGTAAATTTAAAGGGCAGGATTTATTATTTTATCATGCTCCAAAACTAGATTACGCCATATTAAGAGGTACTTCAGCAGATGAAGACGGCAATATCTCTTTTGAAGAAGAAGCTCTTACACTTGAAGCCTTATCTGTAGCAACAGCAGCTAAAAATAATGGCGGAAAAGTTATTGTACAAGTTAAAAGAAAAGTTAAAAGAGGAAGCATACAGCCAAAAGAAGTAAAAATACCGGGAATTTTAGTAGATTATGTAGTTATATCTGAAACTCCTGAAAATCATATGCAGACATTTGGCGAATATTTTAATGAAGGATATGTAAAAAATCATTTTGTTGTAGAAGGCAGCCTTAAAGAAGTAAAGCTTGATGAAAGAAAAATAATTTCAAGAAGATGTGCAATGCTTTTAGACAGAAATAAAAAAATACTTAACTACGGTATAGGAATGCCTGAAGTTATAGCAATGGTAGTAAATGAAGAAGGTCAGGAACAATACTTCACACCTACAGTTGAGCCGGGAGCAATTGGAGGTACTCCTATGGGCGGACTTAGCTTTGGAGCTACTTTTAATGCAACTGCAATAGTTGACCAGCCTTATCAATTTGATTTCTATGACGGAGGCGGATTGGATATGGCATTTTTAGGTCTTGCACAATGTGATGAAGTTGGAAATATTAATGTTTCTAAATTTGGACCAAAGATCGCAGGATGCGGAGGTTTTATTAATATAACACAAAATGCAAAAGAAGTTGTATTTTTAGGTACTTTTACAACTGGAGGATTAAAAATAGGTGTTGAAAATGGGGAACTTAGAATTCTTAATGAAAAAATAAGATAAATCTAAAATTAAAAATATTGATAAATACACTATTATAATTATTAGGAGGATTAGATAATGGAATTTAATTTGTCTAAAACACATGAACTTTTCAGACAAATGATCAGAGAATTTGCTGAAAAAGAGGTAAAACCTTTAGCTGCAGAAGTTGACGAGGAAGAAAGATTCCCTGTTGAAACTGTAAAAAAAATGGCTGAAATAGGGCTTATGGGTATACCTATACCTAAAGAATACGGCGGTGCAGGCGGAGACAATCTAATGTATGCTATGGCTGTTGAAGAATTATCAAGAGTTTGCGGTACTACTGGTGTTATACTTTCTGCTCATACTTCTCTTGGAACTTGGCCTATATTACAATTCGGTACTGATGCACAAAAACAAAAATATCTACCTAAACTAGCTAGCGGAGAATGGCTCGGTGCTTTCGGTCTTACTGAACCAAATGCTGGTACTGACGCTGCAGGTCAGCAAACTACTGCTGTATTAGATGAAGCTGCTCAAGAGTGGGTTCTTAATGGTTCTAAAATATTTATAACAAACTCTGGTTATGCTAATGTATATGTTATATTTGCTATGACTGATAAATCAAAAGGATTAAAAGGTATATCTGCTTTCATAGTAGAATCAACTGCTCCGGGATTTTCTATTGGTAAAAAAGAGAAAAAATTAGGTATTAGAGGTTCTGCTACTTGCGAATTAATATTTGAAAATGCAAGAATACCAAAAGACAACTTACTAGGCGAATTAGGAAAAGGATTTAAAATTGCTATGATGACTCTTGACGGAGGAAGAATAGGTATTGCTTCTCAGGCTTTAGGTATTGCTCAAGGTGCTCTTGATGAAACTGTAGCTTATGTAAAAGAAAGAAAACAATTCGGAAGAACTATTGCTAATTTCCAAAATACTCAATTCCAATTAGCTAACCTCGAAGTAAAAGTAGAAGCTTCAAGACTTTTAGTTTATAAAGCTGCTTGGAGAGAAAGCAATCATCTTCCTTATTCTGTAGATGCAGCAAGAGCTAAATTATTTGCTTCAGAAACTGCAATGGAAGTTACAACTAAAGCCGTTCAGCTTCATGGAGGTTACGGATACACAAGAGAATATCCTGTTGAAAGAATGATGAGAGATGCTAAGATTACAGAAATCTATGAAGGTACTTCAGAAGTTCAAAGAATGGTAATCGCAGGAAGCCTTTTAAAATAATATAATTAGTAAATAAACATTTATGGAGGAATAGAAATGAAAATAGTAGTTTGTGTAAAACAGGTGCCAGATACAACTGAAATTAGACTTGACCCTGTTAAAGGTACATTAATAAGAGATGGTGTTCCTAGTATAATGAACCCTGATGATAAAAGCGGATTAGAAGAAGCTTTAAAATTAAAAGATAAATATGGTGCTCATGTTACAGTAATAACAATGGGACCTCCTCAGGCTGAAGCTATATTAAGAGAGGCTTTTGCTATGGGAGCTGACAGAGCTATTCTTATAACTGATAGAAAATTCGGCGGTGCTGATACTTTAGCTACTTCTAATACATTGGCTGCCGCTCTAAGAACTTTAGAATATGATCTTATAATCTCTGGAAGACAAGCCATAGACGGAGATACTGCTCAAGTTGGTCCGCAAACAGCTGAACACTTACAAATACCACAGATTTCTTATGCTAAAGAAATACAGTATAACGAAGCTGATAAATCATTAACTGTAAAAAGAATGATAGAAGATGGATACTACCTACTAAATGTTCAACTACCTGCTCTAGTAACAGTATTATCAGAAGCTAACAGCCCTAGATACATGAGAGTTAAAGGAATAGTGGAAGCATATGACAAAGAAGTTGAAATATGGACATCTGAAACTATTAAAATAGACCCTTCATTAATAGGGCTTACTGGTTCTCCTACTAAAGTAAAAAAAGCATTTACTAAAGGAGCTAAACAGGCTGGTAAAGTATTTGAAGTTGATACTAAAGAAGCTGTTAATATCATAATTGAAAAATTAAAAGAAAAATTTGTTATATAATAACAAAGAACCTTAAACAAAGGAGATGAATAATGAATTTAAGTGATTATAAAGGAATATTAGTATTTGCTGAACAAAGAGACGGCGTACTTCAAAATGTAGGTTTAGAATTAATAGGGGAAGCAAAAAAACTCGCAGCTCAATTAAAAACACCTGTAACAGTAGCTTTAATGGGACATAATATACAAAATTTAGCTCAAACTTTAATAGAATATGGTGCTGATATAGTAGTAGTAATGGATAATGAACATCTAAAACAATATGATACTGAAGCATATGCTCAGGCATTCAAAGCAGTAATAGATGCTAAAAAACCTGAAATAGTATTATTAGGTGCAACTACTTTAGGAAGAGACTTAGCTCCTAGAGTATCTTCAAGAATGAATACTGGACTTACTGCTGACTGTACAAAATTAGACATAGACGAAGCTACAAATGTATTCGGTATGACTAGACCTGCTTTCGGCGGTAACTTAATGGCTACAATCGTATGTCCAGACCACAGACCTCAAATGGCTACTGTAAGACCAGGCGTTATGCAGAAACTTCCTAGAGAAGAAGGAAGAAAAGGTGAAATTGAAGTACTTCCTGTAAATATAGATACTTCTAAAATGAAAGTAAAAATCTTAGATATAGTAAAAGAAACTTCTAAAAAAGTTGACATTACAGAAGCTAAAATATTAGTATCTGGAGGAAGAGGCGTAGGTTCTAAAGAAAACTTCAAAAACTTAGAATCTGTAGCTTCAAAAATAGGTGCTGAAGTTTCTGCTTCAAGAGCAGCAGTTGATGCCGGATTTATAGAACAAGCAAGACAAGTTGGACAAACTGGTAAAACTGTAAGACCTGATATATACTTCGCTTGCGGTATATCCGGAGCTATTCAGCACATGGCTGGTATGGAAGAATCAGAATACATCATTGCTATAAACAAAGATAAAGATGCTCCTATGTTTGGTATTGCTGATTTAGGTATAGTGGGTGATGTAAACAAAGTACTTCCTCTTTTAGCTGAAGAATTAGCAAAAGCAATAGAAGCTAAAAAAGCTAAGTAATAAAATTATTAAGTAATAAAATTATTTAGAAACATTTTTTAATAAATAAGAGCAGGTGCTGAAAATAAAATTTCTATACCTGCTCTATTATTTTATTTAAGTTAAAGATTATTAAAAGCTATAATCATTTTCCCATTTTATCATATAATTAAATCATTATTTCTATACGATAATATATAAATAAATATCCAATAAAAACTTAAGGAATAATCTATGAACAAATACGAGCATATATCAAAGATACTTATCTCTCAAGAAGATATAAATAATAAAGTTAAAGAATTAGCCGAAGAAATCTCTAATGATCTTAAAAATAAAGAAAATATCCCATGTATTATAGGACTTCTCAAGGGCTCATTTATGTTTATTGCAGACCTTACAAGATATATTGATGTACCTGTAGAAATTGATTTTATGATAGTATCAAGCTATGGAAATAATAAAATAGGTTCTGAAATCAAAATACTAAAAGATGTTGATGTACCTCTTACTGGAAGAGATGTAATAATAGTGGAAGATATTATAGATACAGGCTGTACTTTAGAGAAAATATGCGAGGTATTAAAGACTAGAAATCCTGCATCCCTTAAAATATGCACTCTTCTAAACAAACCTTCAAGAAGAAAAGTAGATATAAAAATAGACTATAATGGTTTTGATATAGAAGACGAGTTTGTTGTGGGATATGGTATTGATTATGCCCAAAAATACAGAAACCTTCCTTATATCGGTGTTGTCGAATAATATAAAAATAAAACCTACGCACGCAGAATAAACTTTTTATAAAAAATATATTTAATATTCTAATATCACTATATAAAAATATAAAGTTATACGTGCGTAAAATAAAATTCAAAAATTTAAAAAAAACTTGGGTGGGGGCTAATAGATGTTATTTAAATATCAAAACAGTACCCAACTAAAATCCAAAGTAAAATAACAAACTCTGAAGGGCGGGGAGTGAGAATAAAATTTTTGCTTTATACTAATTCCCACCATATAGATTTATAATTTTAATATACCGTTATAATTTTTAACTTTCTTTATTGTTTAGAAGCCCGCCCTAGTGTTATTTAAATTTAATGCCTAATCACCGCACGAAATAAGCTGATTGTGAGTTTTAATTTAAACTATTTATATAAATTCATTCACCGTGCGTTAAATAAATTTTAATAAAATATTGCAAATCTGATAAAATAGCATCAATATTAATTGTATAAAAAATTATTTACTTTTTAAAATATAAAGGATGATCTTTAGAGCCGTATATTAATACTATTCTGCTGCCATTATCAAGAAATTCTATTGTATAAATATCTTCAAACTGAGGTTCAGGAGTATATGTATATTTAGTTCCAGATAAATGCTTTACTAAATCTTTTGGAAATTCATCAGCTGTATCATTTACTTTAATAGTTATAGAACCATCTTCATTTATTGAAACATAACGCCCATCATTATTTTCAGAGTGATATATAGTACCCTTATATTTATTAATTGTTTCTTCTGCACCTGTTTTATCCGCATTGGAACAGCTTACAGATAAAATACCGGTTAAAAATAAAGTAAAAAGAATATATAATAGTTTTTTTGTTCATATTAGAACTCCTTGTGTAAATTATAATTTTTATAAAAAACATTGTTTAAAATGCTTTTATCATAGTAAAAAAATACTCTCAAAAAATTAAGAAAATATGTAATAATAAAATTTATGTAGTTTTTTATTATTTCTGATTGTCTTTTGATTAAATTATATATATAAAGTTTTAAAATTATTTGCAATACAAATGCTGGCTTAAAGTTAAATAAAGAAAGATGTATTTTTTTAGAATTATTATTATTTTTATATGATATTAAATTTTTTGAAAGATTTAAATTATTTGTCGAGTGTCGAGTGTCGAGTGTCGAGTGTCGAGTGTCGAGTGTCGAGTGTATTATTTAATAAAGTAAATATTCCTTTCATAATAATATTATAAAATATCAAATTATTAATGTCAATATTTTATTTACAATTTATTTTTAAATAAAAACTTTTTCTAAAATAAACAATATATAATAAAATCCTTGTATAATAAATAAAAAAAATATATACTATAAGCCTTATTATATATTTATTTTTGGACTTTGATAAATGAAAAATATAGTGATAATTGGGGCTGGAAATGCAGGAGAAACTCTTGCATCTGAAATACTAATTTCTGATGATAATAACGAATATAATATACTATGCTTTTTAGATGATGATAAAAATAAAAAAGAAGTTAATGTAAAAAATCAATCTATAAAAGTTAAGGGAAAAGTAAAAGACATAGAAAATATTATAAAAGAATATAAAAATGAAAATATAGATATAGAAGAAATTATTATCGCAATCCCCACCCTCAAACAAAAAGAACTTCTTGAAATACTTGATATAATATATCCTACTGGAATAAGATATAAAATACTTCCCGGATTCTTTGAAATAATAAAAGGCAATGCCTCTATAAAAGATATAAGAAATCTTGAACCTTCGGACTTGCTTGGAAGAGAGGAAATTGGTTTTGATGAAAAAGAAATATCAGAATACTATAAGAATAAAACTATACTAGTTACAGGCGGCGGAGGCTCTATAGGAAGCGAACTTGTAAGGCAGTTAATTACACTTCCTGTAAAAAAAGTTATGGCTTTGGATAATTCTGAAAGTGCTGTTCATAATCTTATAATGTCTTTAAATGACAGAAACAATGAAAAACATAAACATAAATTTATGTATATAATATCGAATGTACGAGACTATGTTAAAGTTGATAAAATCTTAAAAGAAGAAAAACCAGATATAATTTTTCATGCAGCAGCTCATAAACATCTTCCATTTATGGAAAGCTACCCAGAAGAAGCAATTAAAAATAATATATTAGCCACAGAAAATATTGCAACACTTGCTATAAAAAATAATATAAAAAACTTTGTATTTATATCAACAGATAAAGCAGTACGCCCTACTTCATTAATGGGGGCAAGTAAAAGAATATGCGAAAGAATGATAATGTCATTGTCGCATGAACAAAATAATACAGCATTCAAAATAACAAGATTCGGAAATGTTTTAGGAAGCAGCGGAAGCGTTATACCAGTATTTGAAAAACAGATAAGAGAGGGTAAAGCATTAACCGTTACACACCCAGAAATGGTAAGATTTTTCATGTCTATAAGAGAAGCTGCAAGACTTGTAATCAAAGCCTGCACTTTAAATGACGGTATAATATTTACTTTGGATATGGGAAAGCCTGTTAAAATTTTGGACTTGGCTAGAAACATGCTAAAAATGTATGGACTTACTGAAAAAGATATTCCAATTATTTTTACTGGTATTAGAGAGGGGGAAAAACTCTATGAAGAAATTTTAATGGACGATGAAACATTAATACCTTCTCAGTACAAAAAATTATTTATAGCAAAAGACCCAGTTAAATGCCTTACTCCTGAAGAGAGGAAAGTTATGATTGATGCTTTTGATATAGCTTCTCTTGATGCCGATAAAGAAACTATAAAAATGCTTATGCGTAAATATATAGAAGAATATACGGGATAAAGCAAATATATATTTGAACAATTTTATTTTGTAAACTGATACACCTTTATATAGAATTATCAGCTTTTTTACCCAGACTCAGACAAAGTTTTTATCCTTAGTATAACACCATTTATAATATAACAATACCTAAAATTAAAGAATAATGTAAATAATAATCATAAAATCATATTGACATTAGAGTGAACTCCAATGATATAATTTACAAAAATTAAATAAAAGGAGTATAATTTATGAAAAATATAATTTTATTTTTATCGATTCTCACATTATCTTTTTCATGCAGCAATAATCCTAAATCAACTTCAAATCAAGAGACTTCAAACTCTGTGTCAGTCAATAATGACATCATTCAATCCCCAATCAATATATCAACTAATAATGACGGCAGGATAAATTCAATAGGATTTATGGCTATTTCTACAAATATGGATTTTGAAAAAAGAGAGTTTACAAGACATGCTGTAGGAAGTAATGACGTACTTATAGAAATACTTTATGCAGGAATTTGCCATAGTGATATTCATGCAGTTAACGGAGAACATGGAGAAGCTGTACACCCATTTGTACCAGGACATGAAATAGCGGGAAGAGTTGTGCAGGTAGGAAGTGCTGTAACAAAATTTAAAGTAGGCGATCTTGCCGGGGTAGGCTGTATGGTTAATTCATGCGGAGAATGTATTAATTGCTTAAATAATCAGGAACAGTATTGTTTAAATAGAACAGTATTTACTTACGGCTCTGAAGACAGATTCCATAATAATGAAATAACCCAAGGAGGATATTCTGATAATATAGTTGTTTCAGAAAATTTTGCTATACTGATACCTAATAATGCAGAACTAGATAAAACCGCACCTTTACTTTGTGCAGGAGTTACTACTTATTCTCCTATAAAAGCAATGAATATAAAAAAGGGAGATAAAGTTGGAATAGCTGGATTTGGAGGATTGGGTTCTATGGCTTTGCAATATGCCGTTAAATTGGGGGCAGACGTTACTGTATTTGATATCACGGAAGATAAAAGACAAGATGCTTTAAATATGGGAGCTTCTAAATATGTTAATATTAATAATCCTTCAGATTTAGAAAATATTAATAATACTTTAGATTATATCATAAGTACAATACCCGCCAATTATGACCTTAATATGTATATGAATATATTAAAAAGAAATGGAACTATGTGTGTTTTGGGAATACCGCCTCATAATGACAGCCCTTCACTAGATATAACAGATTTAGTTATTTTTAATGGAAGCAGAAAAATATTCGGCTCTCTAATAGGCGGAATAAAAGAAACTCAGGAAATGCTTGACTATTCTGTGGCTAACAATATATATCCTCCTGTAGAAATAATTAATGCCGATGCTGAGGCTATATCCGATGCTTACAATAAAGTTATTAATGGTGAAGTAAAATTTAGATATGTAATAGACATGAAAACTCTTAATAATAATTAATTAATCTCTTATATCTGCAGGAGTAAATATAACTTCTGCAGATTTTTTTATAATAATACAATAACCTAATACATATAACTCCATTATAAATAGATTTATTTTAAAAGTACTTGACAAAATTATATACAAATTTTGATAATTTATTATTTTGCATACCTTATATAAAAAAGCAAGCATGACATTAGAAAATAAATTTTCACGACTGCAAAGTCTAATTATAAAATAGTATCAATATCTATTAGACTTGTTTCAAAACAATTGTAATAAAAAATTAAAATAAAAAAGCAGACCTATCAAATAAGCCTGCCTTTATATTAAATCAATGTTATTTATTTTTTTTAATATCTGCTTTATATTTGCTCTTCAAAGAAAGATTTATATATGCTTTTTATAGCCCTATTCAAATCAGTGTCTTTTACTCCTATCATAATACTTACTTCACTTATGCCTTGGTTTAGCATTTCAATATTGATATTAGATTTTTCCATAGAATGCATAGCTCTAGCAGAAACACCTACACACTGCTGCATACCCTCCCCTACAAGCATTATCAAAGCAAGTCCATGTTCAAAATAAATATTATCTACATTAAGCTCATCACGTACGCGTTCATATATACGTTTTTCTTTTTCTTCTGTAATAGCAGAGTTTCTAACAATTACTGATATATTATCTATTCCGGAAGGAGCATGCTGATAAGGTATATTCTCATCTTCTATTATCTCTAAAAGTTTTCTTCCGAACCCTACTTCTCTGTTCATCAAGTATTTACTAACATAAAGACAAGAGAAATCATTTTCCCCAGAAACACCAACTACAGGATTGATATTTTTATTTCTATTTGCTACTATTCTTGTTCCCTTAGCAGATGGATTATTAGTATTAAGTATATGTACCGGAATATTAGCTTCATAAACTGGCTGCAGTGCTTCTGCATGAAGAACATTAAAACCGCCGTAACTTAACTCTCTCATCTCTCTATATGTAAACTCATCTATAAGTTTAGGATTATCCACTATATTTGGAGCTGCAGCAAATACTCCGTCAACATCAGTAAAGTTTTCATATACTTCGGCATTTACAGCTTTAGCCAAAATAGCACCAGTAATATCACTTCCTCCTCTAGGGAAAGTTACTACATCGCCTTTTTCAGTATATCCGAAAAATCCCGGGAATATTACCAAAGCAGTTTCATCTTTTAATTTAGCCAAATTAGCATAAGACTTCTCAAGCACAGCAGCATTGCCAAACTCCTCTGAAAGTAAAAGCCCTGCATCTTTAGGATTAACATATTTAGCTTTTACACCTATAGAGTTAATGTATGCCGCAATTACTTTTGCAGATAAATCCTCACCCAAAGCCTTAACTCCGTCTATAAACTTTGTAGGAAGGCTTTTATCTTCTGCTATTCTATTTAAAATATCATTTTGCATCTCTTCTAAAAGTTCATGGGAGAGGGCAAGTTCATCTATGATATTTTTAAATCTTTCTATAATAATTTTTAATTCTAATTTTCCGTCCTTACCAGAAATAATAGTTTCAGCAAGAGTAATAAGCAAATCGGTTACTTTGGTGTCTTCCTTAAGTCTCTTACCCGGAGCAGATACTACTACAATTCTTCTGTCCTTATCGGCTAGAACTATATCCACAACTTTTTTTATTTGACTTGCATTTGCAACTGAAGAGCCTCCAAATTTTGCTACTTTCATTTTACTTAAATCCTCCATTTTTTCTAGTAAAAATTACTATATATGATAACATAAAGCAGTTTTTATTTCAATTAAATTAATAAAGTTTTTTATAAAAAAGAGAGTTTAAGTCCGTATTCATTTGAATGATTTTTTATACTGTATGTTTGATTATGTTCAAGAAGTTTTATTTTTAATTTATCTTCTATAAATATATACGATGAATTATCTAATTCCACAAATTCATTACTGTTAACTGATAATTTTTTATTTGAAATTTCTCGTCTATAATATATGGGGTTTGTAATGATATCTTTTCTTACAAAAAATAAATATACTCTATTAATTGTAACATTCTTAAAATAAGATAATACTGCTATAGCCCTCAAACAAGCACCTTCAAGCTGTTCTATCAATTCATCATTTTTCTTTCTGCTTTTAGAAAATTCAAAAATGTGCATATTATAAACTTCTTCACTTTCTTTTTGAATAATAACTTTATCAGCACATTTTTTATTTTTCAAATATAGAAATGATTTATCTCCTTCTAATTCTATTATAGATAAAGAATTCTCAAGAACTTCTATAGTTACAGATACACCATGATCAGTTAATATATATTGTTTGTCATTATAATCATCAAAAAAGTTATTACGAAATACTTTACTCAAAACTTCTCTAAACTCTTCAGGATACTTTTCATACCATTTCATTATTATAATTCTTCCTGAAAATCGTATATTTCATCTGATATTTTTTTTAATACCTTGTTGAAAGTAGGAACTTCAAAACCATACTCTGAACTTTCTAATTCAGTAACTTTTGTAAATCCGTCTTCTTCAATATCAAACTGATACATTCTCACCTTATCTTCTGAAATCAGATCGTTCTCATCATATCCGTATTTATTCATCAAATATTTTTTTCTTTCTTCATTATTTGAATTTAATTTAATCATATTATTTATATGCTGAACAATTGTGTCGCTATGAGTTGTTATTAGAATATTGATATTACTATTAACTAATTTAATGAATACTCTAGTTAACTGCTGCTGAAGTTCTGGGTGAAGAGAGATTTCAGGCTCTTCCATTAACAAATCACCATTTATAATTCCATATTTCAAAAACAAATACAAAGGAGCCAATTCCGTAATAACAGCAGAAGATAAATACATTTGAAATTCTGTATTTACATTTTTAGGCTTATAATAAATATTTCCTGTTTCAGCATTAATATTTATTTTTCCAGAAATTAAATTCTCTTCAAAAAATTGAATTATATTATTTAATTCTTTTATAAATTTATAATAACCAACCATTTTCCTATTTTCTTTGGATAAGTAGTTCAAATTATTTAAGGAATTCAAATTATTTAAAAAGTCAATTACAGGTCTTGATAAATATTCATTATTTTTTTCTTCAACATATCTGTCAAATTTATCAATTATTGCTGAACTAGCTATATCATTTCTTGATAATAAAAACCCTGTTCTTGATACAGGTAAAAATATTGGTATATTTCTTATACTAGCAAAATTACCAAAATAATAACTTGTAAAATAATTAGTTATAAAAAAATTAATTATAGTTTTTATAATTGTAATATACTTTATATGATTTCTAATCATTATTGGTCTAATAAACCTATTATGTCTAATAATAAGTAAAGGTTTTTCTTCATCATTGTTCTTACGTATTTTTAAAGGTTTACTTCCATTATCATAATTAAAAATCAATTCTATATACTCTAAAACAATTTCATTATTTGAATTAAATATATAGTTAATCACTTCATTAGAATATTTATTTAACAATTTATTAAATAAATCTATAAAAATATTTATTTCTTCTACAGACATATTAACAGATTTATCAAAATCTAAAGTTTTAATATAATTATCTACAATATTTTTAGCTCTTTTATATTCTTCTAATTCTTCTAAGTTTTTTTCATCTTTAAATATTATATCTATAATATTACCAAGATATTTTACTAGACCATATACCAAAGTCATTAAATAACTCTTTCCGCTGTTATTGCTGCCTACAAGAAGCGTAAACGGTGATAACTCTATTTCTGCCTCTTTGATTTTGGCGAAATTCTTAACATAAATAGTTGGGTATTTTCTATTTGTTTCCTGCATATTTAAAATAACTGTAAATTATTATATTTTCTCATATTCTCGGAAATTATTATATTATAAACATGCATATTCTGTCAAGTTTATAAAACTATATGAGCCTATTTTTTATTCAATATATTCTATAAATTTACGATACTTTAATATAATATTTATATACTTTGAAGATGTAATTTAATTATGAATGAAAATATTTTAGTAGTAGAACATAGAACAGACCTTTTAGACAGATTTGTCGATATTTTAAGGGCTAGACATTATAATCCTATAGCTACAAAATCACGTTCGCAGGCTGTTAATATATCGAATGAAAGTACATTAGACCTAATACTTTTAGATGCTGATATAGGAGACTCGCAGGGACTTCAGCTTCTTGATACTTTCAAAAATCAGGATTCTACTAAAGGTACTCCTATTATTCTTTTAAGTACGCCTTACAGGAAAATGGAGTTTATAGAAGAAGCATTAAATCTTGGAATTGACGGTCTTATATTTATACCTTTCGATGAAATGGAGCTTATTGTAAGAGTTAATAGCTGTCTTAAATACAGAAGATTATATTTAGAGCATCAGAAATTAATTAAGCAGGCCGATTATCTTCAAAACTCTTTAAATGATATGACAGAAGTTTCAAATAGAAATTATCAGTCATATAAGGAAGCTCAAAAAAAATATGATGATATATTAAATGTAGATTTGGAAACAGGACTTTGGAATAAAAAAGAGTTTTATGAACAATTTACAAGACTGCTTTATGAAACAGTAAGACATGAAGAAACTATTGTTCTGGCATGCTTTTCTATAGACGGACTTGACAATATTATTAGCGAATTCGGAATTATAGCGGCCGAAGAGATTATGCTAAAATTCACTGAAGTGCTAAGAAGAACTACTAGAAGAGAAGATATAATCGCTAGATTTGACAATAACCAATTTATGGTAGCTTTCAATAGAATGAATATAAAATTATACGACAAAAAGGTAGATGAAATAAGAAGCTTTGTAGATAAAAATGAATTAGAATATAACGGAATGATAATTAAATATACAATATCAGTTGGAATATCATATACAGCCTACAAAAAAAATTATCATATAGAAGGTATGGATAAGGAAATAGCACCTGTACTTTTAGCACTACATAATGCCAAAAGAAGAGGATATGCTAGTTTATTTGTACACCCTACCCTTATAAAAAGGTAATTGTTTATGATAATTAATCTCGATAAAAATAGCGAAGAAAGTATAAAATATGCAGCAGATGAAGCTTCAAAAGTTATAAATGAAGGCGGAATAGTTGTATCCCCTACTGACACAGTTTACGGAATGCTTGCTGATGCTTTTAATAAAGAAGCTGTTGAACGTATATACCAAATAAAAGAAAGAGAAAAAAATAAGCCTTTTTTAATACTAATAAAAAATGCCGAATATTCTAAATATTTCTCCCAAATGGAAATACCTGATATAGTAAAAAAAAATATACCCGGCGAGCTTACATTTATTATGCCTTTATCCGATTCATTAAAAGAAAATTTTTTATATCTAAAAAATACTGTAGCCTTAAGAGTACCTAAAGATAAATACATGCAGCTTATATTAAACAATACCAAACCTCTTGCAGCTCCTTCTGCAAATCCTAGCGGTGCAGGCGAGATACTTGACGGTAACAAACTTGCTGAACTATATGAAGATAAAGCCGATTTAATAATCAATGCTGGAATAATAGAAAACAAGATGCCTTCAACATTATACAACTGCATAGAAAATAAAATACTTCGTCAAGGAAGTGTTCATTTAAATATTTAATCATAAATGTTTTTTTGAGTTAAAAATTTTGAGGGAACGTTTTTAAACATTCCCCCATTTTAGATATTTGGTTTATTTATGTATGAGAATTAATTGAGTTTTCATATTAATAAAAGCTTTATAAAAAATATTTCAATACATTATAAAAGAATGCCTATATATAACATAGCACATTCATCTTAATTATTTTTTTAATATAAGTTATCCTGACTTCATCATATTTACAAAAAATATAAAACTCAGCGAAGGATTTTAACTTTCATTCTCTATCATTCTCTAATAGAATAAACCAATTATATATGAAAATACATTTTATATCAATACTTTATATGTAAAAAAATATATTAATATTTTACATATAAAGCATTTTTTAATATTATATTTTTTATACATAATAAAATAAATTTTAGTTGTTTTTGTTTTATTAACGCACGCTATCCTTAATAATAAATTTTAATTTATTAATTTGTATATATATTTTTTATTAAGCTATTCGTGAGTTAAATAAACTGTAAATTTAGAAAAAAATTTGTAAGTAATCAGAAACAATACAAAAAATTTAATACTTCCATATAACAAGCTGTATTTTTTTATATAAAAATAATATTTTTTTAATAAAATATGAATGAAATTTCTACATATTTATTTTATATAGTGTTTTATTATAAAACATATTTGATGTATAAGTATATTATTTTTTTATAATTTAAATGCATTATGAAGTAATTTGAACACTATTTTTTGGTATATTTCTTGCATGAATTTAAAATTATAAAATATTTTTATTATTTATATTATCAGATAATAGTATGATATGTTTTATAAATTATCATTCAAGTAATGATTATCATAAGGAGTATTAAATGAGTGATGAATTAAATAAAGATATAGATAAAAATAGCGATAATAAAGAAAATAAAAAAGAGGATAGTAAAGTTTCTATAGTGGAAGACAAATTACCAAGAAGACTTATAATTATACCAGTAATGGGAAAGCCATTGTTTCCAGGTCTTTATGCCCCATTTCCAATACCGCCGCAGCATGCCGAGGCAGTAAATAAAGCTATAGCAGAAAATGACGGTTTTTTAGGTCTTAATTTATATATATCTGATAATCCTCCAGATAGAAAAACACCTTCTGTAGAGGATATTTATAAAGTTGGTGTTGTAGTAAAAGTATTTAAAAAACTTAATCTTCCAGACGGCGGACTTAATCTTCTTATTAATTCTATCAAAAGATATAAAATAATAAGATTTACAACTACAGATACTGTTATAAGAGCTGAGCCTCTATATATAGAGGATTCATTTCAGGGGGATAAAGATTCAAAAGAGATAAAGGCATATACAAGAGCTTTGCTTTCAGAAGTAAAAACATTAAGCGAAAATAATCCTCTATTTACAGAAGAGATGCGTCTTACTATGGTAAATGTAGATGACCCAGGTAAATTATCCGATTTCGTTACTTCTATGATAAATGCCGACAGAGCAAGTCAGCAGGAAATACTTGAAACTTTTGATGTTCAGGATCGTTTAGAAAAGGTTCTTCTTTTGCTTCAAAAAGAAAGCGAAATAACCAAAATACAGCAGAAAATACAGGGAAGTATTAATGCTAAAGTTCAGAAACAGCAGAGAGACTTTTTCCTAAAAGAACAGCTCAAAGAAATCAAAAAAGAATTAGGATACGATACAGATCCAAAACAAAAAGATATAGAAAAATATAAAAAAGCTCTTGAAGAACTTGATGTTGTAGAAGAAGTTAAAGAAAGAATGCAAAGTGAAATAGAGAAAATCTCTTCAATAGATACACATTCTCCAGAATATACAGTTTCAAAAAACTATTTGGATACTTTATTTGCATTGCCTTGGAATAAAGAAAATAAAGAACGCGAAGATATAGATAAAAGCAGAAAAATATTAGACAGAGATCATTATGGGCTTGAAGATGTTAAAGAGAGAATATACGAATTTTTGGCTGTAAGAAAATTAAATCCAGATAAAAAGTCTTCAATACTATGTTTTGTAGGTCCTCCGGGAGTGGGTAAAACTTCTATAGGAAAAAGCATAGCAGAGGCATTAAACAGACCTTTCTTTAGATTTTCTTTAGGAGGAATGCGTGATGAAGCAGAAATTAAAGGTCACAGAAGAACATATATAGGAGCAATGCCCGGTAAAATTATAGAGGCTTTAAAAATAGTAAAGGTCAAAAATCCAGTGCTTATGCTTGATGAAATAGATAAATTAGGTACAAGTTTTCAGGGAGATCCTTCAAGTGCATTACTTGAGGTTTTAGACCCAGAGCAGAATTCATCTTTTAGAGATCATTATCTTGATTTACCTTTTGATTTATCTAATGTTCTTTTCATCACCACAGCCAATACTCTTGATACTATACCAAGACCTCTTCTTGACAGAATGGAAGTTATAAGACTTTCTGGATACATCATGGAAGAGAAATTAAAAATAGCTTCAAAATATATTATACCAAGACAAGTTAAAGCTAATGGTCTTGATATAAAAAATATAAAGTTTACGAATAAGGCTATAAGCAGCATAATAGAAGGATATGCAAGAGAGGCTGGAGTAAGAAACTTTGAAAGAAGAATAGAGAGAATATGCAGAAAAATAGCCGCTGATATAGTTTCAAATAATAAAACATCTTATGATATTATAGTAGATGATAAAGATTTAGAAAAGTATTTGAAAAAGCCTATATTTACAGAAGATTTTACAGAGAGGGATTTGAAACCCGGTAATGCTATAGGGCTTGCTTGGACTTCTATGGGAGGAGCTACTCTTACAATAGAATCTATAAGGGTATCAGAAAAGAAAGATGCCGGCACTATTAATGTAACAGGACAGCTTGGCGATGTTATGACAGAAAGTGTACAGATAGCATACAGCCATGTAAGAAGTGTTGCTCAAAACTATGGTGTAAGTGAAAATTACTTTAATGATGCTGTAATACATCTTCATATACCAGAAGGAGCCACTCCTAAAGACGGACCTTCTGCTGGTATTACTATGGCTACTGCTTTGCTTTCTCTTGCTATGAATAAAGTTATAAGAAACGATACTGCTATGACAGGTGAACTTTCCCTAAACGGTAAGGTACTTCCTATAGGCGGATTAAAAGAAAAAACTATAGCGGCAAAAAGACTTGGCTTTATAAAACATATAATCATACCTTATGAAAATATTAGAGATTTGGACGAGATACCTGATAACGTAAAAAAAGGTTTAACTTTTCACCCTGTAAAAAGTGCAGACGAAGTTTTTGATTTTATGTTTAAATTAAATGGGCTAAATAAAAAAACAAAAAAGAAAAATCTAAAAAAATAATTAACTGTTAAAAATATTAAATGGGGGCTTCAAATAATTTAATTTTAATCCCCCATTTTAATTCAAACAATTATATCTTAATTTATATATACTTGCTTCGGTAAGTAATATTTATACAAACGGATAAAATAATAACAATTAACAAAGACACTTTTTATACTGAATATTAAAATTATATTTATAAAAATCTCATGCATATCAAGCATAAGACATGCATGAGAAATTTCCCATATACTCATTTTTAGGAGTTATTAAAATAGCTGAAAAAGTTCTTCTAAATTATTAATATCCGTAAAAAGATGAGTTTACTATCAAGTATCTGTCTTTGCCTTTAGTATTTACATCAGGGTTATAAACTACATACGTATCATCACCAAGCTCTGCATATCTTAAAAGTTTATCATCAGACATAAAATCACCCTTAACATAAATAGCAGAACCCGGTGCCATAGGACAATTATATTGTGTAGTTATAATTTTTGGTTTTGTAGTAATAAGCCCTTTGTACCCATAAATACCACTAGCATCATTTTTATAATTAGCCTTTAGCCAAGCAGCATAAAGCTCGCTCCAATCCTGAAACTCTTTAATATTTTTATTTGCCGCATAAAGTATAGCCATATAAGTTCCTTTATATTCTTTAGGGGCATTAGCTATATCCTTATATATTTCAAATCCGTTTTGTGAATGAATACCTAGCCAATACATAAAAAGAGAAACTGTAGCATATTTATGAACTGTGTAGCCCTGATTCCAATTTACAAAATAATCACCTTTAGTTATTAAATACATAGAATCTGTATTATAATAATCAAGTCTATTTTTAGGCAGTTTTCCTCTGTATGCTATAACTGCTGCCTCTGATAATGCCTCATCTACCCATACATCAAATGAGGAGGTACTTTTATTTTCTAAAGAACTATAATGTATAACATGATGAAGTTCATGAGCTATTGTATTTACAACAGATTCTATATTTTCCCAGCCGTTTATATAATCTAAAAATATAATATTCTCTGTATCATTTTTTATTTTGTCAAGTCCGTCAAGTATTGAATACCCTTGCATATATGGCTTATCACCAGTAAATCCGCCGTTAATATCCATTATTAAAAGTGTTAATTTACCTTTTAATTTTCCGTATAAATATTCTTCCATTTCATAGATTTTTGAAGTTTCTAATATAATATTTTGCAAGTCTCTGTCATTTACTTGAAGCCCGTTCTCCAAATATATATCTATCCTAGATGTGGAATATATATTTTTTGCTTTTATGATTTCTTTAGAATAATTATTATTTATATATCTTACAGCATTAAATACTTTTTCTGTATTTTTGCCTTTATATATATTATAACTTACCGGAGTCTTTAGAACTTCATTTAGGCTTTCGTATGCATTTAAAACAAATGCATGGATTATAATAAATAATATTAATAATAAATATTTTCTCATTATTCCTTACTCCTTATAAATTATAAGTATCGGAAAAATACAAAAAATAAATAAAAGAAAATATTAAAAAAGACCTGCTGAAATATAGCAAGTCTTTTAATTATAATTTTTTATATTAATAATTATTCATCATCGCTCTGAGATTCTATTAATTCTGAATCAGGTATGCTGTTCCAAATAGCATTTAATTTATCCTGAAATATAGCACATGATATCACATACATAAAGAAATTTAATACTATTAATAATACTGTGCTGTCTTCTGTATTGTCCATTCCAGCTTTTTTAGTCATCTCTAAATAAAGTATTTTACCGTATTTATAGTACCAATAAAAAGTATAAAGTCCGCATGTTACAATAGATAATACTAATTCTAATGTTGGGTTTATATCTTCTCTTTCCATAAAATTCTTAATCTCATCTGTAGTCTTATAAAGCCAGTATGCATAATAAATACCGCATGTTACGATATTTAATACTACAAGCATTGGTATGCTTCTAACGGTACCTTTTACCATTATTAAAACCTCCTAAAATTTTTGAAATAATTATACTTTAACTTTACAAAATAATCAATAAAATTGCAATAATATTTATATTTTTATAAAAATCTGCTATGCGTATAGCAATAAAAAATATAATAACAAATGCTGCATATATGGTGTTTTTCAACGCACGTTTAATTAAACTCTTATATAAAATTAAATTAAAATACTAAATTTATTGATATAATAAAATCAGCTCTGCGTGCGTGGAGGAAAGTCTTAAATTTAAATAACGCTTGGGCGGGTGTATTTTTTGAAGTAAAGGATTACAAATTTTATCAAAGCCTATATAAAAAATAAAGCCTTTAAATCTAAAAGGGCGGGAATTTAAATAAAGTTTTAAAATTTATTCTCACCCCCACCCTCTAAATCTTTTAATACTATCTGTTATTTATAAATGATTTTTCTTCTTTAGCTTCAACTGTTATTCTGGCGGCCCACCCAAGCGGTTTTTAAATTTATAATACTCTTCAACGCACGTTTAACTTTATTCTTATAAATAATAAAAATTAGAATTATAAATTAATTAATATTTTAAAAATTCGTTCTGCGTGCGTAGAGGAAAATTCTAAAAATAATTTCTTATATAATTATTCATTTTATCATATTAGACATGTAATTAATTTTTTACCAATTTTTATTAATATTTTTTGTATATACCCATACACCCTACTTGAAAAAATATCCGGAATATGATATAATCCTATTGTTAGATTGCTTTAACATTTAAATCATGTATAATTGAATGATTAATTTTTTATAATAGAGGATTTAATTTTATGAAAATGACTTTAAGAATAGGCGGAATGCATTGTGCTGCTTGTTCTAGAGCAGTAGAGCGTGCATTAAAAAAAACTGAAGGCATAGAAGAAGCCAATGTCAATATAGCTACAGAAAAAGCTGTTCTTAATTTTGATGATAAGAAGTTAAAATATAATGATATAGTAAATGTAGTAGTAAAGGCTGGATATCAAGTTGTAGGTAAAGAGGAAGATCCAGCTGAGAGAAAGGAAAGAGAGATAAAAGAGCAGAAGATAAGATTAATAGTATCTGCTGTATTTTCTATACCGCTTTTTTATATATCAATGGCACCAATGGTGAGTATAGTTAAGTTTCCAATACCTAGCTTTTTAGTTCATCATATTAATCCGCAGGTTTTTTCTATAGCAGCTATACTTTTATGCGTACCTGTTATGATATCAGGATATAAGTTTTACACATTGGGCTACCCTGCACTTTTCAGAGGCTCGCCTAATATGGACTCACTTGTAGCAATAGGTACAACTGCTGCATTTGTTTATAGTGTATATTCTAGTATTTTGGCATTTATAGGGCTTAATCCGCATGGTGAAAATCTTTATTATGAGTCAGCAGCTGTTATAATTACTTTAGTACAGTTTGGTAAATATTTGGAGGCAAGAAGCAAAGGAAAAACTGGAGAGGCTATAAAAAAACTTATGGGACTTCAGCCAAAAACAGCCACTATAATAAAAGACGGTGAAGAGAAAGAGATAAAAATTTCGGAAGTAAAAGTTGATGATATAGTTTTGGTACGCCCGGGTGAGAAGATACCTGTTGACGGAGAGATTATAGAAGGATACAGCAGTGTAGATGAATCAATGCTTACAGGAGAGAGCATACCTGTTGAAAAAAGTGTTGGTGATAAGGTGGTTGGTGCTTCAATTAATAAGACTGGAAGTTTTAAGTTTAAGGCTCAGAAAGTGGGTGCTGATACGGCATTAGCTCAGATTATAAAACTTGTAGAAGATGCACAAGGCTCAAAAGCTCCTATAGCACATATTGCTGATGTTGTATCTTCGTATTTTGTACCTGCTGTTATTACTATAGCTTTGATATCAGCTGTTATATGGTTTATAGCTTTGCATAATTTTGTATTTTCTTTAACCGTATTTGTTTCTGTACTGGTTATCGCTTGTCCTTGTGCTTTGGGGCTTGCTACGCCTACTGCTATAATGGTTGGTACTGGAAAAGGTGCTGAGCTTGGAATACTTTTTAAAAATGCTGAGGCGTTGGAAGTATCTCAAAAAATAAATGCTGTAATGTTTGATAAAACAGGCACCCTAACAGAGGGCAAACCTTATGTTACTGATATTATTTCTGATGATAAAGATAAACTTCTTTTAATAGCGGCAAGTGCTGAAAACGGAAGCGAACACCCATTAGGGGAGGCCATAGTAAGAGAGGCTAAAGAAAAAAATATTAAACTCCTTGATATAGAAAATTTTAAAGCTATAGCAGGTTTTGGTATAGAAGTATTCATTGATAATAAAAAAGTATTAATGGGTAATGATAAACTTATGAATAAAGAAAATATTAATACAGAGAGTTATCATTCATATATGGAAAGCCTTTCAAAAGATGGCAAAACTCCTATGTATGTTGCCTATGATAATAAACTTTTAGGTGTTATAGCTTGTGCTGATAAATTAAAAAAAGAAAGCATTGATGCTATAAGAAGACTTCATAAATTGGGTATAAAAACTGCCATGATAACAGGAGACAATAAAAATACAGCTAATTCGGTTGCAAAAGAAGCAGGTATTGATATAGTATTTGCCGAAGTTCTACCAGAAGAGAAATCAAAAGAAGTAAAAAAACTTCAGGACGAAGGAAATATTGCTGCTATGGTAGGAGATGGTATAAATGATGCTCCAGCTTTAACTCAGGCTAATGTGGGCATTGCTATAGGAAGCGGTACTGATGTTGCGATAGAGAGTGCTGATATAGTATTGGTAAAATCAAATACTAATGATGTAGTAACTGCAATAGAATTAAGTAAAGCTACTATGAGAGATATTAAACAGAATCTTTTTTGGGCTTTTTGCTACAATGTTATAGGCATACCAATAGCTGCAGGAGTTTTGCATGTATTTAGAGAGCCTTTAATAGCTTCTTCTATAGGAGATTTTTTAGTTGCTATTATGGGTAAGGATTTGCTTTTGAATCCTATATTTGCAGCTCTTGCTATGAGTTTAAGTTCTGTATCAGTGGTTACTAATGCTTTAAGACTTAACTTTTTTAAACCAAGTAAATAGAAATACAATTTAGTTATAAAAGCTCATACTTACTCCAAGATCCATAGAAACTTAATTTTATATTTTTATTTCTATGGATCTTACAATTTCATAATCTATGTAGTATAAAAATAATAAATCTCTTAACACTTCATAAAATATATAATGCTCACAAGTTTTTCTATAAAATAGTTATTAAAAAATAAATTATAAGGAACTTTTTATCATAAAAATCGTCTAATATATTAAATAGCATGCTATATTATAACAACTTAAAAATTAAATAATTTCACAATAGGGGTAAAATTATATATGAAAAATAAAATTAAAATACTTATAGATATAACAATGACTATTCTTTTTTTTGTATTAATTGGGTATCGTTTTACAGGCAGAACTATACATGAGTATTTGGGTTATTCAATTTTTATATTTTTTATACTTCATCATATACTGAATTTTCATTGGTATAAAAATCTTAATAAAGGAAAATATAGTTTCAATAGAACATTAAATACATTTATAAATTCTATGCTTTTTATATGCATGCTTGGATTAATTATAAGCGGAATATTATTTAATAGAAATGTAGTTGAATTTTTTAATCTTGAAGGCATTAAAGTATTTAATAAAAGACTGCATATAATTTGCTGTTATTGGGGACTTGTACTTATGTCTGTACATTTAGGCATGCATTGGGGTATATTTATAAATATGAGTAAGAAATTGATAAATATAAAGAAACAAATATATATGATAACTGGTTTATTAATAGCTATATACGGAGTAGTTTCATTTATAAAAAGAGGTATATATATTAGACTGTTTTCAGTTACAAAAGTCCCTTCTTATGAAGAAGCTTTTATATTTTTCTTTATGGATCATCTAGCTATAATGGGACTTTTTATATTTATTACTTACTATTTGCATAGATTAAGCAATAAATTAAATAAGGTTAATACGATAAGTAAACAAATTTAAAATTAGGCATTATTTATTTTAATATGCGATTGATTAAGTTTATAAAAATATATTTTTTAGTTATTTGTGCGGTAGTAACCCTGCAAATAATTTTAAAATATTAAGTTTTGATAAATCATAAATACCATATTTTCTCTAAACTTAAACCTGCTTTTTCTTAATAATGCTTTACAAAAATCTTTTATTTTTGTTATTAAATTATGAAGAAAATAAATAATGAACTTGTTTCAAAAGTACTTGATAAGATTATAATATGAAGCTGAGTTTTGAAACAAGTTTAATGATAATAAATAATTATGCTAAAAAGATTTACTATTTCAAATTACAGATCATTCTATGATGAAGCAGAACTCAATTTAATAGCTGATAAAGACACTATATATACAAAAAAAATAAATAATGAGTATATATCAAAATTATGTCTTCTTTATGGTTATAATGGATGCGGTAAGAGTAATTTGCTTAATGCTTTAAAATATATATTTTATTCTAATAATGGATATATCATATCAAGCGATGATAGTATAAAAAGGCTTTTAGACCCAAATATGATTTATGGCAAAAATGAAAACAGCCGTTTTTATTTAGAGTTTTATTCTTATGATGATTATGAAATATGCAGTTATGAATTAATATTAGACAATAATAATAAAAGAATACATTTAGAAAGATTTAAAAAAAATAATAAAGTAATCTTTGAAAGAGAAAAAAATACTATATCGGACGGTATATTTAATTATGATGATAGTATAGCAGATACAAATACTTTTTTAAGTTTTTTTAATAATAAGTTAAAAGATATAAATGAGAAAGCAGATAAATATAGAGAAGAAATTAATTATTATATATCACTATTCAAAAATCTATGTTTTTTATTTCCATTTACAAATGAATCTGATTTTTCCTCTTATGCTATATTAGAGATTTTTGAATATTTCAATAAGTATAATATATGGGATACCTATAAAAAATTGCTTTATATGACGGATATTGATGATTTAAATATAGTTGACAGTATAAATGCAAACAATTTTTCTTTTATGCTTGATAATAAGAGACTAGTTTCAAGACATGACAGCTACAGCAATGATTTTGATGAGGTGGAGTCTGAAGGAAGTAAGGTATATGCTATTAATTTGATATATATATTAAGCTCCATTATAAATGGTACTTTATCTATAGTTGATGAATTTAACGGAGTGCAGTCTGAATTATTAGAGTTTACTATTAGATTATTTAAAAAAGGTGCATTTAATGATATAGAGAGAGAAACTTCTCAGCTTATACTATCTACACATGATATAACACTTATGAGCATTGATGATACTCTGCTTTTTAACTATTTTTTAATCAATAAAAAAAATAATATAACAAGGATATACAGAGCTGATGAGCTTAAAAACATTAATAAAGATTTAAATATTAGCAATTTAGAGAGAGAGTACAGGAAAAATCATCTTGGAATATCAAGATAATAATTATTAGAATTTATATATATAGAGTGAGCCTCTATTATCATAAAGTGCTTCAGAAGAATTAATTTTAAAAGCAGTATTACAGTCTTCTATTGATTTATCAAAATATTTTTTATCTCCTGAGTTTTTATATTTATTAAAGTAAATAGCACTTCTGTTGTTTAAAGCATAAATATTATTGAAATCCATTTTTATAAGTTCGTCATAATCATTCAAAGCCCTTTCAAATAAATTTTCATCTCCGCTTATCTTATATTTTACAGAGTATAAAGTAGCCCTATTATTAAGAAGTTCAGGGTCTAAATGATTTGAAGAGAGAGCATCATTAAATATTATCAAAGCAGTTTCATAATCATCTTCTAACTTTTTAAGTTCATATTTTATAGAGTATAGTATAGCTTTATTGTT
Source organism: Brachyspira murdochii DSM 12563 (assembly GCF_000092845.1). Taxonomy (NCBI): domain Bacteria; kingdom Pseudomonadati; phylum Spirochaetota; class Spirochaetia; order Brachyspirales; family Brachyspiraceae; genus Brachyspira; species Brachyspira murdochii. Next base: position 1,746,455 of record NC_014150.1, on the reverse strand, counting down.
GTATACATTTTCATTGTTATTATATAAAGATAAAGCATATTCAAAATATTTATCAGCCTTTTTAAAATGCTCTTCTTCATTATCTCTGCTGTATATCTTTGTATGAAGAACACCCGCCCCATTTAAAGCTAGATAGTTTCTGTCATCTAACTGAAACATTTTTTCTAATATTTCCAAAGCCTGTTCATCTCTAGAACTTTTAATTTCTTTTACAAGATTTTTATACATAGCTTCTATTTCAGCTTTAATATTTTCACTTGAAGAGGAATCTATTACATTATTTATAGGTTTTGCCTGCGGTTTATCAGATGTTTTATTGCTGGAATTGTCTGCAGCAGGACTTACATTCATATTACTGCTGCTGCTTACAAAACTGTTATTTGTAAAATTAAGTACTAGTGTTAGTATAAACATAAGTACTGATATAAACAAAAGTCCGTAAGTAGTATTTCTTATATTTGTTCTAATAGTATAATCTATAGAAAATTTAAGAGAATTAAAATGAGGAGTAACTCCCAATCTTACCTGTTCTTTTACAAGGTTCGTAAACTCATTTGCTATTGCATAATTGTTTAGCTCGTCTTTAAAGTAAAGCGTCATCATATCCATATATTTGCTTTCCATTCTTAAAGAGAGCGAATTAGTAAAGTTTTCTAATTCTTTATTTATTCGGTTTTTAGTTCCGACACTGTATATATTGAAAGTAACTGAAAATATAAGAAGTATTATAGGAAATAATATTAGAATAGCAAAATTAAATTTTTTTAAAGTTTTTTCTTTCATTCCCTTAATACCCTTATCTCCATATAATAATTAATTTTATCACAATTTGGGAAATAATCAAATAATTTTAAAACGCGTCTGAGAGGACTCGAACCCCCAACCGACGGAACCGAAATCCGCTGCTCTATCCAATTAAGCCACAGACGCTAATATATACTTACTTATATATAATCGGCAATTATGCTCTATAGTTTACAATTTAGGGGCAAATCTCAAACCCAACTGCAAACCTATATCAAAACTGTCTATTCCAGTATACTCTCCGTCTATAGGATTTTTGTTAGCCAAGCCGAAATCATATCCTAAATAAGCACCAACATTTAGGGCAATTTTGGAAGTGAAGAAGAAAGAGTAGTCAAAAGTAGCTTTAATATATGGTATTACGTTTTTATCATAACCATTTTCTATATCATTTCTATTTAATTTTGAACTTACAGTTGAACTATCTTCAAAACCCAATATTGTATAATCCGTTTTCACTTCATTAACTGCTGATATAGGTATTTTTACACCAGCTCCTAATCCTATAGCAAATTGTCCTATATTTATTTTAGGCAGTATTCCTATTTGGAAGTTATGTGTATATATGCTTCCATACACGTCCATTTTATTATTATTGTTTAGCGATGAAGACATATATATTCTATAACTGTCATAACTATATCCAAGTTCCCCCAAAATACTAATACCTATTTTGCCTAAACCAATCATATAACCAAGCTGAGCAGTTATTCCAGAATCAAAACCTGCCTGACTTTTTAAAACATCCGTTTCATAAGTACCATTAGGTATACCAACCGAAAGTCCCAAAGGAACATTTAATATGGCTTCAAAACCGCTTGCTGCAAATGCATTGATATGGCTCAATGATACCGCTAAAATAAGTATTAGAATTATTTTTCTCATATATAATACCTCTGTAAAATAATTACATATATGGTACATTAATATAGAAAAATATCAAGTATATATATTATGAAAAAGATAAGGGCGAAAGACGGGACTTGAACCCGCGACATCCAGATCCACAATCTGGCGCTCTAACCAACTGAGCTACATTCGCCATTTAAACATTAAAAAGAGTTATTATTTTTTTATCATATAAAAACTATAAACGCTGACAAAAGTAATAAAGACGTTTATATACGCGCCAGACAGGAATCGAACCTGTAACCTACTGCTTAGAAGGCAGTTGCTCTATCCAATTGAGCTACTAGCGCATTCGGGATGGTGAGACTCGAACTCACAACCCCCTGCTCCCAAAGCAGGTACGCTAACCAATTGCGCTACATCCCGTGAACTTTTATGTTTCGCTATTATATATCAATATAATTTTTTGTCAACATATTTTATACATTTTAATTTATTTTAACCTTAATTATAGATTTTATATATTTTTTGATATATACTACTATATAGTAAGAACATTTCTTGGAGGTATTTTATGAGGGATAGAGACTATTTAGAATTATTATCGCAAAAATATCCTACTATAGATGACGCTTCTGTTGAAATTATAAACTTAGAAGCTATTTCAAAACTTCCTAAAGGAACAGAATATTTTTTAAGTGATATTCATGGAGAATCTGACGGATTTGAATATCTGCTTGGAACTTCTTCTGGGGTTATACGCGAGAAAATAGAGCTTCTTTTTAGAAATACTTTACCTGAACATGACAGAGTGGAGCTTCAAATATTAATTGTAGACACAAAAAATGTTGTTAATAATAAATCATCTGAAAAAGAATTTGCTGATTGGTGCAGAATTACTATATACAGACTTATTAGAATATGCAAACTTGTTACAAGCAAATATACAAGATCCAAAATACGTAAGAAAATGCCTTCAAACTTCGCGTACATATTAGATGAACTGCTTCAGACAGATTCTGAAGAAAATAAAGAAAATTACTACTTCTCAATAATAAACTCTATTATAGAAGTTTCAGCAGCTGATAAATTTATATCCGCACTTTGTCAGCTTATAAGGCAATGCAGTGTAGATAGGCTTCATATAGTAGGGGATATTTATGACAGGGGACCTCACCCAGATAAGGTAATGGAAAGCATAATGACTTTTAATGAAGTGGATATTGCTTGGGGTAATCATGATATACATTGGATGGGGGCTGCTAAAGGAAGTTTGATTTGCGTTGCTAATGCTGTGCGTTTGGCTATAAGGTATAATAATTTTGATTTGCTTGAATACAGTTATGGAATTAATTTAAGATCTCTATCTTCTTTTGCAAATGATGTTTATAAAGATGATCCATGCGAAGTATTTAAGCCTAATACATTAGACAAAAATATTTATGATGAAGTTGATAAAGATTTAGCCGCCAAAATGCATAAGGCTATATCTATAATACAATTTAAACTTGAATGTCAGCTTATTAAAAGACACCCTAATTATGGAATGGATGACAGAATACTCCTTGATAAAATTGATTATGATAAAGGTACAATTACAATAAACTCAAAAACTTATGAGCTAAAAGATAAAAATTTCCCTACTATAGATAAAAATAATCCATTTGAGCTTAGTGAAGGCGAAAATACATTGATACAAACTCTTGCTTTTTCTTTTGCGAACAGCCATACTTTACAAAGACATATTAATTATATGTATGCTAAAGGAAGCATATACAAAATATTTAATGGAAATCTTCTTTACCATGGATGCATACCTACAAAAGATGACGGCTCTTTTGATGAGGTTTATATAGACGCTCAGTATTTATCTGGAAGAAAATATTTAAAACAGGTAGAAGACAAAGTAAGAAAAGCATTCTACTGTGAAGCAGGAAGTGAGGAGCAGTTAAATGCACTTGATTACTGCTGGTATTTATGGTGCGGTCCTAAATCGCCTCTTTTTGGTAAAAATAAAATGACTACTTTTGAAAGGTATTTTATAGATGATAAAGAAATACATAAAGAAAGTTACAATCCGTACTATTATTATATAGATAAAAAAGAATACTGCGAAAATATATTAAAAGAATTTGACCTTGATATAGAAATGTCTCATATAGTTAATGGGCATGTTCCAGTAAAAACTCATAAAGGAGAAAGCCCTATAAAAGGAGGAGGGCATCTTTTAGTTATAGACGGCGGGCTTTCAAAGGCATATCATAAAAGCACTGGAATAGGTGGATACACTCTAATATCAAATTCAAATATGATGATGATAGCTGAGCATAGACCTTTTAATGAGGTTGTAGAGTCTGGATTTAAATTAACTCCGAAATCTATAATTGTAGAGCGTTTTATAAGACGTATTACAGTTGGAGAAACTGATATAGGCAAAGAGCTTTCAAAACGTATTGATGATTTGCATGAGCTTTTATCGGCATACAGAAGCGGTATAGTAAAAGAAAAAATGTAATAACATTATATATTTGCTGCATAAATAAAAAATAATTATATTTATGATTAATTTTTGACAAAAATATTTATGATTATATAATAAAGTGTCAAATTTAATATAATTAGCCGAGAATAGTTAAAAATTACTTATTGTAGGAAATATTTTGATGTACAGATTTATTGATTTATTTGCAGGAGTCGGAGGATTTCATTTAGCTTTTAATTCCGAAAATTGTGTTTTTGCAAGCGAAATAGATATTAATGCAAGAGAGACATATAAATTAAATTTTCCTGATACTGTACTTGAAGGAGATATTACAGAGATAGATGAAAAAAATATTCCGGAACATGATATACTTTGTGCAGGATTCCCATGCCAGCCTTTTTCTGTAGCAGGATATAGAAAAGGTTTTGATGATACAAGAGGTACATTATTTTTTGATATAGCAAGAATAATAAAATATCATAAACCTAAAGCTATACTTCTTGAAAACGTAAAAAATTTAGAAAACCATGATAACGGAAATACATTAAAAACAATAATAAATACTTTAAGAAATTTAAACTACTATGTTTCATATAAAGTATTAAATTCAGCAGAATATTCAAACATACCGCAGAATAGAGAAAGAATATTTATTGCAGCTTTCAGCAAAGAAAAAGTATGCAGTTATTCTAATTTTAAATTTCCTGAACCTGTAGAACTTACTAAAACTATTCATGATTTTATAGACCATGAAAAACAGGATGATATATATTATTATAACAGCACAAAATATTATAAAATTTTTAATGAAAATATTATAAATAAAGATACAGTATACCAATGGAGAAGACATTATGTAAGAGAAAACAAATCAAATCTTTGTCCTACTTTAACTGCCAATATGGGAGAAGGAGGACATAATGTTCCAATAATACGTGACAATTATGGTATAAGAAAATTAACCCCTAGAGAATGCTTCAATTTTCAGGGATACCCTAAAGATTTTAAACTTCCTAAACAATCAAATTCTAAATTATATAAGCAGGCGGGAAATTCAATAGTTTATCCTTTAGTAAAAAAAATAGCAGATAATATTCTTAAGGTTATAGACTGTTAATCAAAAATGAGGTATAAAATGATTAATTTTTTTGAACTGGATAAGAAAGAAAATAAAAATTATGTAAAATTAATACAGTCAGTATCTAAACTTTCAAGACTATACAGCGACAGCAGCAGTCCCTATATATATTACAGAGCTATGGAAAATTTATTCTGCTTTTGTTTCAATGCTAAAAATTTAAGCCGTTCTGATACTGCATTTGATGCCAAAATATATGATACAGGTATAGGATTAAAAACTTTTCTAGGAGAAAACAAGAATTACAGTTTTGAAAAAATAGCAGAATTTAATAAAAATTCAAGTATGATTAGAGAGAAAACAGATGATAAAGATCTTGCTGAGTTTTTAGCAAATCTTAGAAATGAAAGAATTAAACTTGCTAAAGATATTTACGGTATATCTCAGTCTCAGTATCATATTATAGCTAGAAGAAAAAATTTACTGCTGTTTTTTGAAACAGATTATGATGAAATTGATATATCAAATTTAAGAATTGAAAAAGAAAAAGGCAGTAAAAATGAAAAATCTTTAGATTTTACAGATGGAAATCATTTGTATAAATTTAATTTTTCAAAAAGTACATTGTTTAGAAAATTTGATATACCGCAAAACTGTCATACAGCAGAAGCTGTAATATTTGAAAATCCTGCTAAACTTCTTCTTTCCATAGATGAAATTGACTATGATAAAATTTCAATTGAGTCAGAACAAAAACTAGAATATGTTATTCTTCCTTTATATACGGTAAAAAATAAGATAAAAATAGTTCAGGAAAGATCTGCACTTAATCAATGGAATGCATGCGGAAGGAAAAGGGATCCTAATGAAGTATATATAGCTATACCTGCATTGGTAAGAAATCATTTTCCAAATTTTTTTCCAGAAAGAGATATTCCTTTTATTCTTAAAACTCCTCTTGGCGAAGTCTTAAATGCTAAAGTATGTCAGGATAATAACAAGGCTCTTATGACAAATCCTAATAAAGCATTAAGCAATTGGCTTCTTAGAGATGTGTTAAAATTAAAAGAATTTGAGCTTGCTTCAATTAGTAAACTAGAATTTTTAGGTATTGATTCTGTAATAGTTACTAAAGAAAAAGAAGGCGAGTATTCCATAGATGTACAAAGCTGGGGAAGCTATGAAAAATTTGCAGAAAAATTAAATGCAGATGAAATTTAATATTGTATAGAGGATGAAATGGCTGATAATAAAACTCATGAAGAAAGAAGCAAAAATATGTCTAATATAAAAAGTGAAAATACAAGGCCCGAAAATATTGTAAGAAAATATCTTTTTAAGAATGGGTTCAGATATAGAAAGAATGATAAAAGATACCCAGGAAAACCTGATATAGTACTTCCAAAATATCATACAATTATTTTTGTAAACGGCTGTTTTTGGCATATGCATAACTGCTCAAGAGGAAGAATGCCTCTTTCTAATCAAAACTACTGGATACCTAAAATTAAACGTAATATAGAAAGAGATAAAAATAATATAGCGAACCTTGAATCAATGGGATGGAAGGTTATTGTGGTTTGGGAATGTGAATTAAAAAATAAAATTGCAGAAGAAAGACTTAAAAAATTATGTGAAGAAATAAGAATAAATTATAATAATTAATAATAAATTACTGATACTTGACAATGAATTTTTTTTGTATTATAATATTAGTATAATAAATCTTCGGGGCTAGGTGAAATTCCATACCGGCGGTAAAGTCCGCGAGCTTTTTTGAAAATTATTCTTTTTTCAGAAACAGCTGATTTGGTGAAACTCCAAAACCGACAGTTAAAGTCTGGATGGTAGAAGATGTTAATGTAAACTTACTACATATCAAAAATTAAGGCTCTATTTGTTATGTTTTAACATTTAGAGTTTTTTTGTTTATAGTCAAAAATACGCCAAAATAAAGTCCAAAGATTACAAAAAATTATTTTTTTAAGAGTATAAAAGTATTATGCAGCAAAATACGCATGAAAAATATATGAGAATGGCTATTGAAGAGGCAAAAAAAGGAGAAGGTTTTACCAGTCCTAATCCTTTGGTTGGTGCTGTAATAGTGAAAGATGATAAAATTATAGGTATAGGTTATCATCAAAAATACGGTGAAAATCATGCTGAAATTAACGCTTTTCTTGATGCCCAAAAAAAAGGAGAAGATGTTGAAGGGGCTGCTATATATGTAACTTTAGAGCCTTGTTCGCATTACGGTAAAACTCCTCCTTGTGCTGATGCTATTATAAAAAATAAAATAAAAAAAGTTATTATAGGCTGCGTGGATTCTAATCCTAAAGTTGCTGGTAACGGTATAAAAAAATTAAAAGATGCTGGAATTGAGGTGGTAGTTAATGTACTTGAAGAAGAGTGCAGAAAATTAAATGAAGTGTTTTTTTATTATATAGCAAATAAAAGACCTTTTGTTGTGATGAAATATGCTATGACTATAGACGGTAAAATTGCATCGTCAAGCGGAAAGTCAAAATGGATAACTTCAGAAAAAGCAAGAGAGCATTCTCATAGATTTAGAAATAAGTACTCTGCCATAATGGTTGGAATAAATACTGTAATAGAAGATAATCCTACTCTTAATTGCAGACTTCCAAATACTAGAAACCCTATAAGGATAATTTTAGATAGTTCTCTAAAAATAGATTTGAACTCTAATATTTGTAAAACTGCAAAAGAAATAAAAACTTTTATAGCTACTATTAGTAATGATGAAAAAAAAATAAAAGAGATTGAAAGTTTAGGAATTGAAATAATAAAAACAGAAAGTGATAATGGAAGAGTAAACTTAAAAGAATTAATGAAAATATTAGGTGAAGATAAAAATATTGATAGTGTGTATGTAGAGGGAGGTGCTTCTTTGCATGCTAGTTTGATAGAAGAAAGATTGGTAAATAAGGTTTTAGTTTATATAGCACCAAAGATATTTGGAGGCATTAAAGCAAAAAGCCCTATAGGCGGAGAAGGTATAGATGACCCTAATAATGCTTTTAAACTTATAGGCGGAGATATAACAAAAATAGATGAGGATTTATTTTTGGAGTATTATATAAATTAATAAATTTATATAATATTTGATTACTGGGGACTAGTCCCCAGACCCCTACTTCTTTTGGTGACCCAGGCGAAGCCCGCCTGTGGCGAGAAGCAAAAGGACTGCATTTGACCATTTTGTATTCAATGACATCAAAAAGATTATAATTTATAAATTTTTTATAGGATTATATTAAAATAATGTTTACTGGTATAGTTGAAGAAATAGGAATTGTTAAATCGGTACAAAGCAAAGTTATTACAATAGAAGCAAGCAAAATATTTGATGATTTGCATTTGGGTGATAGTGTTGCTGTTAATGGTACTTGTTTAACTGTGTCTAGTTTTGATAATAAGATATTCAATGCTGATGTTACTCAGGAGACTTTGAACCGTACTAATTTGGGAAGTTTAAAAAACGGAAGCAGAGTTAATCTTGAAAGAGCAATGACTTTAAGCGGAAGATTCGGCGGTCATATAGTAAGCGGGCATATTGACGGAGTAGGAAGCATTAAGTCTATGAAAAAAGATGATAATGCTATTATACTTACTATTGAAGTACCTAGACAATTAATGAAATATATAGTAGAGAAAGGCTCTGTTGCTGTTGATGGAATAAGTTTGACGGTGGCAAGTTTAACTGATAATACTTTTTCTATAGCTGTTATTCCTCATACATTAAAGGAAACTGTACTTTATTATAAAAAAGAGGGTGATAAGGTTAATATAGAAAATGATGTTATAGGCAAGTATGTTGAAAGGCTTTTAACATTTAAAGAAGATGATAAAGAAAATAGTAATGACAGTAAAAAATCCAATATCACAATGGAGTTTTTGCTTAAGAACGGATTTTAATACTTTTAGTGTTTTTGCTTAAAATATTTAGGAAAAGCACAAAATTAAAAAATGAATGAAAAGGAGCATTCAAATGGAAAATATTTACAGCACTATTGATGAGGCTTTAGAAGATTTAAGAAACGGAAAAATAATAGTTGTTTCCGATGACGAAGATAGAGAAAATGAGGGCGATTTAATCTGTGCGGCTGAGTTTGCTACTACAGAAAATATAAACTTCATGGCTACTTATGCTAAAGGTTTAATATGCATGCCTATGAGTAAAGAGCTTACAAACAAACTTAATTTAAATCAAATGGTTACAAAAAATACTGATAATCATGAAACAGCTTTTACAGTATCTATTGACCATGTTGAAACTACTACTGGTATTTCAGCAGTAGAAAGATCAATCACAGCTTTAAAAGTAGTTGATGAAAATGCAAGACCAGAAGATTTCAGACGCCCGGGACATATGTTTCCATTACTTGCAAAAGACGGAGGAGTACTTGTAAGAATGGGGCATACTGAGGCTACTGTCGATTTGATGAGACTTGCAGGACTTAAAGAATGCGGTTTATGCTGCGAGATTATGAGAGATGACGGCGATATGATGAGAAGAGATGATTTGATTGATTTCGCTAAAAAACATAATCTTAAAATGATAACTGTTTCTGATTTGATAGACTACAGAAAAAAGAATGAAGACTTGATGGAGCTTTATGCTAAGGCTAAAATGCCTACTAAATACGGAGAGTTTGAAATACTTACTTTCGTAAATAAAATAACAAAAGAACATCATGTAGTTTTAACTATGGGAGACATTTCAAGCGGAGAAGATGTGCTTTGCAGGGTGCATTCTGAATGTTTGACAGGCGATGCATTAGGTTCTAAAAGATGTGATTGCGGAGAGCAGTATGATTATGCTATGAGAAAAATTGCTTCTGAAGGCAGAGGTATAATGGTATATATGCGTCAGGAAGGCAGAGGAATAGGACTTGTTAATAAATTAAGAGCTTATGAGCTTCAAGACAGCGGACTTGATACAGTAGATGCGAATATAGCTTTGGGTTTTAGAGATGATATGCGTGAATATTATGAGGCTTATCAAATGCTTAAAAATTTGGGAATTAAGAGCATAAAAATAATGACTAATAACCCAGATAAGATAAAGTATTTGAATAATTACGGACTTGAAATAAAAGACAGAGTGCCTATACAAATAGAGGCTTCAGAGTATGATGCATTTTATTTAAAGACTAAAAAAGAGCGTATGGGACATATATTAGATTAAAAAATATATACGAGAATAGTAATTAATAATAAAAAATTACGAGCCTTTGAAGACTATATAAACTAAATAAAAAACTTGTGGGTGTAGTAACGAACAAGTTTTTTATATAATGAAAAAGTGAGCCGAAGCAGCCAGTAACTTTAGTTGCTGGCTTATATTAGCGACCAAGTAGTCACTTCGGTGGGCGACCAACACTCTGCGTACCGGACGAAGTCCACCTATGGTGTAGGCAAGGCACCTTTCGGGTGGCATAGCAACAGAATAAAAAATTACTAGCTTTAGACTAACAAGTTTTTACATTTAATAAATAGGTTTTTAATATGCACTTTTTGCAACTTTTTGCGGCGGGAAAAAGTTGTAAAGAATATAAAATTTATTGATTCTTATAATTTTAATCAGTAGTAAGAATCGAATAATTGTTATTTATAAACAAGGAGCTATTGCAATGAAAAAAATTATTTTATTTCTTTTAAGCATTAATTTATTATGGGCATTTCCACCTAGTGAAGCGTATTTTTCTGAACTTTTAAGCTATGATGGTAAAGTAACAAAAAATACACTTAAAGCCTATAATGTAGAAAGTGGTGGTATGGTTTATTTTGATGGAGAGATTACATTAACAGGAGTTCTTGAAAGAGCTGATAATGAAGATATGGGAGATAATTATACTGCTTTAAGATTTTATCCTGATAATAATGTAAATCTTCCTTTTTTATATGCTTCATCTGAAATGAATTTGAAAAATCAAGGTGCTTCTAAATATGGTGATTCTTGGGATTTTAGCGGCGTTGAATTTGACAGATTGGAATTCGGTGTTTTATTAGAAAATATTGAAGTAAAATTACCAGAACCTTTAAATAAAAGATTTTTAGGCGTTGCTGCGGTAAGAGCTGAAGTTACAATTAGAAATTATCGTTTTTATGGAGAAGGTGAAGCATCTAGAGAGGCTTACGGTGATATTGTAGGTTTTAAGGCTTTAGGTGATGTAGAAACAGAGTATTTTAGTAAAGATAATTATAATGACGGAAATGTTTATTACAACGAACTTCAATATAATTCTAAAGATGATTATGTGAATATAAGAGATAAAGCAAATGGAAAAATAATAGGTAAGATTTTGAAAAATGATATGATTAATAATGGGGGAGTTTTATTATCTATCAATGGAGCAGGTATTGATTATATGAATTATGAAAATTTTGAAAAAAATTGGTATGAGGTATTTTATCTTCCTCCAGTGGTTGGAAACGGAAAAAATGCAATTCATGGCTTTGTGCATGGTTCTCAGGTAAAACTTGAAAACGGAGGCTATTAAAAGAGCATAGCAATAATAAAAAATTATTAGCCTTTGAAGACTATGTAAACTAAATAAAAAACTTGTGAGTGTAGTAACGAACAAGTTTTTTATATATAATAAAAAGGCGTAGGCAAGACACCATTACGGGTGACATAACAACAAAATAAAAAATTACAAGATTTTGAAAACTATATATAACAAAAAAGTGAGCCGTAGCAGCCAGTAACTTTAGTTGCTGGCTTATATTAGCGTAGGCGAACGGGAGGATTAAATGAAGAAAATTATTTTATTTCTTTTAAGCATTAATTTTTTATGGGCATTTCCGCCTGATGCGGCATACTTCAATGAACTTTTAAGTGATAATGGTAAAATGGCAAAAAATACACTTAAAGTAAAAAAACTTGACGGCACTTATTCTGCTGCTCAAATTTATTTTGATGGTGAGGTTACATTGACAGGGGTACTTGAAAGAGCTGATGATTTTGAGACTAATAATGCTTTAAGATTTTATCCTGATAATAATATTGATTTGCCTTTTCTATTTAGTACATCTTCCCATAATATAGATGATTATAAAGAATTTGAAAGATTAGACTTCGGTATTTTATTAGATGATAAAAATGTAAATTTACCATCTCCTTTGAATAAAGCATTTTTAGGAGTATCAGCTGTAAGAGCGGAGGTAACAATAAGAAACTATTCTTTTTATGGCGAAGGCGAAGCAGGAAGAGAGGCTTATGGAGAGCTTGTAAATTTCAAACTATTAGGAGATATTAAAACAGAGTATTTTACTAAGGATAATTATGAATTTAAAGGAGAAGCCATTTATAGTATTCTTAAATATAATTCTAAAGATGATTATGTGAATATAAGAGATAAAGCAAATGGAAAAATAATAGGAAAAATTTTGAAAAACGATATGATTAATAATGTGGGGCTTTTATTATTAGTTGATAGTAACTGTAATTTAAGTGATTGGAAAAAAAACTGGATTGAAGTGTATTACTTACCTCCTGATGATAGTGACGGCAAAGGTACGATTCTTGGCTTTGTTCATAGTTCACAGATAAAACTTGAATAGCAATGAAAAATGTATCTGCTGCCTACTAAGTTCGGCAATATAAAAATATACATACCTTAGTATCTCTATTAATTGATTTTTTACTGGCATTTGAAAAATACTTCAAATAAAAGATTTAGTATTTTTTGTAAGCATTATGATTAATTATCTGCTGATTTAATCACTTTCGGCAAACCCAATTACTATATTTAATAACTTATAGCATTTTTACTAAAGAAAAAAATATTTATAATTAAATCCTAAAATAGTTATATAAGTAAAATATTTAATTTATTGAAGAATAAGTATAAAATTATATTTCTAAATTTTTTATTATTATAAATCACTTAAAAAAAGATTAATAATAATTTTAAACAAAAAATATAAAGAACAATATTATAACTGTGATATTCATATTATATCTTTTTATGTGAAAAATAAAATAAAAAAATTCTATACAAAGTATTGATATTTAAATCATTTTCATATATTATATAAATTTAATATATAATATGGAAATAAATAAAAATAAAGGAGAGGAAAAAAGATGAGTCATCATCATAGAGGACAATGGGGAACAAGAGCAGGTTTTATCCTTGCTGCAATAGGTTCCGCTGTTGGTTTGGGTAATATATGGCGTTTCCCGTATATGGTTGCATCTAATGGCGGCGGAGCTTTTATGATAGTTTTTCTTATAGCTATGCTTACAGCAGGCATACCTATAATGATATTAGAGTTTTCTATAGGTCATAAAACTCATAAAAGTGCACCTGGTGCTTTAAAAGCATTAAATCCGTCTTGGGAATGGTTAGGCTGGCTGCAAGTATTTACCTGTTTTGCAATAGTTATTTATTATTCTGTTATTATTGCTTGGTCATTATCCTACGGTTTATTTTCTATTCAAGGATTAAAATGGGGAACTGATACAGCCGGATTTTTTACTAATGAATATTTAAAACTTCAAAGCGGTTTCTCACTTGGTAATTTTAATATTGGTGTTGCAATACCTCTAATTATTGTTTGGGTTATAATACTTATTTCTGTTATCGGCGGTGTTAAAGATGGTATAGAAAAAGCGAATAAAATATTTATGCCTTTATTAGCTGTTTTAGTAGTAATTATTCTTATCAGAGGCATAACTTTACCTGGTGCTTTATCCGGACTTGATTATATGTTTAAGCCCGATTTCTCTAAACTTACTAACCCTAAAATTTGGATAGATGCTTACGGACAAGTGTTTTATAGTATGTCTGTTGCTTTTGGTATAATGATAACATATTCAAGCTATCTTCCAGATGATTCTGATATAGCAAACAATGCATTTATGACAGGTTTTGCTGATACTAGCTTTAGTTTATTTGCTGGTATAACAGTATTTAGTATAATAGGTTATATGGCTCATTCACAAGGAAAAGCTGTTGCTGATGTAGCTGGAAGCGGCGGTATAGGTTTGGCATTTATAGTATTTCCAGAAGCTATTAATTCTCTTCCGGGTTTAAATGGAATATTCGGACTAGTATTTTTCTTAGTTCTTTCGTTTGCCGGTCTTACTTCTGCTATTTCGCTTGCTGAGGTAGTTATATCTTCATTCATAGATAAATTCCATTTTAACAGAAAAAAAGTAAGTATTATCATCATTGTAATACAAGGTGCCATATCTATGATATATGCTACTGGAAGCGGACTTTCTATACTTGATATAGTAGATGCTTTTGTAAACAATTACAATATTGTAGTAAGCGGACTTATAGAAATTATATTGGTTGCTTGGGTATATAAACTTGGCTCATTTAAAGAGACTATTAATGCTGTAAGTGAGTTTAAAATAGGCGTTTGGTGGGATTTCTGTTTGAAATTCTTAACTCCTATATTCCTAGCTGTAATGCTTTCATTAAAATTGATAAATGATTTTAAAACCCCTTACAGCGGCTATCCTACTTGGGCTTTAATTGCTTTAGGCTGGTCTATGCCTGTTATAGCATTTATAGTAGGTATATTATTTGCTAAGTTTAAAGACAGACAGCCTAAAATAAATAATTAATAATCTTTATAAAAAGGAGATAAATCATGGGAATAGATTCTGCTATATTTATGGGACTTAGTTTACTAGCTATATGGGGAGGTTTTGCTTTCTTTCTTAGTATAGCTTTAAGAAAAATGTAATAATACACATAAAATTAATATTTGATAAAGGCATAGACTTATTATAAAAAGTCTGTGCCTTTTTTCAGTATATATTAATATTTTCTAACACTTGATTTTTTAAAATCTTGATATATAATAGATAGAGGTATATTATTAAATTTTGAGAATAAATAATTAACTTAAAGGCTTGTAATGTATAAATTAAATACTTATGTTGTATATCCTATGTACGGTATATGTAAAGTTATAGGTATATCTGATAGTAAAGTAAATTCTAATCTTGTAGAATGTTATGTATTAGAATGCGAAAGCGAAAATATTACATTAAAAGTCCCTATAAATAGAGTTAAAGAATATCGTATACGTAAAATAATTTCAAAAGCAGAAGCCGATGAACTGATTAATGTACTTCAAACCAAACCGCAGGATATAGAAAATAACTGGAAAATAAGATATCAGGAAAATGAAGAAAAATTAAGAAGCGGTAATATCAAAGATACCATAGAAGTGGCTAGAAGTTTATTTACTAGAAACAAATTAAAAGAACTATCTGCAAGCGAAAAACGTTTATACGAAAAGGCTTATATGTTTATAGTTAATGAAATCAGCATAGCTTTAAAAAAAGACAAAGATGAAATAGAAGATATAGTATCTAATGCTTTAGAAAAATCTGCCAAAAAATTCAAAACCAAACCTTTAGAAAAAGAAAAATTGGTAAAAGAAAATAAAGACAATGC
This sequence comes from Brachyspira murdochii DSM 12563, assembly GCF_000092845.1. Lineage (NCBI taxonomy): Bacteria > Pseudomonadati > Spirochaetota > Spirochaetia > Brachyspirales > Brachyspiraceae > Brachyspira > Brachyspira murdochii. The sequence goes on along the minus strand of NC_014150.1, from coordinate 1,730,791 downwards.
CAAAAAAAAGAAGAAAGATACTAAAGAATGATAATTCTTATCTTCAATATTTCTAAAAATTTATTCAAATAAAAAAAATAAATATATCTAAATATATTATAGTTTATAGGGGGAACTATTATGTGGAGAATAGTATATTTTGTTATATCTTTTTTAATAGCATTAATGGATTATTATTTTACAAAAACTTTTAATTATAAAACTGTATCGATATTTTTACTGAGTGCTGTTTTGATATTTTTATTTGAATTTTTACTTATAAGAAAGAAATCTTCTAAAATTACTCTCGCCTTTTTTATTTCATTTTTTCTAACTATACTTACAGTTCTTCTCACTATAAGTACTGTTAATATGATAGGAATTAAACTATCTACAAATGAAAAATTAATCATTCTTTTTATAGAAGGATATCTGACTTTTGGTATTATAGCAGCATTTATACCAAATATATCAAATATGCTTAATCTCACAAAACCAGATAAAAATAAAACAGCAAAAATACTTGATACTTCTGTGATAGTAGACGGAAGGATATATGATATTGCTGAAAAAAAATTTTTTGACGGACTTCTTGTACTTCCGGAATTTGTAATAAAAGAAATACAGTTCTTAAGCGATGCTAGAGATCCGCAAAAAAGAATAAGAGGAAGAAGGGCATTAGAGATATTAAATAAAATGAAATCTTCTAAAAATATACTTCTTTCTATTACGGATATAGATTTTCCTAATATCAAAGAAGTAGATTTAAAACTTATAGAGCTTGCCAAAAAAATGGACGCTAAAGTTATTACTAATGATTTTAATTTGATGAAAGTAGCTTCTATTCATGAGGTTGAAATATTAAATATAAATGATTTGGCTAATTCGCTTCATGTTGTAGTTCTTCCCGGTGAAACTATCAAAATTGATTTGATAAGAGAAGGAAAAGATAAGCAGGCACTTGGATATTTGGAAGACGGTACTATGATAGTTGTTGATAATGCTAAACACTTAATAGGAAAAAATGTTGAAATAGAAATAGACAATGTACTCCCTAAAGAAGCTGGAAGAGTAATATTTGCTTCTCTTGTAGGGGCCAAACAATCAAATAATAATAAAAAAAGACATGATAAATGATAATAGATCTTTCTTCTCCAATTTACAGCAATATGCCTCATTACCCTGATGATATTGATGTAAAAGTTGAAAGTTTCAATTATGAATATTTTAATATAACAAATATCAATATGTGTGTCCATAGCGGCACTCATATTGATACACCTCTTCATGGCATAAACAATAAACCTTCTACCGAAAATATAGATTTAAATTATTTTATAGGCAGTGCTTACTGCATCGATATTAAAGCAGATAAAGAAAACAAAATAAACTTTCCTCACAATTTTGATTTTGGTACTATAAAAGGATACGATATACTTCTTATTAATACTTCTTGGCATAAGAATATTAATACAGATTATTATTATAAATATTTTCCATATTTAAGCGAAAGTTTTGCAAATCAATTAGTTAATTTAAAAATCAAAACAATAGGCATAGACAGTCCTTCTGTCGATAATATTAATAATAATTTGATACATAATATTTTATTTTCACATGACATATGCATTATAGAAGGACTTGCCAATTTAGATAAAGTATCAAATAAAGAATTTTTCTTTAGTGCTGCACCTTTAAAAATAAGAGGCTCTGAAGGCTCGCCTGTAAGAGCATATGCTGTAATTGAATAACAAAAAATAATAATTTTTAAATACTAGAAAGCTAAATATAAAAATTGCAAATCCATTTGCTATAGATTTTTAGCGAACAATTTTTATTAGCAATAATAATAAAGAATTAATTTTTTTTCTTTTTAAGCTCTAAAATTATTAAAACTATAGAAGTAATAATAACAGCAAATACAAGTATTTTATTAAAAGGCAATTTAACACTTTTATTATTAAGAAAATTATTCCAAAGGTTTTCCATTAAAATACCGGATCTGTCATCAAGTTCAGATATTCGTTTTGACATATATACAATATTCTTTTTATCTGGATATATTCTTTTATCATTTTTTATTTCATCTGGAAGCAATTCTAAAGCTGCTGTATTGGGTGTGGCATATCCTATATATTTTGTATTCTCATATGCTACTTGTCTCTCACATAAAAAATTTATATACATATGAGCTGCTTCTATATTTTCTGCATTTTTAGGAATTGCCAAACACTCAACAAAAGGATTCCCCCCTGATTTTGGTATAACAAAATTTATATTTGTATTTTGCTTTATAACAGTTAAAGCATCGCCTCCGTATGTAACTCCTATATATGCTTTTTCATCTCTTATTTTATATAGTATTTCGTCCATAACATAATCCTGAACTACATATCTTTGCTTTTTTAAAGCATCAAACGATTCTAATATTTCTTTTTCATTTGTAGTATGCAAATCAAAGCCTAAATAACCATTAGCAGCTGCAAAAGCATCTCTTGGAGCTATTGACATTAATATCATATCTTTATAATCTTCATTAAAAAGTATAGACCAGTCAATATCTTCTTCTTTAATATCTATATTTTTTTTATTATATATAATACCGCTCATTCCCCAAGTATAAGGAACACTGTATTCGCCTTCCGGATCATAGGCTAATGAAAAAAAGAAAGGGTCTATATTATTTTTCACAGCCGGAAGTAAATCAAAGTTTAGTTTCTGTATCATATTATTTTTTATCATTCTTACTATTATATAATCAGTAGGAGTTATTACATCATAATTTTCAGTTTGTAATTTTAATTTGGCATATACTTCTTCATTAGAATTATGTATTATATAATTTACTTCTATTCCGGTAAGATTTTCAAATTCTTTTATAATGTCCATAGAGCCTTTAGAGCCGTCAGCTATATACTCCCCCCAATTGCACACATTCAATATAATATTTTTATCTTTTAACTTTTCATAATAATTTAAATCTAACTGACTTTTATCAAGCTTACTTACAAAAGAAGTGTTTTGAGCAAATATTATACTGCTATATAAAAGAATAATATATACTGCATAATACAGACGATTGTACATTATTTTTTCCTTAAAATCTTATACCTATCTGCCCGCCTATATCAAGTGCTCCTATTTTTGTCTTCGGAGATATATCTTTATACTCCAAAAGAGGAAAATCATAAGAAACATAAACTCCCAAAGTTACATTATAAAGAAGCAAAAAATCCAAACTTGCTTTAAGATACGGTATATACAAATTATAAAATCTATTTTGCAATTGTTTAAGAGTATATTTTTCTATTGTCTCCCCGCCGCTGTTTTCTTTAGAATAACTGCTTCCGCCAAGAGGGAATTTCACTCCTGCACCAACTCCTATAGACATAAATAATACATCTATTTTAGGCATTAAACCTATAGATAAGCTGTCAAAGGTAACATTGCCTTTAGACAAATCCGATTTATATGCAAATACATCTCTTTGATATCCGAAATCTAATGATATACCTAAAGATAAAATAGTTAAGTCAAAATAATAATTAGGCTTTAAATAAACACCAAACTCAAACCCGCCATATGGTTTTACAGTTTCACTTTGTTTTCCATCTTCAAGATAAAAACCTATACCTGCTCCTAAAGGTACGCTTAAATCAACACCAAATCCTTCTTTAGCAATAAGACTTGAAGTCATAACAGATACAAATAAAAACAAAGTTAATACAGCTTTCTTCATAATCTTTCTCCAGTTTATTATCATATTAAAGATATAAATATTTTCTGTTTTTTCAAGTATTAAATTAGTATTTTATTTTAGATATAGAAATGTATACAGCATGACTACAGTGTATCTTTTAATATATAAAATAATACATGTATCAATTTATATGTATTATATGTTTTAATGTACGGCATTTTTATATAGCAAAATATAAATTTTATATAAATTACTCACTATTTCTTAACAAAAGAATAGATAAAAGTATTATAATATAATTCGTTCAAAAGAATAATTTATTTTAAGGATAACAAAAATGAAAAAGAATGTTTTATTATTTTTTTCTCTTTTTTTAATTTTAAGCTGCAGTAATAATAGCGAAACTATAAGAGACACACAATTCGGAAAAGTAAAAGGCACAAAAGAAAACGGAGCTTTAGTATGGTACAGTGTTCCTTATGGTAAGGCTTCACGCTGGCAGGCTCCTCAAAATCCAGATAGTTGGAGTAATGAATATGATGCTTCAGTGTGGAAGGGACTAGCTTTGCAGTTAAGCGGAAATGAAGTAGTTGGAAGTGAAGACTGTTTGAATTTGGATATATATAGTAAAGAAGGTGCCAAAGATTTACCAGTGTTGGTATTTTTGCATGGAGGAAACAATCAGACTGGAAATACAAAAGAACTTATAGGTACAGATATGGTTTTAAAAGATGATATAGTATTTGTTTCTGTTAATTACCGTTTGGGATTATTAGGTTTTAATAATTTACCTGCTCTTATTAATGAAACTAATACAACAGGAAATTATACTCTTTTGGATATAGCATTAGCTTTAGACTGGGTAAAAAATAATATAGCATCTTTTGGAGGAGACCCTGAAAATGTTACAATATCAGGATTTAGTGCAGGCGGAAGAGATGTAATGGCATTATTGGTAAGCCCTATATTCAAAGGTAAATTCCAAAAAGCTATAGCATTCAGCGGCGGTATGACTATAGCTGATGAAACATTAAGCAGAAGACAAATAGCAAAAGCAATAGCACCTCTTGCAGTAGAAGACGGCAAAGCAGCAAGCGAAGAAGAAGCTGTAAACTGGCTTTTAACTTCAGGAGCTGATGTTTCTGACTATTTATACAGCATATCTTCAGAAAGATTAATACCTCTTATGGGAAATGCAGGCATAAGAATGAGTGTATTCCCTCATCTTTATGGAGATGATGAAGTATTACCTAAAGCCGGTTTTGATACAGAAGATTATAATGCCGTACCTATTATAATGCTTACTGGAAATACAGAGTTCAGCATGTTTGCAAATGGAGATTCATATTTCTCTTCAGAAGATATGACTAATTACAGTGCAGAAGATATAGAAAAAGCAAAAACTTTCGCAATAAAATACGGAAGCAAAATGTATGCATACTTTAATGCAGAAGCCTCAGCAGAAAAAATGAGCGAATATAATTATAATGCTCCTATATATCTATGTTCTATAAACTACGGAGATTATACTTCAGACTATAAAATACCGACATTCGGTGCTTTTCATGGTATATTTATACCTATGCTTGCTAAAGAACATAATTATAAAAATATAGATAATAATCTATTTTCATCTGCTTCATATAAAGATGTTTCTGATGTATTCAATCAATATTTAAAAAACTTCCTCTATACAGGAGATCCTAATTCTGATAATTTAAACACTTGGGAGAGATGGAATAATGAAACTCATCTTTCTATGGTATTAGATGCCAAAGATGATAAAGCAGTATATGAATCAAAGAGTGTTAGTACAACATACGAAGATATTATAAATGAAATGAATAATGATACTGAATTATCTGAAGAATTAAAAGATAAGATGATAAAAAATGTAATGAATGGCAGATGGTTCAGCGATAGTTTGGATAAATACTATAATAATATAAATTTATGGGAGTAATTATTAATTAGTTAAAAAATTAATTAAATAATTATACAAACAATTAAAAAAGCCCTATATATAAAAAGTATATAGGGCTTAATTTTTATTTACAATTAATTTATTTCCAAGTAGGAAGATAAGAACCTAAAAAGTTTTCATTATAAACTTTTTCTACTATATCAGACTGATAAGTTTCTACAACTTTTTTGTATAGTTCATTGTCTTTATCTTTAGTTCTAGCAGCAATTAAGTTTACAAAAGATTTTCCGCTGTAAATAGAAGGATCATCTTTAAATATATAGTCTTTTCCCGGATTAAGCCCGAAGTCAATTGCATAGTTTCCATTTATAACAGCACAAGCAACATCTGGAAGCACTCCGTAAATAGCACCAGCATCCATTTCTATTATTTGAAGATTAAGAGGATTTTCTGTTATATCGCTTACAGAAGGAGTATCTCCTGCCTCTGGTTTTACTTTAATAAGTCCTGCAGCCTGAAGCACTTTTAAAGCTCTTCCGCCATTAGAAGGATCATTAGGTATAGCTATTTTATCGCCATTTTTTACCTGACTTACATCTGTAATATTAGTAGAATAAATATTCATAGCAGATATATAAGTATCAGCTATAGCAGTGATATTATATTTTTTATTTGATACTTCATCATTAAAGTATGCATAATGCTGAAAAGCGTTCAAGTCTATTTCACCGTCATTTAAAGCCTGATTAGGTATAGTGTAGTCAGAGAATGATACTAATTCTACAGTGATACCCTCTTCAGCTAATTTTTCTACTATAGGATCCCAAATCTGATAATCAGACTCTCCTGCAAATCCAACCTTTACAGTTTTGTTTGCATCTGTTTTTGAACCTTGACATGATAATATTATAAATGTCATAGACAATATCAATAATAAAATCTTTTTCATATTTATTTTCTCCTTTTATTAGGTAATAATTTCATATTAGATTATATTATTTTTATAATAATTTCAATAATAAATAAATAGACTTGCTGCAAAACTACAATTTATTTTTGCAGTAAGTCTAAAAATACTATAATAAATTATCATTAAAATAAAATTATTTCCAAGTAGGTAAGTATGCCCCTTTGAAATCTTCTGCATATACTTTTTCTACTTCTGGAGACTGATATGCTTCTACTATTTTTTTGTATATTTCATTATCTTTATCTTCAGTTCTAGCAGCTATCAAATTATAAAAAGAGTTTCCAGTGTATATAGAAGGATCATCTTTAAATATATAATCAGAACCCGGATTAAGTCCGAAGTCAATAGCATAATTTCCATTTATAACAGCACAGGCAACATCTGGAAGAAGACTGTATAAACTTCCTGCATCCACTTCTACTAATTCTATATTAAGAGGATTTTCTGTTATATCATCAATACTTGGAGAATCTCCTGCTTCTGGATTTACTTTAATAACTCCAGCAGCCTCCAAAACTTTTAAAGCCCTTCCGCCGTTTGCAGGATCATTAGGTATTGCTATTTTATCATTATTTTTAAGCTCGCTTACATTTGTAATATTTTTTGAATATATATTCATAGATGATATAAATGTAGTTCCTATTGCTGTAAGATCATAATTTCTTGATGCTAATTCATTATTAAAATAAGCAAAGTGCTGAAAGGCGTTTAAATCTATTTCTCCGTCATTTAAAGCCTGATTAGGCAAAGTATAATCAGAAAAAGATACTAACTCTACAGTTATACCCTCTTTAGCTAACTTTTCAATAACAGGTTTCCATGTGATTCTGTCAGATTCTCCCACATGCCCTATTTTTACTACAGTGCCTTTTTGATTATTAGAGCCGCATGATAATATTATAATTGTCATAAACAATAATAAAATCTTTTTCATTTTTTTCTCCTTAAAATAAATTTATAGTTTATAATTGAAATAATTAATATATTTAAATTAATTAAATCTGCAAAATAGCTTCAGTATATACTTTTAATTCATATTAATCAATCATCGTAATGCTTTCTATTTTACCTGAATTTATAAGCTCTGATACTTTTTCCTTATAAAGATTTGCTATAGTTTTATAAGTTATATTATTTTCATCTTCAAGCCTTGCTGCCACTACATTAACATACATGTCTGACTGATATTTACTTGGATCATCTTTGTATATAATATTACTGTTTCTAAAATCAAAATTGAAATGGTAATTTACAATAGCCGCATCAACTTTTGAGATAATAGAATGCATATCGCTTGATTTTATCGGTACAAACTCAAGAAGCAAATAGTTCTCTCTTACATCATCAAATGTAAAATTATGATTTTTATTATTATTTTCTTTTAATCGTATAAAACCTATAGAATCTAATATTTTAAGTGCCCTTGATAAATTTATATCATCTTCAGGAACTGCTATTTTAGATTTTAATCCTATTTGTCCTATATTGGTAAGATTATCCGAATACATATTCATATCAGCTATAAATGTTTTTGCTATAATAGATAAGTAGTAATCGTTTTTATTGGTTTCATTTACAAAATAAGCATAATGCTGAAAATGATTTAAGTCTATTGCCTTGCTTACTAAAGCCTTATTTAATACGCTGTAATCCGAAAAAGTTATCAAATCTAAAATTATATTTTCTTTTTCTAATTTTCCTTTTAAAGATTCTAATACATAAGTATCAAGCTCTCCTATGCATCCTAGCTTTACAGTAATATCTTTTTTATTTTCTTTACTGCATGAAATAATCAGAAATAATAATATCATTATTTTTAATATTTTATTATTCATTTTTTGCTCCTCAATTATTAATCAATAACGATAAGCCCTTTTAATTTATTTTCTTCTATTTTAGATTTAATTTTTTGTTTATAGCTTACGGCTATAAAATTATAAATATTATACGATTTATCTTTTTCACGGCATACAATTAAATTAACATATGCCTTTTGTCCCTGAGGTGAATATTTTGTTACATCATCATAATATATAATATTATAATTATGATAATCGGTGATAAATCTATAATTAACTATTGCTGCATCTATTTTATCGAGATTATAATATATTATACTTGCTTCCATAGGTATAATTTCCAAGTTTAAATTATTTTCAGAAATATTGCTTAAAGAATAAAAGTTATTATTATGTCTTTCTAATTTAATCAAACCTGCCTCTTCTAATATCTGCAAAGACCTAGATAAGTTTACTTTATCAATGGGAATAGCTATTTTAGAATTTGAATGTATTTGATTTATATTTGTAAAATTCTTTGAATATATATGCATAGGTGCTACAAAAGTTCTCTCCAAAATAGAAAGTTTATAATTATGCTCATTCGTTTCATTTACAAAATAAATATAATTCTGAAAAGCATTCAAATCAATATCACCGTCATTTAATGCCTTGTTTAGAAGTTCATAATCATTAAAATAAACAATATCTAATTTACAATTATCCTGTTCGATCTCTTTATTTATCTGATTCCATATATCCGAATCAAACTCGCCTATATGCCCTATCTTTATAATTTCTGCATTATTGCTGCAGCTGCATGAATATGATATTATTATTAATAAAAAAAATATATAAAATTTCTTCGTCATAAAAAACCTATATTCATTACAAATATTACCAAACCGCTATATAAGCCCCCTTAAAGTCATTACTATAAATTTCTTTAACCTCGTCTGACTGATAAGCATTCACTATTTTTTTGTATATTTCATTGTCTTTATCTTCTTCTCGTACAGCTATAAGGTTTATATAATTTTTATCTGCATAGTTTGTAGGATTATCTTTATATATAGAATCTTTATCTGGATTAAGACCGAAGTTCAGAGCAAAATTACAGTTAATTACAGCACAAGCCACATCTGGAAGAAGGCTGTATATACTTCCAGCATCAACTTCTATTATATCCAAATTAAGTTTATTTTCTGATATATCGTTTAATACTGGATTTGCTATATTCTTATCTCTTAATTTTATAAGACCAGCAGCTTCCAAAACTTTTAAAGCTCTTCCTCCGTTTGATGGATCATTAGGTATGGCTATTTTATCATTCTCTTTTACTTCATCAACATTTGTTATATTGTCAGAATAGATATTCATAGCAGCAAGACAAGTATCAGCTATAGCAGTTAATTTATATCCTTTAGTTTCTACTTCATTGTTAAAGAAAGCATAATGCTGAAAATTATTCATATCTATATCACCGTCATTTAAAGCCTGATTTGGAAGAAGATAATCTCCGAATGATACAAGCTCTATTTTTATATTATCATTAGAAACCTGTCTCATAACCTCCTGCCAAATAACTCTGTCAGACTCTCCTATATACCCAACCTTTACAACATTTTCATTCTTATTGCCAGATGAACATGAAGCTAAAAATAAAGTCATGCTCAAAAATAAAATGATCCTTTTCATATATTTGATTCTCCAAGAAATAAATTCATTTATTAATTTTATAGTGTTGTTTTTTATTTATTATTTTATGATATTTTATATCAAGTATTTATTACATACTTAAAGCTAATTCATAATTTTTTTTCATCACTTCACATGAAGCATTAAATAATTTTTTCTCTTCATCGTCCATATTAAGCTCTATTATCTCTTCAACCCCGTCTTTTCCAAGTACAGCAGGTACAGAGGCATAAACATCAGTTTGTCCATATTCGCCATTTAAATAAACTGATACTGGAAGCACTCTATGTTCATCAGAAAGTACAGCACGTGCAACTTCAGCTAAGGAAGTACCTATTCCAAACTCAGTAGATCCTTTGCCTCCCAAAACTTCCCAGCCTCCTCTTCTGCCTTTACTTGCAAGTTCATTTAAATCTAATTTTGAATATTTTTCTTTTTCTTTCATTAGTTCAAATAAAGGTTTTCCAGCTATAGTTACAGCTGACCAAGCTACCATTTGACTTTCTCCATGCTCTCCCAAAGCATAGGCATATATTGATTTTTGATCTATATTGATAGCTTCAGATATTGCTCTTCTCAATCTTGCTGAGTCTAATGTTGTGCTTGTAGATATAATTCTTTTTGGGTCGTAGTTTAATTTGTTTTGAAGATAGTGAGTGATAACATCGGCAGGGTTTGATATATTTATTATTATGCCGTTAAACTTAGTCTTTTTTATTTTCTCTATTATATCTTTCATCACTTCTATAGTGGCACCTAAAGTATCCATTCTAGTTTGATTCATATTAGGCAATGGACCAGCACATACTACCATTATATCTGCATCGTCAATATCGCTGTAATTTCCTGCTTTAACTTCCACCCTATGAGGAAGATATACTGTAGAATCAAATATATCCAAAGCCTGAGAAAATGCTTTCTTTTCGTCTATATCGATAAAAACTATCTCTTCGGCAAGCCCCTGTGCTGCTAATGCATATCCTGCATGCGAGCCTACATGACCTGCTCCGATTAAAACAAATTTTCTTCTTTTTATAGAATTGCTTATAGTATTATTCATAAATAAATTTCCTTTATAAATTAAATTATTTTTTTAATTATTTTATTGATAAAATTTAATGTGTTGCTTTTTTTACCACAAAGTTTCCTATAGCCTGTATAATACCTACTAATATAACTAAAAGTATTACAGATACATATATAATATCAAGTTTATTTCTATAATATCCAGACTGTATAGCATAAGTACCAAGTCCGCCCGCACCTACAGCACCAGCCATAGCAGTAAGCCCTATTAAACTGATAGCAGTTATAGTAGTTCCTCTAGCTATCGGAGCAATACTTTCTTTTAAATATACTCTGAATATTATCGCTATAGGAGATGATCCCATAGACTGAGCAGCCTCTACAAGACCGGGATTAACTTCTGATAATGCACTCTCTATTTGTCTTGCGAAGAAAGGCACTGTTCCGAATATTAAAGGTATTATAGCTCCCTTTACACCAATAGCAGTACCCATTATAAATCTTGTAAGAGGTACAAGCATGGCAAGTAGTATTATAAATGGTATTGCTCTAAAGAAATTTATAACCTTACTTAATACTTCATACACCAATATATTTTCCATAATACCGAATTTTTTTGTAACTATTAATAATACGCCCAAAAAACCGCCTATAAAAAAAGATATTACACCCGAATAAATAAGCATAACAAATGTCTGTATTATGCTTTGATAAAGTCTCGGCAAATCAGCCATAACATTAGGCATTAAATTATTCATCATATCTAGCATCAGTAATCACCTCTACGTCTATTTTTTGTTCTTGAAGAAAGTTTAGCGTATTTGTTATGCCGCCTTTTTCTTTTTCATGCATTATAACAACAAGCCCTCCTAAAAGACTGTCATCTATAAGCTCAACATTACCGAATATTATATTAAGATCTACATTGAACTTCCTTGAAACATGAGAAACCAAAGCCTCACCTACACTTTCTTTTTTGTATTTTAATCTTACTATACATTCGCCTGCTTTAATTTTTGTAATATTATCCTTCTCTTCTACAAGCGTATATATTTTTGAAAGATTAGAAGTAGTATCTATAAAATCCTGAGTAATTTTATTTTTAGGGTGCGAAAATACTTCAAATATATCGCCTTCTTCTATTAAATTCCCCTTATTCATAACTGCTACTCTGTGGCATAATTCTTTAACTACATTCATCTCATGAGTTATTACAACTATAGTAATACCCAAATTCTCATTTAATTTTTTTAACAATTTTAAAATAGAAGAAGTAGTCTGCGGGTCTAATGCACTAGTGGCTTCATCACATAAAAGTATATTCGGATCATTGGCTAAAGCTCTTGCAATAGCTACTCTTTGTTTTTGTCCGCCGCTTAGCTGAGAAGGATAAACATATGCCTTTTCTTTTATATCTACAAGTTCAAGCAAGGACATTACTTTTTTTTCTATCTCTTCTTTTGAAAGCCCTCTGTATCTTAAAGGATAGGCTACATTTTTAAATACCGTTCTTGAAGCAAATAAATTAAACTGCTGAAATATCATTCCAATTTTTTTTCTTTTCTGTCTCAATTCTCTAGGGTTTAATGCTGTAATATCTTCGCCGTCAATATATACTTTTCCAGATGTAGGCCTTTCAAGTAAGTTTATACATCTAACTAATGTAGACTTTCCAGCACCTGAGAAGCCTATTATGCCGTATATTTCGCCTTTTTCTATTTTGAGAGAAACATTATTTACTGCATTAAGCTGCTTATTTTTTTCAGTTTTGAATATTTTACTGACATTTTCTAAAACTATCATATAGTTCCTAATATTAAGTTATAATAATTAAGTTTATATATACTTAAAAAAATTATTATATATAAAACTTTGAAGTATTATATAATTTTAAAATATATCTGTCAATAGTAATTATCAATGAAAACTATCACTATATGATTTTTAATAAAAAAGCTATATATTTATAAAGTATATAAGCATTATATAATATAGCTATTATAAAAATTTATAATACAATAGATTTTTTTATATAGTTTTATATAGTTAGATTGTAATATTCAAAAATACAGCTGGCATAAATGTATGGATAAAAGTATATATGTTTTTTTAACATTATGGTATAAGTATATTATAAATGATACAAGCGTCAAAATTAGAAATAATAGATATAAAGTTATCTAAAGTATATAAAAATATTAACAAATCCCTATAAATATAGTATTATAGGGATTTGTTACTTTATCATAAATTATATTTCTATTTAATATCACTCAATTATTTTTTGATTGCTTTATTTCCGCTTTCTTTAGCATTCATCAATGCTTCTTCTGCTTTCATCATACCAGCAGTTTTTTCTGTTTTATTTAAGTTAGCATTATCTGTTTTAGAAACCTCACTTTGTACAGCTGTATTTATTTGAGATTCGTTTGCAGCTTTTAACTCTCCGAACTCATTATTTACATTACCATTTTCATCATCAGAAGGTCTTGTAATAATTTGAGCTTTATCAGCTAAAGAAGATTGAAACACTTTTGCAGCTTCATCTTCGCTTTGAGCTTCTCTTACTTGTGAAACAGCAGCAGCTTCAGAAGCCATTAAATTACCGTTTGAATGTACTATCATAACATCTTCAGGACGTACAGTAATAAGTCCGCTTTCTGTTCTTACAGCAAGGGCTACTCCGGTATCATTTTCCATAACCATTTCAACAGGTCCTAAAAATCTGTTTCCAGCCTCGTCCATAACTTCAACACTCTTTCCAAGCATAGAATATCCGGTCTGACTTGAATAGAATGTTTTCATAGAGTCAAGATTTTTATTAACTTCAGTCATTTGTTCAACAGATGAGAATTGTGCTAACTGAGCTATCATATCTCTGTTGTCCATAGGAGAAAGAGGATCCTGATGGCTCATTTGTACTGTAAGGAGTTTTAAAAATGCATCTTTACCCAAAGAGTTTTGAGTAGGGTCTCTTTGAAAATTATTCTGTAAGTTATAGGCTCCTACCTCTTGTTTTAAGATTTTTATTTCTCTCTCTGACATTTTTAAAGCATCTGCTGATATCATCTATTCATCTCCTTAAAAAATTATCTCTGATTATACTTATCTATTAAATATAGATTATTTTTTGAATAATACTTATATAAGTAAATTCAATTTTCTTTCTGGAACTATATATGCTTTTATATCGGCTTTTACTTCTTCTACATTATCAATATTTTCTGAAGCAAACCTGTTTCCAATATTCTCTAATTCTTCACCGAAGCCGCCTTCATTATTAGGCATATCCTGTCTTAGCATTACATCAAAACCTTCTATGTTAATTCCTATTTCATTTAATGAAGTTATAACCGTATCCAAGTTTTTAGTGAATATATCTTTAACATCAGCATTATCAACGAATATCTTTCCTATTAAATTGTCTCCGTCCATACTTATTTTTAATCTTACTTTTCCTAAATATTCCGGATTAAGGCTCATTAACACTTCGCTTTTTCCGTTATTAACGGCAACCTGAGCTTTTTCTACAAGTTTCCCCATTAAGTCTTGGAATTTTATCATGCTGTCTGTAAGGTTGGTACTATTATGTGTTTTTGATACATTATTATTATAATGATTGTATCCTTTTAAATTACTGCCTTCTGCAGAATCTTTCATGTTTATTATTGTAAGTTCTGCTCCTTTATCATCTGAAATAGTATTATTTACAGTGCTGCTATTATTTTTTATTTCAGAATTATCTTTATCATATTTATCAGCATATTTACTTTCTGCAATATTATTATCTATATTATTAGCGATATTAACATCTGAAATACTGCTGTCAAAGTCTATAGCGGCATCTTCAGTATTAATGTCTTTTGTTTCTATTTTTTTATCATCATCTTTATTAGATGCAATTTTTATTTCTTTATTTATATCAGCATCTTTTACTTCAATACTGTCTTTAACATCATCAGTTAGAACTTCTTTTTTATCTTCTTTATTATCACTATCTATCATAGCTTTAATGTTTTCTAATGATGCTATTAAATCTTCTAATTCTTTTTTATCTTCTTCATCTAAATCTTCTAAATTTAATGATTCTATTTGTTTTTTTATACTTTCTATATCCTGTGCATTTTTAGTATTTTCTTTTTTATCTGCTTTATCAGATGCATTTTCTTTGCTGCTTAGTAAAACTTTCTTATCATCATTGTTGGAAGCATTTTGAATTATTAATTTAGCTTTTTCTTTTGTTAGTGCCAATTTTTCTTTTAATGATATATTTTCAGAATTAGTTTTGTCAGCTTTTTCATAAGCATTATTATCAGCTTTTATTTCATCTTTATCTTCTTTTACAGTTTTATCTTCTGAATTATCAGAAACTTTATTTTCTTCATTACTATTAGAATCTTCTGAGCTTTTATTTATATTGTTTTCTGAATGATTCTCTTTAGATGATATTTTTTCTTCTGCTGCTGAAGAGTTTGCCGCATCATCACTGTAATAATTGTTATAGTCATTATTATATTCTTCATAATCATTATAACTTTTTGGGCTGTAATCTTCTGTATTATTTCTTTCTACTACTTTATTTGAAACATTTGATGGGGATAAATAAATATCTTCAGTTTGTGTTTTATTAAGCATATCAGCAAAAGAGTCATTATAGCTGTAATTGTTTACACTATATGTATTATTATTAGATGAAACATTAGTATCAACAAAAGATAATAAATTTCCTAATCCGTTTATCATAACTTACTTCCTAATTATTAGTTTATTACTATCATATTAATATTCGGAAGTATAAAAATTTACTTTACAAAAATATATATTATGTTTATAAAAAACTGTTATAACATAGAATAATTATTTTTATGCTTTTACTATTTTTTATATATATCTAAACAAATATAGTTTGTTTAAGGTAAATACCTCAATTTACATTATGATAATAAAAATATTTTTACTATTCAATAAACTATAAAATAAAAAAATAAGGCATATATCATTAAAACATATGCCTTATTTATGAAGATATTTTAAGATATTTTACAGTTTAAAGAAATTCATAGCATCTTGTAATGAATTAGCCTGTGCAACCAAATCTTTTGAAGCAGCCTCAGCTTCACTTACTAATGTATTATTAAGCTGAGTAGCCCCGTCCATCTCTGAAACAGCCCTATTAACCTGCTCTACTCCAGACTGCTGTTCTACAGCTGCTGAACTTATTCCACGCATTATATTAGCTGTTTCATCTATTTTAGTTTTTAAATCTTTAAATATTTCCTGTGATTGTCTTGCTGTTTCTGTGGCTTTATTGATTTTATCATAGGCATTGTCTACCAAATCAGTAATATCTTTTACTGATGACTGAGTAGTTTGAGCTAAGTTTCTTACCTCGCTTGCTACCACAGCAAAACCTCTTCCCTGATCTCCAGCCCTTGCTGCCTCCACTGAAGCATTAAGTGCTAATATATTAGTCTGAAAGGCAATGTCTTCTATTATCTTAGTAATATTTCTTATTTTTGTACTTGCCTCATAAACTTCTTCTATATTGGAAGTAGTTTGTATAATAATATCTCCTGCTTCATCTATAGAAGATTTTGAAGACATCATCATGTCATTTCCAGTTAAAGAATATTCAGTAGAAGATTTTATAGTAGAAGCCATTTGTTCCATAGAAGCTGCTGTCTCTTGAAGACTTGCTGCCTGCGATTCAGTTCTTTTAGAAAGCTCCATATTGCCAGCAGCCAATTTTTCAGAAGCATTCATTATACATACAGATGCATTATTAACTTCTTTAATAGTTTCTACTAATTTGTTTCTCATATTATTAAAACTTTCAGCAAGAAGTCCTATTTCATCTTTCCTAGGCTTAATTTTTCTTTTTGAAGTACTTAAATCGCCTCTTTCTATTTTTTGTGCTTCATTTACTACTATAGAAAGCGGCTTAGTTATAGAACGTATAAATATATTAATAAAAACGGCTATAGAAGCTATAGTTATTATACCGAATATAATACCGCTTATCACAGCATTTTTATTTTCTGCAAATATTTCTTCTGAAGTCATAGTCATAGAAGTAATCCACGGAACATATTTCATTTTAGTGTAAGAGCCCATCATTTTATGCTCATTAGCAGTATATGTAACTACGCCTTTAGACAAATTATTATCAAATACACTTTTATAAACTGAAGGAGCATCTGTATTAACTTTATTATAGTCGGTATTCATTACTACTTTCAAACTAGGCGTTATTACATCCAAACCGCCAGTTTTTCCTAATTGTATACCTTCTATATAATTATTATAAAATTCCCTCCAATTAAAGACAGTATATAAATATCCTACATCTTTATTTCCATTTTTTACAGGAGCGGCAAAAATAAAAGATAATTCTCCATTAACCTCAGAGGCTGTAAGTTCATTACCATAGCTTACACTGCCGTATCCGTATTGTCTATTTTTTAATTTATTCCATATATCAATATTACTGTCTGTAAATTTACTTCCTATCCATTTTGGATAATCACTGTCAGCTATTACAATACCGTTGTTATCGACTATTCCAACATGTATAGCACAGGCATTTTTTTCTCTAAATGTTTTTAATGTAGCATTTAATCTGTCTGTTGTAGTATAATCTTTGTACTCAAGATATTCTCCTACTATCGGCACAGAGGCATAAGTTTCTAATAAATAGGACTGCGTTCTAAACCAAGCATCAAATACTGATGAATAACCCCTTACCGTTGTTTCAAAACCTTCAAACCTGCTTTTAGATATTCCTTTTCCAGCTATTGTAAGGGAAATTATCAGAAGTACTGTTATAAGTATAGTAGTAACAATACAAAGAATTACAGGCACTTTAAATGCCAGACTGTTGAATCTTCTCATTTTTACTTTCACTCCATATACAATCAATAAATATTATACAGAATGTAATATAATAATTATTTTCATATCGTCAATAATTTTTTGTATTTGTCTTTTCTTATATTAGTTTTTATATTTAAAAAGTCGTTATTAAAAAATTATTAAATCCGAAAATCTAAAATAATATAGATTTTTTTAAAATAATTTTTATTTTACGGTGCAAAAATATGAATATATTTATAAACGGCAAAGAATTATCAGTAATGCTTGAAAATGAAAAAAATGCTTATGAAATATTAAAGCCAATAGAAAGTTGGTGCAATTCTAATGATTTCTTAATAAATAAAGTTAATATAGACGGAAGAGAATTACAGCCATATATAGACGAAGAATATGAAACTATACCTATAGATAATGTTCAGAAAATAGAGGTAGAGGCATTAAGTCATGCCGAATATTCTCTTTATTCTATTATGTCGATTATAGAATATTTGCAGAATGTTTCAAATACTGAGAAAATAACTGAAAAAGATATAGAAGCATTAAAAGACGGAATGCTTTGGGTACTTGATTCCGTGCCTAGAACTATATTCTTATTTAATATGAGTTTGGAATCATATAATATAATACATATATTAAAAATGCTTGAGGTAAAATTAGAAAGATTAAACAGTATATCAGAGAGTTTAGATAAAGTTAATGAGTTTTTTAATGATGATTTAAAGCCTTTTTTAAATGATAAGATGATTCCTGCTATGGAGCTTGTCGTAGAAGAGGCAAAAATAAACACTATTGCATTATTTGCAAATAATATAACAGAAAGCAATGTTTTATACAAAGTTGGAAGTCTGCCTAAATTCTTACCTCTAATTTTAGATATATTAGATTCTATAGTTAATAAACTTCAGTCTGGAAATGATAAAGAGGCTTTTATATATGCTGAAAAATTTTCAAGAATAGTGAGTTTTTCATTCAGCATACTTTCAAATGCCGCTTCGCTTTATTCTATAGACTATTCTCAAATTTATATAAACTCAGTATCTCTTTCTGATGCTATCAGTGATTTTAATGAAATGATGAATAATGTGCTTGATGCTTTTGCAAATGAGGATTATATATCTATAGCCGATTTGCTTGAGTATGAAATAAAAGATAGAATAGAAAATATTATGAATTATATACCATTAGTAGAGGAATATATTGAAAAACTCAATGTTTGATTTTGAAGAAGATATTAATTCTTTCAAGCCTATGGCTGAGAGAATGCGTCCTCTTTCAATAGAAGAAGTTTTCGGGCAGAAGCATATACTCGGCAAAGATAAGACTTTAAGAAAAATGATAGATAATGATAAAATTACTTCTATGGTTTTCTTTGGTCCTCCGGGTGTAGGTAAATCTACAGTTGCATCAATTATCGCAAAAAAAACTAAAAGCGAATATATAAAGCTTAATGCTGTGCTTTCAAATGTTTCTGAAATAAGAGAGGCTATTAAAAAAGCAGAGAAAAATTTAGAAAACAGAAAAAAAACTATTCTTTTTATAGATGAAATACATAGATTTAATAAAAGTCAGCAGGACGCCCTTCTTCCAGCTGTAGAAAACGGCTCTGTAATACTTATAG
The DNA here is from genome assembly GCF_000092845.1 of Brachyspira murdochii DSM 12563. Taxonomy (NCBI): domain Bacteria; kingdom Pseudomonadati; phylum Spirochaetota; class Spirochaetia; order Brachyspirales; family Brachyspiraceae; genus Brachyspira; species Brachyspira murdochii. Next base: position 1,711,225 of record NC_014150.1, on the reverse strand, counting down.
GAAGCACCACTCAAAATCCGTATTTTTATCTTAATAACGCCCTTCTTTCACGTATAATGCTTTTTGAGTTTAGAAATCTTGATGATAATGATATAAGAGAAGCTCTATTAAAAGCTATTACCGATAAAAGAGGACTAGGCGAAGATGATGTTGCTGTAGAAGACGGAGCTGTTAGTTTAATAGTACGCTATTCACATGGAGATGTAAGAAAGGCTTTTACATATCTTGAAGCCTCGTATTTAGCTACTCAAATAGATGAAACTAAAGAAAAACTCACAATTACAGAAGAAATAGTAAAAGATGTTACAAGCAAGCAGTCTATGACATTTGATGAAGATGAGCATTATAATACAATAAGTGCCTTTATAAAAAGTGTAAGAGGAAGCGATCCTAATGCTGCTGTTTACTATTTAGCTAGAATGCTTGAAGCTGGAGAAGACCCTAGATATATAGCAAGGCGTTTATGTATATTAGCTTCTGAAGATATTGGGCTTGCCGAGCCTAATGCTATGAATATTGCCTCTTCTCTTGTAAGTATTATTGATTTTATAGGTATGCCGGAAGGACGCATTCCTTTAGCAGAAGTTACTATATATTTGGCTTTATGTCCTAAATCAAACTCTGCTTATAATGCTATTAATAAGGCTATTAGAGACATAAGAAACGGAGAGCTTTATTCTATACCTAATTATTTAAAAGATAATCATTCAGCGTCATTTGATAAAAAAAGTAATGAAGAATATAAATACCCGCATGAATTTCCTTATCATATAGTAAAGCAGGATTATTTAGAGCATGGCATAAAAAAAGAATATTATGAGCCTGTTGATATAGGAGAAGAACGCGAGCTTAAAAAACGTTATGAATGGATTATAAAGCATATATAATTTCTTCTGATTAATTTTGTTAGTATTAAGTTTGTCAATTTTTATTTAACTTTCATCAAAAATATACAAAGATATTAAAAATAAAATATAACTCTATTTTCTACATATTATAATTATTTAGCTATATTATAAATTTTATCAAAATACAATTTACTATTTTTAAATAAGTAGTATAATGATACAAATTTTTATTTAAGGATTTTTATTATGATAGATGTAAAATTAATAAGAGAAAATATAGAATTAGTAGAAGAAAATTTAAGAAAGAGAAGAAGCAAAGTATCTTTGGATAAATTAAAAGCCTTAGAGCATGAAAGACTTAATTTATTAAAAGAAGTAGAACAGGACAGAGCAAAAAAAAATGAAGCTTCTAAAAAAATCGGCGAATATATGAAAGCAGGCAATAAAGAAGAAGCTGAAAAGATAAAAGAAGAGATGAAAAACTTTACAGAATCCTTAAATAAAAAAGAAGAGAAATTAACAGAACTTGAAGAATCGGTTAATAATGAAATACTTTACTTACCTAATATGCTTTCAGAAGATGTACCAGAGGGTGATGATGAGAATGCCAATAAAGAGATTATCAGATGGGGGGAGCCTCGTAAATTTGATTTTGAAGTAAAAGATCATGTTGATGTAGCTTTGGGACTTGATATACTTGATATTGAAAGAGCTGTAAGAATGGCTAGAACTCGTTTTTCTCTTATGAAGGGTAAAGGAGCAGCATTAGAAAGAGCATTGATTAATTTTATGCTTAAAAAACACACTTCAGAACATGGCTATACAGAGTATGTTCCTCCTATGCTTGTTAATAGCAGAACTATGACCGGTACTGGTCAGCTGCCAAAGTTTGAAGAGGATTTATTTAAAACTACTGATGACCCTGCTTTATACCTCATACCTACAGCAGAAGTTCCTCTTACCAATATTTACAGAGAAGAGATAATACCAGAGAATATGCTTCCTATATATGCGACAGCCTACACTCCATGTTTTCGTTCTGAGGCTGGTTCTTACGGACGCGATATGAGAGGTCTTATAAGACAGCATCAATTTGATAAAGTTGAGCTTGTAAAAGTATGTGCTGCTGATAAATCTAAAGAAGAACATGAAAAAATGCTTAAAGATGCAGAAAGTATTTTGCAGGCTTTAGAGCTTCCATACAGAGTTGTTGTACTTTCTTCTGGGGATATAGGTAATGCTGCTTACAAAACTTTTGATATAGAAGTTTGGCTTCCTTCTCAGAATACTTACAGAGAAATATCAAGTGTGAGCAACTGCTGGGATTATCAGTCAAGACGTATGCAGATGAGAACTAGAAGAAATGGTAAAACAGAATTAGTACATACTTTAAATGGTTCTGGTATTGCTGTTGGAAGAACTTGGATTGCTATACTTGAAAATTATCAGCAGGCAGATGGAAGTGTCATTATACCAGAGGCTTTAAGACCATTTACTGGTTTTGACAAAATAGAAAAGCCTAATTAAATACATAATATAAATAATTAGTTTATTAAAGTGCATATCTTAAATAAGGTATGCACTTTTTTATCAGGTTAAAAATAATTATAGAAATACATTTATACTAGTACAATGAAACAATTAAATTTTAGTTATTTTCTAAAGTAAAATACCAACGCCTCACACAGCAATTTTGTATCATAAAATAGGTAATTATTAATATAAAACTAAGTTATAAAAATATTTATTATTTAATATTTTCTGAAAGCATTAAATAAGCACCGTATTCAAATCTTTCATCAGCATTTTCAAATTTTATTTTTATATCAGTTTCATCATTATTTGAAGAGCCATAATAAACATTTGAAGGCTCAATTATAATATAAGCATCCTTATATGTATCATGAATAAAATAATTATAAATAAAGCCTCCGTCCCCATCATTTTTTTCCATACTAAACTTTGAAGCTAAAGATTTCATAGCACCAACAGTTATAGTTTTAGGTATTTTTTCTATAAGATCATCTTTATTTTCTAAGGATAATTGCTTGAAAGGCTGAATTATATCATAATCTGCAAGCTGATTTTTCCATTTTTCTATTAAACTTTTTTCTAATTCTATAGGGCTTATTAAAGTTATAAAAACATCTCCTTCTATACTTATCTCCTCATCATAGGCATTATTAAAAGAACCGTCTTCCATGTATCTGAAAGTATTTAAAAGTTTATTGTTATTATCATAAATGCCCCAAATAAGTTTTACAGCAAATACTTTCATAATAGGATTTTCAAAAAATATTTCTTTCCATTCGTCTAATGTCCATTTCCTAGCGTCCATAAAAACTAACTGTAAACGCTCTGTCTGAAGTTTTAATACTTTATTTATTTCGCTTTTTAATTTTGATAATTCCTTTTTTGGTACTTCTGGAAAATCTTTGGGCAGAGTTTTGTACTCTTTATTTTTTATTTCATCAAATATTGATATAGTAAAATCATAATTTAAAGTTACTCTAAATCTTTTATCTTCGCTTTCTATAATTCTAATTCCATTTTTATCAAAATCAAAATCCGGTATAATTTTATCAGCAAAAGCCTCTTTACTTATACCCAATTTTTTTGTAATATAGTCCAATATACTAGAACATGTATTTCTCACACTAGCTTGTTTAAACTTCCTTGAAGCTTCATAAACTAAACCTAAACCTCTTTTACTTCCGCTTAAAGCTATTGCCTCCAAAATAAAACATGCTAGTTTAAATCTGCTGCTTGCTATATCTTTAGCTCTTTGATAAAGCCTATCAAGCTGAATATTATTTGCAAATATACAGTATGGATAAAGTATTCCTTTGGTTTTATTATCTTCTTCCCAAATATTATATACATTTTCAAAAGCTTCGCTTAAACTTTCTATATCTAAAGAAAAACATATCAAGTCTGGATTTCTTAATCTGTAAGGCTCTTTTATTTCAATATATTCCCCTAATATATATCTTATTACCTTACTTGAAACATATGATTTCTTATCTTTAGTAAGAACATTTGATATAAGAGAATCATCTATAAATGAAGTAAGGTTATCAAATTTCTTGTTATAATTTTTATCTGTTATATCATTAATTTCATCTAATGAAAGTATATTATTCATAATAATAAAACCTTTTTTATTTTTTATTTATAAATTATATTCATTTAAATAAAAAATCAATATATAAAAATAAATTACAAATATTATTTAATTTATTCTCATTAACAAGATATAATTGTTCATATATATTACAAAAACATGAAAAAATCTCATTTCATATAATAAAACCATATTAAAAAAAATTAGATTTTTTTTAAAAATCTAAAAAAATTTTTAAAAAAAAATTTGAATTCCATAAATAATTTTCCTAGACTAAACCTATAAAATAAAAAATCTTTAGGAGTAAGCAAAATGAGAAAATTTTTATTAACGGTAACTGCTGTTTTTGTATTAGCATGCAGTTCAGTTTTTGGTATGTACGGTGCTGATAATAGCTGGATTTTCTTTCTTATTCATGGAAATCAGCTAAGAGCGAGAATGAATCAGCTGGGCTTTACATTAGGAAACGGCACTATTAAAGGTACTTTCGGATTTAAGGCTAATACTGGATTAAATGGTCAGATATTTACAACAAAGGGTAATAAAAATTTAGAGGCTACTATATCAGGCGGTATAGGATATACTGGCGATGGTTTCGGAGTTGGTGTGGGTTATAATTATACTTACAATAATGCTAGTGCAGGAATAGTAGATGCTCATACACCTGTAGTAGTATTTAATGCTGTTAATAATAATTTAAGAGTGGCAATACCTGTAAGCATAAGTAAAAAAGATAATCTTAATAATGGAAAAACTGATTATTTTGGTTTGAGCATACCTGCACAAGTAAGATACTACACTGGAATAGATGCTTTCAACTACATAAGATTTGAATTTAACTATGGTCAAAACTCATACAAATTAAGCGGAGCAGAATATTCTGCTAAAAATTTAAGCTTCCAATTGAGACTTCATTTCTTAAATACTATAATAGACAATGTAGTGGTTAATCCTTTCTTAAGAATAGATTTCGCTTCTGCTTTAGACGCTAAAGGAAAAGCTGCTATAGTTGGAACTCTTAATGGCAGTTATACTACTGATATTAAAGCATGGTCAGTAGTAGGTGCCACTAAAGCAACTGCTGGTCAAGAAACATATGACAGAAACCCTTATGACTTGAGAATAATTCCTAGTATATCTTTAAGCGTTAATACTGATATGGTAAACTTTGTATTTGAACCCGGCTTGGGATACAGAGTTGAAGATGACGGAAGAAAAGGAAGCAAACTTGAACATAGTGTATACTGGTCTGCATACGGAGAAGTTTATGTAAGACCTACACCTGCTTTGGAATGGTACTTTGAAATGGATGTAAATAATGGAGTGCCTAAACTTCAGTCTGAAGTAAGCGGATTGCCTATAGCATTCGGAGCAAACAGCGGAATACATTGGTATTTACCTTCTTTAAATCCTAATGCTCAATAAAACATCGTTGTCATAAAATATAAAGGCAGGGCTTAATTTTAATCCCTGCCATATTTTTTTAACTTATTCTAATCCCCCCCTTTTAGATTTAAAAGCTTTATTTTTTATATAAACTTTGATTAAATCTTCTAAAGTGCACCCGCCCAAGCGTTATTTAAATTTAAAATGCTATACACAAACAATAAAAACCAATAATAATTGCTGTAAAATATTGACAAATGTTAATTATATTATATACTTAATTAATGAAAATACTAATATAAGGTTTATTTAATTATGTTGTTTAATCGCATCGCATCGCATCGCATCGCATCGCATCGCATCGCATCGCATCGCATCGCATTATAATATCTTACTAAACTTTATAAACTCATTCTATCAAATCACTATCAAAAATTTATTTCAATCTTTGGAAATACTTAAATATATTAATGCCATCTCTTTCGGCATTGCAAAGAATTATTTAAAACAGCAAGTATTAAATTGTAATTTATTGCAATTTTTTATTTATATTAAATTTAATTTAAGGAGGCTATTATTATGCCAGATTACACAAAAATGCCAAAATCTACATTAGAAGCTACACTAAGAGGAACTTATTCTAGAAAAGCAAATGCTGAAGCAAGAGTGCAGAAAAATCCTAATGATATTAATGCTAAAAGAGATCTTAATGAGTTTGAAAATAAGATAGCTATTATCACTAATATACTTAGCGGATTTGGTAAAAAGTAATAAAAGTTAATTTCTTAAATTAGTGGATAATATTAGATGAATATTATCCACTACATATTTTTTATATTTATTAAGGAGAGTAAATAATGAATAAATTATTGGTATTTTTTATTTTTATTATAAATTCAATGTTATTTTCTTTTGAAATACCTGATAATGTTACGGTTATAGATTTAAGTAAAGATGAATCTTCATATTCAGATGAGAGGAAAGATAAGGAAATATATTATGTATTAGTTACAGATGATTATTATTTTACTATAATGGATACTGAAAGAGGTATTAGATTTTCTTATTCTATTAAAACCCCAAAAATAGACCTAAATTTAAATTATACAAAACTTTTTGGTCATAATATTGTTTACTTAGAAAATAAAACAGGTACTGATAAAATAAATCTTTCTTCTAATATAGGCGGTTTTTATCTTTCAGAATTTGATATTACAGATAATTCATATAGATGTCAAGCATTTTCGCCATCAGGTTATGATGAATATTCAAAGCTATCAGATTTGCATAAAAAATTAAAAAAAATGATAAATGATTATGGAAATGATTTAGATGTGGTATTTTATAAGTTATTATATTATTCTGAAGGAAATTCTGTTCTTGATAATTCAAAAACGGTAAGAGCCAATTATAAATCATTTTATAAAGATTTTTTAACAATGTTAGATTTATATAGAGATATGACAATAGATAGATTATAAGATTTTATGCTGGTAAAATATTCACGGGCATAATAGATTTAATAATTTTAATAGTTTCATTTAGTACACCAAATTATTATGTATTTGGATTTTTTTATTTTGTAGATATATTTTTCTTGCTAATAGGAAAATTTAAAGATAAAAATGGTCAATATATAATACCATATTAAAATAATAACTATATTTAGGAGTAAAAAAATGAGAAAAATATTAATCTTATTATTTGTTTTAGCGGGTATGGTTTATTCACAAAATCTCTATAATGAGAGGATAGATGTTAAAGATTTTAGTGATAAACCTTATGAAGCTGATAATGGGAGAATGATGTTTTATATGGCTGTTTTAAGGATGGATGACCTAACAAGAAGCGGAATTTTCACATTCTATATGACATTTAATTTCACAGACAGCGAATGGAATACCGATTATATTAGATCTGATATAGAAAAAAGATTTGTAAAAACAGTAGCAGGATCAAATGTAAAATGTAAAAAAGTTAAAGAAACTAAAAATACTACGGTTTTCTTAATTGATTTTTCACACTTATATTAAAGGTGGATAAAAAATGAAAAAATTATTAATTATTTTATTAGGAGTAATTGTTATAAGTAACGTTGCTCTAGCTGTGTATACTTCTAGTTACCCTGTATATACTATAAAATATGATACCTCAATAGAAAGAATAAAAAAAGATATAGTTAATGGTATATCAATAGCAAAACAAAAAAATATTTCAGATTTCTGTATAAAAATAGAATTAATGAGTATGACTATCACAGAAGATAATGGTCTACCTTCTATTACAAAAAAAGATATTACAGATATAACTAAAAACCTTATATTATACACTATATCAAAATTAGAAGAGTTGTATGAGCCTTACAATAATTCTTATGTAATATATGAAATCTATTATGACCCTTATAAACTTATTTTACAACTAGGTTGGATGGGTAAACGTTAAAAAGGATATAATTGAAAATATTTATATAGATCATGATCTTATGATGGTTAAATTAATAAATAGCCGTTAAATAAAAAGGAGTTCAAATATAAAATATTTAAATAAACATAATATCATAATCAAAGAAATGGGGCTCACCATATAGGAAAGCCCCACATATCAAAATATAAATTTATTTTACTTCAATCAAATAAAATTAGTCTCCAAAAATGCTTTTTACTATGCTGTAAATTGAAGAAGCAAATCTTTTTTCTACTTTTAGAGGATTAATTATAGTTTCAATACATTCATTTATCTCGCAAAACTCTATATCGCCAAACTCAACATCTTCATTAGCGTCCATTCCAAAATACATATAATCAAATGAGATATGAACAGCAATATTGAGGTAAGTATCTTTTAATATGTACTCAGAGAAACTTCCGCCGTCCATAGTCTCGCCTCTAGCCATGTCATATTTATTTGCTAATGACATTAATACGCCTGCTTTTATTTTTTTGGAATTAAGAGAAGTAATTTTATCTTCGCTTATATCTTTTTCTGTAATATCAGAATATTTGAAATCAAGCTGTTCTATAGGCTGCGATATCTCATAATCGGATAATTGGGTTTTCCATTTTGCTATAGTGTCAGAATCTAATTCTGAAGGGTGTACTAAAGTTATTAAAGCATTTTCTTTGAGAGTGTATTCTTCTTCATCAACAGTATTAAAAGTGCCGTCTTCCATATATCTGAAACTTTCTATTAAATTGTTATTCTCATCATAAATGCCCCATATAAGTTTTAATGCAAATAAATTCATTATAGGGTTTTCAACAAATACAGTTTTGAAATTATCATAAGTCCATTTTCTACCGTTTAATAATACTTTCTGAAGTCTTATTTTCTGACTCTGTATTAAAGTTTTTATCTCTTTTTTGAGAGCAGAGCATTCTTTTTTGGCATTATCTGCTTCTGTTTTGTCATCTTTGCTGTTAGGAGCTGGGAGCGATTTTATTATTTTTTGTTTGTCATTATCTGTTATTGTGAGTTCAAGATCATTGTTTATTGATAATGTAAATGTTCTTTTTGCCTCTCCTCCATAGCTTAAAACTTTTTCGCCTTTTCTGTCAAATCCGAAATTAGGTATTATTCTGTCTGAAAGCTCATCGGCTGTCATATCAAGTAAGTAGGCAACATTTTCCATAGTTTCTATTGCCACTTCTTTTATTTTAGCAGTAGGTGCTTTTCTTGTGAGGCTGTCTACTAATATTAATGCATAGCTTTTTCCGTTTAATGCGATACATTTTACAATAAATGCACCCATAACAGTGCGTGAACCTTTAGCAAACTCTTTTATAAGAGGATAAACTTTATCTATCTTTGAATTATCAGAATATAAAAGATAAGGTATTAAAATATTTTTTTTGTTAGCTTCGTAATTAGAATCTTTCCAATAAATATACAACATTTCTAAAGCATTAGTAAATGAAGAGGTATCAAGAATCTCAGTAAGCATATCGCAGTCTTTTAATCTGGCAGGCTCAATTAAGTTCATATATTCCATAATAATATATTTAAATATTCTCTCATCAGCCAATTTTCCATTATTGTATAAAACTTTTGTCAAATGAACATCATCTAAGAATTTTATATTTTTTTCATAATTTGTATTGTAGTAGGTATCTATAAACTCCAAAACCTCATCAATACTTTTGAAATTATTGCCGTATTTTTTAAGATTCCAATTCTTAATAATATTTTTTAATGCCCCTTTAAGTTCTGATGATCTTACCTTCTCTGACATCTTTTCGACATATTCTCTTGTAATCTTTTCATTATCAGAAATAACTTTGATACAATGTCTTTTTACTTCGGCTCTCTTTGTATTTTCAAGAACTGTATAAATCAAATGATAATTTTCATAATTATATTTATTATACAAAGTCTTTAATATATCTAATGCTGTATTTTTATTTGATGCTATATTATCTTTTATAAACTTATCATCATTTAATATATTTACCACTTCATCAAAATAGCTTTTAAACAATTCATCTTTTACGCTGTTTATAATAACATTATTATTTTCATCTACGCATCTAAGCTCTTTGTATAATGTAGGAAGGCATTTGCCGCCATAGTCATAATAATAATTTGAAAGATCTCCTGCATAATCAAAATAGTATGAAGTGAGAATTTCTTTTAATGTAATATTCAATTCTTTATTATTTAATAAACTATCAATAACTTCTTTTAGAGTTTTACTTCCTATAGATGCCTGCACTTCTATATATTTTCTCACTGCTAATTGAACAGGCAGATATTTAAAAATATCAATAGCAAATTTTTTATAGTTTTTCATTTCTGCACTATCATAATTAAATAGAGAGTATAAATAATAAAGTTCTGTATCAAGACTATATTCAGGCAGAGTATTTGCCCATCTGTATCTGCTGTATAAATCGTATATATTTTTTTTGTCTGTATAATAATTTATAAGTTCATTAAAGAGTTTATTTTTATCTTTATCAAATATTTCTTCTATTTTTACTGTAGTGGTAAATGCTGGTCTTTTATTATATCTATCCGAATTATCTTCTGTAAATTTATTAACTATAGTTTGAAATACAGGTATTGACTTTTTTAAATTATTTGTGTCTATTTTATTATCATTATGCTCTAATAAAATACCGCTAAGCACTATAAATATTCTTTTGTTTCTATCATTTTTTAAATCATTTCCTACTAAATTATAAATTTTATAAAAATCTTCTCTATAGTTTAAATATAAATCTCTTGCTCCATAAATAAACTCATAATGAAAATAATCTTCAAAATGTTTTGCTATAAATATAAAAGAGTTTGGATAATTTATTGCTCTTAGGAATTTATCTTTAGCTTTATAAGGATTGCTGTAATCTAATAATCTTAAATAGTGTCCAATTTCAATATTCATATCAATAATATATTCTTCATTATTATTTAATACTTCTACAAATTTATTTTTTACAGCTTCGTTTTTATCTAAAAGAGAAGCAATCACATTTAAAGTGTCATAAAGATTTGGAAAAACATCAAATGATTTTATAGCCGCATTTATGTATTTTTCATCGCATTCTTTATTATTTTTTATAACAGAACATATTGCAATCAATGGTATTACAGCATCTCTTCCCATTTTATGCAGTATTTTTTTATTGTCATTGTTATTAATAATATCAATATATTTATCTGTGTATTCTTCAAACTCTTTACTGAAGTATTTATTAAAATCTTCAAAAACTGTATATATTAATTCTTCACCATTTAGAGTTCTTACATTCTCTTTATGTCTTTTCTCATATCCGTAAGCCATATATCTGAGTGACTTTTCAAAATCTTTATTGACTATATAATCAAGAATAACGTATCTAGTTCCGCCTTCTCCTTCCTTGTCATTTCCGTAGAGAAGTATCTTAACGAAATGTTCATATCTTTTCTTTAATGCTTCATCTTCTATAGTAAAATAATCTTTCAAAAACTCATCTCTATAATAAAAATAATCATAAGAATTCTTCCTTATTTTGCTGAAATCATTTGTAGATTCGCATTTCTTCATATCATCTTCTATAGGAGAGCCCTTATAGTATGCTTCAAGTTTTTTTTCTAAGTCCATAATTTTACCTCCGAAATCTATATTAATATATAGTATATACATTTTTATTTATTTGTCAATGAATATATTTTACTATTTAGCTTATAACAAAATAATTTTATTGACTTATATTAAGTTTTGTAATAAATTTTTTGTACTATATTTTTAGCTATAAAAAAAATTTATATATCCCTAAAAATAAATTTTCTAAATATTTATATGTCAATTATTTTACCTATAAAATGACGCAAAAATATACCTGCTGCTAATTTAATTATAATATAAAAAAGGTGATAATATAAATAATACTATCACCCTTTTATATAATTAAATATTATTAATTTTCTTCTTTTTCATTTGACCAATTTTCTCTAGGCTCTTCTTTATCTTGCGGAGGTTCTTTTCCTGTTTCAAGATATTCAATAGCCGCCTTTAACTGTTTGTCATAGCGAAGATCATATATCTCTTTATAATTATCCAAATTACGTTCATTGTATATTAAACGCTCAAGTAAATAATCACTAGCCATAATGTTTTGATTTCTAAGCTCTTCTTTAAAAGCAGGCAAAGCAGCAGCATCAGAACTTTCATTAGGGTATTTTTTAGCATAAGCAGATATTTGTCCGCCTTTTCTAAGTTCGGTTAATGCTGTTATATCTGTACTGCTTAATTTTGGTTCTACCACTACAAAGTCCGGAGTTAATCCTTTACCATGAAGTCTTCTTCCGTTTGGAGTGTAGTAATGGGCTACTGTAAATTTGAAAGAAGTATTATCTCTGGTATCTAAAGGAAGTACATACTGAACGCTGAACTTTCCGAATGTAGTCTCACCCAAAAGTTTAGCTCTTCCGCTGTCTTGCAAAGCTCCTGAAAGTATTTCTGAAGCAGAAGCACTATACTGATTAACTAATACAACCATATCGCCTTCAAGCCATTCATCGCCTTTTTTAGAAGCATAATAATCCTGATTTTCGTTTTTTGTTCTTCCTCTTGTGTATACTATTTTTCCTTCTGTTAAGAACTCTTCTACTATATTAATAGCTGTATCAAGTCTTCCGCCCGGATTATTTCTCAAGTCTAATACAAGTTTTTTCATACCTTGTTTTTTAAGATCTATTAAAGCATCTTCCAAATCTCTAGCTGTATCATCGCCGAAAGTAGTTATTCTTATATAACCTACTGTATCATCAACCATTTTATATTTAACGCTTTTTATTTCTATTATTGCCCTTGTAAGAGGATATTTAATAGGCTCTGCTACTCCATCGCGTACTATAGTCAGAGTAACTTTAGTTCCTTCTTTTCCTCTCATGATATTAGCAGCATTATCAACAGACATGTCTTTTGTACTTTTACCATCAATTTCTGTGATAATATCTCCAGATAAAATACCAGCTTTTTCGCCCGGACCGTCCTCTATAGGCGAAACAACCATAAGACCTTTATCAGCATTTTTTGATATAGAAAGCCCCACTCCGCCGTATCTTCCAGACATCTCTGTATTTAAAGCCTGATTAAGCTCTTCATCAAGTAAAAATGTAAATGGATCATCTGTAGCCTCAAGCATTCCTTTAATAGCACCGTACATTAATTTTTTTGTTGTTACGCTGTTGGTATCAACAAAATTCTGCTGCAAAGTGGCAAATACTTTTTGAAATAAGCGGCTGTAATAGTAAAAGTCATTATCCGACTGAGCCTTTCCCTGCTGGGCTATAGCAAGAGAAGGACTTTTAAAGTTGAAAAAAGAAATTGCCGCTACAAAAATTAAAAGAAATATCCATAAAAGTCTTTCTTTGTTTTTTATCATGTTTTTTTATCCTTAATTATAAAAATATGCTGTTTTTATACCTTATAAAAATTAATTATAACATAAATAGTAAAAAATTTATATATACAAACAGCAAAAAATATTATGATAACTTAATATAACAATATTTGAGTTTTATACTTAATATTATATAATAACTGTAAAAAATTATAACACTAATAAAAAATAATTCTGAATGCTAAAATAATTTTTAAGGTGATGATATGGATATACTTCAAAATGTGAGCGAGGTTCAGAGAGAAGGTATTTTGCATAGGGGAAGCCCTCTTCTTCTTCTTTCTGGGGCTGGAAGCGGTAAAACTTTGGTGATTACGAGAAAAATTGCCTATCTTATTAATGAGCTTGAAACTCCGCCCGAAAATATAATCGCTGTTACTTTTACTAATAAAGCCGCTTATGAGATGAAAGAAAGAGTATCTGCTCTTGTACCTGATATAAAGCCTAGCAGATTATTTATAAGAACTTTTCACTCCGCATGTCTTAGGATATTAAAAGAGAATGCTCATTTTTTAGGTTATAAGTCTAATTTTCTTATATTAGATGAGGGTGATAAATTATCCGTTATTAAAAGAATAATGAAAGAAGAGAAAGTTCCAAAAAGTATTACTCCAAAAATGATAAACAAATTTATATCCGCTGTAAAAAACAATATGGATGACGGAATTACTTTTGACAGGGATATTTTTGAAAATGTATACAAAAAATATACAGAGCATGAATTAAATGAAAATGTGATGGATTTTGACGACCTTATATTAAACACCATAAAATTATTTGAAGAGGAGAAAAAAGTTCTTAACTTCTATAGAAACAGATTCAAATATGTTTTGGTAGATGAGTTTCAGGATACGAACCCTCAGCAGTACAAACTCATAAAATTATTAACACAGAACGCTGATAATGATTTAACAGTTGTAGGCGATGATGACCAGAGTATATATGCATTTAGGGGTGCTGATGTTCTTAATATACTTGATTTTGAGAAAGACTATCCTAATACAAAAATAGTGCGTCTTGAAGAAAATTACAGATGTCCGAAAGATGTAGTGGAAGCAGCTTTAAGCATTATAAAAAATAATACCAATCGTCATGAAAAAAATGTATTTTCAAACAAACCAAACGAATTTAAAATAGAAAATTGGATTTGCTATAGTGATTTGGAAGAGGCAAGAAGTGTAGTTAATGAAATAGAGAGTTTATTTGATAATGGATTTGAGGCTAAAGACATAGTAATACTATTTAGGACTAACAGCCAATCAAGAGCATATGAAAAAGAATTAAAACTTCATTCTATAAACTATAAAATAGTAGGAGGCGTAGGATTTTTTGAACGCATTGAGATAAAAGATTCTATTTCTTTTTTAAGGCTTATGATGGGGTTTGGGGATAATTTCAGCGTAAGGCGTACTGTTAATGTGCCTCCTAGAGGAATAGGAGAGAAGAGTTTTAACAGTATAGAAACCTTTGCTAATACCAGAAAAATAAGTCTTTATGAAGCTATTGATTATGCTGATGAAATATCATTAAGCAAAAAGGTTGCTTCATCGATTAAGGCATACAAAAGCATAATAGAAGAATACGGCATAAAAATAAAAGAAGATATTTCAAACGAAGACGGTATACATATAGAAGAGATATTTTTTAATTTTTTAAAAGATATAGATTATTTTTCAATATTTAAAAGCGAAGGCAATGAAAGAATAATAACAGCAGAAGAGAATATAAAAGAGCTTTTCAGAGGTTTTTACGACTACAAAAATACAGAGCCTAATGCATCGCTGATAACATTTTTGGAAGAAAACACTTTATATAGAGACATTAACACAGAAAACGAAAATGAAGATTACATTACTCTTATGACTGTGCATAATGCAAAGGGGCTGGAATTTGATGCTGTATTTATAACTGGTTTAGAGCAGGGAGTTTTTCCTCATTATTTCTCGCTTGAAGAGGAAGGGGGCATTGATGAAGAGAGAAGGCTTCTTTATGTAGCAATAACAAGGGCTAAAAGAAAACTTTATCTCACCTACTCCAAAAAAAGAAGAATAAGTTCTGGCATAATGGAGCAGATACCTTCATCATTTTTGATGGAAATACCAAAGCGTTTAATGCTTATAAAAGAAAAGGCTAATTATTACTCCGGCAATTACATGGATATAGATGAAGATGCTTTTGATTATTAATTCGCACGCAGAGCAGATTTTTAAAATATTAACTAATTTATAATTGCAATTTTAACTTCTTATAAGAATAAAACTAAACGTGCGTTGATTAGCATTATAAATTAAAAATGCACTTGGGTGGGCAGCCAGAGTAACAGCAAAAGCTAAAGAAGAAAAATAATTTATAAATAACAAATCGTATAAAAAAATTTAAAGGGTGGGTGTGAAAATAAAATCTAAAAATTATACTTTGACATTTATACATTATTTAATTATAATATATTTATGAAAAAGAAATTAAATACAAAACAAATAAAATATTTTAATCCTTTAAATGATTATTTCATACGTTATCTTTTTACTGATAAAGGAAGTAGCGAGTCTATACTTTTAGACTTTATTAATTCTATAATGATTAATGCTAATATGAAGACTTTTCGTTCTGTTGAAATTCTTACTCCATTTAATTTAAAAAAAAATAGGAATTTAAAAGAAACAATAGTAGATGTTAAATGTATCACTCAGAATGGATCTGTTGTTATAATAGAAATACAATTACAAGGCAATTCAAGATTTCCAGAACGAATACTTTATTATTGGTCAGTTAATTACAGTAAATTATTAAAGCATGGAGAAAGATATGATGAACTTACTCCAGTGATAAGTATTAATCTTCTTAATTTCAATTTAGATAAAACTAAAAATATACATTCATGTTATATGCTCTATGAGATGAATAATAAAAAGTTATTAACTGACCATCTACAGATACATATAATAGAGTTAAAAAAATTTAAGAAAAATATTTTATCAAAAGATTTAAATTGCTGGCTAAAAGTATTTACAAGTAAAAATTTGGAGGCGTCTATGTCTGAAATAGTAAAAGAAAAACCTATAATGGAGGAAGTGCAGAAAAAATATAATAATTTTGTGAAAAGCAGATTGATGATGATGGAATATGAGAAAAAAGAGACTTATTTATATGGTAATCAAATAATGCTTGATGAGGAAAGAAAATTAGGAAGGGAAGAAGGATTGAAAGAAGGTATAGAACAAGGAATTGAAAAAGGTATTAAAGAAGGTATTAAAGAAACCCAAATATCTATGGCTAAAAATATGAAAAATAAAAATATGGATATAAGTCTTATCAGTGAATTAACAGGATTAAGTATAGAAGAAGTAGAGAAACTATAATAAAAATATAAAAATTTTACTTTAATCCCCACCCTTTTAGATTTAAAAGCTTTATTTTTTATATATACTTTGATTAAAATTATAAACCTACTATTTTTGGGCATACCCACCCTAATGCGATTTAAATTTTATACGTTCAATCACGCACGTATAGCAAAATTTTATTTGTGCACATAAGTTTAGAATTATTAATAAAGTTAATTTTAAAATCTATTCTGCGTGCGGTAATTAAGAAATTAAAAAATAAAATGCTTAAACTAATTAATAACTTTTAAATAGTTTAAGCATTAATTAAAAGAATATGATTGATTATTGTTGCTGCTTAGTTAAAGTACCATTAATGTTTTGAGTTTCACTTCCGCCTTGGTAAGTAATTATATTTTGACCTGTAACATTAGCAGAAGTATCAGTAGTAAATTCTATATTCATAGTGCCTTTTACTGTAAATCCACTGCTAGGATTAAGAGTATAATTTACTGTATATGAAGTATCAGAATTTTTAGTTATACTTGAAGCAGGCATATCAACACCCTCAGTTTGATTTTGTGCTGAACCGTCTGCATTTATAATAATTGTTTGACCTGCTAAATCTCCGCCTCCTAACCAAGTACCTGCATATTTGCTGTCTATACCTGTTCCTTGAGCTGTTTTATCTGCATTTGAACAGCTTACAGATAAAATGCCTGATAAAAATAAAGTAAAAAGAATAGATAATAATTTTTTGTTCATATTAGAACTCCTTGTGTAAATGATAATTTTTATAAAAAACATTATTTAAAATGCTTTTATCATAGTTAAAAAATATTCTCAAAAAATTGAGAAAATATATAATAATGAATCTTTGATAATTTCTTATTATAAATAATTGTTTTTTGATTGAATTAAATAAATAAAGTTTTAAAATTATTTGCAATGAAAATATTGACTGAAATGCGTATAAAGAAAAATATATTTTTTTATAATTATTATAATTTTCAGATGATATTGATTTTTTTGAAAGGTTTAAATTATTAGTCGAGTGTCGAGTGTCGAGTGTCGAGTGTCGAGTGTCGAGTGTCGAGTGTCGAGTGTCGAGTGTCGAGTGTCGAGTGTATTATTCAATAAAGTAAATATTGCTTTCATAACGCTATTATAAAATATTAAATCATTTATGTCAATATTATTTGATTAAAATAACAAATAACTATACCGAAAATTTGTTATCGTAATTATATTTTTATCAATAAAATTAAAATAAATTTATAGTATTTTTATATATTATATATTATAGATTAAATTAATTGATTATTTTTTAATAGAATTGTATAATTATAAAGATATATTAAGGTAAGATAGGAAACAAGATGTATATAAAGAATCTTAATTTGCACGGATTCAAATCATTTGCCATAGAAACCAATATAGAGTTTAATGAAGGTGTTACTGTAGTACTTGGACCAAACGGAATAGGTAAAAGTAATATAGTAGAGGCTTTTCTATGGGTTATGGGCGAGCAGTCTGCAAGCAGATTAAGAATAGACAGCTCAAAAGGTCTTGAAAGCGTAATTTTTCATGGTACTGATACTAGAAAACCTTCTTCACTAGCACAAGTTGCACTCACGCTAGATAATAAATCAAGATGGATAAAAAAATACGATACAGACGAGGTTGTTGTTACTCGTAAATATTATAGAAAAGGCTTGTCAGAATATTATATTAATGATGAGCAGGTACGTTTAAAAGATATAGTTGATATGTTTTTGGATACTGGACTTGGTAAAAATGCCTACTCTGTTATTAAGCAGGGTACAGTTTCTGAAATAGCAAAACAAAAGCCAGAAGAGAGAAGAAGCATTATAGAAAATGCAGCTGGAATTAGTAAATATCTTGAAAGAAGAAGAGAGGCTGCCAAAAAACTTGAAGAATCCGAAAGAAATCTTGACAATGTAAAAATACAAATCAAAGAATCTGAAAAACATTATAAATCCTTAAAAGAACAGGCAGCAAGAACAGAAAAATATTATAATCTTAAAGATGAACAGAAAAAAATAAGTATTAGCTTGAATGTTAATCAGGTAAAAAAATTAAAAATTACTTTAGAAGAGCAGAATAAAAGCCTTGAAGAGCATAATAATAAAAAACAGGAATTAGAAAAAGAACTTCAAGATTTGGACAATCAGAAACAGCAGGAACTTTTAAAATTTGAAGAGACAAGAAGTTTGTCTATAGAGCTTGATAAACAGGTATCATTAATAGTTACGGAACTTACGCATATAGAGAAGATGTCGAACCAATTAAAGAATCAGCTTGACAATGCAGGCAAAGAAAAAGAAGAGACTCTTAACAGAAAAAATACTCTCTTAAAAAGAATAGAAGAAGATAAAACTCAAATAGCAGAACTTGAAGAAGAAGTTAAAAATATAGCTGAAAATATAGAGAGATCATTAAAAGAACAGGAAATTGAAGAAACCAATATAGCAAATGAACAAAATAAAATAGCAAGTTTAAATGATAAAATATCTTCTATGACAGAAGAAAATCAAAACGCTACTTTAAAAATTGCAGACGCAAGAGAAAGACAGCTTGACGTAATAAATAAAATTATAAGCGAGATTGATGAAAAGAAAAAAGATGTTATGGGAAACAGCTTTTATCAGAATATAGGAAAACATGAAAGTGATATTGATATAGGCTTTAATAATTTACTTAATGCGATAAATACAAAGATGAAAACTATAAAAGAATTTGAAGAAGAAGGCGTATTATCAAGTTTAAATGAACTTAGCTTTAATTCATTATGCGGCTTTATAAAAAATTTGGGAGAGAGTTTAGAAATAGAAAAAAAAGATGCATTATTTTTACAGGGCATTTTTAAAGAATATACTAAAATAAAAGACCCTTTCGTTGATTTGCTTTTTGATAAAGAAGGTACATATATGCAAAAGGAGGCAATAGATAAAGAGATTGCCGATTTGGAAAACTTTATTAAAAGCAATATAGAAAAAATGGAAGATTTAAATAATGAAATAAAATTATCCACTGATAATATTAATAAATCTAATGCGATGCTTACTACTCTTACAATAGAAAGGGCTAAATACGAAACTAACAAAAAAGCCTCTGAAGACAGAAAAGAGATGATAATAAAAAGCATGAAAATAATAGAAGATGAGTTTGCAACGCTCAATGAAAAAATAGCAAGACTTGAAGAAGATTATAAAAAACTTAATGAAGAATACAAACAAAACTCTATAAGCTATAAAGAATTAGAAAAGAAAAAATCAAAAACAGAAAGCGAATCAAGACATAAAGCTAATGAAATAAAAAAGGCAGAATCGGCATTATCTAATTTTGAAGTAAGCCATGCAAAACGAGTTAGAAAATTAAATGAAACAAATGAAAACATTACAAGAGTAAGCGAGAGAATAAATCAGAGCAAAGATAAAATTAATGATATATATACTCATTTCTATGAAAATTATGCTCTTAATTTGAAAGAGTTTGAAGAGAATACTCAAAATCTTATAGATGAAGATGCATTTAAAAATAAATTAAACTCTATCAATGAAAAAATAAAAAATCTAGGTCATATTAATGAAATGGCTTTGGACGAATATCAGGAAGCTAAAAATAAATTTGAGTTTTTGAGCAAACAAAAAGAAGACTTAGAGAAATCAAAAGAAGAAATATTAAAAATTATAGCAGACGCCAATAAAAAGGCAGGAGAGGATTTCTTAAAAACATTTAATGAAATAAATAAAAAATTCTCAGAGACTTTTAAAATATTATTCGGCGGCGGTAATGCAGGATTAAAAATACAAAATGAAGAGGATCTATTAAACAGCCCTATAGATATATTCGCTCAGCCTCCGGGCAAAAAGATGGAAAATATAGTGTCATATTCAGGAGGAGAGCTTACTATGACAGGGCTTGCTTTGGTATTTGCAATATTTTTGTACAGACCTAGTCCTTTCTGTATATTAGATGAGGTGGACGCTGCACTTGACGGAGCTAATATTATAAGATACAAGAACATGGTTAAAAATCTATCTAATAATACTCAGTTTTTAATCATTACGCATGATGAAGTAGCTGCCACAATAGCAGATGCCTATTATGGAATAACTGCCGAAGAGAAAGGAGTGTCTAAAATATTTACTGTAAAAGTAGATAAAGACGGCAAAGTTAATGGAAGCGAAGATAAGCTAGTTACCAATGAATAATTTTTAAGCTATAAATATATCAAAGAGTACTTACCAAAATACGATTAAAGTAATTGATTTTTATACATATATATAATATAATAATTATGTTTATTCAAACTAAATAAAAAATAACTTAATTAAATAAATAATTTTTTAAGAGGGAATTAATATGCGTTTTAAAAGTGCCTATAATGGAATATTAAGCAAAAATGATATCGGCAAAGAAGTAAAACTAGCTGGTTGGGTTTTAAGAAGAAGAGATCATGGCGGAGTAATATTTGTAGATTTAAGAGACAGAACAGGATTTGTACAAATAGTATTCAATCCAGAAATAAGCAAAGAAGCACATAATGACGCTCAGGATTTAAGAAGCGAATACGTTATTAGTGTAGAAGGAAAAGTTAGAGCTAGAAGCGAAGAGATGATTAACCCAAAAATTCCTACTGGCGAAATAGAAGTTATGGTTGAAAAAATGGAACTTCTTAATACCTCTGAAACTCCTCCTTTCCTTCTTGAAGATGATATTGATACTGGAGAAGATATAAGACTTAAATACAGATACTTAGATTTAAGAAGACCTAAAGTATTTAATAACCTATATAAAAGATTTCAAATTACTAATGCCTTTAGAAAACATTTAGCTGATAACGGCTTTATAGATGTAGAAACTCCTATATTAAATAAAAGCACTCCGGAAGGTGCAAGAGACTTCCTTGTTCCTTCAAGATTAAATGCAGGTGATTTTTATGCACTTCCTCAGTCTCCTCAAATATTCAAACAAATACTTATGATAGGCGGTTTTGACAGATACTATCAAGTAGCTAAATGTTTCCGTGATGAAGACTTGAGAGCAGACAGACAGCCTGAGTTTACTCAAGTAGATATTGAAACTTCTTTCCTTAATACTGATGAGTTTTTATCCATTATGGAAAGTGTTACTGCTAATATAGTTAAAGATGTTTATGGTATTGACCTACCTACTCCTTTTCCTAGATTGAATTATTATGATGCTATGGAAATGTACGGAAGCGATAAGCCTGATACTAGATTTGAATTAAAACTTATTAATGTTGAAGAAGCTGTTAGAGGCTGTGATTTTGCAGTATTTAAAAATGCTTTGGATAATAAATTTATAATAAGATGTTTGAATGCTAAAGGCGGCGTTGATAAATTAAGCAGAAAAGATATTGATGACTTCACAAAATATGTAGGTATATTCGGAGCTAAAGGACTTGCTTGGATGAGAGTTACTGAAAACGGACTTGAATCTAACATAGTTAAATTCTTCTCTGAAGACAATCAGAAAAAAATATTAGAAGTTACTAAAGCAGAAAAAGGAGACCTACTATTCTTTGTTGCTGATACTCCGAAAGTTACTTATGATGCATTAGGTAATTTGAGATTAAAAGTAGGTGAAAAATTAAACTTAATAGATAAAGATAAATTAAACTTCCTTTGGGTAGTAGAGTTTCCATTATTTGAATATGATCATAAAGAAAAAAGAATATCTGCTACTCACCACCCATTCACAGCTCCAGTACCTGAAGATGTTCCTTTATTAGATACAGATGTGTTAAAAGTAAGAAGCGATACTTATGACTTGGTATTAAATGGCAACGAAATAGGCGGCGGCGGTCAGCGTATATATGACAGCAAAGTACAGGCTAAAATATTCAGTCTTTTAGGTATAGATGATGAAAAGGCTAAAATAAGATTTGGATTCTTACTAGATGCTTTAAAATACGGAGCTCCTCCTATGTGCGGTATGGCTTTTGGTATAGACAGAGTTATTATGCTTCTACAAAAGCAAGACAGTATTAGAGAAGTTATAGCATTCCCTAAAACTCAGAAAGGTCAATGTTTGATGAGCGGCTGTCCTTCTACTGTAGATGATGATCAGCTTGAAGAGCTTCACTTAAAAGTTGAAGAATAATTTTTAATATTTAATAAAAAATAAAAGCCTCATTATTATAATGGGGCTTTATTATTATATATAGCTAAACAATTATATTTCATAATTATTTAATGTATTATAATATAAATCAGTTTTGCTTTGTTAAAAGACTATAATAATTCATATTCTTTAAATTGTAGTTTATGGTTAATTATTATAAATATTTTTTCTATGACCAATATCTATAACTAGAATAATTAATTCGTTATCAATAATTTTACTTAGAATTCTATAATCACCTACTCTATAACGCCAATACTCTTTTAACTCACCTTTTAAAGATTTACCTTTTATTCTAGGATTTTCTAATGTTTCTAAATCAGATAAAAAATCTAATATTCTTTTTTGAATAGTATTGTCTAATTTCTCCAATGATTTTTTAGATGTTTTTGTAATGCTTACTTTCATTTTATATTTAAATCTTTTTTTACTTCATCAATAGAATATAATTCTTCACCTTTTTTTAATCTTTCTTCTGCTTCTAAAATAATTTTATAATCATAATAATCTTCTAAATATTCTATAATAGCATTTTCTATCAATTTACTTTCAGATATATTCTTTTCTTTGGCAATATTTTCTATATTTTTTTTTAGTGTTGAAGGAAGTTCTAATACCATATTTATCCCCTAAATTTAAGTATTGAATTCAAGCCATTTTATATTATAATAGTATAAATTACAATATAGAGGTTTTAATGGACAAAGATTATAAATTTAAAGTAGATGAATTATTAAAAAATGGTCAGGCTAAATTAGTAGAAGTTATAAAATCAGATGATGGAAAACATCAGGAAAAAGAAGTCAATTTAAATGAACATACTGAAGACGGATACAAATTTATAAAAATAATGCTAGAAGATTTAATAATAAGACATAAAATGAAAAAGTAAATTTATATAAATTAAATATTTTTATCAAGGAATAAATATGAATAAAGAAGAAGCTAAACAAAAAATAAAACAATTAACAGAAACTATTAATTACCATAATAAACTTTATTATACAGATGATAACCCTGAAATAGAAGATTATGAATACGATAAACTTTTTAGAGAATTAGAAAATCTTGAAAGAGAGTTTCCAGAATTAAAAAAAGATGACAGTCCTACAAATAAGGTTGGAGGCACTATATTAGAAAAGTTTGAAAAGTTTGAACACCCAATTGCAATGTACTCTCTTTCTAATGTTATGAACGAAGAGGAGTTTTTGGACTTTGATAATAGAATGCAAAGAGAGCTTGATGCTAGTAATATTAAATACACCGTAGAAAATAAATTTGACGGACTTGCTTTAGAGCTTATTTATGAAAAAGGAAAACTCACAGTAGCAAGCACAAGAGGAGACGGACAAGTTGGAGAGAATGTTACCAATAATGTTAAGATGATGAGCAATGTTCCTAAAAGCATAAAAGAAAAAAATAAACTCATTGTAAGAGGCGAAGCATTAATAACAAAAAAAGATTTTGAAGCATTAAATAAAGAAAGAGAAGAGCTTGAAGAGATACCTTTTGCCAATGCAAGAAATGCTGCCTCAGGCGGATTAAGACAATTAGACAGTGCAGAAAGTAAAAAAAGAAGATTAAAATTCTTTGCATATCAAATAGCTAATTATAAAGATTTTGATTTAACTAATGAATATAAATCAATGGAGTTTTTATCCGATTTAGGTTTTACAGTGGAAGGAGTACATCCAAATATTGACGCTAAAAAAGTATTAGAAACTTATTATGATATACAGGAAAAAAGAAGCAAAATGGATTATGAGATTGACGGGCTTGTAATAAAAGTTGATGATGTGAAATATCAGGAGAAATTGGGATTTTTATCACGTGCTCCAAGATTTGCAGTAGCTTTTAAATTCAAACCCGAAGAGAAAGAAACAGTTTTAAAGAATATTGAAGTGCAGGTTGGACGAACTGGAGCATTAACACCAGTTGCCAAATTAGAGCCTGTTCAAGTTGGAGGCGTTACTGTTTCTAATGTTACACTTCATAATCCTAATGAAATAAAATCAAAAGATATAAGAATCGGAGATACTGTTGTAGTTATACGTTCCGGCGATGTTATACCGAAGATTACAAGAGTAGTATTAGAAAAGCGTCCTGAAGACAGCAAACCTTTTGAGTTTCCTAAAAAATGTCCTGTATGCGGTGGTGATACTGCTGTAACTGACGGCGATGTAATAGTAAGATGTATCAATGAAGAGTGTCCAAGTAAGATAACAAGATATATAGAGTATTTCGTTTCAAAGCCTGCTATGAATATGGAGCGAATAGGCAAAGAATGGATTGCTGTATTTACAAAAAGCGGACTTGTAAAAACTCCAGCAGATCTTTACAAAATAACAAGAGATGATTTATTTAAGTTTGAAAGAATGGGAGATAAATTAGCAAGCTACATGCTCGAATCCATTGAAAATAGTAAAAACACTACCTTAAAAAGATTTATATATGCATTGGGTATTCGTCAGGTTGGTGAAACTACTGCGGACTTACTTGCTAAATATTTTACTTCTATAGAGAATTTCAAAAAAGCTGCTATTGAAGACTTACAAAATATAGAAGGTATAGGCGAAATAAGTGCTAAAAGTATTTACGACTTCCTTCATAATGAAAGAACATTAAAGTTAATAGATGATTTACTTGCAGCAGGAGTTAATCCAGTATTTGAAAAAGTAGTAACAGTGGAATCGCCTCTTACCGGAAAGAATGTTGTAATAACAGGCTCAATAGAAGGTTTTACAAGAACTTCGGCAAAAGAGGCGGCTGAAAGATTGGGAGCTGCTGTTCAGTCGGCAGTATCAAAAAATACTGATATTTTAATAGTAGGTGAGAAAGCTGGAAGCAAACTAAAAAAAGCTCAGGATTTAGGTATAGCAATAATGGAAGCCGATGAGTTTATAAAGCTTGCTAATAGCTAAAATATTAAATAAAAAATAATAAATGGATAAATAAAGGCTGTAAATATCACAGTCTTTATTTTTTGGTAAAATAATATATAATTCTAAAAAATAATTCGTGGGTATTTATATGATTATTAATCCTTTAAGATCCCTATTGAACTAGCTATATTTAAGTTAAATGTGAAAAGAAAATTAATTAGAGATAAAATATTCTTAAAAAAATTATAAGCTAAATTTTCTAAAATGACAGACAAACAAAAGCAAAATAAAATCTTCAAATATCAAAAAAACAAATATAAAATTGAGGAATGCATTGCTGAAGTAAAAAAAGAGATTGCTAGAAGAGAAGAGCAGTTAAAATTATTAAATTCAGTACAGTTCGTAGATTGGTTTTAAATTTATTATATTATTTTAACATCATCATTAGATTATATTTAGGTATCATTAAACGCACGTTAAACTTAATTCTTATATATTAGTAAAGTTAGAATTATTAATTAATCTGTATTAAAAAATCATCTCTACGTGCGTGGAGTAAAGTGCAAATTTAAATTA
This sequence comes from Brachyspira murdochii DSM 12563, assembly GCF_000092845.1. Lineage (NCBI taxonomy): Bacteria > Pseudomonadati > Spirochaetota > Spirochaetia > Brachyspirales > Brachyspiraceae > Brachyspira > Brachyspira murdochii. Next base: position 1,685,026 of record NC_014150.1, on the reverse strand, counting down.
CGCTTGGGCGGGTATGCTTAAAAAATACAAACTTATAAATTTAATTAAAACCTATTAAAAAAATAAAGCTTTTAAATCTAAAAGGGCGGGGATTTAATAAAAAACAAAAAAGAGAAGTATTATAATAAAATACCTCTCTTTACAAAATATAATTATAATAAATTATTTTCCGAAAACTGCCTCATAATCTTTTTTGAATTTTTCTATACCTTGATCAGTTAATGGGTGTTTAGTCATCTGTACTATTACACTATATGGTACAGTAGCAATATCAGCACCAGCTAATGCACATTCAGTAACATGTATAGGATGGCGTACGCTTGCTGAAATAATTTCTGTTTCTATTGCATGAGTTGCAAAAATATCAGAAATAGTTCTTATAAGTTCAAGTCCGTCGATTGATATATCATCTAGTCTTCCTATAAATGGTGAAACATAAGCTGCACCTGCTCTTGCTGCCAAAAGTGCCTGATTAGCAGAAAAGATTAAAGTAACATTTGTTTTTATTCCTTCTTTAGAAAGTACTTTAACTGCTTTTAATCCTTCTGATGTCATAGGAATTTTTACTACCATATTTTTGTGTATTTTAGCAATTTCTCTGGCTTCTATTATCATATCTTCCGCTTTTTCAGTAGTAGCTTTCACTTCACCAGATATAGGTCCGTCAACTATAGTAGTAATTTCTTCTATAGTTTTTTTAAAATCTCTTCCCTCTTTAGCTATTAGAGAAGGGTTTGTAGTAACTCCGCAAATAACTCCCATATCATTAGCTTTTCTAATTTCATCAACATTAGCAGTATCTATAAAAAACTTCATTAATAAAATCTCCTTAAAATTATTATTGCTTATATTATATAGCCTAGATTATATTTTATCAATATTATTTTAATATATTATTAATTAATAGAATTATACTTAAATCTTCTATTTTCTAATATTACTTTTTTAATTAATCAATTTTATCTAATAACTATTTTATTATAATATTATAAAAACCCATATGTATTTTATATAAAGTTTTAATGATATTAAAATTACCTGAAAAAGTTATTTTTGTAGGAGTTTTAATATTTTTAGGGTATATCCTTGATACAGGAATTTCACAAACTTTATAATTTAATTTTGGTGCCATTACAGACATATAAAATAATAATTCATATCCTGAAAATATATTTCTAAATATATTAATATTTTCATCTAATAATAATTTTTTAGAAATACCTCTGTATGCTGATGTAGTGTCAGTATATTTAAAACCTGACATAAAACTAATCCAAGGAGCATGCACTAATTTAACAGCTAAATATCTTGATATTGGTGTATTTTTATGAATACCTCCTTTTATAAATCTTGAACCTTGTATAAAATCATATCCTTCTTCTAATTTTTTAATAAAATCTTTTATATATTCCACCCCATCTTTATTATTTCCATCTATAGTTATTATACCTTCATATCCTTGATTTAAAATATAATCAAATCCCATCCTAAACTGTGCTCCTTGTTTTCCTTCACCAGTTTTTATAAGAAGAGTTCTTACATTTACACTTTTTAGAAAATCTTCATTAGTAGATCCGTCATTACTGCCGCCATCAAATATAATAATATCTGCTATATTTGGTATATCATTATCTAACATAGATTTCAATTCTTTTTGTATTCTTTCACCCTCATTCAATAATGGAATACCTACACAATATTTATGTTTTTTATTAAAAAATTCTTCTATTTTATAATAGGGTATTTCTCTCAACATATTAAATTGTTTCCTTTTATATTGATTCTATAAAATCAATTATTTTATTTATAATATTAATATTTTCTATCTCACTATCATTATTTATTACAGTTTCTATTGAACAGTGATTAACTCTAGAATTTTTTAATTTTGAAAAATATTCTATTAAATTATTTTTATAATCTACATAATTATTTTTTAAATAAGGTATGCTTATATGACAATGAAAGCTATAATTCAATGAATTTACTAAATCTATGGATTGTGATATATTTTCATTTTCTAAAATTATAGTACTTAAATCTAAATTTATTTTTATATTTTTTAAATTTATTTTTTTGATAAAATCAAATGTATCTTTAGTATTAGTTAAAAAATTAGTACCATATTCTTTAGAATTAGGCTCTAAACCAATTACAACATTATATTTAATAGCATCATCATTTAATTTTGTAAAGAATTCCAAAGCTATATCATTAGCTTTATCATAGGGCATATTATAAGGAATAACTCTCAATTTTGGAGAACCAAATACTATATGCTCTATACCACATGTAGAAGCAATCTCTATAGACTTTAATGTATATTCATATAGTTTTTTTCTTTCAATTTCAGAATTGAATAATGAACAATTACTTAATCCAAAATGCAAACTTTGCATAGAGACGGCTTGTAATCCAAAATTTTCCCATTCTCTTTTTAATTTAATATAATTATTGTACTCATCATATAAACCTAATTTTGATATTTTAAACGGTACTATTTCTATAAATTTTATTCCTTTTTTCGATAAAAAATTATAAACCTTGTCTTTATTTTTTATATTCCAAGCTAAAGCAGATATACATAATTTCATCATAATACTCCATTTAATTTAAAAAATTCTCTTAAATCATCATATATATTTTTTTCACTGTATAAATACTGTTTATCATTTTCCCATTTATCAGCATATATACTTTTCATATTATAATTATATAATTTTGCATTGTTGGAAATAAATTCTTTATTAAAAATATTTTTCATAAGATCTCTTGCTGAAATAGGGGCAGAACATATATTAAGCCTATAAATATTATATTCTATTGATTTTAATATATCACTATACAAATTATCTAAATTGTAAAATTGAAAAGTGCTTTCAGAATTAGTAAATTGCAATGATGTTTCATTGATATCAAATAACTCTTTTCTTATTATATTTAATACCTTATCTTCAATTGCACTATTTTTATCAAATACATATCTCTTTTTTTCTAAGTCAAATTTATAATATCTTTTTGAAAAAACTATCTTATCTTTTATTGTTTCAATTTTTTTTTCTGTAAAAAATGCTGGCTCAGGATTTATTATATCATATATAAAATTCTTTTTTAAATTTCTACCAAATAATGCAGGCAATCTTATTATATGAGAATTATTAAAAATATTAGCAAATTCATCTTCTGCTATTTTTCTATTTTTTCCGTAATCAGAATCACTAATAAAATCATTACTATTTTCATCATAAATAGCAGGCTGAGGATATACTGCTATAGTTGATATTAATACAGCTTTATTAGCTTTTACAGTGCTTAATATATTTAGTAATTCTTTAATATTTGATAAATCTTTTTCTGGATTAGTATTAGCAAGCTGCATATCGGCTGGTATTGATGAACAGATTAATAAATCAAATTTTTTATTTTTAATATCATTTATATTTTTTGAATTATATTTGAATTCAAAATCTGATTTAAGCAATATGTTACTTCCTACAAAACCTGTATAACCTATTAAACACTTATTCATAATTTACTCCTGAATTTTTAAAATAAAAAAAGTCAATACGTTTTTTATGTATTGACTTTTTAATAGAATAATATATAGTTAAAATAATTATATTAGTTCTGTTCTGTTCTGTTCTGTTCTGTTCTGTTCTGTTCTGTTCTGTTCTGTTTCTGTTCTGTTCTGTGATAATATCAACTAATTTCATTTCTTCTAAAATTTCATTATGCGGCATATCTTTGCATTCTATTTCTCCATTACTTATAGATTTTACAATTGATTTTAATTGATATTCATAACCTTTAATACCATCATTTTTATAATAACTATCTAATAATTTCCTTTCTTTTGAAAAAACATATATATTCTGAGGATTATTAACATTTTCAATAACAATATAACCATCCGTACCAGCTATAACAGCTCTGCTATCCGTAATTGAGTTTATTGAATATATTAAAGTAGCTATTACATCATTACTATAATTTAATGTGATTGAACTTTGTAAATCTATACCGTTGCAATCTATTATAGAATTAACATTTATTCCTTTTATATTATGCCCTAACACTGATAAAGCTAAATTAATAGTATATATACCAATTTCATACAAAGCACCTCCTGACAATTCTTTATTAAATAGTCTATCTTTATTTGTAAGTATATATCCTAAATTTGCTTCTAGCATCTTAGGAATACCAATAATACCGCTATTTAAAAACTCTTCTATTTTATATCTCGAAGGCATATATCTAGTCCACATAGCATCTGCTAATAAAAGATTTTTATTTTTAGAAATAGTAATTAGTTCTTTTGCCTCTTTGTAATTTGAAGTAAAAGTTTTTTCACATAGTACATGTTTATTATGTTCCAATGCTATTTTAACATGTTTGTAATGATGCGATACTGGTGTAGCTACGTAAACTAATTCTACATTTTCATCTTCCAACATTTCTATGTATGAACCATAGCTCTTTTTAAAATTATGATATTTTGAAAACTCTTTTGCTTTATTTATATCCCTAGAAGATACAGCATATTTTTCTATACCTTCGATATTATCTATAGCATTAGACATCGAATTAGATATATGACCTGCTCCAATAAATCCTATTTTTATATTTTTCATATAGATAACCTCTTTTACTATTTTGGACTATTAAATAAACTATTAAGCATCTGTTTCAATAATTTCAAATTAGAGCTAAATCCTTTTATTTTTGAAGGTATTTCTCCAATAGGATATTCCCTAATAGTTGGAACTTGAGTAATTCTATATCCAAGTTTTTTAGCATGCACTAGCGGAAAATAACCATATTCATATTTAGAATATTCCGCCTTAAACCAATCTATTCTATCATCTGTCATGTATCTTCTTGAAAATGCTTTATATCCATTTGTAGGATCAGTATAGTGATATCCAGAACATAGACTTACTAAAGGAGAAGCTATCAACTTAATTGCCAAATATCTTGATAATGGTGTATTTACTCCTTTCCCTCCCATTGAAAATCTAGTAGCTTGTATTACATCATATCCTTCATCAAATTTTTTTATAAATAACTCCAAAGTATCTTCTACATTATCTTTATTATTACCATCAAAAGTTATTATACCATCATAACCTTCTTTTAATGCTTCATAATACCCTTGTTTTAATTGAGTACCATGACCTTTAATATTACTTTTATTAATTATTAATCCTTTGCAACCATAGTTTTTAATAATTTCTGGATTTGATGAAGAATCACTACTTCCTCCATCGCATATAAATATATCAGATATTCTGAATATATCCTTACTTTTCATTTTATCTAATTGATTGAAAAATCTCTGACCTTCATTTAAAACTGGAATTACAGAGGCATATTTATTTCTTTTTTCAAAAAAAGAAATATATGTATATTCTGGAATTCTTTTTTTTATTTCTTCAAAATTCATACAATTTTATCCCCTATCATATTATTTATAATTTAAAAACTGACTTTACTCTAAAATTTGGTTTATTATATAATTCTTTTTGTATTACACTTAAATATCTTATGATAAGACTAAATATAGCAAATATCATAGTGAAACTAAATGATAAAAATAAAAACGTTGTAGTCCACCCTTCAACTGGCTTATTATCAGATAAATATATAATTAAAGCATATATTCCTGTCACTACAGCAATTAAAGCACTTAATAAAGATAATGATGCTGTAAAATTTGAAGAAGCTTCTGAAAATAGTAATAAATAAACACTTCTAGTTTGTTTTGACATATAATATTTTTTATTTTTTATATTGTATTCAAGTTCATTATAACTATATCCAATATCACGAATAATGTACGATATAGGAGTTGTTTTACTACTGTCTTCTGTAATAGCATTTATAACTCGCCTTGTAACCAAAAATAAAATATCATATACATTTTTTAATTTATGTTTAGAAAATGATGATATTAAATTAATAGTTAATTTATCCTTAAACCTGTAATATTTAGAAGTTAAAAATGAGGCATCTACACCTTTCTTATTTGATTCATAAAGATTATCTAAATAATCTTCTATATTACTAATAGATAAATCTTTAATTACAAAAACTACATCTCCTTTTGAAAATTCTAATCCTGCCCTTATAGAATTATCTTCATCTGTATTTTGACCTAAATTAAGGCATAATACATTATCAGAAGAAGGATTTAAATATTCTTTAATATTTTTAATATTATGATCATTTATTAATATAATTATTTCACTATACTCAAATTTATTTAATATATAATTTTCTAATATTTTATAATTTTCTTTGCTGTCAATTTTAGCTATAATAAAACTAGCATAATTTTTATCTTTCATAAAAGTACCTCATTTAATTCATATATAGTATTTAATTTTCCGCCAAGAATACTAATAAATTTTGGATCTTTATTATTTTCTATAATAATAACTGGTCTTGAATCAGATGTTGAAGAGGACTGCATTAATGCCTTTATAGCAAAAATACTTTCTCTAAATTCTGGTAAAAATTCTGATTTTAAATATTTTTTAGCTAGCTGAAACATATGCATCCAAGCTGTATTAGGTCTTACTTTGCAGGCATTACAATTATCTAAAAATAGTCCGCAGCAGGTTTCGGATTTTTCCTGACAGGTAAATTGCGGCAATTCTGAAAAACAATTTTGATGCGGTGTATATCTTACTGATGATAGAGAATACATACCATGACTATCAAAAGGCATTACAGAAAAAAACGGACCATCCATCAATGTTATTCCGAAACCTTTTAAACTTTCAGATGGATTGCAAAGTATCATCTCTGCTAATTCAAATTTCATAGATAATGTATTTAAGTGAAATATTTTTAATATGCTGTTTAAAGAAGCATAAGAAGTATTAATAACAAAATTAGTACTTATAACTTTATTTGAATTTAATTTTAATACCCATATGTCATTATTAATAACAGCATCTTTTATGTAATCATTATAAATGATGGTAATATTTAATTTTTCTTTTAATTTTTCTAAATAAAAATGCTTTATTTTTAGCGTGTCTATAGTATATTCTTTTGTTTTATAGCATGCATCTACAGTATTTTTATTAAAAAATATGCTTTCATCTATTCTTTCATAAGGTATATTGGCATTATCACAAAAAAGCTCAAAATTATTAGGAGTAGCCATACCAAATTTTGATGATACTGCATAAATCTTAGTATAATCTGAAACTATTGAAAATGGAAAGTCTTTAATAAACCTATCAAAGTAATGAGAACATTTTATAGCAGTATGCAATGACCTAGGATAATGATAACCATTATGTAATCTTGCCTGATTAACATAAGAGGCTCTTGAAAATACTTTATTATCCTTTTCTATTATTAAAATTTTAGAATTCTTATATTTATCAGATAAAATGTCAGCTGAATAAAACCCGTAAATACCTGCACCTATTATTATATAATCATATACCATAATATATTCCTAAAATTAGTTAAACACAAAAAACCTATGCTGCAATTTTATATTGCTGCAGCATAGGTTGTAATTTTTGATATTTTGAATTATTATAAAAGCATATGCAATCGCTGTATATATTAATTCTGGTCTGGTCTGGTCTGGTCTGGTCTGGTCTGGTCTGGTCTGGTCTGGTCTGGTCTTACTATAAGCTAAATTAAATATTTCTTTTAATAATTTTAAATTAGACGAAAAGCCTTTTATTTTTGATGGAACTTCATTTTTTGGATAAATTCTTGTTGTAGGAACTTGACAAACTTTATAACCTAATTTTTTAACATGTATTAATGGATAATAACAATATTCATAAGTATTAAAATCTTCTCTAAACCAATCCATTCTTTCATCTACAATATACTTTCTCGAAAACCCTTTATATCCATTACAAACATCATCATAATGAAAACCTGAAGTTAAACTAATTAGAGGAGAAGCTATTAATCTTATACCAATATTTCTTAAAAGAGGGGTATTTTCTTCTTTACCGCCTAAAGTAAATCTTGTAGCCTGAACAACATCATAACCCTCTTCCAATTTTTCTATAAATAATGGCAAACTTTCATGGACATTATCTTTATCATTACCATCAACCATAATAGCACCATCATATCCATATTTTATAGCTTCATAAAAACCTTGCTTTAATTGTACACCTTGTCCTTTTTTATCACTTGTATTTATTAAAAGCCCCTTACATCCATATTCTTTTATAAAGTCCGGATTAGATGAATTATCTTTACTTCCACCATCACATATATATACATCACAAATACTAAATATATTAGCATTTTTCATTTTATTCATTTGCGATATAAATCTTTCTCCTTCATTTAAAACAGGTATTAATAAAGCGTATTTATTTTTCTTTTCAAAAAATATATGTTTATCATAAGTTGGAATATTTACTTTTATTAAGCCTATATCATACATGTCAAACCCTTTAAAATGATTTATTAACAAATAATAGAATAATAAATCCAATCATAACAACTAGAACAGGTATATATCTAATAAGGATGAGATATCTTTTTATCTGTATTTCTTCACTATAATATGATTGAAAATTATTTTTATATGAATAATAAGAAAATAAATAAGCTAATATTAATAATCCTATAAACATAAATGAGTATATAAAATTATTAATATATTCAGTAGATAAAATAGGTATTAGGTCTCTTATGTTATTATACTTGAATGATTTTTCTTTATAGAAAAATTTAATTAATGGTATAGAATATGTTCGAGTTGCTTCTGAAAGAGATACATAAGTATGTCTAATTAATAAATAAATACTATAAAAAGTTAGAGATATAAATTCTATAAAAATATTAAATTTTAAATATTTTAAATTTGTTGTAAACAATAGTAATGGTATAAAAGGAGATAGTACAACTAAACGATATAAAGGTACAATTTCTGAATGACCGAATAAAAAACTTACAAAAGTTACAAATATAATATTTATAGATAATATTTTATCATCATCTTTTTTAGGAGTGAAAAAACAATAGATACAAATAATAGAATATAATATTAAAAATACTGGTAAATTTGCTATTTTATTCAATAATAACAGACTAAATACTTCACCATAAATATCCTTAGCAGGAATATATGGTAATGGAGGATTATGATAATACAATAAGTCAGCAACTTTTGTTATTGAATTTGTAATTATAAATGGTGCTATTGCTATTATATTGTATAGTATTATTTCTTTTAATTTTTTTTCTCTAAGTAAAATTAAAGGAAATAATATAAAAATAGGATAATTTTTTAGACATATAGATAAGGCAAACCACATTAAATATTTCTTATCATGTTTTATATAAGACAAAATTCCAAGTAACATGAAATATATTGTAATAATGTCCATTTGAGATATAAAAAGGGCTGGCAATATAGTAAATGGGGATGATAAAAATAGATATTCTGATAATTTTGAATTATTATCAGATAGTTTAAATTCTTTAGATATTTTATATACTGTACGAGCAGATACTAATACAAATATAAATAGTATAGTTTTTATATACATTAATTCAAATATATCTATAGAAAATGCTTCATGATGCCAAGTATAAAAAGTAAAACCTTTTAATTTTGTATAAACCCATATAGGAAAAAATAGTATAGAATATATTATATAAGCTAAATAAGGCCAATGACTATAATGATATGAACCTACTTTCATATAAACTTCATAATTAAAATTAAATGGATGTACATTCCATAAATTTACACTAAAAGGAACATGGATAAGAACATCAGAATATATGTACATTACATAACATAAAAATACTATGATAGAATATATAATATATTCTAACTTTAATGGCTTACTTAATTCTATATTAAGCAATTTATAATATTGTTTTGAGAAAATATAAATGAGATCTATAATTAATAATATAATTAATACGATAGCAATAAGATAATATTTTATTTTTAATTTATATTCAATATTTTCAATTTTATCTAAATCTATTTTTTTATTAGACACTAAATTACCGAAAGGACTTCCATCTCCATACATTTTTATTTCTTTAATGAAATTATTTTCTTTAAGTATTTTATTAGCATCTATGTAAACACTATAAATATCGCTATTTCTAAAAACTTTAGAATAATATTTTATTCTGAAATTATAACTATAATTTGTAATAGCTTCATTAGTGAAAATATAATTTATTATAGAATTATTATCTAATTCATTATCTATAGTAAATAAATATTTAGTTTTTTCTATGTTAAGATTATTTAATTTTAATGTGTCATCTATAATTAAATTAAACTCAGATAAATATCCAACTCTAGTTTTTTTACCAAGAATAGAAAGTATTATTATACTTATAAATATAATAATTAATAATATTATGTATATTTTAATTTTTTTATTTTTGCAATAGCTATAGAGATTATTAAATAAAGATGTTAATAAGTTAGAATCTTGTTGCTTGTTGCTTGTTGCTTGTTGCTTGTTGCTTGTTGCTTGTTGCTTGTTGCTTGTTGCTTGTTGCTTGTTGCTTGTTGCTTGTTGCTTGTTGCTTCATAAATAAAATCCAATATAATATTTCACTATTATATCACAATTAATTTAAATAGTCAAATTATTTATTAGAGTTATTTATTAAATCATAATAATATTTTTTACCTTGAAAAATATCCTGAGATAATATTCGCTGAGCATTTTCGTATTTAAATATTGTGAGGTTGGAAACTTCATTTTGATTTATTTGAATATTGTTGGTAGTATAATAAAATCTGTTGTAAGTGCTTATTGTATTTTCGATTTCTTCTTTATATAACAGTGATATTATACTGTTAGTATAGTCAATATTTAAGTTTACAGCTATAAATAGAGGTATATTTTCCGGAGTAAAATTTTTATCTGCTTTGTATGCCCCATTAGTACCGTCCCATATTAGTATTGGTGAAGGTTTGTAATCATTTAAAAAGTTGTTTTTTATTTTTTCATCTATATTTGAACGCTGTATTATAGCTTTAAGATAAGGATATAGATGATCATGCTTAAATATTATAATGGCATTTGGAGAATGTTTTAATATAGTATCTCTTATCTTTATTATTTCAATGGCTGTCATAGCTGAGTTATCAAGTGTTTCCATTATATGGAGTTTATCGTTACCTTCAAAATAGTTAAGAAACTCTTTGTTATTTTCTGCTATATTTAAATTATTATCCAAATGCGAATCAGTATGCCCCAATATAGTAAAACCAGATGCAAATATAGGACTCTTTAAATTTTGTATATTTGTAGATAAATATGTATTAATATTAGTAGTTCCTAGTCCGAATACTTGAGAAGAAAAACCTATAGACGGATAAAAAGTTTTTAAGTTATAAGTGTTAAGTGCCTCCTCTAAAGCTATAGTATTATACCCATTTTTTGAAAGTAAATCTGGAAGAGTATTTTCTATTTTTTCTGACTGTGTTTTCGGATAAAGAGGAGATGAAGCTGTAAGTCCTGAGAGCCTTGCATAAAAACTTCCGTTATTAACATTAGGTGCTATTTTTCTTGAATTATAAGCCCAGTTCCTATACTCTTTTGTAAACGGATCTTTTTCAAATAATATTTTAAAATGTGAATAATCATAAAATGATTCCAAAAATATTAAATACACATCTCTTTTTAAACTATGCTTTAAGTTTTCTATTTTTTCTAAATCATTTGTGATTGAAGTGCCTATATTGCTATATACATCGGCATAATTATTTTTTAACTTTTCTATATAATCATAATCTATTCTTTCATTATTATAAACAAAACTATCATTAGAAGCATTTATTAATATAGAATTAATATCTTCTTCTAATTTTCTTATATTATTAAAAATATCTTTTGTAGATTTCAAATAAAGTTTTGATACATCTCTTTTCAATTCATATTCTTTAAGTAAATTAATAGAATCTTCTACAAGTTCTTTACTTGGTTTTATATTATTTAATCTGTCATAATTAATTCTATAGTTTATAGTATTTATTATTCCTTTTCTTCTAGCATTTCTTACAAAGTCTATACTCCATATATCTATATTTTTTGGTATTAAAAATAAATAAAATGAAATAAATATTATACAAGAAGTCATAATTAATGATGATGTCTTATTTCTTATAAACATCTTATATAAATTAAAAATAAATAATAATATAAATATTACTATGGAAGAAAAATATATTATACTTACAGCAATAGTAATAATTTTTAGATAAACAGGAAGAACAGTAATAAGAGAGGCATAAAGATTGGCAATATCTGAAAAAACTATTACCATACTTAGTACTGTTAAACTGATAGACTCTATTACAAAAAATGAGAATATTGATACAACACAAAATAAAGAAGTAAGTATTATTCTAATATTTTTTATACATCTTAAATTAAATGGATAATACGCTAGTAAATTATAAGCAAGCATTACGAATAAGTATGTATATAAAAAATCGCGTACATTAAAATCAAGCCTTATCATAGAAAATAAAGGCATTATGAAATTTGAAGTTATTAAATACAAAAATGAATTTAATATAAAAAATAATATATATACTTTATAATGATGATAAATATTAGGTATTATATAAAGATAGAGTATTGGAAAAAGTATTATAATAAATATCAAAAATAAAAATACATCTTTTTTTATTCTTAATTTATATTTGATATTTTCTATTTTATCATTTTCTTTTAATTGAATATGATCATTATCAAGAACTAAATTCCCATAATAACTTCCGCTCCATATAATATTAGCAACATTATCAGGCATTTCATTTGTATTTGGGAATACTCTGTATATTTGGTTATTTTGAAAAAGCTTACTTTCAAATTTTAGTGTAAAATAATATTTATTCTCAATTATATGATTAAAATTTGATAAATATCCTTTTCTTTCAACATTTCCAAGTAAGAAAAAAATAATTATAAAAACAACTATAGATGATATAAATATTATGTATGATAATAAAAATATTTTTTTATTCATGTTTAAATTATTCATTTTTTATATTTTATTATAACAGTATTTAGGATTTAAAGTTAAATATTACTAATGCTCCATCTAAATTTAACACTTTCCAAAACGCACGCAGAGAGTATTTTTTTAATATAGATTAATTAATAATTCTAATTTAATTATATATAAAAATTAAGTTTAACGTGCGTTATATAATATTATAAATAAAAAACGCACTTGGGTGGGCAGCCAGAATAACAGTAAAAGTAAAGTACTAAAAACGATTTATAAATAAAAGATAATATTTTAAAATTTGGAGGGTGGGGAGTGAGAATAGATTTTTAAACTTTATTTAAATCCCCGCCCTTTTAGATTTAAAAGCTTTGTTTTTTTATATGGACTTTGATTAAATCTATGAGTATATATTTTTTCAAGCACTCCCGCCCAAGCGTTATTTAAATTTAATACTTTTCAAAACGCACGCAGAATGGATTTTTTAAATACAAATTAATTAATAATTTTAATTTCATTATATATAAGAATTAAGTTTAACGTGCGTTGAATAATATTATCAATTTTAAAATCACTTTAGCAACATTGTAATTTTTTTATTTATTTGAAGTTAAATAATCATAAAACCTTTTAGGAAGATAAACATTATCATACTCTAAAGATGCTCTGAAAAGCTCCGCCATCTCTTCTACTTTAAATCCTGCTATACCGCATCCTATTTCCGTTACAAGAAATTTTTTATCTTTATGATTTAAAGTAAAGTCCAAAAACTTATCAACATATTCTTTTATTTCTGATACTTTCATTTTACCGCTTTTAGTATAATCCACAGTAGGTATAGCAAATGTCTTACCCTGAAGTCCAAATGCCTGACCATACACTGCCCCAAAATTCATAGCGAATCTTGCCGCACCGCCGCCATGTGCCCCTTGAGTATTGCTTCCAAAAACAAAAACTTCATTATCTTCTAATTTAGTTATATTATCAGATGATATTCTTTTCATAAAAAATTCTCCGTTTATAATAATTTGATTATAGAAAAACTGCCAAACAGTATATGATAATCATCATAACAAATACTGTGATAGTTGTAGAGAGTATGATATTTCTTATTATTACATTGATAATGGGATTGTCTGAAAAGTCAGCTTTTTTTAATCCGTAATAAAGCGTTATAGCAAGCAGTATTATATCATCTAATTTTCCTATAGGTATCCTGTCTGGAACTAAATCTATAGGAGATATAGTATAAATAACAGCAAGTAAAAAAGGAATCCAATATATTAATTTGCTTTTTCTATTATTTTTTTTATATGTGCTGTATTTTCTGTATATACCATCTTTTCCTAGTATCTCCAAATCTTCATCAGGTATTTCTATATAATCTTTATTTTTATTATATGTTTTTTTCATTATCAATAGTCCTAAGTAATGAAACTATTTTACTATAAAAACAGCATAATGCAATAATTAGAAACTATATTAACTCAAATAATAATTCAAACAAAAAAAGCGGTACTAAAAACATAGCAAAAAGAGCAATAATACATAATAGAAGTTTTATTACTGCTTTCTCCTGTATTTAAATTAGATTTAATTTTTAATTTTAAATTAATTTTTTTAAATCTTTATCGTATATTTTTTTCAAACCATTTTTATTTATTGCTACTTCCATAATTTTTTCTTCACCTTTTTTTAGGTTTAATGTATAATTCGGAATTATTGCAAAATCTGACGGCAGTAAATTTATATCCTTATCAGTCTCTACAGGTTTTAATTTTATACCTTAACGAAGGAGATGATTTTGATATAATCATTTCATCATAACTGAAAATTATATCACTGTTTTTTTTATCGTCTATATATGTTTCTATTTTATTTTTTTTACTGCATCCTATCATCAAAAATAAAATGAAAAAAATCATCATTATTTTTTTCATAAATATTCCTTGTAAAATTATTATTTCTTATTATCACTAATAAAAATTGTTCGCTCTAAGTACCTGTCAATAGTGTTTTACTATAAGAGAGTATAATGCAATAATTACAAATTAATAGCATTTATAGTATAATATAAAGTTATATAAATTATTTAGCTAATTCATCAAAATCTCTGCTTACAGAATCAATAATATCTACTTTAATATCAGCTTTATTTAATGAAATCAAAGTTTTTGAAAGAGCATCTAATAATTTATTTTTCTCATTTATATTTGAAACGCATAAAGATAATATTTTATATCCATCTTTATTAAAAAATGAGAATTTGTAAAAAGTACCGCTTCCCAATAATGCATTAAAAAAATTACCTTTTGGAAATGGTATAGCATCTATTTGAAAACTCTTTACTTCTATAAAAAATACTTCTTTTAAATATAAAACATCTTTTAAAAAACCAAATTTAGCATTATGATTTTTTACTAAACGTCCTTCTCTAACATCTATATAAACTCCTCTTGGATTCATTTTTATAGCTAAAATAACAAAAATAAACGGAACAACAATAGCTATAAATGGAAAATTAACATTCATTGTCATCATTAGTAACATTATAACAATAGGTAATATAAATGCCGAAAACAACATATGTTCATAACCATGATCAAATTTTGATTTTATACCAGATATTGGAATATAAAAACTATTATTACTATTATCTTGTTCGTTAATATTAGACTTTTCATTACTATTAGCTTCTTTGTTAATAGTAGACTCTTTATTACTATTAGCTTCTTTGTTAATAGTAGACTCTTCATTAATAGAACTTTTTACATCTGACATATTTTCTATATCTTCCAATTTTACTCCGCAATAACTGCAAAATATAGAATCATCTTTAATTTCTTTTAAACATTTTTTGCATAACATATTTAATCTCCTAAAATATATTTTATAATTTTAAGCCCCGTATTTTTCCAACAATTCAATAATATCTTCTCTGCCCATAGAAGCTGCCACCATTAAAGCATTTTTACCATCAGAATTTTTTGCTTCATAATCAGCCCCTGCTTCTAAGAGAGCATCAATAACTTTTACATCTACACTATAATTATAACGAAAACCTTTATTATTCTTTATAGCCCAAGTTAATAGTGTCTCATCTTCAATTTTTTCTTCCAATAAACTTTTATCTTTTTTAATATCTCTCTTACTATATCAGCATTATTAGTTATTATTGCAGCCATTATTACAGTTTGATTATCCGAATTTGTACCTTCAAGTTTTACCCCTTTATCTAAAAAAGCCTTAACGATATTATAATTTTTTGTTTGTATAGCGTAAAAGAATATTGGTACTTGAACATATCCTGAGTAGTTGTCTGTTTCTGATATATCTACACTTAATGTCAGCATTTCTTTTTATCAATTCAATTATGGCTTCACTATTATCAATGTCCTGATAAATATATTCAAATATTGCCCTTCTTAAAAAATTGTTAAAATCATCAGCACCTGCTTTTATAAGTTCCGGCATTATAAGAACATTACCTCTTTCAGATGCATAAGGAAGATAATAATCAGCATCAGCTCCTTTTTTTATAAATTCTTTCACTCTATTTATATAATTTTTGTATATAGCAAAAAATAAAAAATCATTAGGATTATCTCCCTTACTTAATAAATATTCAATAATATCATTATTGCCGTTTTCAATAGCAAAGAATGCAATATCAATATTAACACTTTTACCTCTGTCATTATAAGAACCATAATAATAACCTATATCAGCACCAAATCTTACTAATTCTTTTATTAAGTCTAAATTCCCGCTTTTAACAGCATACATTAATGCACTTACTTTTTCACCATCTTTAGTATTAACATCAGTTCCTGTTCTTATTAATTTTTTTGCGGTTTCTAAATCTCCATTTTTACAAGCCTCTATTAACTCTTTTTCATTATATTGAGTGAATGCTAATGAATTAAATAAAGCTAATGAAAATATTATGATTATTAATATTTTAGTAATTTTCATAGGCTCTCCTTAACAATATATTTACATGCTTTATAATACAAAAATATACATAAAAAGTCAACTATTAAATATTTTAAAACATAAAATATATTTGTATTTTTTGAAATTAAATTATTTTATACAAAAGGTATTATATAATAATATTATTACATATATTTTAATATATTAAAAATATCAAAAAACATTATATTAATTATATTTTTTACTATGATACTATTAATTATTTATATTTTTCATATTCTTAATGAAGAGTAATACTTTTTTATTCTAAAATAACAAAGATAAAGCTAATATTATTAATTTTTTTGATGCATAATTTGTTGCATAAAAAGAAATTATTATTTAAAATAACTAATTATTTATATAATTAATAGGTTATTTCATTATATGACAAAATTTTTATTTAATATTTTTATTTTGATTTTAATATTTTCATGTTCTAGAAATGAAAATCCGCTTCCTGATGATAAAATCGGAAAGATTATACTAAACCCTACTGGACAAACACCATTATCATTAGTATACAAAACAGAAACGAATAATAATTACCCCGTTACAGTGATAACAAAAGGAATGCTCGGCGATAATGATATAATATTTACTTACCCTAAAAATTACGGATCTAATTTTGCTATACATGGCATGTACTCTGAAAATACAAATACTATTTATATTATTAACGGCACTAATAGAATAGCTACTAATATAATAATAGACAAACTTTATATTGACGGTATATATATACCAGCTACTAACAGAGTTATAAAAAATTTAATTCCTGAAGAAAATATATATTTTAATAGTATTAATGATAAAAATTCAATAAGCAATTTAAAAGACAATAATGAAGAGATATATTTTGCAAGCCCTGTTATAAACAGAAGCTGGAAAGGGCTTTTCCTAATGGGGGTAAGCAGAAACGGTAATTTACGATATGTTAATTATTCCAACTTCTATCTTACTAATGAAATAGCAAAGGTTATTGATGAAGATAATGATATAGTTATTTATGATACTATGGGAGTAAGCGGCTTGCTTGGAAATGCCAAATTAGACATTACAAAACTCGATATAGGAGTTCATCATGACACTATAAGAAAAAAATCTGATAGTAATTATATAATGCTTGCCAATTCTGATTGGGGCGTTGAAGACAGGATTTGCGAAGTTGATAATAACGGAGACTTAATAAGAGACTTATATGTAGGAGATTTGATAAAAAAGATAGTTAACAAAAATGGAGATGAGAGAGAAAAAGAGTATTTGAAAAAGTTAATATTTGATGAAGATAATAAATACTACAGTATAGGAAGAAAAAGAGATTTTCCTATGGACTGGGCACATTGTAATTCTTTAGTTTATGATGAGGCTAATGATATACTTTATTTATCTGTAAGAAGTTTGGCGGTTATGGCAATTGATTACAGTGAATGGGAACTTATTTGGTATATGGCTGATGATACATTAGATACTATGGAAGCATATAATCCATATGGAAGATACTTAAAAGAATTAAAATCATTTGATCCTTATAAAGTTTTAGGCGATGGAAATACAGACGGACCTAAAAGCCAGCATGCTTTATTTCTGATATCTACTAATGTAATAGGCATGTTTGATAATCAGGGCGATGAAGATATTAATCCTAATGGCTCAAGATATGTTGAATATAAAATTACTGGTTCACATGGAAATTGGAAAGCTGAAAAAATTTATGAATATAAAACCGAAAATAAATTATATTCTCACTATATATCAGATATAGATTTTTTAAGCAATGGAAATATGCTTCTTGACTTTGGGAATAATTGTCAAATAATGGAAGTAAATAAAGAAACAAAAGAAGTTTATTATCATTTGGAATTTGGCATAAAAACTTGGGGTATTTATAGAATAGATAAAATGCCTTTCTATTACTCTGATATGCATAAATTCAGCAAGGACTGCTCTTTTTTAGAATAAAAATTTAAATAAAGAAACAATAGCACCGAAGGTGGACATATAGAGATGAAATGTATTACACAAAATGGTACTGTTGTTATAATAGAAATACAGTTTCAAGGTAATTCAAGATTTCCAGAAAGAATATTATATTATTGGAATAAAATTATAGTAAACTCTTAAAGCATGGAGAAAAATATGATGCTTTAACACCAGTTATAAGTATAAATTTATTAGATTTTAATTTAGACGATACTAATAATATACATTCATGTTATATGATTTATAAAATAAATAATAAAAAACTTATAACAGATCATTTACAAATTCATATAATTGAACTTAAAAAATTTAAATATAATTTATTGGAATATAATTTAAACTGTTGGCTTAAATTTTTTACTATGAAAGAGAAAGACAGCAAGGAGGAAATTATGTCAGAATTAGTAAAAGAAAAACCTATAATGGAAGAAGTACAAAAAAGATATAATAATTTTATTAAAGATAGACTTATGATGAATGAGTACAATAAAAGAGAGGCTTATTTATATGGTAATCAAATAATGCTTGAAGAAGAGAGGAGATTAGTAATAGAAGAAGGTGTTAAAGAAGGTATAGAAAAATAAAAAATTTCATTAGCTAAAAATATGAAAAATGATAAAGTAGATTTGAGCAGCATTTCAAAATATACAGGCTTAAGTATAGAGAAAATAGGAAAACTATAATAAATAGATTGAAACTTTATCTAATAACAATAAATATTACCGTTTTTATTTTTTATATTTTCTAATATAAAGCTAGTTTTATTATACATCTTCACGCAGTCAAATATTACAGTATTTCCTTTGTGGTCAATAATATCCTCTTCTTTGCATTTAGAGCAGCCAACCGACATGCTTTTTGGACAGAAGGCAAAGTTCATAGCAGGTATAAAACCTTCTTTTATGCTTATAGTGTTTTTTAATTTTTTACCCGCTTCAATGGCAGATATTACAGTATTTACTCCTAACTTATATAAAAAGTTTACGCTATAATTATTAATGGCATTAAGTCCTATTCCAGACCATAATAGAGCTTTTCCTTTTAATGCCTCAATATGCCCCAAATTATTGCATATTACTATCATGCCGTATGTTTTTTCTACTATGCTTTTTATAACTTCAATATCCTTGTCAAATGTTACATGAGGAAGTATTATACCATCTATTTTTTTATTTTCAAAAAGCGTTATTATATTTTCATCATAAACACTTGGAAATAATATTCTTTTATCATAATGAATATCAGAATATAATTTTAATTTCTCTTCGCTGTTTACAATCAAAACTTTTATATCAGTATTAGGATAATTAATATTATTAAAAATATTTTTATCATAATGTATTTCTTTAGGCTTAATCAAGATATTTTCCAATTTTTCTATTAATCCTCTCCTAGCTTCATTTAAAACTTTTACAGGTATAAAAGGATTTTTAAAATTCTCTTCTATAATAATATCTTCAAATTCAAATACTGTACCACCAGTCTTTGAAAGAGAATTAAAAATATCTTCTTTAGTAGTTGATTTTGTTTTGGCATCTTGAATAATATAATCGCTTATGTATTCTATATTGTTTAATCTATCATTGTATTTGCTATGAACTTCCAATTTTATTTTGTCATTATTAAAACCGATTATGCATTTCAAATCAAGAATATGTTTAAAACTATCATTTTCAATTATTTTGTTTGCCTCATCAATCTGCAGTTTGTCTGTAGTCCTATAAACTTTATCGCCTACATTGACATTTTTTATAACAGCAGAAAAACTCAAATTTCCTTTAGCTCTTTTTACCCTCTCATTATCTTTATACAAATCAGAAATCTGCATTCCAACTGTTCCGCTCTCTCCGAACGAAAGCCCGTCATAAACATTTAATTCTTTATCCGCATGTATATATATTTTATTTTTCTTGTATGCTGTAACCTCTCCTATATATTCACCATCATGGCTAGGTTTATAATTTTCAAAAATATCCTTTGAATTATAATAATACCCTTGAGAAAAACCTCCCCTATTAAAAATCTTCATCAGACTTTCTCTATACTTTTCAATTGGTATATCCTTATTTTCCAAAGCCAAATCAATAGCATGCCTATATATAGAAGTTGTAATTGCGGCATATTCGCTTCTTTTAGCACGTCCTTCTATTTTAAAAGATGTTATTCCGCTTTCAAGTAAATTAGGAATTATATCAATAGTCATCAAATCTTTTGTGCTTAAAGGATAATTAGTTTTACCTCCTGTGTATTCCATTCTGCAAGGCTGAGCACATGCTCCTCTATTGGCACTTCTTCCTCCATGCAAATATGAATAAGCACATTGACCTGAAAAACTTACACATAAAGCCCCATGCACAAAAGTTTCAAGCTCTATATCAGTATTGTCTCTAATATATTTTATATTATCCAAACTCATTTCACGGGCTAAAACTACTCTATCAAGTCCAATACTTTTTAAAAGTTTTACGCTGTCTAAATTATTACAAGACATCTGCGTACTTGCATGCATAGCAATATTTAAATTATTTCTTACTATATCAATAATACCCAAGTCCTGCACTATAATAGCATCAGCTCCCATATTATAAACACTTTTTATAAGAGGAAGCACTTTATCAATTTCATCATTATAAACTAAAGTATTAACAGTTATATAAACATTAACATCTCTTAATTTAGCAAATCTTATATTCTCTTCAAGTGCCTTTTCACCAAAGTTTTCAGCAGCACCAACTCTGGCATTAAAACTTTTAGTACCAAAATACACCGCATCAGCCCCAGCATTAACAGCAGCCTTCAAAGCTCTTTCATCTCCAACAGGTGCGAGTAATTCTATTTTTTTGTTTTGAGTTTTTATATTCAAGTTATTTTCCATTATTTTTTAGTTTATTATTTTATGATTTAAATAAATTTTAATTATTATTCATTTAAAAATATTTAGTAAAAATTCTTTTAAATCATTCAAATAAATATTATCAAAATCAGCATAAGGAGTTAAATCAAACTCTTCTGCTTTAATATTATTTTTAAAACCAAATCCGCTCATATATGCAAATACTTTTGATTTTTTAGCCTGATGTTTTAAATTTGGTATTTTATTAATTAAAGAATCTATACAGATTGTATAATTATCATAACAATGAATCACTTCTTTATGTATTGCTATTTTTTCAATTAATGTTTCCAAATCGCCATTGTCTTTGTTGTTTGGAAATAGAAATATTTTATCATTTTTTATATTTAATTTATCAAGCTGATTTTCTATATTAATTTTTGATTTATTATAATCATCATCAGCATCGAATATTATTATAAAATCTTCTTTTTTTAATTCAATATGATTTATAATATTATTCTTTCCGCCTATTGCTACTATTTTAGTATAATTCGTAATATTTAAATATTTTAAATAGCATTCTAAAAATTTTTTATCTGAATCACCTTCAACAATAATTCTCATTATTAGTCCCTCATCTCATTATTATTTTCTATGAGGTTTGAAAAATTTTCCTGACTATAATTTATCACGTCAATGTTATTTTCTTTATTGTAATATAAATTATAAACCGAAAGCATATCTTTATAATCTTTTTCTATTAAACAGTCATTTAAAATTTCAAGCAGTTCTTTATTATGAGTGGTTATAAAAAACTGAAGCCCGTATTCTTTAGATAGAGATAAAATATTTTCAAGCATTATTTTTACGCTTTCAAAATGCATTCCATTTTCTATTTCATCAATTATAATATATTTTTTTTGATATATTATAGAAGCTATTATGGTTAAATATTTCTGAAATCCCTGCCCCATATTCTTTATATTAATAGTATGTTTTAAATCTTTTATTTCAATCATTAACCTATCATCAACAAATATAATATCATTAATTTTAGAATCAAATTGGCGGCATATATTTTTTAAAATATTTCTTTTTTCATTATCTGCAAAAATTGCTTTTAAAATAAATAGAATGCTCATTGTATAATGAAATACAGAAATAAATTCTACATCATGTTTTTTTATTTGTATATTTTCTTCTTTTTTATTTAGAACTTTAAATTCAAATTTATAATCATTTTTTTCTTCAATTCTATTTATACTTGTATCATATCCTTTTTTATTTTTTATTTTATAAACAAGATAATTTAGTTTATTTACAGCTTCTATATTATTTATTGACACAGTAAGTTTATCATAATCTTTATAATCTGAACTTATTTCAAGTTCAAAAAACTCATTATCTATTAAAGAATTAATTTTTATAGTATTATCTGAATTATGGTCATAAAATAATGCCTCAAATGCATCATCATCTTTTGCAATATCTCTTGCATCTAATAAATTTAAAAAAGATAAAGCATTTCTTGAAAATCCCGTGTATATGGCCTCAAGAAGAGAAGTCTTTGAAGTGTTAGCATTGCCTATAAAGAAATTAATATTTTTGAAATTGTCTATTTTTAATTTCTTTATTCCTCTGAAATTTTCTATCTCTAAACTTTCTAACATTTTTATTTTAATTCTCTTAATTTTTTATTTATATATATTATATATTTGTTTATGATTACATGCAATATATTAGCATTATTAGTTATGTTTTATGACTTTATAATATAAAATAAATTACTTTTTACTTCTAATTTTTTCCCATATAGAGTTTAATTTTTTCTGCATAATTATATCTGGAATGAGCAAAGAGGAAATAATCACAAAAAGAATAATAAAACCAAGCAATATAGTACCCAAAAATATTAATAATGCTTCAGGCTTATCAATCAAATCAATAAAGTTGAAATCACTATAAACTAAAGACATACCGCTTACTAATGCCCCCATAACAAAAGCAAATATTAAAGCTCCTATAATAGGAACTCCTGCTAATAATACAATAATACTTGCAGTCATAACTATTTGAGTTTTATCATCTTTATCATTTTCATCTATTTTTAACGCTATTTCTTTATGAATAATATTTCCGTATTTATTATACCAATATATTGTATAGAGATTACAAGTCATAACAGAAAGTAAAAGCTCCAAAGCAGGGGATATATCTTTTCTTTTTGTAAACTTTACAACTTCTAAAGTAATATAATAAACCCAATAGTAATGATATATTCCTAAAGTTATGAAGTTTAGAATAAACATTGTTGGGATAGATCTTATAACCCCTATATTCATATTGTTTTCCATTATTGTTATGTTCGCCTTCGCTAATATAAGCCAGCAACTAAAGTTACTGGCTGCTTCGGCTCATTAGTTGTTGCTATGCTCACTTCGCCTTAAATAAGCTAGTGAGTAAACTCACTCACACTTCTGTGGCCTGTGGGGCTGGCTTAGCTCGCTTGGTTGTTGCTATGTTCGCGACGAAGTCCACATTGCGAAGCAAGGTGCCGCCTTAAAGAGTGAATAAGCACATCTGTGCTCGGCTCACTTGGTATTGTTATCTCACCAATAAGGGTGCCTTGCATACACCTGCCAACACCATAAGTGAACTTCGGCAGGTAGGCCCACTTTTTTTATTATTGCTATTCTCTTTTAATAGTCTCCATTTTCAATTTTTATCTGTGAATTATGCACAAAGCCATGAATTGCATCTTTTCCATCTTTAGCATTCGGAGGCATATAATATACTTCACACCAACCTTTATCATCTATTTCATAATAATAATAATTATCAATAGCTAATAAAACTCCTCCATTATTAATCATATCGTTTTTCAAAATCTTTCCTATTATTTTTCCATTTGCTTTATCTCTTATATTCACATAATCGTCTTTAGAATTATATTTAAGTTTAGTATAATAAGAATTTCCAGCATGATAATAACTGTCTGCAGAATTATCTTTAGAAAAATATTCTATTTGTACATCATCAAGTAATTTAATATTTACAAGATCGCCATAAGCCTCTCTTCCTGCTTCACCTTCACAAAAAATAGAATAGTTTCTTATTGTTACCTCCGCCCTTACAGCAGCAGCACCTAAAAATCTTTTATTTAAAGGTTCTGGTAATTTTACTTTAATATTTTCTAATAAAACCCCAAATTCCAATCTTTCAAATTCTTTATAATCCTCCATATTATCTGAATATATACTAAATAAAAAAGGCAAATCAATATTATTATCAGGATAAAATCTTAAAGCACTATAAATAGTATCAATATCAGAATTATCAGCTCTTTCAAGAACTCCTGTTAATGTAATTTCACCATCAAAATAAGCAGAATAATTGCCGCCGTCAATTTTTTTTACTTTAAGTGTATTTTTTATTACTTTACCATTATCGCTTAAAAGTTCATTGAAGTATGCTGCATCAGGCGGAAATGCCCATAAGAAATTAATGCTTAAAAGAAATAAAATAATTTTTTTCATTGCAATAGCTCCTTGTTTATAAATAATAATTATTCAATTCTTACTACTGATTAAAATTATAAGAATCAATAAATTTTATATTCTTTCAACTTTTTCCCGCCGCAAAAAGTTGCAAAAAGTGCATATTAAAAACCTATTTATTAAATGTAAAAACTTGTTAGTCTAAAGCTAGTAATTTTTTATTCTTTTGTTATGTTCGCCTTCGCTAATATAAGCCAGCAACTAAAGTTACTGGCTGCTTCGGCTCACTTGGTATTGTTATGCTCTTTTAATAGCCTACATTTTCAAGTTTTACCTGCGAACCATGCACAAAGCCATGAATTGCATCTTTTCCGTCTTCAGCCTCTGGAGGAAGATAAAATACTTCAAGCCACTTTGTTTCGATATCTTTATAATTCTCATAATCAATACCTGCTCCATTGATAGATAATAAAACTCCCCCATTATAAATCATATCTCTTTTCAAAATCTTTCCTATTATTTTTCCATTTGCTTTATCTCTTATATTCACATAATTGTCTTGAGAATTATATTGAAGTTCGTTGTAAGAAACATTTCCTGAATTATAATTATTTTTACTAAAATACTTTGTTTCTACATCACCTAAAGCCTTAAAACCTACAATATCACCGTAAGCCTCTCTTCCTGCATCACCTTCTTCATAAAAACGATAATTTTTAATTGTAACTTCAGCTCTTACAGCAGAAACACCTAAAAATCTTTTATTCAAAGGTTCTGGTAATTTTACTTCAATATTTTTTAATAAAACACCGAAATCCAATCTGTCAAATTCAACGCCGCTAAAATCCCAAGAATCACCATATTTAGAAGCACCTTGATTTTTCAAACCCATTTCAAATGAAGCATATAAAAAAGGAAGATCTACATTATTATCAGGATAAAATCTCAAAGCAGTATAATTATCTCCCATATCTTCATTATCAGATCTTTCAAGAACTCCTGTTAATGTAATCTCTCCATCAAAATAAACCATACCATAATCGTTTACATCATAAGCTTGCATTGTATTTTTTGTCACTTTACCATTATCGCTTAAAAGTTCAGAAAAATACGCTTCACTAGGCGGAAATGCCCATAATAAATTAATGCTTAAAAGAAATAAAATAATTTTCTTCATAATAACTCCTGTTAATATATAAAAAATTACTCGCTAATAAGCTCTAGCAACTTCCTTTGTCAGTTGCTAGAGGCTCGTAATTTTTTATTCTGTTGCTATGCTCGCGACGAAGTCCACATTGCGAAGCAGGTGCAGCCGCCTTAAAGCAGTGAATAAGCATGTCTGTGCTCGGATCACTTGCTTGTTGTTATGCCACCCGTAATGGTGTCTTACCTACATTTTTTATTATATATAAAAAACTTATTTTTTACTACACTCACAAGTTTTTTATTAGTTCTATATAATTTTTATTATCCTTATATTTAAATTAAAACATAAATATTACAAATTTATAAAATACTTACTATTTTACTATTTTATAACCGTACATACTCGCTATATCATTAGCTGTTTTACCTTCTTTATTTTTTATATTCACATCAGGATTTAATTTTAATATCTCATCTACAAGAGGTTTATATTTAAAGGTTATAGCATACATTAATAAAGTGTTTCCTTTGTTATCCTGTGCATTGATATCTGCCCCATTATCTATTAATAGCTTTACAAATTTAATAACGTTTTTAGTTGCTTCTTCTTGTTCTTTTTTTCTATTTCCTGTTATCAATTCAGTTATCTCAGTGTTAATTTTTCCAAACATATTATATGTCATATTTTTACCATAATCTATTGCATGAAAATATAATAATGTATAGAATAAAGCAGTTTTTCCTTCTTTGTCTTTTATATGAAGATTGGCATTTGCTGATAAACACATATTTACTATTTCAATATTATAATCCTTAACAGCAAACATTAATGTTGTTATTCCTTCATTATCCTGAGCATTAACATCTGCTCCGTTTTCAATTAAAAACTTTACAATATTTTGACTTTGGTATGCTAACGAATATTGTATTAAAGCAGTTCTTCCAGTTATATCTTTTTTATTAACATCAATACCGTTTTTTATTAGATAATACATAGTTTCTATTTTACTAGCATAAAATAAAGCAGTAGAACCGTTATTATCTACAGTATTAAAATCAGGATTGTATTTTTCAAATAGTTTTAGCATTTCAAGTTCATCTAAAGCAGCCGCCCAGAAAAATGCATTTCTTCCGCTATTATCTTTTATTTTAGTAACATCAGCATTATGCTCTAATAAAATTTTAACAGCCTCTATTTCTCTTCCTCTTATAGCATTCATTAAAGGAGTATATCCTTCTTCTTCATCTTGAACATTGATATTAACTTTATCAATTAATTCTTCAATTCTATAAACTTGACCATAACGGCATGCATTCAGAAAAATGTTTTCATCTTGAGATATACCATAAGAATTATTCACCATAAAAACTAATCCTATAATCATTAACACAATATATTTTTTTAACATTTTCGTTTACTCGCTTATTATTACTAATAAAAATTGTTATTAGCTAAATGATAAATTAATTTTAAGATTTAAATTATTTTATATTGATTACATTGATATAATATGGCACTAACGACATAATACAATTTTTCAAAAAAAATAATATAAACCTCTCTTACTTATAAGATAAAACATTAAAGCAAAAAAGTCAATATAGGTGTGTGTAGTATAATTAATGATTATCAATACTAATCAGAAATATTTATTTTTTAATTTGGACTATTAAATCTCTTGCTGTTTATCAAATTTGATATTATATCATTTTTTGCTTCGTTATTTTTTAGGATTTTATTAACATCATTAATAAAATCCTGAAACTGTCTGTTATAGCAAAGTTTATGCATAGTGTCTATATCTAAATAATTCCTCTTCTGTGCTGAAAATAATATTTCTGAATCTTCGGGATTATCATAATTTAATTTCATTATACCAACACCAAAAGACTGATTAAGCCTTTTCATCTCTTCCATAAGTTCATCATAATTATTTTCATCTATTTGCATAGCAGCAAGCCAAGCCTCATTAGCCCAGCCGGAATTTGATAATGCCTGAAAATAATATTCTGTCAAACTTCCAAGTGTAATTTTTAATTTTAATTCATAAGCATAAATTTCTGTAGTTGGCAAGTTTATATGATTAAATAATTCTAAAACTGATTTATTAATATAGTCTTTAAATGTAACTCCTACTATATCAGGAGTACCCCATTTCATTTTTCCTTTTAAGTTTACATCTGTAGCATTTGCATTTATAGTTTTAGAATATATTTTTCTTGAATATAAATATTTTGTAAGAGGTGTATGCAAATCTTCTTCTAATATTTTTTTATTTGTAATTGTATTTTCAATGATATCTTCTGTATCTTCTTCTTCGCTTAAATTATTAATTTCATTTATCAAATTTTGATTAGAATTATTTATTTTACTTTTTAATAAAAACTTTCATTTTCCAACTTTTACAAATATTGTAGTGTCTGGATTAAACTTTATATCTGTATATATTACAGCACCCAAACTGGCAATAGGTGTTTTACTCATTTTTCCGTTTAGAGTTTCAGCTATAATTTTATCATAACCTAACTCAATAGCCTTTTCCCATATTTCATCAACTTTCATAGGAACATCGCTTTGATCCAAAACTTTTTTTGCTGCATCATAGTATGTCATAACTTACTCCTAAAACTTCATCTATGAATTATACTATATTTATATAAAAATTAAACCAAATATAGTATAATAATTCTAATTACAAAATAAAATTGCTGCCCTGATAAAGATTTTTTAGCTTCATATTTTTGTTTATAAGATTTATTATCTCGCCCTTGGATTTCTTCCACTTAGGGGCTATTAATGTGTCACCTAAACTGTCGCCCATTAATCTCGCTATTATAATGTTTTCTCTAGTTAAAGAAATAGCCTCGCACATCAAATCTATATAAAAATCTTCATCTAAAACAGGAAAATGATATTCTTTATACATATTCTCAAAATAAGAACCTTTTACTATATCAAGCTGATGAAACTTTACAGCATCTATTTCAATAGAAGAAATATCTTTGACAGTTTGAAGCATATCCTCTCTTCTTTCAAGCTCTATATTTTTTTCATCTATAAACTTTTTAGGAAGACCGAATATTACATGCGTACATATTATAAGATTAGGATAATTTTTCTTTATATGTTTTACAGTATCTGCAAATGATTTATAATTATGACCTCTGTTTATAAAAAGAGAAGTTTCATCATTGGAAGACTGAAGCCCCATTTCAAGCCAAATCTCTTTATTAAAAGAAGAAGATAAATCATTAAGCTCTTTTAAAACATTATCTTCAAGCATATCACTCCTTGCCCCAAACATAAGTCCCACGCAGTTATCAAAATGTATTAACTTATTAGCATAAAGTAAGGACTCTTTTGAGGCAAGCGGAGATAATGGAGTGCCTAGCTGAAAATAAGCGTAAAACTTTTGGTATCTTCTTTTATAATTTTCCACACCGTTTATCCATTGCTTATTGATATTTTCCTCTATTATATAAGGCGGTTTATAGCTATTTAAATTACAGAATCTGCATCCTCCGTCATTAGTTTTATGAGCACAGCCGAAATCTGTATCTATAGAAATTTTTCCTACCTTAACACCAAATTTATTTTTTACATAGTCTGAAAATGAATAGTATGTTTTTTGCATATATATGTATTTTTTATAAATCTTTATTAATATTTAAAATAGTTTTTATTAATATATACTAAAAATTCTTAAGTTTGTCAACAGCGAGCTCTCCCTCATCTTCGTTCGGGACGCTTCGCGGGCACCTTACAGCACGGTATTATCTACTCTATATCAAATGTCAACGCTACCGAACGAAGTAAGGAAGTACCCGAGACGAAGTCCGCCTGTGGCAAGGGTATGCGGCTGATTACCTATTATTATACAAAACAAGTAATTTACTATACATATAAAACATATTTTATTGATTAACAATAATATATTATAATTACATTTATAAGTAACTAATATTTGGCAAACTGTATTTGTTTAGGTATATAATGAAAATTTTTAAGTTTGTCAACTGTGAGATTTATAATCGTATTTTTATTTTAAAATTATTTTCATTCCCCACCCTTTAAATTTTTTTAATACTATCTGTTATTTCTGTATGATTTTTATTTTTTAACTTTTACTGTTATTTTTGGCTGCCCACCCAAGTGCGTTGTAAATTTTATAATTATGACCAACGCACGTTTAATTGATTCTTATATATGGCAAAATTAGAATTATTAATTAACCTATATTTTAAAAATTAGCTTTACGTGCGTAGAGGAAGTGCAAATTTAAATTACGTTTTGGGCGGGTGTGCTTAAAAAATATAGGCTTTTATATTTAATTAAAACCTAATAAGAAAAATAAAGCACTCAATCTAAAAGGGGGGGAATGTAAATAAAATTTTATATATTTCTATTTATTTTTTATTATTAAACGACATAATCATTTTGTATATTCTCTCTGTTTCTTCCCTTTTTCCATTACTATTTAAATAATCAAAAGCATTATCACCGTTATTATCTTTTTTATTAATATCAGCATTATGTTTTAGAAGCTCCGTTATAATATCTTCTTTAAGCATTAAGCATGCATACATTAATGCTGTAGTGCCGTTATTATTGTAGGCATTTACATCGGCATTGTTATTTATAAGCATTTTTATTATTTTAGAATTATTATAATTACATGAATAAATTAACGGAGTATATCCTTCATTATTTTTGGTGTTTACATCAGCTCCATAATTTATTAAAAGTTCTGCAATATCTTCTCTTTTATAGAATAATGATATGAGCAAAGCATCAAAGCCTTGTTTATTTTTAATATTAAAGCAAGCATTATTTTTTAATAATAGCTCTGCTATTTTGTAGTTACCGTAAAATGAAGCAAACATTAAAGCTGTCCAATTCTCTGAAGTTTTTAAATTAATATCTGCTTTATTTTTTATTAATACTTCTGCCGAATCATATTTATTAAAAATACAAGCAAGCATTAATGCACTAAAACCCTCATCATCAAATTTATTTATATCAATGTTTTTTTCAATGCATTCTATAAGTTTATTAATACTGCCGTTTTTACTCGCTTCAAAAAAATCTTTCATAAATGTTTTAGTATATAATATATATATTTTATACGCTATAAACAATATAATTAAATAAATGGTAAAATCTATCATAAACAAAACAATTACATAAATTAATATTTAAGAAATTAATTTTAACTTTTACTATACGCACGCAGAATGTATTTTTAAGATACAGTCTAATCAACAATTCAATTTTTATCAAAATAAAAAAATTAAGTTAAACGTGCGTTTAGGAATATTATAAATAAAAAAAGCACTTGGGCGGGCAGCTATAGTAACAGTAAAATATAAAGAAATAAAAATTGTCTAAAAATAATAGTATGGGATTAAAGAATTTAGAGGGCGGGAATTAAAATAAATTTTTAACTTTATCTTAATCCCCTCCCTTTCAGATTTAAAAGCTTTATTTTTTTATTATATTTAATTAAATATATAAGCCTCCCCATCAAAAGCACCCCACCCTAGCTTTATTTAAATTGGCATTTATACTACGCACGCAGCATGAAACATTTATATACGATACAAATTAGAACGCATATTTAGTTATTACAAAAATCGATTAAACGTGCGTTAAATAATAACACTCAATAATGTTAATAAAATGCAATATCTCCCTTTACGAAATAATAATTTTATTATATAATTTTTTTAATATATCAAATTAGGTTTTTTATTATGATAACAAAAAGAATTATACCTTGCTTGGATGTAAGAGACGGCAGAGTTGTAAAGGGTACAAATTTTGAAGGCTTGAAAGATGTTGATGACCCAGTAGAACTTGCCAAATATTATAATAATTCATTAGCAGATGAACTTGTATTTTATGATATAACCGCTTCTTATGAAGACAGAAGTTTATTCGTAAATGTACTTGAAAATGTAGCTAAAGAAATATTCATTCCTCTTACTGTAGGAGGCGGCATAAATAGTATAAAAGATTTTGATATAGTTTTAAAATCAGGAGCTGATAAAGTAAGCGTAAATTCAGGTGCAATAAAAAATCCTAATCTTATAAAAGAAGCTGCAGAAAAATATGGTAATCAATGTGTTGTTCTTTCAATAGATATAAAAAGAGTTAATGGTAAATACTCTGTATTTGCAAAAGGCGGAAGAGAAGATACAGGAATTGATGCTGTTAAATGGGCTATTGATGGAGAGAAAAATGGTGCTGGGGAGCTAGTTATAAATAGTATAGATACAGACGGAGTAAAAAACGGTTTTGATATAGAACTATTAAAAGAAATATCTGATCATGTATCTATACCCTTAATAGCTTCAGGCGGGGCTGGTAATATGGAGCATTTCAAAGATGTATTTTCTGTAAAAGGTGTTGATGCTGGTCTTGCTGCTTCTATATTTCATTATAAAGAAATAGATATAAAAGATTTAAAAGAATATCTAAATAAAAATAATATCAATGTAAGGCTTTAACTTTTATATTTTATTTAATTATATATAGACTTCATATTAAAAATAGATTTGAAATAAACTTTTTTATGCATAATGTAAAATAATTAATAAATATTTGTAATTCCGTCTATTTTTTAAATAATTCTATTATCTTTATAAATATTAAATATATTAATATTAACTTAAAAAATCATTGACTAATATATTATATAAAATATAATTTTATATAAATAAAAAAAATCATAGGACATTATTATGAAGCGTAAATTATTATTAATACTCTCTTTTGCCCTAATGATATTTGTATTATCATGCGGCGGAAGTAAAACTGATGAAGGAGCAATATATATCAATGTTGGTCCGGAACCAAAAACTATAGACCCTGCTTTAAACTCTACAGTTGACGGAAGCATTTATATTCAGCATGCTTTTGAAGGATTAGCGACAAGAGATAAGGATAATAAAATAGTAGGCGGTGTTGCTGAAAGCTGGGATATAAGCGAAGATGGTTTAACTTATACATTTCATATAAGAGATAATGCCAAATGGTCAGACGGTAAAAAAGTAACTGCTGAAGACTTTGTTTATGCTTGGCAAAGAGCAGTAGACCCTGTAACAGCATGTGAATATGCTTATCAGTTTGAACCTGTATTAAATGCTATGGATATTAATTCCGGCAAAAAAGAAGTTTCTGAATTGGGAGTAAAAGCAATAGATGAAAATACTTTGGAGGTAAAATTAAATGCTCCTACAGCTTATTTTTTAGAGCTTGCTGCATTTCCTACTTTCTACCCTATTAGAAAAGATATAATAGAAGAGAACGGCGATAACTGGACTTTATCTCCTGAAACTTATATAGGAAACGGTCCTTTTGTAATGACTGAAAGAAGAACTGATGACAGATTAATAATGTCAAAAAATACTAATTACTGGAATTCATCAAGTATAGTACCTGAAAAATTAGTATTTATTCTTATGCAAAATGGTACTGCTGCAGTTGCTGGTATAAAAGAAGGCTCTATACATTTTGCTAATAATCCTCCGCTTCAGGATATTGAAAACTTAAAAAGTGAAGGTTTAATGCATATATCACCATACTTAGGTACATATTATTATTGCCTTAATATCACAAATGAAGCATTAAAAGATGAGAGAGTACGTAAAGCATTAACACTTGCAATAGATAGAAACTATTTGACAGAGCAGGTAACAAGAGGCGGACAGCTTCCTGCAAGTGCTTGGGTTCCTAGCGGAGTAAGTGATATTGATGATGCTGATTTTAGAAAAGTAGGCGGTGATTATTATAGTGTAAAGCCTGAAGATTATCAAAAAAATCTTGAAGAGGCTAAAAAACTTATGGAAGAGGCAGGATACACTAATGGTGCAGGTTTTCCAGTAATAGAGTTTAAATCCAATTCTGGAGAACATATACAGATATTTGAAGCCGTACAGCAGATGTGGAAAGAAGGTTTGGGTATAGATTCCACTATATCACAGGAGGAGTGGGCTACTTTCCAAGATACAAGACAGCATAAAAACTTTGTTATAGCCCGTCATGGCTGGATTGCTGATTATAATGACCCTATGAGCTTTTTGGGAGTATTTTTAAGCTACAGTGTTCAAAATAACGGAGGATATTCAAATAAGGCCTATGATGATAAATTAAAATTGGCTATGTCTACTATAGATCAGAATATAAGAATGAAAGCTATGCATGAAGCTGAAGATATACTTATGAATGATATGGGATTAATACCAATTTATTTTTATACTGATCCTATTATGATTAGTAAAAAATTATCAGATGTTGTTTTTGATCCTCTAGGCTCTCATAAGTTCTTCTATGCAAAGTTGGATAAATAATTTCTATTAATATCATTATAAAATAAAAAGGGCTTCTACATTTAGAGGCTCTTTTTTATTATAAAATAATAGATTTGTTTCAAAACTAATTTTATTTATAATTGTGCCGCACCACCAGTTCTTTTATAACGCTGGCATAAAGAATGTGCCTTCGGCAGCGAAAGACTGCGTATTTATATACTAAAATAATAAATTATACAGCATGTAAAACATCATGTTTATAATTTTAAAAGTAAATAATTTCATACTCAATCTTGTCAAGTAGTTTTGAACCTTTGCAGCTTTTATGAAATCCATAATGAGGAAGGTGTGAGGTTAGAATTAATACTTTTAGATAATATAGACATTTATTAAAATTTGTCTTTTTTCTAAAAAATGTTATTATATAATATATAAATATTATGTATGGAGATTATTTTATGTTATTAAAAGATAGAAATGGTGTTTATAAAGGGAAAGCTACAATTAAAAATTTCGTAAAATTAGATATAGATTTAGAGGCTATTATCTCAGAACAGGGAGATATTACAGTTAATACATTAGCACCAATAGTAGGCAAATTAAGTCATAGCATATCTTTGGGTTCTGATTATGATAAAGATGATTATAATATGAAATTCAATGAAGATAATTTTTATATAAAATTTAATTCTAATGAATCTATAAATATAGAACTTCCGGAAAATATAAGCGGCAGTTTAATAGTAACAAGAAATGTAACGCTAAATAGAGTATAATAATTTTAGAAAAATAAAAAAAGACACTGAAAGATATAAAGTGTCTTTTTTAAGCCCCAAAAAATTAACCTTATAAGTCAAATTAAAGGAGATAATAATAAATATAATAAGGAAAAAAATTAAGGGGATTGGGCCAGCAGGGACTTGAACCCCGGACCCGATGATTATGAGTCATCTGCTCTAACCGACTGAGCTACTGGCCCCTAAATTTTGTCATTAGATTTAAGTATTATACAAAAAACTCAAAAAATGTCAATACCCAAAAAACAAAAAATCAGAATTTTATTGTATATTTTCATTCCACTGAGTTACAGCATCATCATTAGACAACTCTTCAATGGAGTTCTTATTAAAAACAGGGTCTTTATGATATTTCAATTTGCTTACATAATGCTTAGTCAGTAAATATACCGGTTTATTGAGTATCACTATAACAATAATATTGAGTAAAGCCATAAATCCCATAAACATATCTCCTGCTCCCCATATAGTTTTAAAATCGGCAAGAGAACCTGCAAATACCATTATCACCGTCATAGCTCCAACTATTATATACGAAACTATACTGTCTTTCAAAGCAAAGGCTCCTGTTTTTATATAGAAGAAATTACCAAGTATAGAACTGTAAGAGAAAAACAATATACATACTGTTATAAAATAAGAACCGAAACTTCCAAGATGCGATTCCATAGCATACTGAAATAAATTAATTCCTTCCATATCTTTTATTGCCTTCATAGCTTCTGGAGATAATAGAAGTATAAATCCAGATATAGAACAGATTAATATAGTATCAGTGAATACTGAGAACATTTGTATAAGTCCTTGTTTGCAAGGGTGCGAAGAATGTGCTGCAGCTGCTGCATGAGGAGCACCTCCCATACCAGCCTCATTTGAAAATAATCCTCTTTTTAATCCGTTAGAAATTGTAGTACCTATAGCACCTCCGAAAAATGCACTAGGTTTAAATGCCTGAACAAAAATAGTTTGAAATACGCTAGGTACAGACGGCAAATTGGCAACAAATATATAAAGACCTATAAGTATATAAGGTATTGCCATTACTGGTACTATAAATACGCATGCATGAGTTATAGTATCTCTTCTTTTGCTGAATAAAATTAATCCAGTTATAACCGTTAAAATTACAGCGGTAATTGTAACAGATATATTGTATTTTGATAAAGCACCTGATATAGTATTAGCCTGCATGCCGTTAAATGTGGTATAAGTAAATATCATACAAACAGCAAATACTGCCGCAAGTATTGGCTTTTTCAATTTACTTTTTATATAAAAAGAAGCTCCTCCTATAAACTTACCTTGAGAATCTTTTTCTTTATAGAGCTGAGCTAAAGTGCTTTCAGTAAAAGCTAAACTTCCTCCAAGTATAGCCATAAGCCACATCCAAAATAATGCTCCAGGTCCTCCTGCAGAAACTGCCGCCATAACCCCAGTAATATTGCCAGTTCCCACCCTTGAGGCTGTACTTATACAAAAACTAGCAAACCCAGAAACACCATCTCCTTTTTCATGCGTGGAAAGTAAAAGTTTTAGAGCATGTATAGAATGAGAAATTTGTATTGCCCTTAATCTGAAAGTAAAAAATATAGAAACAACCAAAAACACAATAAGAAGCAAATAACCATACATTACATTATTTACTGATGTGATTATATTATTAATAATATCCATTTTTTATCCCCATTATAGTATTTTTTTATTATATATCAAATACTTATAATGTGCAAATGATAACATATATTATTATTTAAAGCTGTTTAACTTTTTTGATACTTCATTTCGCTTTTTCATGTATTTATCATATAATATAGGATTAGGACTTTCGTTATTAATAATATAGAGATTATAATTTACAGCATCAAGAAGTTTATTATAATATATCTCTGAATTATATTTATCTCCCAAAGTATCATATATTTGAGCAAGACTCTCTAAAGCCTCATCATCATTTTTATTTACATCAATGATTTTTTTCAAATATTCTATTACAATATTACCGTTTTTATTCATGTCTCTTTTAAGCAAATATACAGCATCTTTTATAAGAGCTATATCTTTATCGTATATCTCTATAGCCCTATTATAACTTTTAGCAGCATTCTCATAATCATTTTTTAATATATAGGCACTTGCTAATTTCTTATAATAAATATAATTATTCTTTTTTGCCTCTATTGCCTTAATATAATTTTCTATACTTAACTCTATATCATCTGGTATAACATTAACTTTATATCTGCTGTAATAATAATCTCCCAAAGCTGATAAATAATAATGATTGTTTTTATCAAGTTTTTTATTCATATTGTCAGTCATTATTTTAATATTATCTACTGCAGTTCTATCACTTCTAAATATTAAATATTCCAAATAATCTATATTAAAATAAATATTGTCTTTATAAAAATTAAAAAACATATCATAAGTATTTTTGCTGTCTTCTGATTCATATATCTTTTGAGAATAGTAGCCTATCAAAGAAATATATTCATCTTCTTTAATATATACTTTGTCATTGTGTACAGAAGTATAATCGTATATATCTTTAAGCATTTGATTAATAGATTCAAACAATTTATCCTCTTTAGAATAAAGTCTCTTTTCAAGCCACATATCAGATTTGCTTTTATCAAAAATCACATAATTAAGTATAAACTCGTTCTTATATCTTAATATATCATAGGTTACAGAAACATCGGCATTGTTTATCAAAGTAAGCTCTTTAATTTTTGATTTTATTGATTTATAATTATCAGCTTTTATATTATCATTAGGAACTATATCAAAATCAGAATACAAAAATATATTCTTCCTTACAAGGTCATTTACAGCATATAGAGTATAATTATTAGAGTAAGAAGTTTCAAATATAATAATTCTTTTCTCTGCTGAAGCGTACAAAAAAGTAATTAAAAATAAAATAATAATTTTTTTTATCATTTAAAAAATATACAATATAAATATAAAAAAATCCATACTTGTATTTTATTTATGAACACTATATTATTATAAAAAATTATAATAGGAGATTATATGATATTAGACGGAAGAGAACTATCAAAAAGTATAAAAGAAAATATTAAAAAAGATGTAGAAACGCTTCAAAAAAAACCAAGAATAGACTTTATATATTTTGATGATGATAAGTCAACAGAAGTATATTTTACAAGAGCCAAAAAGCAGGCGGAAAGTGTAGGAATGATAGGTTCTCTTCATAATCTGCCGGTAAGTACTACAGAAGAAGATTTTCTTACTTTAATAGAATATTTAAATAAAGAAAAAGAAACAAGCGGAATAATGATACAAATGCCTCTGCCTAAACATATAAGCAAAAAGAGAGTATATGAAACTATATCAGTAGAAAAAGATGCTGATGCTATATCACATATTAATTTGGGAAGGATATTGATGGGAGAAAATGATTTAGCTCCTTGCACAGCAAAAAGTGCAATGGCTTTAATAGAAAAATCGGGCATAAATATAGAAGGTGCAAATGCTGTTGTAATAGGAAGAAGTGAGATAGTAGGAAAACCTTTAGCTCATTTACTTCTTCAAAAATCTGCTACTGTAACAATAGCTCATTCAAAAACTAAAAATTTAAAAGAGATTTGCAAAAATGCTGATATATTATGCGTATCAATAGGAAAATCAGAGTTTATTACTGGAGATTATATTAAAGAAAATGCTGTTGTTATAGATATAGGTATTAATGTAATGGAAGACGGATCTTTAAAAGGTGATGTAAACTTTGAAGAGGCTTCAAAAATAGCTTCAAGTATTACACCTGTACCTAATGGGGTTGGAAGTGTAACTGTAGCTATGCTTTTAAGTAATGTGCTTTATCTTCATAAGAAATATAATAATATATAAAACTTATAAATAAAAAAGAAAATGCTAAAATAATAAAGTTTTAGCATTTTCAAATAAAAAGATAGAATATATGATAATTATTCTGTTTTATTCAATTTATCAGCTTTGATATATGCTGTCTCTCCTTGTCCTTGTATAGTAAGATCAAAATTAGATATAGAATCGCCTGAAATAGTCATAGACAATATATACGTTTTTCCGTCTTCTGTTTTCATTAAGTTATACTTGCCGTTTTCTTTTTTGGCATTTTCAAATAATATTCTTTTTGGTACATACAATTCAATAGTATTTTCATCTTCATATATATCAGCATATATTTCAACATCTTCAGGCTGTGTAGTAACATTTTCAATTCTTATAGTATGTTTTGCCGTACCTTTATATACAGAAGCTCTATCATTATAATGATTTTCATAACTTTTAGTATCTGAATTTTCCGCACCGTTATCATTAGCTGTATTATTATCTGAATTTTTTTGATTATCTGAAGAGGATGTATCTTTTATTTCAGTATTGCCGCTACTATTTCCTGAAACATTAACTGGGTTTGCAGGATTATTTTTTGTACACGATACTACAAGTATTATCATTATTAGTATTAAAAATATTTTTGTTTTCATTTTTTTATTTCCTTAATATTTTATTATTTTTTAGTCAAACTATCAGAATGGAAATGATAATTTTCATTTCTATGTCCTTGTACAGTAATAGTATAAGTAACTGAAGCTGTATTTCCGTTAATTGTCATATCTAAAGTATGTCTTTCTGAACCTTGATACTTCTCTAAATTATATTTATTATCTTGTTCAGTTATATCAAATCTAAAATACTTAGCTGATCTGTATACCTCTATACAATCATCATAAATTTCTATTTTGATATTTTCTTTATCTTGAAATTTTGCACCATCTATTGAATATTCACCTTCTCCCTCAAATATTGATATCGGTTCTTTTATATATATATCTTCTATATCTTCGTTAACATTAGAAGCCTTTGTATTAACTTCATTTTCTGAACCATCTGAACCTTGTGAAGATGATGTATTATCCTTTGTTTCAAAATTATTGCCGCTTTCTATTTTATTATTTTCTCCGCCATTGTTTGAAATATTTACAGGATTTACCGGATTATTTTTTGTACATGATACTGCAAATATTATCACCATTAGTATTAAAAATATTTTTGTTTTCATTTTTTATTTCCTTATGCTTTTTTTATTACAAATTAAATATAATATTTTTATATAAAAAGACAAACCTTTATAATATAAAGTTATAAAAATATTTATTTATATAACTTTACCTAAATATCATAATAAAAAAATAATACCAAATATTTTTTACAAAACACGCATATTACTAAAGACTTAAAATAAATTATATTTACAAATAATAAAAAAACAAAATATCATGTAAAATATTTTTAAAATAAAAAAATATAAAAAACTAATTTTTAATTTATTTTTTAATAAATAATACAAAATTATCTAGCATACATCTGACTGTTTCTTGCCTTATAACTATTCATAAGTTTATAAACCTCATCAGGATTTAAAGCCTGTTCAACATTAATAGTAACATTCCAAATATCACCTTTAGAAAAACCTCTCTCCTGTAACTGAGCATTACTTTGAACTTGTATTTTACCAGCTTTATTTGTTACAATCTCTGCTCCCATCTCCCCTACTATAGCAGAACCTCCGTCTGGAATAATGTATCCTGTTGTACCAAATGCAAACTGCGGAGCCTTAGGCGGATTAGATTTTACACTGTCTAAAGCATTAGCTGATGACACTATACCAGAAGCTGCAGAAATGGCAGATGATATTGCAGTAGCCGATATTACAAGCCCAGCGGCAAAACCAACAGGTCCGCCCTGAGCA
Organism: Brachyspira murdochii DSM 12563; assembly: GCF_000092845.1. NCBI lineage: Bacteria > Pseudomonadati > Spirochaetota > Spirochaetia > Brachyspirales > Brachyspiraceae > Brachyspira > Brachyspira murdochii. The sequence continues at coordinate 1,643,722 of NC_014150.1, read as the reverse complement.
AATGAAGATGCAACTCCCAAAGCAGATTGTGCTATAGCAAGCGAAGGTATCAACACAGCATCCGCTATTGCCTTTGACTTCTCCATTTCTGCTAGTTTTACTTCATTATCCCACTCGGCATATGCTTTATTATACTCTGCCTGTGCAAGCTGTTTTTCAAGCAATTCTCTTTGAACTTCTATCTCTTTTTCTTTCTGTAAATCTTCTTTTTCCTTTTCTTGTTTCTTTTTTAACTCTTCCTGCTTTATGCGTATAGCTTCAGCACTCATGACATCTTTGCTTTCAATAGCAAGTTCAAGCTCTTCATCAAGCCTTGATAAATAATTTTCATAATCCTCAGCATCTTGAGTTTTTTTATTTTCTCTTAACTCTTTTTGATAATCATCAAACTCCTGTAACTTATTCTTAGCTTCTTCTATTGCATTATCATAAGAGCTTAAATCATAATGAAAAAAATCTGAAAAACTAGCACTTAAATCCTTATATATACTTGATATGCTTGAGAGAGAGTCTTTTATTTCACTAGAAAAGCTTTTTATATCAGCTTTATTTATACTATTATCAAGTGAGTTTATAGAAGTTTCTATATTGTCTATTGAAGTTTTTGCCTCCGCTGCTGAACTTGAAAACTCATCAAAAGAATCTTTTGAACTAAAAAATGAAGATTTTTCATATGCCGAATTTATTTTCTTTATACTTTCTTCTATATTCTGTAATTCTTTATTTGTATCATAAATATTTTTATTCATAATATAATTACCCCATAAAAAAGGGCTTAAATAAAAAATATTTAAGCCCTTGTATGTTATATAAAGTATTCAACAATTATTGCTTAGTCCAATTTCCATAAAAATCATCAGTTCCATTAGCTTCTGTTTTACTTGTAAATGTTATGCTTCCTACATTAATGCTGCCAGATATAAGAATTACTTTAAATATATTTGACTTTGTTTCTGGTATTTCACCATTAATAGTACAAGTTAAATTTCCTTTTACTATAGTTTTAGATGATGTATCAACTATAAATGTTTCAGTACTTCCATTTTTTTTCCAAGTTCCGCCCAAATCATAAAATGTAAAACCATAGCGGCAAGATATGAATACTATTGATAATAAAAATAATATAATTAACTTTTTCATCATTCCCTCATATAATTAATATTATTTCCTATAATACATTATTTTATATATTAAATCAATTATTATTATTTAATGTTTTATCTATCAAAATCTTAAATCTAAAAATAGCATAATTAAGACCTAATCTCAAATAATCATCGTCATCATAACGGCAATATACAAATCTTCCGCTTATTATCTGATACCAAGCCTCAAGTATTATTTTATTCCAAAACAAAGAAGCTGTATACAAACTTATAAGCCCATTATCAAAATAACAAAAGTCATCATATTTAACTTCTCTATTATTAAAAGCATAATGGGTAAGATTATCAATTTCTGTCTGCTCTATTATAGAGAAATGAGACAAATTACTTGCTACATAATTCTTCTCTCTAGCAAAAAACTTTTTATCACTTGAGCGAACTCATTAATATCCTTTGTACTCCATTCATCAAGAAGACTTACCGCAAGAACACCATTTATTCTAACATCAAGCCATTTAAAAATATCATCATCAATAATCTTCTCTTCTTTCTCTCTTACATATTTGATATTTTCATTAAAGCTAGGACGATTAATACTTATAACATCATCACTTTTAAACTTACTGCCTAAAGTAGAACGGCTAAAGATCTTAACAGGTACAATATTTTCTCCGTCATCTTTATAAACAATTTCTTCTACAATATATCTATTAAAAAAGTCAATGCATTTAAATTCTAACTTTTCCATTTATATACTCCTTAATTTTTTTCACTGATAGGCTATGACAATTACATTGTCATAGGTTCAAAAAATATAAGGAGATTTTATATACTCCTTAATTTTTTTCACTGATAGGCTATGACAATTACATTGTCATAGGTTCAAAAAATATAAGGAGATTTTATATACTCCTTAATTTTTTTTACTGATAGGCTATGACAATTACATTGTCATAGGTTCAAAAATATAAGGAGATTTTATATACTCCTTAATTTTTTCACCAAAAGTTTATGACAATTTATAATCATAATATTATAAAAAATAAATATCTTATATTGATATAATTAATTTTTGTTTTATAATATTTTCATGAAAATAAAAGTTATTATATTAATTTTTTACTGTTTAAAATTATATTCTTTCAATTTTAATAATATTTTCTTTTCACAAAATATAAATAATTATTTTTCTATATTTGATATCACTTATAATAAAAATATTTTAACTGAAAAAAATCCTATACATAATCAATCAAATATATATTATAATTTATATTCATTCTCCAAAAATACTTTTGAATTTAAATACAAACCAAATAAAATTAATTTTGAATATTCAAACAGTACATTTCTATCAAATATAATAACACTAGAAAAAGATAAATATAATTCATTAATAAAAAGGTAAATTACATCAAAATAAATCCTCCCTATCTGTAAATGCTATCAAATAATTACTGTTCATATCATTTGACTGCTCTGCTGCCTTAAAATTATTTAAAGATATTGAAAGCTCTTTAGGCTCTATTGCTGGAAATGAAGGGCTTCCTCCTACATCTGAACTTACAAACACAAATGGATAATCTTTATTTTTAAATCTTGTTTTTGATGATATTATAAATGACTGCTTGTCTCCATTTAAAACCCTGTCATAAAAAAGCTCTTTTGACTGAGCATTAAAAACTGCATTGCCTGAAAAACTAAGTGTAAACTTTGAATTTGGAAAACCATATCTCTTTGCTGAAATATTAAACTTCTCTTCTTTAGTCCATTCAAATAATAAAGCAACATCACTTACAGAAGAAGCCTCTGTTCCATTAATAAAAAGTTTAGTAGGATATTTAGAAGTCTGTGCCATTACAACATCTCTTTCTTCTGCTCTCTCTTCATATAAAACTGCATCTTTATCTATTTTTTCTTCGTCCAAAGCCCATAATGAAGAACTTATTTCTGTCATAGCCTTATTTGCAAAATTAAAATTAATTGATTTACTTTCGCAGCCTATATATTGATTTCCGTCCATATTCTTTGAACTGTCATACAAAGCTATATTATAATATTGTGCCTCTCCAAATCGCGGGTGTATTATGCTTTGATATTTTGGATATTTCTTTTTACTCTCTTCTGTAAATACTCCGCTCTCTATGAGTCCTACTCTTTTAAAACTAAGTAAATATTCTGTTTTATTGTTTTCCGTATTATACTCTTTTAATTCATTTATTATATTGGTAAAATCAATCTCTTCTTCTTCGCTTCCTGTTATTAAAAATGCTTTTACATTTGTTATTTTATTTAAAGCATCAATCAAATCTTTCTGCTTCATAGAAGTATAAATATCAATAAAATTACTGCTATAACCATCATCTTCTTCTATTATAATTTCAAGCATATTAATACTTTCATCTTCTGAAGACTTATTAAATCTAATGGCAAAATTATTAAAAGAGTTAATGCATAGTAGATTTCCAGATGTTTCTTTTGTATGCACATTAGCCCATATTAAACTCGCATAGTATGCATTAGAATTTGGAAAAGCCCCGTAGGAAATATCTCCTGCATAAGTGGTAGCTCCAGCATAACTTTCAGAAGAAGGAGATCCTATATATTCCTTACTCATTGATTCTGTAGCAGGAGTAAGTCCCACTTGAGAAGGATATATTAAATATTTTCCTTTAACATCATCAGAAGAGAAATCTATTTTCTCATTTCTATTTTTTGTTTTTGCTATTCTTACTTTATAACTAGAACCACTTACAACTTTTAAACCGTCCTCATCATTCATTAAATTACCTTTTAAATCAAAAATGCTCATTATTATACACTCACAATTTTAAAAATTATTTTACGTAAAAAATATTTTATACATTCCCGCCCACCCGACCCAAAATATACTCTACGCAAAATGTATAAATTAACACGCGTTAAACTTAACCCATACAATATAAATAAAATAATAATTCTAATACCAACTATATATAAAATTCCGTTCAACGCGTGGATAAAAAAATTATTAATAATATTAAATTATATCTAAAACAACATTCTCCAAAACATCTCTGTTATCAACTGTTATGCTTCCCTCTTTAGTACTGTAGCCTTCAAGACTAACCTGATAATTTATCACTTCAGCATTCTTATAAGCACCAAAATATTTTTCTTCTTCATTCATTATTATTTTGGCATTCTCTGGAGAAGAAGTGATTTTTACTTTATAAAGTTTATCTCTGTTTTGAACATAATCATAAACTTTTTTATTAAATGAATTATTGATTAAATTAGTAAAGAACTTCATTTAAATAACTCCCTGTCATAATCTTGAAATTAATATTAAGAGAAAAATTAACTCCCCTTATAGATGAAAAATCATTAAACTGTCTTTTGCTGTTTTCACTGTCAAATGAAGGGGCTTCCCATTTTATAATAGGAGATAACGCTATACGCTCACCCTCATCATTGAGTTTTGATATCCAATAACGTGCTGCCTGATTGAGTGCTAAAGGTATAATATTATAAGCCAAAAATGATTCTCCAGCTTTAAGCTCTTTATATACTGTTGCTTTTAAACATATATCATCAGCAAAACCTGCAGAGTCCCCTATATATGAATTGCTTCCCCTGCTCTCACCTTCTGCTATTGAAGCCCAAAGAAATGATTTGCTCATAGACCTCAAAGCTCCTAAACTGAAATATTCTATTTTTAATTTATCATCTAAAAGTTTATTTAATTGATTATCGCCTTCAACTTTATTTCCAGACAAATCAATATATTCATCAGCCATAAAGTTCATAAAATTATCTAAAACATATATAACGCTGTTTTTAAAATGTATCATAATAAACCTTTTTATATTTTTTAGTACGATCTAAGGCTTTTTTATTTTGCCTTCTAAACTAACACTATCATAACTATTTTCTCCAACTACAATGCTTGATAAATCTTTTATAGCAAGCTCTTTTAAACGCAGACTCTCTGTACGAATAAAGTTTATCAAGTCGCTGTTTGATACAAAATTAACAGTCAAAAGCCTTGCTGCCTCATAGCATATATAATTTTTTATAGATATATATGGAAGTCCGTTTTCTTCCGTAGGCTCTGTATAATTCATATTCAAAATCATTCTTCTAAACTGAATAGTATAACTTTTAAGCTGTTCTTCTAAAAAGTCTGTATCAATATCATCATAGTTAAACATTTTAAATATGCTTTTAAAATAATTTATATCAGGCTCGTAAATATATTCATGCATATTAATTTCCTTTTTTAGTTTTTATGTACTGCCTTAAAATATAATACAGCACATAAAAATAAATTAAGCCTCAAGCTCTTTTATCTTATCTTTTAACTTTCTGTTTTCTTCTTTAAGATAATTAATAACATCATCAGGCTTCATCTTCTCTCTTATAAGCTCCTCTGCTTCATTTTTACTTATAATCAAAAATGAATCGCTTAAAGATATATTTAAATCGCTTTCAACTATTACCTTGCATCTTCTCTCATGCACATCTCTAAAGAAATATCCCACTCTTGATACCACATAATCATTAGCTTTTATTTCTTTATTAGTAATGCTATTTTCTAAAAAAAATAATAAAGATTTCTTTGACATAACGCCTCTTTTTTATAGTAAAACTTTTACTTAAATATTAATTTATTGTAATTATTAAATTCAAATCTTCCTATTATATAAATACAAAATAAATATTTAATTTATATTAAACTTGTTTCAAAACTAAATTTTTTTAACACTAATAGTTTTTTATTTTAGTATTTTTTTATTATATTTGTGGCTTTGCTGCGAAGTACACAGTCGTGCCAAACCCCACTTCTTTTTGACGCTGTCCGCCTGTGGCGTGCCACAAAGAAGCAGGCACAGCCCGCCGCTCTGCGTGCCTTCGGCAGCGAAAGGCTATATATTATACTAAATTTAACAATTTATACCACATGTAATAAATGATTAGTACGATTTAATAATAATTTAAATACTTGCACTTTTTGCAACTTTTTGCGGCGGGAAAAAGTTGAATAAAAATTTACAAACTTAAAATTTTTTAGTATATATTCATAATTTTAATATTTGCAGGGCTTTGCCCACCACTCTGTGTGCTACGCAGCACCCCAGTTCTTTTATTGGTATAAAAGAACCAAAAGAACTGCATTTGACAAAGTCCGCCTCACTATGCGTGCCTTTAGCAAGTAGCAGTTTAAATTTCAGGTATTACCATGATTAATACATATTTTTACAATATAAATTTCTAGAAATTAATTATATTAAGACAAGCTCAAGTCTATTTTACAGAAGCCGTAAGGGTTGGAAGCTACTGTGCATCTCTTTGTTCTTGTTCTCCACAAATTATTGCCCAATATATCAACTTCTCTTATATCATGATTTAAATATACTACCTCTTTTATTGAAGCCATATCAAGTATATTAGATGAAGTTGTAAACATATAAATTGATGAGCCTGTCCATATATCTGTAAGATTTTCTAGCTGATATATTTGATCCACTTCATGATCATCTGCAACTCTGAATGCTGTGCCTACAACAGTTATTCCGCTTGTTACCGCATTAAAAATATCTGGTCTGAATGCTTTATATTTTCCGTTGGCATCATTTCCAATCATTGATATATAATTAGAAAATAATCTGAATAAGCCTTGAAGTTTAATATATACATCTATTGGAATAACTATATAAAGTTTCTGTCCGTTATTTTGAAGCTCCATTCTGTCATTAAATAGATTGCCTCCCACAGCATAATTTAAATATTTAGCCAAATCTATAAATGAAGAGAAGAAATTATCAATATCAGCCTCCGTCCAAGTGCTTATAGGTTTTGCTGTTAAATCAACAGTGTTTGTACTTCCGTAAAGACTTGCATCTGTAACTTTTGCAGCTAGGTTTCTTTCTCTTAAAAGACCTAGTCTTGATACAAGTTTCTGAGCTATATAATTTAAAATCTCTTCACCTGCTTTTTTCTCATCTCTTGAATAAAGTTCATTAATCTCTTCTATTCTGTTAATGTCTATTCCGATATAATACTCTTCAGGCTCCATTTTAAAAACTCTAGCCTCATGTTTAGGATACTCATTAAAAATATTTAAATCCCCCAAAGAAGTACCACCGTACATGTTTTTGAGATTAAATGCTGTATTGTCTAAATCGCCTCCTATAGCTCCCTGAGAAACACCGACAAAAATCTCTGGTATATATTTGCTCACAAAGTTAGTCTGCCCCATATATCTAGGCATTTCTTTATTGATAATTGGAAAAAGTTTATTTTGTATATTTTGTAAATTAGGTATGCTCATATTATTTAACTCCTATTGTTATTAGTTATAAACTTGATTTTAATTAAGTTATAACTAAAGTTATTATGCCTGTTGCAATTTATACATATATATAGTTATATTATTATATAATAAATTTAAAAATCATATTTATAGTTTTAATAATTGGGGCTTTGCCCCAAACCCCACTTCTTTTGGTGACCCAAAGAAGCAAAAAGACTGCATTTTTAAACTAAATTTCAGTATTATAAAACATTTAATAAATATTTATTTAACTATATAATACACATTATACAGATTTCAAAAGTATCTCTGCATAATTGCTGCCGCCTCTTATAACTACTCCTACTCCATGTCCGTCTAATGATTTTTTGAATCCTACATCACTAGCTGTTACGATATCTCCTGCTACAACACTTTCAGCTACAACTGCATTTACTATTCCATCATAGCAAACCGATATTGTATTTGCCCTTAATCCAAACTCTTGATAGGAAAAAGCGTCTTCCAAAGCAACGCCTACAAATACACTTCCATCGCTGTAGAGTGAGAAAACGCCTTTTCCATTATCATTTTTTATTGTTACAGGAAAACCTTTTTTAGGTAAATTAGCTTCATCGCTATGAATACCTGATTTTATTATAGATCCTTGTGCCATTATAACTCCTATTGTTTTATGCCACCTACTCTGATATTTATTTAAAAAGTTTCGCTATTTCACTGTATTTATTTTCTTCGCTTAATGCTGATAAATTAATCTTCTCTGTGCCGCCTACTCCAATAGGTACTAAATCATTTCTCACTATTGACATTATCTCTTCTTTGCTAAGTCCAGCCTTAAAAAGTTTTCTTGCCTTTGTGTATGTAGAGCTTTCTGATTTTGAAGAACATCTTACAGCATTCTGACTCTCTGCATATTCATTACACCAATCACCGTAAGTTATAGCTGAAAGATTTAATTCTTTATCATTGGCAGTATTATTAGATGAGTTAGATAAATTATTTAAATCTTTGTTGTACGCTTTATCATTACTATCTTTATTCACTTTTAAATTATCTTCTCTCAATTTTTCTGCCACAATATCAATAATAATATTTTGAATCTCTTCATCATTTTTAAATAAATAAACAAACTCTTCTCTAGCATGATTTTCTATTTCTTTCTCTTCGCTTAATAATTTTTCTAATACAGTTTTTAATTTTTGCATGTAGCCTCCGTTAATATTATCTTCACTGTTTATAATGGCACTAGCACAAAGCAAATCTACATTACGGCTTGCAGGATATTCCACTGCAGCAACTGCTTTTATCTCGCAATTCTCCCAATAAATAAAATCTTCATCTTCATAAGATTTTTTACCCACCATCTCAATAGAAGGATAAAAAGATTTCTTTTCTGTTATGCTCTCATCAAACTATTCTATAACAGCATAAAGTCCTATAGATTCATTATCTTTTTCTAAACTTACAACTTTTCCAATAGCCTCTCTTTCATCATCTTCTTTATGTCCCTTATAAACAAATATTTCTATAGTGCTTTTTATAAATGAGTTTATAATCTCATCAATATTTTTTTCTGTGATTTTATTAGTTTTAGTTTCAGCAAAAGTATTTTTTGAAAGCGGTATATACTGTTTGAAACTATCTCCTAAAATTTTGTATTTCTTTTTAATCATTTTATCTCCTTGATATAAATATTTAATTTAATGATGTTGTTTAATAATTAACTGTCAGAAATTATTTATTATCCATATACATATAGCAAACAGGTATTTTACACGGTAATACTTATTATTTTACAAAGCTAAAAACATGTGCAGTTTAATAATTATAATTATTTAATATTGTTAGCAATCAGAAATTATTTATTGTCTCTATACCTATAACAAAAAATATAAGTGATTATAAGTCATATTTATTTTGTCAATTTTTATATTTTTATAAATCTATTATCAACTTTTTTGCCGCACACGCCAAAGTTTTTATCTTTCAGATACGCTTCGCGAAAAACGCAAGTGCTATTACAATATATACTGGAACGATTTTATTTTGTCAACGGATACACTTTATATAGAATTATCAACTTTTTTGCCGCACAAAAAAGTTGCAAAAAACGCAATTACTAGAACTTTATATTTTAATATATGTATTAAATGTATGGTAACACCTAAAATTTTGACTAAAAATGCAGTTCTTTTGGTTCTTTTATACCAATAAAAGAACTGGGGTGCTGCGTAGCACACAGAGTGGTGGGCAAAGCCCTGCAAATATTTAAAATTAAAAAAAATTAATTTTGACAAACTGTATTTGTTTAGGTATATATAAATGTAATACTCATATATTCAATAAAGATTCAATATATTATTTCTGATAATATTAATTAAACATTATCTGTCTATTTATTATTCCTATATCTATATCAAAAAATATAAGTGATTATAAGTTCATCAAAATAAAAAAGGCTCGGTAAATTAATACCAAGCCTTTTATTAATTTTTTATTCTAAAATTAATTTCCATATTTATTAATTATAGCTTCTCTTAACTTCTTAAATTCAGAAACTCCATCAACTATAAAATCTTCCAATTTACTAATATCTTTATAGAAATTTGATTTATCATATAAAATATAGCACATAATAGTATCCATCAATTCTTCTTCATCTATAATATCCCAATTTATCTCTACATTTTTTTCTTTTAATATTCTCTCAACTATAATATGAGCTAATTCATGTGATACAACACATCTTTTTTCAGGTATTGTCATATTTTTGTTTATGATTATTATATCTACATAAGGTTCTTCATCTGGAGACAAAAAACCATAACTACTAATATCCTTTTCTTTTATAAAAATTTTATATAAAGCTATATTTTTCAATCTAAATTTTGACATTTTTGTCAAAACCCTCTATACATTCTAACATCTTCATCTAAAAACATTACCAATATATCATTATATTTTTTCTCTAATGATATATTACCAAAATACTTTATGGCTTTAGAATTACATGCTTTTGTAAGAGCATCTATTTTTGTTTCATAATCATCTTCTTTTATACCCAAAGAATCAAAGTATGCCTCAACTTGTTCTTTTGTAGTGCATCTCTGCAATTCTTCTTTGCTAAAAAGTTTAACTGCCATAAATGCCTCCTTAAATATATTTTAGAGATATCGTAAAATTTGAAATAAATTTATACAAATATAGTATATACAAATTTAAATAATTAGCAATTGCATATACATATAAAAATTTAATCGTATTTAAATATATTTAACATATTATTATATATAATAAGTTCTATTTTACTATTTATTACATCAAATTATCAAAGTTTTTTATTGATACCTACTCTGATTTCTCAATTACAGAATGAGAAACTCTAAAATAATCGCATTCGCCTGAAAGTCTTAAACTTTTAAAATTCAAATCAAAATATCTTTTAATGAAGCTGTTGTTAATATAATTGATTATACCAGAAACAATATCGCTTGCCATAAGAATAGCATTGTCCTGAGTAAGTTCTGCCAATGATTTAGTAGCTCCTTTGTTTAGACCAAGTGCTTTAATATCTACTCCCTTATTTTTAAATAAAGCTGAAAGCATGCTGTCTCTAAAATTATACCATTCATTAGCATCAATACTTTCTATCTTTTCTATCTTACCATATTTGGAGATAAAAATTCCGCCTCCATTATTTACGAAATTTCTTATCTCCCTCTCTGCCTCCTTACGCTTTGAATCATTAAGCTCTGTATTTGCTATAAAATTAAAACTATGCTCGCCTATATTCTTTAAATTGCGGTTAAAACTATTATCCATAGATTCTAAAATCTGCCAAAGTGAATATGAACTGTATAAAAAAGGCTTTCCTATAATATCACCTTCAATACTTCCATAGCTTGCATAACCTGCTAAAGCTAAATCAAAATCTATATTTATAATGCTTGCTTCATCATCACTATACAAACTATTAAAAATTTCTTTACGGCTCTTTATAATACTTATGCTTTTAATTTCATCACTGTCATTTTCATCAAAATTGAATCTGTATATTGAAGAAGGATCATAATACTTAAATCCTCTAAGTCCGTCAAGCCTTCCCTTAAATCCGTAAGCCTTTGCAGATACTACTTCAAGTTTCGGAGTAAAAAAACAAAATCCATAAACCAAAGCATTATAAGTAACATTAACTATTAAGTTTTTAAGTCCTCCAGACCTTTCAAACTGATTTACAAAAAAGTTGTACGCATTATTTACTCTTTCATTATCTTCGCATTCTTTGGGCTTTTCTACAAAATAATCAAAAGAATTAATAACTCCTCTGTAAAACTGAAGTATAGGCTCAAGATAAATAGAACTCTCCATTCTCTTGCAGGTTAATGCCCATTTATGAGGAAATGAAAAATCATCGCTTTCATCTCCCCTATTTGATATTACATTCGGAACGCCAGAATTATAACTGCTTGTGGATATTCTGTTTAATTCATCATTTAATTTTTCTATTTCTCTGTTTTTATCTTTTAATTTATTATCATATTCTTCAATAATTTTTTCTATTTGTGATTGTTTATTTTCTATATTTTGCATAAATGAAAACCTATTAAAAATTAATCTTTATACTAATAATAAAAAATATAAGTGATTATAAGTTTTTATTTGGTTAGTAATGAACTTAATTAAAAATACTCACAGTAAAAAATAAGAAAACAAATTTGGTTTTAAATAATATCAATCCTTTATATCAATATTATAATCTTTCAAAGTATCTAATATTAAAATCATTGAAAGTTCATCTTGATTTGCTAAATCGTATTTATCTATATTGATTATATTTTTTATAACATTCTGGCTTCTTCCAGAAACAAATAATACATCATCATTTTTTAATGCAGGCATTATTCTGCTTAATGAGTTTACATTCCAGAAAATTATTCTAGGAAGTTTGTAATTATTTTTATTAAATATTTCTTTCCAATATTCAAAATTAGTTTTATTTGTAAGTTCGCATTGATTAAACTCCATATCAGAAATTATTATTATATATTTAGGAAGCTCTTCCTCTGGAACATGATTTTTGATAGCAGTATTAAGCAAGGCTTTAAATACAGAATTAATATTTGTACTATAATCAACAGATGACCTTAAAACATAATCAACTACATCAACAATATTATTTATATTTGATATGTCATGTATTTTAGAATTACCGCAGAAATCTATAAAATGATTATGAAATGCAGACTTATTTAACTGTGCTATATATATTGCCAAAGCCACGGAGCATATTAATGGTTCCCCATTCAAAGCCATTCCCATACTTCCAGATACATCACATGCCGCTATGGCATTTAAATTATTATCTCCAAAAATATTTGGAAGATTTTTCCAAGTTAAATCAAATTCTTCTCTTCTCGATTTTTTATCTTCTTCATCACAGTCTAAAATCTCTCTTATAACATCAAATGGAGTTAAGACGCTAGTATTTAATTTTACTTTTCCTAGTTTTACATCTTCAAAAAAATTATTATATCTTTTTTCATCATTTCTAATAAATGCTTTAGAGTATTTTCTCATAGCAAGAGAAGGAACAGATGAATAATCAAATGTATAATCTTTTTCTCTTAAATTATTTTCTACTATTTTTATTTTATTTCTTAAAGAAGATAAAGTTTTTCTATATTCTTTAGTGTTTATATTTAAAAGTTGTATTAATTCTTTTGCAATGTTTCTTGTATTTTGTGATGATGTGTTTTCACTAGGAAGCCATTTAGCAAGAAGCGAAACATTATCAGCCGTTTTATCTTTTTCTAATTGCTCTAATATTATATTTTTTGTAAAATCAGAAATTTTTTTGTTTTGTCTGTTTTTATACCATATATAAATAATATCGTCCCATCTTCCAAGCTCAGGTATAGTTTTTAAGATTTCTATTGCTGTTAGAGTATGATTTTGCCTAATCATAATATTTATATATTTCCTAAAAACTTCTCTCTCGCCAATGCCTCTTCTTATATCTCTCAAATACATTATAGATTTAGCTGTAAGTTCAGGACTTTCTCTCCAAGCATCTATAAAATATTTTAATAATTCATCGTCTGTTTTTAGTCTGCTTGCTCCCATAGTTGCAAATAAATCTATTACACCGCTTAATGATGAAATATTAGTATCAGCAAAATTCTGCGTATAAGTTTTATTAAAGGAAGTTTTAAGCAAATCTAAAAAAGACATAAAATTAATTCTCCTATAATAAAAAATATTCCATGCCTATAATAAAATAAGCATAGAATAAAAAACTAGACACGATATACACCATTAAAAATGGCTAAAGGATTTGAACCTTCTTACTGCCATAAAATAAAATTGCTGTTCGTGTCTAAAAAATAAAAAACTAGATTCCACTTAATCCAGATTGTGGCTTAAATATATTGCTGTTGGAATCTATTTTTCATTATATTACTGATTATTAATTTTGTCAATCTTTTAGATGGAGTATGTAAATTATAAACTATCTCATTAGTCTTTTATCTCAATACTATAATCTTTCAAAGTATCAAGTATTAAAAGCATTGATAATAACAGCAATATAGCTATTTATTTTTCTTTACAATATCAAGTCCAAAAGAAATTAATATACGTCCTAAAACAATAGTGAATATATTAGAAATACTATCAGAAAAAGGAAGTTTTATATTTTTTGGTTCATCAGCATCATACCATAAAGGCAATTCATCGCCTGCTTTTCTAAATGGATAATGACTTCTTAAAGCAGCATATAATGTTCCATGATTATCAGCTTCATAACTTATTACCATTGAATTTTTATATTTAATTTTTCCAGATTCATATACCCTTTTTATACCGCACTCTTCAACTACTCCTACAGTATGAATATAATTTTTTGTATTAATAAAAGAAAACAATCCCCTTACACCATCTAAAGTTAAAACTATTCCTGCAAAAAATATTAATATTTTTGTTATAATTGAAAATCTTTTTTTATACATTGTTATAACTCCAATATTTTTTAATAATTTTAACAATATGCGAAATTTAAGTTTGAAATCTAATAAAAACTTTGTGAAAGTTATTTTATAATATTTTTAAGATTGCAAGAGCCTTACAAAAATATAAATAATTAATTATTTTTTAGAAAAACTATTTTCTTCACCTTTAAGCATTCTTTTATAATTAGGTATATGCTTTATTATTATAAATATAGCAAGAAGTATCGCTATAGGAAGAAGAACAATATAATTTATATTAAAAAATATTCTGTATAAGAAATTAGCCTTAAAATATAAAATACTTAAAACTATAGGAAAAGCTATAGCCCCGCATGTAGAACCTATAGCAACAGTTTTTTTGGAAGAAAATAATCCTATAAAGAAAAATACCATAGTAATAAGAAGGCTTATAGGAGCAAGCATAAACATGGAACCTGCACTTGTAGCAACACCCTTACCGCCTTTAAATCCTAAAAATATAGAAAATACATGCCCAAGTATAGAAGCCACAGCACATGCCACTAAAATATAGCTATGAGTAGAAACCATATCAGCAAGTATAAAAGAAGGTACTAATACAGCAATCATACCCTTTCCTATGTCAAGTATATATGCAAGAATTCCAGCTTTTTTCCCGCATACACGAAGAACATTACTAGCACCGGGATTACAGCTTCCCTCTTTTCTTACATCATGACCGTTTATTTTTCCTATTATAAATGAAAAAGGAATAGCTCCTATTATATAGGATACTGCTATACTTATGATAATTTTTAAAAGCATATTTTTAACCTCCATACTTTTTACCCCTCTTCCTGAAATTAAGAATAATCGGAGTTCCTCTGAAATCAAACATTTCTCTAAATCTATTTTCTAAATATCTTTTATAATGCGAATTTAATTTATGCGGATGATTGCAAAACACAGCGAATGCTGGCGGATTTACTCCAGTCTGAGTAACATAAAAAATCTTAAAAGGATTTCCTCCTGCAGATATAGTATACTCTCTAGTAGCTCTAACCATAGTCTCTGTAAGAGCATGAGTTTCAAATCTCTGCATTCTAGTTTTTGCCACACGTACAGCAAGCGATAAAAGTTTTTCAGCATCATTTTTTCTAGCAGCACAAACCCTAGCATAAAAAGCATAATTAAGTATAGGAAAGGCACTTTTCATATATGCCTCATAATCATTCCAAGTAGTGCCTTTCTCTCTTATATCCCATTTGTTTGCAGCTATAACAATGCCCTTCTTTCTCTCTATTATTAGATTGGCGATTGTTTTATCTTGGTCGGTTAAACCTTCAAATACATCAAGCATTAGTATGCATACATCGGAAGATTCTATTGCTTTTATTGCTCTGTTTACGCTGTAATATTCAACATCTGTATTAACATTTTTCTTTTTTCTTATACCAGCAGTGTCTACAAGACAAATATCATCGCCTTTAAAATTAAAAGTTTCATCTATAGCATCACGAGTTGTACCTGCAATATCTGAAACTATACTTCTGTCTTTTCCTATTAAGGTATTTAATAAAGTAGATTTACCAGCATTAGGCTTACCTACTATTGCTATATTTATAATTTTATTTTCATCTTCTTCTATTGTGCTTTCTTCATCATATTCATCATATTCTTCTAATAATTCATTATATTCAATATCCATCTTTTCTGAATTGTATGAACTTTTATTACTATCTTTTATCTGATTAATCTGCTCTTCTCTTTCAGCCTCCAAATCAACACCTATTCTCTCAAGCACTTCAAGTATTTTCTCTCTCAAATCATCAATGCCGTTATTATGTTCAGCACTTATAGGAACAACATCATTTATACCTAAAGAATAAAATTCATTAATCAAATTGTTATGAGAATCAGCATCTACTTTATTAATTACAAGTATGATGGGCTTTCCAGATTTTCTTATGATATTAATAAAGTGTCTGTCATCGGGGTGGCTTTGATGAGCGTCTACTAAAAAGAGAAGTATATCTGCATCTTCTGCAGCGGTTTTTAATGCCTTCTCTCTCACCTTTTCATTTAAAGTATCATCGCTTATATCAAGAAGTCCCCCAGTATCAAAAACATTAAAAGCTATATCATCAATATATGCTAAAGACATACTTATATCTCTGGTAACTCCAGCAGTAGGGTCAACTATAGATTTTCTTCTTCCAGCAAATCTGTTAAACAGTGTGGACTTACCAACATTAGGTCTTCCAAGTATAGCGATATTTTTCATTTATAAAAACCTTTATATAATCAAGTGTAAATAAAATAATATCATAGTTTTGAATATATTGCTATTATATTTTTATAATAATAATACTATCATAAATAAAATATATTTCACAAAAATAATAATCCTAAAATAGAATGGAGTTTATTATCATATATGAGAAATTTTTTAATACATCAATATTATGATGTATGCAATGATATAATTTGGGAAACAGTAAAAAAAGATATTCCAAAATTAAAAGAGTATATTAACAGCATAAAACTAAAATAAATATAAACTTATTAAAAAACAAAAAAGCCCGTAAATTACAGGCTTTCTTAAAATATATAATTAAAAATAATTTACTGCACCTTAAAGAAAGATACAACATCTTCTAAATGATTAGCCTGTTCAAGAAGCGATTTTGAAGCTGCAGTAGCCTCTTCTACTAAAGAAGCATTCTGCTGAGTTATGCCATCCATTTTTGATACCGCTGTATTAACTTGGTCAACTCCAGCTTCCTGTTCTAAAGCTGTTTGACTAATATCGCTCATAATTTTTGAAGTTTCTTCTATTTTTACTTCTATATCTCTAAATATATCCTGAGAATGTCTTGCCATTTCTGCCGATTTATTTATTTTCTCATAAATATCTTCTATAAGCACTGTAATATCTTTAGCTGAAGTCTGAGAGTTTTGTGCTAGATTTCTTACTTCGCTTGCTACTACCGCAAAGCCTCTGCCCTGATCTCCTGCACGAGCTGCTTCTACTGCCGCATTCAAAGCAAGTATATTAGTCTGAAAAGCAATGTCTTCTATAACTTTAGTAATGTCTTTTATCTTAGCACTTGCTGAATAAACATCTTCTATCATTTTGGTAGTATTCGCTATAACACTTCCGCCTTCAACAACAGCATTTCTTGAAGCTATCATAACATTATTACCATCTACTGAATTTTGTGCTGATGATTTTATTGTAGATGCCATCTCTTCCATAGAAGAAGCAGTCTCTTCCAAACTTGACGCCTGATATTCTGTTCTCTGTGCCAAATCTTCACTTCCTTTATGAAGCTCTGAAGCTGCATTTGCTATCTCTTTTGAAGCTGCAAGTACTTCTGAAATTACCTCTACAAATCTGTTTCTCATAGTATCAAATGAATTAGATAACTCGCCTATCTCATCATCTTTTTTTGATAATTGAGATTTAAACATGAAATTACCTTTGGCCATTTGATGAGCTTCATCAACTATATTGCTTATAGGTTTAATAGTTCTTCCTATATAAAATCCAGATACCAAAGAAGAAATAATAACGCCAGCTATACCTAATAATATACCAATAATTGTCATTTTTTTGCTTTCTGCATACAATATATTATGTGTAATTGCAGCCATCATAAACCAAGGCTGACTTTTCATCTTTTTAAAGAATGCTGTTCTAGGGGAATTGTCAAAATTATATGCAAATATACCAGAAGACTGTCCTGCAGGAGGTTTTAATGAAGCATTCGGAATAACACCTATAGTTTCATTAATATTATGATATACACACTGCAAGTCATCTTCATTTAAAACAAATATACTTCTAGCTTCTGATAATTCATTTCTAGCATCTGCCAAAGTTTCATTAATAATTCTTGACCAATCAACAAACGCTACAAAACTTCCTATAAGCTCGCCTTCCAAACTATAAATGGAATGCACTATAGGAAGAACATACCCTTTATTTATATCTGACTTGTATATGTTATCGCTTGTAGCATGATCATAACCAGAAGCTACAAACTCTTTCCACATTTTAGGATAAGTTGAAGACATATCAAGTCCTGCATTTTTAGTATCTCCATTGTATGCTTCTATTACTTTACCATCTAAACCTATTAAATCTAATGTTACTATATAATCATTATTATCAAATAAATTTATCATAGTACTTAATGCTCTTTCCCTTACAGCTTCGTTTCTTGTCTGCATATATTCTATTACCTCGGGTATTCTTGAATATGCATCCATAATGATTAATTGATCATTAAGTATAGTATCTAACAATGTAGAATAACCATTAACTGAAGTTTCAAAACCTGAATATGTTGCATTATTTATAGCTTTATTAGCTATTTTTATTGAAGTGAAAATTATTGTAAAAGATAATATTACAATAACTATATTAACTATTAAAGGAATTTTTACAACTATACTATTAAATCTTCTCATAAATAAACACTCTCTCTAAAACAAAAAATTAGATATTATAAAAATAGTTATTGTTTAATAATGAAAATTAAAACATAAAAACTACTAACACTATAGTTGTATAGTATAATTTAATTATTAAAAAAAGTCAATTCTGATGATATAAATATTTTATAGTAATTACTGTAAAATACAAAAAATGACATTTGTATAGTATTATGTAGTATAAAAAACTTATCATATTATACAGAAAAACAATAAAGTATTATTTTGTATAATATGATAATATAATATTATTTCACTTTAAAGAAAGCAACCAAATCCTCCAAATGTTTAGCTTGGTCAAGAAGCGATTTTGTAGCTGCTGTAGACTGTTCTACTAATGCTGCATTTTGCTGAGTAATACTATCCATTTTTGTAACCGCTGTATTAACTTGATCAACTCCAGCTTCCTGCTCTACTGCTGTCTGACTAATATCATTCATAATCTGTGAAGTCTCTTCTATTTTAAGCTCAATATTATTAAAAATATCCTGAGAATGTCTTGCCATTTCGGCTGATTTATTTATTTTTTCATAAATATCTTCTATAAGAACTGTAATATCTTTAGCTGAAGTCTGGGAGTTTTGTGCTAGGTTTCTTACCTCACTTGCTACTACCGCAAAGCCTCTGCCCTGATCTCCTGCTCTGGCTGCCTCTACTGCCGCATTTAAAGCAAGTATATTAGTCTGAAAAGCAATGTCTTCTATAACTTTAGTAATATCTTTAATTTTGGCACTTGCCGAATAAACATCTTCTATCATCTTTGTAGTGTCGCTTATTACAATACCGCCCTCTTTAACAGCATTTTTTGAATCTATCATAACTTTATTACCGTCTACTGAGTTTTGTGCAGATGACTTTATAGTAGAAGCCATCTCTTCCATAGAAGAAGCAGTCTCTTCCAAACTTGATGCCTGATACTCCGTTCTCTGTGCCAAATCCTCAGTACCCTGATAAACTTCATTAGCAGCATTTGCTATCTCTGAAGAAGCGGCTAATACATCGGTTATAACTGTTACTATTTTTTCACGCATTACTTGGAAAGAATGAGAAAGCTCCCCTATCTCATCTTTTCTATCATTTATAGAAGAAGTTATAGAAAAATTACCCTCAGACATCTCTCTTGCCTCTTCAACTATAAACTTCATAGGCTTAATAGTGCCATGTATATACCATATAGTTATGGCTGCAGATATAGTAACTCCTATAATTCCTATAATAATACCTATAAGTGTCATCTTTCTTCCGGGGGCATATAATAATCTGTCTGTTGTTCTTTCAACCATTACCCATTCTGTAGAAGATAATTTTTTGAAGAATGCTGATATTGCCTCTCCTTCCCTTATATAACTAAGAAGACCAGAATCTTCATTACTAGGTATTACAAGAGCTCCTGTAGCCTTAGAAAATAATCTGTTTTTATCATTATGATAAACTATATCCATTTCATTATTAATAACAAAAAGTGTTTTTTCCTCTGAAAACTGAGACTTTGAATCTTTTAAACTTTCATCTATGATTTTACCCCAATTTACATACGCTATAAAAGCACCTACTACATTATTATTATCATCTCTTACACCTTGTAAAACTGGAAGTATAATATAGTTTTCATGATTGTATATATTAAATGATAATGTTGTATTATAATTTTTAGAAACAAATGACTGCCACAATGCAGGATACATTGAAGAGATATTCTCTCCTGCCTCTTCTTTGTTTCCATTGTATGACTCTATTACTTTTCCGTCTAAACTCAACATAAATAAATCTACTATATAAGAATTATTATCAAATAATACTGTCATAGTTTTGATAGCCCTGTCTTGAACTGCTTCGCTTCTAGTTGACATATATTCTTTTATTGTAGGAATATTAGCATAGGACTCTATAAGAATAGACTGATAAGATAGTATGCTATCTATCAAGGAAGAAAAACCATTTACCGAAGTTTCAAAACCTGAAGCTGTTGCTGCATTTATTTCTTTAGTTGCAAGGCTTATGGATACAGATATTATTACAACCGATAACATAATTATCATTACTGTTACCATAAATGGTATTTTAAACATTATGCTGTTTAATTTACCCATTTTAAAAGTGCCTAATTTTACACTTGATAGGTTTATTTTACTCATATAATATATTACCCCAAAAAAACATTATGAAAATTCGCACATATTCTATACAAAAAAACACTTATATGTCAATATAATTTTCATAATTTAATAAAAAATATGATACCTTTACATTTTAGAAAATCAATGTTTTTTGTTATCGATAATAAAAATTATGAGTTTATTAATCAAACTAAAATTTATTAGTTTGTATAGCATACCAATTCTGCCATTCGCTTATTTTCATTAAGGATCGTTTATATTCATATAAAAAATCTTTTTCAGTTTTTATAAGATTGGGCTTATATATTTCTGGAGGGTCTGACATAGGAACAGTTACATATTTTACACTGGAACAGCTCACTAAAAATATTAATAATAATAAAAAGCTAATTTTTTTCATATTCAAAACTTCTATAATAATTACTTACAATACTATTGAATGCTTTAATAGTATTATCACTTAATTTTTTTTCTTCTATAACATTAATATATTCATCACTTTTTGAAAAAGTTTCTGATATATTAATCTGCTTTTTCCTAAAATCATTATCTTTACTTAATAATATATTAGAATACTCCAACTTATATATTTCATTATTTAATTTATATATCTCTTTGTTTTTTATATTTAATTTAATATTTAAAGAAGATACATAAGCAAGTAAAGCAATTAATATCAAAGCTATATAAAAATACTTTGACTTAAGTATATTAATCAATACCGTTATAAACATGTAATTTCCTTAAATATTTATTTAATATCTTCTCTACTATTATCTTTATTATTTCTTAATATCTTTAAAAAACCTCTTAAATCACTGCCGAAACTCACAGCATTAAGCCCAAGAAGAATTATTACAACAGCTATTGCCTCTTCTTTATTAACAGCCCTGCCTCGCCAAATAAGATTAACAAATAGCCAAATACAGCCTAATAAAAAACTTATTATGCTTGTATATATAGAAAGTTTTTTATTAGCATTATGCTTGTCTGTAAAATTAAATATGCTCATTTATCTAACTCCATTGTATTTTAAGTTGTCATGAAATATGCCTAATAAAAATTTCTGTAAATGCTTTAAATTATCCAAAACTATTTCACTGTCTCTTATAGCAGTTTCTGTAAAGTTATTATTTATAAATACATCATAGCTTTTTAATCTGTCAGAAGGCTTAATATTTTTTAAGTTCTTAATAAAATCCCTACGCTTTATATACTGTACTTTATGATTATTATAAATAGATTTATAAGTATTTTTTATATTATCCAATATAATCATATAATAAAAATTACAAATATTTTCCAACTGCAGTTTTTTTATACTTTCTATACTGCTATTAAACAAAGCGGAATTATATATATCTATTATCTCAATTCTTTTTTCTTTTAAATAACTTTCAAACTCTGATTTATTTTTATTAAGTATATGATTTCTGGCTATATAGCTTATAATTTTACTTTGTACTTCAAGTGTGCTTTGACTAATAATATTACTATATTCTTTATACACAGTTAAAGAAGTAATTTTATCATCATATTTCAAATTATTATAATAATTAATTATCTCATTATTATTTTTATTTGATAAAGCAGAAAGTTCTTTTGGCGATTCAAAGGCATTAGATACTATTTTATTTTGCTTATCTATACTTTTTTCTGTAATAATTTTATCATTTCCAAACTCTATAGTGCCGTCCTTAATATTAGCTTTCATATTAGCATGTCTTCCGCTTTTAATAATATTAAAAACGAAATAAGCTATTACCATAGAAGAAATACAAATAAATACAATAGCAAAGTCGCTCATATTGTTGTTATGCTCGTGCTCGCCTATAAACTCAAAGCAAGTGACTGTGTCCGCCTTCGGCGAACTTACTTTGAGGCTCGCATTCGCTTTCCTCCTTTATTGTTATGCTCGTGCTCGCCTATAAACTCAAAGCAAGTGAACTTACTTTGAGGCTCGCATTCGCTTTCCTCCTTTATTGCTATGCCACCCAAAGGGTGACTACTTGGTCAAACTCGCCAATTAATAGCTAGCAACTGACTGTGTCCGCCTTTGGCGAAGTTACTAGCTGGCTCGTTTTCACTTTCTTTTTTATTGCTATGCTCCCAATATTTTTAATATTCTCTCAAATCTATTCTGCCTATCTTCAAGTCCGTTGTAACCGCCGTTAATAAGTTTGGTAACTCCTTTAACATCTCCTTTACATGCCAATAAACCGCATCCTTTCTCTCTCCAAAAAAGCAAAGCTATTTCTATCGCTGTATCAGGCTCTTTAGCTAAGTCTGGACTGTTTACCAAATCAATATTTAATTTTTCCCCATAATATTTATAATTATTTTTTCCAGTAAGCTGAATAATGCCCCTGCCTCTGTATTTGTATCCTTCATCTTGAGCGTTTCCTAATCTACCGCCATAAACAAAGTCTCCTATAGCTTTGGCACCTTTAGAGCATAACTCTTTAGCTTTATCCAAACTTCCAACTCTTTTTTTGAACACTTGAAAAAGCCTTTCGGGTCTGTAATTAAAACTCTCTTCAAGCCTTTTATAATTATTGCTTTCATGAGTAGTCTGAGCTAAAAACATAGAAACTTCGTTCTTAGACGACTGTCCGCCTTCGGTGTTTGTAATATCATATTTTTCAAAAGCATTGTTCAAAGGCTCTAACCATTTTTCATTAATGCCTATTTTTATTATTTGTTCTTTAGTTATCATATAAACTCCTTAACTTTCAAGTATAGCTAAACGCCTAACTATTTCCTCTACAGCCTCTTGAACATTAGTAACATTCTGATAAATAGGATTAAGCGTAGAGTTTTTATCAGGTGTTAGATTAAAGGTAATAGTATCTCCAACTTGTATAGTACTGTCATCTTGATAACCTACAAATAAAATATAAGGAGGTATTCCTCTGTAAACTTCATTATTACTGCTTTTATATATTCCAAACTTCATAGGATTACCATTGCTTGAAGTTATACCAGTTGTATTTTGTATATTGACTGTCCCAGATGATACATTAAAATAATTCTCTATAATAGGGCTGTAAAAACCAATAACAACTCCAGCTCCTTCTTTTAAAGAATATTCTCCTTTTAATTTTACCGAATTATTATTTTGCTCTAAAGTAAAATTATAAAAATCCAATACTGACTGACTAGACATAAAGGCAAAACTAGAAGCAAATATATTTCTATCTTCATTTCTTAATACTCTATTTTTTATATTAAGTGTTATATTATAACTGCCTTGATTAAAATTTGTTAAGTCTTGTTTTGAAATAGCAATAACTGTATAACTTTCTGTGATAAAGCCAATAGTACTTTTTAATTCATATTCTATATTAGAGATTCTACATTCATTTAATTCTAAATTATATATAGAATTAAAACTAAAGAATTGAGACAATATAGAATATATTTGATAAACATTAATATTAGA
This sequence comes from Brachyspira murdochii DSM 12563, assembly GCF_000092845.1. NCBI lineage: Bacteria > Pseudomonadati > Spirochaetota > Spirochaetia > Brachyspirales > Brachyspiraceae > Brachyspira > Brachyspira murdochii. The sequence goes on along the minus strand of NC_014150.1, from coordinate 1,619,297 downwards.
ATCTATACTTTTTATTATAAAAAATATACTTTGACTATGACTAGTAAGAGTATAATTTTCTATACTGGCATTCAATACATAACTACCATCTGCCTGCTTTATAATTGCAGCTTGATATTCTGCTGTATTATCAGCATCTGCTAATACCAAATTAATAGTTTCTGGTATTTCTATTTTGAACTTTGGAAAATCATAACCTGATAAATATTCTAAATTAGTTTTTGAATTATCAAAACTCACATCTATTGCTGAAGAAGCTACGCCTATGACTGAACTTATTAATGTAAGTTTAGCTCTATCTGTATTGAAGTCAGAAGCAGTAAAGTCTTCATTTACCTTATATATTGTATCTTCTTTTACTATTAAATCATTTATAAAATATTGTTTTCCTATTATATATTCTTTATTTACTCCTCCGTCTACACTTATAGCATTACCGTATAAATTAATATTATTTCCTGCTATTAAACTATCCTGCTTAGCTGACTTTAATTTTTCTATTGCCTTTTGAACCGTATTAGTATTATTTCCAAAAGAAGAATTGCTGTCATCATAAAAAGTATTTTCTGCTTTTATTAATCTATTTATTTTATTTTGAATACTGTCCCAAATGGGATTTTCTATATCTTCAAGCACTTTATATAATACATCATCTTTTATAACTATTTGATTTTTATATATTTTACTTATACCGTCAAACCAAATAATTATATCCTGTAAAGGCTTTAATAATCCGTTTAAATTAGTTAATATACCGCTTGACTGATTATATAAAAAATCCTCTTGAACTATAAAAAAATTATTATTATACTCTATTAATTCATTAGCTTTATAATCAGTATCTAGTTCTAATTTTTTGAAAGGTGTTAAAATATTACAATTACTTTTTAAATAATAATCCGTACTGTCGCTTGTAAAATCTTTAAAAACTCTATATAAATAGCCGTTGTATTTTATTATGTCATTAATTTTATAATCTGTATTCTCATAATAATTTTTAATGGGATAATTTATATCTAAACTATTTAACTTTTTAGCAATATCATCAAACATAAAAGAAGAAAATGTATTGCTGTAAGTTGTGATTGTATATTTAAAATTTTTATTTAAATCACTTGGCGGAAAGAAAACTATACTCTTAAAATCAAGTTCATTTCTTATCAAGTATACTTCATTGTCTTTAACTTCTGCAGTTTGTAAATTATCAAGATTTTCTAAAACTTGAGGATAAACTTTTATACTGTCTATTAAAAACTCCATTTCCTCAACCGCCCCATCAATGGCATAACCAATATCAGCACAAAAAAGCCTCTCTCCAGAAAACACTTTTACCTGTACATTATCAGCATTAAGTAAAAACCCTCCTGAAACTGTTTTAAGCTCAAAAGTATTTTCGCTTATTTTATACTGAAAAGGAGCTTGTATATTATTTTCATTAAGATTCATTTATAATATTTCCTTCATTATTCATTTATTATTTATTTTTTTACTAGATTTTTAAATTAGAGTTGTTGCAATTAAAAAATATAATAGAACTATGATAAAAAATTTGCTTTAAATATAAAAACTACATATTTGCAATAAATATGATAATTAAAAAATTACTCTTTATATCTTACCAAAAAATACAAATATGCTGTTATAGTATTTTCGCTATTATTTTTTATTCCAACTACTGGTTTATTTTCAAGTATAGGAAACCATTTTAAATTAGGAAGTCCTGTCTGATAATTACTAAAACTTTTTTGAAACTCTCCGCCATAATAATAATAAGATGAGCTGCTTCCAAACCAGCCTATAAAAGGAGCAGAATCATTTATATTTTGATAAAGTCCGTAAGAAGAAAGAGAAAGTAAAGCATCAGTATTACCTCTTACATATCCAGACACCTGCAAATACTCTAAATCATCTCTAAAAGTCAATTCCCAATATTGCGTACCTGAGTCTGTTTTTGTTATAGTTTCTTTTATTATAAAAGCAGAATTATTTTTTATGCTGTCTATCATACTATTAATCTCCTCTATATATGAAGGAACTCCAACTGTCCTTTCAAAAATATCATTTAAAACTCCAGAAGTTATTGAAGTAGTTACAAAACGCCCTCTTACTATCTTCAGCTTTTTTCCTTTATAGGTGCTATTTAAAAAATAAGTGCCTCTAAGAGCGTCTTTATTAAACCAAAATATCTGCCCATTCTGAGGCATATATTTATTATTTCCCACCTCTCCTATTACATTTACTAAATCAGCTATTTTTGTATTATCATCATATATCTCAAATGTACAGTCATTAAGAAAAGCTAGAGAATTGGTTAAAAGTCCTGTTGATACTGCTACGTATCCTGCATTCTCAAAAGGCTCGTCATTAGGTATTTCAAAATATAGATTTTCTGCTGTATAGAGAGAGTTTTCATCTGTAAAAGGATTGTATGTATTTGCAAGTCCGAAATAATTTAATATAGTTCCTTTAGTGCTTGATATCATAAACATTTACTCCTATTATTTAAACTTATTTGTATAAAATTATTCATGCAATATTAGTTTAATAATCGCTATAGCTTAAAAGTTTTTCAAGATTCTTTCTTTTCTCTTCCTGATTATATAAATAATTTGTGAGTTTTATATTCATCTTTGATAATTCCAAATCTATATTAAGAGCATTATTTTCAAATTTATAATCTATAGTTCGTATATTCATGTCTGTAATTCTAGAAGCTGCATCAAAAAAGCAAATAAACTTTTCATAAAGTATGTTTCCTCTTTCTGAAGTTATTATTATATCTCTTTTATCATAGCCTCTTACATCAAATACTCCGAAACCATTCTGAAAATACTTTCTTTGAAAATGATTTTTATCTTCTATTTGAAACACTGCTGAAATATTTTTATTATCCTCACCTTCAATTCCGTTTGAGAAAAATATTACTATCTTTGTGATATTATAGCTTTGATTGCAAACCTCTTTATAGTATCTGTCTATATCTGTGAGTGTTACTGAATGCTGCTGTTTATAATTGGGATATTTTCTGTATTCTATACTCTCATCAATATCTATTATATCTGATGAATACACTTCATTTAATCTGCTTTCTGATACTGTAAAATCATTAAAATCTATAATCTGATAAAAGTTATTAGTAGGTTTTAATATGCACTCTACGCATTCATTAATACTCAAATCATTATTTTTACTGTTTAGTCCTTTTATTTTTACAGTCTCTTTTTTTGACTGACTAGTTAAAAACTTATAGGCAAACTCATAAGCTAAATCATAATTTTCTAACTTGTATTCTATCTCAAATATATCAGTCTTTATACCTATTTCTTTTTCCAAAGGTATAGCAGGATAAAACTCATCAGCACCTACTATTTTTGGAAGAGTTCTGTATACTTCTTTCTCAATTCCTTCATCATCTGTAATAACATCTTTCATCTTTATAATATAACGGCTTACCAAATCGGAAGAATCCTCTTCATAATCGCTTTCTGAAAAATCATTATTATGCCAATTTAATTTTTTACTTGGTATATCAGAAAACTCTTTAAAATAAAAATAACCGTCAAAATCTACTCCCCAGCACCAAGTATCTGACATACTCTCTTCAACCTCATCAAGTATATCCGAAATATTTTTTCCGCTGAAAGACATTGTTATTTTTTTATCATTATTAAGAGTGATATTTTTTTCATCAAATATTATACCCATCTCTTCAATTTTTTCTCTTAATGACAAAACTATATCCAATGCCCCTTTAGTAGATTCCAATATCAAATCACCCTGTATATACTGATGAAGAAGTTTTCCCCATATAGGTATAATACTCAGATTAAGTCCTGCATTATCTATACTTTCAATATATCCAGCAAATCTTTTTTTTACCGTTAAGATAATATTCTACTTTATCATTAATACTAAAATAATTTAAAGGCATACTGAAACTTATTTTGCTTGTATCGCCTCCTCTTTTATTAACTATAAACTCATAACTTAAATAACTATTATAAGCATTTTCTGCATATATATTATCATTAATCTTTATATAATTGCCGAACTCTTCAAAACTAACATAAGGACTAGGAGGAAGTTTATATATTTTGTTTCTTAAAAAATGATAAGGCATTTTTCGCATTATATTAAAATACCTCTCTTATATCTTACTAACGCTTTAATACATGTCTGATTACTTTCTAAATAAAAAATATTATTTCCGACATTAAGCTCAGGCTGAATACCTTTATAATCATATGAAACACCGTTTATATTTAGTCTCTCTCCGTCAAAGTCTATATTATAAACTCCGTTTCTTAATTCTGCATAGCACTGTATTCCGAAATTATCCCTATTGGCAAATAAAAATTCTAAAACTCCCCCGACAACTATAAACTCCAAATTAAAACATAAAGGCACTGGAACTAAACTTAATGATTTATAATTAATATCCTGTTTATTATCTTCTGTAACGGCAATCTCATACTCCTCTTCTTTTTGCATTAAAAATACTTTATCTAATGCCTCAAGTGTAATGTCCACTACTCCCAAATTATTTATATACTTAATATTGTATCCGCCTACTGATTTAATAATATATTCTGCCTCATAAATCTCATCTTCAAAAATAGTTCTTATAAAATATCTTTTAATATTGCTTGATAGTATCATACTTGTATATTTTGCATACTGATCTTCTATTTTTACCCATATGCCTAAATCATTTTTATATTCATAAATGGGTATGCTTATACTAAAACTTCTGCCGCTTGAGATATTTCCTATACCAGTTTTTATAGAATAAGCTCTGTTTCCGTCTGATGTTTTATAGTCAGTTTTTATATCATCAGCTTTTATACTCTGAGCTTCGCTTATAATATCAAAAATATCTTCTGAATACTTATCTCTTACAATCAACTGAAAATTAAAAGACATAAATAAAAACTCCTAAATATACTTATATCAATATACTATTAAGAAAAAATATAAGTTATTATAAGTATATAAGGATTGAATACATAAGAATTTATATTATTATAATTAAGTATAAAAAGTGCATAATTTAAATCACGCTTTGAGCGGGTGCACTTTTTGAAGTGAAGATTTAGAAGATTTAATCAATCTAATATAAAAAAAATAAAGCCTTAAAATCTAAAAGGTCGGTGATATAAATAAAGTTTTTAAATTTACTCTCACGCCCCACCCTTTAAATTTTTTAATGCTATTTACTATTCTAAATGTTTTTTATTTTTTCAGCGTTGACTGTTACTATGGCTGCCCACCCAAGTGCGTTATAAATTTGTAATGTTCTTCAACGCACGTTCAATCGATTTTTATATAAAGCAAAATTAGAATTATTAATTAATATATATTTTAAAAATTAGTTATACGTGCGTGGAGTAAAGTACAAAGTTAAATTAACGCTTGGGCGGGTGCAATGTTTGAAGTGAAGGCTTATGTATTTAATTAAATCAAATTAAGAAAATAAAATATTTAAATCTAAGAGGGTGGGGATTAGAAAAAACCTTTTATTTTTAATTTTTTAATCTAATCCCCACAATATAATAGCATAAATATTAAAAAGCTATAAATTATTTAAGATTTTCTGATGTATTTTTTTTATATAAAGATGATATTCTGTCATAGAATTTAGGAGCAAGCATAGCAAGTACGCACATCACTATAAAACCTACTAATAAAGCAGCTATAGGATTTAAAGTAATACCTCCTACTACAACACCAACGAATGATGAAACAGCAACTAATCCAGCATAAGGAATTTGAGTTGCCACATGCTCAAGCAAAGGACAATTACTTCCAGTAGAAGAAAGTATAGTAGTATCAGATATAGGCGAACAGTGATCCCCAAAAACAGCACCAGAAACAACAGAACCTACACTTATAAGAAGAACGTTAAGTAAAGCTTCGCCAGTATATCCGTTTCCTGCAGCAAGTCCGTTAGCTATAGGTATAACTATAGGTATCAGTATGGCAAAAGTACCCCAGCTTGTACCAGTAGAGAAAGCGATAACGCATCCAAGCAAATATCCTATAGCAGGAAGTATCCAAAGAGGAAAACCGCCTCCTTTTACAGCCTCAGAAAGAAAAGCAGCAAGCCCAAGTCCGCCGTCTTCAGGACTTGATTTTATAACACTTCCTATAGACCAAGCTAATGCAAGTACCGCCAAAGCTGGAACCATTGATTTTATACCTTCTATTATGGAGTTTCCAGCTGAACGTATATTTAATAATCTTCTAGCCATATAGTATATGTACATTATCATAATAGAAATAACTGCACCATAAAATAAAGCCTTAGAAGCATCAGTATCCAAAAAAGCCTGATTTAAAGATATACTAGACATAGCAGCAGAAAAAGTATCTATACCTTCTTTACCTATTAAGCCCATATATGTTGTAACAGGGAACATTACTATACATACTATAATAAGTACAGCTATAGCTATAACCATATCATACCATTTAGCAGTGTCATTTGAAGAGCTTTCCAAATTACCCGGACAATCACCGTATAATTCTTCATCAAATAGTTTTCCATTTTTGGCATTATCTTCACTTCTTTTCATAGGTCCGAAATCTTTAAATACCAAAGCCATAAGAACTACAAATGCTAAAGCCAAAAGCGGATAAACAGAATAAGGTATCATTTTGATAAAGAAAACAAATTCACTAATATTTAAAGATTCAAAACCTTCAGAATCTCTAATATAGCTCATAACAGTAACAACCCAAGTGGATATAGGAGCAAGTATACAAACAGGAGCAGCAGTTGAATCTAGTATATATGCCAATTTAGCCCTTGAAATTTTATTCTGGTCAAAAGCAGGACGCATAACAGTACCTACTGACAGGCTGTTGAAGTAGTCATCTATAAAGATAATAAGACCGAAAAACCAAGTAAATATAAGTATGCTTTTTTTTGTTTTCAAATATTTACTCGCCCAAAGACCGAATGCTTTAGTAGCACCAGTCTTTGAAAGCATGCTAACAAAAGCACCAAGCAAAGCACAAAATAAAAGTATGCGTATATTCCAAGCATCGCCGCTCATCTCGGCAACTTTATCTGTGAATATTGTAATAGCTGTAAATATATTACCATGTGCTATTATCAATGTTCCGGAAAGTATACCAAGCGTGAGAGAAATAATAACTTCTTTTGTAACCAAAGCAAGTATAATGGCTAAAAGAGGAGGTATAATACCTAATATACCATAATGTTCCATAAAGTTTACTCCTAATTAATATATACATTTTTTATAATTATGAAAATATTTTAATGACAATAAAAAATATAAAAAAAGCCCCCTTATTTTGGGAGGCAAAATTTTAAAAAATTATTACATATTGTAAAATATCAATAATTTAACACTCCCAAAGAGAGAAGGCTTTTTTTAAAAAAGAATTATTCATTATAATATTCCAAAATTGTTCTTACTTTTAATAGTAAAGATAATTCTATATCAAAAATACTGATTTGTCAATAGCATACATTTTAATCAATTAAACTCATAATGAAGTGTGTATCTTTCAATAATTGATTTACTTCCAAAGCACACTAATGCTATATAATACTTACTTCCTGATTTAAAACTTGTGCTTAATTTGTTAATACCTTTCTTTATATAATTATAATTTTCATCAAACAAAAGCATATCTATATCCTTTGAATATTCAAGAATTATATTAATAGAAGTATTTATATCAGTATCATTTCTTATTTCATAAAAATCTATATCTGTTATGTCAGAATTTTTTATATAAGGTTTTATATTTTCATCTATATTAAAATTATTAGAATAAAAATCATTATATAAAAAATATCCGTAAAATAATTCATTAGGATAATTAATTATATTTGCCGCATTAATATTATTATTAGGCTCTATTTCATTAGAAGGGAAATAATCATTTTTAAACTCAAATCTCAAGTCATATTTACCCTCTTTATCAGAACTTAATTTAAGAAAATAACTGTCATCATAAAACATAAAATCTTTTAATTCAATAAAGCCTCTGTAATTTTCAATATATTTTGTATTAATATTAATTACATTGCTGTTTGAAGATGACATTAAAGTTAAATTTATATCCAATTTATTTGCATAAACTGATAAATTCATCACTGAAGAATTGGTAGGCTTTATCTGATAATAGTCAATATCTTCATCACTTTGAAAACTAGCATTTATAAAAGTACTTGTGTCTATAAACTGCGAATATTCAAAACTATCATTAGGCTCTATTTCATCTCTATTAACAGAGATTATATTATTTTCTTTACTATTGTTTATGCATGAAATTATTACAAGCAATAATATTATTATCAATTTATATTTCATTTACTTCTCTTCTATAATTATATGATTATAAATATACATTCCTTTATAAAAGAATGCAAACTAATAAAATAATATCATCTCACATATTAAAAAATTATAAATTGGTGCTGTCAGAAAGGAGTTTGTAAATCCAAGTATCCTCAGAATTATTTAAAGGCAGAGTATATTTCTTTCCGTCATAATCTGTGAATATTATTCTTTTTTTATTATAATCAATCATCATTTTAGTATTATCAATATTTAAATACTTAGAACTGTTTGTATTTTTGATATCTTTTATATATTTTGCTTCTTCTATGTATTTTATATTTTGACTGCTGTTTTTATTATATATTTCTCCTAATATGTATGTTATATTATTAAATGAGTTTTTATCTTCTCTTTTAAGCAATATAAAAGTTAATGTTTCATTTGTTAATCTATTTCCTTTAGTATCTTCATCAAATATTAAAATACCTATATTATCATTTACATATATATTGCAGCTTATTAAAATAATAACAAAAAATAAACTAAGACAAAAAATCTTTTTCATAATATAAATTACCTTAAAAATTATTATTGACTAGAATAGCTTTTCTATTATACTTTATTTATAAAATTTATTATATACATTATTATGCAATTAAAAAAATAAAAAAATAGGAGATATTATGAAATTAGGAGAGGCTTTATTAAAAAAAGATGAATATATTAAAAGACAGGAAAATATTAAAAAGAGAATAAAAAACAATGTCTTACTGAGAGATGATAATGAAAACAATGAAAATCCTAATGATTTAATAAAAGAATATATTGATGTAAATAATGAGCTTTCAGATTTAATTGTGAAAATAACTAATAAAGAACATGAAACAAAACTTGAAATAGGAATATCGATTGCCGATGCTATAAACATAAGAGATAAATTAGACAGAGAATTAGATATTTATAAAACTGTTTTAAAAGAACTTAACAGCAAGGATTACAGAAATGCTAAAAATGAAATAAAGATGAAAGTTCTAGTTAATGTAAAAGAGATTCAGGCAGAAGCTGATAAACTCTCAAAGGCGTACAGTGATATAGATGTTATTATTCAATCGGCTAACTGGAATACAGATTTATAATTTAAGATTTCCTATACGCACGCAGAACGCATTTTTTTAATATTAATAAATTTAGTATTCTAATTTTATTGTATATAAAGATTTCATTCTACGTGCGTTAAAGCATATCACAAATTTAAAAACTGCTTGGGTGGGCAGTAAAAGCTAATAAAGAAAAAAGAATTAAAAAATAACAGTATAAAACTAAAGAATTTAAAGGGTAGGAGTTAAAATAAATTTTTAAACTTTATTTTAATCCCCGCCCTTTTAGATTTAAATGTTTTATTTTTTTACATAGCTTTAATTAAATCTATAATCTCTTACTTCAAAAGCACACCCGCCATAGCGGAATTTAAATTTGCACTTTTAATATAAAGCATGCAAAATATATTTTCTTATGAAGAGAAGTTTTTATTATATCTATTGATTAACTTATCTAATATAATAATCATTATTTACACTAAAAGATAAATTAACTTTAAGATTTTCCAGTGTTTTATTTTTCTTTTCATAATCTTCTTTTACTTGAGAATAAATATTATATAATGCACTCATATTTATAAATTTTGCATACACTTCATTTTCATTTCCATTAAAAGCATTTTCCCTGAAAAGCTCAAATAAATAATTACTAATTAAATGATATGTGTAAATCTGTGTTTTGTATACAGCTGTATTTTTTTCTTCTGATTCAAAATTAAAATTAATCTTTTCAGATGAATGAAGTTCATTAAAAAACTCATTATCCGCACATATTTCCGGAAGAAATAAAAATAGATCTGTTGCTAAAGTATAGTCCTTCGTAAGCTGCTCAGCTAAATTTCCTAATTTATCATAATCATTTTCTTTAAAGTTTAATACTATATTGCAGTATTCTTTAACAAAATTTAAAATAGTATCATTACTAAATGGATAAGGAATATAAGTTTCATTATCCTGAACCAAAAAGAAAAATTGTTTGTCTGATGAGAAATCTGTTTCATTCCAAGTTTTCACATATTCATTCATTTTGTCGGAAAGCTCTTGTATATTAACATCATTTATTCTAAGCTCTCCTATAGAATAATCATTAGAAGCCTTAGCTCCATATATTTTAATATAGCAAATTTTTTGATTTCCTATTCTTTTTAAAATATCATCTTTAAACATATCCCAATAAATATTTACGTTTTTTGGCTTTCCATTATCTCTACCCATATTAACCAAATTACTAGTATATACTTTCCATTTATGTTTTTTTCCAGCAGATTCGGTTTCTGCCTCATCGAGTATTATATTTTCATTCATCGCTTTTATGCCTGTCATTATTCCAAATATAAAACTTCCATTTGAAAGTCCTACAGAAGTATTAGCATCTTTTCCTGCACTTGCACAGCATTCAAATATATCTCTATCCCAATCAGGACTAGATATATAATAGTTTATAACAGCACTTTTATCTGTTATATCTTCTGCATAAGCATTGATAAATATATTCCATTTTTTTACAACAATACTTCCTTCTATTATTTCATTATCTATATCATTTGCTAAAACAGAAGATATATCTTTTATAATAGAATCATTATCGTCTATATTAACAGAATTAGCTTCATAATGAAAACTTCCATTTTGTATGTATTCTTTTAAATTATTATACAGATTGCTGAAGTAATCATACTCTTCACTGCTTATAGAAGCCTTATTCATTTCTAATATATATAATGCTCTGTCTATATTTAAATTGGCATTGCTTATATCCGATTTACCTGAATATGCATAAGCAATTTTATAAAACCAAGTATGATTATCTTTATTTTCTTCAGATAAAGAATTTAATATTTCTATTGCCAAGTCAAATTCTGAAGTATTATTATATGCTGCAGCAAGAAGCCCTTTAATATTATCATTTAATTGATCTTCTGGTAAAGAGAGTATTAATTTAATGATTTCGCTATGTTTTCCCTCTTCATATAATTTTTGCAATTGTAAATCTAATTCTTCGTTATTCATAGATAAAAATCCCTATTTATTATTAGTAAAATATAATATATTATAATAATAAAAACAATAGATTTTTTGTTTAACTTTTTTCTTATTTTAATATATAATAGAACTTAATCTTATTTATAAGGAGTTATAAAAATGACAAAAGTTGTTTTAATACGTCATGGTGAGAGCGTATGGAATAAAGAAAATTTATTTACAGGCTGGGCAGATGTAACTTTGTCTGAAAAAGGTATAGAAGAAGCTAAAGCAGGCGGAGCAGAACTTAAAAAAGCAGGATTTACTTTTGATAAAGCATATACTTCTACTTTAACACGTGCTATCAAAACTTTAAATCTAGTTTTAGAAGAAATGGGACTTTTATGGATACCAGTAGAGAAATGCTGGCAGTTAAATGAAAGACATTACGGAGCATTACAAGGCTTAAATAAATCGCAAACAGCTGAAAAATACGGAGAGGATCAGGTAAAAATCTGGAGAAGAAGCTATGATACTCCGCCTCCAGCTTTGACAAAAGATGATGAAAGATATCCGGGTCATGATCCGCGTTATAAAAACTTATCAGAAAAAGAACTCCCTTTAACAGAATGTTTAAAAGATACTGTGGCAAGAGTAGTACCTTTTTGGGAAAATGTTATACTTCCGGATATTAAAGCTGGAAAAAAAATCATCATAGCAGCACATGGAAACAGTTTAAGAGCATTAGTAAAATATTTAGACAATATCTCTGATGCTGACATTACAGAGCTTAATATACCTACTGGAATGCCTTTAGTTTATGAGCTTGATGATAATTTTAAAGCTGTAAACAAACAGTATTTAGGCGACCCTGAAGCTGTTAAAAAAGCTATGGAAGCAGTAGCTAATCAAGGTAAAAAGAAGTAATAAAAAATAATTATAAAAAGCCTCCAGTAATAAAATCATTGCTGGAGGCTTTATCTTTTAATTATTTAAATTAATAAATTTTAGAAATAAGTAAAAAAACATTATTCTGCTATATATTTATATCAATAAAAGAATTTTCCAAAGTTTTGAATTATAATAAAATTACTCTTATTTATAAATGTCCGATTTTTTCACTTGAAATTTATAGGTTATGTTATATGATATAATCAATTAATTTATAAGGAGTTTTAATATGTCTTTAATAGATAATATAGTAGCTAGAGAAATACTAGACTCAAGAGGAAACCCTACAGTAGAAGTAGATGTTTACTTAGACAGCGGTGTTATGGGCAGAGCTGCTGTACCATCAGGAGCTTCTACAGGCGAACATGAAGCAGTAGAATTAAGAGACGGCGATAAATCAAGATATATGGGTAAAGGTGTTCAAAAAGCTGTAGAAAATGTTAATGAAATTATTTGCAATGAACTTATTGATATGGACGCTTTGGATCAAGTAGAAATAGACAGAACTATGATAGAACTTGACGGTACTGAAAACAAAGGCAAATTAGGTGCTAATGCTATATTAGGTGTATCACTCGCTGTAGCAAAAGCAGCTGCTGAAGAATTAGGTATGCCATTATACAGATATATTGGAGGAACTAATGCTAAAACCTTACCAGTACCTATGGCTAATATTTTAAACGGCGGTGCTCACTCATCAGCTCCAATCGATTTCCAAGAATATATGGTAATGCCGGTTGGTGCCCCTACTTTCAAAGAAGGCTTACGCTATGTAGCTGAAGTATTCCATAACTTAAAAAATATACTTCATGACAGAGGCTTAAGCACTACTGTTGGTGATGAAGGCGGATTTGCACCTACTCTTAAAGATAATGAAGAACCTCTTCAAGTAATTATGCAGGCTATAGAAAAAGCTGGATACAAACCCGGTGAAGATGTGATGATAGCTATGGACCCTGCTTCAAGCGAATTCTATAATAAAGATAAGAAAAAATATGTATTCCATAAATCTGATAACAGAGAATTAACTCCTGCTGAAATGGTTGATTTCTACGCTGATTTATGCAGTAAATATCCTATTATCTCTATAGAAGATGGTGTTGCTGAAGATGACTGGGAAGGCTGGAAAATATTGACAGAAAAATTAGGCAAAAAAGTTCAATTAGTAGGAGATGACTTATTTGTTACTAATGTAAAAAGACTTCAAATGGGTTTAGATAAAGGTGTTGCTAACTCTATATTAATCAAAGTAAACCAAATCGGTACTTTAACTGAAACTTTAGACTCTATAGAACTTGCTAAAACTCATAATTATACTGCTGTAGTTTCTCACAGATCTGGTGAAACAGAAGATTCTACTATTGCTGATATAGTAGTAGCTACTAATGCTGGTCAAATCAAAACAGGTTCTGCTTCAAGAAGTGATAGGATTGCTAAATACAATCAATTATTAAGAATTGAAGAAGAATTAGGCAGCAGAGCTATTTACTTAGGTAAAAAAGCATTTTATAATATTATGAAATAATAATATTGATTAAGCATTAAATAATAATTTAGCTTTGAAGCGATAAACGAGAGCTGGTAACAATTTATTGGTACCAGCTTTTTTATGCGAGTTTATCGCTAGCAACAATAATAAAAAAGCATTTTATAATGTTATGAAATAATAATTTGGATTTAAAGCTTGCATAAGAGGTAATGACGATATTTCGTTACTGCCTCTTTTTTTATATTTGGATATAAAGATAAAAATTATTTGCATACTCCCAAATTATAGAAGTGCATAAAATTTATTTAATTAAGTAAATTGCAAATTTAAACTAAGCTATGGCGAAGTGAGAGATTATAGATTTAATTAAAACTATGTAAAAAAATAAAACATTTAAATCTAAAAGGGCGGGGATTAAAATAAAGTTTAAAAATTTATTTTCACTATCAATTGAACACTGCATAGTTTAAATTATAACTAACTTTAAAATAAATATAATAAAGCATATAAAAATACTTTTTTTGCAAAACGATTAAAAACTTTTAACTGTTTGTGTATTTGTTTTTGTATTATAAAAAATATTCATTTTTACTTTAAAAAATAAAAAATATCAATATAATTAATATATATAAATATTTTTTATTTTAATCTGATAATAATATATATGATACGAATATATATATATAAATAAAGGAATAATTTATGAGCGATAGGTATATAGTTTGGGAAGATAAATATAAAACAGGCTATAAAAGAATAGATGATCAGCATTTTGAATTAATAGAAATTATTAACGATTTATATGACTGTATGGATAATAGAGATTCAGAAGATGAAAAATTAAAAGAGGCTTTTAAAAATGCTCTTAAAAAAACTGTAGATTATGTTTCATATCACTTTTCATGCGAAGAGAAAATTATGAATGCTATAAAATATGATAAAATAATACAGCATTCATCATATCATAGAGAATTCACAAACACTATTTACAGATATGTGCAGTCTTATGAAGACGGTTCTCTGAAGGCTATTGATGATTTAGTACAATATTTGAAAGATTGGTTTTTAAATCATATTTTAGTTACAGACAAAAAATTTGTTGCTGAAGTAAAGGAAGCATTAAAAAAAATTTCACAGCAATAAAAAATAGGAGTTTCTTCTATGAGTGAAAATAATAAAAAAATAGAATGGATAAAATGGGAAGATAAATACAAAATAGGATACAAAAGAATAGATGATCAGCATAAAGAACTTATAAATATTATTAATAGTTTATATGACTGCATAGGATACAGCAGCTCAGAAGATAAAAAATTAAAAGAGGCTTTTAAAAATGCTCTTAAAAAAACTGTAGATTATGTTTCATATCATTTCTCTTATGAAGAGAAAATTATGACGGCTATAAAGTATAGAAAACTATTAGAACACTCTTCTTCTCATAGAGAGTTTACTCAAACCATTTACGATTATGTTCAGTCTTATGAAAATGGTTCCTTGGAAGCTGTGAATAATTTGGTAAAGTATTTAAGGGATTGGCTTTTAAATCATGTTTTAGTTTCAGATAAAGAATTTGTTGGGGAAGTAATAGATGCATTAAAACAACTTTCGCAGCAGAATAATAATCAATAGGAGTTATCAAAATGTATAATCGAGTTTCTATAAAAAAGCCTTGGATTAAATGGGAAACTAAATTCCAAACAGGCTATAAAAGAATAGATGATCAGCACAAAGAACTTGTTAATATTATTAATGATTTATATGAAACAGGTGTTGTGGGAGACCTCAGCAATGAATATGTAAGAAGATCATTTAATGCTATTATTAAAAGAACAATAGAGTATGCTACTTATCATTTCTCTTATGAAGAAAAAATCATGAAGGCTATAAATTATTCTATAGCAAGAGATCATATATCTAAACATAGATCTTTTTCTATTAAGGTTGTTGAAGAAGTTAATAAATATGAGAATGGAGACAATTTGGTTATAGAAGATTTTATTGACTTTCTAAAAAATTGGCTTATTAACCATATTATAGTTGAAGACAAAAAGTTCATATATGAATTAAAAACATCTTTAAAAACAATATGTCAAGATGATTCTGATAATGAATAAATAATTAATAAAAGCCTTAAAGTATTATTTTAAGGCTTTTTAATTCCAAAAACTAATTTTATTTATAATTGAATTCAAAATAATACTCGAAATATTTCATATTCGCTAATTTAAAAACATATAAAACATTATTTTTATAATTGGTAAATTATGAAAATTGTAACAAAGTTAAATAATAAAAACTATAAATATTTTTCTATTTCTGTAAATGCAGCACCAGCTTTTTCTTGTATATAGATATCAACTATAGAATTAGTAAAACTAGAAGGTGCCGGGTTAATCTCCATAATCTTAGCTCCGGATCTTTTAGCAATATGAGGAATCTGAGCTGCAGGCATAACTTCCCCTCCTGTTCCTATTATAATAAATAAATCGCTTTTCTCGGCATCCTCTATAGAAGAATTAAAAGCTATTGCAGGAAGCTGTTCTCCGAAAAATACAAAATCTGGCTTTAGTACAGAAGCACATTTTTCACAACTAGGAGGATCCATTGAGAGTATTTCTTTTGTTATTTTGTATTTTGTTTTGCATTTAGTACATACTGCATATTTAGCTGTTCCATGAAGCTCATAAACTATTTTACTTCCAGCCTCCTGATGAAGATTATCTATATTTTGAGTAATTACACTACGCATTATACCCATTTTCTCTAAATTAGCTAATACTATATGTGCTTTATTCGGCTTTACATCGGTAATAGGATCATAAAAAACTTTTTTTAAAGAATTCCAAGATTCTTTCTGATGCTTCATAAAATAAGATATTTCAGCAAACTGACTTCCATGCTTCTCCCAAAGTCCGTTTTCTCCTCTGAAAGGCGGAACTCCGCTTTCTACACTTATACCAGCACCAGTAAACGATACAACATATTTTGATTCTTTTATAATTTTAGCTGCTGACTGATAATCTATCATGATATACTCCCTAACCTTTTAATTCATTATACAATAATAATATATTTTTTACCATAATCCTCTTAAAAAAATTTACTTCCAAATTTATATCTTAATTTTTTATTAATAAATGAAATACTATTTCCTCATCTTCCAAACTATTTTTTGCATAGAAATCATTACTGTTAAAATATATTTAGCATAATTATCATCAGAAGATAAACATATATTCATTCTGAATTTATTATTCATTATTATCCTCACTGTTTATAATTTAAATTATTATATATCTATTTATTGTTTATATCTGCTATTATTAACATTTAATTAAAGATACGTATATAACAATAAATTTAAAAAACAATATATAGTAAATATTATTAGTAAATAATAATACTTATAAATAAAATAATATTTAATTTAATTTAATCAAATTTGATAATATTTATATTATAAATATTATTGCATATAATAATAATCTCCCAAAAAAACAGTAGTTAATGTTCTGATATTTATATTTTATTTTTACCATAAAAAATAGATTTCACTATAATATTTATTGACAGATAACTTTATTATGTTATAATTAAACAATATTAAATATTTATCAATATAAAAATTATTTTAAGGACATATTATGATTAGCAGAACACAAATTATGCGTCTACTAAAATATAAAAACGCTTTAAGACGTATGAAGAGTTTCGGATTTATAAAAGCATATTCAAATAATTTAGGAGACGCAATAGGCATTACATCTGTACAAGTGAGAAAAGACTTCTCACTTTTTAATATATCTGGGAACAAAAAAGGCGGATATAATATAGATGATTTACTTGAGCAAATTGACAGTATATTGGGGAAGCAAATTTCTCATAATATCATTTTAATAGGATATGGTAAAATAGGAAAAGCATTAGTTAATTACAGAGGTTTTGAAAGCGAAGCTATAAAAATAATCGCAGCATTTGATCATAACCCAGAAAAAATAAACAGAGAAGCCCCTACTCCAATACTTCCTATAGAAGAATTAAAAGATTTCATTATCAATAATAAAATAGAAGTAGCTATATTAACTGTACCGGATTTGGAAGCTCAGAGAATGTTTGATGTTATTTGTAATGCTGGTATAAAAGGGGTATTAAACTTCGCACCTATTAAACTTTTGGAAAGACCTGACTGCATTATTAATGATGTTAATATTGCTGATGAGATAGAATCTTTATTCTACTTTATTAACGATGTTAAAGAAGCTGCTCCGCATAAGAGACATAGAGAAAAATCTGAAAAACAGCAGTAAAAATAATTTAATAAAAAATAAAAAAGGGAATGTATTTCATTATACAATCCCTTTTAATATATTTATATGCATTATCTATTATAAGTTAAACTTGCTCTAGTTAGTAAATCAACAACTTCTGTATTGCCATTTTCCATAGCATACATTAATGCTGTTTTATTAAACTTATCCAAAGTATTTAAATACGCTCCTGCATTAATTAAATATTCTACTGAAGCATAATCTCCATTTTCTGCAGCAAACATCAAAGCTGTTTTTCCGTCATTATCAGCTATATTTAAATCAGCTTTACTCATAACCAAAGCATTAACCGCATCACTCTTTCCTGCAATTGATGCCCATATCAAAGCTGTTCTTCCATCTCTCATTTTGAAGTTGATATTTGATTTTCCTATCAAAAGAGAAGAAATAATATCTGTTAAGCCTAATGTAGAAGCCAAAGCAAGAGGCGTTATATTACCATAAGGACCGTAAGAAGCTGCAATATTGGCATCGGCACCACGTTCTAATAATATTTTAGCAACTTCATTATTTCCTCTGGCTATAGCATAAAATAAAGCATTAGCTCCGTATTCATTTATATAATTAATATCGCTTCCTTTATCTAATAATAATCTTACTATTAAGTCATGATTATTAAAAGCAGCTACCATTAAAGGAGTCATATTATAATTAATACCATCATCATTTCCGCTTCTATAAGTGCCTGTTACCCTCAAATCTGCTTTTGAATTAACTATCATTTCTACAATACTATAGTATCCTTTTCCTGATGCCTGTAATAGTGCTGTTGTACCGCCGTTTATTTTTATATTAGGGTCGGCATTCTTAGCAAGCAAATAAGAAACTATATCTACATATCCGGCATCTGCGGCATAAGTTAAAGCTGTTTTGCCATGTATGCAGGTTAGATTAACATTTGCATTTTGTGATAATAATAAAAGAACAGCATCTTTATATCCTTTTGAAGAAGCGATTATTAAAGCATTATGTCCCTGATTGTCTCCAAAGTTTATAAAATTAGAAATAGGACCTTGAGAAATTAATCTTCTTATACCATTAACATCACCTGTATTAGCATAATCTAATAATTGATCTAATCTGCCTGTATTTGGAGTTTGAGCAAATAGAGAAAAAAACGTATTCAAAAATATTAAAATAAAACATAAATAACGCATATTTAATTCTTCCTTAAAGTATAGAATTTTAGCTATTATCAAATTTCGGAATGATATATATTAATTATTAATAGCTTTGCAATTTATTTTTAGACAAATTAAATATTATTTTTCAATGCTATATTTACATACTTGACACATAGCCTAATTTAGCACTTTTCTCAACGCACGCAGAATGAAGCATTTATATATAATAAAAATTAGAATTCATAATAAAATTAGATAATAATAATTAATTGAACGTGCGTTTTATAATATTATAAATTTAAAACCCGCTTGGGTGGGTACTTAAATAACAGTAAAAACAAAGAGAGAATAACTATACATAAATAACAGATAATATTAAAGAATTTAAAGGGAGGGGAGTGAAAATAAATTAATGATGATACATAATTTATTTACTATTAGTTAAATAATATTTATAAAGCTCTTTTTTTGTATCATATAAACTTACACCCTTTATAGGGCTTATTTTTAATGTAATAGTTGCAAGTTTTATTTTTTTAGAATTACTAATATATAAATAACGCTCTCTTAAAGCATTTATAATACCGAGTGTAATACCTTTATCATTTATTCCATTATTGTAATAATCATAAACTCCCCTGCTCTCTTCTGTATTATAATCTATTTTATTACTCTTAAGTATCTTAAAAAAATGATTCTCTGTAAATCTGCTTGTAAATATTATAATCTTCAAATCTTTATTTGTTATTATTTCGCTTAATATATTATTGTATTCAAGTATTATTAAGTCAGTATCTCTGGCACTCTCTTTATTTTTTCTTTTACATTTTGAAAAAACATCAGCTATACCTACCCTATTTTCTTCAAAAAGTTTTTTTTTATTTTGTTTTGATGAAATTAAATTATTATAATCAATGTCAAAACTGTATGATATTATCTTCCAAAACTCGCTTCTCTTACTTGCATAATACCAAGCATTTTCTTTTTCTTTGCTGCTTAATTTTTCAAATTTTTCTATATTAGAATAATTAGGCACTGGAAAAGTACCTAGTATCAAAACTCTCATTCTATCAGGAAAGAAATTAATATCATCAAATAAATGTTTTTCTATATACATTATTAAAAATCATAAAAAATTATTTTCTTATTATCCAAATTATTATAGAGCATATTATTATTACAAGACCCAAAATAAATGTAACTACTCTAACCCCAATCTCTCCAAACATCTCATATATACTCATCATAAAATTTGAACTGTTATTGTTTAAAAGAAAACGCCATTTAAAAACAGCAGCTAAAATAAATAAAATGCCAATTAATATTGCAAACAAATATGGAAACTTCTTTATAATATCATCATATTTCATAATTAATAAAACCAATAATTATTGATAATATTAAATTATAATAAGACAGGCAATAATAAAAAATTACTGTACTTTATCCCAAATATTATTAAGTTTATCCTGCATCATAAGAGAAGAAATATTTACTATAAAAATTAAACCAGTAGGTATAATACTAGAAAGCATAACTAAATCTTCCGCTTTAGCAGGAGAGCTAATCAATTTTAATGTCAAAATGAGAACATTAAAGAAAATATTAAAGAAATAAAGAACAGCAACTGCAATATCAATAAGCACAAGAACAATTGTTTTATCTTCAGTATTATTCATACCAACTTTTAGAGGCATTTCTTTATAAACAATTTTTCCATATTTATAATACCAATACTTAAAATAAAGTCCTCCAGTAACTATACCTAATATTACCTCTAATGCAGGATTTAAATCTTCTCTTTCAGTAAAGCGTTTTATCTCAGATGAAGTCTGATATATCCAATAAATATAATACCAGCCGCATGTAATAATATTTAATAAAAACATTATAGGTATAGTTCTTACTGTACCTTTTTTCATAAATTAAGTCCGTAAATATATTTTATGTAAAAATTCTCGAAACTTTTTATATTTTTTTTAATTAATTTAATATATTCTGAAACTTCTTAAGTTTATCAGTTTTTTATTCAACTTTTACAGCCGGTAAGAAAAACCATGAGAACATAAAAATTTAAAAAACTAATTCTTTAACAAACTGTACTTTTTTAAATATATACTGAAAATTATTCAAATATATTAAATAATCCTAAAGCACTAACATTATCCTTAGAGTTTTCAGTAATTTTATTTATCTTATTTAAAGCATCTTCAGTATTTGAAGAAAGCATTATATCAATAACTGCTTCTTCATGATTTTTATATTTATTTGATAATAGTTCAATCATAGAATTAGAAGCTATAAAATAATTATAATTCTGATTTCTTCTAGCCCCTTCAACAGTAATATAATGTCCGCCTCCTGCACAAGCACAATTTTCCAAAGCATTTCCGTTTATATGATCTCTAGTCACTTGAATAGCTCTGTTTTTATTCACAGCAAAAACTTTAGAATCTCCTGCATTAAAAACAAAAGCACCTACAAACTTATGATATAAAACACCGGCAATAGAAGCTCCAGCCATAGATTTTTCTTTATCATCTGCTGAATCCCTAGAAGCTACAACCTCCAATTTTACAAAGTTATGAACTATCCAGTTAAATACTTCCTGCTCTCCAACTAGCTCAATCAAATCCAAAAAATTTTCATTATAAACATCTACAGCCAACTTTGAAGCAAATGTATCTCCAAGTCCGTCAGCTATAAGTGAAACAGCTGTACCGCTTATATTATTTATAAAATGAGAGTAATTTTCCTGCTCATTAATAAGAATGGGGTGTCCTGATACAGCCTCACTATTGAAAAGAATAGTATCAGTATTTATTTTTGTATTAGAACCTTTTTTTGTAAAAGTGAAAATATTCATAACCATTAATCCTTAATTATTTTTATATTAAAATTATTTTATATGTATTTATAATATCATAGAGTTTGATTATATATTAGAATACTCTAAATATCAATAATATAAGTTTAACAGTAGGGTAGGGGGAGTTTTTTTAAAATCTTTAGTATATAACTAAACAGATATAGTTTGTTATTTTTTTATTGTTCTTTTTCACGCCTTCGCTTGCCTACGGCACACAGAGTGGCGGGCTTCGCCAAAAGAACCTTATATCCTCGACAAGCTCGGATACGCTTCGCGAAAGTGCAAGTTTAAAAAATTAGTAATGAAGATGGGATAAATCTTTTTGTTAATAAATTGTTAATAAATAATAAAAAACTATTAACATTACTGACAAATTTATAAACCATTAAAAATTTGAATTTTACAGGTAAATTTGTTATTTTTCATTGATTATATTTTAGTTAATATAAACAAAGTTATCAACATCATATAAAGCATATTTTTTAATTTTCTTCTTATATGCAAAAAGTTATCAACATATAAACGTCTTAATAATAATAATAAATTTTTAAAAAATTTAATATATATAATATTATTATAATACTTAAAAAACATTATAAATTCAAAATTTGAATTTGTAATAAATGAAAATTATGAATTCAATTATTTAATTAATGTTGATAAATTGTTGATAATGTTGATAATTTTAAATAAAAGATACTGTATAAATTTCACTATAAAATTCAAACAAAAAATTTATAATATGAATTTTATATATGAATTCAAAATTTGAATTTATAATTGATAATAAAAATTACTGATTAGCATTTTTAATTATTTTATGTTATAATAATTAAAAATAGATATTATGTTTATTAGCGGTGATAGTTATGAAGCAAAGTTTTTATATGAATGAAAAATTAAAAGAATTAATATCAAATCTAATTTATGATGTTCAGAACTATAATAGTATAATATTAAAATATATAGATTTAGAAAGATGTGCTAATAATTATTGCAGTGAATCAAGAAATACAATAGTAAGACAGTCTTTTTTAATAAATAGAACAATGGAAGCTCTTAATGACTTTAATAACATTAATTCAAGTTCATTTGAGCTCAGCATGAATTTTGAAAATATAAATAATATAATTAATGAAGTTTTAGATAGTATTCTTGATTTATTTAAATCAAAGAGAGTTAAGTTTACATTAAATGATGATATATTAAAAAGCTGTACAGTTATGATGGATAGGGCAAGAATAAAAGGAAGCCTTTTAAACATTTTTTCTTTTATATATAATATAATAAAGATAAACAGTACTTTGAATATATCATTCAGTTTGGTTGACTATGATGATGATGAAGATTTCTTACTTATGAATGGTGTTAATAGAATAAGCGAACATGATGAAAAGAAATTAGAATTAAGCAAAGAATGCATAGATATATCTGTAACATTTGAATGTGATAAAATACCTGAAGATGTAAAAAGAAAACTTTTTAAAACACCTTTAATATCATATGAAAACATGAATTTCAATAATCTTTATCTTTATACTGCCTATAATATTATAAAAAAACATTATGGAAATATATGGATGGAATCTTTAGAAAATAAGGAAAGGATCAACATCGTTTTTCCAGCTAAGAATAAATTATGAATTACATATTGGGATACGGACTATTACTTGCCTATTTATTTGGATTTATAATAGGTTTTTCTTCCATACTTTTTTCTATTATTTATTATATAATAGAGAGGGTAGCTTGGCTCAAATATTATATAGTATTTTTATTTACATTTGCTTTTCTTCTTTTTATAAGAGCTATTAAACTACTAAGTTTTTTAACGGTACCTTCCTTTATGTCTGGAAATATATTTAATACATTATATTTTTTCAGCTTTTCTGTTGCTATGTCTTTAATGCTTTATTTTATACCAGCTTTTTTATATAGATTTTTAAACTTAAAATGGACTTTTAAAGAGAATATTATTTATATAATAGTTTCGGTAACACATTTTATTTTAAGCATATTGGGAATACTTACAAGATTTGATATATATATTATAAGCAGCATAATATTTTATGTTTCTATAATAGTAATATTTATAATAGGCGTTCTTAATTATAAAAGAATAGAAGATAAAACAATAAAGTTTATAGTTAAAATATTGGGCATTATAACTATTATAATATATCCTGTTTTGATTTATCAGCTTATAGTATATAGAAGAGAAGCTGCTGATATAGGCTCTATGGATATAACTTTAGTTTTATTTTACATATGGTGGA
This sequence comes from Brachyspira murdochii DSM 12563, assembly GCF_000092845.1. Lineage (NCBI taxonomy): Bacteria > Pseudomonadati > Spirochaetota > Spirochaetia > Brachyspirales > Brachyspiraceae > Brachyspira > Brachyspira murdochii. The sequence continues at coordinate 1,594,883 of NC_014150.1, read as the reverse complement.
ATTTGGTTATGCTTGGTTATTTATCTTGGTATTTTATAAGTATAGTAAAGAGTAAGAATATTTTTAATAGTTTAAATACTAAATCAAATGATAACGATATAAATGAAACAAATAAAAGCTCAAATATTGAGGACATAGAAAACGCAGTAAATTTAACTAGAAGAGAACGTGAAATATTATCATATCTTCTTGATGGTAAAACCAATAAGGAAGTATCATTAATACTAGATATATCTTTAAATACAGTTAATAATCATGTGGCAAATATATATGAGAAATCCGGCGTAAAGAATAGGGTAGAGCTTGTAAACAAATTTACAAAGTGAAGAATAATATATTCAGATTTTATTTACTTATGATAACTAGTACTTTGAAAAAAATAGTAAGTTTTCTGACTTACTATTTTTAGAAGAGTTATCTCTCTTTAAAGCTATTACAAAATCAATCTAATGGCATAGAGTCTATAATAGAATTAGCAAGGGAGTTCAAAACTTCTTCTCTTAAGGCACCATCTTGCATATATAACTCAAGTCTTTTTTTAGCTTCGGCTATTTTTTCTTCTCTTACATCAGGAGCTTCTTTAATGATATTAACAAGTTTTTCATTTTGCAAAGCTATTCTAGATTCATTAGAAATTTCTATTCTATCTGAACCCATTTTAGAAACTTTTTCATTATATTTAATATTAGATTTTTGCTGTATATTTGATGTGCCGCCTATTTTATCAATTGTCATAACTGACTCCTTACATAAGATTATTTTCGGCATTAGCTTCGCATACTTTAGATTTTCTATTATCAATGATAATGCAAAATTCACCTTTAGTTAGTATACTACCATCTGTAAAAAAATCAAGGATATTTTTAGCTTCTGCCCTTATAATTTGCTCAAATTGTTTTGTTAGTTCTCTTCCGATAACAATATCCGTTTTTTCTCCGAATATGTTAACAATATCTTCAAGGCATTCTTTAACTCTGTAAACAGATTCATATATTACAATTATAGTTTTATGATTTAAATATAAGTCTTTTAATTGGTTTTTTCTTTTTCCAGATTTATTGGAAAGGAAGCCCACAAATAGAGTATTTCCAGAAAGTCCGGAAACAGAGAGTAGGGAAGTGAAAGCGGATATTCCGCCTACAGGTACTATTTTAATATTTTTTTCAATAGCTATTTTTATAATGCTTACACCGGGATCGCTTATACAAGGAGTACCTGCATCGCTTATGATGGCTGCGGATTTGCCTTCTAATATTTCATCAATATATTCATTAATTCTGTATTCAGAAGAATGGCTATGATATGAAAACATTTTATTTTTTATTTTATAGAAGTTAAGCAGCCTCATAGCAACTCTTGTATCTTCAGCTAATATAAAGTCAACATTTCTTAATATTTTCAATGCTCTTATAGTAATATCTTCTATATTTCCTATAGGTGTTGCTACAACATAAATAACGCCGTTTTCCACCTCATTTTTATTATTTTCATTATTGATAATTTCTTCTACAAACTCATCATCAGTTTTAGTATTTATTTCTTCATTGTTGTATTTATTGTTTTTAATAGTGCTTCTCCTATATTTTATTAATTTAATTATATATTAATTTTTGATTAATACAATATTACTGTAATTAAAAAATGTTTCATGTGAAACATTGATTTATAGATATTTTTATATTAGAGATTAATAAATTATAAGTTTTCACGTGAAACAAATTGTGTATTTAATATGCTTAGAATAATATATAGTCTTTTATAAGGTTAGTAAAATTATGATAAATTGATTAAATATACTAAATATTTTTATATTATAAATTTTAATAATTATATTTGTACCATACTTAAATTTTTTTACTACTTTTTTAAATAAATATGCGGCCGCATTAATTATTGTTTATGTAAGAGTTATCAGCCTATAATAATAAGCAGGTGCAGCCCCCGCTCAAATAAAATCCATGTTTTATTTAGTATTATCTTTGTACTTGCACTTTTGGCGAAGCCGTCGGGAAAAAGTGAAAAAAATTTGACAAACTTAAATATCATACTTACTTCAAAAATTAATTTGTTAATATATAGTTTTTTATTTAATATTTTTTTAATAATAGCTCTGAGGTATACAGAGTGCCGTATGCAGGTGGAATAACTTCATTTATATAACATAATGTATAGACTAAATAGATAATTTATATTTTATAATTTTAAGATAAAATAATAAACTTATAAAATTCTTTGTCAAATAGTTTTGAAACAAGTCTATTATATATAAAAAAATCTTCTAATCAATAAACTATGCTTATCAATAAAAAACTAAAACGATTACTCATTAAAGTTTATAAAAGCCTGATTTTTTCACGTGAAACAATTTTTAATCTTTAGCAATTTAATATGTTTAAATTTATTATAAAATTAATATTGTAAATTATACTAATTAGTATAAAATTATACTTATATTAAATTATAGTTTTATTGTATTTACGTATGAAAGAAAAAATTAAAAAACTTAAACAAAAAATAATTAAAAGAAAGGATATAATATTTTCTGTTATAGTATCCTTTATACTTCATGTTTTTATATTTAGCTTTATTAATACTTCAATAATGCAAGATGTATTTGCATATGAGAAAGCTAAGCAAGAAGCTGAAGAAGAAACTAAAAAAGATGATTATATGTTTTTGGTAGAAACCCCTGAAGTTGAAGAGGAAGAAAGTAAAGAAGATACACCTTTTGCCTCTGATAAAACTTTAAGATCTAAAGGTCAGACTGATGTTAAGCCTTCAAAAACTTTTTCTGATACTTCAGTTTTTTCGTTTCTTGGTGATGGAGCTAACAGTCCTGTAGTAGAGAGAAGACCTAATCAGAACTTTAATAATAATAATACATTGCAAAATCAAAATCAGAGAAAAGAATTAGGAAGAGAAACAAGCAGGGATAATATAGAAACATATAAACCTAAAAATCCCGGTATAAAGGGAGACACTAAAATTCCAGCCTCTTTTGAAGAGGGTGCAGACAGAGCTGTTGTATTTTCAAGCGAAACTGGAAGCATACAGCTTGGAACAAAAGCTCAGGAATATTTTTGGTATTTTTATTCTTTGGTGGGTTCTATAAGAGATTCTTGGTATCTTACTATACCTAATCAGGCTCATTATTTAGGGCTTATAAGAACAGATGAAGTTGAGGTTTTAATATCTATAGATGAAGAGGGTAATATATTATTTGAAAAATTTTTAAAGAAATCAGAAAACGGACAAACCAGCCTTGATAATTCATGCTCTAAAGCAATAGAGTATGCTAAAAAATTAAAGCCTCCTCCTCAAGGTTTATGGAATGATTATGCTGAAAATGGTAAAATATATATACCATTTAAATTTATATATCAGAATTTCAGCAGGGATTAATTTTTTAAAATATTATTCGTTTTTTATGATATTATATAAAGAGCAGAAATTTATATTTCTGCTCTTTTTTTATATTAGATATTTATAAAATTATAGAATTAAAGTATTTTTATTATTGAATATTCATATTATTATAAAAATTTAATTTATAATTCATCATTCAATATTTTATACCTTATTTTATACATTTAAAATATATTATTATATAATAATAATATTTATCATTACATAATAAATAATAAATTTAAAAAGAATGATGTATTATACAAATTTTATATATTATAATTATTAAAAAATGTATGTATTTAATAATAATATCATTGACATTGTATTTATAAATGTTATAATTAAGAACAATAAAATGATATTTTAGGAGATTAAAAAATGTCAAGATTTACTATTCCTAGAGATTTATACTATGGCGATAACGCTATGGAGGAATTAAAAAATTTACAAGATCATAAAAAGGCAATAATTGTTACTGGAGGCTCTTCTATGAAAAGAGGCGGCTTTCTTGATAAATGCGAAAAGATATTAAAAGAGGCTGGTTTGGAAGTAAAAATTTTTGATGGTGTTGAACCAGACCCTTCTATAGAAACGGTTTATAAAGGTGCTGAGGCTATGAGAGAGTTTAATCCGGATTTAATAGTAGCTTTAGGCGGTGGTTCTGCTCTTGATGCTGCTAAAGCTATGTGGGTTTTCTATGAATATCCGGATAAAAAATTTGATGATATTAAAACTCCTTTTACTATGCCTAAACTTAGAAAAAAAGCTATATTTGCAGCTATACCTTCTACAAGCGGTACTGCTTCAGAAGTTACAGCTTTTTCAGTTATAACTGATTATTCTACAAATATCAAATACCCATTAGCAGACTTTGAAATTACTCCGGATATTGCTATACTTGATTACTCTATACCTATGACAATGCCGGAGACAGTTTCTGCTGATACTGGTATGGATGCACTTACTCACTCTATAGAAGCATATGTTGCATCACTTAGAACTGATATAACAGATGCTTTAGCTATGAAAGCAATATATATGATAGTGCATAATATAGAAAAAGCAGTTAAGGGTGATAAAGAAGGAAGAGCAAAACTTCATGTTGCTCAATGTTTGGCTGGTATGGCTTTTTCAAATGCTTTGCTTGGTATAGTTCATAGTTTGGCTCATAAAACAGGTGCCGAATTCCACATCACACATGGAAGATGCAATGCTATACTTCTTCCTTATGTTATAGAGTACAATTCAAAAGTTTGTGCCGACAGATTTGCTGATATAGCTAGAATGCTTAAACTTTCTGGTAATACTGACGCCGAACTTACAGCTTCATTAGTTAAAAAAGTAAAAGAGTTAAATGCTAAATTAGGCATTAAACAAACTTATAAAGAAAACGGAGTAACAGAAGAACACTTCAAACAAAAGTGCGACAGTATAGTTAAAAACGCTGTAACTGATCCTTGTACTGGCTCTAACCCAAGAGAAACAGATGAAGCTAATATGAAAAAAGTATTAGAAGCAGCTTATTATGGAAACGATGTTAACTTTTAATTAATATATTCTAATCATAGTTTTTCCCCAAGTATTATTATATAATGCTTGGGGTTTTTATATAGAAATAAATAGTTTTTTGCATATAAGTGCACTTTAATTCCTTGACAATTTTGTTAATATATGTATACTATAATTTATATATACTTATATTTTTTATATTTGTATATATATTTTTTGCCGATTATCAATATAATTAGGATATCTTTTTATGAAGAAAAGAGGCGAGGTAAACATAGCTATAGCTGATTATCTGTATGATAATTTTAACTTTGTATCAAACCATATTACTATTAATATAGAGAACAGTGATTTAAGACATATAATAATATCAAGATGGTATTATGGACTTTATTTAATAGCTAAGGACTATTTAGTAAATATTAAAGGTATTGTTGATCTTTCTAAGTATTTTAAACATAAATCTAATAAAGAGCATGATATTAAAAGTATATGGAGTAGATTGGCTGATTTTTTTGAAGAATATCATAGTGATATTCTTCAGGGGGAGGAACTTGCCAGATTGCGTGAGTATTATGAATATTCTGGTAATTTATGCAGTGATATAGATTTTAATAATGCTAGAAGAATATTTAATGAAATATATGAAATTTTAAATACATTTTAAATTTTTAAATATTGAGGATGTTATAATGTGTATACAAAATGAGCATGATGCTTTAAATTATTATATAAATAAATTAAAAGAAAATAATTTAAATAGATTTAAAATAGCTGATAATAAAGATTATTATGTAATTTATATTTTTGATAAAAGAGATTTACATATAAGAAAAATTATTAATAAAATTTCCTATGAAATACATAATAAATTTAAAATATACAAAACAATACAATGCCAATATTTTTATGATTGGTATAAAGATATAAAAGATTTTGAAGATGATGTAAAGAAAAATAAAATAATTGATATTACAGATTCATTTATTTTTAGTGAAATTAAATCCAACTGTAAAAACTCAGAAATTGTAAAATATAAATTATTAGAGAATAGTAATTTTTATGATTATAAATTATATTTTGATATTTATGATAACATAGATAGTTCTATATGTATTAGTATATTAGGGGAATTAAATGGATACACTGCAGCCTAAAAAATCATCTGTATCTGTAAAATCTGTAAAACTTGTTCAGTTAAATTTTATACAAAAAGATAATCCAATTAATCTTGAAAATATGGATATTGGTTTAGGATTCAATGCTTCTTATAGTAAATTAGATAGTGATAATACAATACAGTTTAACTTGGGTATACAGTTAAAACTTTTTCAAGAAGATGCCAATAAGGACAATATAGATTTAGGTATTATGCAGTTTCATTTAGCTGGTATTTTTTCTTTTGAAAATGGAATAGATAAAAAGTTATTTATAAATTTAATGTCTATACTTTATTCTTATTTAAGACCTATAGCTGCTCAAATTTCTGTTATGGCTAAATTGCCGCCTTTAGATTTACCTATTTTAAATTTTAGTGAAATTAATCCTGATGATATAGAAGAAAAATAATAGACTTGTTTCAAAACATATTGATGAATAGCTTTAGAAGTTTATTATATATTGCATAATATTTATTATATCAAAACAAATATTTTATATACTGGTGTTGGCAGAGATTTGTTTTTTATGTCGCACTATATTTAACTCTACTTCCTTTTGTTTACAGCTTACAGATTTCATAAAAGAACTTCAGTACAACTGAGTGCTTTGCAGTAAAGCTCAGTTATAAATTTTAAATACCATATTTAAAATTATTATAAATAATAATTAAAATAATTTTAAAATAAGTATAATATTTATTTGTATGGTAAATTCCATCAAGTATTATTTTATATAATGCTTGTGGTTTTTTATTTTGAAATATGTAAACAATTTCATATTGTATATTTGATTTAAATTTTGTAGCATTGTATAATAGTAAACATAATAATTTTTGTATTAATTTAAGGGGTAGTAATATGAATTTTAATTTTTATATGCCTAGCAGGGTAATATTCGGAAGTGGTTCTTTATCCAAACTTCATAAACAAAAATTACCTGGTAAAAAAGCATTGATAGTAACAGGCGGAACTTCTATAAAAAAATACGGATATTTAAAAAAATTGGAAGAAGAATTAGATAAAGCAAATGTTAATCATGTTTTATTTGATAAAATACTTCCAAACCCTATTAAAGATCATGTTATGGAAGGAGCTTCTTTGGCAAAAAAAGAAAACTGTGATTTTGTTATAGGAATAGGCGGCGGAAGCAGTATAGACTCTTCAAAATCTATAGCTATAATGGCTGCAAATGAAGGCGATTATTGGGATTATATATTCGGCGGTACTGGTAAAGGAAAAGCTATACCTAATGATCCTCTTCCTGTAGTGGCTATCACTACAACTGCAGGTACTGGAACAGAAGCTGATCCTTGGACTGTTATTACAAATGGAAATGAAAAAATAGGTTTTGGTTATGAAAAAACTTATCCTTATCTTTCTATAGTAGACCCAGAACTTATGAAAACAGTTCCTCCAAAACTTACAGCATATCAGGGTTTTGATGCATTGTTTCACAGCACAGAAGGATATCTTAATAAAATGGCTAGTGAAATGAGCGATTTATTTGCTTTGAAAGCTATAGAGCTTATAGGTAAAAGTTTGGCTGCTGCTGTTAAAGATGGAAACAATATGCAGGCTAGAGAAGATGTAGCAATGGCTAATACTTTATCTGGAATAGTTGAAAGTGTATCAAGCTGTACAGTAGAACACTCTATTGAACATGCTATGAGTGCTTATTATCCTAAACTTGAACATGGTGCAGGACTTATTATTATAAGCAAAGAATATTATACATCTATAGCTAATGCTAAAGTACGCGATGAAAAAATGGTAAATATGGCCAGAGCTTTGGGTAAAAAAGATGCAAATAAACCAATGGATTTTGTGGATGCATTAGTTGATTTGCAGAAAGCATGCGGAGTTGATAATTTAAAACTTTCAGATTATGATATGAAAAAAGAAGATTTGCCTGCTATAGCTAAAAATGCCAGATTTGCTATGGGCGGATTATTTGAATGCGATCCTCATAATTTTACAGATGATGAAGTATTGAGCATATTAGAAAAATCATATAAGTAATATTATATAATTTTCTGATAAAAAGCTGCAGTATATTTTTATTGCAGCTTTTATTTTATTAAAACTTTTTATAAAAATAAGTTGAAATATTGAAAAAATTTGTTAAATTATATAATTTCTATATCAAAAATTTTAATTAATTGTTACTATTAATATAATAACATTTATTTGAAAATAAATTTGTATTTTTGGAGAAGAATTATAGTATATGAAGAAAATAAATAGTTTAGCATTTAGAATGCCATTTGTTATATGTTTGATAGTAGTTGTAATAATAATAGTAATGTTAATATCTTCAATAAGGATAGCCAGTTTTGGCATCAGTTCAAGTAAATTGGGAGGCTTCAACAGCACAATAGCAGGATATGCTTCTGTTTTAGATACTTGGTTTGGACTAGAGAGTTCTTTGATAAATACATATGCTGTAACTCCTGTGGTTGTGAGATATTTAGAAGGCAATGAAGCTACGCCTGCAGAATTACTATTAAATACAATAAAGAATTTTAAGAGTAATAATTTATATATAATCAATATTGGTGTTGCTGATATGAATGGACGTATAGTTTCAGATTCTGTATCATCTTCACTAATAGGAAGAAATTTAAGTGATTATATTCCAAATACTTGGTCTAAAGTTTCGCCTAATAATGACAGCATTGTATATGGCGATAAATTGATACAATCTGATATTACTGGAAAATGGTCTATGCCTGCTATTAAACTTGTTAAAGGCAGTAATAATCAAACTGTAGGATATATATATGTACTTTTAGATTGGGCTGTACTTCATCAGACACATTTTTCTAATATAGATTTGGGTAAAACAGGCGGACTTTTTATAACGAGTGAAGATCTTTATAATATAATGGACTCTAAATATGAAAATATAGCAGTGATGCAGATAAATCCTATATACAGACAGGCATTCAGCGGTGCAGGAAGCGGTATAATTAGTTATGATGTAGAAGGTCAAAAAAGAACAGCAGCATATTATAAAATGAAGAGCAGACCTTGGATTATAGCACTTGCTATGATGGATTATGAGATATACGAACAAAATGCCAAATTAATAATCGCAAGTATTATAATAGGAGTTATATCAATTATAGTAGTTGCTGCATTTGTGAGCCTATTTATAGGAACTATTACTAAACCTCTTGAAATTGTAGTAGAGGAGGCTGAAGAGATAGAAAGAGGCGATTTAAGTAATATTAAACAGCGTATAAAACCTAGAAAAGATGAAATAGGTGCTTTATCAAGATCTTTTTTAAGTATGCGTAAAAAACTTGCAGAAACAATTACAGAAGTTAATACAGCTTCAAATAATATAGTAAAAGCAGCTCAGGAATTGGCACAGGGCAATGCAGATCTTTCAAGAAGAACAGAATCACAGGCAGCAAGTTTGGAAGAAACAGCCTCATCTATGGAGGAGATGGCTTCTACAATAAAATCTTCTACCGATCATGCTGTTGCAGGAAACGATATGATGGTTACTTCTAAAGAGGCAGTAGAGAGTGCTGGAAAAATTATTGCAGAAACTACTCTTAACATAGAAGAAGTTTATGAGGCTAGCGAAAAAATAAGAAACATTACTAAGATAATAGAAGACATAGCATTTCAGACAAATATACTTGCATTAAATGCGGCAGTAGAAGCAGCACGTGCTGGGGATCAGGGTAAAGGTTTTGCTGTAGTAGCGAGCGAGGTAAGAAACTTAGCTCAGACTACTCAGTCATCTGTTAAAGATATTACAGCTTTAGTTGATAATACCAATGAGAAAATTAATAAAGCCACAGAAACAGCACGTCAGTCGCAGGATATATTTATGGATATTAAAGAGAAGATAGATAATACAGCTAAGATAATGCAGGATATCAGTGCTACAGCTATGGAGCAGCAGGTTGGGGTTGATCAGGTTAATAAGGCTGTTGCTGAAATGGATACTGTTACTCAGCATAATGCTTCTTTGGTACAGGAAAGTACTTATACTTCAGAATCACTTCTTGAACAGGCTCATGCTCTTAAAGATACTGTCAGTTTCTTTAAATTAAATGCGGCTGATTTGACAAAAGAAAAATCTGTGAAAACTCTTAAAGCAGGAAGTACAGAAATTAAAAAAGATAATGATATTAAGATGATTAAAAATTCGGAGGATAGAGAATTTAAAAAAGAAACTCCTAAAAAAGAAGAGATAAAAAATCAAAAATCTGAATTAAAAGTGCCGCCTTCTGTGGCAAAAGCAAGAGAGCTTGAAAGTAAAAGCGAAAACTCTTCTACAGTTAGAAATGATGAGTTTGGTGTTACTTATTCTTCTACTTCAAATGAGATGACAGATGACGGTTTTGCTTCTTTTTAACTAATTTAAATGATTGATTATAATGCATCGGGTATTGACACTCGGTGCATTTTTATTTTTTAATTCATCTATAAAAACTTATATATATCAGTTTTAAAAACTATAAAGATAATTGATAAATATGTAATTTTAATAATAAAATAAATATTTAATGTCAATTTTTTAATAAAACAATGAAAAATATATTATTAATATAATTTTATTTGGTTATTATTTTAAGAGTATAATATTAGTGTTAAGGTCAAATTTATTTATGAAAGATATATATAATAAAATCATAAGTGAAAAACATATAGGTAAAGAAATTAATCCAATTAATCAAAAAGATATACTTTCTTTGGCAAAAGATTATTCAAGAACCAATGAAAAAAAAAGCAACGGCATAGGACTTATAATTGTAAATGTTCAGAGAGATTTTATAGACCAAAAAAAAGGTGCTTTGCCAGTAAAAGGGGCAGTTAAAGATGTTAGAAGAATAATACAATTTATTTATGAAAATTTGGAAGATATATATGCTATTTATACGGCAATAGATACGCATTATTATAATTCAATATTTCACCCTTATATGTGGAAAAAACCCAATGGCGAAGAGGTAGAACCTTTCACTGAAATAACATTAGAAAAAATTAATTCTAATGAAATTATACCAATTTACAAAAAAGAACAGACAGAATATATAAAAAAGCTAAAAAAAGAGAATATGAAGAATCTAATAATATGGCCTTATCATTGTCTTCATGGTACAGACGGCTGGCTCATAGAAAAACAGCTTAATAATATGCTATTATTTTTTGAAAGGGCTAAAGAAACAAATATTAATAAAATAATCAAAGGTACAGAACGATTTACAGAGATGTATGGGGCTATTAAACCAGAAATAGTAACTCCTGAAACTAGATTCTTCGATATGGCTTGGGTGTATGATTTGAAGAATTATAAAAAGATATATATATGCGGAGAAGCTAAAGATTTAGGACTTTATGAAACTGTAAAACAAATTTGCATTATGTACTCAGGAGATAAAAATATTACCAAAAAAATTAATGTAATGATGAATTGCGGAAGTTCAATATATGATAATAAAAATATTAATAATAAATATGAAACTTTATCTGATAAATATGGTATAAAATTGATAGAAGTTTAACTAATAAAGTTATATTTTTGACTTTTTTAGTAAAAGTTGTATACTATAAAAATAAAAAATAAATACAATAAAAGGAGTGTAAAATGAAAGGATTTGCTATGAAAAAGATAGGAGAAACAGGCTGGGTTGAAAAAGAGATACCAGCTTGCGGACCTCTTGATGCTATTGTAAAACCTTTGGCGGTGGCCATATGTACTTCTGATATACACACTATCGCAGGTGCTATAGGTGATAGAAAAGATATGATTTTAGGTCATGAAGTTTGCGGAGAAGTATATGAAGTTGGAAGTTTAGTAAAAGATTTTAAAAAAGGAGATAGAGTATTAGTTACGGCTATTACCCCAGATTGGAGTACAGTGGAAGCTCAGGCTGGATATTCTATGCACTCTGGCGGTATGCTTAATGGTTGGAAATTTTCTAATGTAAAAGACGGAGTATTTTCTGAATATTTCCATGTTAATGATGCTGATGGTAATTTAGCTTTACTTCCTGAAGGAATGGATCCTATAGACGCTTGTATGATTTCTGACATGGTTCCTACTGGTTTTCATGGTGCAGAACTTGCTGATATACAGTATGGTGATACTGTTTTAGTTATAGGTATTGGACCGGTTGGTCTTATGGGAGTTGCTGGTGCTGCTTTAAGAGGTGCTTCCAGAATTATTGCTGTTGGTACTAGACCTAAATGTGTGGAAGTTGCCAAAATTTACGGAGCTAATGAGTTTATCAGCTATAAAAATGGTCCTATAGATGAACAAGTATTAAAAATGACTAATGGAAAAGGCGTTGATAAAGTTATCATTGCTGGAGGAGGAGTTGAAACTTTCTCGGAAGCTGTTAAATCATTAAAAGCTGGCGGTAAGATTGGAAATGTTAACTATCTTGGGGAAGGTGATAACGTATTGATACCTAGAATTGAATGGGGTGTTGGTATGGGACATAAAGCCATATTCGGCGGTCTTATGCCTGGCGGAAGATTAAGAGCTGAGAAATTAGGTTCTTTAGTTTCTTCTGGAAGATTAAATGTTCGTCATTTAATTACTCATGTATATGAAGGATGGGATCAGCTTCCTGAGGCTGTTAAAATCATGGGAGAAAAACCTGCTGATTTGATTAAGCCTGTTGTAAGATTAGAAAAATAATAGATTATAACTAATAATAAATTGGGCTGGCATATATTTGTCAGCTCTTTTTATATAATCATACAATTAATACTTTAAATTAAATTACAGCTATGTTATAATGTATTATGTAAAGTAAAAATAATTATTTATTAAAAATGTTTTTTACATATTTGGAATTTATAATATTTATATATCATGAAAATAAAAACGGGGGTGCCTGATGGAATACGATGTAGAATATCTAAAAAATCAAACTTCAATTAATTATGATAAAACGCTATGCTACTGTAAAAATGTTTCATACAGAGATGCTTATAAAGCTATAGCTGATAATAAACTCACTTCTCTTGATGAGGTTGTAGATAAAACTCAGGCTTCTACCGGATGCGGCGGATGCAAAGAGCGTATTTTAAGTTTGATAGAATATGTTAAAAAAAATGAATATGCTCCTTTAGATCTTTAATTATAGGTAAAATTATGATGAATGAAAAAGTACTCAATGCTTTGAAACAGCTTAATATAGATTATAAAGAATTTGAAGAAGCAGGCGTTACAAAGACAGTTGATGATGCAGCTAAAACTCTAAATATAGAAAAAGGGCAGGTAGCTAAATCTATACTGGTAAAGCCCTCAAAAAAAAACTTTGCTATGATTATAGCTTCCGGAGATAAAAAAATATCTTCTAAAAAAATGAGAACTTATTTCGGTTGTAAGACTAGTTTTGCTAATGCAGAAGATACATATAATTTAACCGGATTTACTTTTGGAGGAGTATGTCCTTTCGGTATAGACAAAAACATTGAGGTATTAGTAGATAAAAGTATGAAAAGGTTTGATGATCTATACATTGCCTGCGGAAGCGATAGTTCTTTAGCTAAAATGACTTATGATGAAATACTTCAAAAAATTTCAAATACGGAAGTAGATTTAACTGAAGATTGATTTATTGTAATATAAAATCAGATTTATTAATTGATATATTAGAATATCTTATATAAGTGATGAGGAAGAGTGCAAATTTAAATTCCGCTAGGGCGGGTGTGCTTTTGAAGTAATAGATTATAGATTTAATTAAAGCTATGTAAAAAAATAAGACATTTAAATCTAAAAGGGCGGGGATTAAAATAAAGTTTAAAAATTTATTTTAACTCCCACCCTCTAAATTATTTAGTTTTATACTGTCATTTTTTTAATTCTTTTTTCTTTATTAGCTTTTACTGTTGCCGCCCAAGTGCGTTTTAAATTTATAGTGCTATTTAACGCACGTAGAATGAAATTCTTATATACAATAAAATTAGAATACTAAATTTATTGATATTAAAAAATGCGTTCTGCGTGCGTTTATAAAATTTTATTTATATATGTTTTCATTGTTTAATTCGCTTTCAGCAAAGTTTCTTAAATAATTCTGAACAAATTCTAAATCTTCCATAGTATCTATACCATGAAGAAATTTTTTAGTTTCTAAAACTTTTATTTTCATTCCGTTATAAAGCCATCTTAACTGTTCAAGTTTTTCTATGCTCTCATAATCGCATTCTTTAAGATTTTCTATTTTTAGAAGTATATCTTTTCTAAAGGCATAAATACCAATATGTTTATAATATTTTACATTTATATTCTGGTCAAATCTTCTATGGGGTATAGCAGCACGTGAGAAATACATTGCATAATCATTAATGTCTGTAACTACTTTTACAGCATTTTCATCTTTTATTAAAGAGCTGTCATCCTCTATTTTTACTTTTAAAGTTGCAATATCAACAGAACTGTCATCAAATACATCTATTATAGGATTAAGAACCGACTCATCTATTAAAGGCTCATCTCCCTGAACATTAATTATAATATCAGAGTCTATATTTTTAGCTGCTTCTATAATTCTTGAAGTTCCAGATGTGTGATCTTTAGAAGTCATAACTGCTTTAGCATTATTTTTTTCGCATATATCCATTATCTCTTTAGAATCTGCTGCTATAATACAGTCATCTATTTTTTTGGCAGCTTTTACATTATCATATACTGCTATTATTATAGGCTTTCCTAATAGTTCGTATGTTAATTTTCTTGGAAATCTTGTTGATTCATATCTGGCTGGTATTATTGCTGTAACTTTATTAGACATAATTATTTAACTCCTAGCATCTCTTTAGATATATTTTTCATTTTTGTTTTAAACTCTTCTTCTGTTTTAGATTCCAGTAAAATTACAGGATACATACTCATTCTTGAAATTTTTGTGAATAAAGACAGAAGTCCCAAATATTTTTCATTACTATTTTTATTAGTTAAAAACATAGTGAGCAAGTGAACAGGTTTTTTATCTAATGCAAAGTAGTTTAATCCCTTTTTAGAAACAGCAAAAATTATATCATTATCTTCTACTTCATTGGTTCTCACATGCGGAAAAGCTACCCCGTATCCCAAGCCGCTGCTTATAATATCCTCTTTTTTATACATAGATTCTATAGTCTGTGCAATATTTATTCTAAGCCCTTTTGATTCTGAATATATTAGCATTTCACTTATAGCTTCATTTTTATCGGAAGCCTTTAAGTCTAAAATAACGTAAGAATTATCAATATATTTTTCTACTTCATTAAATGAAATCATAATAAGCAACCTTTTACCTTCATTATTAAATATAACAATTTTATATTAAAACATTAAAGTTATTTTTTAAATATTCTTTCATTGTATATTTTTTTTGTATAAGTTCTAGTGTAATATTAAGCGGATATATAGTATTGTGATTTTTAAAACTTATTCCTATAGTTTCATCATCTAAATCAATATTTCTTGATACTTCCCAAGTTCCATGAAATTTGATTCTTATCACTTCGCCTATATAAGAACTAATAGAAAATATAAAGTTTCTGTTATTATCGCTTTCCAAAACTAAATTTAGTTTTTCTTTAAAAAACTTATCCACTTCAGCCAAACTTTCTATAGTATAATCGGCATGATATCCTTCACGCATTAAAAAATTGCTTATCCAGTTTGATGCTCTGGAAAGCTCTTCTTCAGGCAGCATATATTTTGACATAAAACAATCCTTCTTAAATACAAATATTATATTTTTTTTATAATATGTCAACCATATTTGATTTATAAAAAATATACTTGCAGAAGTTTTAATCTCTGATATACTCTATCTTATTAAATTTCATTATTGCGGGGAGAGTATGCTAAAAAAAATTATCTCAAATATTATAAAAACTGCATTAGAAGATTATTTGAAAGATACAGATGTAAAAGAAATTGATTCTTATATAGAAATAGGTTATGCAGCAGATGATAAGTTCGGAGATTATGCCTGCCCTGCGGCAATGAGGCTTGCCAAAGTGCTTAAAAAAAATCCCTTAGAAATAGCAGCTTCAATAACAGAAAAAATAGATAAAAAATATTTTGAGAAAATAGAAGCCGTAAAACCTGGATTTATTAATTTGACACTATCATATAATTATATAAATGAATGTATAAATGACCTTTTGAATAATGATAATTATGGAAAAAATACTGTAGAAGATAAGAAAAAGATATTAATAGAATATGTAAGTGCCAATCCTACAGGACCTCTTCATATAGGACATGGAAGATGGGCAGCTATTGGAAGTGCTTTATCAAATATACTTAAATATGCAGGACATGAAGTTTATCAGGAGTTTTATGTTAATGATGCAGGAGAGCAGATAACAAAATTAAATGAGAGTGTTAATGCCGTAAAAGAAGGAAGAGAGATTCCGGAAGACGGTTATCATGGAGAATATATAAAAGAAGTAGCAAAACTAGACGGAGTACCTAAAGATATTATATTAGAAAGCCAGAAAAAACTTCTTGAAAGATTCGGTACTCATATGGACAATTACGCTTCCGAACTTAAAATACGTGAGGGCGGAGAATTAGAAAAAACTATGGACTTTTTGGATAAGGAAGGACTTTTATTTGAAGAGGATAATGCCGTTTGGTTTAGAAGTACAAAATACGGTGATGATAAAGACAGAGTAGTAAAAAAAAGTAACGGCAGCTATACATACTTTGCTCCAGATATAACATATCATAAAAATAAAATAGACAGAGGATATCATTATTTGATAGATATATTGGGGGCAGACCATCATGGTTATGTTCCTAGAATTACTGCGGCTGTTAGGGCTGTAAGTAAAGATACTGCTTCTTTAAAAGTAATATTAGGTCAGTTAGTGCGTCTTTACAGAGGAAATGAACTTGTGAGAATGAGCAAGAGAACTGGGGACATGATTAGTCTTGAAGATGTTATTGATGAGATAGGTGTTGATCCTACTAGATATTTTCTTCTTATGCGTTCATATTCCAGCTCGCTTGATTTTGATTTGGAACTTGCTAAAAAGAAAGATAATGATAATCCAGTATATTATGTACAGTATGCCTATGCAAGAGTATGCAATATATTTTTCAAAATGGAAGAGAAAAATATGTCATATGATGATGCAAAACCTTTTGACATATCTAAAATTGCCAATGAAAGCTCATTAAAACTAGCTAAAATAATATTAAGATTTCCAGACGAGGTATATGAATCTGCTAAATCATTAGAAGTTTATACTCTTATAAATTATACTTATGAAATAGCAAGTGCTTTGCATAAGTTCTACTATGATAATATAGTACTTGAAGAGAATGCTGAAATAAGACAGGAGAGATTAACTTTAGTAAAAGCAGTAAAAAAAGTTCTAGGCTTATGTTTTGATATAATAGGAATATCTAAAGTAGAGAGAATGTGGGCTGATGAATAAAAACAATTTTTAAGGATAAACATATGATTAAAAAATTAAGTATAATAATTTTGGTTTTATTATTATCATCTGTACTAATGATAAGCTGTAATAATAAAGACAAAACAAGTTCTACAACAAAAGGATTAGCATATTATGCTGGATAATGGAATCTTACGTTTACAGAGCCGGCAGATCTTGGAGAGGGGCATGTAACAATAGGAAATGACGGAAGTGTAAAATCTCAAGAATTTGGAGATGCAAGCAATATAAAAGATAATGGAAATGAAAGTTATCAAATGACATTTTATAATGCTAATGAAAGTAATAAAGAAATAACAGTAACTTTTTTATTTTCAAGTGATAATAATGGTACTTTTACGTTTGAAGTTCAAGATTCTTTAGATAAAGGCAAAGGAACTTTAACTAAAACAACAGTATCATTACAATAATAAAATACGATAAAATTTTTATTATATTCCTAAATAACTATAATTTGTCAAATTTTAACTATTTATAATAAATAATTAAATTATTATTAATTGAGCAGTATTGCTGTGTAAAAACTAATTTTTGACAAACTATATTTGTTTAGGTATAAATATAATAAATCAGTTATTGCTCACCTGCTTCATTATTATCTTCGTATTCATCATCATCTGACTGAGTACTGCTTATATAGTCTCGGTTTAAGAAAAATAATGATATTATTATTTTGAAATAAATATCAAATATATAAAGCACTATCATAGCAATAAAATATGAAAGAAGTCCTTCTCTGCTGTTTATAGGCGATGATAGAAAAGTTATCGAAAATACGTTTTGAAAGAAAAATATAAATAGCAATATGAATAATGTTTTAAAAAATTTAGGCTTTACAAGGTAATATGAATATCTCAAAGCATTTATTCCCCAAGTATGTCTTAAAGCACAAATATTTTTTATAAATACGAAAAAGATAATTAAAGCTATACCGGGTACTATAAAAAATGTAAGACCTAAAAATACCAATACAAAATATATAAACGATGTAACTAAAGCAGGAAATATAAATTTAAAACTTTTTACAATAGCCCAAGTAGCACTTTTTACTCTTTTAAAAATTAAACTTTCTACAAGTAATGATACTGATATTACAGAAAGTACATCTAAAAACCAAGAGAGAAAAATATTTACATAAAATCCTACGCTTACCTCTGTTTTGAATAGATAAACTAAATCTTCAAATGTTTTTACATCTGAAGATTTAAACATTTTTACAGGAAAATATATGCTGCTTAATATTATAGGAAGAGAGCATATTAAAGCTATTATAAAAAAATTTTTGAAATTTGCAGTAAATAGAGAAAAAGAAACAGTAAATAAATCTAAAGTTTCAAACTCTCTTTCTTCCAGCTGTTTTCTTAATGATGCCATAAAATTCCTTAAACATAGAATATATTTCTTATTATCGTATATAGTTTATTATTATTTTAATTCCATAACTTTTTTGTATAAATTGTCAAACATTTCTATTACTTCATTACTTTCTGATAGATTTTGCAAATAACTGTCTACATCATCATATTTTATTGATAAAAACTTCTCAAAAAATTGTTTTCCTCTTCGTATATTAGTATTTTCTGGTATATAAATGTTTCCTTTCATTCTCTTATTATTAAAAAAGAATAATATTGGTATAATTTCTTTTGTTTTAAGCTCATTTACAAGATATGCAAAAGTTTTTATAAATTTTCTGTTTATATCAACAAATTTACCTGTGTCATGATCATCATTATATTTAATTTCAAGATAATAAATAATATTGGTTTCTTTATCTTCAAAAAGCAGGTCTATATCATGTTTAAATGAATTATTTATATTTTCTTTATTATTATTTATATCATTTATAATTTCTTTTTGCAGATTTTTAAATGAAACTTCTAACTGTTCATCAGTGTTTGAGGTAGTTTGACAGCTGGTTATATAATTATCTATTCTAGTTTCATTTGACTTAGAAATATAAAAATTATTGCTTTTTTTGCCGCTGTATTCATCTATAATTTTATATCTTTTTTCATTTGAGATAATTACTTTCATAAGTTCTTCAATAAAATTGCCAAATTGTATATTCATACTTTGAAGTAATCCGCCAAATATTCTATATCTTTTTGGTATAAAGTGTATTTTAACATTATGCTTTTTATTTAATTCAATTATTTTATTATCTGAGGCAGAATTATTTATGATATTATATACAGCCTGATTTATAATATTTTTTATATTGCTATTCATGATTATCTCCAATATAAATATATCTTAATTCATCTATAGATATAAATTTATCTTTATAATATATATAAAAATAATTCCAGCCATTATATTTAGATAAATTCTGAAGTTTTGCACTCATTTGATGTATAGAAAAATTTCCAAGTTCATTTTCAACATTTCCATTTTCATTCAATTTACAAACCTCATCTCCTTTCTTACTGTATAGAACTTGATTAACTTTCAAATATCCTTTTTCAATAAGATTCTTTATAGGAACTTTAGGGGGCTTCACTTCATAATCAAGATTTATTAAATCTGTCATTTCTACATTTGTATTTTTTATACGATCTTTTGCGTAGTATATATATTTATCTTCTCTTTCTATTCCTATATAATTTCTAGAAAGTCTTTTAGCAACTGCTCCTGTAGTTCCTGTTCCAAAAAAAGGATCTAAAACTATATCATTTGGTTTTGAAGAAGAAAGTATTACTTTAAATAAAAGCTCTTCTGGTTTTTGTGTAGAATGTACTTTATTTCCGTCTTTATCTTTTAATCTTTCATTACCTGTACAAAGAGATATATTCCATATACTTTTATCCTGCTTATCATTATTTAGATGTTTCATAGTTTTATAGTTAAAAGTATATTTAGTATTTTTATTTTTTCCGCACCAAATTAAAGTTTCATGAGCATTGCAGAATCTAGTTCCTCCAAAATTGGGTACTGGATTTGTTTTGCTCCATATTATATCATTGAGTATCCAAAAACCTAAATCCTGCATTATTTTACCTATGCGGAATATATTCTGAAATGAGCCTATAACCCAAATACTTCCTGTAATTTTTAATACTCTTCTGCATTCTTTTAACCAATTTATAGAAAAATTATCATAATCTTCAAAATTTTTAAACTTATCCCATTCATCATCAACACCGCTGAATTTAGTTCCGTTAGTTCTTAAAAGTTCACCTTCTGTTTGCATATAATATGGGGGGTCTGCAAATATTAAATCTATACTATCATCTGGTATTTTTTTTAATTCTTCTAATGCATCGCCTTTTATAATTGTATTTTTTATATCATCAATAATATACATTGAATAAAAAACCTTGAAAATTAAAATAGTACAGATATTGTAACCTATAGCGTGTAAAATTACAAATTTATTTACTATAGTATATATATAGCAATAAAAAAATAAAAAGGCTAGGTACTAATAAAAAAGCCTAGCCTCGAATTTAACTATATTTTAAAAATTATTTTGCATTAATAGCATCTATTATTTCAACACATTTCATGTACATTCTAGGTATATGGAAAGGTCCTTTATACATGTTGCCTTTTAAGTCTGTAGATATTCTTCCGTCTCTGTGAAGATATCCAAACCACTCACCATATTCTGTATCAATAAATTTTTTGGTGTATTCTTTAACCATGTCATGCTTTTCCAAATATTTATCATCTTTAGTAAAATAATAGCAGTATAAAGCAGCAATAGCAGCTTCAGTCTGAGGCCACCAGAATTTCATGTCATGATGATATTCACTTTTAGGTTTTCCAAGTACGTCCATATACTGAATAATACCGCCGTACTCTTTATCCCAGCCCCATTCCCACATCCAGTCAAATATTTTTAGTCCTAGGGCTTTTAATTTTTCATCATGTCCTCTTTCTATAGACTCTCTTAATATAAACCAAGATGATTCTATAGCATGACCTGGATTTAATAGTCTTCCTTCAAAGTGATCTTGCAAAGTGCCGTCCGGATTACATTGCTCCAATACTGCCTTTTTCTCTTCATACAAAAATAACTGAATATTAGACAAAAGATTATCTATATATTTATTATAATAATCTTTATTTTCAGGATCAGCTTTTCTTAATTCCTGAACAGTAGCAAGCATTATCATAGGAGGTCCGAAAGCTATAGTAGGTCTGTTTACAGGATTTACTTTAGGAATTAAAAGACCTTCTTTTTGATATCTGTCTATATCGTCCAATATTTTTCTTGCCTTTTTAGCATAGCTTTTATCTCCGCTGGCTCTTGAATATGCAGCCATAGCTATAAGACAGAATGTTTCTGAGTAGTAGTATCTTAATCTTTTTATAATTGGCTTACCATCTTCAGTTACTCTGAAAAACATTCTTCCGTCGCCGTCTTTATCAAAACAGTATTTTTCCAAAAAGTCTATTCCCAATTTTGCAGCTTCCAAATATTCTTCTTTTTTTTCAAAATCAGCGTAAAGAGTAGATAATACCCAAGCAAATCTTCCCTGAAACCATACGGATTTATCGCTTTCTATAAGGTTTCCTTTTCTGTCTAAGGCAGTGTAGTATCCGCCATGCTTTTTATCCAGACCGTTTTTAAGCCAAAATGGTATAACATTGTCTTTTAGCATATGAAGATACTCATTTTTTACTTCGTTTAAATTGCTCATAAAAAAATCCTTAAAATCAAAATGAGATTTTATTAATAAAATAATATGTTAATATTAACAGATTGATATTATAAAATCAACAATAAAAAGAAAATTTTATCAGGTTTTTAATATATATATTGTAAATAATTATTGACAATTTTTGATAATAGCATAAAATAAGTTAGAATAATCTAACAAATATAAGGAGAACATAATGATAACTTTAGAATATATTAATATTAATGAATCTATATATAATTTATGCACTAAATATCCAAAATTAAAAGATGCTTTATATGATTTGGGATTTGATAAGATAAAAAATCCAATAATGTTTAATACCATATCAAAGTTTATGACTATTAATAATGCTTTAAAAATGAAAGATATTGATATTAAAGATATTAAGGACAAACTTAATGAATACGGATTTGATATTGGCTTGAATACTTACATCAAAAATACAGATAAAACTATAGATGAAAGAAATGAAGTATTAAAATCTCTTATAGTAAGGCTTCATAATGGTGAAAATATTGATAGCATAAAAATAGACTTTGAGAAGAAATTATTTAAAGTATCAGCTGAAGAGGTTCATAATGCTATGCATGAACTTATAAATAGCGGTATGAGTATAGATGAGGCTAAACGCTTTTTTTATATACGTACTTTACTTTTGAGAGATGCTATTGATAATTGTAATATTACAAACAATTATAATATTATAAATATATTTAAAAAAGAAAATAGATATATAGAAAAATTATTAAATGATATTAGCAGTATTAATATTTTGTATAAAAAGTTAAGCCGTCATTACTATAAAAAAGAGAGCATATTATTTAAAGCTTTGAAGTCATACGGCAATGATGAGCCTTCAAAGGTAATGACAAGGGTAGACAAAGATATACTTGAAAGTTTAAAATATATTATAGACAGCAATTTAAATAGTGATGATTTAAAAGAAAAATACGAAGAGATAAATGCTAGTATTTTAGACATGATATTTAAAGAAGAAAACATTCTTATACCGCTTTGCATTGATACTTTATCTAAAGAAGATTTTGAGGATATAGAAAGTAAGTATAGTAAAAATTCTTAAGTTTATCAATAAGAATACTGCGGAGAATGTTTATAACATTTTTGCAGTATTTTATTCTTTTTTCTTTTTTAATATCAGCATTATTATCATAAATCAAATTTTTCTTCATCTTCGCCTTCATAGCAGTATCGGCAAACGCATTTATATATATCATCTCCAATTACAACTCTATCAACATCTTTTACTATTCTCTTTGAATATATACCCTTTCTTCCGCATTCGCATTTACCAAATACTTTTGTATGAATATCTATTAAATCCTCTTCTATAAGATTTGATACACTTTCCCAATAATTTCTTTTATAATCCATATCAAGAGAAGCAACACAGAAGTCTATATTATCATTACTGCACATTTTCATCAAATCAGCAAATATGTTAGGTTCTTTTAAAAAGCAAAACTCATCTATACCTATAACGTTATACTTTGAAATATATTTGTAAATATTTTCTATATTGCTTCCTAAATATTTTTCAATTTCTTCTTCAGTAATTATATCGATTCTTTTATCTAAGTAAACGTTTTTATCCCGGCAGAAATATCCTCGGAAAGAAACAGCAGGGTATATAAATAATATTTTTATGTCTTTATTTTCCATTAAGAGATAGTCTAATGTCTTTATCAGATATTTAGACTTTCCGGCAAACATTGGTCCTGTGATTAAATGATTCATACTAAAGAAAAATCCGTAATTATTATAAATATAGTTTTTTATTATATCATTTAATTGTGTATATATCAAACTATAACATCGCTTTAAAAATAATTTTAAAACAATTACAGCATATTGAAAAACAATGATAAATCTATTATAATATAGCAAACACTATTATAAATTAAAAAACTTTTTAAAAATTGTCTTAAAACATCATTAATTTTTTAATATACAGCTTTACTTTTAAGCTGCAATAATGTTCGTTTTGCAATTTTTATAAACGGAGCAGTAAATGAAATTTGTATCTTTTGTAGAATGGAATAACACAGAATCTATCGGCATATTAAGTAAGGATGAAAAAAAAGTAATAGCCATAAATGAAATAATACCTGACTTTAAAGCAAATGATAATCCTATGATTAAGTTAATAAAAATGATGAATGATGATGTACTAAAAAAATTAAGATATGCTGAAGAGAATTGTCCCCGTTCTTATTCGCTTGAAAATGTACAGATACTTTCGCCTATAAGAAAACCTATTCATGATATTATATGTGTTGGGGTTAATTATAATGATCATTTATCTGAAATAAAAAAAGATATGAAAGATTTTAAAGAAGTTAAAGCACCTGTATATTTTTCTAAACGTGCTATAGAGATTATAGGGCTTGGGGATAAAATAAAAGGAAGATTTGATTTAGATGAATGCCTTGATTATGAGGTTGAGCTTGCTGTTATTATTGGTAAAACTGCAAAAGATATAAAGGCTGAAGAAGTTAATGACTATATATTCGGATACAGTATTTTTAATGATATATCTTCTAGGGATATACAAAAATGCCATTCTCAGTGGTATAAAGGAAAAAGTTTAGATGCTTATAGTGCTATGGGACCTTGTATAGTTTATAAAGATGATATAAAATTCCCGCTTGAAGTAAAAAGTATTTTAAATGATGAAGTAAGACAGGCATCAAATACGAAATATATGATACATAATATAAATTATTTGGTTTCGGATATATCAAAAGGTATGACATTAGAAGCGGGCGATATTATAGCAACAGGCACTCCCGGAGGAGTGGGAATGTCATTTAATCCTCCTAAATATATGAAGCATGGAGATAAAATAACATGTTCTATAGAAGGGATAGGAGAGCTTATAAATTTTGTAGAATAAAAAATGCAGTTTTTATATATTTTTTAATTTAAAGCGGCAATATTTTAGAAGTTGATATTATAATTAGTATTATTTAATACTATTTATTATTTTCAGTATAATATCTATAGTGAAAGCCTAGATAAAAATTAAAGTATTTTTATAAAATAGATTTAATAGCATCTGTAATTTTTTAAAAATTACAAAATAGTTTTCAAACAAGCCTAATATTAAAAAATTATATTTGGCTATTTTGTTTTTCAAGCTCTTCATATTTCTGAAAATCTTTTAAGGCTTCTTCATCTTTGTTTAAACTTTTTTTAATATTGCCTCTTACAAAATAAACGAATGAATTGTCTGGATTAAGTTCTGCTATTTTATCAAAGTCTTCAATACCTTCATCATTTTGGTTTAGACCGAGTTTTGAAAGACCTCTGTGATAGTAAGCATCTATATAATTAGGATTTAATTCTATAGTTTTATCAAAATCTTTAATAGCTTCCTCATATTTATTTAATCCCAATTTTGATACTCCTCTATACATATACGCTTTAGCATAATTAGAATCTAATTCTATAGCCTTATCAAAATCTTTTACAGCCTCTTCATATTTTTTTAGCAGATTTTTAGAATGTCCTCTATATAAGTAAAACTTTGGATAATTTGGGTCTAACTCTATAGCCTTGTCAAAATCTTTTATAGCTTCTTCATTTCTTCCCATAACTAATTGGGATACTCCTCTGTAAAGGTATGCTTTAGCTTTATTTGGATCTAATTCTATAGCTTTATTAAGCGTTTTTAATGCATCTTCAAATTGTTTTTTATTATAGTAATTAACACCTTCTATATAGTAATTATCAAATGATTTATTCAGATTATATTCTTTTAATTTTCTATCTGCTTCTTCCAATGCTTTTTTAGCTTCGATATAGTTGGGATTAAGTTCTAATGCCTTTTTATAATCTTCAATAGCTTCATCATATAGGTTCAAATCTGTTTCTACATCTCCTCTATGTTTATAAAGTTCTGTTTTATAGCTTTCAAAATCTTCTTTTGAAAGCGAAATTAATTTATCCAAAGATTTTAAATACTTTGCTGAATGCTTATATATATCATTAACAAAATTTTCATTATAAGAAAATGTTTCTAATTTATTTATATAAATATCTGCTGTAAAAGATGAGTTTAGATTTTCTATATATTTATTAAACTCATTAAAGCTAGTATAATTTTCCATATCTATAGTATTTAAAAAATCATTTGCCTTATCAGCATAATTTTTTAATTCTTCTGCATCAGTATTAATTTCATTTAATATATTTCTGCATTTCTCAATATGCTTAGTAAAAAGATATTTAATAATTTCCATATATTCCTAAACCTCTTTTTAATACTTTAAGATATTACTGTACTTATCCACTTTGATAGCTCATCAGGTGTAATAGCTGCAACTTTAGCCCCCATTTTTGCAAACTGTTTTGCTGCCTCTTTATCATAACTTGCATTAGCATTATAGTCCAAAGCTGGAAGTACAAAAAGTTTTGACCTTGATTCTATTATATCATTAGCACTTTTGTACATATGTTTATAATTATAGTCGTATAAATCACTTATAAGAAGAACTATTGTTTTATCGGGTACAGTTGTGATTTTTTTAGCATATTCTAAAGCTAATGATATATCAGTACCGCCTCCTAATTGCACTTTAAACAATACTTCTATAGGATCTTTAACTTGATCTGATAAATCTACAATAGATGTATCAAATATTACAAGTTTTACAGACAAATAGGGAATATTAGAAAATATAGAAGCCATTATCGAAGAATATATAACTGAATCAAGCATAGAACCGCTTTCATCTATAAGTATTATTATATGCCAAGGATTATACTTTTTTATATTTTGATTGAAGTATAATTTATCAACAAAAATGGTTTTATCTACGATATTATAATTTTTAAGATTATTACGTATTGTTTTTTTTATATCAAGGTTTTTGAATATTTTATTTTGTGTTGTAGAGTTAGGAAGTTTTTTTCCATAAAATACTTTTTTAATATCGCTTTCCATTTTCTTTTTAATATCTTCAACAACTTTTCTTACTATACCATAAGCAAGTTTTTTTACATTGCCGTTCATCATATCTTTAAAAGTGAGAACATTTTTTAAAAGCTCCATATTAGGTTCCATTTCTTTTAAAATATCCTCATCAGTTATCATCTCTGTAAGCTTATATTTTTCTAATGCCTGAGTCTGCATTATTTCAACAGTTTTTTTAGGGAACAATTTTTTTACTTTAGAAACCCAAGATGGAATAGTTAAATTGCTTTTTCCTCTTCCGCCTCTATTTTTATCATTTTCAAAGTCGGCATAGCCTGCTTCTTTACTGTATTCTCTGTCATATAAAAAGCCTAATGCTGAATCTATTTCAGTATATTCACTGTCAAGTTTTAAATTATCCTCGGCAAAACTTCCTAATATTAGACGCCATCTATTTAAATTTTGTTTATCATCTCTTATATTCATATTATTATAATATAAATAAATATATAAAAAATCAATATTCTTTATAAGTTTATTTATTTTGATTTTTTTATACTTTTTAATTAATAATTTTTTCATTTAAGGTTTTACAAAACGCACGTAGAAGAAATTTTTTTAATATAGTTTGATGAACAAATATAATTTATTTCATATATAAGAATAAGTTTAACATGCGTTAATTTTTATAAAAATATTAGCCATGCTATTGATTTTTTTTATTGTTATGCTATAATTTTAACACTTAAAAAACGCGGGCGTCGTATAATGGTTATTACCTTAGACTTCCAATCTAAAGATGACGGTTCGATTCCGTTCGCCCGCTCATAATTTATTTTATTTCTTTAACTCTCTATATAACAAATAATTTTTTATTACTATCTTCTTTACAATATTTTTGGTTTTTAATTAGTCTATACACTTATGGAGATTCATGTATGAGAAAAGGATTAATGTTTAAATTTTTAAGCATATTTTCTATATTTTTATTTATTGCTTTTTTTGCATTTTATATATTTTATAAGCCAGTTTATAAGTCTAAATTCTTGAATGAAAAATATTTTCAGACCATAAATGCTAAAAATGAAACAGAAGGCTATATAAGAGAAATAAAAAATACAGTTAATCTAATAGTTAATAATTTAGAAGCAAATCCTGATTTAATAAGTTTTGGAAAGTTTATTACAAATGTAGAAAAATCTAATGATGGGTATTTAAATATGTACTTTGGAGATACTGTTCCATATTCTGAAGGAGGCATATATATAAATACTTTAGAAGAATATCCACGTACTTATAATCAGACTTCAAGACCTTGGTATATAGATGCACTTAAAACTAGAGATATAGTAATAAGTGATCCATATATAGATTTTGCAGTTAATGAGCTTACAATTACATTCAGCAAGGCAATATATACAAACGGCAGTTTAAAAGGAGTATTTGCTATAGACTTTATAAATATGAATAAAATCATGGAGGACGTAAAGAAGCATTTTAACGGAAGTTTTTATATAGTATCAGAAAATGGTATATATATGACACATGAAAAAAGTGATTATGTCTTAAATGAAAATAATAATTTATTTAAAGATCCTATGTTTGCTGAGTTTAAAGGAAATCTCACTTCACATATAGGCGAAATAAAGATAAAAGGTAATGAATGGTATGCTATAGAAAAAACAGATAATGCTCCTTGGGTTTTGATATTTAAAGGCGATGCTAGTATAGTTCATAATCAGTTTAGACTTTTGATGCTTGCTGTATTTATTGTTATGCTTCTTATACTTCTTTTGGAATGGCTTCTTGTAGGAAAAATAGTTAAGCCTTTAAAAAATACTATAAAAATAATAGATTTAATGAAAGACGGTAATTTTAATAGCGTATTCGATAAAAATGATTTAGCTTTACAGGATGAGTCTGGTCATTTGGTTAATTCTGTTAATGATATGCAAAACAAAATATCTTCAATAGTTTCTGGAATAAAAATGCATATGTCTTCTATTAATAATTCAAGCGGTCAGATATCAAACGGAATAGATAATTTATCAGATAGAACTTCATCACAGGCAGCAGCTATAGAAGAGGTAAGCGGTTCTATAGAAAGTTTGTTTTCCTCAATATCGGATACTTCAAAGCATACTAATGATGTAAAAGATATGAGCAATAAAGTAGCTGAAGAAACAAAGGCAGGAGTTGAAGCTGTAACTCAAATTTCAAATAATATGCTTGATATATCAGAATCGAGTAAAGAGATATCAGATATTATTAAACTTATACAGTCAATAGCTTTTCAGACTAATATATTATCTCTTAATGCCGCAGTAGAGGCAGCACGTGCCGGTGAGCAGGGTAAGGGATTTGCCGTTGTTGCTTCTGAAATACGTTCGCTTGCACAGAATGTTAATGATGCGGCTGGTAAGATTACTGATATAATAGAAAATACTGTATCCAAAATAGAGACTGGAAATGAATCTGTAAAACATTCTCTTGATGTGCTTTTAAATATAGAAAACTCAGCAAAAGAAGTATCTAATGTTCTTGTTGATTTGCATAATGCGGTATCTGATGAAGAGGGAAGTGTTAAGGAAATTGCTCTTGCTATGAATGAATTAAATAAAATTACTCAGGAAAATGCTAATCTTGTGCATGACAGTGCTGTACTAGGAAGAGAAGTTGCTGACGGAACTGATAATGTTTATTCAGAACTTGAATATTTCAAACTTCATGTTTAAAATATAATAGGGCTTTTTTAAGAGCCCTATTAATAGTATTTTTTAATTATTTTTATTTGTTAAGCTAGTATTAAAAAAATCTGCTAGTTTATCAAAAGGTATTAAATCTGTTCTATCATATAGATCAACATGATTAGCATTAGGTATTATGATTAACTCTTTTGGTTCTTTAGCTTTTTTATACGCATCTTCGCTGAAATATCTTGAATGAGCTTTTTCTCCTGCTATAAAAAGCATTGGTCTTGGTGATATAATGTCAATATTCTCTAAAGGGTAATAATTCATTAAGCTGATGCTGCTTATAACAGACATAGCAGTTGTGGCACGAGGGTGAAAACCTCTCTTTGTACGATAATAACTGTAGAACTCTTTTACTATATCTGGAGCGTTTTCATCTATATTTTCAGGAGTACCTATTTGAAATTGTTTTTCTCCGCCATTATATTCATTCCATCTTTGCATGGAAACTGCTTCAATCATTTTTTTTCTGTCTTCATCAGTTAAAGAATCATACATTCCGTTTCGTGCTACTCTTCCCATATCATACATACTTGCTGCAGCTATTGCTTTTATTCTGCTGTCAATTTTAGCTGCACTTAAAACAAAACTTCCGCTTCCGCATATTCCTATAGCTCCTATTTTGTTTCTGTCAACATAGTTTAATGAACCTATAAAATCTACTGCGGCACTAAAATCTTCTGCGAATGCCTCCGGTGAAGCTGTATAATGAGGAGATCCTCCGCTTTCCCCATTGTATGATGCATCAAACGCTATAGCAATAAAGTCTCTCTCTGCCATAGCCTGAGCATATACTCCGGCAGCCTGTTCTTTTACTGCTCCGTACGGACCTCCTATAACTAATGCCTTATATTTTTGATTGGTATTAATATTTACAGGTGTGTATAAGTCAGCTGCTATATTTATACCTAGTCTGTTATAAAATGATACTTTTTTTACATTTATTTTATCGCTCTTTTTAAAAGTTTTATCCCATTGTAATGTATTGTTCTGTGCCATGATGCTTCCTATAGGAAAAAGCATATATGCTGAAAATAATAAAGCTCTTTTTAAAATATTTTTAAACATTATAATATCCTCCGTTTAATTGTTATAGTCATAGAATATAATAATTAATAAACTATAGCAAATATTTATTGATTATGAATATATATACTTTTTAGGTATTGATTAAAAATGAATAATTTTGTATTATTATAAAAATAAAGGAGATTTAAATATATGGAAGTAAGAGCTTTAAAATATTTTTTAACTACAGTAAGAGAGGGAAACATCACAAAGGCAGCAAAATATCTCAATTTAACACAGCCTAATTTATCACGTCAGATAAACATTCTAGAAAGAGATATAGGACATAAATTATTTGAAAGAAAACATAATAATATAGAGCTTACTCCAGAGGGTATTTTACTTAAAAAAAGAGCTGAAGAAATATTAAATATGATAGATAAAACAAGGGCTGAGTTCAATTTTACTGATGAATTAATAGCAGGCGATATATTTATAGGGGCAGGGGAGACTTGGGCTATTGCATTGCTTGCCTCTATTATGCGGGATATGCAAAAAGACTATCCGCATATAAGATATAATATTTACAGCGGAAACTCTGAAGATATTACAGAGAAGCTCGATAAAGGATTATTAGATTTCGGGGTATTGATAGATCCAGCTGATTTGTCAAAGTACGATTATTTAAAAATGCCTGCAAAAGATACTTGGGGGCTTATTATGAGAAGAGATTCAAAGCTGGCACAAAAAAAGTATATAGTAAAAAAGGATATTCTTAATATTCCTCTAATAGTATCAAGACAGACTATTCAAGATGAGATGAAAAATAATGATTTTTTAAGATGGTTAGGAGTAAGTTTCAGCAGTTTGAATATAACAGCTACTTATAATCTTATTTATAATGCCCTGATTATGGTACGAGAGGGTATGGGTTATGCTTTTGCTTTAGACAGACTTATGGATAATATGCATAATGAAGATATATGTTTTTTACCTTTAAAGCCTAAATTGGAATCTGGGCTTAATGTTGTATGGAAGAAAAATCAGGAGTTTTCAAGGGCTTCAAAAATATTTTTGGAAAGAATGAATAAAAGTTTTTTGTAAGATATTTGTTATTAAATTTTCTAATTATAAAGCTATATAATTCTCCAAACAGTATAGCATGAATAAAGTTACTATTGTTATTGGAAAGGCTATTGAGCTTAAAGGCAGTATTGATGAGGTTTATAAGAGAATTGATAAATATAGCTATAATATATAGTGATTAAATATACTGTATAGAAAATGATTCACTTGACAAATATTATTTTTATGCTAAAATTTATATAGAGGAAATTTATATATTTCCGATATATTTATAAATATAAAGGAGGGATTATGTATTCTAATAACACAAAAGAAGAAAAAAAATTACTTAATCTCGCTTTGAAACATAGAGAAGAATTAACTCAAAATGATTTTAACACTATCGTAAGTTTTTGCTATAGCAGAATAGCACAAAAACAAATTAATAATTCTATAGAAAAATATATAATTCCTACATATAATAAAATAATCAAAAGAGCAATAGAAAAGTAATATGTCTAATAATAAAAATAATAAAGATAATTCTAGTAAAGAACAAAACCAAAATATTATTGATAAAAATGCTAAAACTTCAATAATAAACGGTCAGATAAAAAGAACTCTATCTATGGTTATGCAATCTTCTAACCCTATAGTAAAATTATCTGAAAAAAATATAGATAATATGATAGAAGTTGAAAAAGAAACTATAAAATGTAAAAATGATGACAGAAAAGATGAGAGAAAATTTATTTTGATTCTAGCAATATCTTTAACTGTAATTTTTGTATTATTAATATTATCAATACTCATTATTTTTAAAGATAATACTGAATTTTTAAAAATAGTTATTCCGCCAATTATAAGTTTTGCTGTAGGTACTATAGGCGGAGGATTTGGCGGATATGGTGTAGGTTATAGAAAAGGTAGAAATTCTGATGAATAATATTTTTATAATATAAAAATAAATACTTGTTACTAAAAATTATTCATATTTTCCTTATGCTTTTAAATATTTAGAAGAACTTGAAATTGATAAAAATAGTTAAATTTCAAACATATATGACAAAAACTCCCAAGCAAATTAATACTTGAGAGTTTTATTAGTTAATGATAATAGCTGTATATTATTTTAGATTGGCATTAAAAAACTGTGTTATTTTCTCAAAAGGTATTTTTGACATGTCATCATATAATGAAACATGGTCTGCATCTTCTATTATTACTAATTCTTTATTATTTCCAGATATTTCATTATAAACATCTTCAGAATAATATCTTGAATGTGCTCTGTCGCCTGCTATTAAAAGTACAGGAGTAGTATCCAAATCCCCAAGATTATCCATCAAATTAAAGTTCCAGAAAGAAAAAGGCATAGTAGCAGTCCAAGAAGTAACGAAGTTTATCGCACGAGGGTGATAAGCTCTTTTTGCATAATAGTTGTAAAATGCAGCAAATACTGGGTCTGCATTTTCTGGAAGCTCTTCAGGTACAACCATTGCAGAAGCCTGTATATTATTATTTGCATCGAAAGTAGGCTCATGATTACCTAAAGCATAATTTCCATTTTCAGCATCTTTCCAACGCTGCTCGCTTAAATACTCTCTTATTTTTCTTCTTTGCTCTTTTGTATAATAGTCTTGATGTCCTTTGCTCATATCTCTTGACATATCATACATTGAAGCTACAGCAACAGCCTTAATTCTAGTATCAGTACCAGCAGCAGTTATAGCCATACCAGAAAGTCCGCATATACCTATTGCTCCGATACGGTTTCTGTCTACATAATCAAGAAGCCCTAAATAATCTACAGCAGCACTGTAATCTTCTGTGAATATATCAGGTGAAGCATTGTTTCTAACTTCTCCCCCGCTTTCACCTGTAAAAGATGGGTCAAAAGCTAATGCTACAAAACCATTGACAGCCATTTCCTGAGCGTATAAACCAGATGCCTGTTCCTTAACTGCTCCGAATGGTCCAGACACTACCAATGCAGGATTTTTTTTGTTACTGTAGTCTTGAGGCAAATATAAATGTCCTGCTATCTCTATACCATAGCGATTTTTGAATCTTACTTCTTTCATTTCAATATTTGTGTAAACTGTGAATACTCTGCTGTCCATATTATCTCCTTTTTGTGAATTATTATTTTGTGTGCTGTTATTATTACAAGAAATTATAAATGCTAGTAATAATAAAATTGATGATATTGTTTTTTTCATATTTTCTCCTTTATTTTAATTTTTTATTTAATTTGCTATTTTTAATCTATTTATTTCTTTTATAATTTTAGCAGGCATACCTCCTACTATCACATTTGAAGGCACATCTTTATTAACCAAAGCTCCTGCTGCTATTATAGAATTATCACCTATAGTTACTCCAGAAAGTATATGTACCCCTGAACCTATCCATACATTATTTCCAATTACTACTTTTTTTGGGTAAGTTATACTTCTGTATTCTACTTCTATTCCATGATTGAGTGTTGAAATAGTGGCATTCATTCCTATAAATACATTATCTCCTATGACAATGCCTCCTCTATCCTGAAAAGAACAGCCGCAGTTGAAAAATACATTCTTTCCTATCTTTATGTTCTTTCCAAAGTCAGTATAAAATGGAGGAAAGCATGTGAAACTTTTATCTATTTTTTCTCCTGTAAGCTCTTCAAATAATTCTCTTACTTCATCTGTAGTATGATATTTATTATTGATTTCCATAGTGATTTTTATTGCATTTTGTGAGCATTCATATAAAAGCGGTGATAATTCTTTATCTTCGCTTGATATGGGATTGCCCTCTTTGCAGTATTTAATAAACTCTTCCATATTCATTTTAGTTTTTCCTTATGTTTTTGATTTATTTGTATTTTACAGAAAAATTAAATTATATCAAATAATTATGTGTTATATATTTTTATACCTAAAAAGTATAATTTTATTATTTAGATTAATAAATATAGTTAATATTATATATTATTGATTAATTTGATATTAATATATATAATGATATTTAAAATAGTTTGGGGTATAATAGTGAAATTAGAAACAATAGAAAATGGATTTATTCCTATTAATGAGTTATCAAATAAAAATTTTTTTATACCAAGTTATCAGAGAGGTTATAGATGGGATAATGAAGTAAATGCTTTATTAGGAGATATTACAGATTTTATTAATTATAAAGAAAGTGATAATGATTTTTATTCTCTACAACCCATAGTTGTAAAAAAATATAAAGATAAATATATTGTTATTGATGGGCAGCAAAGATTAACAACTATTTTTTTAATAATTAAATATATTCAAAATCAATCTTTCTTTTCAATAGAGTATGAAACTAGAAAGCAATCCTCCGAATTTTTAGAAAATATTCAAAGTAAAAAAGAAAATGATGCTAAAAATATTGATTTTTATTATTTTTTTCAGGCATATAAAAATATAAGTGATTTTTTCAGCAGTAAAGTTAATAAGAATAATTTTTATAATATATTACTTAATAACTGTAAAGTATTGTGGTATGAAATATCATATGATGAAAAAGAGGAAGATGTTTTTATAAGACTCAATATAGGAAAAATTCCATTATTAGATGAGGAAAATATCAAAGCATTATTTCTTTCAAAAAGTAATGGTATTGAAAATATAGATGAAATAGCTGAAAAATGGTATGACGAAGAAAAAGAATTAAGATATAATAATGATTATAGATATTGTGTATTAAAAAAGATAGATGAGAGATATATAACAAAAGAAAATAATACATTAAATGATGATTTTTTGAGGATTCGAGTATATCTTGAAGCTATTATGAAAAATAAAAATTATTCTATATTTGAATATTTTTATAAGTTATATAAAGAAAATAAATTAAAAGAAACTTGGGAAAATTTAGAAAGCTGTATAGATACATTAAACAGTTTTTCATCAGATCAAAATGGTATTGGTGAAGAGAGAAATATTTTCCATTACATTGGTTTTCTTATATTAAATAATATAATGGATATTAATGATATTTATAAAATATGGATAGAAGATAAGAATAAAATAAATTTCTCTTCATCTCTCAAAAAATCAATAGAAGATAATATTAGTTTATTTAAATCAATTAAGGATAATGATTTTGAAGAAGATTTACGGGAATTAAATTTTAATGATAAAAATCATAAAAAAATAATTTATAAAATACTTGTTTTATTTAATATAGCTTATTTATTAAAAGATGAGGGATCTCATAAGTATTTTGAGTTTAATAGATTTCAATTAGAACAGTGGAGCATCGAACATATTTATGCTCAGAATTCAAAGAGTATAAAAGAAGATATAAAAAATAAAGATAATGAAAAAATTATTTATTGGTTAAAAGAAGTAAGCAAATATTGTGATGAACTAAAACCAAAAATAGAAGAATTAATAAATAAAAAAAATCCATATAATGAGAAACTGTTTGATGAAATAGATAATTATTTCAAAGATGAAGATTCTTTGAATGGTATAGGCAATTTATGTTTATTAGATAAGCAATCAAATATTAGAATAGGAAATATGATTTTTAGCAGCAAACGTTTGGAAATAGAAAGATTAGGTCAGCAGGGTAAACTTATTCCAATATGTACTAAACTTGTATTTGAAAAATTTTTTTCAGATAAAATAAAAAACAAAGATTATTTTTTAAAAGAAGACAGAGAGTATTATATAAAAGCTATTATTGAAAAATTACAAATATTTTTCAAACAATAATCTAATTGGAGAAAAAATCATGAATATAAATAATTTAAAAAATTTATTAAATGAATATAATGTTGTTATTCCTATGCTTCAAAGAGATTATGTACAAGGTAAAAAATCAAAAATTAGTATAGCCGAATCTTTTTTGCGTAATATATTTGAGGTTCTTGAGGGTAATCAAAATAAGTTACATATAGATTTTATTTACGGATATTTAGAAGATAATAATTTTATACTTATAGATGGTCAGCAGAGAGTAACAACATTATGGCTTTTATATTTAATTATATATAAAATTAATAATGATTTTGATAATATAAAGGAATTATTATCTAATTTTTCATATAGAATAAGAGAAAGTTCATATAAATTTTGTAAAAACCTTATAAATAAAGAATTAAAGTTAGATGTAAATCCCAAAGAATATATTTTAAATAGCACAGGCACTTTTGGCAAAACTGATGAATTAAACAATGATCCTACTATAAAAGCTATGCTTAATATGATGGATTTAATTTATAAAAAAATAGAAGATAAAGATACTCAAACATTGAATAAATATAAAAATAATTTAGATAATATTACTTTTTCTATTTTCAATATGGGTGAATATGATCTAGGTGAAGAATTATATATAAAAATGAATGCCAGAGGAAAGCAATTAAGTAAGTACGAAAATCTTAAAGCATATATAGAGAGTGATTTAAATTTAAAAGAACATTATGATTTACTTGCAAGTATAGATAATTTATGGAGTGATTATTTTTTTGACATAAAAAATAAAGACAAATTTGATAATAGAGCCTTATCTTTCTTATATTATTCTGCTTTGTTTTTTCATATCGATTCAAATATTTCTAATAAAGATTTAATAAATTATTTGGATAGTAATATTGAAATTATAGATCATAGCTTTTTTAGTATACTAAAATTATATAAGAATATTAAACTACTTAATAATGCTATTGAAGTATTATATAAATATAAAGATATTTTAAATATTAAAATATTTGATGATATAAAATTATTAAGAAAAGATATATGCTACTTTTATGCTTTCTTATTTTTTATAAAAAAATTAAATAATGATAATTTTGATAAAAAGATATTTAATGATTATTACAGAGTATGCAGACATTTTATAGAAAATCATAGATTGGATAAACCTGAACATATTAAAAGTTTTTATGATTTATTTGCTGATTTATCTAATGGATATAGTGATATATATAAATATTTATCTTGTAAATCTAAATTGAGTTCTTTTCATACAGAAATATATGAATTAGAAATAAAAAAAGCTAAACTAATTTTAGAAAGCAGATATGGTGGGGATAATTGGGAAGACATTTTGAATAAAACAAGCGATAATAATTTTTTAGTTGGCTGGGTAGGATTTCTATTAGATTTTAGTAAAAAAAATAATAAAGAAGATTTTGATAAATTTACAAAGTATACTAATTTAACAATTGAAATTATTGATAGAATAATAAAACAAGATGGTTTTCTAAATTTATTTCAAAGAGCTTTGTTAATTTTTGGAGATTATGGATTTTATTCTAGAAATTATTATTATTATTATGGTAATATACCTCAAGTAAGTGTATACAGAGACAGAGAGGCGTGGAATTGGTTACTGTCAGGATATAAAAATGATTTTGGAAATAAAAATTATTTAAAACAATTATTTGATAAAATAATTTTGCATAGAGAAAATGATATTGAAAAAGCACTAATATCAATTATAAATAATGCAAATTTAAAAAATAAGTTATGGTTTGAATATTTATTGATAAAAGATAAAAAATTATTTGAATATATAGACAAAGAAGAAACATTTCAAAAATGTGGAAGAATAAGAAAACATTTTGATAATAATGATCATATTATAGATTGTCTGCTTCTTCCACCTGCTAAAGGTAAAAGAGAATCAATAGATTTACTATCATATTCTTTCTATTTGTATATCAAAGATAAAGTAGAAGTTTCAGAGTTTAAAGCTGATAAAGTGAAATATGATAAATATGAAGATAATAGAAATAAAAATTCTTACTTTGATATAATAATAAAATCTAAAAACAAAGAAATTATATGTGATAGTATTAATTCT
This sequence comes from Brachyspira murdochii DSM 12563, assembly GCF_000092845.1. Taxonomy (NCBI): domain Bacteria; kingdom Pseudomonadati; phylum Spirochaetota; class Spirochaetia; order Brachyspirales; family Brachyspiraceae; genus Brachyspira; species Brachyspira murdochii. The sequence continues at coordinate 1,556,107 of NC_014150.1, read as the reverse complement.
ATAATAAAAATAGGAACTAAAAAATATAATATAAATTTGGGCATTGGTTCTGATATTTTTGTTGAATTTAATAGAATATTAAAAGAAGCAAAGTTAATAAAATAATTTTAATGAATTTGATTTTTTTATTTTTATGTACCATACTATAAGTAGGCGGTATTATATACTGAAAATACAAATGGAAAAGGATTTGCAATAATGATAGAAAATTTCATACCTAATAAAAAAGTATTCGTATTTGATACTAATGTGATACTTCATGATTTTAAGTCAATATTTTCTTTTGAAGAGACAAATATAGTTATACCTATTACAGTATTGGAAGAGGTTGATAAGTTCAAAAAAGGAAGCGATACAATCAATTTTAATGCCAGAGAGTTTATAAGAGAGCTTGATGTTATAGTAGAGAAAAATGAAGAGCTTCAGGGAACCAAAGATATTTTTAAAAAAGGTGCTTTGCTTGATAATAAAAGTAAAGTATTTATAGATGTTAATAATGAAGAGAGAGATGATTTTAAAAAAATATTTTCAAATAGTATTCCAGATCATAAAATACTATCATGTGCCTATAATATAAAATGTGAAAATCAGCGTGTCATTCTCATAACCAAAGATATTAATATGAGAATGAAGGCTAGAAGTTTAGGTATTGACACACAAGACTATAATACTGATAAGATAGAAAAATTATCATCATTATTTACAGGTATAGAAAGTATATCAGGAGATAATGCACGCATTTATATAAAAGAGCTTAATGAGAACAAAGAGATAGCAGTAAAAGGAGAACATTCCATATATCCAAATACATATTTCTGCTACAGAGTAAAAGAAGATGATGAGGCAGTAATAGGCAAATATAAAGATGATACAAAAACAATAGTTCATGTTGATACTAATATTGATGCCTACGGAATAAAGCCTAGAAATGAAGAGCAGGCTATGGCTTTGGACGTTTTACTTGATAATGATATACCTCTAGTAACAATAATGGGTAAGGCAGGTACTGGTAAAACTCTTCTTGCACTTGCAGCTGCTTTAGCCAAGAGAAGAGAGTACAGACAGATACTTTTAGCACGTCCTGTAGTTGCACTTTCTAATAAAGATTTGGGTTTTCTTCCGGGTGATATTAATAGCAAATTAGACCCTTATATGCAGCCTTTATTTGATAATCTTTCTGTTATACAGCATATTCATTCTGATGATAGTGATGAAAGCAAAAACATAAAAAAAATGCTTGAAAATGAAAAGATAGTTATATCTCCTTTAGCATATATAAGAGGAAGAAGTTTGAATAAAATATATTTTATAGTAGATGAAGCTCAGAACTTAACGCCTCATGAAATAAAAACTATAATAACTAGAGCGGGAGAAGGTACAAAAATAGTGTTCACAGGAGATATTCATCAGATAGACACTCCGTATTTGGACGAAAGAAACAATGGTCTTACTTATTTAATAGACCGCACAAAAGCAGAAGTATTAAGCGGTACTGTAACACTTGAAAAAGGAGAGCGTTCAAAACTTGCAGAGCTTGCTGCTAATGTATTATAAAATTATTTAATATTTATTAACAATTAAAGCATAGAGTGGTATTATATAAATACAGCCATCTATGCTTTTTTATTTTTAACTAAAATTATATTAATTTTTTTACTTAATAAAAAAGTATACCTACAAAGTTATAATTAAATTTATAATAAACTCACCGCACGTAGAATTAAATTTTATAATATAGTAAAATTTTAATTTCAAATAAAATATATATTTTTAATTTCGTTATACGTGCGTTGTATAATATCCCAAATTTAAAAAACGCTTGGGTGGGCAGCCAAAATAACAGTTAAAGCTAAAAAAGAAAAATAACTTATAAATAACAGGTAGTATTAAAAAATTTAGAGGGGGGTGAGAATAAATTTTAAAACTTTACTCTAATCCCCACCCTTTTAGATTTAAAAGCTTTATTTTTTTTATATGTACTTTGATTAAATCCATAAGATAATCACTTCAAAAGCACACCCACCCAAAATGTTATTTAAATTTGCACTTTCATCTACGCACGTAGCATGATATATTTATATATAATACGGATTAGAATTTATAATTAGTTTATATATAAGAATATATTAAACGTGCGTTGAATAGTATTATGAGTTTAAAAAGCACTTGGGTGGGTGCTAACAAATATAAATTGAACTTTTAAATCTAAATAATATTAATATCAAAAAATAATATTAATAAATCTTGGAGGGTGGGAGTTAAAATAAAATTTAAAACTTGATAAATATAGACTAAATTATATAATTTAATCGCTAAAAATTATTTGGAAATATTATGTCAGAGAATATTCGTTGGAAACAGAGATTTTATAATTTTGAAAAAGCTTTTAATTTATTAAAAAGTGTATTTGAAGAAAAAGAAATAAATGACTTATCATTACTAGAACAGGAAGGTGTTGTTCAAAGATTTGAATATACTTATGAATTAGCTTGGAAAACTTTGAAAGATTATTTAGAATATAATGGAAGTTTAAACAATATAGATATTTCCCCTAGAAATATTTTTAAAGAAGCATATTCAGCAAAGATTATCAAAAATCAAGATGATTTTATTGATATGATGTTAAGCCGTAATTTACTTTCGCATACTTATGATTTTATTAAATTCAAAGAAATTATTATCAAGGTAGAAAATAATTATTTAAAAATACTTAATGAATTATATAGTTTCTTTTTGGATAAAATAAATGATTAAAGGATAAATATTAATGCTTGATGAAAAGATAAAAGAAGGTATAAAAAATATATGCAGTTCTTATGGGAATATAGAAAAAGTTATACTGTTTGGTTCTAGGGCAATGGATAAAGAAAAATATAATTCGGATATAGATTTGGCTGTAATAGGAAAGTTTGATTTGCTATTTTGCGAAAGATTAAAAGAAGAATTATCAGAACTTCCTACTCTTTTGAAATTCGATGTGATTTCTTATAATGATATAGAAAATCAAGAATTAATAAATGATATAAAAAATCATGGAAAAATTATTTATAAAAAATAGTATTAATTATATTTGATGAATAATGTATCATTATAGCAGGAAAATATTTCATCATTAATATATTCTATAATCAAGTTTATTTATATATACTTAAACGATTATATTTTGTCAATTTTAGTTTTTTCAATTTTATTGTTTGTGGGGGCTTTACCCTTACGAAGAGCACCACACTTCTTTTGCGACCGTATGGAGTGCCTGTGGTATTGCTGCAAAGAAGCTTATATCCTCGACAAGTTCGGATACGCTTTGCGAAAGATTATATTTTAGCTTAAATTAATAGTTTATATTACATGTAATACAATTATAGTATGATTTAGTACTAATTTTATACTTGCACTTTTTGCAGCGGGAAAAAGTTGCAAAAAAAATGACAAACTTAAAAAATTTCAGTATATATTACAAAGTATTAATTATATTTTTCAAGAAGCTCAACTATATCCTTATAATCTTCTTCTTTTGCCAAATCAAGTGCAGTACGTCCATATTCATCAGTTACAGAAGTATCTGCATTATTTTCTAAAAGTACTTTTGCAGCTTCAAACTGATTAAAACTAGCAGCCATCATCAAAGCAGTCATTCCAAAGTCAGTGGTATAATTAATATCAGCACCATTTTCTAATAACATATTTATTATATTAGTATTACCTCTATAAGCAGCATTCATTAAAGGAGTAGAAGATATATCCGTATGTTCATTTTTTATTTCGCATACTGTATTGGCGTCAGCTCCCTTTTCAAGTAAAAATTTTACCATATCTTCATTATTATAAGTTGAGGCATAAACTAAAGCATTAATGTCGTCATCATCCCTTGCTTCAATATCAGCACCTTTTTCAATTAAAAGATCTGCTATAGCAATATTATGACGACCTGCACTTGCCATAAGTGGAGTAAATCCTGACTCAGTAGTTAAATTTACATCGGCTCCTAAATCTATAAGTTTACGAACAAGTCCTTCATCATAATACATAGCTTCTATTAATGGAGTAGAATATCCTAAAGTTAAATTAACATCTGCATTATTTTCTAATAAATAATTTATGATATCAGTTTGTTTATATTTTATAGCTTGTATTAAAGGTGTTGACTTGGAATATTCATCTATCTCTAAGTTATAATTAACATCTAAACTTTTTGATTCAATTAATTTTTTGATTGTTTGAAAATCTCCTGATTCTATAAAAGATATAATTTCTTTATCTGTGTATGAATAATATTCTGTTTCTTCCGTTTCTTCTGTATTTATTGATGAATTATTTGATTTATTATCTTTATCGTCTGTATTTGATTGTTCTGTTATATTATTATCTGTACTGTCATCTAAATTTATAGTTACTTTATCTGCATTATTATTTAGTTCTTTATTATTGTTAGTATCGTTATTATTATCGTTAGAGCAAGAAAATATTATGGTAGATAGAAAAAGAATTAACAAATATTTCATAATAATATATCCTATAGTCAAGTTTTTATTTATTATATTATAAAAATGTATTTTTTCAAGTTTTATATTAAAGCCCTATAGGGTATGATTTTTTATTGAAATTCAATCTTAGAAAATTTATTTTAAAACCCCGCCCTTTATGTTTATTGTTTTATACTTGAATATTAACTTTATTTGTTTTTTAGTTTATACTTAAAATTTTTAAGTTTGTCAATTTTTATGTTGTTCTTTTTCCAGCCGCACGCTACAGCGGCAATACCATACTTACACTTACAGTGGATTTCGTCAGGTACTCCTTTCAGTCGCAGTACTTCCTTCGGTCGCAAAAGAAGTGGGGTGTTACGAAGTACGCAGAGCGGCACGTCTGTGTGCCATCACAAATAATAAAATTTAAAAAACTAGAATTGACAAAATATATTTGTTTAGGTATATATTAAAAAGTATTAATTATATTTTTCAAGAAGCTTAACTATATCATTATTATCTTTCTTATTATCTTTTGATTTTGCCAGATCAAGTGCAGTCCTACCATCTTCATCAGTTATAGAAGTATCAGCATTATTTTCTAAAAGTATTTTTACTGCTTCAAATTGATTAGAATTTGCTGCATACATTGAATTTGCTGCATACATTAAAGCAGTCATTCCATAATTATTGGTATGATTAATATCAGCACCATTTTCTAATAACACATTTATTATATTAGTGTTTCCGTTATTAGCAGCATTCATTAAAGCAGTATCACCATCTTCATCAGTTATAGAAATATCAGCATTATTTTCTAAAAGTATTTTTGCAGCTTCAAATTGATTATAACTTGCTGCATACATTAAAGCAGTCATTCCATAATAATTGGTATAATTAATATCAACACCATTTTCTAATAACGTATTTATTATATTAGTGTTTCCTTTATAAGCAGCATAAATTAAAGGAGTCATTTCATCAGTGGTATAATTAATATCAGCACCATTTTCCAATAACATATTTATTATATTAGTGTTTCCGTTATAAACAGCATTCATTAAAGGAGTAGGCGGCATATAAATATGTTCATTTTCTATTTCGCATACTGTATTGGCGTCAGCTCCCTTTTCAAGTAAAAATTTTACCATCTCTTCATCATTTAAAGAAACCGCATAAACTAAAGCATTAATTCCGTCAACATTCCTTGCTTCAATGTCAGCACCTTTTTCAATTAAAAGCTCTGTTATAGTAATATCATGGAAGCTTGCCATAAGAGGAGTAAAGCCTGTAAGTTCTTCTTTTAAATTAAGATCCGCATTATTTTCTAATAAATAATTTATGATATCAGTTTGCTTATATTTTATAGCTTGTATTAAAGGGGTTGACTTAGAATATTTATCCCCTAAGTTATAATTAACATCTAAACTTTTTGATTCGATTAATTTTTTGATTGTTTGAAAATCTCCTGATTCTATAAAAGATACAATTTCTTTATCTGTGTATGAATAATATGTTGTTTCTTCTGTTTCATTTGTATTTATTGATGAATTATTTGATTTATTATCTTTATCGTCTGTATTTGATTGTTCTGTTTTATTTATATTATTATCTGTATTATTATTTTGTTCTTTATTATTGTTAGAGCAAGAAAATATTATAATAGAAAGAAAAAGAATTAATAAATATTTCATAAACGATATATCCCATAATCAGGTTTTTGTTAGTATATCATAAAAAGTTTTTTTTTCAATATACTATTAATGAGTTACAATTTTATTTACATTATTAAAATTAAGTAATTCTTCCATTTTTAATATATTAAAGCTAAAAAATATTGTTCTTTAACTAAATAAATTTCAAATTTCTCTTTAAATTCCCGCCCTTTTAGATTGGGTACTTTATTTTTTTAATAGGTTTTAATTACATATGAAATCCTATATTTTTTAAGCACACCCGCCCTAGCTTTTTTTAAATTTGCACTTTACTCTACGCACGCAGCATATAACATTTATATATAATAAAATTAGAATTAAATGATAAATTGATATATAGTAATTGGTTAAGCGTGCGTTGGATAAATATTGTAAATAAAAAACGCTTGGGAGGGTGCTGAAATAGCAGTTGAAGTAAATATATAAAAATAATTTAAAGATAAGATTATAATGTTTAAAAAATTTAGAGGGCGGGGAGTGAAATTCGAATAATATAAAAATTAAGGCTTGAATTAGAATAAAAACTCTAATATCAAGCCCTAATAAATATTAAAAAAATGAGTATACTAAAATGTTTGTTAATATGCCTAATTATTATTTAGCAGCATTTCCTGCAACATTAAGTGAATCCCAAGTTCTAGCAAAAGGCGGAGCATAGCACAAATCAAGCATTCCCAATTCATCTACAGGAATACCAGCATATATGCATGCTGCTATAACATCGCATCTTAATACTGCCCCTCTTTTACCTAATATCTGACCTCCTATAATTTTTCTGCTATCTGCTAAATATATCAATTTTATATGCAAATCCTGATATCCCGGATAATAGTGAGTATGATCCAAATCTTTTACAGTAACAGTTTTGTAGTCGATATTTCTTTTTTTTGCTTCTTCCTCAGTAATGCCAGTTCTTGCAGCTTCAAGTTCGAATGCAAGTATGCAGGCACTTGTTAAACTTCCAGCAAACTTTTCATGTCCGCCAACCAAATTACTAGCAGACATTCTTCCAAGTTTATTAGCACCAGTGGCAAGAGCAGCATAAGTCTGACTGTCAGTAACTCTGTCATATATGCTTGCACAATCACCTGCTGCATATATACCGTCAATACTTGTTTTAGCTTCTCTGTCTACAAGTATAGCTCCGTTATTCATTAGCTCTATTCCAGCATCTTTTGCCAAATCACTATTAGGAACTACTCCTATAGCAACTACAACATAATCAGCATCATATCTGCCTTTATCTGTAACAACTGCTTTAACATTATTATTACTATCAGCTTCTAATGATAAAACTTTTTCATTAAGACGTAAATCAATATTTTCTTTTATGTGTTCTATTACCATATCAGAAAACTCTTTATCAAATTTACCGCCAAATACTCTATCAGAACGCTGTATCATAGTAACATTTTTACCTGTGTGTTTTAAAGCATGTGCTGCCTCTACTGCTATAAAACCAGCTCCCAACACTACAACATTTTTTATATTTTCATCTTTCATTTTCTCTCTCATGTTGATAGCATCTTTAAAATCTTTTAAAGTAGATACATTGCCTATATTGATATTTTCAATATTAGGTATTATTGATTTAGCCCCTGTAGCTATAAGTAAAGAATCATAACTGTCTTCAAACTCTTTATTATTATCTATATCTTTAACCAACACTTTTTTGTTTTTTGCATCTATTTTTAACACTTCATGTTTCACTTTCAAATTGATTCCAGATTTTATTGTAGCTTCAGCACTTCTCGCTATCATAGTATTAGGGTTATCATAAAAGCCTCCTACATAGTAAGGCATTCCGCATGCTCCCCAAGAAACTACATCGGTTTTTTCATATACAGTAATTTCTGCTTCTTTATCCAGTCTTCTTGCTTTGGCAGCAGCACTCATTCCAGCGGCTACTCCTCCTATTATTATAATTTTTTTCATATTTAGAAACTCCTTTATTATATTTTTATCTATATACCCATATATAGTATATTCATTTTATTTATATTTGTCAATTTTTAATGCTTATTTTATATTATATTATTAAAATTTAAAGTAATTAAAGAAGTTTAAAAAGTTGAAAAAAAAACTAATTATGAATATACTAATATATTATTTTTTAATAGGGATTAATATATATTATGGATAATGAAGATAATTTAGAAAATAGAGTTAATGATATGATATCTTATTATAGGAATATATTAGAGCAGGATTCTAATAATTATAAAGCCATGACAGATTTAGGTATTTTTTATACTCAGCTAGGGAGGCATATAGAAGCTATAGAAATATTTAAAAAAGCATTAACTATCAATAATAATGATTACTCTTTATACCGTCTTATAGGTATGTCATATATAAAAGTAAAAAATTATCATAAAGCTATAATATATTTGAAGAAGGCTTATCAGCTTGAGAATAAGGATTATATAAGTTTGAACTGGCTTGGACATTGCTATATAAAGATATGCAGGTATGAAGAGGCTGTAAAAATATTGAACCAATCTTTTATGATATCTCCGAAAGAATATATTAATTGGCGTAATTTGGGTTTGGCACTATATCATCTTAATAGAATTGATGAGGCAATTGAGGCATTTGAAAGGGTTATGGAGCTTAATAAATATGATTATGATAGTTTTTATTATTTAGCACTTTGCTATAAAGAAAAATATGATTATCAAAAGGCTTCTGAAATATTGAAAAAAATAATAGAAGCAGAAAATGATAATTATTCAGCTTATTTCAATGCTGGTCTTTGCTTTTTTATGCTTGATGATTTTTCAAATGCTTTAATTTATTTTAATAATGCTCTTAATATAGAGAATAACGATTATCTGCTTTATTATTATATAGGAGTATCTTTTTATAATATAAAAGACTATATTAATGCTATAGAGTATTTAAATAATTCCATAGAAAAAAATAACACTTATTCTTCATCATACTACTATTTAGGATTATCATATTATTCTGCCGGACTTTATGATAATGCCGTTAATATGCTTGAAGAATGTGCCAAATTAGATGAAAGTAATATAGAAATATATATGTCTCTTTCAAGTGCCTACAATGCATTAGGTGATACTGAAAATTCTATAATAGCATTTAATAAATATAAAACGCTTAAAGGCTGATTACTCTTGTGTATCATTATCATCAAGAACTGTTGTATTGATTATAATGCCGTATCCGCTTATTTCTAATTGATATTTATCATCTAATACTATTATAAATACTTTATCTTTTCTCTCTATATCAGTAATTTTTGATGAAGGATATTCGCTGTCTATAACATTAACCATAGATTTATGTATAGAGCTTCTTGGTATTCCTTTTCTTTTAGCTTCATCTGTTACAGCAGTAATTTTTTTCCATAATCCTGTATGATAAAATATGAAATGATACCCGAAATCTATATATGTTTCATAACCTCCGCCGCTTTGATACAACGATACTGTTTCTATATTATTTCCGGGAAAGTTTAAATTAATAAAGTTTCTTGCTTTAAGCGGGAGAGAGTTTTCTGTTAAAGACTGAGAATACAAAAAGATAGTGCATATTAAAAGAAAGATGCCTGTAATAAAAATATTTTTTATATATTTCATAACTATTATAGTATTTCGTATTTTATTATCTTTATATTAATAATTTTTTTATTTTTTATACAAAAAAATAATGACTGAAAACCATATAGTATGCAGTCATTATTTTTGTATTTGTATGATTAATTATTAAAGGATGTCTATCATTTCTCCTTCTTTTATAATATCATTATACTCATCAATTAATGATTTGTATTCTTTTTCATCATTTAATATTAAAGCATCATCTGGTATTAATGCGTCATTATAATGATTGTTATTTTCTTCTTTTTCTATGGTATTTTCTGCTATTATATTATTTTTTGTCATAGTATTTCCTCCTTTTGAATTAATATATTCTGATTTTTTGTGATATTATATATTGATAATGTATACATTAATTTTGTTTTTATATCATTTATAATAAAAATAAGTTATTTTTTTTATTTTTAATTATCTTATTAGTATATTATAATAATAACAAAAATTTTTAGGCAGATATAAATTTTTTTTAAAAATTTATATAAAAATGTAAATTTATTTTTCAAGACTTTTCTGAATGTATTGTGCATGAATATAATACTAATATTTTTTATAATAGATTTTATTATTATTTTTTTTAAACAATGAAATAAAATAGATTAAAACAATTATATATTATTTTTCTTACAGAAATTTTCAGCAGCTTCCATATTAAGGTCTGCCAATTTTTTTATTCCATCTTTTATTATATCTTTTATATTATCATTAGCCAAGCCGTATGCCTTTTCAAAATCATTTTCAGCTTCCTGTATTAATTTATTATATTCATCAGTGCTTACTTTATCTTTTCTAATGTATGCCATTTTGGATTTTGATATAGCCCTGTTGCAGTAGCTTTCTGCATAATTGGGATTAAGTTCAATAGCCTTATCATAAAACTCAACCGCTTCATCATATATACCCAAATGATTAATAGCAACTGCTTTATTATAGTATGCATCTGGAAACTTAGGCTCAAGCTCTATAACCTTATCAAAATCTTCAATAGCATCTTTATATTCTTCCATAGAAGTTTTTACTATTCCTCTATTATAGTATGCTTTAGAATATGTAGGATCAATTTTTATTATTTCGTCAAAATCTTCTATAGAGCCTTTATAGTTTTTTATATTAAATTTGGCATTAGCTCTGTTGAAATATGCCTCTATAAAATTCCTATTAAGATGCAAAGCATTTGTATAATCATCTATAGCTTCATTATAGTATCCCAATTTTTCTTTAACATTTCCTCTGTTATTGTAGGCATCAGCAAAATGGGAATTATACTCTATGGCCTTATCATATGCTTTTATAGCTTCTTTATAGTTTCCTATAGCATTATGTGATAAAGCCATATTATAATAGGCGTCAGAGAAATGAGGATAAACTTCTACAGCTTTATTATAATCTTCAATAGAGCCTTTATAGTCTTTTAGGCTTGCTTTTGTATTTCCTCTTACATAATAGGCTTCTTCAAGATTATAGTTAAGTTCTATAGCCTTATCAAAATCTTCAATAGCTTCTTTATTGTTTCCAAAACTTCTGTTTAAGATGCCTCTGTTATAGTAGGCGGCTGCAAATTTATCATTAAGATTTATAGCCCAAGAATAATCTTCTATTGCACTTTTATATAACTTTTTATCATCTAAATTTGCTTTGGCATTTCCTCTATTATAGTATGTTTCTGCAGAATTGGGGTCTAGTTTAATGGCCTCAGAGAAATAGTCTATAGCAGTTTTATAATCTTTATCATTAAAAGCATTATATGCATTTTTTAGAAATACACTTACATCCTTATCACTCATAAATAAAAATCCTATTAACAGTATCGTATATTTTTATTATATCTTGATAATCAAACCTTGTAAATAGTACTTGAAAGATTATTATAAATAAAATATACTATCAGACAATATTTATTAATTTAAGCGAAAAATAATATATATGATAAACATAGATAATTTGCATCCTATAATGAAAGAACTATTAAATTTAAGAGGTATAACTTCTAAAGAGGATATATTTGATTTTTTCTTTCAGGATATATATTCACTCTCAAACCCTTTTAGTATAAAAGATGTTAATGTATTTGTAGCAAGATTAAAAGAGGCTATAGAGAGTAACGAAAAGATATTAGTATACGGCGATAAAGATGCTGACGGAGTAACTGCAGCTTCTATAATATATAATACATTAAAGATGGTTACAAAAAATGTTGAGGCATTCGTTCCTAATCATGAAACAGGATACGGGCTTTCAAAAATGGTTATAGAGGAGTATGCCAATTCAGGTGTGAGCCTTATTATTACAGTTGACTGCGGTATATCGAATGTAGAAGAAGTGGAGTTTGCACGCGATCTTTCTATTGATATCATAGTAACAGATCATCATGATATTCCAGAGATAATGCCTAATGCTTATGCTTTATTTAATCCTAAAATATCAAATACTGGTTTTGTTTCTAAAAATTTTTCTGGTTGTGCTGTAGCTTTTAAACTCATGCAGGCTTTTGTTTTTTCATATACTAAACTATATAATAAAGATATAATTGTACTTGATTATGAAATAAATAAACAGACAAATACATTAAAAAGAATAAGGGCATTAAAGTCGGTAAACTTTGTTCCAAGCGATGAGGTGTTTGGTTTTGAACTTGCAGGAGAAAACAGTTATAAGTCTATGTATATAGATTATTATGATGAGCTTATTACAGAAGAAGAAGTGCTTGAAGAACTTGCAAGTTATATGTTTGAAGGCGACGGTACAGTATTAGTGCTTACTGGAGGAGAGGACAGATTAAAAAGGCTTATAGCTTTATATGAAAAATATGAAATATATCTTCCGGAATATGACAGCGTTTATGATCTGCTTCAGCTTGGTGCTAAGTACGGAAATGTTAATATAAAGACAACAAAAACTTTAGATGATTTTGCTTTGGCACTTAATATTAATATATATAAATATGACAATATAGAATACAGAGATTTAATTATCAAAACAGAAATATTCAGGCGTATGTTTTATATAAGCCAGAAAAATCTTCAGAATTATATACGAAAAAAATCAATACTTGTACTGTTTGGAACTGTTGCTGATGTAGTGCCTCTCATAGAAGAAAATAGAGTATATGTAAAATGTGCTTTAAAAGAATTAGAAAAGCCAAGTCATATAAGATATAATGTTATGCTTGAGAAGATTAATTTATTAAATACAAAAGTAGACACTCAGGTTATAAGCTGGAGAATAGCACCTTTTATCAATGCTGCTGGAAGAATGGGAAGTGCCGAGACTGCATTAAAACTTCTTACATGCGAGCTTAGGGAGGAGGCTGTAAGTTTGGCAGAAACAGTATACAGCATGAATGAAACGAGAAAATCTCTCACAGAATCAAACTTCAATATAGTTAATGAGTATATAAAAAATAACAGCTGTTTAAAACTTCCTATAATAATAGTAAGAAGCAAAAAGATAGAACAAGGTTTAACAGGACTTATTGCCGGAAAGGTATTAAGCGAATACGGAAAAACTGCTGTTATAATGCATGAAAGCGATGACGGTACTTGTGTAGGAAGTATAAGAAGCAGGGGCGATGATAATGCCAGAGATTTGCTTGAGGCTGCTAGTGTGTATTTAACTAAATTCGGCGGACATAAAAATGCTGCAGGATTTACTTTATCATCTGACAATTTTGATAAGTTTCAAAGTAAGATTATTAAATATGCTGCTAATCAAAACTTTAATACTGAAAAAGATAATGATGTATTTGATTTGGAGCTTGATTTTAATAGTATAGATTTGAAATTAGCTAAAGATTTAGAGCTTTTTGAGCCTTATGGTTCTGGAAATGAAGAGCCTATTTTCATCTCTAAAAATGTAAAAGTAAATGACATAAAGAAAATGCAGAAAAATAATAAACTGCATTTAAGATTAGAATTGTTACAGTCGGATAAAAAGATAAATGCTATTATTTGGAACAGCAGCGAAGAAGAGGTTTTGAAATTATTAAACTCTAATTATATAGACATTATTTATAAACTCAAAGTCAATAGATATGCAAACAGCGAAGATGCAAGAATATATATAGAAAACTATAAGGTATTTTGATTATACTGAAGTAATTTTTTAATTTTTATATTTTTTGAATGCAGTATTAGTTTTTAATGCAGTCTTTATATGTCTGATAAAAAATTATATTCCTTATATGAGATGTGCTTTAATAAAGTGTATGCGATATATTTCTCAAAATTATTTAAATAAAGCCTTTATAAAATAAAGTTTATATATTTTTTAATTATTTAAAATTTAGTCATATTTACAATTTTTAATTATAAACGCCTAATAATTTACATAATATATAGCTAAAAAATTATTAAGCAATTTGGTATAATACCGAAGATATAGGCAGTAGATTTTTTATTCTTTTTTAAATTTAAAGGCGGAAAATATATGTATAAATACGTTATAGAAGGTTCAAAGAATATTGGAGGAGTATTAAAGGTATCCGGCTCTAAAAATGCCTCGTTACCATTACTTGTAGCGTCTATTCTAACAGATGAACCTGTCATACTTCATAATGTGCCTGATTTAGCAGATGTTCATGTGCTTATAGATATATTAGAGCCTTTAGGTAAGAAAGTAGATTTTAAGAATAATACTACTGTGATAATATCGCATAACGGTAAAAGTGAAGAAGCTCCTTATAAACTTGTAAAAAAGATGAGAGGCTCTATTATAGTATTAGGGCCTCTTCTAGCGAAACGAAAGCATTGCCGAGTATCATATCCGGGCGGCTGTGCTTTCGGGCCGAGACCAATAGACCTGCATTTAAAAGGAATGGAGGCATTAGGAGCTAAAATAGATATAACAGCCGGATATATTGATGCTAAAGTAGAGGATAATCTTATAGGTGCTGATATGGATTTGTCTGGCAAGTTCGGACCTACAGTTTTGGGAACAGACAATGTTATGATGGCGGCATCTTTAGCTAAAGGAACTACTATTATACGAAATGCAGCCAAAGAGCCTGAATGTGTTAATCTTGTAGATTTGCTTAATGCTATGGGAGCAAAAATAACAGGTGGTGGTACTGATACTATTACTATAGAAGGAGTTGATTATCTTCATGGTGCTGAGTTTACAGTTATACCAGACAGAATAGAGACAGGTACTTTTTTAGCAATAGCAGCAGCTGGAAGAGGAAAATTAAAACTAGAAAATGCCGAGCCTAAACACTTAAGCTTTGTGCTAGATTTGCTCTCAGATATAGGCTGCGATATAAAAACTACAGATACAACTATAGAGATTGATGCCTCAAATAGAGAGTTAAAGCCTTTTAAAGTAGAAACTTTGCCTTATCCGGGTTTCCCTACAGATTTGCAGGCAATATATACAGCATTAGCTTGTACAATCAATGGAAAAAGCGAACTTATAGAAGGTATTTATCCGGACAGATTTAGCCATGTTCCGGAACTTATTCGTATGGGTGCGGATATTGAGCTCAATACTTCTGATATAGTAGTTAATGGCGGAAAGAAACTTTCAGGAGCTGATGTACAGGCAAGCGATCTTCGTGCAGGTGCTGCTTTGGTTGCTGCAGGAGCTGTAGCTGAAGGCATTACTAATGTTCATAGAATTTATCATATAGAAAGAGGCTATGAAAATTTGGAAGAAAAATTAAAAGCTGTTAATATAGATACAAAAAGAGAAAAAGACGATATATTATAATAAATTAGGGGGATTATAAATGGTAAGAGGTGTTTATACAGGTGCAAGCGGCATGATGGCCGAACAGGCAAGACTTGATGTAGTAGCTAATAATTTGGCTAATGTTGATAAACCGGGATTTAAAAGAGATACAGTAAGCTTCAAATCTTTTCCAGAGATGATGGCAGCAAGAACAGAAGATGACGGTGTAGTAATATTTCCGCTTGGTTCAACAGATGTAAGACCTTATGTAGGAAGAATGGGTACAGGTGTAGAAGTTAATGAGGTTTTTACAGAATGGGAGCAGGGTTCTTTAAGAGAGACTGGCAATCAGCTTGATATAGCTTTGGGGGATAAAGGATTTTTTGCTGTAGAAACTCCTCATGGGGAGCGTTATACAAGAAACGGCAGTTTTTTAATAGATAAAGATCATTATCTTGTAACTAAACATGGCTATAAAGTTATGGGTGAAAATGGATATATACAGATAAAAACTAATAACTTCAATATAGATGAAGAAGGCAGAGTAAGTATCAATAGAAGATATCAGGACGGCAATACATTTGTACAGTTTAATGATAATGAATGGGAAGATGAAGAGATACTTGATACTTTAAAAATAGTTCGTTTTGATAATGAAAGATATTTAAAAAAAGAAGGAGAATCTTTCTGGGTAGATACAGATATAAGCGGTCCTGCATACATAGCACAGAAAGGTGTAGACAGACCTAAAGTATTATCAAGATTTTTAGAGATGAGCAATGTTAATCCAGTAAATGAAATGGTAAGAATGATAGAAGTACAGCGTGCTTATGAATTAAACTCTAAAACTATATCTACTCATGATACTTTAGTGGGCAGAGTTATTAATGAGGTTGGAAGAGTATAATTTTTATTATATGATCCATTTTTTGATAAATAAATTTTGATAAAAAACAAACGATAATATATAATAGTATTCAAAATAGAAGTGCTTTTTCTATATTATTATTCAAAATAGAGGATATTATGGTCTTAGAGAAACTTAAACAACATGTTATAAGCAGACTTAAAGTTTTTACTATTCCAATCTATTTATTAATAGACATTGTAGTTTGGAATGTTATTTTATTTTTTATATATAAAGAAATTCCGCAGATTTATGGAATAAAAATAATATTTGCTATAATTTCCTTTATTTTCTTTTTCAAATATCTAAAAAGATGGAAATCTAATGTAGAAATAAAATTGGCACTTAGACTGCTTCTTGTATTTTTTATAGTTTCATTGACTGGAAGTGTTATAGAAGTTGCTATTTACTCTATTGTAAATAAACTTTTCCTATATACTACTGTAATGGCTGTATTTGCTGCTACAATTAATGCTTCTCTTTTGGTATGTGCATTTATGCTCATATTTAAGATGTTTTCTCATAATTTTGAATTAGAAGAAAATGTTATTACTTTTTATATACCTCTTATAGCTAAATTGGGCTTTATAGTGTATATGTTCTTTTCTATTTTAATATTTACTTTCCTTCTTAATTATATAAATTTAGAAGAAACATCATATCTTGATAAGGTAAGCAGCGATACTTTAAATGAAGTTTTATATTTAAATGGACGTATTAATTCTTTTAATAATAATATAAAAAATGATATGAACGAATATAAAGAGTTTATATTAAATATGTATAACGGCAGAGATGTTATAAGTAAAGAAATAATACAAACAGAATTTCTTGACAGGCTGACATATTTTAATAATACACTTAAGAATGTATATGACAGCATATCATTAAATATTGAAGCTCCTTACCTTAATACAGATTTACCTTATTCTTTAACTATTTCTAAAGAAGCAGGTACAGATAAATATACAACAAGAAGTTCTGATGCATTATATATGCATAATTTCCTTGAAAATGAAATTGAAAATAATGATATAGTTATGAATGTTAATGTATATGACAGAAATAATATATTTATTTCATCTTATGTTACATTGAGATTATTTGGAAATAATATTGGATATTTTATAGCAGAAAATAATATATCAGGTATTTCCAGACTTATAAAAAATAATGATACACTATCTAAGTGGTCGCATTTATTATATAGATTAGAAAATAAGGATATAATACTAGGTTCTGACAGCAGATATATAGCAGAAAGTGCATCTTCTATACTGTCATCATCATCAGAATTAAGTACAAATGTAGAAAATTTTGAAAATTCTCTTGGAAGTAAAGTTTTTCAAATATTTCCTATAGTTTCTGTAGAAGGCAGCAGGTCTGTAGTTATAGCTTCTTATATATCCGAACTTAATGTAGTTGCTTTATTTTATAAAGATATTAGTACTATAGTTAAAGAATCTAATATAGACAGAGATATATTTTGGTATACTTCTATTCATATATGTTTATTTATATTGCTGTTTGCTATATATTTGATTATATTAAAACTTCTTTTAATCTCTATAAATAAAGCAAATTTATCTACGAGAGATCTTATAGGTAAAAACGGCGATTTAAGGAAAAGGATACCTTCTAAAAATAATGATGAGGTTGGACTTTTGGTTTATAATTTTAATTTGTTTTTATCAAGTTTGGACAATCTTATAGGAGAATTAAAATTAGAAAGCTATAAAGTTTTTGATGAGATAAAAGTAATAGAGAAAGTTATTGATGAGAATACGAATAGAATCAATGATCAAAGTTCAAGCATTACAGAGAGTGTAGCAAGTGTTAATAATATTATTACTTCTATACAAAATGTAACGAGTTCAACAGACCAACAGAGGCATGCATTTTCTTCAGCTTCTATTGCTGTAGAAGAACTGCTTCAGACAATTTATAAGATTAATGATAATATGGAGCGTCAGTCATCAGCGGTAGAACAGACTTCTGCTTCTATTGAAGAGATGATATCAAATATTACATCAGTGGCAAAGAGTGTTAATAAAGCAGATAGCTTTTCAAAGAAATTACTTGTTGATGCTCATGACGGCGGCGATACAGTAGATGAGGTTATTGAAGCGGTTAGAGGTATTGAGGAAAGCTCTGATCAAATTAAAGAGATTGTTAACGTTATTCAGGGTATTGCTGAACAGACTAACCTTCTTGCGATGAATGCCGCTATTGAGGCAGCACATGCCGGAGAGCAGGGAAGAGGTTTCTCTGTTGTTGCTGATGAAATTAGGTCTTTAGCTGAACACACAGCTGATAATACTAAATCTATTACAAATATCATTAAAGCTATTACAAAAAGAATAGAAGAGACAGTGGAACTTGCAAGCAACAGCGGTAAGTCTTTGGATAATATACTTGATATGTCAGAAAATACTGCTAGGGTTGTTTCTGAAATAAATACTGCAAACAGCGAGCTTGAAGTCGGCGGAAGAGATATACTTGAAACTATAAGACACTTAAATAATATTACTACAGGTGTTAAAGAAAGCGTAAAAGAACAAATGAACAGCGGTGATGTGGTAGACAGTCAGATTACTTTGCTTGACCAGATTACCAGAGAAGTTTCCGATATTATTGAAGCAAACAGTGCAGGAGCAAAAGAAGTTGTACATGCTATGAGCTTTTTGAATGAACTTTCTGTAAAAACTGTTGAAGGTAATAAAGAGTTCTATAATGCTACAAGTAAGCTGAATGAAATATTCAGTAAATTTAATGAACTTATGAGCAAATTTATTACTAATGCTGATAATGTAGAAGAAAATGATAAAAAAGATAATGATAGTACTGACATGTCAGTAGATAAGAAAATGGATATGGAACTTAAAAGCCTTGAAGAGGAATTCAAAAAGGATAATGAAGACTTCAAAAGCGATGAAGATGTTTTGCAGATGTTAAAGGACGATTATAAAAATCCTGAAATGTTTACAATGTAAATTAATATTATTGTTATATACTATAGAGTGAGATATAATATCTCACTCTTTTTTGTATTCTTTAAGTGTAAAAAATCACATCAAATTATTAATAAAAAACTATTTTATTGACAAAAAAATAAAAAATAGTTATACTAGGAAATATAAAATTATTATGGAAAGTAATCATGACTAATTATACTATAGCGGAAGTAGATTTATCAATACTAAAAAATAATATTGAAATTATACATTCTATAGCAAATGGTGTTAAATTACTAAATATAGTAAAGGCTAATGCTTATGGGCATGGTTTAGTTGAAATTTCTCAGGCTTCAGAGCAGTTTGGGGCAGATGCTTTGGGTGTTGCTACAGTGGAAGAAGGTATAAAAATAAGAGAGAGCGGAGTTAAACTGCCTATAATAGTATTATTTCAGCATTTTAAACAGGAAGCAGAATTGGTATGCAGGTATGATTTGATTCCTATTATAAGTAATGATGAATGTTTAGAGTATTATGACAGATATCTAAAAAAATACGGCGGTTCTTTGAAACTATACATCAAAGTAGATACTGGACTAAATAGAATGGGGGCTAGGGCTGAGGACGTTTTGGATTTGGCTAAAAAAGTTTTATCTTACAGTACTTTAAGTATAGAAGGTATAAATACGCATTATGCTGCTGCTGATATGCAAGATGACTATTCTAGAGAGTTTACTCAAAGACAGATAGACATTTTTAATAATGTAATAACTACTCTGAAAAGTAATGGAATAGTGATAAATAATGTCCATACAGCTAATTCTGCTGCTTTACTTTCATATAAAAATACATATTTTGATATGGTAAGAGCAGGTATAATATTATACGGCTATACATATGATGAGGCATATGATTTAGGTATCAAGCCAATACTTAATTTGAAATCAAAAGTTGTTTTAATTAGAAAAATAAAAAAGGGGGAGAGTATTTCATATGGTATGACTTGGAGGGCAGATAGGGATACTAATATAGCTGTTGTTCCTATAGGTTATGCTGATGGGGTTTCAAGAAAATTATCTAATAATTGGGAGGTAAAAATTAACGGCAAATATTATCCTTTACGCGGAAGAGTGTGTATGGATTCTATCATTATAGAGATAGGAAATGATGATATAAAAACAGAAGATGATGTTTTAATATTTGGTAATGATAAAAGACTTAATGCCAATACTTTGGCTAAACGTATAGACAGCATCAGCCATGAGGTTTTAGTTAATATAGGAGATAGAGTTACCAGAGTTTATAAAAATGCCTGATAAAAAATAAAATAATATCTTTAATAAGGAGTTATACTAAAAATACATAAAATAAATTAAACAAAAAAGGAGAGTATTATGGTAGAAATGATAGCAAAAATTAACGGCATCATTAACAGTTTTGTATGGGGTCCAGTAATGCTTACACTATTAGTAGGTACTGGAATATTTTTAAGCATTAGGACAGGTTTTTTGCAAATAACCAAGATTCCTTTATGGGTAAAGCATACTTTCGGAGCATTGGCAAAAAAACAAGACCCAGACGATAATATTACCCCTTTCCAAGCAGTTAGTACTGCATTGGCTAGCACTGTTGGAACCGGAAATATTGCAGGCGTTACCACTGCAATTGTAGCAGGCGGTCCCGGGGCATTATTTTGGATGTGGTTTGCTGCTTTTTTCGGTATGGTTACAAAATACTCGGAAGTGCTCCTTGCTGTGCATTATAGAGTAAAAGACAGCGAAGGTCATCACCATGGAGGACCTATGTACTATATATCTAAAGGTGCTAATCTTCCTTGGCTTGGAAGTATATTTGCTGCTTTTGCTGCTTTAGCTTGTTTCGGGGCTGGAAATATGACACAGACTAATGCTATGGCTGCTGTTGTTAATCAGAACTTCGGAGTGCCTCATATAGTAACCGGTGTCATAGTAGTGGCTTTAACTGCTGTTATAATTATAGGCGGTATCAAAAGAATAGCCACTGTTACAGAAAAATTAGTTCCAGTAATGTGTGTTATATATATAGTTGCTGGTATAGTTATACTTATTATGAATGCAGGCAGAATTCCTCATGCATTCCAGCGTATATTTCAAGAAGCATTTTCTTTAAAACAAGTAGGTGCCGGATTTATGGGATATACTATTATGATGGGTATGAAATTCGGTTTTGCACGCGGTGTATTTTCTAACGAAGCTGGTTTAGGTACTGCTCCTATGGCTCATGGTGCGAGTAACTCTAAAAACCCTATAGAACAAGGTTTGTGGGGTATATTTGAAGTACTTATTGATACTTTTTTCGTTTGTACTTTAACTGGGCTTATGGCTATCATATTCTTAGAAATGAATCAGGGCACTAAATTAAATGGTGCTGAATTGATTTCGGCTTCTTTCGGAGCTAATTTAGGACATGCTGGTTCTGTAGTTCTTACTATTTCTTTAATATTATTTGCTTTCTCCACTTTTGTAGGTTGGTCGCATTATGGCGTTGTTGCTTTGGGTTATCTTACTAAAAGAAATAAAATTGCTTCTCTTTCTTACAGAGTGATATTTTTGGCAGTTGGTATTGTAGGTGCTGTTAGCCAATTAGATTTGATTTGGGCTATAGCTGATACTCTAAACGGACTTATGGCTATACCTAACTTAATAGGGCTTTTAATCCTTTCCCCAAAAATCGCTCAGCTTACTAGAGATTATTTAAAAGATCCTAATTCTACTAGAATGAAAGATTAATAATTTTTTATATAACTTTATATTTATAACCCTGCTTAAATTATAAGCGGGGTTTTTTATTATTTTTATTTTAAAATTACTATTTAGTATTGATTTTTTATAGAATTAATATATAATTAGTAATTATTATTAATAAGGACAGCTCTTATGAACACTTTTGCTTTAACTAAACTTTCATACGGAATGTATATTTTAACTACTCTTGACGGAGATAAACCTGTAGGGTGCACTATTAATACTTCTACTCAAATAACTTCTACTCCTACTACTATAATGATTAGTGTTAATAAAAATAACTACACTAATGAATGCATAAAGAAAACTGGTAAATTTGCTCTTTCTATTCTTTCTGAGAAAAGCGATGGTGTTTTGATAGGCGGATTTGGGTTTAGAAGTTCAAGAGATGTTAATAAATTTGAAAATGTATCTTATGAAATGAAGGAAGGTCTTCCTATAATAAAGGCTGCTAATGCTTATTTAATATGCAAAGTAGTTAATACATTAGAAGTTTATACTCATACTATATTTATAGGAGAATTAATCGATGCCGACATATTTGATAATGAGGCTAATTCTATGACATATGCCTACTATCACAATGTAGTTAAAGGTAAAACTCCTCCTAATGCTTCTACTGCAAATGCATACAAAGAAGAGAAGAAAGAAGAAAAAAAAGAAGAGGTTAAAGCTGTTTACAGATGTAAAATATGCGGATTTGAGTATAAGGGCAGTGTTCCATTTGAGGATTTACCTAGCGATTGGGTATGTCCTATATGCGGAGAGCCTAAAAGTAATTTTGAAAAAATCTCATAATAATAAATCAAACTAATTTTTACCCCAATTGGCAGTGCATTTTTATATGTACTGCCTTATTGTTTTTATTTGATTAAATTTTTTATAGATAATTAGTATATACTGAAAATTTTTAATTTTAACGAATTTTCTAAGACTATGGAAAGCGGTACGAGTTTTACAATATTCTTTCACAATAAAAATCGACACAATAAAAAATCTAGTATGTGTTCATCGCATACTAGATTTAAAACAACAACAATCCTTAAAAATCTCGATAATAATTGCAACTAAAAAGTTATGCTTGACTTTTTTAGATAAAGAACAGAGTTTATTTCATCAATTAGCATTCCTGCTAAAAAATATCAAAAACAAATGCAGCATAAATTTATTTAAATCATTTAGGCAGTTCTTTGCCTTAATAATTTTTATCACTGCAGAAGGAGTAATAAAAAAATACTATCACGGAGGCGGTTTAATGTTAGTACGAAAATTGACTTATAAAAATATATTTGGTGAGGCAGAATAATGGCAGAGTTAGAAAAGTTTTCAGCACTTTACGGAAAAATAGATTATCCTGCAGATCTGTTGGCAATACCTTTTGAAATTATGGAATACAGAAACAGATTAGGATTATCATTAAGCGAGTTTGAGTTTATATGCTGGATATTTCATTTAACAAATAAAAATATACAAGATATAAAAGACAAATATATAACTAGCAGAAAAACTCATTTTTCAAAACAAAGAAAAAGTTTAAAAGCAAAAGGCTATTTAAAAATAAAAATAGCTACAGAGTATAAAGACAAAAAAGTTATAAGAAAAGGTCTTGTATACGATTTTACTAATTTGAAAAATAAAATTGAAGAGCTGAAAGAAGAGGATAAAAAACTTCAGAATCTCGAAGCTCCTGTTACTGTGATATATGATGAGCCTAGTTTGTTTAATGAAGATGTGGACGAAAATCCAATATATCCTGCAAAACTTTTAACAGATGATGAAGAGATAAAAGAGCTTCAGCTTCAAAGTGAGTTTTTAGAAAAGTTTAAAAAATTGTATGAAGAGTTATTGCTTGAAAAATTAGACTACTCGGTAAGAGCTCCTTATAAAATGCATTTAATAAAAATCTTTAAAAACAGAGTAAATAACAATATTGATGATGTTTTAGAAATTACAAAAAATGCATTTTATAAATTACCAGTAGAAAAAAGATATGCTATGAAACTGCAGGATTTATTGAAAATGGCTTTATGCCAAAAAAATGAAAGTACAAAAAATAATGATAACAAAGAAAATAAAACTCAAAGCGAAGAAACAAAAAAATACACAATACCAAGCGGAATTGATAAACTGAATTATTTATTAAAAATTATAGAAGAAGGAGGAAACCTAGATGATGCGTATTCACAAATTGCAAATTGCGGATAACGGATATTGTCTGCAAAGCTATAAAAAATATTTGGAAGAATTAAAAAAAACAGCAAGGGACGGAAAAGACCCAAAATGTACTAAATGCGATGAGGATGGATTTTTAAAAGTTTCAGATGATTTAAGTTTTTCAGGAAGACGATACAGTCTGCCTACTATGTGCGACTGTGTAAGCGATGAAAAAACTAAAATATCAGAAAAGATAGAAAGAATTGATAACCTTATAAAAACATATAATTTAGTATTCGGCACATTAGATAATGAAATGACTTTGGATATTTTTGCAAAAAGATTTAATCAAACTGAGCTGATTAATTCTATAAAAAAATATTTGAATGTAGGAAGTACAATGTCATTATATTTCAGAGGGAAGAGCGGAACAGGTAAAACTACAATGCTAAAAATGTTATGGCAGATATATGTTATTAATAACATCAAAGTAATGTATATGAAGGCTAGCCATTTTGAAGATTTGCATAAAAATTTATTTAATCAAAATGCTAAAGATAAAGATATGAAAGCCACTATTGATAAAAAAATAGATAATGCCAAAAATGCAGATATTATTATGATAGATGATATTGACAGCGTAGGCTTTCATTATGCCATAGATGGATACTATAAAATATTTGATAATATAAGAAGCGGAGAAAAAACTGTGATACTGACATCAAATAAAAGCTATGATGATTTATTAAAGAGTTTGAATAAAAAAACTGATTCTGAATATATGAAAGGCAGACTTACAAGCAGACTATTAAACTTAAAAATTATAGAAATAGAAATGCAGAAGTATAAAGAATTAATAACTGCTTAAATAGTCAAAATATTATTTTGATTATTTATATAAGATTTTATTAAAAGAGGAAAATATGAAGATTTTGAATCAGTGCTAACTGATATAGAAGATGAGATAGCTAATAATGAATAATTCTATGTTTATAAGTTGTCAACAATGTTGATAACTTGTAAATAAGATGTTCAAAAATCAGGAGGTAAAAAATGAATAAAGAAGATTTAATTATTAATGAATGTGAAGAGCTTAAAAACTTATTAATTAAGAAGAATAAAGATTATGGAAATAGTTATGATAAAACATTGCATGAGTACGGTATAAGCATAGGATTAATAAGAATAGAAGATAAATTAAACAGATTAAAAACTCTTATACTATCAAAAGAAAAGCCAATGGTAGAGGAAAGTATTATTGATACTGTATTTGATATAGCAGGCTATGCAGTTCTTTTTAGTATTTATCTAAAAGAACAAGGTAGTAATAAAGGAGGAAAGTGAGAAACCGCCGCCGAGTAAACTTGTTTGCTCGGGTATATTAGGCGGGTTCGAACATAGCAGCAATGAGAAGAGATGAAAAAGCATATAAAAGATACAAAAGCAAAAAATGGCGTGCTTTTAGAGAAAGTTTTTTGAAAGAAAATCCGCTTTGCAAAAACTTTGAGGAATGCCATAACTTTGCTGAACATGTGGACCATATAAAAAGAATAGAAAGCGAAGATGATCCTCTGTTTTATGATAAAAATAATCTGCAGGCTTTATGCAAAAGGTGTCATAGCAGAAAAACAGCAAAAGAAGATGGAGCTTTTGGAAATAAAAAGAAAGATTATTAATAGGATATGATTATGAAAATAGATAGTCAAAAACAATATATACATATAGAACGAGATAATAAAGAAGAACGTATTATTATCGATGCTAAAAATATTAGCAGCGAAGATACTATTTATTTGTTGACTGAGTTTATATACTTTGTAACCAATAAAGAAAATGTACCTGCTGATGGTTTTATTGATATTATAAAAGAGGCAGTAAGATTAAAAACGGAATTAGAAAAAAGGAATGAAGAATGAGAGAGCTAAACTTTGTAGAAGATAATGGACTTTTTGGCATAACTTTTAAGTCTGACAATAAAGCAGAAGCTAATACTATTATGAATGCTATACAGAGGTTTATATCAAAAAATAGCAGCAATGAGAAAAAAGAAAATATTGATTTTTCTGTATGTCCTATAGGTGAGTACAAAGGAACTGTATGGATTCTAATAAATACTATTTCATTAAAACAATATCTTTCAAATTATAATTTACAAGAAGGATATAGAAATAGAGTTATAGAAGAATTGAAAAAACGAGGTGAATATATTGATGATAACAATATAGAAGAAGTAGAAAAACCAATAAAAGAAATATCAAGAAAAACTGAGCTTGAAAATAAAATACAATCTATAACAAATGGCAGAGCATACAATGAACTGACAGACGAAGAACTTGAGAAAATAATTCCATTAGATAAAGAATTATCAGCTTTATATAATACCACAGAAACTGCAAAACATATTTTACAAGGCAGGAAGTTTAATAAAAGCAGAGAGCTTGAAAATAAAATAACACAGGGCAGAAGACTATCAGAGCTTACTATTGATGAGTTAAAAGAATTGAATAAAGTTACAATGAATGATCATTATAAAGAAGATATACAAAAAGAAATTGATAAAAGAGAAAATAAATCTTTTGAAGAAACATTAAAAGAAAACAATGAGATAATGTCTTTCTCAGAAGATGAAGAACAGTCTAATTATAAAATAATAGATGAAGATGAAGATCCATTAAGTGTAGATACTGATAATATAAATAATTGGGATTTTGATGCAGATGGTGATAAAGTTGATAGCGAAGGCAATAAAATGCTTTTTGATTATTAAAAAGCATTTTATTAAACTTATCGATTTAGAAGAGCCTTATTCATGGGAGTTTAAACAATCTGAAGAAGATAGGGAAAAAATAGATTTAATTATAGAAGAACTTAATAATAAAAACAAGATATATGAATATGATAAATGGAAAGATATAATGAAAGACACTATTATAATATTTGATAATACAAAAGAAAATCAAACCCTGATAAAAACCAAAGGCAGCTATGAAGATATTTTAATAGGATATGCAACACTTATATATCAAACTGCTATAAACACTAAGAAAAAACCTGAAGATGTTGTTTTGGATATATTATATAAAGTCAAAGATAATAAAGAAACTTTGTATAAATATATAAAAAAGAATAAGGGAAATAAAAAATGAATAAATTAAAATCATCTAAATATAAAAATCTGTATAACATATTAAAGAATGTTGCTTATAAACATACAATAGCTAAAGTATTTTATGATTTTATAGCTATGACAGCATTAAATATTGCAATAGGAATAAGTCTTAATATGGAAGATAAGGAAAAAAGAATAGAACAATTTAAAAAAATTGCTGTTGCTTATGATGAAAATGAAATGGAGTTTTTTAATGCATTTAAATTAGGATTAGTAAATGAATACCAGAGTAACAGATATCAGGATGTATTAGGAGTTTTATTTCAAGAACTTGAATTAAAAAATGATTTCAAAGGTCAATTTTTTACACCTTATGAATTATCATACTGTATGAATAAAATTAATTTTGATAAATCATTATTGGAAAGTAAATCTTTTATTTACTGCAATGAACCAGCAGCAGGAAGCGGAGGAATTGTTATAGCTTCATGTCAGATAGTAGAAGAATTAGGCTATAATTATGCAGAAAAATTAATATGGAATATTAATGATTTAGATTTGATGTGTGTATATATGTCATTTATACAATTAAACTTAATAGGAGCTTCTGCTTTAATACAGCATTGCAATACATTAAGTATGGAAGTTTTTGATAGGTTTTATACACTCGGATATATTTTAAATAGATGCGGTGAAAGACTTCGGATAGAAAAAAAGTGCAATAAAATGTTGGAATTAATAAAAGATATATAAACCTTAAATAATAAAAAACGGAGTGTAAAAATGATTTGTGATATATGTAAAAAAAATATAAATGATGATGAGATATTGGAAGGACAAATAAATATTAAATATAAAGATAAAGATGGTATAGAAAAAGAGAAAGAAAAAGAAGGTAAACTTTGTATATCATGCTTAGAAGGTTTATCAAAGTATATGGGTATTCCAATAACGATTGTTTGTGAATATGAGGAGTAATTTATGCTGAAAGGTATTTTTATTAAAAAATATTTAATAAATATAAACTGTATATCAAATATTTATTTTGATGAAAATAAAAAGAGCATAAGGATATTTACTTTAGATAGCGGATTGCCTACAACAATAGAATGTGATTCAGAAGATGAATATAATAAATATTATAATGTTCTAAGCTCATTATTTGATATAGTAGAGATATAAAAAATGATTAAAGCGATTATTAATTATAATGATGTAAATGATGAGTTCAGAAGAATGAATGATATTCTAGGAATATTAAAATATAAATACAAAAATATTAATGTTAGTTATAAAAAAGTAAAAAAGAAAAATGAATTATTTTTAACTATAAATAATGAGAGATTGGAGTGTCATCATAGTTTGGGGTTTTATATGCAGGCAATAGAAAATATATTGAATAAGGTTATAAAATGATGGTTTATCAAATAGGTTCTATAAGTTTTGGAATATTTAGTGTTATATGTATTTTTATTAGTATAACATCAAAAAATGATATAGCTAAGGCTTTCTATTTACTTTGTTTCTTTTTATCAAATATTGCTTCTTTACTTTGTGATATATTAATAAAGCTAAACTTTTAAGCAATGAAATAGGTATAGTAAAATGAAAAAAATAAAAAAAATAACACATTCGGATCTATGCTGTCTTACAGCTAAATATTTTTTGGAAAGTATTGCTTTGATAGAATATAAATGTTTATTAGTGAAGGAAAATCCTGATGTATTAATATTTGATAACTATTCAAATACAACTCTTTATGAAATAAAAACAGATATAAAAGATTTTAGAAGGGATTTATTAAAACCACATAGGATAGTTTATAAATTAGATAGTAAAATGCGTATAGAAACTTTTAAATCTTCTATAGGTACAAATAGATATTATGTATGTCCTGAAGGATTAATAAAAAAAGAGGACTTACCCTATCGGATGGGGATTAATATGGTATTATGATAATGGTAATTTTAAAATACAGAAAAAAAGCGGTGCATTCAAAATTGATAAAGGACTTGAAAACAGGCTTTTAATTAATACTATAAAAAGAATTAAGCATGGCAAATGCAGCAATATTTTAATTAGGGATTATATAGAATATGAATAACATTAATTAATATGGAGTGAAATATAATGAGCGATCATAACATTGTAACATTAATAGGAAGGCTAACTGCTGACCCGCAGCGAAAATATACACAAGGAGGAATGGAAATTGCTGAGTTTTCTATAGCAAACAATTATTATGTAATTACAAAAAATACTACAGAAGTAAATTATTTTGATATAGTAGCTTTTGGAAAATTAGCAGAAACAGTAAGTAAATATCTTATAAAAGGAAAGCAAGTTTTAATATGCGGAACACTAAGGCAGGAAAGATGGCAGGATAAAAATACAAACACTACTAAATCTAAAGTGAGAATAATTATGCAGTCAATGCAGATGCTTGCTGATAAAAAAGATGTGAATAATGCAGTAGAAAATAATAGTCAGGAAGATGATGCCGATAGGCACCTACTCGGTGAGGAGGTACCGTTTTAATAATACATAGTTATAAAAGTTTATATTCTTTTTATTAAATGAAGGCTTTTGTCTTTAATTTAATAAAAAGGTATAAACATGGCTTCTAAAAGCAATAATAAATTAATAGTACAAAACAATAATAATATAATAACAGAAAAACAAGCGGAACTTCTCATTAAGCAAGCTAACTACTTAAATATACTTGACTATATGAAAGAAGAGCAGCTTATTAAACAGATAGATTATGAAATAGAAAAAGAAAACTTTTTTAAGCAATGTTCAAAAACAAAAAGCAATCACACAAAAAGACAATATAGAAACGGACTTAATAAACTAGAGGAATACTGCAAAATGAATAAGAAAAATATTTTATTTATTAAAGCAAGAGAAGCTGATGATTTTATAACGGAAGTCAATTCAAGTGAACTTTCTAATTTAAGTATACGTGCATTAGTTTCTTCATGTTCCTCTTTCTTTTCTTTTTTAGAGAGAAGATATCCGTTTATGAAAAATCCTTTTCGAGGTACAAAAACTCGTCCGCCTGTGAAGAACAAAAAAAGACTTGAAGTCCCAACTAAAAAAGAAATTGAATTAATAATTAAAGATATAGCAGATCCTCTTATAAAAGTGGCCATCATTTTTATAATGGAATGCGGAGTACGTGTTGGTGCTTTACCTAAACTAGAAATAAGAAATAACAAATATTATTCATATTCAAAAGGCAAGGAAATAAGCTGGAAAGTTACAGATAAAGTTATTAAATTATTGGCTAAAGCCCGCAGAGCGAAACAGAATAATCTTTCTTTTAATAATCCTTTCAAAAATAAAAGTTCTGAAGTGATAAGAAACATTTTTTATAGAAGTTCAAAGCGTTTATATCAGCAAGGTAAAATAAAAGCTGCATATTCTATACATGATATAAGGCATTATTTTGCTGTTACTTTATACAAACAAACCAAAGATATAGAACTCATTAGACAGGCATTAAATCATAGCAGTATAGCTATAACAGGAATATACTTAAAAAGTTTGGAGGTAGAATAATGAAAAAAAGATTAGTAGTTTGCAGATTTAATTATAAAGAATATAAGCTATTAAAAAGATTAGCTAAAGAAAATAATATGAGCGTACGTAAGTATATTAAAAAACTTATTTTAGATTATATCAATTAGATACAGTGTTGCGATAATTTATGTTATCGCAACTATATAATAATACTACACAAAGCTTACGCAGAGGTATTATTATTCGTAATGAAACAATTTATTCTCTATTATTGTAGGTATAGATATTTCAAAATTTCCTATTTTTAATTTCTTAGTTATTATTTTAATTCTATCTTCATAAAAAGAATTTGAGCTCATAAAATATATTTCAAAGTTATTAGAAAATTCCATCTTCAGTATTATATAAGTTTTTAGCTATTTCATGTTTTTCTCTAGTACTTAAGTCATACTTGATAAATCCTTCTTTACCAACATTAATATATTTACGAAGCATATTTATATCTATAATATAAACTCCAGATCTTTCTGTTCCAGAAAATAAACTATAATTTGTTATAACACATTTAATAATTTTTTTATTTTGAAATGAAATTTTTTTATTTTGAAATTTTTTATTATTTTTTATTAAAAATGTAGTTTTTCTTATTATTTGATCAACCGCTTTATTAATAATAGTTTCATATCTTTGTATTAACTGTGAATTAAATGGATATCTAATACATTTAATTTCAGCTACTATAATTGTATTTTTTGTTTCTAATATAAAATCTATTTCCTCCATCTCTTTTTTAGAAATTTTATATTTACCATGATCTATTTTATAAAAAAATTTTTTTTCAGATAATAGAAGTGTAATTTCATCTACGACAAATTTTTCAAATAGATTTCCTTTTTTATCTTTAAAACAAGTTGTTTTATTATTCATATATTCATCTACAATAAATATAATATTGCCATATTTTATAGGTGTAATTAATAAATGATAAAAATCACCATTTTTTATTAAAGGTTTATTCCAAAAACTAGATTTATTATCATAAGTTAAATATTCTATTATATCATCACAAATATTACTATCTAAATTAGTTATTTTTGTACAATATTCAGATAGTAATTTTTTATTTATTTTAAATAAATAAAAATTGATATTATGCTTTGTATCAGTTATATAATTTGATACATTGTATAGTATATAATCTAATGCAATAAACACTCTGAAAAAATTTAGTGCCATATCATTATAATTTTTATCATAGTAATAATGGTATATTACTAAACTATTTATATATAATTTCATTCTACCTTCTATATACATATTTTTTACCGACTTTTTTTCTATATCAAAAAATATTTCACCAGTCATTTCGTTTATTTTTAAATTTTCTATGTATATGTTATCAAAATAATATATTTTCAAGTTATGAGTATTCATTAGAGAAGATATTAATTTTTCATTAACCTTCAATAAATTAATATATTTTAATATATGAAACTTATCTTTATATTCTATTTTATATTTATAAATACTAACTTCAGATAAAAATGCATTTTCAAAACATATATATTCATAAATAGTTTTTAAAATTAAAAATTTATTATTTTCTCTTACTAGATCAATATTCATATAATTGATAGTAGATGATATTATTTCCTTATTGTTAGTTATATACTTAAATAATTTAAAATTAAAGTCTAAAAGATCTACAGTAGTGTCAATAATATCATTACATGAAAAATAATTATTTTCTAATTTTATATTACTATTTGTCATAGATACCATATTTAATTCTTTTTCATTTTCTAATTTATTTCTATACTGCATAGTGATATCTATGCTATCAGAATTAGCAATTGCTATAAAACTTAAAAATAGACTACTTAATTGTTCATCTGAATATATGTTAGTTATATTTTTTAATTCTTTACAAAAATTAGAGTAACTTTTTTCATTGATAATAATGAATATTAATAAATTTAATTCTTTAATACTAATTTCATTTGTATCTTTAAAAAGCTCTAAAATATTTTCTATACTAGAATCTTTATTAAATATGTTATAATCATATGCTAATTTTGTAATAAGTTTTTCATATTCCATAATGTATTCCCAAAATATTTATTTTATATTAATATATAATTAATAATTATTTTTTCACATTTAACTTCAATTTAATATTATTGAAGTTTATTTCAGGGATATTTTTTTTTCAATATTATTTAATATATAATTATCTTTAACTTTTATTTCATTACTCATATAAGTTAATTTATCTCTATTTTCTTTTTATTAATCAGCCCAGTTCATTACCCATATTTCAATATTTCCTGTTTTATATAATGGTTCATTATTGCTTATATATATTGCATCATCTTCATTAATACTTGAACCTATTAATATGATTTTAAAATTTACATTTTGTTTACTTATACTACTGGATTTTGATATCTCAGATCCATATCTTTTTACTTGTTCAATTTCTTTATTACCCAATTTAACACTAGGTCTCTTTAATTCTACAACTAATACCTCATGTTTTTTATTAAATTTAAAGTCTGAATAAAAGAATAAATCTGTTATTTTTGTTATATTATCATCTGATTTTATTTCATCAAACTCTTCACAATTATTTTTCATAATATTTGCTCGTAATCGTTCTAAATTTTTTCCTAAATTAGTATCACTTTCTATTATAGCACTACTATAAATATATTGTTCTCCAAATATCC
This sequence comes from Brachyspira murdochii DSM 12563, assembly GCF_000092845.1. Lineage (NCBI taxonomy): Bacteria > Pseudomonadati > Spirochaetota > Spirochaetia > Brachyspirales > Brachyspiraceae > Brachyspira > Brachyspira murdochii. The sequence continues at coordinate 1,522,478 of NC_014150.1, read as the reverse complement.
ATAAATTTTTCTCTAGTACTTTATGTAACTGTTTACGTTCTAATATATATTTAGATATATCATCACTATAATTAATTTCATGTAAAAAATCTAAAAATGCCATTTTATTAGCAACATTATCAGAAAAAGTTATAACTTCATCTAATTCTGTTTTATCTATTAATTCTTCAAATTGTTTGATGTGTTCTTTTTTTAGCGTATTAATACTATTAATTATTTTTTTTAAATTTGGATTATCTAAACAACCATCTAATAATGGATAAATAATTTTCATCAAATCTTTATTATTAGATGACAATAATTTATATTTATCTTCTATAGAATACGCTATTTGTATAAATGCTATTTCTTTACTTTTAGATGAACTAATATTGTTTTTATATGGATAGTTATCATTTTTTATTAGTTTATCTCTAAAATTAAAATATTCTTCATAATTATTTAAGAAAAAATTTTTGATATCTGTTTCTATTTGATTTAAAAAATTTTTTACATCAATATTCATATCCTTTAAATCTATATTTTCAAATGATTCTACATTTTTATCTATGTATTCAGAATCCACATATATATGCCAACTAACTTCCGATTTTTCTTTATAAGGTATATCCATTTCTATATCAAAATAATTTAATATATTTTTTATATTGTTATTTTCAGTTCTTATACAAAGTACTTTTTCTTCTTTCTTTTTTTTAGACTTATGTTCTATAACATCATATTCTATTGAATAATCGTTATATTGTCTTTCAAATTTGTTTCTATCCAACTGATAGTTTTTAGTATCAATTTTTATACCATTTACAAAAAATTGAATATTTTTATCTAACATTTCTATAGGATACATAGTAAATAATGATAAACCTATATTTTCTGTTTTTAATGCATCACAAATTTTATGTTTTCTACTGTTATAATTTTCATAATCTTTAGTAAATATGTCTCTTACTTCTATAAAAAAATATGTATCCTTTTTTGAATTAAAAATATAACTTTCAAGTTCTACTTCTTTATCTATATATCCATTTTGAAGTTCATTTAAATTTAATGTACATGATGTCTTTGTATAATTATTTAAAATTTTATCATAAGAAACTGTTTCAAAATAAGCAGTTTTACCAAATTGAAAGACTGAAAATCTTCCTGTTCCTTTTCCTTTAGGTTTTATGTCTGTAGCTATTTCTAATATTTTCTTTTGAAAATCACTAAGAGATACACCTTCTCCATCGTCTTTTATTGATAAAGAAGTTATACTATCTTTTATCATTTCACCTTCAGAATCAGATGTCATATTTATTTCTATATTATTTGCAGATGCTTGAATAGAATTATTTATAAGTTCACATAAAGCTAAAAAAGTATTGCTTTTATCTACTAAAGAATTTGTTATTAATCTTCCATTTACTTTTATTAATTTACTTTCTTTTTTTACATACATAATGAATTCCAATACGATAACCTTTATTATCGCAACACCTAATATATATAAATTATTTATTTGTTATATTTTAAATTTCTCCAAAGCACATTTTCTAGCATATTGTCCTATGCTCATTCCTTCTTTTTTTGCGGCTTCTTCAAGCATTTTATTTTCTTCTTCATTTAATCTAAAAGATATTCTATAGCTAGGCTTTTTATCCTTATCATCTTTCTTTTTTCTGCCAGCTCCAATTCTAGCACCACCATGAGTATTTTTTTTATTATCCATTAATTACCTCTTTTAAATAAAAGAACTAAAACTGCTATATTAAGTGATAATGATACTAAAGATAATATTGCATTTATAGTTGTTAACATCTTGACAACTCCTATATTATATATATAATAATAACTATGGAAGTCAGGAGCCAAGTCGGCAAACTCAGCTCCCTTTCGTAAGCTAATAAAAATTATTTTTTAATCTTTATCAGCTTAACCACAATTACGATAAGGGTCATTATATCAATAATTGTAGCTATGAAAGTTAAGACTTCCATAATTATTTCCTCCTTTTATCTAGGATTAATTATATTATAGCATATCTTGAAAAAATGTCAACTATTTTTCAATTAAAATTAATAACTTTTTTTCTTTAACAAAATTATAAGTGATTTATATTTGCTTGGCGGGGGGTGGGGAAAATCTCTACAGGCTTTCAATCGGTGCAACGAGTGGGGAGTCTTTTGTGCATGGCGATAATTTTTTTATTAGGGGGTACTTATAAAATTAGTGATATTATTATAATGTAAAAACGCCTTCAGTTTCATAAATACTTTTAGTATCTTCAAAATGATTTTTAATCACTCTATGAAGAGCCATAATGGAGGCTACAACACCATCTATTCTTTTATATGATCTTCTTCTGTCAGGTTTTACAGGCAAATAATTATCCCTCCCATCCGTTTTTACTTCACAGCAGCTTATCATCCAATTAAGAACTGCATTATTACCATGAAGGAGTTTTCGTTCATCTATAGTTTTTTCAAATAAAGAAGTTCCTTCAGATAAACCGCCGACTGCAAAAGATTGCCTAACCTGTTCCATTTTGAAGCCCTCACTTTCTAAGTGTGTTACTATTTCAATAGCTTTCCAAGGGTCATAAGCTATTTCTATAATTTCAAAATCTTTCGCATCATTTAGTATTGAGGATTCTATAACATCAAAATCTATTATATCACCGCTTGTTAAAGTAATTAAACCTTGCGAAGCCCATAATTCATAAGGCACTCTGTCTTCTTTAGAACGCTGCCTTATATTTTCTTTAGGCATAAAGAAGCGAGGCAGAAGTATATACGGACCATTATCAATAGAATCAAAACATAAAACATAAGCTGCTATATCTCTTGTAGTTGCTAAATCCAAACCGATGCAGGCTTTCCTGCCTTTTAATTCATTTATATTTATATTTTGATGTGAATAAGATTTAATCCATCTGTCAGAAGATATCCAAACTTCACTAGCCTGTGTCCAAACATTCAAGTTTTTTGTAAGTATATCAGTTCTTTGAATAGGTTTATCTAGCCCTTCTAAAAGCCTAGATTTGAGATAACTGTCTTTTACAGAAACATTTATATTAGGATTAGCTTGAAAAATAATTTTATTTATTAATTCTTCCTGCTTAGAAACATCTTCATTTTTATTTAATTTTTCTTTATATTCGGACATAAATACCCAAATATCATTGATGTTGTCAGGCTCATATATTATTGTAAAGTATTCATCATTATTTAATGAACCTTTTAATATTTGCTTTGCATATTCATATTCAGAAAAACACACTGAAGATTTATCAAAACCAGCAGTAGTAATTATAAATACAAGCGGCTGCCTTCTAGCTCCCATTCCAGATTCAAGAACATTTAGTAGTTCATTATCAGGATGTGCATGGTACTCATCTACTATCACTAAATGAGGATTTAATCCGTCTTCAGTGTTGCTGTCCTGTCCAAGCGGTTTGGATTTTGATGCAGTATCTTTTTTCTTTGTAATTGTAGAAGTTTGTTTATATGTAATCGCTTCTTTATTAAGAGCTTTTGCTTTTCTTATTTGCCTTTCGCTTTCGCTCCATGCAATTTTCGCTTGATCTTTTTTAGTAGCTATATAATATATTTCAACTCCAGCCTCTGCAGGACTGTCGCAGAAAAAACAATAATTACCAATGCCAGATGCAAAAGTAGTTTTTCCATTTTTCCTGCTCACTTGAACGTATGCTTTTTTGTAACGTCTGAGTTTATTTTCCTTTCTTCTCCATCCGAATATACTTGCTATTATAAACTGTTCCCAAGGCTCTAGTATAATATTATGATTTGCCCATTCTCCTTTTGTATGTACTAAAGATTGTATAAACATGATAGGACGTTTAGCTTCATTATCATCAAAATAAAAAGGATAATCATTATTTTTTGATTTTTCTATATCGTCCAAATGCCTTTTTACAGATAAAAAAGCAGCTTGACACACTGGCAATTCTTTATTTATAACTTTATTGATATATTCTTCATAGGTATACATTATATTATTTAACCATTTATCATTTTTTCAAGCGGATCATCCTCTTCTATAGTTTCAGGATATGGTACTTTCTTTTTTGAAGCAGGAGTTAAACCAAACTCGGTAAGCATTTTTGTATATGCCGTTATAGCTTTATGATAAGCTAAATATTCTCCCATAGTCTGAGAGTTTTTACCTGATAAATAACCAGCTATAGAACCTCCTTCATTAATCATAGCCTCATAAAGATTCATAGCATCGCCGTAATGAAGACATAAAAGCTCAAAAGCTGATATGTCAGCAGGTCCGAGCATATTTTTTTCGGCAAAGATAGGTGCAAGTTCTTTCCATTTTTTTATAGAATATTTATTAAAATAATTAGGAGGAGCTTGTATTTTATATCTTTTTTTATCATTTTTATTTTGCATAATAGACTCCATTAAAAAATAATGCTCATTAAATAGTAATGAATATAATAATTTATGACTATAAATACATTAAAAAAATAGGAAATATAAAATAAAACTTATATTTCCTTATATTTTTTTTATATATATATGTCTGTAATAAAAAATATAAGGAATTATATAAAAAAATGGCTGTTTCCTGATTTCAGCTATATTGACAGCAGTAATTTTTTATCAATTCAAAATGATAAAACTTTATCAGCAGTCAATCCAAATACTGCTTTAACTTTCTCTACAGTATTTGCATGCGTGAGAGTTATTGCTGAAACAATAGCTACTTTACCGCTTTTTGTATATAAAGTAAATGGAAATAATAAAATAAAAGCTAAAGATCATTCTTTATATAGATTATTGCATGACGCTCCTAATGAAGAATGCACATCAGTATCATTTATAGAAAGTCTAATCACTCAAATACTTCTTCAAGGCAACGGCTTTGTAGAAGTAGTAAGGGATAATTTCAACAGAGTAACAGAACTTTATCTAATAGATTCAAATAAGATTAAAATATATAGAGATTCAAACGGCAATAAAATGTTTGAATATTCAGATGATGGAGAAATAATTACTTTATCTCCGTCTCAAGTTATGCATATAGCAGGACTTGGATGGAACGGAGTGATAGGATACAGTCCAATAGCTATGATGCGTAAGCAAATAACTACTGGACTTTATCAGGATAATTTTGCATTAGATTTCTTTTCTAATGGTGTTAAAAAAGTTCCAATTATTTCGCATCCGCAACAATTAAGCAAAGAAGCCAAACAAAATCTCAAAGAAAGTTTCAGAGATGCTTGGGAAAAAGGTATTGTTGTTCTTGAAGAAGGAATGAAAATAGACCCTATCACAATGAACTTGTCAGATGCACAGTTTTTAGAAAGCAGAAGATTTTCAGTAGAGGAAATATGCCGAGTGTTCCGTGTACCTCCACATTTAATTGGTGATTTAAGCAGGAGTACAAATAATAATATAGAACATCAAAGTATAGAGTTTGTAACGCACACAATAAGACCGTGGTGCGTTCGTATAGAAAAAGCATTGAATGGCTATTTATTAAATAATTTAGAAAGAAAAAAATATAATATAGAGTTTAATTTAGACGGACTTTTGAGAGGCGATACTCTTACAAGGCAGCAGGCTAACCAAATAAAATTAAATAATGGTGTTCTCACTAGAAATGAATGGCGGATACTGGAAAACCTTAACGAAGTAGATGATGAATACGGAGATGAGTATTTCGTTTCTCAGCAAATAAGACCAATAAAAACAGTTTATGAAACTTCAGAAAATGAGAGCAATCAAGACTTTAATATAAATAATAATGAAAATAAAAAATTAGAAGAGGAATATAAAGATGCCAGCAAGTAATAATGAAATTAGAAGTATAGATATTAATATTCAAAAAAGTACAGACACAGAAGGTGAGCCTCTTAAATTAAGAGGCTATGCTATTGTATATAATTCTTTAAGTGAGCCTCTCTATGGAGATTTATTTAGAGAGCGTATAAACAGAGGAGCTTTCACTAAATCATTATTAGAAAATGATCAAGTATGTTTATGGGGGACATGATACAAGATATGTTCTAGGCAGAAAGAGTTCTGGCACATTAATTTTAAGAGAAGATGAAAAAGGGTTATATTTTGAAGTTTCTATGCCAAATACTACTTGGGCAAGAGATTTGAAAGAAAGCGTGGACAGAGGCGATATAAAGCAGATGTCTTTCGGATTCAAAGTAGTGAGAGATAATTGGATTGATGATAAAGAAACATTAAAAGAATACGGAATGCCTATACGTGAAGTAGAAGAAATCACTTTGCATGAAATATCATTAGTAACATTTCCAGCTTATCCTCAAACGAATGTTAGGCATAAAAATGAAGATGTATATATTCCACCGAGTAGGTGCCTATCGGCAAAACCGCCTGATAAATCTATACCTATAGAGAATGATGATTTTGATTATAGAAATAAAGAATATGAACAAAAAATAAAATATCTAAAAATAAAAAATAAATAATAATAAGGAGTATCAAATTATGTCACCAGAAGAATTGAGAGCTTTAATAGAAAAACTAAAAAATGAAAATGCTTTAGATTTACAATCTATTGATGAACTTATGCAAAAAAGACAAGCATATTCTGCTATGAGTATTGAAGAGAGAGAAAATAAAAAAGAAGATATATCAAAACTAGATAATGATATAGATACTTTAATGAAGAATATAGAAAATAGAAATAAGGAAATAGAGAGAAATGATAAACTTCTATCACTTCAAACTAAATCTTCTATGAATAAAAGAAATTTAGCTGATAATTTGGACAATTCATCTGCTGATGATAACGAAGCTGAATTAAGAGCTAAAGTTGACAGATGGTTTAGATCAGGCAATGATAAAGAAATAAGAGAAACACTTCAGGCAGGCGTTGCCGAAGGCGGCGGATATACTATAGCACCTCAGTATCTAGTAAAGCAAATTATAAAAGACTTAGATGATGCAGTACAGATAAGAAAAAGAGCAAATATCATTCCTGCTATGAACGGATATGCAAGCATAGGAATACCTACACTTGACAGTGATTTAAATGATCTTGATTGGACAGCAGAAATCGCAGAAGTTACAGAAGATACAAATATGTCTTTTGGAAAAAGAGAAATGAAGGCTAATCAATTAACTAAGTTAGTTAAACTTAGTAAAAGATTAATAAAGCAAAGCAACATAGATATTCAAGGTTTAGTTGAGGAGAGAATAGTATATAAATTGGCTTCTACATTAGAGCATAATTATTTATATGGAAATGGACAGGATAAACCTCTAGGTATATTTGCTCAAACTTCAGATAATACAGCAGCTATTCCAACTGACAGAGATATAAAAGTAGGAACTGCAAGTGCTGCTATAACTTATGATGGTTTAGTAGATGCAGTAAGCGGATTGAAAGGCGGATATCAAAACGGAGCGGTATGGATGCTTAATAAAAAAGCAGTTGCTGCTTTAAGAAAATTAAAAGATAAGCAGGACCGTCCTATTTGGCAGGAAAGTTTAATAGCGGGACAGCCTAGTATTTTACTTGGTATACCAGTTGTGCAAAATGACTTTATAGAAGATAAGCTGGAAGCTACAAAATATTTTGGGTTCTTAGCAAACTTAAAATATTATTGGATTTTTGACAGCTTGTCTATGGAACTTCAAGTTTTGCATGAGTTATACAGCAAAACAAATCAGGTAGGTTTCCAAGTAGGATATTGGGGAGACGGTGCCCCTATTCAAAAATCAGCATTTGTAAGATTACTTCCAAATGATCAAGCGTATGCAGCTTAATAATTTTTAATAAGGCTTTTATATATGAGCAGTGATACTGAAGATATTAATAGTATAGACATTGATGTCAGAAAAGTAGTCGAAGAAGGTGATGATGACGAAGAAAAGCAAGCGGAAAGCCCGCCGAGTGATACTAATCACTCGGGATTGTCGGGGCTTGTAGCGAGCGAAGATAATAAAGTAGTTACTTTGTCAGAGTTCAAAAAGTTTCTAAACTTAGAAGGCATTGACTATGATGATGATATACTGCATCTGACTTTAGACAGTGCAATCGGCTATTGTAATAAAGCTAATGAAATAGAATACAAAAGAGCCGATTGTCCTCCTGAAGTTAGGTATGCTATTCTTGGACTTGCTGCTCATTATTTTGAAAGCAAAACAGGAGAAGCCAGTCAAAGTGAGGAAGTTGCTTTGAAAGGTGTTCATAGATTATTGGCCATTGCAAGGGAAAAGTTTACTCTATAGGAGATGAGCCAAGCCAGCGAATAAGTTTACTTATTCGCTTTTATTAGGCGAGGCGAATATAACAATAATGAAAGTTGGAAAATTAATTCATACTATAACTTTTTATAGAACAAAGTATATAGATAATGGAAACGGAACAGGAAGTAATGAATTAATAGAATTAAGAAAAGTAAAATGCTCTATTGAAGATATAACATATAAAGATATACAGCAGGGTAAAAGAAAAGATTTAACAAGAACTTTGAAAGTACATACTCATTATTTCAAAGAGTTTGATACCAAAGGAATGATGGCCAAAATAAACCGTGAAAATGATATCTATGAAGTCATTAATATGGAGAATGTTTCATATAAAAATATAGAATGCATATTTACAATAAAGAAATTAGTAAATAATAAAAAAGCTGACAATAGAGAGTAATATGTCTGAAAAAAATAAAGTAACTCTTACAGGGTTTGATGAGTTCAGGAAAACTTTAGAAGAGTTAGGAATTGATTTTAAGAATGAAGTAAAAAAAGCCTCATTAAAAGAAGCTAGAAGAATAGCAAAAGAAGCTAATGCAAAAGCAAAAAGCAGAGGCTGGACTTTTGATAAATATTTTACTGTAAAAGAAACAAGAATAAACAAAAAGAGTAATACTGAAAGCAATGTTAAGATTACTACAATTAGCGGAAAAAGAGGCACAGCACCTGAGAAAAATAAAATAAAATGGTATAAAGAGCAAGGCGATAGGTATTATGCTTTTTTTAATGAATATGGAAATAAATATAAAAATGAAGTGCCTTTGTTAATACCTCTATTTGAATCAAACAGAGAGAATATAGAAGAGGCAGTCAAAAGTGCTTTGAATATAGTAATACAAAAAGCTAATAATAAATAGAGTTTATAAATATGCATAGAGTAATTTATCAATTATTAAAAAGTCTTACTCAAGAAGATAAAAAAACGGCAGGTGTTTATTTGGATTTTGTTGAGGACAGCAATGTAGATAATGATAAAAGCTATATAGTTTATTCTCTTCAAAGTTCAAATCCTAAATATGAGTTTGAATATTCAAGAGATATTTATCAAGTTAGTGTTTATTCTACAAGTTTAGAACATGCATTAACTCTTCAGAAAAAAATAGGTAAGTATTTTAATAGTTTGAAAAAAAAGATAGATAATATTGAGATATGCGGCTGTGATATAAGCAATGAAAGCCCATTCTCGTATAGATAATGCATATCAGACAATGACAATAATAGAAATATTATATAAATATTAATATAAAGCTAGCATAATAACAATAAGGAGATATTATGAGTCAAACAAGTGTGCAAGAAAAAAAAAACAATAAGATACGGAAGTGCCAAAGTTTTGATAGGAGATAGATTTGATAAACTTATAAATATAGGAGCAGCACGCAGTGTTGCTGTAAAAGAAACTATAACTACATCAGATATAGAAAGCGACAATGCAGGAACTATAGCTACTTTAGTGACAGAACATAAAATGGAATTAACTCTTGACAGTTTAGAAATTAATTTCAAAAACTATGCTGAGGCAAGAGGCGGTATAGATAATATAGACAGCTATGATGGTAAAACAGAAGTTACAAAACAGTATATAGTAGAATCAGATACATATAAAAGAGGTGAAGAAATAAAAGTTCCATTTAGAAATGCAGACGGAAGCGAAGTAACAATAACTAAAGTAGAAAAGAAAAACTCTATGGGAAATATTCGCATAGAAGAATCAAGCTACGAAAAAATAGGAACTAATGGAATAAAAATTACAGATACTAAAATATCTCCTAGCACAGATACTTTAATTATTACATATACTAGAACTATGCCTAAAATGGTACGCATGGCAACAGGAGGAAAAAGTTCTACAATCAAACCTAAATGCATAATGATAGTTAATACTAATGCTGAGAGTAAAGAATTAAGAATATATTTACCGCAGGCTTCAATAGCAGGCGGCTTAGAGTTTAGCTTCCCTTCTGATAAAGCACAGGATGTGTTGGTAGGGAAATTAAGTTTCTCAGCGACTTTAGCAGGCAGTCAGCAAAGCGGAGAGCAGCTTGCATGGTATGAAGATGAACAGTCTGTAGGTAAAGATGAAGAAGAAATAAAAGATACAGAAGAGGAAACATCAGATACAGAAAGTGAACCTAATGTTCCATTAACTTTAGAAAGTGATAAACCAAATGTAGATATAAGAGCAGATGGAAATGATACTGTAGCATTAACTTCAAATGCTGACGAGATAACACATACAGTAGAGCCTCCAGATCAGCAGTTTTTTGATGTGAGCTATGAAGCTGAAACTAAAACTTTCACTATTACAGGAAAGGCAGAAGGTACAGCTACATTAAAAATCACAGCTAAAAAAGCAGGCAGTGAAGATATTACTAAAGATATATCTATTAATATACAAGCGGTTCCAGAAGCTTTAACTTTAGAAAGTGATAAACCAAATGTAGATATAAGAGCAGATGAAAATGATACTGTAGTATTAACTTCAAATGCTGACGAGATAACACATACAGTAGAGCCTCCAGACCAGCAGTTTTTTGATGTGAGCTATGAAGCTGAAACTAAAACTTTCACTATCACAGGAAAGGCAGAAGGTACAGCTACATTAAAAATCACAGCTAAAAAAACAGGCAGTGAAGATATTGTAAAAGATATAGAAGTAAATATAAATGCAAATATATAAGGATCTGAAATATGGCAGATATAGAAATTGTAGATTTAGAAGAGTTTAGTAATAAAAAAGCAGTTTATGCCAAACTTGGCAAATACAAGATAAATGTTAATGATATACCTGTGGGCTTGGCATTAAAAATAAGTGATTATAGCCAGTCTATAGCAGAGAAAGGTTTTCTTGATTCACAGACTGTGATAGAAGATATAGTAATTCCTCTTATACAAAGACAGGATAAAAATACCTGCCGAGAAGATATATTAGAAGATTTTAATTATGATCAGCTTATAAAAATATTCAGAATGATAATGGACGGCTTTTATAAAGCAGGAATTGATGCTCCTAATGAGGATAAAAAAAAAGAAAACTAATAAAAATAGAATTAATAAAGTTATTTGCACATTTAGCTAATAGCTATGGGTGGACAGAAGACTGTATGATGGAGATGAGTTTGCAAAGACTTCTGCTCTATTATACAGCTTCTTTAAATTTGCCTTATATTATAGAAGTAGAAGAGAAAACTAAATCAAACAATTCTTCATCTGAAATAAAACAGGGAAATAAAACTATAAAAAAAGAAAGACAAGGTTTATGGGAAATAGAAACTATTACGGTAAATAATTAGCAATAATAAAAAAGGAATAAAAAACGAAAAAAAGCCAAATCGATAATTTATTATCGATTTTCTCAAAGGCTTTTTTGAGTTTAGCAATAATGAGTAAATTAAATGTATATATTAATGCAGATGCTTCTCAAGCTATTGAGGCATTTGGAAAACTTAAAGATAAAACAACAGACTTAGAAAAAGGCTTTGATAAAATAGGAAAATCTTTTGACAAGTTCGGTTCTTTAGCTACTAAAAGTTTAACTGTGCCAATAGCAGCAGGGACAACAGCTTTTGCATTAGCTACTAAAAAAGCTACTGATTTTGATAATGGAATGCGTGAGGTTCTTACTCTTCTTCCTAAATTAAGCAATGAAGGTTTTGAAAAATTAAAAAATGAAACTTTAGCGTTTAGTAAAGAAATAGGCAAACTTCCAGAAGAAACAACTAAAGCTCTTTATCAAGCACTTTCTGCAGGAGTTCCACGTGAAAATGTATTTGAGTTCTTAAAAACGGCAGGCGAAGCTGCTATTGCAGGTGTTGCTGAATTAGAAACTTCAGTTGACGGACTTACTTCTGTTACTAATGCTTATGGAACAGAAGTTCTTAATACTAATAGAGCTTCAGACATAATGTTTCAAACACTGAAGCTAGGAAAAACAGACTTTACTCAGTTATCAAAATCTTTATTTAATGTTATTCCTACCGCTTCAGCTTTAGGAGTGAAGTTTGAAGATATAGGAGCTGCTATTGCTGTAATGACTGCACAAGGAACTCCTACTTCTGTTGCAACAACACAGATTCGTCAGGCTTTAGTAGAACTTAATAAAGAAGGAAGCATTACAGATATAGCATTTAGAGAAATAGCAGGAAAAAGCTTTAAAGAGTTTATAGAGCAAGGAGGAACTTTACAGGAAGCTCTTCAAATGCTTGCTGAAAAAGCTGATAAAAGCGGAAAAGATATTTCTAGTATGTTCAGCAGTGTTGAGGCAGCAAATGCTGGTTTAGCTTTATCTGGAAAGAATGCAGATAAGTTTAAAGATGCTTTAGATCAGATGAATAATTCGGCAGGAGCTACAGCTGAGGCATTCAAAAAAATAGATGACGGTCCAGCAAGACAGTTTGAAAAAATGAAAGCAGAGCTTAGTGCTTTAGTAGTAGAGCTTGGAAATAGTTTACTTCCTGTTGTTAATGAAGATTTACTTCCTGTTATGCAAGATAAAATAGTACCTATAGCTGAAAAAATGATTCTTACTATTATATCTTTAATAAAAACATTCAGCGACTTGCCAGCACCTTTGCAGGCAGTAAGTGTAGGCTTTGTTGCTTTAGCAGCAGGCTTTGGTCCTGCATTAAAAGGTATAGTAGGACTTTCAAAAGGAATAACAGAAGCTAAGAAAACTATAAAAGATTTTAAAAATGCGGTATCTACATTAAAGACAGCCGCAAGCTCTATTCAAGGATTAAGTACAGCTTGGAAAGCATTAAATACAGTAATGATTGCAAGTCCTGTTGGTATTATAACAGCTTTAACCGTAGGACTTGGTGCTTTAGCAGTAAAAGCATATAAATTAAATCAGGAATATAAAGCATTAATAGATACTTCAAACCAATTAGCTAACAGCACAAAAGAATTAAATGATAATTCTTTTAAAGATGTAGGTTTATTTGAAGAGTATCAAAAACTAGCTAGTGCCAAAGAGTTAGATGCAGCAGCTACTGAAAGATTAAACCAAGTAACTGATAAACTTACTAGACTATATCCTAATTTAAAAACTGTAGTTTTAGACGGAATTACATATATAGATTCTGCTACTATGAAGTTAGAAGACTATAGAACGGCAGAAGAAAGTATACAAATACAAACTATAGAAACAAAAATAAAAGAATTAGAAGAAAAGAGCAAAATATATAATACTGCTGTTGAAAACTTAAGAAGTTCTTTATATGCATCTGGTATGGGAGAAAGCCAAGCCAATGATGAGATATTAAAGAGTTCTGATTATGAAAAATTATCAGAAGTAGAAAATACATTAAATACATTAGAAAAACAAAGAAATGACTTAAATCAAAGCATGCATTTAAGACAGTCTCTAACTAGAGATGGAATAGATTTAGAGACTAAAGAAAAAGAAGCTAATGAAAAGAGCATTAATGCAATAAAAGGTAAATCTGATGCTGTAAAAGATAAAACAAAAACTTATGAAGATTATTTAGCTTTACTAAAAAAAGCAGAGGCAGAGGAAAATCGCAGAGTAAGCAATCTTCGTAATATGGGAGCTGAAATCAGTGATGCTGAGGCTTTAGAAGCTAAAAAAGACAAAGTAGGTGCTATACTCACAGAAATGAGTACGGTACTAAACTTAAATGCTAATCAAATAAAATATTTAAGTGATAATTACGGCTACGCATTAGACAGTATCAAAACTGACAGATTTTCTGAATTAGTAAAAGAAATAGAAAATAGTATATCCGCTTATGAAAGAGGCGTTTCTGTTGCTGAAGAGTTCGGCGATAAAGTAAGCGAAGCTGAACAGCAGGGACAGAAAAGTGAAATAGTAAGAAGCGGAATAGAAAGCATAACTAATGAATTAGAACTTACAACTGAACAGGTAGAAATATTAAAAGAGAAGTTCGGCGAACTTTGGAAAACACCTACTCAAAGTTTTTCAGATTATTTTAGTGCGAATTGGCTTCAAATGCTTAATGACACTATAGGATATACAAATGATTTTTATTCTGCTATACAGGAAATGCAAATACAGGCTATAGAGTTTGAAATAGAAAAAAATGAGGAAAGAAAAGAGGCAGCATTAGAAGCGATAGAAGAAGAAAAAAATGCAAGGCTTGAAGCTATAGGAATAATGGAGGACTCGCAAAAGCAGAGTTTATTAAATGAAATAAAACAATTACAGAATAGGCAAAAAGTTGCTTTAGGACTTTATGAGCAGGAGAGAATAAAAGCTGAACTTGAAGAGAAACAAAAAGAACTAGCTAAAATACAAATAGAAGAAGAAGCCAAAGCTAAGCAGATGGAAGTAGAGAAAAACTATAATAATGATAAGATGAAGCTAGAATATAATTCGCAAATGGAAAGCTGGAAAATGTCTTTAGTTCAGGCGTCAGCTTCTATGGCACAGGCAGCCATAAGTGCATTGGCATCAGCTATGAGTGCTGGTCCTTTTCCAATGCCTTTAATAGCCTATGCAACTTTAGCAGGAATTATTGCAGGCGGTGCTGTTAATTTGGCGACATTATCTCAAGCTAAACCGAGTGAACCTAAATACTTGGCAAAAGGCGGACTTGTAGAGAGAAGAAACGGAGGAATTAATGCTGTAATCGGAGAGGGTGCAAACGATGAAGCGGTTATACCTCTTGAAGATAGAATACTATCAAAAATAGGAAGTCAGATTTTTGAAGCTGCTAAAAATAATGATGGAATATATGAAGTAAATACACAGTCAGAAACTATATTCAATCAGCCTGTTTATTTAATGCTTGACGGAAAGATAGTTGCAAGCACTATGCTCAATTTAAGTAAACGAGGCGTTAAGGTAGTATCACAAAGGGGAATATTATGAGGCTATTATGGAATAATATTTTTAATAATTTTGAATATACTTTCTCTAGTGAATATGATTTTTTCCCTATTTCTAATATGTTTAATTATCAAACTCTTGAAGTTGGAAAGTTTGCAAGTGAAAGCGAAGGAAGTTTAACACTATCAGGAAACGGCATTATAAATGAAATAGCAGTATTTAATACAAATGCTCAAAAAATAAAATTAGAAATAACAAATATTAATAATGATCTGCTTACATATAATATTAATATAATAAATAAACAAGCTATTCATAATATAGCTGCTGTAGAGTTTATAAAAGTCAAAATAACTTTTATCAAAGATGAAGATGGCAATATGATTGAATGCGGATATTTAATAATAGGTGAAGGAGTAGATTTTCCTCCTCATGATAAAAGTAAAACGCATACTATAAATTATACTCGTAATCAATATTTTTCTTTAACAGGTCATTATTTTTATAGAAAACTACCTGTTAAAAGCTATGATACTTGGAAAGTATCTTTTCCATATCTGACTAATGATGACAGAGAAAAAATCATTAACTTTTTTGATATTAGTAATTTTGAACCTTTTGTACTTCAAGTATGGATAGAAGAAACAATAAGTCCTGATGAGATTTTAGAATCAGAAATAGAAACAGCAAAATATAATATAAGCAAATATGGATTATCTAAATATGCAAGTAAAACAAACACTATTACAAAAACAATAGAAAATCAAAATACATCTAAGCATACAACTATTATAAAAGATAATACATCATCTAAAGTTAAATATTATATGAAGTCTGGACTTTATGTATGTACTAATGAAGAGATAGCTTTTAAGAAAGGAAAGAATGATTTATATCAGTATTCTACAGAGCTTACATTTAGAGAGGTGAAATAATGTTTGAACTTGTTTATGAGCCTTCTAGCATACCTCTTACTATTGAAGATGGATATAAAAGACAGAATGAATTATTAAAACATACAAGATTTCTGCATACTGCATTTGAGGGTACAAAAATAGATTTCTCTAATAAAAGCAGTATGCCGTTTATACGGAAAGGTTCTGTATGTATGTTTTGCTATTCAATATATGAAGCTAAAAAGCATATTATATTGAAAGACAATACAAATAATGACAGTAATAAATATATATTATTAAAATTAATTAATAATGGTAAAAACTTAGATGCACAAATAGTAAGCAGTTTAGACTGCTATTATAATGAAGAGCTTGGCGGTTTTTATTTAATCAATAATGAAGGAATAAGTAAATATATTCCATTAGTAATAACAAAAAATGGAACTTATGAAATAGATTATTTTGATATGTATAATAATGAGGTATATTAGTCATGAGTAATATTTTTACACTTATAAAAGAACCTGAAGAAAATCCAAGTAATTTACTAGACAGCTATAGACAGCAGAATATTATTATGCAGAAAATGCGTATTCTTCATACTGCTTTTGACGGCATAAAATTAAATCATTGGAATGATACAGACAGAGAATTGCCTGACATTTTAGCAGGAAGCATTTGCGAGTTTGAAGGCAGATTATTTGAAACAATTGAAAATATACAATTATCTGATAATACAACTGATAGTAATAAAGATTTAAGATATATAAAACTTGTTATTCATAGAGATAATGAAGATAGTAATAATGATTATTTAACAGCAGAAATAGCATCAGGAAGCAGTAAAGAAAGTGAAGATTTTCCAGCTTATGATTATGAAAACAGAGGTTTTTATGTCAAAGATAATAATAATATTGTAACATCAAAATATTTAAGATTATCAATGAAATATGATACTAGTTTAGGCGGATATGTTGAAAAGAAATATTGGAATATTAATGACTTTCAAAGAAAAGGATTGACATTAAAAAGAAAAACAGTGAGCTTTGGAGCAGGAGAACATGAGTTTGACTTTCCAAGCGATGTTAATAGTATTACTGTGCATATATGTTCAGGCGGAGGAGGTGCTGGTATGACAATATTAGAAACAGGCGATAATGGTTATCATAATGCTACAAATGGGGGCAATTCTCAAGTATTAATAAATGATATAGCAATAACAACCTGCACAGGAGGAGGCGGCGGAAAAATGACAGGATTAACTCAAGGTTCAGGATTAGCAGGTCAATCTAGCGGACAAGGTAAATTATATCAAGGATCAAATGGTAATAATGGAAAACCTGGTCAAGGCGGTATTTTAAAAAGTCAATGTTTAGCAAGCGGAGGAAATGGCGGTAATGGGATAGTACATAATGTAGGTAACAATGGGTCAATAGGAGGCGGTTCTGGTTCAGCTGCTACAGTAGATATAAATAGAGATATGATAGGAGCTTATTCTAAAATTAAAATTATTGTAGGATCTGGAGGTGTTAGCGGATATATGGATGGTAATCCAACAAGAATGAATAATGGCGAAAATGGTTCAGCAGTTATAGAGTATATGCAGAAATAGTAGGTTTATAAAATGCTTAAGAGTTTTGCTAATATTATAGAGCTTGATATTTCTAGTCCTGATACTAGATTAATATTTGCACCTTTCGGAGGTGTATGGACTGCAAGTATTAATGAAATATACTCATTATACAGCAGTTCTTATTTTAATGAATTATTTAATATTCAAGAAGATGAATTATATAATTTATATAATATTGGCTCTGTAAGTGTGGATAATGACAGAGGATATATAGAAGTATTTTCTTTAGAAGCTCTTTATAAACAGAATAAATCTTATTATCAATATAAAAAAGATAATATTAATTATATAGCCGTGCATTTTAATAACTTTGAAACTCCTTACAGTAAAAAGAATATTATTATAAATATTAAAAAATTATTCTCCACACGTGAATGGGACACCTGCCCACCTTCGGTGCTTGATAGTAATAATAGTTTAATTACTGAATTAAATAATATGTATGTAGAGCCTAGAGTGGAGGAAATAGATACAGCGGATATAGAAGGCGATTCACTTGCATTTGATACTATTCAAACAAATGAAATGTCTGTTACTTTAAGAAATGATGACGGACTTTTTGATGATTTTTCTAATTTATACGGCAATAGATTTTTGGTAAGACAAATATTTGATGGAAGTGATTTTTTAGATTCCAAAATTATATTCTCTGGTTTTATTCAAAAACCTGAATATTCTTTTTTAGAAACTATAACGATAACAGCATCTGATATAAGAGCTTCTTTTTCTACTGAGCTTCCTAAAAATGTTTTCAGTGAAAAAGAATATTCAGATTTAAAGAACTTCCCTGAGAATGTGCAAAGCGGAGAAGATATTATTGACACATGCAGAACTTTAGCAGCAGGACATGGTATTACAGTAAAATTAAAGCCTATAAAATATTATACTCCAAGCATACTAAATCCTGATTTGATTCCTGAAGTAGTTTTTGAAATATGCGACACTTCAAGGAATGCTATAGAAAGTATTGTTAATAGAAATGATCCGCTTGATGACAATAAATTAAAACCTCATATATATTTTATAGAAACACCAGAGAGTGAAAATGAAATAATAGAACGTGAAAATGGTACTATTATAAGCGGAGAATTGGAGATATTTATTCCAGAGTTTAAAGATTATCAAGACGGAAACGGAGAGCAAAGAGTATGGACTTTAGATAAAGAAAGAGGACAGTTAATTTTTAGAGGAAAAAACCAAGTACATTCTATAACAGATACTAATGATAATTTATATGAGATATATGCAGAAATAGATATACCTCCTTATAAATCTTTAACTTTAATGCGTGAGATTTTAGAAGATTATGAAAACATAGCATACATAAAAGAAAATTATAATATAGAAAATTGGCAGATTGAAGAAGAACGTTCAAGAGAAATAACAGTTCTTCTTGATAATGATAATAAAAAGACTACACTTGATTTAATAGGAGAACTTTCTTTTTTAGAACAAGGAAGATTAGAAATAGACAACAATAAAATAGATTTTATCAGTACAAGATTTCGCAGCAATGAAGCTAAATATAAAATAAAACAGTACTGCATGGGCAGAGTTGATAAAACAGTAGAAAGTGATGAGTATTTATCAAGCTTAAGTATTAAATATGATTTATTAAAGTCAACATACAAAAATACTGACTTTGAAGAGGAAGCTAAAAAAAGACATAGAATAAATGCTCATGAAGAGTTTGAAACTTTATTAAAAAGAAAAGAAGATGCAGTGAGCTTATCTAATGAAATAATGAAAAGCAGATATTTATTAAAAGAGTATTATACATTTGAATATTATGAAACTTTAGATTTTCTAAAGCTATTTGATATAGTAGAGATAGAATATAAAAGAGAAGATGGAAGTTATTATATAAAGCCTTGTAAGTGTGAAATACTTAAACTTAATATATTTGACAATATTATAAAATTAAGACAATTATAGGGGGTAGATTATGATTACGAGTTTAGGAGTTATTACAATAGATAATATGTCTTTAGAAGATATAGCATACAGCAATAATTACACTGAGTATATTGAGCTGAAAAATGATATAGATTCGGCTAAGAAAAAATTAAAGATTAAAAATATTTGCAATACTTATGATGCTTTAAAAATAGCAGAGTATATAAATAATTTAGGAGATAAAAAATGAAAAAAAATACTAATACCTGCAATTTATGTCATAAGAGAGATAAATGCAGAGAGTTATGTGATGATATGAAAAAAGCAATAAGAAATAAAAAAAATAACAATGATATTTATTCTGACGCTACATTTAATGTATTTGAAACAGATATTTCTAAAGTTATATATACTTTTGGACTTTCAAAAGTAGAAGATAGAGACAGTAAAAGAATAATAATAGCATTACTAAAAAAAGACCAAAGGGAAATGCTGGAACTGCTTGCAAAAGGATATACACAAAAAGAAATAGCAGAAAAATTAAAAATGTCTCAAAGTAATGTATCTCAAAAATTAAATAGTATAAAGAAAGAACTTCAGGATTCAATGATACAGATAATGCCGTATATTTTATAATTTTTTCTTTAGGCAATGAATTATCCTTATATTTTTTTATATAAGTGTATGAATATAGATATAAGGATAAAACATGGCAAAAGAAAGTATAACAGAATTAAATAAAAAAGAAACTTCATTAATAGAAAAATATATAAAACTGAAAAATGAAGAGAAAAAAAATAAAGAAAATATTGAGGCTTTAAAAGATGATGTTCTTGCATTATTAAAAGAACATGAAGGCAAAGTAGTTCATAACGGATATAACATATCAATGCATGAAAATACATCATATCAATACAGTGAAGCTATAGTGAATATAGAAACAGAGATTAAAGTCTTAAAGCAAAGAGAAGTAACACTCCAAATAGCAAAAGAGAAACAAAAAACTGAATATATAAAAGTATATGAATTACAAAACAAAAATAAAGAGGCTTAATCTATGCTAAATGAAAATACATTAAATAAAATCGGTATAAATAAGAAATGGCTTTTACCATTAAATAATGCTTTTCAAAAACATAACATTACAAACATAAAAGAAGCTGCTATGTTCTTGGCACAAACAACACATGAAAGCAATGATTATAAAAGACTTGAAGAGAGCTTCAGATATGCACCTCAAAGGCTTTTTGAAGTTTTCAAAAAAAGGGTTGGAAGTTTGGAAAATGCTAAAAAGTTATGTATTCAGGGAGCTGAGGCTATTGGCAACTTTGTTTATGGCGGTCGTTTAGGTAATGCTGAAAACGAAGGCTATAAATATAGAGGAAGAGGAATAATACAGCTTACTGGAAAAAATAATTATAAAAACTATGGTAAAAAAATAAATGCTGACTTAGTTAATAATCCAGACCTTGCCAAAGAGCCTAATAATGCTATAGAGATTGCATTATTATTTTGGAAAGAAAAAGGCTGCGGTTTGCTAGCACGTAAAGGAGATGTAAAAGGAGTTACTAAACTTATTAACGGCGGATACAATGGACTTGAAGACAGAGAAGAAAGATATAAAAATATATTAAATATACTTGGAGTTTAATATGCCTGCATCAAAAGAAAGCAGAACTGCTGTATTGGAAAAAAGATTAATGCGTATAGAAAATACAGTCGGTCTTAATGAAGACGGTACAAAAAACGGAAACGGACTTATTCATAAAATGGAAGAAGTAAAAGAAGAAATTAAAAATCTTAGAAATGATATAAAAAGCTATGATACATATTTAGATAATCTATCAGAAGATTTTATCAAAATAGATTTAAGAATAGAAAAGCTTGAAAATCAGATACAGGATTTTTTACAGAAAATGAAAGAAGATAAAGATAAAAAAGAAAATGAATTAAAAGAAATAAAGAAAAGTTTAGAAGGTAATATTACTGTTGATACTTTGCATAAGTTTCAAAAAGCGGTTGTGGGTATAGCAGGACTTCTTACAGCAATAGGTACTATAGTTGGAGCTATTTTTTATTTTACTAAATAAGAAAAAAGCGAAAAAAAAGCCAAATCGATAATTTATTATCGATTTACTTATAGGCTTTTTTGAGCATAGCAATAATAAAAGCTGTTCTTTATTTTACTAAATAAAAAAGATTAAAAAATATAATAATAGGAGTATATATGATACCAATAATAACGGGCTTTTTGTCAAAAATAAACAAAAAAATCATTATAGCAGTCATAATGGTTTTAATAGTTTCTATTTTTATAGTATTAATAGCTGCTAAAGACAGTGAAATACATAAAAAAGAAAAAGAGATTGCACAGTATCAGGAAGATATTAAGGGCTTGGAGCTTAATAATCAAACGCTTCAAAATGAAATATTATTTATTAAAGAAAATGAGAAGTTTCAAAATAGTTTTAGTAATTCTAGTTTAATGATAAAAAATATAGATGAAGAATTACTGACAAGGACAGAACATGAAACATTTAATAATATATCTAATAATTTTTATAAGTATTTTAATGATATTAACTTCATGCAGTACAAAAACAAAATATGTCAAAGTACCGCTTTCTACACCGCCAGAAATATTTATAATCAAGTCCGTAACAAATCGGCAAGATTTAATGAGAAGATACCAAGAAAGTATTATAAAGATTGGCGAATGGCAGCTATGGTACAACATACAAGTAGGAACGAATTATTACTTATATAAAAAATAAATAATATGTATACAGCTGCTTTTACCTCCGTGTAGCAGCTGTATAAAAAACATCCATGTTTTTAGGAGTTTTATATGGCTTTAAGTAAACCTAACGAATATAAAGAAGTATCTGCAAGGCAGAGTGAAGAAACTGTATATGCAGAAGATATTAATCAAATAATATCAAATATAGAAAAAATAAAAGGAGGACAAGCTAACGAAGCTCCTATTTCTAATATAAAAGAATTAAAAGAAAGAGTTGATGGTTTAACAAACGGAAGTACATCATCAGCTGATAAAATAGCTTTTAATAATGATAATGCCAATTTAGATTTTTCAGACGGATACGATTTTCCGCCAATAAAAAATCAACTAAGTGATAATTATAATATCAGTTTAGTAACTGATTATTATTTAAATAGTTTATCTCATATAGATAATGCAGAAGAAGTTTATGATCTAGTATTAGAAAAGAGTACTGATAAATATGTTTTGAAAGGTACTTTAATATATAATAATAATAATAATACTTCTTCTAATCTTATCTTTAACATAATATCTATACAAAAAAAAGGTGAAGAAAAAAATAAAGATATTATATATATAACAAATGAATTATCACAGTTTATTTATCAATATGCAAATGCATCAGATAATGAAATAGTTATAGAAGGAGAAGAAAAACTTAAATATAATTTTGCTTTAGTTTTTGGAAGTCCTATGTTTGTTATAGGAAAACAAGATTCTAGTAGTTTTGAAGCTAAAGAATATACTATAAATATTAATATAGAAATATCAGTAAATAATATACGAAATTATCAAGATTTTATATTTATTCAAGGTACTAATGATACAGTTTCTTTCATAAAAGCAAATAATAAAAATGAAAAAATAGTATTTCAAGGAAATACGAAGTCAAAAGTTGGAAATACAATATTTATTATTTTTAATATTTTTATGCTAGAAAATTATCTTGATATAAAAACTGATAAAAATGACAGCTATTATATAGAAGCAAATGATATGATTACTTCTAATAAAAATAAGCCTATAAAATATTATATAAGAAAATCTGTTATTGATGGAACAGAATTATCAGAGAAATATTCTAATATCAATATGACTTTGGGTTATTTAGAAATAAAGCATACTGATGATACTGATATAGAAAAAGATGAAATACTTTCTTTTAATTTAACAGCTCAGAAAAATGTTGATGTTGAAAAAATAGAAAAAGAGAAAAATCTTCAAAATGCTATAGAAATATTAAATGATAAATTTAACAGTTTAATAATATTGTTAGGAATTAATAACTCTAATTTTGAAATAGCCTCCTCCATTTTGGGATCGCCAATTCTTGATAATAAAGTAAAAGACTGCAGTAATTTATCTCTAGTAAAAAATGCAGATAATTCTTACAGCTTAAAAGGAAATATAGAAATATATGAAGATGCAAATACAAGTTCTAAAATGATTATAAAAACAGCAAAAGAGATAGAAGCAGATATTAAAAATATTGTACCTGTTATAATGACAGATAATTTTATCATTATGATTTTAGTATTTGAAAATTATTTATATATTAATATGCAAAAAAGTTCTGAAACTGCTGTAACTAATGAACATTTTGATAATATTAAATTGATAGACAGCAAAATAGTATTATTTAATAATGAAATAATAAATAAAATGTCTCCTACTAAAGTAAGCGAAGATTTTGGAATAGTTTATGAAGAAGGAAAATATAAAATAAAAGGTCAGTTAATATTTGCAAGCGGAGAAAGTAATTTTAGTTTTTATACAAACAGCGGTATCATTGATTTCTTTGAAGATAATACAGAATATGATATCAGTACAAATGAAGGCAGCTTAAAAGCTGTTTATCATCATAATAATGGTTTCATGTGCAGTTTAGAGTTTAGAGGAACTGCTGGAACTGCATATAATATAGATTGGATATTGCCTAAACAAATATAAATTAAGGAGTAAACATGTTTAAATTAATATTAATTTTTTTAATAGGTGCTATGGTAGTTTTTACTTTCATTGGAATAGTAAAATACTATAATAAGTTTATGAATGAAAAAGAAGGAACATTTAAAGAGAGATTAAAAGCTCTCATTAAAGAGAAGACATCAATATATTATTTTATTAAATTAACTTACGGATGTGTGATGTTTTTTATAGCTGTAATTTCGTAGGACGCATTATGAACGTATTAAAAGATTTACTTTTTATTTTATATATAAAAAATTGTCCGCTTTAAGTATCTGCTTGATAAATCAAGCAGATGCTCCCAATTTTTTATTTTTAAGTTTTTTATATTAAAAAATTATTACAGAGGTTATTTATGTTTAATACCTTTAAAGATTTACTTCTATGTTCAAAGACTGGGCATTTATCATCTATGCGTTTAATAAGTTTATTAGGTTCAGCGGTTATGCTTGTTTGTATAGCGTTTTTAGTTTTTTCTAAAGATGTTAGGCTTGGTGAAGCTCTTCCATTTTTGATGGGAGGTTTGCTTGGACTTGCTGGATTTAAAAGCTATCAGTCAAAGTTTGAAGGCGATAAATAATAAATAATCAATATTACTATTCATCTACCATTTTTTTCTCCTAAATTATAATAAAATGTTTTATGGGCAGAGCTTTTTTAAAGTTCTGCCCTATTTTTTATTATTTTTTTTGTATGCTTTCTAAATATCTTTTATGAATAGCCTCTATATATTCGCCTAAAGACATATTGTACTTTCTTGCATAGTCTTTCATTTCATTAATACACTCTTCTGAAGCTGTAAAAGCCCAGTGTAATTTTTTTGGTGCTTTTTTTAACTCTTCTTTTTTTTCTAATTCATTAGTCATATACAACTCCTTGATATTATTTATTTTAATATTATAATTTTAACACCAAATATACAGTAATATATTTGGTGCTTTTAATAAGGTATTAACCTTAATCTTTGAATATGTCTATTAGAGCAATTACGGTATTGGCTATAACAAATATTGCTCTAATAGCTTTTTCTAAATTAAAAGACATAATTCACCTCCTCTTTTATTTAGTAAAAATAATTTTTTAAGATATTAAAAAAATATTTTTTATATAGATATATAAAAAAATATAAGGAAATATCGATAGAGGTATAAAATGAAATCTAAAAAATATTTAATGAAAAATTATTTAAGACGATAATAATTATATCTAAGAAAACAACTCTATTCTTTTTCAAAAGTCAAGCAAATTTTTTAGAATAAAAATGGAGTTGTTTTTTTATGCTTAATGCTGAAAAATATAATCTTTATGATTATTCCAAAGATGTCAATTTTATCCTTCAATTTGCTGATTATCTTTCTATAGATAAAAGCCCATCAACTGTAAAAACATATAAAAATAATATTATATATTTTTTTAAGTTCATAATAAAACAAGATAATGATTATTCTATTTTCTCTGAAAAAGACTATCACTATATTTGCAACACTGAAGTCTTATACAAAAATATAAATAAAGAATTATTAGAAAAATATATATCATATCAAACAGAACATCAATTATCATCTGATATTATTAACTGCAGAATAAATGTTGTTAAAAGTTATTTAAAGTTTTTGCATAAGAAAAAAATAATAGAAGCTAAAATATTGATAGATACTTTTGATGATATAAAAAGACCAAAGCCAATAATAAAAGAGCAGTTGGTAGTAAAAGCAAATCAAACTTTAGATATTATAAAAAAAATAGAAAGAACTTCAAAAGAAAGTTTCACAAATCAAAGAAATATTTTAATGATGCTTTTAATGTCAAACACAGGCATTCGCAGAAAGGAAACTGCAGGCATAGATATTAGAAATATTAATCTTGAAAACAAAACTATAACTATTTATAAAACCAAAGGAAGTAAGCCTCGCATAGTTGTTTTTTCTGATATGATTAAAGATGTATTAATTGATTATATAGCAGAGCGTGATGAGATATTAAGAAAAAATAAAATTAAAGAACAGAATAATCTTTTTATAAAAAATAATGGTCAGGATTTAGCAATAGAAACTATGACTATGATTATGAGAGTAATATCAAAAAGAAATAAGGTAAAAATAACCTGCCATTCTTTTAGACGTGGGTTTGCAACTGATATGGCAGAGAGCGGAACAGAAACTTATTTAATAAGCAAGATGATGGGACATTCAAATATTAACACAACAACAAGCAGATATATTTATGTGCTTATGAATATGATAAAAAATGCAATGAGTAATCACCCATTCAATAAAGCAAATACAGAAAAAATAAATAGAGATAATGAAATCAAAAATATAAAAAATGACTTTCAGGAAAATATAACAAATACGCTTAATACAATAGTTCTAAAAATGAATGAGCTTAGTAACAGGATTGATAAACTGAGTACAAAAAATGTATAGCTAAACTATATATTTATACTATACCATACTACTGTATAATAAAATATAAACAAATTTATATTTACAGACGCTTTTTTAAAAAAATGATGTCAGTATAAATTTTTTAAAAAAATAAATTTATAAGGAGTGCGGTATGCAAAAATTAAAACCTGTTATCAAAGAAGAAAAAAATATAGGGATAACTTTGAGAGTTACAAAGACAGCATTTCAAGAGATGAAGAAAGAGGCTGACAGTTTGAATATGAGAGTAAGCAAGTATTTATTAGAACTGCATAAAATGTATATCAATGAAGTAAATAAAAAGTAATCAGCCTAAATAAAAAAAGAGGGTAAGGTTCTGCGAAAACCTTACCCTTGAAACATAATTTAAATAAAGGATTCAAACTATGCGTAATAGCTATATTCTAATACTATTTTTAAAAATAGTAAATAGCATTCTATTAATTTTATTTGAAATTATTAATCAAAATAAATATCAAAAATTATACTCAATATTAAAAAAGAGCAATCTTATATTAACATTGATTATAAATATTTTATCAATATTTCATTTTGATTAAGACTTAAAAAATAGGGCTGAAACTCTGCAAAGTTCCAGCCCTGAATACTTCACATTAAAAGGAGGTGATTCCTTATGAGTACTGGTGAAATATTCATCATCATAATAGCATTAATATTGCTTATACAAGAAATAAAAAAATAAGCAATATACAGGGTAAGGTTCTAGGAAAACCTTACCCTAAAAAACATCATTTTAAATGGAGATATAAAACAATGTCCTATATTAACATCAAAATTATATTACTGTTTT
Source organism: Brachyspira murdochii DSM 12563 (assembly GCF_000092845.1). NCBI lineage: Bacteria > Pseudomonadati > Spirochaetota > Spirochaetia > Brachyspirales > Brachyspiraceae > Brachyspira > Brachyspira murdochii. Next base: position 1,495,009 of record NC_014150.1, on the reverse strand, counting down.
TAAAAATAGTAAAGTACATTTTAACTTTTTTCATCAAAATAATCAATAAAGATAAATACAAAAAACTGCATTGCATATTAGATAAGGCAGATTCTTTTTTAACCCTCATCATAAATATTTTATTAATAATTGATTCTGATTAAAAAATCAAAATATATATCAATATCAAAAATCATTAGAGAATATAAGCTCATTAAAAATTAACTCAAAACTTTTTGATTTAACTTTTTATCATTGATTTGGTGATTTTTCGCAAACGGTCATTTTGTTAAGTTCAAAGAATAGCCGTTTACAGTCGCAAACGGTCATTTTGTTAAGTTCAAAGAATAGCCGTTTACAGTCGCAAACGGTCATTTTGTTAAGTTCAAAGAATAGCCGTTTACAGTCGCAAACGGTCATTTTGTTAAGTTTAAAGAATAGCCGTTTACTGTATAATTTTTTTATGATATTTTTTCTATAAAAGGCGTTTTGTAATGCTGATTTATGCTGTTGCGATAACATCATAAAAAATTGAGTTTTGATTTTTTATTTGAAGGGCTTTATTTGAAGCGTAGAGGCTTGTTTTTAGGGCTTTTTTAGGTTTAATATAGATTTATGTATGCCAGATTAAAAAACTTCAAAAACAGGGCTTTTTTTATAAATACCAGATAACTATGTTTTTTAGTTTTTTATTTTTAAAATCTTTAAATTAAAAAGAAAGTTAAAAAGTAGGTAGGTAAGTAGTTAACCTACTGCAAGAAATGTGCCAAAAACTGCATACAAACCTACCCACCTACCTACTAAAAAATCAAATTTATTTTATTAAAAAATTAGTTTTAAAAATTTTTTTTATTTTGTTGACTTTAAAATTATTTTGTGTATATTAGTTAATGACCATTAAAATTAAAAAATGCATCAAAAACAAAAGCCTGAGAAACTTTTGTAAGCATTATAAGGACATAAAAATGAAAGATGATAGAGGTATAATACTATCTTCTAAAGAGTTGTATGCTCAGAAGAAAAATAAAAGTAATAGTTCTTTAATTTTAATAAGCTCGAAATGCGGTACAAGTGTGAAAAACTATCTCTCAAATAGTTTATGTCCTGCTTGTATTTTAATGGTCAATAAAAATAAAGCCTTGTACCGCTTTCTTATAGATTTTAAAAAATTCGTTAAACTTTTAAGTTTGTCAACAGCGAGCTCTCCCTCATCTTCGTTCGGGGAACCTTCCCGCACGGTATTATCTACTCTATATAAAATGTCAACGCGTACCCGAGACGAAGTCCGCCTGTGGCGATGGTATGCGGCTGATTACCTACTATTATACAAAACAAGTAATTTACTATACATATAAAACATATTTTATTGATTAACAAATATATTATAATTGTTTAGATATATCCTAAAAATTATAATTTTATTCAATCATGATTATGTTTTATATTCTCTCTATAAACAGGCTGAAACTCTTCACGAAGAAGTTTTCTATTTAAATCTTTACCTATAAATACAATCTCAAGTTCATCATTCTCGCTTGCTCCGGTAACAGCATATCTTCCGTCTACAACATCGTATCTTAAATAATTATTACCGCATTTTATAACACCCTTAGACCTAGCGATATGTCCGAATCTGCCATGTATAATATCTTCAAGAAGAAGAATAAATTTATTTTCATTTATCACTTGACAGCCTTTCATACTTATAGAATCCGGCATCTCTTCATTTTTCTTGTTTTCTAATTCTTTAGCCTTATACTTATCATCTAAAAATGATTGTAAAATGCTATCCCACCATTCTTTATTTTTATTAGAATAATGCTCTTTAAGTATTTCTATATTATCTAATGATACATTATTTTTTATTATTAATGATTTTATTTTGTTTATAAGGTCATCTATTTCATATTTTTCTTTGGATTCTATTTTTGAAATAATAATTTTGGAAGTATTTAAAATCTGGTCAGCGTATATATCATCATATGAACTTAAAAAACTGTCAAAAGCATTTGCATCTATAATTGTAATAGGTTTTAGAAGAACTATTCTATCATACTGAATTTGTTTTATATTATTAATAATATTGCTTAATTTGGCAACGCCAGTTGGTTCAACAATTAAATATTCAGGGTCAAGTGAGTTTGCTATAGTAAGTATTGAAGAGGCAAAATCTTTTTTCATAGTGCAGCATACACAGCCTTCTGTAAGCTCCCAAATATTCATACCTTCATCTTTAAGTATATTGGAATCTATATCAACATCACCGTATTCATTTTCCATAACTACAAAATCTTTTTTAGTTTTATTTGCCATTTCTTTGATAAGTGTTGTCTTACCTGCACCAAGAAATCCTGATACTATAAGTATTTTCATGTTTACTCCTATTTGATGAGCTTGTATTATTATATAATAGTTTATATATTAAAGCTATAAATATAATAGAATTATAATTTAAATTGCTGTATTTTTTATTATTTTTATGTATAATATTTTTTATAAAACTAATGAGAGATTATTGAGTTGATTGATTATGAATTGTTATAATTTTATTCATAATATGAAAGCTGATATTGAGTTTGCATTTCTTAAAAAATTTAACTTTGAAACTTTTGAAGATAATACTTATTTTTATTATGATTATATAGATAAGTTAAAAAATAGTGATAAAGGCTTAAATATAAAATATAATACCGCAGTTTTGCAAAAGATTATAGATTCTTATATAGATGAATGTGCTTATACTGGAGATAATGAGAGCTTTGAAAATGTTATAGGAAGTCTTAATGCTGTTATGATTAAAGACAGCTTTAATATATATGCAAGAAATAAAGCAGCATTTTTATACTATACTAGATATATTTATGATTCTGATGATATTTATTATGATATAGCAATGGAGAATATAAATAAAATACTTCATTATGAGAATGATATTACTTATTTTATTTTGGCTCTTTTATATCAATTTAAATATTTAAACACTAAAGATAATCAATTTTTTAAAAATGCTCTTTATGCATACAAAGAAGTAATAAAATCAAACGGTAATGATATAAATTTAAGCTTCAATATTTATCTGTTATATAAAGCCAAATTTCAAAATATAGAAAAAGAAAAATATTTTGATATAGCAGCAGAAGCATATACTGAAATACTCAATATAGATAATGAAAATATATTTGCATTATGCGATTTAGCAAAACTTTATAGAGATAAATTTATACTTACAAAAAATTCTGATTATTATTTGAAAGCTGTCAATTATTATATGGAAATATCATATATAAGCAGAGATGTTAATATTATGCTTAATTTGGGTTTTTTATATACTTTGATGTTTAAATACAGCAGTGATTTTAATTTTTATGAAGAGGCTGTTTCATTATATAAACAAACACAAGAAGCCAAAGAGAATGATATTATTTTATATAATTTACTAGGATATTTATACACAATTAAATACAGATTTACAAGAACTAAAATAGATTTTGAACTTGCTTTGAATTATTATAACAATATAGATAATAATAATAAGTATTATTTTATGGGGCATTTGTACTTAATATGCTATGATTATACAAAAGATAATTTGTATTTCAATGCTTCTCTCTCTTCATTTAATCATTTGGATACAGATGAAACTGATATATTAAACTCTTTAGCATATCTTCATGAATGCAAATTTAAAATTACAAAGCATAAAGAAGATTTTGATGAGGCTATATATTATTATAACAGAGCAATAGCAATAGACAGAGATTATTTATATACATATATTAATAGATTTGAACTTTACAGACTGGCATTTCATTATTTTGATGACAGCAATTATTTTAATTTGATTATTAATGATTATGAGACTTTATTTAATGAGGGAGAGCTTAATAATGATAAAATGCTTGCATACTATATTAATCATAATATAGGCTCTTTTTATTATAATCTATATGCTGAATGTTTGGAAGATAAAAATATATGTGCTAAATATAATTTTAAAGATGAGTTTTTTAATAAGGCTTTAGTATTTTTTGAATCTTCAAAATCATTTATTGCTATAAGTGATTTATACAGGCTTAAATATATAGATGAACATAATGACGACAGATATTTTGATTTGGCATTGTCATATGTTGATAAGAATGCTGATTTATTTAGATATGATATACATAATTTTTTACAGAGAGCTATAATTTATTATGAGAAATACAAAATATCAAATGACATAAAATATTTTGAAAGTTCTTTGGAATATTTTGATTATGCTTATGATATAAATAAATACGATAAGACTTTATATTATAATTCGGCACTTCTTTATCATTATAGAATTACAGAAAGCAGATTTGAAGATTATAAGGAGGCTGAAAAGAATTATCTTAAAGCTATAGAGTTAGACAGCTCATATTTAAAGGCTATTGAGAATTTAGCATTTTTATATTATATAGTATATAGTGTTTATAATGTTAATGGAATATTCAATAATTCTTTGACTTGTTTTGAAAATGTTCTTCTATATAATGAAACTTCATTAATAGCTTTAGAAGGTATTGGCGATTTATACAGCTTAAAAATTACAAATAATAATTTAGATAATATAACTAAATATGAATATATATTAAAAAGTATAGAATATTATGAAAGAGCTTTGTCTCTTGGTATAGGAATTGATACTATTTATAAAAAATTAGAGAGTATGTATTTTATATTATTTAATGAATATGGAGATACTGCTTTTATAGATGATTATTTTGATAAATATAATTCTCTTTTACCTGTAAACAGAAGTTTGGCTAATAAGCATTTATTTATACTCAATAATGTTATGTATGATATTTATAAACAAAATAAATATTTAATTAAAGCAGGAAAATGTTTAAGCAGTTTAGAGACTGATATATTTTCTATAAGGCTATGCATAGAGTTTTTTAGATATTTATTTTATGTTACAAAAAATACTAGATATGCTTTGCTTACTTTATTTTATTTGGAGTATATATCAGGTATTGAAAGAAGCAATATAGATTATTATTTTGAGATTGGGCTTCTTTACTACAAAGTATATTTAAAAACTAAAAACTACGAATATATTATACATTCTTTTCACTCTTTCAGCAGAGTTTTGGATATTAATAAAGTGTATCCTGAATGCAATTATTATAAGGCTCTTATATTAAAGCATTTATATGATAAGACTTTGAAAATAGATTATATAGAAAATGCATTTGATAATTTAAATCAGTCTGTAAAGCTTAGAAATATAAAAGCATATAGTTTGATAGGAGATATTTATTTAAGTATGTATAAAAAATATAAAAGAGATGAAGAGTATTTAGATAAAGCAATTAACAATTATAATTTGTCTCTAGAAAATAAATACTATGGAAAAAATGAATATGAGGTTTACTTTTCTTTGGGGATTTGCTATTATCTAAAATATAAAGAGCATAAGAATATTGAAGAGTATTATGATAATTCATTTGAGTATTACAAAAAAGCATTGAACATAAATAATAAAAGCATAAAAATAAAAAGATTTATCAAATATCTTCAGATAATAAAAAGACTTCCTCCTTCCGCATTTTAATATGATTAAAAATAATTTTTTATAATATTTATTAACTCTGATTTTATAATATTAAAATCAGAGTTTAAATCTATTGTATTAACTGCAAAATATTTATCATTTATCTTGTATTCTTTATTAAGATTATCATTACATAATGGATAAAGTAAAATACCTTTGATAGTTTTAAACCTTTTATAGGAATTATTAATATTAGACATATAAGAAAATATTTGATATAAATGACTGCTCCTTAAAGAAACTTTATCATTATTTTTTATTAATATATTTTTATAAAACTTTGTATCTATTATTAAACATTTCTCTTTATTGTAAATCATAATATCTGTTTTCATTATAGGTATATATTCATTATCATTAATATTCCATTTTATAGTTTTGTTTTTTACTTTTATATTTTTATTATGAAAAAAATATATTTTATAAAAGTTTAAAACAAATTTCTCATAGAGCATATGCATTCTTTTTTCTTCATTAAAATCTATAAACGAATATTCACTGCTGTTTTTATTAACTAATAAATTTTTATGTACAAATTTACAAATATTAATTATAATCTTGTAATGCATATTGTTTTTATTATATTTTAATAATTTGAAAGTTCTGTTATTAACATTTATATTTTTTATCTTTATAAAGTAATGATTTAATTTTATTAATTTTTCTTTAATATCATTATCTATATTTTTGTAATTAATAAGTTTATTTAAAGTGTATTTTATTATTTGGTTAAAGAGTATATCATTAGAGAGTATATTATAACTGCATACCAGCTTTTTATGAGTATTTCTTTTTACAGATTCTGAGAAGTTAATTTTTCCTTTTAATACTGATAAATCCTCTTCCAAAGTAATATAGCCTCTATAAAAACCTCTTTTAATTAATTTTTCTAAAAAGATATTAAGAATATATCCCATAACATTATAAATATTATCAAACTTTTCATCACCGAATATTTCTTTTTTATCATTATCTTCATTGATGATATTCCAAATATTCCAAGCATAAGAGAGCATGTAGTATATATTTTTAATAGGTATTTTTATATTATTATTCATTTATCAAAAAGTAATTTTTTATTTGCAGGGCTTTAGCACGCACCTAAGTTCTTTTTGTAGCACAGGCGAAGCCCGCCTACGGCGAGAACCAAAAAGACTGCAATTTTACAAATCTAAAATTATGAGTTATTAATATATAAAAAAATTATAATTATGATTTAAAAATAACAGTATTATTATATATCCAATAACTTTTTTATTTCCTTCTCTGCTCTCTCTTAATTATCAAACCAATACTCTCTTAATGTAGGAGCTACTTCATATTCTATAATATTTTTGTATTCTTCCTCATCTATTTTATCGCAGAAATAACTATGACCTATAGTACAGCCTCTGCCTAGTATTTTATCATTTTTTATAATATTATTTAACTCAATAAACTTTGTATTTATTTTATTTATAAGATTATCGTTTATATTCTTTTCTTTCAAATAGTTTATAAACTTTTCATTTCCGAAAGCAGGCTCAATATCTACAAAGCAAAATCTTCTTCGCAGTGCATAATCAATAACAGCAATGCTTCTGTCTGCAGTATTCATCATACCTATAATATACAAATTATTAGGCACGCTGAAACTTTCATTATTATAAGGAAGTATAATTTCAGCATCTCTATTGTCAGCCTCTATAAGCATTAAAAGCTCGCCGAATATTTTAGATATATTTCCGCGGTTAATCTCATCTATTATAAAAAAATAATCATTATCCATATCGGAAGAGGCTTTCTGACAAAAATCATAAAACACACCATTTTTTAATTCAAAGTTTTTATCTGTAGGCTTATAACCTATAATAAAATCTTCATAAGAATAGCTTTCATGAAACTGCACCATTTTTATTTTACTGTCATCGGCTTCTCCAATTATTGAGTAAGCAAGTTTTTTGGCAAGAAAAGTTTTACCTACTCCGGGCGAGCCTTGAAAAATAATATTCTTTTTTCTTTTTAATAAATTATAAATAGTGTCGTACTTTTCTTCAGATATAAAAACTTCATTAAGGAAATTTTCTTTACTATATGAATTATCCGATTTATCATTAGTTTGTGTAATTTCTTCATCATCTGTTTTTTCATCTTCAAACAAATTATCAAATGATATATCTTTAATATTATTTTTTTCAATTATTTCTTTACATACTTTTACTAAATTATCAGATTTATCTTTATTAAATGGATAATGATATTTTATATATTCTTTTGTTGAAATTAATGATTTTTCTAGTTCTTTAATACCATGTAGTTTTCCTATTTTTTTAATGATAAATTGCAGTACATTTAATTTAAAACTTCTTTTAAATCCTACACCTTTTCTCATGCACCTATATATTCCGTATAAAAAATTAAATGAACTATATTTGTATATTCCTTTAACATCTATTTTCAAACATTCATTAATTCCTTCTGTTCTTTTAATTTCACCATTATATATTTGCTCCATTACATCATATACTGATTCTAGTTGTTCATTATTTAATTCTTCTTTCATATTTACTCCAAATAAATGATATATATATTAGCTATTTTATTTTACAATAAAAATTATATTATAAAAATTATCTTAAAGGGGCTTCTGATATGCTTACCTTTATATCATCTAATTTATTATCTTCAGTATTTTTTAAGTGAAGTAATTTTCTTATATATTCGGCAACTGCCTCATTGTTTTCTACTTTTGAGCCTATTATTATTTCTTTTATATAATTAGTATTTTCATTAAAAAGTTTTATATAATCAATATAGAGCTTTTTATTATCATTGTCAATTAATATTTCATCAGACTTATAATCATTTGTTACAAGCATTCTAAGTTCCTGTTCTTCAAAGAATGCTTCATGCTTTATTATGTATTTTATGTTTTCAAATAAATAGCTGTATAATTGACTTTTAATATTTTTATAAATTTCATTATTTTTTTGGTTTTCTATTTGTTTTTTAATTTCTCTTGTATAATAAAATATTTTTGCAAATGCATATTTAATCATATCTTCTTTTTTATCATCTTCTTTTAATTCTAATTTATAATCATCATTATTCAAATCATTCAAATCAATAATATTACTTGCATATTTAGATTTTTCTTTATTGTATATAATCTGATTTTCTTTTTCATTATAATAAAGCACCCAATATAGATTTCTTTTATTTTCTTGTAATTTTTCTTTATTAATTTTTTCATTTATTGAAATTTTATTATTTTCTATTTTTAACTTAAATTCATAAGAATAAGGAGAAGTATATGAATTGTTAAAATATTTATTATCTAAAACTAAGCATACACCTGTAGCTTCTTTATTTTCTTTTTTTCCGTATAGTCTAAACATTGTAAGAGAATCTTTATTCCTTGAATATGATGTCTGAAGAGTTAAAGCTTTTTCATCATTTTCTATTTTTATATATATATTATTTTTATTTAAAATACTTTCTAAAATTTTACCTTCTTTAGGATCATTAGCAGTTGTTATATTATTTATCCTTATATTTCCGCTTTCTTTTGTATTTTCTTTAACATTTAATAATAATTGAAGAATATCTAAAGAAGTATAATGCGATATTTCTATATTATTATTTTCTTCTTCAGTGTCAAAAGTTAAAAGTTTAAGTAAAAGATATTCGTATAACAAAAGATATTTTATATTTTCTTTAAGTTTATCATCAAAATTTTTACTCTCTTCAAAACGAGAAATTAAATTTGTTATAGGTTCATTTTTCCATAATATAATATTTTCATTTTCTATTAGCAATTGAAATATTGTTTCTATATTTGAATATGTTTCTAGTAAATTCATAATATCAGTTATAAAATTATTTGAAAAGTCAGGGTTAATTGCTGCTACATTCTTTAAATCATCAATAAATTCTATATATTTTTTTAATTTAGCTTTTGATAATATTTTTACATAATGTGCATTCATATATTTATTATATAAGTTAATAGCTTTTTCAGCATTTTCAATAGATTCATTATATAATCTTAAATTATATAATGATTTAGATTTATAAAAATAAATTATTGGATTATCACTTGATATCTGTATAGCTGTATTAAAGTCTTCTATAGATTCTGTATATTTATTATAAAATGCTTTTATCATTCCCCTATTCAAATATATAGATGAATAATTTTTATTTATAGATATTGCTTTATCAAAATATTCCATAGCTTTATCATATCCATATAAAATTGAATTTGATATTGCTATATTAATATATGCGTCTATATACTTTGGATTTAATTCTATTACTTTTTTATAATCTTCTATGGCTTCCTTATCCATAGCCAAATTAGATTTTAATAATCCTCTTGAAAAATATGCCTCAAAAAAAGTAGGATTTAATTGTATAACAATATTAAAATCATCAAATGCTTCCTTATTTAATTGTAAAAACATTTTTGTTAAAGCTCTATTATAGAAAGATAAAATATATATATTTTTTGTATCTAATAATTTATTATAAATATTTATTTTATTAAAAATAAATTTTTTGGCATTTTCACCTAGTGCTTGTAAAAAATTATTATCTAATATAATATTATTTAAATTTGAATATGATTTAAGCATACTAGAAAAATCTATATTACTGTAACTATTTCTATATGAATTGATTATTGAAATAGCTATAGAAAAATCATTTATAGCATCTTCATATAAACCAATAAAATTTTTATCTATTCCTCTATAAAAATATGCTTTTTCATTATATTGATTTAATTTAATAACATTATCCAAATCACTAATTGCTTCTTTATATTGTTTATTAATTTCATAACATACACTTCTATTTATATACGCTATTTCATTTTTATTATTTAATTCTATAACTTTACTGTAGCCCTCTATAGCTTCTTTATATCTCTGCAAATTTATTTTTGCAAAAGCCATATTGAAATATGCGTCCTCATCTTTATCATCTTTTTCAATGGCTTCATCACATAGCTTTATTGCTTCTTCATAATTTTCTTCTAATATTAATTTTTGTATTTTTGCTTTTAATTCTTCAGTCATAAATAATCCAAAATATTTTAAGTTTTAAATCTACTTTATTATAAAGCATTATAAAAATATTAAAACAATATATAATTATATTAATGATGTTTAAAAAATTACTTTATAAATAAAAACATTATCTTTAATAGAAATTTCTATTAAAAGTAGCTTGAAATTCTTACAAAATATTCATATAATAGCAATCGTGTGTTTTTTATAAGTTTTTTTAAATCTTATATTTTAGCATAATAAAACAAGGAGTTGAAAAATGGCTTCAGTAATTATAGTAGGAACTCAATGGGGTGATGAGGGCAAAGGTAAAATAGTGGATTATCTTGCCGAAAACTGCGAATATGTTGTTCGTTCTCAGGGCGGAAGTAATGCAGGTCATACCGTTGTAGTTGATAATGTAAAATATAAATTAAGACTTTTACCTTCTGGTATACTTTATAACGATAAAGTTTGCGTTATAGGTAATGGAGTTGTTATAGAACCTAAAGTTTTTTTGGGTGAAATAGACGCTCTTGCTGAGAAGAAAGTTAATATATCTAATCTTAAAATTTCTAACAGGGCTCATGTATTAATGCCTTATCATAGGCTTCTTGATGAACTTCAGGAAGAGGATCTTGGAGAAAATAAATTAGGTACTACTAAAAACGGTATAGGTCCTTGTTATATGGATAAATCCAGCCGTTTGGGTATAAGAATAGTTGATTTGATGAATAAAGAAGTTTTTGCTAAAAAATTAAAGTTTAATCTTGAGCTTAAAAATAAACTCCTTAAAAAAGTTTATAATCATGACGGATTTGATTATGATGCACTTTTAAAAGAGTATTTGGAATATGCTGAGAGATTAAAACCTTATGTCGCTGATACTACTACAATATTAAATAAAGCTATTAAAGAGAAAAAAAATATATTGTTTGAAGGAGCTCAGGCTACTATGCTTGACTTAGACCATGGTACTTATCCTTATGTAACATCATCTTACCCTGCTGCCGGAGGAGCTTGTACTGGTTCAGGTGTGGGACCTAGAAAGATTGATAATGTTATAGGAGTTGTAAAGGCTTATTCTACTAGAGTGGGAGAAGGACCTTTCCCTTCAGAGCTTCATGATGATATAGGACAGGCTATAAGAGACAAAGGCGGAGAGTACGGCACTGTTACTGGAAGACCAAGAAGATGCGGTTGGCTTGATGCCTGCGTTGTAAAATATGCTTCCTATGTGAACGGACTTGATTCTATTGCTGTAACTAGGCTTGATATATTAGATGATTTGGATAAATTAAAAATATGTGTTGCCTACAAATATAATGGTGAGATATTAGAAGGTTATCCTGCAGATTTGGATATACTTTCAAAAGCTGAGCCAGTGTATGAAGAGTTTGAAGGCTGGAAAACTAGCACTAGAGAAATTAGAGAATATGATAAACTCCCAGAAAATGCTAAAAAGTATTTAAAAAGATTAAGCGAAGTAATAGAAACAGATATATCTATAGTGTCTGTCGGTGCCAGCAGAGAAGAGACTATAATAGTTAAGAAGATTTTTTGATTATAATTAATTTTTAATATTAAAAAGCCTGTATTTATTTTTCTATAAATGCGGGCTTTTTTGTATATAACAATCCTTAAAGTAAATAAATTTTACTTTATCTTGATAATTTTATATATAATTATAGAGTAATGTATCAAATGTATTAAATAATTACAAAAATTATATATTTTACCTAAATTTTTTGTAAAATTTAGGTAAAATATATTGACAAAATCTGCTTTTAGGCTATACTTATAATTGTAAAGATAATTTACAAGAACATATGAAAACAAATTAAAAGGAGATTTACTATGACTAAAAAATTATTTGCTTTATTAATAACTTTGACTATTATTTCTACTTCAAGTGCTTTTGCTGATTGGATAGTTCCCGCTTCTTCACTTCCAGAGAATGCTAGAAACTTTATACAGAAAGTTTATCCTAATGCTCAGATATGGAAAGAAGAAAGAGATGACGGAAAATTTGAAGTAAAATTATCAAACGGTTCTAAAATAGACTTTTTGTATAATGGAGAGTGGAACAGTATAGACGGTGAGTACAACACAGTTCCTTTCAGTGCTTTACCTCAGTCTGTAGCAAACACTATAAAAAATACTTATCCTAATGCTGTAATAATAGAGGCAGAAAAAGAATGGGGCAATTACAAAGTGAAATTAAATAATTTTATGGAATTGTTTATAACTTCTGACGGACATTTAATGGGACAAAAATTTGACGACTAATAGTATATATATATTACTAAAAAAAGGGAGAGCTAAAAATAGTTCTCTCTTAATTTAAAGTTACAGTTCAAAAAAATAATAAAAGTAATCCCTTACATAGCATTATTTAAATTCCCACTTTATTCTATGCACGCAGAATGTATTTTTTATATCAATGAATTTAGTATTTTAATTTTATGTATATAAGAATAAAGTTAAGAATATTACAAAAATTAAAAAACGCTTGGGTGGGTGCTAAAGTAACAGTAAAAGCTAAAAAAGAAAAAATTTTTTTTAATAACAGTATAAAATTAAAGAATTTAGAGGGTGGGGAATGAGAAGAAATTTTCAAACTTTATTTAAATCCCCGCCCTTTTATATTTAAAAGCTTTATTTTTTTGTTATGTTTTAATTAAATCTGTAAACCTTTACATCAAAATCAATCCCGCCCAAGTGTAATTTAAATTTATGACTTTAGTGCACGCACGCAGCATGAAATTTTATATATTATGTGAATTAGAATTAATAATCAATTTATATATAGTGATCGATTGAACGTGCGTTAAAGAATGTTTTAAATTTAAAAACATTTGTAAATTGAGCTAATCAAGAGTAAAAACAAGTATAAATATTTAAGTTTTTCTAAATGAAATATTTGTTTGTAATTATATTTTTTTATTATATAATATCTAACATCATTTTATGAAAAAATTTAGAAATAGTTAGTTTTCATGCAGAATATATGTATAATAACAGATATAGGTACAATATACGGGTTTGGACATATTACCCGTATGAAATTTATTGCGGACAGGCTTAAAGAATACTATAATTTTATATTTTCTTCTATTAACGATAACAGCGATTTATTTAAAGATAAAACTATTAAAAGCTGTAAATATAATGAAATAAAATCATTAAATCCGTATTTGATAATAGTAGATAGCCGAGAAGTAGAATCTAAGTTCATAAAAGAATTAAAAACCATAAGTAATGTTATAATAATAGACAGTGTAGGAAGTGAAAGAGTTTTTGCTGATATAGTAATAGAGATGCTCCCAAATATAGATAGTTCTAAAGAAGTTAATATAAAACCTTTTATAGCTACTATACTTAATTCTAATATAAAACCTAAATATGATGAAAATGCTCCAGTTCTTCTTTATTTAGGATTTAATAATGATTTGAAAAAGAAGGCAATAGATATTATAAGTAAAATAGAAGATAAAAATTTTGTTCTTATAGAAAGGGACGGAGAAAGCGGATACAGTAATATAAAGTATAAAGATTTTAGCCCAGATATATTTGTAAGTCCCTACAGTGCAGTTATAACATATTTTGGTCTTACAGCATTTGAATGTATAGAAGCTTCAATACCTACAGTGCTTCTTTCTCCTACAAAATATCATAATGATTTGGCTATGAGCAAAGATGAATTATTTTTTAATTTGGGTTTTTTTGAAAATGTTAATACTGACGAAGCAGTTTTAAAATTAAAAGATTTTTTATTTAATAAAGATACTCAAAGTAAGTATTTGGAAAACGGCAAGTCTATAAATACCGAAAAATCTCTCGAGCGTATCAAAACAATAATAGATAATATAAAAGATTTTAAAGATATAAAATGTCCATTCTGCGGAAGTTCCAATATAGAGATGAAAAATAGAAATATAGAGTCTAATCTTTACAGCTGCTTAAAATGTCATACTTTGTTTAGAAAATATTTTCTTTCTCCGTTTACTGATTATTCTTCCAAATATTTTGTAGAGGATTATAAAAATCAATATGGTAAGACTTATGAAGAAGACAGCAAAAATCTAACAGCATTAGCAAGAAGACGTTTAGAAAAAATAAAAAAATTAAAGCCAAAGGGTAAAGTTCTTGATATTGGAAGTGCTATGGGTTTTTTTCTTAATGAGTCAAGAGAATTCGGTTATGAAACTGAAGGTATAGAAATAAGCGAATATGCTTCATCATACTGCCGAGATACCCTTAAACTCAATGTTCATAACTGTTCGCTTCTTGATTTTGAGTATAAAGAAAAAGAATACGACATAATAACAGCTTGGTATGTTATAGAGCATATATATAATTTTGAAAATATTTTAGAACGTATACTATATTCTCTAAAAGATGATGGTATATTAGCTTTTGCTACCCCTAATGGTTATGGTATTAGCGGAAGATTTAATAAAAATTATTTTCCTATAGTACCAAGCGATCATGCTTTTGAGGCTAATCCTAAATCTTTGGATATATTTTTATCAAAATATTCATTAAAATGTATAAGCCTAGAGAATCAAAGTATTTATTATAGCAGATTTTGTGATATATTTAATTTAAAATTTATCAGTAAAAATAAATTACTTTCCCAAATATATAATGCTTCAGCAAAAAAGAAAAATTTAGGCGACACATTCGAGTGTATATATCAAAATAATAAAAAATGATTATAATATCTTATGATTTAAGTATATATTGTTTATAATAATAAGTTAATTAAATTTATATAAAAGTATTAATTATTTTTTTGTTATCATGTTTAAATATAAATACGATAAAGTTTTATAACATATAATAGTTATATTTTACAAATATAATTATGAATTTGTTATAATTTATGTGTTATGTTAATTGTTTTAACTTTCATGTAACAATATAAAAATATGATACTAAGGAAAAGTAATCATGAAAAAAATAATTTTAATTATGTCTTTAATCTTTATATCTATAGCAGCATGTAAAAGTGCCCCTGTAGCCACTGGTCCGGAAGAAGGAAGCGGATTTAAAACAACAGAAGCTAATAATCAAAATGCTAAAGGTTATACCTTACCTGACGGAGCCGCAGTTAAAGAAACACCAAGAGGTAAGGTATTAGTTCTTCATGATCCTAAATCTAAAACAGATATAGGCAAAAGTGGGAATGCTTCTTATGAAGTAAAATTCGGATTTGATAATACTGTAGAAATAGGAAGCTATAAAGAGGCTTATAATTTAGTTTATCAAATAATAAAAAATAATCCAAATATAAGAATAATGGTAGAAGGTAATTCCAGCAAAGAGGGCCCTGCACCTTATAATTATCAGCTTTCTCAAAGAAGGGCAGATACTAGCTTTAATTATATAATAAAATTAGGCTCTGAAAACAGCAGATTATTAAAAAATGCTTTTGGAGAGGCTTTGCCTGAATATCCTACCCTTAAAGAAAATAGAAGATGTGAATTTATCATTATAATGGATGAAGATGATTTGAAAAAATATAACGATTTTGCTAAAACTGTCGACATTAATAAAGAAACAAATTAATGCCGAGGTTTTAACAATATAATGAAAAAAATCATATTTATTTTTACTTTATTGATCTTTGTCATAGCCTGTAAGAGTACCCCTGAAAGCAGTACTCCTGAAGATGTCGTTATAGCAGAAGAGCCTACCCCAGCAGTTGAAGAAGAAAACGAAGAGAAAGAAGCTGCTGTGCTTTATTTGCCTGAAAATACTTATATAAGAGATACTGACAGAGGAAGGGTACTTGAGACTAATCCGAAAATTATATTTAAATTAGTAGAAACTAATATACCTGCATCTGCTGATATAACATTTGCACAAGTAATGGAGTTCTTGGATAAAAATACTAATGCAAATATAATTTTGGAAGCACATACAAGCAATAGAGGAATAGCTTATCCTTACAATTACAATTTATCGGTTGTAAGGGCTAAAAACGGAAAAAAATACCTTTTAGATAAAGGTGTTGCTTCTGAGAGAGTAATAGAAAGTCCTTTGGGCGAAGCACTTCCGGAATATCCTACTCAAAATGATTTGAGAAGATATGAGTTTGTCATAATAGAAAATGATGATGATATGGTTAAGTATAATACATATATATCTCAGATTGATGTAAGACAAGAAAGCACATATCAAGGAAATTAATTTTTATTTCTAAAATATAAAAATAAACCCCCTTTTAGAAATAAAAGGGGGTTTTAAACTTTTAAGGAAATTTTTATTTATGAAAAATATTATTTTTAGTTTTTTATTTTTAATAGCGGTATCATTTTCAGCTTTTTCTCAAACTAATGAAATAGAAAATACAGTATCTTACCTGCCTAATGCAGAATATGAAAATGCTTTTAAATACGGAACTCCTTCACAGAAAATATCAACCATCAGTAAAATAAGAAGAACAAAAAATGAAGCGGATATTGCTATGCTTGCAAATTATTACCCAGAAGAGATGAATAGCAGAGTAAAAACCGAAATTATCAATTTCTTTAAACAAATAAAAAATGATAATGCAAAAACTATAATAGAATATGCTATAAAAGATGAAAATGATAATGTAAGAAAAGAGGCTTATTATTTATGTTCTATTTATCCGGATATTCAGTTTGAAAGCGGTATAATGGCAGAGATTACAAATGCTTCAGGATTAGTACTAGATAGTATGATAAATGCATTAGGTGCTATGAAATCGGAAGCTGCTGCTGATTATCTTCTTGAAAAATATACAAATAATACAGCTGCCTCTTCTACGAAAGTTGAAATATTAAGATATTTCAGCGAGACTAAAAACCCTAAAGGAGAAGAAATTTGCCGTAATGCATCTCAGAATGCTGGAGAGCCTGCTTTGGTGCGTTATATGGGGGTTGTAGCGTTGGGGGCTTATCCTAGTGCTGAAAATTATGAAATACTTCAAAAACTATTGGCAGAGGATTTACCAGAAATTACAGCAAGAGTTATATATATACTTCCAGAGTATAGTGCTTATGGAGATGTAAAAGAAAATATAATTGAAGCTGCCAAAAATGACAGCGATTCTGTAAGAATATACGCTATTAAGGCTTTGAATAATTATAAATCTGAACCTGAAATTGAGGAGCTTTTGCTTTACAGACTTAAAAATGATAATTCTGAGGCTATTACTACAGAAATACTTAATTTGTATAAAGACTCTCCTCCTACTGGAAATATGTATGAGGCTATAAAAACATTAGCTGCATCTTCTGCAAGTGATAAAATAAAGAACTTAGCTAAATCTATAGTAGGTGATGACAGCAGTCAGAGTGGTACTACAATAGAAGAAGCTTTATCTGGTAAAGCATCTGATAAAGAGAGCAATTAATAATTTCAAATAATATATTATTTTATACGCACGTAGTGTAGATTGTTTGAATAAAAATTCATTAATAATTCTAATTTTCATTACTCATAAAGATTAGGTAATAGCATTACAAATTTAAAACGCACTTGGGTGGGCAGCCAGAATAACAGTAAAAGCTAAAGAAATAAAAGAAGTTACAAATAACAGTATAAGTTAAAGAATTTAGAGGGTGGGAGTTAAAATAATTTTCAAAATTTTGTTTTAATCCCCGCCCTTTTAGA
This sequence comes from Brachyspira murdochii DSM 12563, assembly GCF_000092845.1. Taxonomy (NCBI): domain Bacteria; kingdom Pseudomonadati; phylum Spirochaetota; class Spirochaetia; order Brachyspirales; family Brachyspiraceae; genus Brachyspira; species Brachyspira murdochii. The sequence continues at coordinate 1,476,766 of NC_014150.1, read as the reverse complement.
TTTAAAAGCTTTATTTTTTCTTTTATATTTTAATTAAATTTGTAAGTCATCATATAAAAAGCAACCCCACCCTAGCTTTATTTATATTTGCACTTTTTGCCACGCACGGAGCATAAAACATTTATATATAATACAAATTAGAATTAGTAATTATTTTATATATAAAAACTAATTAACCGTGCGTTGATTGGCACTTTTAATAAAAAAATCGCTTGGGTGGGTGTTCCAATAACAGTAAAAGTGAAGATATAAAAACTATGCCGAAATAACAGATATTATTAAAAAGTTTAAAGGGAGGGGAGTGATAGTAAAGTTCTAAACTTTATTTAAATCTCATTTATTTTATATTTAATACTTTATTATTTATTTTTTAAAATGTCATAATTTCTTTCCAGTATCTGTCAAAATAATTATACATTCCCATACCGGGTGAATAATATTTGTATATTTTACGGAAATCATTTAATGCATCTTTAAAAGAATTATTTTTTATATATCCTTTTCTCGCCATATATAATAATGCTATAGAAGGAGACCTTGACATTCCGAAATTACAGTGTATTAGTACTTCCATATCTTTTATATGTTCATCTATAAACTCAATGGATCTTTTTATCATTGGAAAAGCATAATCAAATGAAAGACTTGATATATCTAGCAGATTCAAATAAAGATCATTATTACTTTCAAAAACTTTTTTATCTCCTATATTACCATGTACGCCATTAACAAAACAACTTTGACAGGCATGAACTATAGCACCTTTAAATTTTCTGCAGTCGCTATCGCCGCCTACATATAGATTATCATATAATTTCTGCATATCTCTACACTCCTTTTAAAAATATAATCAAAGGTTTTATTTTGTCAATCACTTTTCTTAAAGACTGATATATTGTAAAAATATTACGACAAAATACAAATTTTGTTTACATTTGAATTGAATAATTAAAAACAATTATTATATTTATAGTATGTGAATGATTTTTAAGTACAGGAGGATCTTTTATTATGAAGCCCAATTTAATATTAATGAGCCATGGTAATTTGGCATCTGCACTTATAGAGTCTACAAAAATGATACTAGGCGATTTATCAGATTATGATATTGTTTCCATGCATGTTGATGATACTTTTAATGATGTAGAGGAAAAATTGGTATCAGTATTAGATAAGCATAAAGATAAAAATATTTTAATAATGACAGATATATACGGCGGAACTCCTTTTAATATAGCGAGCAAATTTTATAGAAAAAATGATAATATTTGTCTTATAAGCGGTATGAATCTTGATATGGTTATAGAATATTTTTCTTCAGATATGCATGATAATACAAAAAAACTTATAGATGAGCTTATAAGTGTTTCTAAAGATTCTATAACATTATATTCTAAAAATGAAAATGAAATATATAAGGATATAGATTTTTAATTTTTTTGATGTATAATATACTTTATGATAAAAGAATCTATCAAACATGTATTAGCGGACTACAGTATATTAGAGATAACTGTAAGAATACTATTAGCATATATAATGGGTATATTTATAGGCTGGGAGAGAGCACAGCATAAAAAACCTATAGGAAGCAGAACTACAAGTATAGTATGTATGGGGGCTGCTATTTTATCATGTTATGAAGATGTTTTTGCTCATGCTATAATGCTAAAAAATGAGGAGCTTATTAGAATCGGAAGCGAGCTTTTGTATACTACGCCAGATTACAACAGAATATCTGCTCAGATTGTATCTGGTATAGGATTTTTAGGTGCTGGTATGATTATACAAAATAGGGGCAAACTTCATGGTATAACGACTGCTGCTATAGTATGGGTTACTGCATGTCTTGGAATAGTTATAGGCTCTGGTCAGTGGGTATTATCTGCGATAGGATGCATTTGTATATTTTTAAGCACTTCTATTTATAGATTCTTTATTCCGTATTTTATAGCAAATAAGAAGAAGTCAATAATTTATCTAGTAGAATGCTCTTCCAAAATAGACATAGAAACAGAACTTGACAGATTCGGTATAAAGCTTATTAATTTTGAAATATTGGGCTGGAAAGAGGCAGAAAATAATGATAAAAATATTGTATTATCTCCAAATCTCATAAGCAAGGTTCATATATTTGTACCTAGTCTTGATTATGCTAATATAGAAAATATATTAAAAAGTTTGGGTATAAAACCTATAAAAATATTAAAACGTATGAGAGATAAAATTGATTTTCATTCTATAAAAAAGTAGAAAAAATCAAAAAATATAATTAAAAGTTTTAATTTATGGAAAAAATATACATAAAAAATTTTATTATTGATAATAATGTTGTAGAAGAAGAAAAAGAAATATCTCTTTATCCTCTTACTTTGATTTCAAATAAATATAATTACTTGGCTAATTTAATTTGGTATATAAGCGATCTTCATTTTTTTGAGTTTTATAAAGTTAATGATTATGAGATAATGTCTATAAGCAAAACTATAAGCGGTATAATAGAGCATTATGAGTATTCGGCTGTAATTGATAATAGTATGATTATAGAATGTATTGACTTTGTTAATGATATACTTGAAAAAAATAAGGATAATATTTTAAATAAGTTGTTTCCAGAAAATAGAAATAAAAGCATAGAAAAATTATCAATATTATGCACTTCAGATAATAATATAAATATTAACTCAGTTTTTAATGATGAAAGTAATATTATAGATATAGTTTTTATTTATAATAATAGTTTTTCTTTTTCTTCAAGAGCATTCTTCAGCAGAAAGATAGATATTTTTATTTTTGTTATTGAGCATATTATAAAAATACTTATTACTGGAAATATATATAGAAATGCATATATTGCTGATTATAATGATTTTAATTTTGATTATGCTGTTAAAAAGAATATGGCTGTTAGAGATTTTATTTACAAAGTTCATGAGATGAACTTAAAAGAAAATAATAAAAATAATAATAAAGAAAATAGTAATTATAATATAAAAAACAGATATGAACTTATAAAAATGTTTTTTAAACATTATAATTCATTTAATATATTCATAGAAAATTTTTCATTATTAGAAGAAGAAATAAAAAAAGAAGAAAATAATAATGACTTAATTGATTTGTTTTTGGAAACTATAAAGAGAAAAAGAAATATATTTATTACATATGATGATATAAATTATTTAAATAATCTAATATCAGATAAAAGATTTGAAAACAATATTAAAGTTTATTAATTTACATTTATTATATTTTTGATATAATATTGTTATAATAATATTCGGATAGTATTTATGAAATATATTAAACATTCTATAGTATTTTTTATATTTTTCATCTTTTTTTTATCATGTTTATCATGCAGTAATTTGACTACAGGTATTAAAAGCAAGCTGAAACTTAAAGACAGAGCAGGAAGATATTCTCTTAATGTAAACTTTGAAGAAGATATAAAACTTGACTTTATAATATTTGATACTGGAAATATTAATTTCATAGGCAGCAGAAATAATATTGCAAATAATTTAGGTACATATTTTTTGGGAGACCCTGAAAGCACAAATAAAACTTTTTCATTTGATATAAAAGAGACTATAAATGGAGTAGAACCTAATACGTATTTTATAGATTTTTTATATTTTACATTGAGATATTCAGGAAATGAAGTATATTTTCAAAAGAAATCAGATAGTACAAATATAAAAATAAGTGAGAGAATAGGTGTTTATTATAATAAAGATAAATCATATAATGTAACTGTAACTTCTGATAGAATATCTTGGAGCTATTTTCCGGATGCATATATTGATATAACTAATCCATACACTGAAGATGCAGTTTTTACAAAAACAGAAAGTTTTACCAATGAAAGCGGAACAGTTTATAATTTTACACTTAAAGTCGTTTTTACTGACAATGCTTTGAAACTTACTTTTAATATCACAGATACTTCATATTCTCAGTATAATAAACAAGATGAAGAGTACAGAATATCTTGGGAATAATTTATATAATTATATTTTTATAAGGTTTTTATTATGATAAAAGTTTCTGTAATTGTTCCAATATACAATGTGGAGAATTATTTAAAAAAATGTTTAGATAGTATAATAAATCAGACATTAAAAGATATAGAGATAATATGTGTAAATGACTGCTCAACAGACGGCTCTAAAGATATAGTGCTTGAGTATATTCAAAAAGACAAAAGAATAAAACTTATTAATCATGAAGAAAATCAAGGTCTTGGATTTTCAAGGAATACAGGATTTTATGATAGCAAATCAGAATATGTTTCTTTTATAGATTCCGATGATTTTATTTCTAATGATTATATAGAGTATCTATATGATACAGCGGTAAAATATAATGCTGATATAGTTTTTACCAACAATATATATACAGTTAATGAAAATAAAGGATATATAAAACCATATTATCATAATAGATTAGAAAAATGGAAAAAAGACTATAATGATACTTGTTTTGAAGGCGTTAGTTATTTTAATGTAAATACTTCAGAAAAAGAAAATACTCCGCAATATCCGCTTGCTGTTTCTTGGAATAAACTCTATAAAAAAGAATTTTTACAAAAAAATAAATTAGTATATTCAAAAGTAAGGATTGCTGAAGATATTGATATATTTTACAGAATATTAGCCAATAATCCAAAGATGTATTATAACAATAATGCTAAATATTATTATTTGCAAAGAAGTACATCTCTTGCTGGAAATGTATCTCATACTTCTAAAATACCTATTGCCATATTGGAGGTTTTTAAGAATGTATACGAATACTATAAAGAAAATAGAAATGAATTACTAATAGACTGTAACTATTATAATTTTTTGTCATTAATGCATACTTTTAATAATTATAAGGCTGATAATAAAAATGAGTTTTATAAAAAATGTCATGAGCTTATGAAAAGTCTTAATCCGGAAATCGACAGAAAAAAACATGCTTTTTATGCTTATAGTATGTATATAATGAAAACTTATGATGACTATAATGTATATTTAGACAAAATAGAATCTATTAAGAAAAAAGTATTTGATGTTGCTTGGTGGATACCTTCTATTACTTTGAGAGAGAAGTATAAAAAAGTTAATTTGGATAAGCTTGCAGAGAAAAATTGGAAATGATATAATTACTAATCTTTTAATAATTGAATAATTGAAAAAAAAGTAATTTCATTATAAAGTATTGAAGTTAAGTTGAATATAATAAAAAATGATAGGAGAATAAATATATGGTAGTAGAGCCAAAAATTTTAAATAATATATGTATCACTGCCCACCCTCTAGGCTGTGCTAAAGAAGTTGAAAAGCAGATAAATTATGTGAAATCACAACCTAAAGTAAAATCAAATGTTAAAAACGCTCTTATATTGGGAGCTTCAGGCGGATACGGACTTGCAAGCAGAATAGCAATAAGCTACGGACTTGGGGCTAAAACTTTGAGTGTATCATTTGAGAAGGCTGCTACAGAAAGAAGAACTGCTACGCCGGGCTGGTACAATAATGAGGCTTTTTCTTCATTTGCTGAAAAAGATGGAGTTAAAGATAAAAACTTGATACTTGACGCTTTTTTAAATGCTTCAAAAGAGGAAGTAATTAAAGAGGCTAAATCATTTTTTAACGGAGAGAAAATAGATTTAGTGATATACAGTTTGGCAGCACCTGTAAGAACTGATGAAGCTACAGGAACAGTTTACCGTTCATCATTAAAACCTATAGGAAAAAAATATAATGGTATAGGTGTTGATTTTATGACAGAAGAACTTCTTGAGGTATCAATAGATCCTGCAAATGAAGACGATATAAAATCTACTGTTAAAGTTATGGGCGGCGAAGACTGGAAATTATGGACTGATGCTTTGCTTAATGCCGATATGCTTTCTGAAAATGCCATAAATATAGCATATTCTTATATAGGTCCTGAAATGACTAAAGCTGTATACAGAGACGGTACTATAGGAAAGGCTAAAGATCATCTTGAGGCAACTGCTCATGAATTAGATAAAGAGATGCAGGAGAAAGTAAAAGGTCATGCTTATGTATCAGTAAATAAGGCTGTTGTAACTAGGTCTTCTGCTGTTATACCTACAGTTCCTCTTTATATAGGTATATTATTTAAGGTTATGCAAAAGAAAGGTATTCATGAGGGCTGTATAGAGCAGATGTACAGACTTATAAGTGAAAAACTTTTTAATGGCGAAGAAGTACCAGTTGACAGTGATAACAGGATAAGACTAGATGACTGGGAATTAAGAGAAGATGTTCAGAAAGAAGTTTTAGATGAGTGGAATAAACTTACAAAATATAATGTAAAAGAAATAGCAGATTTAGCATTATTTAGAAAAGACTATATGAATATGCATGGTTTTGATGAAGAGGGTATTGATTATAGTCTGGACGTTAAGATATGATATTATAATAAATTTTAAATAAATTAGATTACTGGCGGAGTTTGAATATTTATATTTGAGCTTCGCTTTTTTTATTTATTGTTATGCATTTTTATATTTGATTGTTTTATTGTTTATCATTAATACTTAAAAGTATTAAGAATTTTAATATATTCAAAAGTCTCTTTATTACAGTCATGTCTTACTGAATTAAGTTTTTTAAATAGGTTCATGTCCTTCTTTAGCAAACAGATAACTATTTAAAACACTAATATTTATCTCTAATTGTTTATTATTCATTTATTAGTTAGTATGGCTTGCATACCTTACAAGGAGTGTATCCTTTATTTTTTGCCTCTGATAATGAGATTTTATATGCTTCACCTTTTATGGTTCTGCAATTTTGAATATGGTATTTTTTTCCAGTTTTAGTTATATATACGATATTTGCGGCTGTTATATTGGAAGATATTAGAATAGTAAATATTATTATAAGTTTTATTATTTTTTTCATGTTTTTATTCTTCTTTATAGATAAGATAATGATTAATAATATATTAATTTTATGATTTAATAAACATTTTATATATGGTTTTTTATATATTAAGAAAATAATATTAATTTTTTTAAATTATCCGCTTGACAAAAAATAATTTTGTAGTATAATACAAGCATTCATTAACTAGTTTGGAGTTGTAGCTCAGTTTGGTTAGAGCGCCTGCCTGTCACGCAGGAGGCCGCGGGTTCGAGCCCCGTCAACTCCGCTTTTTTATATAAATCACGGAGAAATATAATGCCTAATATAGCTTCAGCATCTAAAAGATTAAGACAAAACGAAGTTAGAAATCTTTATAATAGAAAAATTAAAAGTTTCTTAAATACTCAAAAAAAGAAAGTTGTTAAATCTATAGAAAGTAATGATAAGTCTTCAGCTATAACAGAATTTAAAAAATATGCAAGTGCTTTAGATAAAGCTGCTAGAAAATCTGTTATACACTCTAATAGAGCTGCTGCCAAAAAATCTGATATGATGAAAAAAATTAACGCTATGAATTAATTTTTTATTTTGAATTTAATGAGACCTATACGCTTGATTGTGTATAGGTCTTTTTATTTTAACATATTTAGTATTTTTTAAATTTTATGTAAAAAGTTATTGTATTTATTTGCTTATTTCTTATATTAAAAATATAAGAATATAAGAAAGTAATTATTTATTACAATATATAATAATTTTATCACATAAAATATTAGGATATATTAATTAAAAAACGGAGGATTTTCATATGACAAAATTATTAAACAGCATAAATAATGACTGCACAGTTATAGATGATGAAGAATATAATTTACTTATTAATGAATATAATGATATACTAGTTGATAGTATAGAAGAATAAATAGTTTAATTTTTTTTCCTTTTTATTAGCCTATGCATAATGCATGGGCTTTTTTAATATAATGACATTTTAATTATTTAATAGCTATATAATTTTATAATCTAATAATTTAATGCAGTTTTTTACTTATAATGCTATACTCATAAAGCATCATTACACATTCAAAGCAATGATTATGATTAAAAAAATGACAGCACAGAAAAATATTTAAAAGATAAAATATTTAATAATTAAGAAAGTGAGAAATAAATTTATGCTTTAATTTTTTGCATATGCATCATTATATTTTTAACAAATCTTATAGCTGTATTTGCGTGCATATTTTTTTAATCTATAAAATATTTAAGTATTTCAAAAAAAATGATGTTATAGTATACGGTTGACAAAATCTATTTTTTTGAGTATATATAATATAGATGATAATTTTATCTTTATAAAGGAGATTATATTATTATGAAAAAATATATTTTTATAATTACCCTTTTAATTTCAAATATGATATTTGGATACAATCAAACATTTAAAGTAGGCGAATATATAAAATATGATGTTTTAGCACAAGTTCCGGAATTTAATATAAGCGGCAAGGTAGGAACACTTGAAGCTAAAGTCCTAGCAATAAGCAATGTAAACGGAATACCAGCCTATCATCTTTATGCCCATGTTTATACTACTGGTGCTGCTAATTGGGTTTATAAAGTAAGCGATGTATTTGAGGCTTGGGTTTCTACGAATGATTTTAGTCCTTTAGTTCTTAAAAAAGATACTTCAGAAGGTGAATGGACAAATAATGAAACTTTAACTTTTTATAAAAACTATTATCTCTTTAATGATAAAAGAACAACTGATGAAAAGATAGAGTTCAGCGGTATGGCTTATGATGCTTTATCTTTAGTATTTTTCATGCGTTTTGTTGATAAAAATATAGGCACATTTAAAGTTAATTGGCTTGAAGGAAAGAATATCAAAAGAGATATAAGATTTACTATAGAAAACGGTGAAGATCTTAAAACCAAACTTCAAAGGGATAAACTTGCTACTATAAGAGTTTATGAAAAAGATAAATATGGAACAGATGCCTTGATTTCTAAAGATAAATATAATCAAGTTCCTCTTGATGTAATCATAGCCGAGCAGAAAGTTTACGGTCTTACAATAAGGGTAAGAGGAATAATAAGAGAATATAAAGACGGAAAATAATAGACTTGTATCAAAACTTATAAAATTAATAAATTTATTTTTGATATAATTAAAAGATTTTATAAAAATAAAAGACAGCGTATAACAATATATGCTGTCTTTTTTAATGTTATATAAAGCTAAAAAACAAAATTATTTGCTTGCTTCATATTTAGTATTAATTTCTTTAACTAAGGCTTCAATGATGGAATCATTCATTCCATGACCGCGGCATCCTTCTTCCAAACTTTCCCAGCTTGCTACATGACAGCCAACGCAATGAAGTCCGTAATTCATCATTATCTCTACAGAATCTGGAAATATCTGTATAATTTCACCTATACTCATAGTTTTGTTTATCATAATAGTTACCTCTTATTTATTTTATATTATAATATATATAAATGATTTTTTTGTCAAAGTGTAAAAGTTAAAATAGGGTAGAAGTCATTAAACTTTTTTATGTATTTTCTTAGATATGACATATTTAATTCCCCAGTTACTTCTGAAGCATTCTTCTCCATTTTCTCCATTCTTTTAACATCAAGTTTTCTTCCTAATTTTTTATATATTCTTTTTAAAGTCATTATTATATAAAGATTATTGGCATGAGATTCTATAGTGTCAAATAATGATAAAGCTGTAATCAAATCAAAGCCTTTTATATTATTGAGAGCAAAGTATGAATAAAGAAGTGCTATATGATCATGTGAATCTTTACCCTTACTCATAGCTGTTTTATTCACTATATCAAAAGCCATACGCTCATTTTTTTCAACGCCTATTCCTTTATAATAGCAATGAGCAGTAAGCCCTTTAGCACATGAGCATTTTGAATTGTTTATATCAGAAAGTTCAGATGCTTTATAGTACATTTCAAATGCTTTATTAGGATTTTTTTCTATTCCGCGTCCTAGTTCATACCCTTTTCCTATAATAGTTAAAGCACATTCCAAAGTATTATCTATATTAAAAGACATATCCGCCATAGATATAGCAAGTTCAGGATACGGTATTATAATATCTCCGTAAAATAATTCCTTGGCGTACATAAAATATGATAAAGCATCATTCAAACCTATAGCTTTTTTTAACATATTTATGCCGTCATTATTATATTTATTAGGCATATTATAAAGCATTATTTTTGCTATAGAACGGTATATAGCAGCTTTATCCAATTTGCTATTTAAACATCTTTGAAGATTATTTAATATAAGTTCATAATCATTAGAGCCTATCATTTGAAGAGAATGAGCATATATAAATCTTATATAAGATATTTCCTCATCATCATCTTCATAAATATATTGAAAAAGCTCTTTGCATAATTCAGCAGTTTTCTCATAATTTTTAAGCTCATAATTAGAGAATATCATTATATAGTATGTTGAGTATTTATATTCGCTTTTATCAATATGATATAAATATTTTAATGCCTCTCTATAATCATCATCGCTTTGGGCATAATTATGATAAAGCTCTGCTATTTTTTCATAAATCCAAGCCTCATTATTTTCATGCAGTATTTTTTTGAACTCAGCTATAGCTTTTTTTATCTCTCCCTGATATGCATACAAATTAGCCCTGTAGTATCTGTACTGCAGGCTGTTTATTCCAAGTACATTTATCACTTTGTCAAGCAGATAAAAAACTTCTTTAAGGTCTTTACCTTCTTCCTGACTGTCTGGATAGAACTTATCTTCATTTTCTATAATAAGATCATGAAGTGCCTGAATCTTACCAAGTAAAGCATTTAATCTGTATTTATTATTATATTTTAGAAGTTCATTATAATTTTCTATGGCCTTTCTGTAATTGCCTTTATTAAAATACCATTCCCCTCTTTCATATATGGCATTGAAGTTTAGGCTGTTGAGTTCTATTGCTCTGTCAAAAAAGAACACAGCATCATCATAAAACTCTGAGTTTATGCCGTTTTTCGCTAGTATAATTCCTTTAAGAAAATATGCATCATCATAAAAAGGAAAATCATAAATAAGTTTATTAGCTTCAATATCTGCTTTTGGAAGAATATTAAGATTGTAGTAGCAAAGTCCTCTTTCAAATCTTGCTATTCTGTTGTCTTCAGCATTTTTTATAAAGTCATCATAATATCCTATAGCCTGATGAAAGTCAGCTTCATTTTCTCCATTATTAAGATAGCTGCTTGCAAGTATTAAAAGAGCATCATATGCAGTATTATCTTTATCGAAAAGTATTTGAGCATATTCCCTTTCTTTGTCTATATTTTTTAAATCCCTATTTAAATACATAAGACCTCTATATGCATCTGCTATATTAGGGTCAATATCTATAGATTTATTTAAGTCATATTCTATTGTAGAATATATTAATGCCCTTCTTGCATCATATTTAGTATTGTCAAACTCTTCCTGCTGAAGTTCTATAAATGCATATTTGCCTCTCATATAAAATGCTTTGGCATTATATGGTTCTTTAGATATAAGAATGTCAAGCTCTTCTATAGCCTTTTTATAATCGCCGTCATCAATATACTTACTTATATCATCTAATGAACTCATAACTATATCCTAACAGCAAGGCTTAGTAAAAACTGAAATATTATTTTCAGTATGATAGGAGCTGCTATTTGAAGAACTAAAAGAAATATTAAAGGAGATAAATCAAGTACTCCTACAATAAGTCTTCTTCCGCCAAAAATCTTATCTATAACTCCGTCTGTTATTTTATAAAAAAAGTTTACTATAGGGTTATAATAGTCCAAATGCATAGCTCCGAAAGCCTGAAGCCAGCTTAATATAATCCATACAAACCATATAAAAGAATACAGTCTCAAAGCCTGCATACATACTACATATAAAAATCTTACAATTTCTGCCAGCATAAACTTCCTATAAAAAAATTATTTAATATTGTTAAGTGCTTCATCTACATTATTAGCAGTATTTACTATAGTTAAAAATTTAGTAGATTCAAATAATGCTTTTAATTTTTTACTTAAAGAACAGAAATAAACACTGCCGCCGTTTTCACCTGATACTCTCAAGGCAGAGGCTATGAGTCCTAAGGCAGAAGAGCACATATATTCTATATTGTGAAAATCAAATATAAAGTTTAAAGCTCCTGCATTTTTTACATAATTTAATTTTTCTTCTAGTATATCTACATTTTCAGAGATAATATTTTTTTCTATATTAATTATGGCTGTTTTATCTTCAATAATTGTACGAACCATGATAACTCCTTTAAATAAAAAAATGAAAAAGCAAACTATAATATATATTATTATAAAAAGGTAAAAAATCAAGCAGTTTTTTATTTATCCCATTCTATAAGTATAGGGCAGTGATCGCTTCCCATAACATCAGTCATAATGTCAGCTCTTTTTATATTCTGAGCTATTTCATTATTAACAAAGAAATAATCTATTCTCCAGCCCACATTTTTTTCTCTTGATCTAGTTTTCATATCCCACCAGCTGTAATGTCCGCCTTCTTTTACAAACATTCTAAATGTATCAGTAAATCCTTTATTTAAAAACTCTGTTATTTTTTCTCTCTCTTCTGGTAAGAAACCTATACTTTTTTCATTTTCTTTAGGTCTTGCCAAATCTATAGCTTCATGTGCTATATTCATATCGCCGCATAATATAACATTAGTTTTGCTTTTTAATTTGGTTAAATGTTTTGTGATAGCATCATAAAAAGAAAGTTTATAATTGAAATGTTCTTCAGATTTTCCGCCGTTTGGGAAATATACATTAAATATAGTAAAATCATCAAACTCTAATGATAATATTCTTCCTTCATTGTCTGAAAATTTACTTCCTAATTTATTTTTAATTACCTTATTAGGTTTTAATTTTGTGTATATAGCAACTCCGCTGTATCCTTTTTTTACTTCAGGGTCAGCAGGATTGATAAAAAGTTCATATCCTTCTATATTTCTTAAATCTTCAGGCAGCTGTTCTTCAAAAGCCTTAGTTTCCTGAAGACATATTATATCAGGATTTTCTTTTTTTATAAAATCAACCAAGCCTTTTTTATATGCTGCTCTTATGCCGTTTACATTCCAAGATATTATTTTCATTAATTAATCAGCCTTTTTTATTATAGTTGTAAATGGTATTTATTATAAACTCTATATAATAATAATACAACTATATAAAAATTATCTATAAGTAAAAAATATGATAAATAAATAAGAAGCAGATTGATTTTTTTTTATTATTGTATTATGATATAATTGTATAAAAAATAATTTAAGGCTAAATTGTGAAAGTAAGGTTTCTTGGAAGCAGAGGTTCTATACCAACCCCCGGTAATAGTTTCAGCGAATATGGCGGTAATACATCATGCCTTCAGGTTATTGATGATGACGGCAATTATTTAATATTAGATGCAGGAAGCGGACTTAAAAATGCTAGCTATTATGCCTTAAAATCTGATAAAACTGAAAGTATTATACTCTTAACTCATTTCCATTGGGATCATATTATAGGAATACCTTTCTTCGCACCTTTTTTCTCAAATAAATACAGCTTTACAATATACGGTCCTAAAGATTCCTCTACAGAGATGTATGACACTATTAATAATATACTTGCAAAAGATTATTTTCCTGTAAACTTAGAACAATTTGCAGCCAACTTAAAGTTTGAAGCCTTTTACGAAGGAAAGAAAATTATTTTCGGAAATATGACTATAGAAAGTATGTGGGTTAATCATCCTTGCCATACCCTTTCATATAAAATAACCTCAGGCAATAAAACTGTAGTATATCTCACAGACCATGAACCTTATAAAAGACGACTTCATGCACAGCACCCTTCGCTCTCACATTATAATCATAATGCTGATTTGCTGCATGCCAGATTAATAGATTTTGTACGCGGAGCTAATGTGCTTATTATAGAAGGCGAATATACAAAAAGCGAATATTATAACGGACATGTAGGATGGGGGCATTCTACTTTGAATGATGCCATACAGGTGGGGCTTGATGCCAATGTACCTTATGTGATACTTCATCATCATAATCAGGAAAGAACCGATGCTCAGATAGATCTTATATATAATAAACTTCTTGCATTCTTAAAAAAAGAAGAAATAGATATTAAGCTTGCATTTGCCAAAGAGGGTTCTTATATTAATATATAATAATTATAAAATGATATATACAAAATAAAAACAATGGACTATAATAAATAATGTCCATTGTTTTTTGTTATTAAATGCCTATTATATATTTTATAAAATAACTTAAAATTTAAAAAACAGTATGCATTTCTCTAGTTTTTTAGCTCTGCTTAGTAAGTTCTTTGAAATGCTGCTTGATTCATTAGCTAAAGCGGCATTTTGTGTGGTAAGACTTTCCATACTATTGACTGCATTGCTTATTTGATTTACTCCAGACTGCTGTTCTAATGCCGTATTTGATATGCTTTCCATTAAATTAGAAGTTTCTTTAACTTTACTTTGAAGCTCTTCAAATAATTCCTGAGATTTTCTAGCAGTTTGTGCGGCATTATTTATTCTTTTGGCTGTATTATCTATAAGGCTTGCTATATCTTTAACTGATGACTGAGTGGTTTGTGCCAGATTTCTAACCTCACTTGCTACAACCGAAAACCCTTTACCCTGTTCTCCGGCACGTGCTGCTTCTACAGAGGCATTAAGAGCAAGTATATTTGTCTGGAAAGCTATGTTTTCTATCATTTTAGTTATATCTTTTATTTTTTCACTTGACTGATAAACCTCTTCTATATTTGAAGATGTCTGTGTTATAATATTGGCAGCCTCTCCTATATAGTTTATTGATTCATTCATAATGTCTTTTCCGCTTACAGCATTTTCAGTTGATGACTGTATAGTTGATACTATTTCTTCTATACTAGCAGCAGTTTCTTCCAAACTAGAGGCCTGCGATTCAGTTCTTGATGATAATTCGCTGCTGCTTTCCATCATATTTTCTGATGAAAGTATAATTTCTTTTGCAGCTTCATTTACCTCATTTATAACTTCTGAAAGTTTTCTGCTCATTATATTGAATGCCGATTCTAACCTTCCAAATTCGTCTTTTCTATCTTTTCTGGTATTTTTTGAATTATTTATTTCTATATGTCCTTCAGATATTTTTTGTGCCTGCTTCATTAGACTGTCCAATGGAGACATAGTAGCCTTTATATAAAAAAGTGCAAAAGTATTTATACATATTATAGAAAGTATGCATACTAATAAGGCTATTTTAAGCATATTAATATTTTCTTTATATATTATATTATTATCCATAGCCATATTTAAAGTCCAAGGAAGTTCATTCATTTTAGTGTATACAGCAGTTCTTGATTTATTATTTAATTTATATTTTATTATCCCTTTTTGACTTTTCTCATTTTTCATCAAATCAAAATATGATCCTGCTTTTTCATTTATATAATCATATGTATCAGCTACTATAATTCCATCATCATCTAATGCAAATAATCTTCCAGTCTCATCAAGTTTTAATTTTTTTAAGCTGTTTACAACCTCTTCCCAATTAATTATCATGTAAATAGTGCCTATCAATTTATTATTAATATCTCTTACGCCTGCTATCAATGCTAATGATAATTTACCGTCTGCACTCGATTTTATTATTTTTGTTCCGTATGCAGTGTCATATCCGCTTTGTACAAAATTATCCCATATGCCTGGTCTTAAATCCTGTATATTATTTCCTATTTCAGCCTTTTTAGCATTGTCCAATATAGTACCATTTGTATCTGTTACTCCTATATTTAAAGAAAATTTATTGATTGATTCAAAGTTATTAAGTGTTTTTGCCAATTGATAATTTTCATTTGTATTTCCAGATAAATAGCTTATTATAGCAGGTGTTATAGCATAAGTTTTTATAAGTGTTTTATTTTCTGAAAACCAAGAGTCAAGCATAGACTTGTATCCTTCTAATGTGTTTTCAAAACCAGAAAAAGTAGATTTGCTTACTGTATTGAATGATTTATATGACAGTATTGTGATAGTGATAATTAAAAATATAGTAGTTATTATACTTATCATAAGCGGCATTTTAAATCTTATAGAATGTCTCCTCTTCATAAAAATTTTTGCTCCTTCAAAATAAAAATTATGTAATGTATAAACTAATATATTTTTTCATGTTTCCTGTTGTTAAAATAAAAACTATATTAATTGATATTTTGTAATATTAACTAGTATTTTATATTCTAAAAAATGCTAGTTAATGTAATAAAATATTCCTATTTGTTTACAAAAAATTTATATACAATGTATTTTGTAAATATGTATTAATATTTATTTGATATATTGTAAAAAATAATATTTGGGTAATATAAATAATGAAGTACTATATTAATTTTTTATCTTTACAAAAAACATTAATTTTAGTATAATTGATTTGTTTTTATAACTTAAAATGGAGGCATACAGATGACAGATAAAAAGTTTTATATTACAACTCCTATATACTATCCTTCAGATTATTTGCATATCGGTCATTGCTACTGTACTATAGCAGCAGATACTATGGCTAGATATAAAAAAATAATGGGATATGATGTTTATTTTTTAACAGGTACTGATGAACATGGTGAAAAAATTGCAAGAAAAGCTGAAGCAGCAGATACTACTCCTAAAGCTTATGTTGATAATATTGTTAATGCCACCAAAGAGTTATGGAAAAGACTTCATATTGATTACAGTCATTATATAAGAACTACTGATGATTATCATGAAAGAAGAGTTCAGAAAATATTTAAAATACTTTATGATAAGGGATATATTTATAAAGGGGCTTATAAGGGGCTTTATTGTGTAAGCGATGAGGCATTTTTTACAGAAAGTCAGGTAGTAAAAAAAGATGATGGTAAGTTCTATTGTCCGGACTGCGAAAAAGAATTAGAGTATAAAGAAGAAGAATGCTACTATCTTAAACTTTCAGAATATGGACAATGGTTAATAGATTATTATAAAGATCACCCCGAGTTTTTAGAGCCTAAAGAAAGACAAAATGAAATGCTTAAAAACTTTTTACTTCCCGGATTAGAGGATTTGGCTGTTACAAGAAAAGGGCTTCAGTGGGGAATACCTTGTCCTGTTGACAGTGAGCATAGTATATATGTATGGATTGATGCTTTATCAAATTATATTACTGCTTTAGGATATCCGGAAGACGGAGAAGATGATTTATATAAAAAATATTGGTCTTGTGATGTGCATTTTGTAGGAAAGGAAATAGTGCGTTTCCATGCTGTTATATGGCCTATAATGCTTAAAATGCTTGATATACCGCTTCCTAAAAAAGTATTTGGTCATGGCTGGGTGCTTTTTGATGACGGAAAGAAAATGAGTAAAAGCAGGGGAAATGTTGTTGATCCTAATACTTTAATAGATAAATACGGCGTTGATGCTTTAAGATATTTTCTTATGAGAGAGATTAATTTCGGTTCTGACGGATATTATTCTCAGGAGCTTTTCTTAAAGAGAATAAATAGCGATTTAGCTAATGATTATGGTAATTTATGGCATAGAATAACTACTATGCTTGGAAAATATTTTAATGGGGTGCTTCCAGATGAGGCTGAGAGTGTATTTGGAGATAGAGAAAAAGAGCTTAAAAAAATGGTTCTTACACTTGATGCCAATGTGGAGTCCGCATTAGATAGTTTTAAATTTCATGAGGCATTGTCATATATTTGGGAGGTTATAAGAATGACCAACAAATATGTAGAAGAGAGTGCTCCTTGGAATTTGGCTAAAGATGAAGCTAAAAAAGATCATTTAGCTAATGTAATGTATATATCTTTCCAAGTATACTATATAGTAACGGCTTATTTACAGATATTCTTTGTAGAAACTCCTAAAAAAGTATTTAACAGATTAGGATTAGGAGATAGTGTTTCTTTGGAAAGTGCTAAGAAATGGGGTTCTTTAAAAGCTGGAACAAAAATAGAAAAGGGAGAGCCTTTATTTAATAGATACGACATAGAAAAAGAAATAGGGGTAAGTATGGAAGATAATAAAAAACAAATTAATCCTCCTAAAGAAGATAAACATAAAGCTAATATAGAAAAAGAAGATTTTGAAAAACTTGAACTTCTTACAGCTAAAATATTAGTTGCAGAAAAGGTTGAAAATGCTGATAAGCTTTTAAAATTTGTGCTTGATATTGGAGGAGGCGAGCAGAGAGTAGTTGTATCTTCTATAGCAGAGTATTATAAGCCTGAAGATATGGTTGGTAAAACAGTTCTTTATTTGGCAAATTTAAAGCCTAAAAAGTTTAGAGGGGTTACTTCTCATGGTATGCTTCTTTTGGCTGATAATGGAGAGACCCTTTCTCTTATGAAGCCGGAAAAAGATTTTGGAGCAGGCTGTTCAGTTAATTAATTATTAAAACAAAATAATATTATAATGAAAGATACTAAAGAAAGCAGACTTAAAAGAAAGTTAAAAAAAAATAAGCTTACCGATAAGCAGAAAAGTTTAATAAAAAGAATAATAGCTATTTTTGTACTTATCATTATAATATTAGCCTTAGTTCTTATTGTAAATAAGGCTAGAATTCTTCGTGTAGAGATAAGGGGATTAAAAAGATTAAATGCTATGGATATAATGGAAGAGGCTGAATTATCAAAATACAATAATACAAGTCTATTCAATATACCAAAAAAAGATATAACTTCTGATATAGAAAAAAATGTAAGAATTAAAGTAGAAAATATAAAGACCTCATTTCCGGATTTGCTTATTATCAATGTAGATGAAAGAGACACTTTATTTTTACTTGAATCAAGCAGAGGAATATATGAGATAACAGATGACGGATATATTATAAAAAACGGAAATATTTATAATTATGATGTTCCTTATATCACTGGTTTAAGCATTACTCAAAACAGTGATAAAATAGAAGATGAGTACGCCAAGTATTTAGCATCTGTAATTTATGAGCTTAAAAAGAATCACAATGAAATATACAATTTAATATCTGAGATTAATGCTTACGGAGATGATCTTATACTTTACCCTAGGGGATATCATGTACAGGTGATATTAGAAAAGTATGTGAAAGCTGAAAAGTTTGTTGATTTGGCTGCTGTATTAAAGACTGTACAGTATCAGGGCAATCAGACAAAAAGAATTGATTTCAGATTTAAAGAGGCTATTATTAATTAAAAAGCTGCAGACTTTAAATCTATAGCTTTACTTTTCTATTAAAACCATTTTAGAAATTTACTTTATCTGGGTGATGTACATACCCTCCGAAATAAGGCATACTGTTTATTTTTTTCATATCTTCATCGCTTATTACAAAATCGAATATGTCGGTATTTTCTTTTATACGTGATGGGGTTACAGATTTAGGCAAAGGAAGAGTATTGTTTTGCAAACACCATATTATGAAAAGCAGGCACAAATCATTAAGAGTTTTTTCAAATGCTTTTAATGTTGTTTTATATCCCCTTTATTTATTCCGCACTTTTCTTGTGATAAAAAGATCATCTCTATTAATACCGCTTTCTTTGATTGCTTTTTCAAATACTTTTTTCATTACCGTAAATTGCTGCTGATCAATATGCCTGTATCCTAATTTTAGAGCTTCTTTTACAGCATTTACAGCAGTTGAATCCTATGCATGGAATTTTATATCCGTTGCTTAATGTGAATACATCTTTCAGGATTTTAAAATTGTTATATATTCTCCACAATAATTTTTTATTTAAATATTTATATTGTTATTATATAATAAAATATTATACAAATTTTAGGAAAATAATGCTATGAAAAAAATAGTTTGTTTAGGAGACAGCACCACTTATGGATATATGGTATCAAGAGACAAGGTGTGGACTGAAATATTAAATGATAAATTCAGTAATAATAACAAAGACTTTACTTTTATTAATAAAGGCATTAATGGTGATATGATATCTGGTATGCTTGCTCGTTTTGACAGAGACTGTGTAAATGCTGATACTGTAATTTTGATGGGAGGAGTGAATGATATATTTACATGCAAACATGTAAAAAAAATAGAAAATAATTTAATAAGCATAGTTAATAAATCTTTAGAAAATAATATTGATATAATAGTATTTACTCCGATTGCTTTTATTAAGGAAGCATTTGATTTTTTTGAGTCAAATAACATAGAAGAGTTTGATAATATTCTAAAAGAGTATGTTAATTTTATCAATCAATATACAAAAACAAATAATATAAAAAGCATAGATGTTTATAATTTATTTGTGAATAAAATATTAAAAGAAAATCATTATTATGATATATTTTTTGACGGAGTTCATTTAAGCGAAAACGGACATAATGTATTTGCTTCTGAAATTTATAATTATATTAATGATATTTTATACTAATAATTTTTATTATTGCTAATAAAAATTGTTCGCTAAAAATGTATAGAAATGATGCTGTCCGCCTTTGGCGAATTTGCTATACGCTCACAATTTTTATATTTAGCTGTATTTTTTTTGGAAGCGTTCTGTAAATTAATATAAAAAATATTCAAAATTATTAAAAAAAAATTATATATCTTAATTGAATTTTTTTGAACATAATATATTATTAATAGTAATTTTTTTAGAGAAAAAATTATGTCAGTGTTAGAAAGTGGTATATCCGAAGTAAAAAAAGAAGAAAATAAATTATTGGCTATAATAGCATTGGTGCTTTTAAGTTTTGCCTTAGGTACGAGCGAGTTTATAGTCATAGGTGTTTTGACTGAAATAGCAGAGAGTTTTAATATTACCGAAGTTCAAGCAGGAGGACTTGTTTCTATGTTTGCTTTGGCTTATTCTGTATGTACTCCTTTTTCAGCTGCTATAGCAGGTAAGTTCAATAGATTTCATTTTATAATATTTGCAAGTATAATATTTATCATTCTTAATTTTTTATGTTCATTAGCGTATAATTATACATTTCTTCTTATTTTAAGAATGCTTATTGCTGTAATTTCAGGTTCTCTGATATCGGTTTCTATATCTTTTAGCCCGTATGTATCCTCAAAAGAAAAAAGACCTATGGTAGTAGCTTGGATATACTCCGGATTTAGCATAGCTTCTATTTTCGGAGTGCCTATAGGAACAACTTTAAGCTATAATTTCGGCTGGAGGTCTTCTTTTATATTTATTTCTATTTTTAGTGCCGTTATGACTATCTTAATGTTTGTAACTCTTCCAAGAAATACTGCAAGTCATAAGGTTAAACTATTATCCCAATTTGTACTATTTAAAGACATAAGATTTATACTAAGCACTTTTACAATACTTTTCGGAGCTGCTTCTTCATATGTACTATACACTTATTTAAAGCCTATTTTTCTTGATTATGTTCATATACCAAATAAATATATAAGTGCGGCATTGCTTGTTTTTGGCGTTGCTGTTCTTTTCAGTAATTTGCTTTCTGGTAAACTAGCAGAGCATAACGGAGTTTATAGATTAAGATTTATTTTTATAATGCAGTTTTTATGCATGATAGTTCTTCCTTTTGCTTTGCTTAATTATATAAGTGCAGCTATTGTAATACTTATTATAGGTTTTTTAATGTATTTGATGAACTCACCTGTACAGCTTAATATACTTGATTTTACAGAAAAGGATTATCCTTCATGTATTACATTGGCTTCATCAAATAACTCGTTTTCATTTAATTTTGGTATAGCTTTGGGGTCCTTTGTTGGAAGCAGTATATTTGATAATTTCGGGGTAAGGTTTGTAGGTTTTGGAGGTGCTGTATTATCGGTTCTTGCTTTTTTCTGCGTAGTTATGCTTTATAATAAAAATAATCAATAATACTATAGTGAGGTTTTATGTTAAAAAGTTATAGTAGGTATTTGGTATATGTTTTAATTATATTTGTTATAATATTTTCTGTAGTTTTGAGAATATATTCATTTCCTAGAGATGGTCAGGAATATTATAGAGATTTTTCCTCTCATTTTTATGATATGAAAATACATTATGAAAATGATGAATTTCCGCATTTAGGAGCCCGTTTTGAAATGGGTTCATTATTTGATAATAGTGAACCTAGAGTACCAGGCGGATTTTTTTATATTCACTTTCTTATCTGTTATAAGCTTGCTAATGGTAATTTATTTATAGCTCGCATATATAATCTTATATCTATGCTAATACCTGTTTTATTATTTTTATATTGGGTATTTAAAAGATTTTCTCTAAAAATATTTGCCGTTATATCTTCTTTAGTGCTAATGAATATATATTATATTAGTAGAAATATGATATTTTATAATCCGTGTATTACTCTTTCATTTTCTTTTTTATTTTTCATGATGTTTTGTGAATATACTTCATCAGATAATTCTTTTTTACCCGCTATGCTTATATTCCCATCTTGGCATTAATGGGACAAGCACATTTTGCTGTTTATTATGGTATTGTTCCAACAGTTATTGTATATTTGATTATAAGATATAAAAAAACTTTGAAAAATATAATTCCTCTTGCGATAGGTGTGTTTTTATCATTTTTAACATATTTACCATATTTAGTTTATGAAATAAGAAATAATTTTGATAATCTTCATAAAATGTTAGGCAAGGCTTCAGGAAATATAAATAAAACTATAATATATCCGCAGGTACATTCTCTTTTTATGTTTCCTACAAATGAATTTTCAACAGTGTATGGCGGAAATAACCTATCACGTATAATTGAATTTTATATAAAAAATCCATTGATGTATTTTGCTATTACAATGTTAATATTATCTATTATATTTGCAGCATTTTCATTTATATTTACATCTATTAAATATTTTTCTAATAAGGAATATAAATTTATTAATGTATATAATTCTGATAATAGTAAGAGTTATATTATAGTAAGAGAGGCATTTTTATTATTTATATTATATCTGCCTGTAACGGTAATATTTACCAATTTGGCTAATGGTATACCAGGACTTTTCCGCTATCAATATGGAGCTTTTGGTTTATCTTTTGCCCCTATTATGTATTTATTATACTATTTTTAATTTTATAATTATATTTTTTATACTTAATACTTTTAATATGAGTGTAAATAATATTATCTATACTAAATATTATAAAGAACCTTATAAATGGGAATATTATATTGATGTTGTTAATGCTATATCTAAAGATGCTGATGGAGAAGGGTTTAGTTTGGAATTTGTAAATTTTAATGAGAATAAAGATTGGTTTTTAGATATGGGAGCAGCTTTTAATAAAACAGGTTATTGGAATGAAACAGAAAATTCAAATATTATATATTATGTGAATAATACAAAAAGTTATTCAAATATGAATATGCCAATGATATTTAGTAATAATATTTATGTTGTATATAAAAAAGAAGAAATAAAATAATAATCAAATACTATTTTAATACATTATTATTTTTTGCAAAATAATGTATAAAATGTATTAAATAACTTTTTAGTTTTTTCTATTAATATACAACTACATGGTATAGGTATATTCTCTAGTATATTAATTATTTATTAAAGTTAGGATAATTCACATTAAAAACAATATAAATTATACCGTAACATGGTATATGTATAATTTATATAAATCAAATAAATTTTATTATATTTCAATTATTTTTTAGCTTAAAAATATTAAAAAATAACCTTTTTTTGAGCATTTATATATATTTCATTAATAAAATTTCTATACTAGTTAAATATAGAACAAATAATTAAAAGATTGGAGGTAATAATGGATTTAAAAAAATCAAAAACAGCTGAAAACTTAAAGACTGCTTTTATAGGAGAAGCAATGGCAAGGTGCAAATACATGTACTATGCCGAAAAAGCTAGGGAAGAGGGTATGGAAAATTTGGCATTAGCCTATGAGAAAGCCTCCAGAAATGAGCAGGAGCATGGTAAGTTATGGTTTGAACGCTATCATGGTATACTATCAAAAGATGAGAATTTAAAAGACGCTATAGCAGGGGAGACTTATGAATCTGAAGATATGTATTTAAAATTTGCTGAAACTGCAAGAGAAGAAGGATTTAATGATATAGCTATACTTTTTGAGCATGTGGGAAAAATAGAAGAAGGTCATAAAAAGATGTTTGAAAAATATTTAGGAGAAAATGTTGAAAGCATAAACAAATGGCAATGCAGCAAATGCGGATATGTGCATAATGATGCCATTGCTCCAAAAAGATGTCCAGTATGTGAGCAATATAGAGTTGGAGGAGTAAATTAGTATAAAAACTTCAATAAATAAAATAAATAAAAAAATAAAAAAACATTATATTAAAAAAATAATTAATTTATGGGGGTAATAATGTATAGTAAGAAATCAGAGTTTTTAGCAGAGATAATAGGTTCTATGATGATAGCTTTATTTGGCTGCGGAGTAGTTGCTTCTGTACTTATAGGTAATAACGGTACAGCTATTAATATACATATAGCTTGGGGGCTAGCTGTAACTTTTGGTATATATGCTTCTGGAAAGATAAGCGGGGCTCATCTTAATCCTGCTGTTACTTTGGCATTAGCTACTACAGGACGTTTTCAATGGTCTAAAGTTTGGTATTATATTGTAGCTCAGATGATAGGCTTCTTTATTGGGGCTGCTATAGTATTTGCTGTTTATTATGGAAAGTGGATAGAAGTTGCCCCTAATCTTGAAACTACAGCCGGAGTATTTACAACTTTCCCAGCCGTACCAGGATTTTGGCCTGGATTTATAGATCAAGTAGTAGGTACATTTCTTTTGGTATTTTTAATTCTTGCTACAGGAGATGCTAATAATACTCCTGCAGGTGCTAATTTAGGACCTATAATAGTTGGTCTTATAATAGTTGCAATAGGTACTTCATTTGGATTTATGCATGGTTATGCTATTAATCCAGCACGTGATTTAGCACCTAGACTTTTTGCTGTTGCAGCAGGATTTAAAAATAACGGACTTACAGACGGCACTAATGTATGGATAGTTCCAGTTGTAGGACCTATAGTAGGCGGAGTTTTAGGAGCTGTTATTTATGACTTTACTATAGGAAAAATATTTGCTAAAAAATAATGAAGCTATAAAGCCATAAAACAAATAAAAGTAATAACTATAAAAAATAAATTGAGGTATAAAAAAATAAAAATTAAAGGAGTTTTAAATTATGTCAAAATATGTAGTTGCAATAGATCAAGGAACAACCAGCAGCAGAGCTATAGTATTTGATTATGATCAGAATATGGTTTCAGTGGCTCAAAAGGAGTTTACACAGATTTATCCTCATGAAGGCTGGGTTGAACATAATGCTGCAGAAATTTGGGCTACTCAGTTCGGAGTTTTGCAGGAAGCTATACAGATAGCAGGAGTTAAGCCTGAAGAGATAGCTGCTATTGGTATTACAAATCAAAGAGAAACTACTGTTGTATGGGATAAAAATACTGGAGAGCCTATTTATAATGCAATAGTGTGGCAATGTAGGAGAACTGCTCCTATTTGTGATGAATTAAAGAAAAAAGGACTTGATACATATATAAGAGAAAATACTGGTTTGGTAGTTGATGCTTATTTCTCTGGTACTAAAATAAAATGGATACTTGATAATGTTCCGGGGGCTAGAGAAAAAGCCAATAAAGGCGATTTACTTTTCGGTACAATAGATACTTGGCTTGTATGGAAACTTACAGGAGGTAAAGTTCATGTTACTGACTATACTAATGCATCAAGGACTATGATTTATAATATTAAAGAACTTAAATGGGACGAAAACATTTTAAGAGAATTAGACATACCTATGAGTATGCTTCCAGAGGTAAAAGATTCTTCATGTGTTTACGGATACGCTAATATTAATGGTAAAGAAGTACCTATATCTGGAATAGCAGGAGACCAGCAGTCTGCATTATTCGGTCAGGCTGGATTTAATAAGGGCGATACAAAAAATACTTATGGTACTGGAAGTTTCATTCTTATGAATGTTGGAGAGAATTTTATATTAAGTAAGAACGGACTTATTACTACTATAGGAATAGGATATAACGGAAAAATAGAATATGCTTTGGAAGGTTCTGTATTTATAGCTGGTGCTGTTATACAGTGGGTACGTGATGAATTAAGACTTCTTCATGATGCAAAAGATACAGAATATTTCGCTACAAAAGTAAAAGATACTAACGGAGTTTATTTAGTGCCTGCCTTTGTTGGGCTTGGTGCTCCTTATTGGGATATGTATGCTAGAGGCTGTTTAGTAGGTATTACAAGAGGAGTTAATAGAAGTCATATAATAAGAGCAGCAGAAGAGGCTATAGCTTATCAAAGTAAAGATGTTATTGATGCTATGGTTGCAGACAGCGGTGTTAAATTAGCTTCATTAAAAGTAGACGGAGGAGCCTGCCGTGATAATTTCTTAATGCAGTTCCAAGCTGACATTATTAATACAAAAGTTCTTCGTCCTCAAATAACAGAAACTACTGCTTTGGGTGCTGCTTATTTGGCAGGGCTTGCTGTGGGATTCTGGAAGGATAAAGATGAGATAGCAAATAGATGGAAATTAGAAAGAGAGTTTACTCCTTCAATTTCTGAAGAAGAGAGAAATAAAAAATATATGGGCTGGAAAAAAGCTGTTGAGAGATCAAGAGGCTGGGCTTTATAATTTCTTATTGTCATTATTTGCATATTAATATTCATTTCTAATAATTGAATATTAATATGCATTTAGTTCTTAATTATTTATTTCAATTAATAACATCTAATATAATTTACGAGGGATATATAATGTATGATATATTAATTATTGGTGCTGGTGTGTCTGGTACTTCTTCAGCACGCGAACTTTCTAGGTATAAAGCTAGTATATGCGTTGTAGAAAGAGGAGAAGATGTTTGCTCAGGCACTTCAAAATCCAACAGCGGAATAGTGCATGCAGGGTTTGATGCGGCAAATGGTTCACTTATGGCAAAGTTAAATGTTCTTGGCAATAAGATGATGCCGAAAATAGCAGAAGACCTTGATGTGCCTTTTAAACAGAATGGTTCACTTGTAGTATGTACTAATGAAGAGGACATGCCTAATCTTAAAACTATATATGACAGAGGAATAAAAAACGGAGTTGAAGGACTTCAAATATTAAATAAAGAAGAAGTTCATAAAAAAGAGCCTAATCTAAACGATAATGTATGCGGTGCTTTGTATGCTCCTACTGGCGGTATAGTAGATCCATTCATTTTAAATATTGCTTATGCTGAAAATGCTTATGCTAATGGAGTTGAATTTAAATTTTATACTGAAGTTATAAATATCAAAAAACTTGATGACGGTACTTTTGAAGCAGAAACTAATAACGGACCTATAAAAGCTAAATATATTGTTAATGCAGCTGGAGTTTATGCTGATAAGTTTCATAATATGATGAGCAAAAACAAAATACATATTACTCCAAGAAGAGGCGACTATATATTGCTTGACAAAGAAGTTGATAATTTAGTAACTTCTACAATATTTGCTCTTCCTACAAAATTGGGTAAAGGTATATTAGTTACGCCCACAGCTCATGGCAATATAATGCTTGGACCCACAGCTATTGATATAGAAGATAAAGAGGGCTTAAATACCACAGCTGAAGGACTTGCTCAGATTATAGAAAAGTCAAAACTCACAGTAAAAAATATACCGTATAATAAGGTTATAACTTCATTCTGCGGGCTTCGTCCTCATGAAGATAATCATGAGTTTATCATAAAAGAGCTTGAAGACTGCGAAGGATTTTTCGACTGTGCTGGTATAGAATCCCCTGGTCTTGTTTCTTCTCCTGCTATTGGTGTAATGGTTGCCGATATTGTAAGCAAGAAAGGAAACTTCGAGAAAAAAGAAAACTTTATAGAAAAAAGAAAGGGAATAACTCATTTTAATAAACTTTCTAATGAAGAGAAAAATAAACTCATAAAAGAAAATCCTTTATACGGACATATAATCTGCAGATGTGAAAAGGTAACTGAGGGTGAGATTGTAGAAGCTATAAAAAGTCCTATAGGAGCTAAATCTATTGACGGAGTAAAAAGAAGAGTGCGTGCCGGGCTTGGAAGATGTCAGGGCGGTTTTTGTTCTCCTAAGATAATAGAGATATTAGCGAGAGAACTTAATGTTTCTCCTCTAACTATTACTAAATGCGGCAAAGGCTCTGAAATAGTTATTGGTTATGATAAGGAAACTTTTTGATTTAGAGATTATTAGTATTTAAGGAGTAAAAATGCAGTCTTATGATGTTGTTATTATAGGCGGAGGTCCTGCTGGGCTTGCTGCTGCTGTTTCTGCTAAAGAAAACGGCATAGATAATTTGCTTATGTTGGAACGCGATGAGGTGCTTGGAGGCATACTCAATCAATGCATACATAATGGTTTTGGGCTTCATAGATTCGGTGAAGAGCTTACTGGTCCTGAATATGCTTACAGATTTATAGAAAAAGTTTATGATTTAAATATTAATTATAAACTCAATACTATGGTGCTTGATATTGTGCTTAATGATAGTAAAGAAAAAATAATTACTTATATCAATAAAGAAGAAGGCTTGGTGCAGATTAGCTCTAAAGCTGTGATACTTGCTATGGGCTGCCGTGAGCGTTCAAGAGGGGCTTTGAATATACCGGGTTTCAGACCTGCCGGGATATTTTCTGCAGGTGCTGCTCAGCATTTAGTAAATATAGAAGGATATATGCCGGGCAAGGAAGTTGTTATACTTGGCTCTGGAGATATTGGACTTATTATGGCTAGGAGAATGACTTTTGAGGGAGCTAAAGTTAAGGTTGTTGCCGAGATACTTCCATTTTCCGGAGGGCTTAAAAGAAATATAGTTCAGTGTTTGGACGATTTTAATATACCTCTTAAATTAAGTCATACAGTTATCGACATAAAAGGTAAAGACAGACTTGAAGGCGTTACAATAGCTAAAGTTGATGAGAATATGAAGCCTATTAAAGGCACTGAAGAATATTATTCATGCGATACTTTGCTTTTATCTGTTGGGCTTATACCAGAAAATGAGCTTTCAAAAGAGATTGGCGTTGAGATTAACCCTATAACCTCTGGTGCTATAGTTAATGAAAGTTTGGAGACTAATATTGACGGAGTATTCTCTTGCGGTAATGTTCTTCATGTTCATGACTTGGTAGATTTTGTTTCTGAAGAGGCTGAAACTGCCGGAAAAAGTGCTGCTGAGTATGTACTTAAAAACAAAAGAAGAGATAATACAAACTCTATTTCATTAAAAGGCTCTAATGGTGTGAGATATACTGTGCCTTCTATGATTAATGCTCACAATGTAGATGATCATGTGATGGTAAGGTTTAGAGTAAGTGCTATATTTCAAAACAAATTCTTAAATGTATATTTTGACGGCGAGAGAGTGATACATAAAAAGCATTTGATATTTGCTCCCGGTGAAATGGAGAGTGTAAAATTAGATAAGGCTATGCTTTCAAAAGAAGGTCTTAAAAATATTGAGTTTAAGATAGAAGATAATTAATATAATATAATTTGGAGTTTATATTTATGTCTCAAACTTTAAGGTTAGTTTATCCGCAGTGGCAGGGCGGTATAATATCGCATTGGATAAAGGAGTTAAAACCTGAAGATTCTTCAAGAGGCTATTATTTAGGAGCTAAACTTTTAAGTATATTAGCACCAGAAAATAATACTCATAAAACTATAGAAGTTCCTGTTTCTCTTAATATAGAAAAAAGAGAAGTAAAAAATGGTATTATGGATTATGATTATATAGTAAAACAAACTAATAGTGCCTTAGATATACTAAATAAAAATAATCCTGATAAAATAATAGTTTTTGGAGGAGAATGTTCTGTAAGTGCTGCTCCTTTTACATATTTAAACAAAAAATATAATAATGATATAGCTTTGATATGGATAGACGCTCACCCTGATATAACTTTACCTGAAGACAATACTTATGCAGGATATCATGCTATGGCTGTAAGTGCCTGCATGGGTAAAATAGATGCTATAAATAATCTTCCAAGTAAAATTTCATCAGAGAATATTTTATTTTTAGGACTTAGAGACTGGGAAAGAGAGGAGATAAGGATTCGTCAAAAAGAGTATGGCATAAAGCATTTTGCTCCTGAAGAGATTTCTAAGTCAAGCGAATGTATAATAAAATGGCTTAAAGAATGCAAGGCTAGTAAAGTATTCATACATTTTGATTTAGATGTTCTTGATCCTAATGAAATAATAGCGGCTGTCGGTGTTTCTCCAAATGGAATGAAAATTAATGAGGCTGTTAGGGTTATAAATGATATAGCAGGAGAAAAAGAATTGGCAGGTCTTACTATAGCCGAGCATATGCCAAGGGTAGAAATACTTATGAAAAATATGATGGCTGAGCTGCCTTTATTTAATTAGATAATTATAAACTAAAAACTATTAAAAGATAAAAGGAAGTAATTTTATGGAAAAAAAAGAATTAACTTGTATATGCTGCCCTATGGGCTGTGCTTTGTCTGTGGATATGGATGGAAATCAAGTTACAAGCGTAAGCGGTAATACCTGCAAAAGAGGAGACACTTATGCCAGAGATGAGGTTGTTCGTCCTGTGAGAATGGTTACTTCTATAGTAAAAATAAAAAACGGTAAATTAAAAATGCTTCCAGTAAAAACTAAAGAGCCTATAGACAAATCAAGAATTAATGAATGTTTAGAGGCTTTAAAAACTGTAGAAGTTCAGGCACCTATTCATATTGGAGATATTGTGCTTCATAATGCTGCTGGTTCGGACATAGTAGCTACTAGAAATATAGAAGCTCTTTAATTTTTTTTATTTATATAATACTCATTTATTAACTAAACTTTAATAAATGAGTATTATTAATATTATCATTTACTACTATATGCCTTGGATAAAAATATATAATTTTGTTTTTTTAACTCAAACTAATATTATACTTAATTATTAATATAAAATTATCATTTTTTTTCATAAAATTAATAAAAAATATTTTACACTTGAATTATGCATAATAAATGACTATTATATATTATATAAAGTATACTATATATTGTATAGAGGTTAAATAGTCTTATGAAAAATGATTTAATTATTAAATTTTTAGCACCATTTATAATTTTTTTGGTATTAGTTTTAGCAATTATTTATTTTATCTATAAACCAATATACAAAAATCAATTTTTAGAAGAAACTAAATCTAAAGCTATGAATATAGATATTGTGGCAGAAGATTATATTAATGCTATAAAAGATGATATGCTTTTAATTAGTAAAAATCTAGAAATAATCCCAGATTATGAATCTTTCGGACGATTTATAACAAATATACAAAGAACATATAAAAATTATTTAAGTATATATTTTGGAGAAACTATTTCTTATTCTGACGGAGGATTATTTATTAATACATTAGTAGTACATCCTAGAACATATGATCATGTTGGAAGAGGCTGGTATCAGGATGCAATAAATACTAATGATATAGTAATAAGTGCACCTTACTTGGATGCAGCATCAGGAAAAATAGCAATTACTTTCAGCAAAGCTATTTATACTAATTCACATTTAATGGGAGTTGTAGGAATAGATTTTGATAATATGGAAGATTTTATAGTAAAAGGAAAAAGATATTTTGATTGTAATTTTCATTTAGTTTATTTGGACGGTACATTTATTACACATGACAATAAGGATTATATTTTAAATAAAGATAATACTTTATTTAATGATCCTATATTTGCAGAGTATAAGGATAATTTTTCAAATATTGATGAAAAAATTGATATTGTTAAAGATGAATGGTTTTTCATAAAAAGAATTAATAATGCTCCATTTTTTTTAGTATTTAAAGACAGTGCTTCTGATTTTTATAATAACTTTAATAAACTTATGCTTTCATTTTTAGTTGTTGTTATTATATTAATATTATTGGAGTTTTTACTTGTTTCTAAAATAGCCATACCTCTATCAAGAAATTTAAATAATGCTATTAATACTATAACTTCTATGAAAGACGGAAATTTTAATAATAAATTTGAAGAAAATGAACTTGCTAAAAATGGTATGGCAGGACATCTTAATAATTCTATTAATGATATGCAGTTTGCTATAAATAATTTGGTTTCTCAATTAAAAATGAATATACAGGCAATAAGCAATGCTTCAAATGAAATAGCCTCTGGAATAGATAATTTATCTAACAGAACATCATCGGAAGCAGCAGTTGTAGAAGAAATATCATCTTCTGTTGAAAGTTTATTTTCAGCAATATCATCTACAGCCAAAAACTGTCAGTTAGCTAAAGATATGAGTTATGAGGTAACACAGTCTGCAAATAAAGGAGTTCAGTCTGTAAATGAAATTACTAATAATATGAATGAGATATATGAATCTAGCAAAGAGATATCAAGTATTAGTAAAGTAATACAAAATGTAGCTTTTCAAACTAATATATTAGCTTTGAATGCAGCAGTTGAGGCAGCACGTGCCGGAGATCAGGGTAAAGGCTTTGCCGTTGTAGCTTCTGAGATTAGAACTTTAGCACAGAATGTTAATGAGGCTGCTGTTAATATTACTAGTATTATAGAAACTACTGTATCAAAAATAGATGTTGGAAATAGTTCGGCAAAAAATTCATTAGATATATTATCAGAAATAGAAAAATCTACAAAGGATGTTCTTGAAATATTAGTTAATATTTCTTCTTCTGTTAATGAGGAGGAAGACAGTGTTAAACAAATAGGAAGCTCTATGAATGAACTTAATAATATCACTCAGGAAAATTCCAATTTGGCAAGTCATAGTTCTGAACTAGGAAGAGATATTGCTAATGGAACGGATAATATTCAAAAAGAACTAGTGTATTTTAAATTATAGTTTAACTTTTATTTATCATACTGTTTATCTGCTTCTTCTATAAGTTTTTTAAACTTCTCTTTAAGAAGTGCAGTTCTTTTTTTCTGCCACATTATATATATAGCAATAGAATAGCATATTAAAGATACTATCATCATAAATAAAAATGCTATGAAATATGAGAAATTAGAAGCTAAATACCCAACAGCAAAAGGTATTATTAAAGCAGCTATTCCAGTAAGAGCCTCATTAACAGCAACATTTGCAGTAGCGTTTTCTTGGTCTGCCAAAGCATAGTAAAGCCCGAAGAAATATCCGAATCCGCTTACAAAACCTAAAAATACAAATGCTATTAAAAATATCCAAAAATTTTTAGTAATAAGTATTAATGTAAGAGCCGCAGGTGTTAATAATCCTACCACAGTAAATACTCTTTTCTTTTCTAAAAATCTCAAATAAAATGCAGAAAATAATGCCCCTATAGCCATAAAAGCCGATAAACTTCCTACAAGCATCGCAGCCTTAGATTCTGAAAGTCCAGCCTCTTTGATGCCATAATCAAGAAACATAAATCTTAAAGTATGAAGTACAGCCGCACCTACAAATATTATAAGCCAGCCTATATATACCTTGTATCTTGGGGCTCTCATAAAAGGCTCTTCCCATTTATGACGATTAGCCTTCAAATGCAAATGCCTCGACATATAGAAAAAAGTAAATATTAAAATACTCATAGCTATAACAATCATAAAACCTATATTAGGATTGAGTTTATATATAAATCCAGTAACAATAGGTCC
The DNA here is from genome assembly GCF_000092845.1 of Brachyspira murdochii DSM 12563. NCBI lineage: Bacteria > Pseudomonadati > Spirochaetota > Spirochaetia > Brachyspirales > Brachyspiraceae > Brachyspira > Brachyspira murdochii. Next base: position 1,443,127 of record NC_014150.1, on the reverse strand, counting down.
TACGGCAAGCCCCAAAGTCCAAGAGAATATAAAAAGCCCGCTGCTTATTCTTATAGGCAAATCTTTGGAAACAGAATCAAGCAAAGACTGAAAGCATACAAAAAATGCTGTTACATTAGCTCCAAATAAAAATGAATATAAAAGCACCATCTCATTTTTTAAATATATCAAACATAATACGGATATTATTATTTGAGAGCATGCTTCTGCATACAATATTTTAGGATATATTCTCTTTGGTATTTTAAACTTAGAGAATATACTTGCACTTATCATCATACCAGTACCATATGAAACACCTATTAATGATATAAAAAACGGGGTTGCCATTGCTTTGGAAGCATTGATAACCAAAACAGTACTGAATATGCTTGAGCATAAGTAAATTAGAAAAGGCATTGAATAAACTAAAATAATCATTTTATTTAACCTATAATTGTTTTTAAGCAGAGAATATTCACTGCATATTTGATTGTTCTATTATTATGTTTTCTATTTTTTCATTATTATTTAATTTTTCTTTAGAAGATAGTCTTTTCTTATGCATTATTACTATTGCTATAATATAGCATATTAAAGATACTATCATCATAAATAAAAAACCTGCAAAGTAGGAATAGTGAGAGGCTAAATAGCCTACACTAAATGGTATAAATAAAGCAGCAACACCTGTTAATGCCTCATTTACAGCAACATTTGAAGCTGAGTTTTCTTGGTCGGCCAAAGCATAGTAAAGCCCGAAAAAGTATCCAAATCCGCTTACAAGTCCTAAAAACATAAATGCTATTATAAATACATAAAAATTTTTGCTTATTAATATTAATGTTAGAGCTATAGGAGTGAGAAGCCCTACTATTGTAAATACTCTCTTTTTCTCTAAAAATCTTAAATAAAAAGATCCTGCTAAAGTACCGACAGCCATAAAAGCCGATAAACTTCCTACAAGTGTTGCAGCTTTAGCTTCAGAAAGTCCAGCCTCTTTGATGCCATAATCAAGAAACATAAATCTTAAAGTATGAAGCACCAAAGCACCTACAAATATTATAAGCCAGCCTATATATACCTTGTATCTTGGTGCTCTCATAAATGGCTCGCCGAATTTTTTTATTCTGTTTGCTTTAAATCTTATATGTCTGGATAAATAAAATAAAATAAATATAATAAAACTCATAGCGATAACTATATAAAAACCTATTTTATAATTTATATCATATATAAGTCCAGTAATAGAAGGTCCGACAGCAAAGCCTAAAGACCAAGAAAAGATAAATAATGCTCCGCTTAATCTTATAGGCAGATCTTTTGAAACTATATCAAGCGATGACTGAAAACATACAAAAAATATTGTAGTACTGCAGCCGTACAAAAATGAATAAAAAACAGACATTTCCATAGGCATAAATATAAGACATAAAGCAGATATTATCATTTGCATTACAGCTTCTATATATATTAAATTGGTATAGTATTTTTTTGGTATTTTTATTTTAGAAAATATTCCAGCTGTAATCATCATGCCCATACCGTAAGAGACTCCAAGCATAGATATAAAAAAAGGAGCAGCTCCCATTTTTGAGGCATTAATAACTAAAACGGTGCTGAATATACTTGAACATAAATAGATTAAAAACGGCATAGAATAAATTAAGATTATCATTTTTACACCCTAACAAATATTATTTTTTATCACATAGTTTTTTAAAAGTAAAAAAAGGGACACTCTTTATGGTGTCCCTTTTGTAAAATACTATATATCTTTTAAAAAAAATTGATATAGCTATTTTTAATTTTTTTATATTTTTTTTATTAATTTTACACTTTATTTATAAATATAATATAAAAAATAATGCTATAAAAAATAATTTTTTGTTTAACATGTTTTTTTACTATATTTGTTTATTATATACTAAAATTTTTAAGCTTAAGCTTTTTCAAGCCTTCCCAAAAGTTTCCGAAAGTGAAAATGTAAAAATAATCCTAAATTGTACTAACTATGCTTTATATTTAGATAATAAAATGATTAAATTTAGCCTAAAATATAGACTTTTCCAGATGTGCCTGTTAGTATAGGCACAAAAAAGCGGGCACATATTTAAAAAATTTGGCAAACTATATTTGTTTATGTATATACTAAAAATATAATTGAAAAAAAAAGAAATTATACTATACTAAAAATCAATCATTTATAAAATTAATAAGGATTTTAATTATGGCTTTTTTTGATTTAAGTTTGGAAGAACTTTATAAATATAAAGGTGTATCCGAAGAGCCTAAAGACTTTGATGAGTTTTGGGATAATACTTTAAAAGAAAACAATCATAATACAGAGGCTAAATATACATTAATAGATACACATTTAAAATTATTTGATGTTTGGAATGTAAGTTTTAACGGATATTTAAAGCATAAGATAAACGGCTGGTATATAGCACCTAAATATGCTTCAGAAAACAATCAAAAGCTAACATGCATAATGTGCTACCCCGGATACGGCGGCGGAAGAGATTATCCTATTAAACATTTGCTTTTTCCTTCAGCAGGATACAGTGTATTTGTAATGGAGGTAAGAGGGCAGGGGGCAGAAGGAGGAAATGGGGCATTAACTCCAGACCCTATAGGTTCAACTCCTCATGCAGACGGATTTCTTACTATGGGTATACTCGATAAAAAAGACTATTATTATAAAAGAGTTTTCATTGATGCTGTTAAATCATTAGAGGCTGCAAAAGAACATTCTTTGACTGGAAAAATAGCTATAAACGGTACAAGTCAGGGCGGAGGCATATCTCTTGCTGTTTTGGGTTTATCATCTATTACCAAAGAAAAAATCGAAGCTGCTATGATAGATGTTCCTTTTTTATGCGACTATAAAAGAGCATGCACTATTACTGATACTTTGCCTTATAATGAAATAGCAAGGTTCTGCAAAACAAACAGAATGCATGAAAAAACTGTTTTTAACACTTTATCATATTTTGATGGGGCTTTATTTGCAAAAAGGTCTAAAGTTAAAGCGTTATTTTCAGTTGGTCTTATGGATGTTTTATGTCCTCCTTCAACTGTGTTTGCTGCTTATAATAATTATGCAGGAGATAAATCTATTAATGTTTATACATTTAATGGACATGAGGGAGGAGATAATGAGCAGAGCGAGAGAAAATTAGAGTTTTTAAGTTCTCTAAATCTTTAGGACTGATTGTTTAGCATTAATATTTTATTAAATTTATAAATATGCAGTTTATAACTGATTAATAAAATTATAAGCTGCATTTTTATTTTACAATTTCAATACCTCTTCTACACTAAGACCTGTATTCTCACTGATTATCTTTATATCTATACCAGCATTTTTTAAACTTCTGGCTATAGTAATTTGCTCTTTTCTTATACCCTCCTGCATACCTTCTCTCCTTCCTTCTTCTAAACCTCTTTCCATTCCTCTTTCCATTCCTCTTTCTATTCCTTCCTGTAAGCCCTCTTCACGTTCTCTTCTTAACATTAAAGTCTGTCCGTATAAAAAAGCATCTCTCGCATTGTAAACTTCCATCTCATCTTCACTGGATATAAAACGTTCATATTTATTAATTACTTTAGGCATAATCATATTTACCTCCTTTAATTTATCTTTAACTTTATCTAAATCTTTAGCCGTAAAAAACTCTATCCAAGATAGTATTCTATTTTTCTTTATATACTCTATGTCAGCATTATTTACAACCTTTATAAACCTTGGTACTTCAACTATATGCATCTGAACCATATCCAAAACAATCTCTTGATTTTCTGTATCTATGAGCTTAAAACATCTGTGGGGCTTACCCTTATCATTAAAATCCATATAAAAGTCTACAAAGTTAATACTTATTACCTCGCTTATTATATCATAAGGCTCTTTTTCTTCTACTTCGCTTACTATATTCTTAGATATATAATAGTATATTCTCTTCAAAAAGTCTATATTTCCGGAAAGCTGTATTTCTATAATAACTTTTCTGCTGTCTTTGGTAACTGCCTTTACATCAAGTACGGATTCTTTTAGGTTAATATTCTCTGGTAAGTTATGCGGATTAATTATTTGTAAATTATGTACCGTTTCAAAGCCCAAATCTTCAAGTACAGCATTTACTATGTTTTCTAATATATCCTCATTACCCAAAGAGCCTAAAAGATAGCGTACAAAATAGTCGTTCATTCTGTTTATGTTACGCATCATTATTATACTCCAAAATTGTTATAAGTAAATAAAATATATAAATATTAGTTAAACAAATTTTTTATGCATAATAAGCCTAAATTTAAGAATTTTTTTATAGTTTTAATGAAAATAATTTTATGGAATTATGATTGACGGTATATTTGCTTACTAACATTTTAGATATAATTTATTAGTTACTGAGACTATAAACTAAATAATTAAATAAAGTTATAATAAAAAAATATAATATAAACTTTATAATAATTACAAGAAAAATAAAATACAAACTTTTATATATAAAATAATTTAATAAATGATTTTGTTTTAAAGTATAATTTTATTAAAAAGCATTTTAATGAATAAAAAAGAGGCCTAAACTATAAAAGTCTAAGCCCCAAAATAAAACCTTTATGAATTAGCAAAAATTACTCATTTGCACCAAAAGAAGGAAGATACCAAGTAATACCAGTAGTAGTTTCAAATAATACCGGAGGAAGATTAACATTAGCAACTGAACCTGTTTTACCAGTTACATTACCATTAACATCCATCTCGAAGTACCATTCTAAATCTTTAACCGGAGTTACATACATTTCAGCATAAGCAGCCCAAGTTAATGCATGGCTTGTTTGCTGTGCTGCTCCTTTTTGTTTTTGAGAAGCTACAGCATAACCTATAGCAGGCTCAAAATAAAGAGATACTGTATCACTGCTTGCTGCTAAAGATAATACTGGTTTGATAGACAAATAGAAAGGACTAACATCATATATATCTGACTGAGACTGATTTTCTCCTAAGGCATAACCTCGTTCATTTCTATACATATCACCTATTGTCAAATAATCACGTGAAAAATCATTACCTAAATAATTTCCTTTTAATGCCTGATGATAATCTATTCTGATATAAGGATTAACAGTTACATTACCTACCTGAGTATTCAAGAAGTATAATCTTAACTGCATACCGAAAGTTTCAACAGTACTTTTACTTGAATTATTTTCCCAAGTACCGTTTTTATAATTCAAATCTAGCCTTATTAAATTAAAAGCATCTATTCCGGTATAATATCTTAATTCTATCTGATTGAAACCTACACCAGTAAATTTCGTACCATTACCATAAGCATTGTCTGCTACAGCAACCTGTACAGGTATTGCTACTCTCAAGCTGTCATTTAAAGCATTAAGTAGTAATGTAGGAGTATGTACCTGTAAATATTTATCTATATAAGTAAAGTTGTATCCTACACCTATACCGAACATATCAGAAGTGTATCCTATACCTGCTGATAATGTAGCATCTAATTGAACACCGCTGTTATTTCCAGAAAGGATTTGTCCCATCCAGCCGCCGTCAGCTTTGAAACCTAATGTACCCTTAATAGTTCCGTTTCCAAGCGTAAAACCTAACTGATCCATTCTTGCTCTAAACTGGTTGCCATGTACAAGGAAGTTAATCCAGTCATTACCATCTGCACCGTACATACCAAACACTGAGGCAGTTGCTATGGTTAAAAGAGCCATAGCGGTTAATAAAACCTTTTTCATTTTTGATTCTCCTAATATTTTTATAGTCTTTTGACAGTGCCTACTGAGAGATTGCTTAAGTAACTCAATAGACACCATAAAGATCCTCTACTTATTAGTCTACATAATTTTTATAAAAAGTCAATATTTTCAATACAAATTATAAAAAAAATATTTTATCAATTAGGTAATTACATACAAAAAAATATAATTTTATAAAATTTTATAAGTTATTGATATTTTTATTGTTTTAAAAAAAATATATATAGAGATTTATAGGGTAGTATGGTTATGTATTTTAGTATTATTTAATACTATTGTTTAAAAATACTATAATTATTACCAAGACATCTGAAAGCCAAAGCCTATATATATATCATTCAGAGTAGGGTAGTTTTGAATTATACTTTTATCAAGGCTCTTAGGAAGTCTTAAAGCTAAAAGTAAATAAGGCTCACCTGTAACAATATTCTGATATCCTGATACAGGAATGCTCGCATCAAATCCTGCTTTTAAAGCCGCAGAATGCATATATTCTTTTGAGTAATAAGCAAATCTATATGAAAGCGAAGCAAAGAAATTATCAAAGTATATATGGCTTAAATTAAAATGAGAACTTAAATAACCTAAAAGTTCAACATCACCGCCTAAAAAATAATTTGATTTATATTTTTTATTTTGTACATATGAATAAAACTCTTCCGGAGCTTTTACTTCTCTAGCTCCGAATACTGCAGAGTTTCCATCAAATGCTGTATTTGTATCGAATGCATAAGAACCGTAAAAACTTGCTCTTATAGGAACATATCTTGTTTGGAATTTTGTATTAAAGTCTATAGCAAATTTATTATATCTTATAGAGTATGTAGGGTATATAGTTATATCAACTAAATCATCTCTGTATGGTTTATCAGTTTGCACTCTGAATATCATTGATGCCTTTAGAGAAATATTAAAAGTATATGAAGAATATTTCCATGTAAATGCTGATGATGTATTAGTTTGAGGATTGACAAATTCTGAAAATAAAGCACCAGATATCGAAGGCTCTAATAAGAAATGCACTTTGTCGCTTTCTGTATTAATTAAAAACTGCATAGCAAGGTATGTATTTAATCTCCAATAATTGTATGTAGAATATACTACATCGCTTTTAAACCCAAAGTATAAAGGATAAAGCATGCTAAAAGAAGTAACAGTGAGTTCAGTTTGAAGAAAGTTGGAAGGTATATCGTACCCAAGCCATATTAACGCCAAATTATTTGCAGAAGGTGAAGAGATTACAGATAATATTCCAAGCCCGTTTACAAGAAAAGGAAAAGTATCATTTACTTGAGGAAGAGGCACCCACATAGTCCAAGGCTTAAAATATTTAAATGCATTATAATTTCCCATATCCATTTGAGGAGTAAACTCGTATTTATTAATTGTTTTATCAGTATATGCGAAGTTTTTTGTTTGAGATGAATTGTCTGTGTACTTCATAAGCCTGTCAAACTCTGAAAATCTGCCTTTATAATAAATGCTCTCTCCAGCATATACAGCAGAAAATACCCCGCCTGAATAGTCTTTTGTGTATAGCTTAATACTATTATTATTTAAATTAATTTCGCCTAGCTTATAAAATCTGTCATTATTATTATACGAAAAAAGAAGTTTGTTATTTGAGTATTTTAAATAACGTACATAATTAAAAGTGTTATCCTTTGTATCAATATATTTTAATGTTTTACTATTATAATTAAATATTGCTATATGTTTTATTCCGTTATCTGTAACTATTAATGCTATATTATTATCATCAATAACTGTAGGAGAACTGTATCCGAAATTATCATTGGCTTGTAATAAAATTTCTTTTTCATTATTCTCATTTATGTATACTAAAACAGAGTTATGCAAATCCTTTGATATTCCTATAATACCATTTTTAAAATATCTTGCATACTGCAGGTCAAACCATTTTCTTTTTGTTCTTCTTTTTTTATTTAAATCATATTCTTTTACAATATATTTATAAAGTCCTCCGTTAAACATATATGACACTATCAAAGCATTGCTTCCGTCTTTTGATATATCCAAACTTTCAGAGCTTCTGTCTATTAAAAACTCTAATTTCAAATCTTTTTTATTATTTTCATTATTTCTTTTTTCTTTATATGAATACAATGCTCCTATATCTCCGTCTATATAGTATAGAGTGTCATTGTATGAGGCGATATCATTAATAAAAGTTTCTTTATCATTTACTCTCAATTCTTCGCTTGGATTAATATCTGTAAGCACCAAATAGTTTTGAAAGTCTGACCATACTTCAGTAAATTTTATTCCGTAAACTTTTTTAAAAGCTCCGTATACTCCAGAATTATAAACCAAAAATGAAAAATGAAGTCTTGTCTGCATTCTATTCCAAAACTCATTATACTTTTCCATTCCGAATCTGTCTTGCAAATATTTTGAAAATAATCCGCCGTATTCATAGTATACATTTCCGTATGGCATTTTTGTCCATACATAGGAGGCTTGAATTGGAGTCCTGAAATTTCCTTCAAAAATATCCTGTCTCAATCTCTCTTTAACAAGCGGATCATTAGCCCTGCCAAAACCTGTAAAACTTTCCATACTAACAGGAGCACCCTCTATCATAAAAGGCATTGCGTTAATATGAACAAAAGAAGCCCAGTTTCCCATTACCTTAGTTGCAAGCCCTGTATTTTCTGAAGCCATAGTCAGCAGATGAGTAAGTTCATGTATAAATACTGTTTCAAAGTTATTACTGAAACTTGTAAAATTTTCGTCCAGATTGGTATCATAAAGTATAAGGCTTGAAGCAGGTATTATCATTGCTGCCGAATTAAACAGATTAAAATCGGGGGTTATTGTTATGGGGATTTTTCCTCGTACTGTACTGTTTAAAATTTTAGAATATTTTTCGTATATATCATCAGCAACTTTTGCAAGGTTTTCAGCTGTTCTTCTGGATTCTATAGGAAAGATAATTTCAAACTTTTCTGTTTGTATGGTATATAACTTTCTGAATGGTTTGAAAACCTGTGTGTATAGATTTACACTTATAGTAAATATTAAAGTAAGAAATAAAATATACTTTTTCATAAATAATTAAATAATAGTATATTATAATTTTTATTTTTTTCCAGTGAGTAAAGTATAAATTATATGTACATATTATATTTTGTTCATTTATTATTTTATATGGCTTAAAATGCTTATTTTGTTTGTTCAGCAGTGCAAAACTTAATTATAAAATATAAAAATAATAAAATTAATAAAAAAATATTATTAAAATGATTATAATATGCTTTTAAATATGGTAAAATTATGACTGTTATTTATCAATATAAAATAATAGGCATATATTAAAATATTTAATTTTTTTAAAAATCATATATGTTTATAAAATTAACAAAATGATTTTGTTAATTTATCATTCGGTTTTACTTGAGTTTATATTTTTGTATTTTTTATATTCCCTCATAAATTTTCTTATATCAGGAAATATTATATTTCCGTTCTTATCTATATCTATACTTTTTATTTTTTTTATTTCTCTTAAAGAATATTCATTTTCTTCTACACCTATCATGCTAAATATATCATAAATATTATATTTTGACTTTATTGTATTGGTTTCTTTAAAAAGTCTTTCCATTCTTATAAAGCTTTCCAAAATTAACAGCACTTTACTTGTTATGCCGTTTATACTGAAAGTGTTTATAGATCTCATAATGGTGTATATTCTCATAGAAAGAAATTTAATGGATCGTACTCTTAATTCTTTATCAGTTTTTACCAGTTCAAGCATATCTTCTTTTTTAAATATTTTTATTATAGTGTCTTCAATGGCTATTGCAGTTGTTATAAGCATTTTATTATTTGCTAATGAATTATATCCGTTAATTATTTCATTATCTGTGTATATTGTTCTGGTAATGATTTTGGAATTGAACATAGTATATATTCCTACTTTACCTGATAATATTATGTAAAGTTTATCAGCACTTTCAAGTTCTGTAAATATACAAGTTCCTTTTTCTAGTTTATATATACCATCTATTACTAAACTTGCAGTATTAGATGGTTTTATTTTAGACATTATTTTTTTTATTTCTTTACTCTCGCCGTTTAATTCTATGTATTTATTGTACATTTTATAAGCGGCATCATCGTATCCGTTGTTTTTATATACTTCTGCGATTTTTAATATATCACTTTCTTTTTTAAAAGGTATATTTTTTTCTTTACTGAAAATATAGAAATATTGGTTTAAACGTATTTCCATTACATTTGTTAAATGATCATATAATTTTTTTATTAGATGTATATTTGTTATTTTGTCTAACTCATTTATATTAATTTCCATAACCTCCGTATCTTCTTCTGCTTTTACGGTTTCAAAGTATGGTACATTTACAGCCGCATTAACTAATCCTATAATATCTCCTTTTTTATGATATATATTATAATTTTCATCAAAATAATTGTATGAAACAGCACTTCCTTTTGATATTATATAAAAGAAATTTTTTGCATTTTCTCCATATATAAATATTATAGATGATTTTTTAAACTCTATTTTATTATATTTTATCATATATCATCTCCAAAATCTTCATTGTTAATTTTATCAGAGTTTCTTTTAAAATATATTTGATATTCCTTAAAAAAATTGTTGATATTACTTATTACGATATTCTTTTCATCAGTAATTTTTATGCTTTTTATTTTTTTTATTTCTCTTTCAACATAGTCTGTATGATCTATAAATACCATACTTAATATATCATCTATAGTATAAAATAATGCAATATAATTTGTTTTTTTAAACATCAGATCTAATTTAATTAAACCTTCTATTACAGTTAAAATTTTTAGTATTACATTATTGATATTAATAGCTTTGATTCTTGCTATTGTATTGTACACTCTTGCAGACATCATTTTTATCAAATAAACTCTTGTGGCTTTATCTTCAATGATCATATTTTCAAACTCTTTTTTATCCATTATTTTGATAATAGAATCTTCTAATACAATTGCTGTATTTGCTATTACTTTTTTTCCTAATAAATCTTTATATCCGAAAATATCATTATCATAATACTTCATTCTTGTTACAGGCTTATGATTAAAATAACTATATACTCCTACTATTCCTGATTTTACAAAGTATATGTAATTATTCTGACTTGTTTCTTCAAATAGGCAGCTTCCTTTTTTAAAACTAAATACACCTTTTGTTATTTCTTTAGGACTTTCTATAGGCTCTATTTTTGATATTTTATTTACTACATTTTTATCATTTATTTTTTCTTGATTATTTTCATATATTTTTATGGCAGCATATAAAAAACCTTTATCTATATATGATTTGCATATATACGTAATATTTAATTTTTCAGATGAATCTACTTTTGAGTATTTATATAGAAAATAATAATATTTTTTTACCCAAACTTCCATTGTATTTATTAGATGTTTATATATTTTATTCATTAATTCTACATTGTCTATTTTTTCTATTTCTCTTACATCTATTTCTATTACTTCAGTATCTTCTATTACTTTAGAAGTGGAGAAATATGGTTCATTCATAACAGCACTTACTATACCTATAATATCTCCTTTTTTATGTTCGTATTTAAAATTATCAGCAAAATAACTTTCAAATATTACTTTACCTTTGTTTATGATGTAAAATTTTCCATCTGGATATTGTCCAGATATAAATAATGTTGATGATTTTTTAAAATTAATTTTGTTGTAATTTATCATCATTTACAGACCCCTTATTGTATTTTTTTAAAAATGATGTTAGAGTAATAGTATCATAGATGATAGATAGATAGATAGATAGATAGATAGATAGATAGATAGATAGATAGATAGATAGATAGATAGATAGATAGATAGATAGATAACGGATAACGGATAACGGATAACGGATAACGGATAACGGATAACGGATAACGGATAACGGATAACGGATAACGGATAACGCTCATTTCTATACCATAAATTATAATTACGGCTGTATTATAATATATTTATTTTATTATGTCAATATAAAAAATTAATGTGATTTTTAAGAGCAGTATATATTATTTATTTATTAATTATAAATATTTTATAATATTTATGATGCTAGTCAAGCATGTTAAATATAAAATTATATTCCAGTATGGTTAGATTAGAAATCTTCTAAAGTATAACCAGCCGTACCTGTAGCAAACGCATTTACATTCCAGTATGGTTAGATTAGAAATTATTACTATCAGTTATTACAGTCTCATACTCAAATAAATTTACATTCCAGTATGGTTAGATTAGAAATTAAAAAATAACAACACTATAGGATATGTTCCTCTTGATTTACATTCCAGTATGGTTAGATTAGAAATAAGTTGGCATAATTAATAATGATGTTGTTTGTTTATTATTTACATTCCAGTATGGTTAGATTAGAAATACTCATTCAATTCATTTTGTGCATCAATGATAGCTATTTACATTCCAGTATGGTTAGATTAGAAATAAATAAGTTTAATAAAATATTATCGAAATGGGAAATATTTACATTCCAGTATGGTTAGATTAGAAATACTTCTTGGAGCTATAAAGAATGATAGGAACTATATATTTACATTCCAGTATGGTTAGATTAGAAATCTTATGGTGGCGGTGTTCCTGATGTATCATCAAACAGATTTACATTCCAGTATGGTTAGATTAGAAATTTGCAGTTGTACTTACATATTTGCCTTTTATGATAATTTACATTCCAGTATGGTTAGATTAGAAATTAAAACTATCAACATCATTCCCAGTATAAAAAAACTCATTTACATTCCAGTATGGTTAGATTAGAAATTTTAAAATATAAATATAATGCTTATATGTCTTTTAAATTTACATTCCAGTATGGTTAGATTAGAAATAAGTGAGATAGTAGGTGATGAGGTTATGGATATTACATTTACATTCCAGTATGGTTAGATTAGAAATTTTAAAATATAAATATAATGCTTATATGTCTTTTAAATTTACATTCCAGTATGGTTAGATTAGAAATCTTATGGTGGCGGTGTTCCTGATGTATCATCAAACAGATTTACATTCCAGTATGGTTAGATTAGAAATTTGCAGTTGTACTTACATATTTGCCTTTTATGATAATTTACATTCCAGTATGGTTAGATTAGAAATTTTAAAATATAAATATAATGCTTATATGTCTTTTAAATTTACATTCCAGTATGGTTAGATTAGAAATAAGTGAGATAGTAGGTGATGAGGTTATGGATATTACATTTACATTCCAGTATGGTTAGATTAGAAATATGTTGATTAGTGTTATACCAGTTTGCAGTTGCTTGTTTTTACATTCCAGTATGGTTAGATTAGAAATTAAGAATAAATATTTTTAGTAAAAATAAGTTGTATGCTTTTACATTCCAGTATGGTTAGATTAGAAATCGTTTTATGACTGGTTAGGTCGCAGTAAAAAAGAATTTTACATTCCAGTATGGTTAGATTAGAAATATATTGTACTTCCCAAACACCGCCGAACAGATTTTCTTTTACATTCCAGTATGGTTAGATTAGAAATCTATCTAATATTACAAGTTTTTTATTTTCAAAGTGTTTTACATTCCAGTATGGTTAGATTAGAAATTTGAGTATCAAGACGTTGGAGTTGAAAGTAATTTCGTTTTACATTCCAGTATGGTTAGATTAGAAATGCTAACTCTTGAGGCGTGTAATATCTTTTTATGCTATTTTACATTCCAGTATGGTTAGATTAGAAATACCTATACTAACATTATATTTACGATATTTTTTGTATTTTACATTCCAGTATGGTTAGATTAGAAATTTAAGCTAGTTACTTGATTTACTACTTTACCATTTGTTTTACATTCCAGTATGGTTAGATTAGAAATCTACTATTTCCGATCCCGGTCTTATGGATCATACTTATTTTACATTCCAGTATGGTTAGATTAGAAATAGTATTACTAAGATGACTAAATTAATTGAGACTGTCTTTTACATTCCAGTATGGTTAGATTAGAAATACTAATATTTATAATTAAGATATCGGGTTTTGCATATTTTACATTCCAGTATGGTTAGATTAGAAATTGTTCTATAAAGTCTATAAACTCATTAAATGTTTTTTTTTACATTCCAGTATGGTTAGATTAGAAATACCGACTGTATCAAGTTCTCTATTTTTATACAAAACTTTTACATTCCAGTATGGTTAGATTAGAAATTACTCATTCAATTCATTTTGTGCATCAATGATAGCTTTTTACATTCCAGTATGGTTAGATTAGAAATACCTAGACGACATGAAAGTTTTTATATATTGTCAAATTTTACATTCCAGTATGGTTAGATTAGAAATATAAATTATTTGTCAATAGAAAAGCCCGCAAAAATGCTTTTACATTCCAGTATGGTTAGATTAGAAATACGCTGTATAATATTAACTTTGACAGTATTATACATTTTTACATTCCAGTATGGTTAGATTAGAAATAAACAGCAAAAAGCATTAGAATTACAACAAAAACAACTTTTACATTCCAGTATGGTTAGATTAGAAATAATTAAATATGATGTAATATATTCTACTTCAGAGGATTTTACATTCCAGTATGGTTAGATTAGAAATAAAAATAAATTATTAAATAATGCTTTAATTAATAGAGTTTTACATTCCAGTATGGTTAGATTAGAAATAGTGAATTAGAACTCGGTTGTTTTATAGCTAGCTTATTTTACATTCCAGTATGGTTAGATTAGAAATAGTAAAGAAACTTGAAAGATATTTTAAGAATGTTAATTTTACATTCCAGTATGGTTAGATTAGAAATATATAAAAAAAGAAACTTGGGAATTAGTAAGTATAAATTTTACATTCCAGTATGGTTAGATTAGAAATAAATTGTTTATATTTGACTGAGCCCGCTTTTCATAATTTTACATTCCAGTATGGTTAGATTAGAAATAATCACTTTTTTGTTATAGCTGTCAAACTCCAAAAATTTTACATTCCAGTATGGTTAGATTAGAAATAAGTTAATTTAAATTGGTACAATTTAAGTCAAAAAATTTTACATTCCAGTATGGTTAGATTAGAAATTCAAATGAGAATGATATAATATTAGATTGTTTTGCATTTTACATTCCAGTATGGTTAGATTAGAAATAGAAAATATGCATTGTGAATGTAAAACTGTAGATACTTTTACATTCCAGTATGGTTAGATTAGAAATTAGTGTTTCTCTAGTGCCAGTAACACCTGCATTTTGTTTTACATTCCAGTATGGTTAGATTAGAAATCCGTATATCCAAAACTATTTTTCTAATTTACATATTTAATTTGCTTAAATGCACAAATACATAATGAAAAAACAGTTAATAAATATATTTTTGGCAAAAATCTTCTGTCGATTAAGCACAATTTTATAACAATTACACTTCGACAATAAACTTATTTTATATAAAATTAGATGTTTTGTCAATGCTTTCTTCTACTAAAAACTCTTTATCAAGCCATTTTTCATTACGGCTTTTAAAAACTATACAAGAATCTTTTTCTTTTCTTAAAATGTCAAAGAGCTTATTTTTTAATTCCAAATACTGTACTTTTGAGAGTTCACCCTCAAAGACAGATTTTTGTATATGATTAAGATATGCCTTGCAAGTCTTAAAAACTGTTCTTGCAGCTCTAGCACCATCTTCGTCATCTGTTTGTATATCATAAACTAATATTAAATACATTATTGCTTACCACCATATTACAAAAGGTTTATATTCTTTTTCATTAAGCAAATGTTTAGAGATTTTATAAAGTTCTAATCTAATCAAATGCTTATACGATACATCTCTTTTCAAACTCCTATGATTAACAGTAGTGGTAAGTCTTTTCTCTAATTCTTCCATTATTGTTTTTAATGCTTTATCTTTTAGTCTTAAAAAATTGCTATCTTTATCAAAATCATTTTCGCTTATCATCTTTTTATTTAATAATGAAAATATAAGTCTGTCAACTATTAATGGCTTAAAAATTTCTGCTGTATCAAGTGATAATGAAAATCTTTTTACAGACGGTTCATGCAAATAACTTATAGTAGGATTTAATTGTGTTTTATAAATCTCAGATAACACCTTTGTATAAAGTACAGAGTTCAAAAAACTTATAAGCGAGTTTATCATATTATCAGGAGGGCGTTTTACTCTTTTTTCAAAATCTATTTCCTGATTAATAATTTTTTTCCAAGAACTGTAATAAACTTTATGAATATTGCCTTCTATTCCCATTATTTCATTAATATTATAATACAAATCTATACTTGATTTTAATTTTTCTATGCTTTTGATTTCCTCTTTCAAATCACGTCCTCTATTATCATAATATTTTAAATTTCTTAGTATATTATCAGAAGCTCCATAAACAAATTTTTTGGCAAGTG
This sequence comes from Brachyspira murdochii DSM 12563, assembly GCF_000092845.1. Taxonomy (NCBI): domain Bacteria; kingdom Pseudomonadati; phylum Spirochaetota; class Spirochaetia; order Brachyspirales; family Brachyspiraceae; genus Brachyspira; species Brachyspira murdochii. The sequence continues at coordinate 1,426,897 of NC_014150.1, read as the reverse complement.
ATACCCTTTTATCATAATCACTGTAATGCATAACCTGATGAACAAGCAAATCCCCAGAAACTAATTTTTCTCTAGGATAAAAACTTCCAGAATAAAACTCATAATAATTAAAAAAATGCACGCATATTCCAATCTGCGATAAAAAATTAAGCAGTTTAGTATTTATTGTAACCTCAGAAAAAATATATATATCATAAATTATCTGTATGGGTAAATCTCTTTTCTCGCCGTTTGATTTGATAAACTGAAGCGTATTATCTTTTCTTTTAAGCTCTCCGCTTGAAAATAAATAATAAGATTTACTCATAAAAATAACTCCGTTAATTTATATTTCTCATATATAACAAAACTCATAATAAGCACATTTTTTACAAGCACTTTTATTAATAACTTCTGGTATATTTTTTTCTTTTATAATTTTATTTATAGTTCTAAGTCTTTCTAAAATTTTTTCATCATCTCCTTCTTCAAGGATTACTTCTTCTTTGTATCTTTTTGACGGTATATTTAATTCTCCTTTTATATCATCAAATCCGTACTGCTTTAATATAAATAAATAATATTTTATTTGATTAATAGCCATTTGTTTTTCTTTGTCTGATTTTTTTATTTCATGCACTACATTATTTTTTAAAAAGTCTATATTAACTTTATTATCTATCATAAAATTATGTTTTTGATTAGCATAAGTATTCTCATCAATAAACTTTCCAATCTTCACAAGCTCACTTTCTCCCTCAAAAGATAAATTATGATAAGAAAGCCAAACCTTTCTCATACATAAAAAACTATAAGAATAAATTGTACCTGTTACATAATTTATATTTTCTCTCATCATAATAAAACTAATCCATAAGAATAGAATTATCTTTTTTATCAAGAAGTCCTAATTCTTTATCATATTCCAATTCTACAATAAATATTTTATTCTTATTAATATTTTTATTTAAATTTATTTCAATACCAGAATAATTTTTTATCTTTTTATAAGTTTTTATTGGCACAGTAAACTTAAGTAATTCATTTTTTTTCTTTAATAATTTTTCATAATTTTCTTTACTCAACTTATCCATATTAAGTAATTTTCTATACTCATCTATAATATTATTTTCTTCATTTATCAAATCATTATAAATAATTGACGGCATAACTGTAACATTATCTATTTTTCTAAAAAGCCTCTCGCAGTCGCCTTTATCTACAGAAGCAGGAGGAAGATCTTTTATTTGTTTCAGAGTATTTTTTATTTGTTTCAGATAATTACTTTCTTTTAATATTTCTTCATCATAAACTTTATTAATAAAATCTTGTTTATCTTCTTCAGTAAATATTTTATTATCATAATATTTTAAAAACATTTTTGAGTTATCATATATTTCTTTATCATATACACTGCCGTATCCATCTTTAGTGTTATAAATAAATATATTAGGCTCATTTTTATTATAAGCTCTATCTCTATAAACTCTCCCCATTCTCTGAAGCAAACTGTCAGCTGAAGACATATCAGTATGAAGCTCATCAAAATCTATATCGAGACTAGCCTCTACTATTTGAGTTGATATCCATATGCCATAAGTTTCTTCTCTTTTACTAATATCATTTGGGGCAAAGTTTTTTATATCATCTTCTTTTTTCTTTCTGTCTTTCATTAGAAATCTTGAATGAAGAAGATTAATATTTTTGATATTATACTCTTTTAAAATATTATAAACTTCCTGTGAATGTTTTACTGTATTGCATATTACAAGCACTTTTTTATTTTCAGCACTTTTTATTATATTATCATAATTAAAAATATCTTCATCAATAAATTTAATAAAATGTCTTTTTATACTTTCATTATTTTTATCTTTTTTTAAAAATGCTTTGCTAGGCATTTCAAAATTAATATTATTTTCTTCCATAAGCTTTTTTACTATAGGAGGAAAAGTAGCAGTTATTATACAAAACTTACCGCCTATATCATTTATCACTTTAAGTCCGTAAATTATAAAAGCTGTTATTTCCGGAGTGTATGATTGTATTTCATCAATAATTAATTTGCTGTATTTCAAAGCAGCAGGAAAAATTTCTGTACCTAAAGATTTAAACACAAAATAAAAAAGCTGATCTATAGTACAAACTGTAAAAGGAAATGATAATTTTTTACTTTTATTATATTTATCAATCACATCATCAATAGACAAATCATTATCAAGCATATCATTAATACTATCTGAATGTAGGAAAGTTATTTTTTCTTTATCATAATAATTATTTTTTATTCTCTCATAAATAGCATTAATAGAAACTTTAAGAGGAAGAGTATAAAAAGTTTTTGATTTTTTAGCCCAAAGCAAAGCCCCTTCAGTTTTACCAATACCTGTAGAAGCAATAACTATAATATTTTTATCTTTATTTTCAAGCATATATTTTTGGCATTCATTAGGCTCAAATCTCGATAACACTTTTTTAGAAGCATCATCACTTCCTATTTCAATATAATCATCATAAGCACTAGCCGCATAATCTATTTTGTTTAGCATTCCTTTTATGATAATATAATTTTTCCAAATATCATATGATGTATTATAATTTTCTTTTATAACATTCATTGACACGCCAATATATTTGCATTTAAGTTTATCATCATAGTATTGTTTATAAAAGGAAACATCTTTTTCAATTATTTTTTTTATATCAGATGCACTTATTTCCAAACCATTATTATTTAAAGCTTTTCTTGTATGATGATTATAAACAGAACTTACTAATGCCTTTATTTCATTTTCAGAAAATTTCTCTTCAAGTTCATTAATATTTAAAAAAGCACAGCTTAAAATTCCATGCGGAACTTCATCAATATTTAATTCTTTATATAATTTTTCTAATTCATTATTATATTCATCAAATTCAAAATTTTTATCTATGCTTTTATAAATCTTTTTTTGAAATCTTGAATTCATTTTTCCTAAATCATGAGTTTCTAATGATATCTTTATAAGCTCTAATTCTTTTTCAGTAAAATATTTTTTATATAAAGTTTTAAAATCTTCAAATAGCCTTATAAGGTTTTTTGTATGTTTTTCAATACTTTCTGTATTATAATAATTATTATATTTGTTGCTTTTTGCTAAAAAATCTTCTTTTTTAATCATGCTAAAAATAAACCTAATTTACTTTCCTTTTCCTGAATAACTTCTTTTTTAAAAGCTATAACACTTCCTTTGTTTATATACTTTGCCTTAACTTTTTCTTTCCAATAACGTATATTAGTTTTTTTATTAATATCAAAAACCTTATTTAAATTATAAATAGTACCTATAAGCTCTTCTTTATTTATGATATTATCAATCATACTATAAGGTATATAAGCATCATAAAACATTTCTATCTCATCAGTTTTTTCTGTTTCTACAATGCTTACATTATCGATTCTTAAAATATCCTCATGACGCCCTAAAGCTGGATATACACAAGGTTTTTTAAGTCCTTTTAATATAAAATCAAATAAACTTTCATCTTCAGGAACAATATGAATAATTAAATTAACATCAACTATCACTTCAGCATATCCAAGTCCTTTAGTAATACCGTCAAAACTTCCGTCAGGATTTTTTACTTTTAATTGATGTCTTGAAGGATCGTATTTAATTCCGAAAAAATATCTAGTGTACAAATCAGTTAATGAACTTTTTGTTTCTCCCTGAATACTTACTTTCATAGGCATATATTCTCCGCTTTTACAGCTGCAAACTTTATGAATCATTCCTATAACTGTAGAGTATGGAGGAAGTTTAAAGCTTTCCTGAAATTGTATGCTTGACGGTCTTTTATAATTTGGCATATTTTGATAGCATTCTATTTTTATTGCTTTTGTTATATTATCATACATAGTATTCGTCAACCTTTTTGGATAATTCGTCTATAACATATGATACAGTTTTTGCATCCAACTCTTTTTTTATCTCTTCAGTATTTGCAAATATTGAATCTACCAATCCGCATATAGTGTTATTTTTTATTTCACTGTCCAAATCAAGAACATCTTTTATAGTTTTTATTTCCAAATTATTTTTATTAACTTTTAGTCTGTTTTCAAAGAATGGATTTTTAATATTATAAACTCCTCCTATTATAAATAAAGGACTTAAATTTTCTCTTCTTCCTTTTATATCTCTATATAAAGTTTTTAATATTTTTAAAAGCTCTTTAACTCTTTTCGCTTTTTCTTTATTATCTATTTCCTGTATTTCTTTGTTATTTTCTTTATCTTTTATGATTTCATCTATTCCCACTTTATCCAAATCAATGGTAACAGTGTATGCATAGTATGACTTATGTATCTCGCTTTGAGCAATAGCATTATCCATAGCTCCTCTTTTAGCAAGTGCCATATTAGTGAGAAAATCCAAATCAGAATTATAACTTTCCAAAGCAACAGCATTACTCAATCGTACAACTGCATTTCTAGTATTTGAAGAACCATTAACGCTGTTTTTTCCTGTTTTCATGTATCCAAAAAAATCTATTTCTGGATAGTCTTTTATAGAAGCATCTTTTTCAAACTGTACAACTTTATCAGCATTAGAAACTTTTGTATTATCCCAGCCTAATTGATTTATAATATTATATCTCAATGCCTGTCTTGATATATAACTATAGCTGTTTCCGTCTCCTCTGCTTAATTTTTTTAATGAGCTTATATTTCCGAAACTCTCCCCATAGTTTGCACTTTCTGCTTCAAATATTATACTTAATGTTAAACCTTTATTTTCCATATTTTTATTCTCCTTAAAATTATTTAATTATCTTTTTTATCATTATTTTTGCTATTTTCATTATCATAAAATGAACCTTTAAGCCCTAGTATATAAGCATTTCCTATTACTTTAAACTCTTCATCGCTTTTAAAAATATTTAAAAATATACTTGGTATGCTCAAATTCATTCCAGCATAAAGTCTTGTAATATTACTTAAAAATAAATCTCTGTTTGAAGTATGAACATAATTTATTAACTGATATACTAACCCCCTCAATTTATTATCAGCTTCTTTATTTTGTTCGCTATTTAAATTGGCACTGCTGTTTGCCCCGATTAATTTAGCCCTTATTTCATTGCCGTTTTTATAGGCTATATATGCTAAATCAAATTGTTTTTGCATATTATTATCCTCCTTCAGAAATATAATATCTTTTGCTATTTGTATTTTTAGTATATTGAATATTGTATTTAATATAAATTTATTATCTTCTATTTTTAGAAGTTTAAATATTAAGTTCCATTGATTTTTAAAGTTTAAAATATTTTCCAAACAATCCTTATAAATATCAATCCAATAATCATCAGTTATTTTTATTGATTTTATTTTTGCTATATCATTAAGTTCGTCTTTCATTGATTCAATAATTTGAAGCGAATCTTTTCCTATAGTGTTAAATAAATAATGATTTTTATCTCTTACTATAACCTGAATAGATTTTAACTCTTTAGTCTTTTCTGAAAGTATTCTTCTAATTATTTCATTATATGCAGTGTATGTTTTATTATCTTCGTTATTTACAAAATCTATTTTTTCATTCATCTTTATTAAAGTTTCTATGCTGTCATTTTGATTAACAAAAAGCATTAAATTAGACATGTCTATAAAACCTAAAGGAGTACATGCATATATATAATTGCATAAAGCACATATAAAGCTGTCAGCATTATAGTTCCAAAATGCAGATTTTTTTCTATTAGTATCAACACCAACTTCAAATAAAAAAGTAGTATCAATATCTTTATTTATGCTTTCATTACAGACTATGCAGTTATAATTAAATTTCTTTTTATTATTTATTAGTTCTTTTAAAGGCTCTTCAAAAGATTTGTAAAACATTTCTTTTATATCCTTTTTAGAATTGGCAGGAAGTAAAAAGGCTTTATTTTCCCAAAACGGATTTATTTTAGTATACATTATATTTTTCATTAAAAGAGTATCTCTTACTTCTTTGCTGTTTTCAAAATCTGATTTTATTTCTTTTAAATAATTTTTTATGTGTTCTGTATTAGGATTTTTTGATTTTATTATTTCTTTTATTTTCTCAATATTATCTTGTATATTTACTGAAATACCTTTAGATATTAAAGTTTCCAATCCTGTTTTTATACTTGCGGCTGAAAAATAATCTATTATATTTTTTATATCATCTTTAAAATCTTTATTTTCTTTATCATTTAATATAATATCAATTTTTTTAATGCTTTCTGATATATTAGTTTTATCTGAAAATTTTTTTATCATAGCATCAATGTATATTTGAGATAAATCAGCATTAAGTAAAAATTTTTTATTAATATATAGTGTTTGCCCTTCATAGTAAAAATCTTTTTTGTCATCTAAACTTGTACCTTTATGAGCTTCTGACTTTTCCAATACTTCAATAAAACCTATAACACCTGCATTAAAAAGAAAAGTATCAAGATTAATTTCAAAATATTCTTCTTTTTTTTTAATGTTATTGTTTTGATTATCTTCTAAATTTAATTCATGCTGACTAGATTTTTTTGTTTTTGCCATAATAAAAATTCCTTAATTATAAAACTTCAAATAATCCGAAACCTTCGCTTCTTCTGCTTCCTATACCTGTTTTGTAGAGATTGTTTAGTAGTTTAATGCCGCCTTCCAAACAGAATTTGCCGTAGGAAACATTTATTAACAATTCTTTGAAAGGTACAACTGTTGTTTTGGATTCTTCCTGTATAATATTGCCGTTATCATCTGTTAGATTTAATGGTGTTAATTTTATTTGAGATATTTCAAAATCAAACTCTTTTGCAAGCCTCTCTACCGATTGATTGAGAATGTCATTAAAATTATCATCTTTAAATGTTACATATATATCTTTATTAGTTTCTCTGTTATGACTGCGTAATACTAATGGGCTTAAAAATTTTATTATTATTCTATTTTGTTTTATAGGCTTTTCATTTTGCATAGTTATTTTTTTTAATGTCATAATCATTTGGCTTTTTGTATTTTCATCTTTAGGATATTTTTTGTTTATCATATTATTAAAAGAATTATAAAGCTCTATAAATAATTGATTATCAAATATAGAAAAAGTTACATTTATATATCTGCTTGAAAGTTCTATATTATCATTATTGATTTTGGCATCTGGCAAATACACTCCGAATGTAAATGCCTTCATCTTTGTGTTATTGTTATAAATTGCATCATATGTATTTGGCAAATAATTTTTTAATGCATTTTTAATGAAGCTTATAATTGTTAATCTGTATTCTTTGTTTATTATATTATTTTCAAGCTCAAAATTAAGATTTATACGCATAAAAATATCCTTTAAGTTATTAATATGTTATTATTTACTTAAAATATCAGTAACTAATTAACTAATATAGTAAAAATAAATACTATTGTCAATAAAAATACAGTATAATTTTTTATAATATTGTATTATATATAGCTTAATCAATATATAGTTCATATTTTTATTAAACTTAAGTATTAAAAATAGTTTTACTAAACAAAATGATTTTTTATAAAAATAGTATGAATATTAATTGTGTTTTTTATTGAAAAATTTATACATTGTTATATTATAGTTGTAAAATATATTAAGAGGAATAATTTAATGAAAAGAATTATTGTAACAGGCGGGGCTGGTTTTTTAGGCTCTCATCTATGCGAAAGATTATTAAATGAAGGCAATTATGTAATATCTATTGATAATTTTTTTACAGGATCTAATGAAAATATAAAGCATTTAGCAGATAATAAAAATTTTGAAAGTATAAGACATGATATAACAGAACCTATACATATAGAATGCGATGAAATATATAATTTTGCCTGTCCTGCTTCACCTATACATTATCAAAGAAACCCAGTACATACATTTAAAACAAGTGTTTTTGGAATACTTAATATGCTTGATTTGGCAAGAGACTGTAATGCCAGAATACTTCAAGCCTCAACAAGCGAAGTATACGGAGATCCTTTAGAACATCCTCAAAAGGAAAGTTATTGGGGACATGTGAATCCTAATGGTATAAGAAGCTGTTACGATGAGGGTAAAAGAAGTGCTGAAACTTTGATGATGGACTATCATAGACAGTATAATACAGATATAAAAATTATAAGAATATTTAATACCTACGGACCAAGAATGAATGAAAATGACGGAAGGGTAGTGTCAAATTTTGTTATACAGGCATTAAAGAATGCGGATATAACAGTTTACGGAGATGGAAGCCAGACAAGAAGTTTCTGCTACTGTGATGATTTAATAGACGGTGCTGTACGTATGATGAACAGTGAAAACTTTATAGGACCTGTAAATTTGGGTAATCCTTATGAGATGACAGTTTTAGAGTTTGCAAAGAAAATAATAGAGATGACTAATTCAAAATCTAAAATAGTGTTTAAAGAGCTTCCTAAAGATGACCCTGTAAAAAGACAGCCTAATATAACTTTGGCTAAAGAAAAACTTGATTGGACACCTAATTATAAACTAGAAGAAGGGCTTAAAAAAACTATTGAGTATTTTGACAATTATTTAAAAAATAAATAAGATTTTTAAAAATATGTAAATCAAATTTACAATCAATTAGCAGTACGATTGTAAATTTGATTTTTTTTTCTTTCATGCTAAAATATAAGTAAACATAATATAAAATAGGAATAAATCATAAATGAAAGAACTACCAAATTTAATTACATTAATAAACTCTATTAAAGGGGAGATTTGCTATTCTTATATCAATAAAATAGTAGCTATAGATAAACAATATAAAGAAATGGAAGATGTAGAGGGTCAGAAGATTATAGATGTACTAAGATACGGAGGATATATGCATTTTCAGTTTTCTCAGGATGCTATGCTTGTAGATTTAGGTCCTAATGGTTCTTTTGTACTTACAGAAGATGATACATATGATAATAGTATTATTAAATTAGAAACAGATCATGGAAATTTTTTTGTTGTAGATGATGGTAAAAATAAAGAAGAAATGACTAAAATAATTCCTATATGGAAAGATTCTACTACAATGCCTCAAATAGGTTATGATCCTCTTACTAAGCAGTTTAATTATAATTTATTCTGTCAATTACTTGCAGATAATGATACCACTGTAGAGAAGTTAATAAAAAATCCTCTAATATTAAGCGGCATAGGCAATGTATATGGGGATATGATACTAAAAAAGGCATCAATAACTAAAAAAACTAAAACTTCAGAAATAACTAAGGTCAAAGCTAGAGAGATATTTGATGCTATAAAGCAGGTTTTAAGAGAGGCATCTGGAAATACAGAAGAAGAGGATAGTGATATTTCAGAAGAATAATGATTTTTTTATTATTTGTTTTTAATTTTATTATAAATAGACAAATATATTATATTTAAGTATTTGTAATAATATTCTTAATTAATCATCATAAAACATGGAAATAATATAATAAATGACCCAATGAATAAATAAAAATCCATTGGGTATTTTTCATTAATATATTATAATCATAGGAAGTTTCAAAATTTAATTATAATTAATAGAATAGCTCTGGTTCAGCTCTTCTTTCAAACTGTTTTTCAAGGTCATGCTGATGATATAGGAAACCTTCATCATCATAATATCTGCAATGTTCTGGACATTTTTTTATGCAGGCACCGCATTTTATACATTTACCTACATATTTTGTAATATCATCAAAATCTATAGAAGCAAGCGGACATACATGAGCACAAGTTTTACAGTTGGTGCATTTAGAAGTGTCTACTTTTGGTTTTACTTTAAGTATATCAATAGCATGTTCATGTTCATCTCTAGGAATATAGTAAGGACGTATAGGTTCATTTCCTCTTACCTTTATAGGTTCAGAAGGTATTTCTTCATTATTTTTTATTTTTTCTACAGCCTTATTAACAAATGTTAAAGCTATTTCCATATCCTTTTCATCAGGTCGGTTGGCAGCAAGCACATACGAAAATGCATGTTCCCCTATAAATCCGGCACCAGCTATTGTATGAAAACCGTTTTCCTCCATAGTATTTCTAAGCTCTATTAAAGAATCGTCAAAGTTTCTATTTCCATATAAAACTACTGGTATAGCCAAAGCTCCGCTAGCTTTGATGTTATTTTTATAAAAAGGAAGCATAACATTAGGGATTCTTCCTGCATATGTAGGACTTCCGCATACTACAAGGTCTCCTTCTTTAAACTCCAATACTTTTTCTCTGTTTTTTGGTAAAGAAAAGTTAATTTTTTCAAAAGGGACATTTAACTGTTTTGCGATATTTTCTCCTATAAAAGAAACTATCTTTTGTGTTGTGCCTGTTGCACTGTAATATATTGAATATACTTTATTTACAAACATATGATATACTCCCTTAATGTATTTAAACTGTATGATATATATTATGTAAATTTATTTTTATATGTCAATAGTAAAGCAGTAAAAAAAATAAAAAAATAGTTATTGTTCTTAATTTATATTTTTATTTTTAATATTAAATTAGTATTTGAGAACAATATTTTTTATTAAATTTAATTTTTATTATTTAAAATATCGGTGAAACAAATAGAGTTAAAATATTTATTTAATCAAATTTCTGCTTTCATAATACTCTTTCCATCTTTTCCCCATTTTTTCAGCTTTTATTTTGACAGAGTTATTAAAATAGTTTTTTAATTTAGGAATATCATCTTTATTTTCTTTAGCCACACTTCCAATCAAGCTGCCAACTACAGTTTCCATTTTTATTTTTTTATCTCCGTAATAATATGAATGAAGAGCAGACTGATAATATACAGAAACAGCCTCAGCCGTACTCATAACAGAGTTAAGCTCCTGTATTTTAGTATTCTCAAAACTTTTTCCGCTTCTAAGTTCATTAAATGTAGAAGCAAGAATGTCTACAACATCATAATCTATATCAATATCGATATCAGCAAGCTCTAATAAAGTTTGGCATTGATTTGTTATTATTTCGCCTTCAAGTTTAGGATTTTTGATAGGCTCAACGGTCTCAAAATTGAATCTTCTTTTTAAGGCACTGCTCATCTCATTTATACCCTTATCTCTGGTATTGGCAGTAGCTATAATATTAAACCCAGCATTTGCAAATAATACTCTGTTTTGTTCGGGTATATTCATAATTTTATCGCTTAATATACTTATAAGAGAATCCTGTATTTCAAGCGGGCATCTTGTAATCTCTTCAAATCTTGTAATAATCCCTTTGCTCATACCGCTGTAAACAGGAGATGGTATAAGTGCCTCTTCTACAGGACCTTTTGCAAAAAGCATAGCATAATTCCAAGAGTATTTTATATTATCTTCATTAGTTCCAGCCGTTCCCTGTATAGTTATAGTGCTGTTTCCGCTGATAGCTGCTGATAATAATTCGCTTAGCATAGTTTTGGCAGTACCGGGTTCTCCTACAAGCATTAATCCTCTGTTGCCTGCTAATGTTATTATTGCTCTTTCTACTAAGGCATCATCACCGTAGAATTTTCTTTTTATAACAGTGCCGTCTTTTAATTCTTTGCCTAGTATAAAGTCTCTTACTGCCTGCGGAGAAAGAAGCCAATTTTTTGGTTTTTTATTTTTATCTTCTTTTTTAAGTGCATCAAGTTCATCTTTATAAAGTTCTTCCATTAAGGGTTTTTGATGTATTTTATCTTTATCCATAAAATGTTATCCTCTTTTTTTTAATTATATAAAAATTATATTATGAAATAGTTTTTCTTTTTTCCCACAAAAATATTCCTATACCAAGCAGTATTACTATTATCCCTACAAACTGCTGAAGGCTTACAGTTTCATGAAGTATAAAATATCCTAGTATACATGTTCCTACAGCCTCTCCTAAAATAGTCATAGATATAACTGTGGCAGAGAAATATTTTAAAAGCCAAGTAAATACCATTTGACCAAGCATAGTTGATATCAAAGTAAGCCCTAATATATTAAACCAAGTTTTTGATGAGTAGCCAGTAAAAGGTATATGCATTATATATGATAATATACCTAAAAATACAAAAGCAAAAAAGTATGTGAGGCTTATCCAGCTGAATGCGGATAATCTTCTTCTTGTATACTGTCCTATAATAAAATAATTGCTTATAAACCCAGCCGATATAAATGAAAGCAAATCTCCAATCAGAGCTTTTCCGCTTAATTGAAAATCTCCCCAGCCTATGATAATAGATCCTATTACCGCTATGATAAAACCAGATACTGCTAGTTTTGTGTATCTTTCTTTAAAAAAGAAATATCCAGCCACGAATGCAAATAAAGGCTGAAGTGTTACTATTACAGTAGCACTTGCAACTGATGTGAGATTTAGTGAATGAAACCATAAAAAATAATGAAGAGCAAGTGAAACACCAGATATTAAGCCTAGTATAATTTCTTTTTTTGTAAGAGAAAATATTTCTTCTCTGGTTGTTTTTTTTGACATTGTAATAATAAAAATAAACCAGAATGAAATAAATATTCTGTAAAATGCCATTATAGATGACGGGGCATTAGCTAGTTTAACAAATATTGCTGATGCTGATAATGCCGTAACTCCGATAAGTAAGAATATGCCCATAAATAAAAATCCGAAAGTAATAGTTTTTTATTATTTTAGTTTAAATATTATACTGAAAATTGAGTTTTATGCAAAAAAATAATACAAAAAATTTAACAGTTTATATCGTAATAAAATCTAATTTTTACTAAAATACTCTTTGAGTTTATTTTCTTCGATATTAATAGCTATAATTTTTTTGCTGCTTTTCTCACCTTTAAGTATATCAATATCTTTTTTTTTAATATTAAGCTCATCAGCCAAAAATTCAATTATAGCCTTATTAGCCTTGCCGTCTATAGCCTTAGCCATAATGCGAACATAATAAGCACCATTTTCAAATTTAAAACTATTGGATTTAGCTCCCGCTGTTACTTTAACTTCTATGTTCATAATATTATATCTGTTATATTTTTATGTGTATAGTTATCTTGAAATATCATTATAATATTTTGTATGATTTTTTCAAAAATAAATCTTTAGTTATTTTTATTAATTTTGCAAATATTTGTAAATCCAGCAGTAGGTACTCCCAAAGCCCTTATAAGTCTAGCCCAATAATTTACCTGTGCGGCAGTAGAGGCTAATATTAATATTGCTCTCTCTGAATACTCTTTTTTTACTTCCGTTATTAATGCTTCAGATATTATTACTGGTGTTTTTGTAATGGCTGAAATATATTTTAAAGCAATCTTTTCTTTATTTGACATTGTATGGCATGAATCTATATCCTTATTTTGTAAATATTTTATTTCTTCTTCGGTTACATTTTCTTTATCATATTCAAAGCTGTTCATATCTATACAAAATGGGCAGGCTATGTCTATTGAGATTTGTATTCTTATGAGTTTTAAAAGTCTTTTAGGCACTTCCTTATCATCATGTGTAATTAATGCCTCCATTATACCAGAGCTTATTGCGGTTTTAGGATTCCAAGCTAAAATCTTTGGAAGGAGCAGGTCTTTTTTTACTTTCTTTTTTGCTATCCGCATTGGAAGTTTTAAAAATAGAGGTATTTTCTTTGGAGGCTTTATATAGGCATCTTCTATGCTTTCAAAATAATTGTCTTTGTCTTTAATTTTAAAATTGATTAGATTATTCATTATTCTTCATCCTAATATATTTTTTGTTTGTATTAATTTATACTTAAAATATGTTTTTTTGTCAAAGTTTTTTATTATTAAATATATGCATTATAAAAAATTAATTAAAGTTCTTGCAGTTTCATACACAACTATAATTTAATCTTTTATATAATATAAATTTCATAATAACTACTTTTAGGCATCAGCTTGTGAAAAACTGACAATGAATTTATCAAAAATATATAAATTTATAAATGGAATATATTACAATTTTATATAATCAAGTATAAATTTGAAAATATTATTATAATTTACTATAATATTAAAATATGTATATTAATGATAAGGACTATTCATGACTATAGAAAAATTATCAAAGATGATAGAAATTTCAAGCGGTAAGGTTTTAGCTGATTTGGTAATAAGAAACTGCAAGGTAGTAGACCCAATATCTTCAACAATTACTGATGCGGATATTGCGATTTCAGATGACTATATTGTAGGCGTGGGTTCTTATAATGGAAAAGAAGTTATAGATGCTAAAGGCTCTTATGCTGCAAGCGGACTTATAGATTCGCATGTGCATATAGAGTCATCTTTATGTACTCCGGCTAGTTTTGCAGAAGTGGTTATTCCTTTCGGTACTACTTTAATAATAACAGACCCTCATGAAATAGCGAATGTATGCGGTATTGAAGGCATAAAGTTTATGATTAACTCTGCTAAAAAGAGTCCTTTAAAATGCAAGTTTATGCTTTCTTCATGCGTACCTGCTGTGGGCTTTGAAGATTCCGGAGCTATACTTGATGCAGATATTATAGAAGAGTTTATAAATGATGATGATATATTAGGACTTGCCGAGATGATGAATGCTCAAGGTGTATTATCACTTGATAGGGAAGTTATTAGAAAACTTATTGCTTCTATTAATGCAGGTAAGATTATAGACGGGCATGGAGTAATGCTTGGAGGAAAAACGCTTAATGCTTATAGGGCTGCTGGAGTTTATACCGACCATGAATGCGTATCTGCTAAAGATTTAAAGGCAAGAATAGCTAACGGAATGTATGTACTTTTAAGGCAGGGGTCTGCTGCTCAGAATTTAGCTTCGCTCTTACAGGGAGTTAATCAAAGCAATGCCAGAAGATGTGCTATGTGTACTGATGATAAGCATTTGGACGATATAATGAAATACGGGCATATATCTCATAATTTAAAAATAGCAGTTGAACATGGTCTTGATGTATTTAATGCTATTGCTATGGCTACTATTAATGCGGCAGAATGCTACGGGCTTAAAAATATTGGTTTGATAGCTTCCGGATATAAGGCGGATATTGTTTTATTTGATGATTTGAAAGATTTTAAGGCTAATAAAGTATTTATAGATGGTAAATTGGTTTCTGAAAACGGACATGCTTTATTTAAAACAGATAAAGATGATTATAATGATAATATTTTTAATACGGTAAATATCGCTCCTATTACGGTTAATGATATACAGATAAAATTAAAAACAGATGAGGCTAATGTTATAAGAATAGTTAATAAAGATTTGATAACAGAAAAAAGTGTGAGAATAGTGGGCTTTGAAAACGGATATTTTAAATACAGAAAGAGTGTTGATATATTAAAATTGGTAGTGGCAGAAAGGCATAAAAGAACTGGTAAAATAGGTTTGGGTTTAATAGAAAATTATAAATTAAAAAACGGAGCAATAGCAGCAAGTGTTTCTCATGACTCTCATAATATAATAGCAGTTGGAGATAATGATGAAGATATAATACTTGCTATAAAAGAAATAGAAAAATGTTCTGGCGGCATTACCATAGTAAAGAATGGTGAAGTTCTTGATACTTTAGAATTAAAAATAGCCGGCATTATGTCAAATGAAACGCCAAGCGATATAGTAAAAAAAATATATTCTATGCATGAATTAGCTTATAATGAACTTAATGTTAATAGAGATATAGACCCTTTTATGACTTTATCATTTATGGCACTTCCAGTTATACCAGAAATAAAACTTACTACAAACGGATTATTTGATGTAAAAGAGTTTAAGTTTATAGATGTGAGTGTATAATTTTTGAATAAATTTTTATATATCTAAATAATTATAATTTGTCAAAAAATAAAGTTATGTTTTTATTTAATTAAAGTTAAAATTAATACTTACTATTAACAAATTTATAAAACATCATATAATAATTACATGCTTAATGTAGGTAAATATTTTAATAATATAACAAACAAAAATAATTCTGTAAATATAAAAGATGGGGATATAGTAAGATATTCTGTAATGCGTAAGCTTGATTCTGAGAGAGCTTTAATAAATATAATGGGAAATAAGGTTACAGCATTATTCAAAAACGGCATGACAGAAAAAGGCTTTGCTTTAGTAGGAAAAAAGAACGGCGAGATAACATTAACATTATTAAAAGATGCTTCAAGCCTAAAAGAGGCTAGAGAAAATTTAAAAAATATCAGTACAAAAAAAGATATTTTAGTTAACATAACTAGAGATAATTCCGAAATTTCTAATATATTACTAGAAAAAGGAATAAAACCAAGCCATGAAAATATCAGATATTTGGAGACTATATTAAAATACCTTCCGGACTTGGATATCAATAAGAAGAAGTTTATATTAAATGCAATGTCTAACGGGGTATATTTAACGGTAGAAGAAATAAATTCTTTAGGAAATATTTTCAGACATTTCAATGACATTCTTAGCATTATAAAAAACTCTAACAAAAATACTGAAACAACCGAAATATTACTAATGCTTTTAAATACTGCTGCCTTAAACAGCAATAATAATCTAGCAGAAAATTTAGATAAATATATACATGCCAATGCTAATTTTAATGCATGGTTTATGCTCTTTGATATGCTTCAGGGTGAATTATCTTCTGATAGTTCTAATATGCTTATGCTTGTTCTTAAAATACTTTCTTCTAATAAGAAGAATAGAAATTTTAAAGAAACAGTTTTTATGCTTCCAATCCCTTTTATCATAAACGGAGAGGTAAAAGAACTTCTTCTATATATAAACAAAGAAGAAAGCGAAAAGAAAAATAAATTAAGTTTTGTTTTTTATGATAATGATAAAGAGTTATGTGAAATAAAAATATCTGAATATGAGACTAATAAATATTTATTTGATATTCAATTATTTGATAAAAAGCTGTATAATAAGGTAAAATCAGAAGAGATTATGCATCTGATAAAGGATTTTGATAATATAAAAATAGAAATAAACTTAGCAGGAAATAATAATGAAAAATAAAGATATTGAAGAGGCAGCTGCCATATTATATAATAGAGATATACATAATGCCCCAGTTGTTATAGCAAAAGGCAGGCATTATTTGGCAAAAAGAATGGCAGAGACAGCACATAAAAACAAAGTTCCTGTAGTCTCTGATGAAAAAACCGCTCATCATTTGATGCAGTTAGAAATAGGCGAAGAGATACCATATTCACTATATGAAGCAGTAAGTATAATATTAAAATATATATATAAATTAAAGGCAGAATAAAGCTATGGGAAAATTTAATAAAATAAACGTTCAAGATATTAAAACTAAAGCAGAAAAAAAAGATATATACCTATACAATGATTTTATAGCATCTACTGGATATATAGATATTAAAGAAGATGATATAATGAGATTGAAGAAATGGGATATAGAGGAAGTGTTTGTTGAGGAAGCAGCTTCTATGGATATGCAGCAGGTTAGTGCAGATTTTGACAAGTTTATAAGAGAGTATAAAGTATTTAAAAAAATATATTTTAATATTATTAAGAAAGTAAAAACAAATTTGGGTAATTATAAAAATAATAATATAGTAAATATTAATGAACTTAATGAAATTATAGATGAAATTTTGGATATAGTAGGCAGGAATTTAAATAGCGTGCTTCAACTTTTTAATCTTTCAAATCTTCCTAAAGCTGATGAATACTATATAAGGTCCTTGAATGTATCAATGATATCTATGATAATAGGGCGTGCTATGAAATTCTCTGAAAACAGAGTAAAAAAATTAGGTGTAGGTGCTATGCTCTATGATATAGGACTAACCAAAGTACCTGATAAAATATTAAATAAATTAGGACGCTTTACTACTGAAGAGTACAATGAAGTAAAAAAGCATACTGTTTACGGATATAAAATAATGAAAAATAGTTTCCGCTTTGAAGAGGAAGTGGCTCTTATATCATTAGCTCATCATGAACTTTATAACGGCAAAGGTTATCCCAGAGGATTGGCCGGCAATCAAATACACCTCTATACTAAAATAGTTTCTATAGCACATGCAGTAGAAAAAATACTTAAGCATAAAAGAATATCATTATCAAAATCTAAAACTCATGAACATAAATCTACGTTTAATCTCATGCTTGAAAAGAACATGGAAAATAGTAAAAAAGATATTTTCCTTTCAGATGCAGTCAGAGAAATTATACATGGGGCAAATACTAAATATGATCCTAATATATCAAAAACATTTGTAAGCATATTTACAGTATATCCTATAGGCTGTATAGTTCTTCTTAATGATAAAAGAAAAGGATTTGTTTTTGCTGCTAATCCCAATTTCCCAATAAGGCCTATAATAAAAATAGTATCCGATGAAAATGGAGAGTTTGTAGAAGACGGAGAAACTATTAATTTATTAGAAACTAATCAACTGTTCATAGCTGGTGTAGATAAAGATAATAATTTTTTAGAGGAGGTAAAGACAAAGATATTAGATACAGCAGAAGAGAAATAATATTAAAAAATGGCTGACAAAAAAGCGATAGGCAGTCTAGGAGAGGATATCGCCTTAAAATATCTCGAAAAACTTGGTTTTTCTCTTTTAGAGCGGAACTTTAGAGGAAAGAAGACAAGAGGAGAGATAGATTTAGTAATGACAAAAGGAGTTGTTATTGTGTTTATAGAAGTAAAATATCGAAGACAAGGAAGTTTTGGATATGCAGCTTACTCAATATCTGAACGTAAGAAAAGAAAATTATACGAAACAGCTGAAGAATACTTAATTGAAAAAGGATTAAGTTTTAATCAAAAATGTTCCTTTGGGGCAGTTCTAATAGACGATACCCATTATAAGCGTGAAATATCTTTTATTGAAGATATATTTATTTAGGGGTATTGTATGAAAACAGCTGTAAAAATTAATCCAGAAAAAATAGACCTATATAAGAAAAAGCTAAAAGATAAAAAGTATATTGATAAAGCTATAGAAGGACTTGCAGGAAACTTGATAAGTTATGTAATAGATTAATATAAATTGGAAAGGCAGTAATGAATATAATAGAACGAGGAAAGACTACTCTTTTATTAGAGAGCGAGAATCTGAGAGATTTATCTGATAAACTTGACATTAATTTTGAAAATGCTGTGAAAGAGCTTTTTAAAATTAGGGGAAGAGTGATAACATCCGGAGTAGGTAAAAGCGGGCATATAGCAAGAAAGGCTGCTGCCACTTTTGCCTCTACTGGAACGCCAAGTTTCTTTGTAGACCCTAACGAATGTATGCATGGAGATTTTGGTATGATTACTAAAGATGATTACTGCATACTATATTCTAAAGGCGGAGAATCGCGTGAGATTATAGAGCTTGTTAATTGGCTTTTAAGACAGAATATTTCATACATTGCTGTTACAAATGAAATAGATTCCACTCTTGCCAAAAATGCAAAAATTGTTCTTCTGACATATGTTAAAGAAGAGGCCTGTCCTTTAAAATTGGCTCCTACTGTCAGTACTACTGCTTCTTTGGCATTATCTGATGCTCTTGCTACTGCTTTAATGGAGATTAGAGGATTTAGAGCAGAAGATTTCGCTGTTTTTCACCCCGGAGGAAGTTTGGGAAGACAGTTAGCTAAAGTTAAATCTATTATGCATACTGAAAATTTGCCTATAGTATCTATTAATGCTACTTTACAAGACGCTCTATTTAAAATAATAGAATGCAAACTTGGTGTAGCTATTGCTGTTGATAATAATAATATATTAAAAGGTATAATAGTAGATGGAGATTTGAAAAGACTTCTTGTAAAAGATAATGATATACAAAATATTCTCTCTAAAAAAGTTAAAGATATTATGAATACTTCTCCTAAAGTTATTTATGAAGATACTTTAATAGGGGAGGCTTTGCATATGATGGAAGGTAAAATCACAAATCTTGTTGTACTAGATAAAGAAAATGCTAAACCTATCGGTGTAGTTCATATACATGATATATTGAAAATAAAGGCTTTCTAAAAAGTTTATCAAAACTATTGTGTATGCTAGCCTAAAGCATTATTTAAATTTCCTCTTACTCTACGCACGCAGAACGAATTTTTAAAATATTAATTAATTTATAATTCTAATTTTTATTATTTATAAGAATAAAGTTAAACGTGCGTTGAAGAGTTTTATAAATTTAAAAACCGCTTGGGTGGGCCGCCAGAATAACAGTTGAAGCTAAAGAAGAAAAATCATTTATAAATAACAGATAGTATTAAAAGATTTAGAGGGTGGGGGTGAGAATAAATTTTAAAACTTTATTTAAATTCCCGCCCTTTTAGATTTAAAGGCTTTATTTTTTATATAGGCTTTGATAAAATTTGTAATCCTTTACTTCAAAAAATACACCCGCCCAAGCGTTATTTAAATTTAAGACTTTCCTCCTTGCATATAAAATGCATTTAAAAAATCTGTTTTGATTAATTTATCATAAAATGAATACTTGAAATTGCAATAAAAAATTATTAGCTGTAAAATATTAAATAAAAAATTATATAAATTAAAACTATGAACGAACATAACTCTAAACAAAGATATCTTGGAGAATTTTATACGCCGCTTAATTTTGCTAATAAAGCCATGCATTATATTTACGATGTGATAGATAAAAAAGAACTTAAAAGCGGTAAATACAGAATATGGGATATGGCATGCGGAAAAGGTAATTTAGAATATTATCTTGATAAAGAATGCTATAAATATTTATATATGTCTACAATAGATAATGATGATATAGATTATTGCAGAAATAATTTTGATTGTTCATATTTATTTCAGTATGATTATTTAAATGATGATATAGAAGATAATTCTTTTAATTATAAAAAACTTCCTCAAAAACTTCAGAATGATTTGAATAATAAAAATATAAAATGGCTTATACTAATAAATCCGCCTTATGCTACAAGCCAAGTTGCAGGAGCTAATTCTAAAAGCAAAAAAAGTGTAAGTATAAGTAAAATAAGAAATATTATGCATAAAGAAAAATTAGGCGATGCCTCAAGAGAACTTTATACCCAATTTTTGTTTAGAATACATAAAGAGTTTGAAAATAATGATAATGTTTATCTTGCTTTATTTTCAAAGACTAATTATATAAAATACAATAACAATGAAAAGTTTAGAGATAAAGTATGCAGTTATAAGTTTAAAAAAGGTTTTATATTTTCATCTTCAAATTTTGACAACACATCAAAAACAACTCCTTTTCCAGTAAGTTTTATAATATGGAAAATAGATAAAAAGGAAAATATAAAAACACAGGATATAATATTAGATGTATTAGATGATGACAGCAATTTTTTATACAAAAAGAATTATAGTGTAGTAGACAGCAGCAGACTTCTCAATAAATGGATAAATAGAGTAAGAACTTCAAAAACTTTTGTACCTTTATCATCGGCTATAAAAGTAAAAATAGACGGCAAAGATATAAGAGATAAAGTATGCGACGGTTTTATAGGCTCTCTTATGAGCTGCGGAAGTGATTTGCAGAAACAAAATCTTACTGCCATATTTTCAGCTCCTCAGGCTTCGGCAGGGTCTCTCTCTATTACAGAAGAAAATTTTGAAAAGGCTATGATTATACATGCTGTAAGAAGATGTACAAAAGTTGATTGGCTTAACGGCAGCGATCAGTTCTCTATACCCAAAAAAGAATTAGAAAAAACTTTTATACTTGACTGTGTAGTATGGACTTTATTTTCTACTTCAAATCAAAGCTCTGCTATGGATAATATTATTTATAAAGATAATTGTTACAGAATAATTAACCATTTTTACCCTTTTGATTATAAAGAAGTATGTTTTAATTGCAGTAGCTTTGAATATAATAATGAGAAACGGTTTGCTTTTATTTATATTAAAGAAAATAAAAAATATATTTCAAATGAAGCATTTGAACTTATAAATGCTTCTAAAGAGCTTTATAAATATTTTTATTCTAATATAGATAAAATAAACACTGATAAGTTTAAAATAACTTTATGGGACAGCGGTTTTTGGCAGATAAGAAAATCTCTTAAAGATGCAAAATTAGCTTCAGATATTCTAAAAAATATAAAAAAGAAAAGAGAAGCCTTAAAGAAAAATATCTTAAAAGAGATAGATAATTTTATAAGCTAAATGCCCCATAATTTATTTTATTTAAGAAGTCCTAAAATATATAAAGCAAGATCAGCAAATTCAATGCCGCAGTTTTTTGCCATAGCAGGTACATCAGAAGTATCAGTCATACCGCTTTGAGTATTAACTTCCATCAGATAAACTTCATCATTAGCAATAATAGCATCTATTCTTGAAAGTCCTCCGCAGCCTAAAACTGTATATGCTCTTTTACAAGTTTCTATAACTTTTTTTTCAATATCTTTTGATATTTTTGCTGGAACTTCTAATTCTGTTTTACCCGGTGTGTATTTTGCATCATAATCGTATATTTCATTTTTTGAATTAATGCCTAGTATAGGAAATACATAAATATCATCTTCTTCTTTTACCAAACCTACAGTTATTTCTTTACCTTTTATATAAGGCTCTAAAAAATAATTATTAATATCTTCTATTTTTTTTATAGTATTATCAAACTCTTCTTTATTTTTTATTAAAGATACTCCCACACTAGAACCGCTTGATATAGGCTTTATTATAATAGGGAAGTTTAATCCGCCAGCGGAAGTGTTATTAACATCTTTTACATCTTTAAGAAGTACAAAATCGGAAGTAGATACATTTGAAGATTTCCATATTCTTTTAGTATAAACTTTATTCATACAAACGGCACTAACCAAAATGTTTTCGCCTGTATATTTTATATTAAGGCTTTCTAAAAGTCCCTGTATAGTTCCGTCCTCTCCAGAAGTACCATGTAGTATATTATAGCAGTATTCTATATTATTTTCTTTAAGAGTTTTTACTAAATCATAAGCGTCCTGAACATCTATGAGTATACAATTATCTTTGAGTTCCTCAAAACTTGTTAATGCCTTATAAACATTTTTACCGCTTCTTAAAGAAACTTCTCTCTCTTCATTTTGTCCGCCATGCAAAACTGCTATTTTTTTATTTTTAAATCTGTTTAATATATCTTTTCTTAATGTTTCATTTATCATCATATTATTTATCCCATTAGTTTTATAGATTTATCGTATAATTCTATAATTTTATAATTTAAATTTTATATAAAATAGTAATTTTTAAATATTAGAAAGCCAAATATAAAAATTGTGAGCAGCCAAAGGGGACAGCATCATTTGCTATATATTTTTAGCGAACAATTTTTATTAGCAATAACAATAAATAAATTTGTACTGCATTAATTATGCTTTTCTTTTATAATAGTATACTAATGCAGCAGCAAGTATTATAATAATCATACCTATTACCGAGTATATATCTGCAATCTCATTAAACAAAAATACACTGAATAAATATGAAAATATTACTCCAGTATAATTAAATATACTCACAGCGGAAACAGGTGCCTTTTTGTATGCTATTGTTAGAAAGAACTGACCAAATCCTGCAAATATGCCTATAAGCAGAAGCATTAATAATTCAAATATATTAGGCATTACAAAACTTTTTATAAAAAATAATGAGAATAAGCATGAAAATAATGAAAAATAAAATATTATTAATGAATTACTTTCTTTTCCTTTAAGAGAACCTATTATAGCATATGATATTCCAGCAAACATAGCAGATGATAATGCTACTAAAGCTGGAAAAACATTTGAGTTCATAGTAGGCTTTATAACAAAAATAGATCCTATTGCCGCAATAATCAATCCAATCCACTGTACTTTTAATATCTTCTCTTTAATAAGTATGAAAGCAAATAAACTAGACCAAAAAGGCGAAGTTTTTTGAAGCACAGAAGCATCGGCAAGTATCATATTATTAGCAGCATAAAAATAAGCTATAATACCCAAATACCCAGAAGCAGACCTACATAATATTGAAACTATATTCTTTTTATCAGGAAAAAATTTCTCTCTGTTTTTTATCATAACAAATCCGCTTATAAATAATGTGATAAAATTACGTGCAAAAACCTGTTCCATAACTGGTATTCTGGATCCAGAAATTTTTACTGCTATCTCCATAATAGAAAATGATAAAGCAGAAAATATTATTAATAAAGCTCCTATTTTTATGTCATTTTTCATAGTTTTTTCTTTATGTGATTATTTAGGATTAAAAAGTTTATTAGATGATAATTCACAATGATAAAAATTACAATATAGAAGCTGTGATTTTGTATCTATTATATTAGAGTATATATATATATTGTTTTTTATAAATAAAGTGGTGCAACACAAGTGCATCTTTAATTTACAATACCTTTCAACGCACGCAGAATGAAATTCTTACATAAAATAAAAATCATGATTTAAAATTAATCTATATAAAAAAATCCGCTCTACGTGCGTGGAGTAAAGTGCAAATTTAAATAACGCTTGGGCGGGTGTGCTTTAGAAATATTGTATTATAGATTTAATCAAATTAATACTAAAAGGAATAAGTATTTAAATCTAAAAGGGCGGGGATTTAAATAAAGTTTAAAAATTTATTTTCATTCCCCACCCTTTAAATTTTTTAATATTATCTGTTATTTCTGCCTAGTTTTTTATTTTTTGCTTTAAATGTTATTATGGCTGCCCACCCAAGTGCTTTTTAAATTTGTAATATTAATTAATGTTGTTTTATGACGAGATTTAATATATTTTTAATTATTTTCATTATATAGTTACAAATCACCATTTACTTTATTATAAATAAGAGTTAATATATACACTATTATGGATAGTATTAAAAAAAATAATAATATAAGAACATCAGTATCTGCTATATGTGCTGTTATATGCATAATATGTGCAAGTTCTGCTGTTGCTGTTTTGGTTCTTTTGATTATCAATTCCAATACAGCAAGGGAGATAACATCTTTTTCTCTTTATTCAAGTTTTCTTATCATATTTTATATAATTAATTCTATATATCATTTTTTCCCGTTTAATAATAAAGCTAAAAAAGTTTTTTATATACTTTCTCATGCATTTTTTATTATGATGATATGGGGAGTTTATATTCCTCCTTGTCTAATACTTTTAAAAAATGGCTGGGGCTGGAGTTTCTTCGGTATTATTACAGGACTTTGCGTGCTTGGTATTACTTTAAGAAGCGTATTCGGCTACAGATGGCGAGATGCTACTGAGACTATATACTACCTTATATTAAATTGGGTATGGCTTATAGCAATATCAAAGATTTCATCTGCTGCAGGAGAATATGGGGCTATACTTTATCTTACTGGGTTTCTTCTTCTTACTGTAGCTATGGTTTTTTATAGACTTGCTATGTATGAATCAAATAAAAGATATACTTTATTTCTGCCTTTATTTTATTCACTTCTTATAATATCAAATATATGCCATGCGGTTTTTATGTTCAGATATGTTGCTAATATCTTCTAAAATTACTATAATATATATGATAAATACTAGGAGAAAAACATGATTAAAGAAAGATTAAGTGATTATATTCTAAATACCATTAAAGAAAATTGGGATATAAATGCATTAGCTGATTACGGTACAGATAATATATTAAAATACTCTGATGTTGCTAAAAACATATTAAAAATACATACAGCATTCAAAAAACTTGATATTCACAAAGGTGAAAAGATAGCTTTATGCGGGGCTAATTCTGTTCATTGGGCTTTAACATATATTTCAATAGTAAGCTATGGAGCAGTTGTTGTGCCTATATTAGTTGATTTTTCAAAAGAAGATATTGCTTCTATTATAAAAGATTCAGGTTCTAAATTTCTTTTTGCAGACAAGCGTATAATAGAAGCCATTGATGAAAATACGTTATCTTTAATAAACAAGTCTTTTTATTTAGAAAACTTTGATACTTTTGTTCAAAAAAATACAGATAATCAAAAAAATGAAGACAGTAAAAATAATAAAAAAGAAAATATTTTTAACGATATAGAGATAAATGATTTAACTAAAGATACTTTTAATCTTACAATATTTGAAAATGATACTTTAGCTACTATAATATATACTTCTGGAACTACTGGATTTAGTAAAGGCGTTATGCTTAATCATAATTCGCTTGCAGCTAATATAAGATTTGCCATAGCTAATATGCCAGTAAAGGCAAATGATCATATCCTTTCTTTTCTTCCTCTTGCTCATGTATTCGGCTGTTTATTTGACTTTTTGTTTCCTTTTTCTAAAGGGGCTTGCATATATATGCTTAATGCTATACCTAGTCCTAATATTTTATTAAAAGCATTCAGTGAGGTTAAACCTAATCTTATACTTATGGTACCTCTTATTATAGAAAAAATTTATCTTAAAAAAATACTTCCTACTATAGAAAAACCTTTAATATCAAAATTATTAAAACTTCCGATAGTATCATCTTTATTAAAATCTAAGATAAGAAATAATTTAACAGAGGCTTTCGGAGGCAATTTTTACGAGCTTATTATAGGGGGAAGTGCCTTGAATGCTGATGTAGAAAAGTTTCTTATGGATATAGGTTTTAAATTCACAGTAGGATACGGAATGACTGAATGCGGACCTTTAATAAGCTACGGACCTTGGAATAAGCATGTTGCTAGAAGCTGCGGCTGCATAATTGACACGCTTGAAGTAAAAATCGATGCTGAAAAAGAAGGCGAAGTAGGGGAGATAATGGTAAGAGGCGAGAATGTTATGCTTGGTTATTATAAAAATTATAAGGCTACTGCTGATGTGCTTTCTAAAGACGGCTGGCTTAGAACTGGAGATTTGGGGGTGCTTGGTGAAAATAATAGAATATTTATAAGAGGAAGAAGTAAGAACATGCTTCTTGGGGCAAGCGGACAGAATATTTATCCGGAAGAGATTGAAAGCAAGTTAAATACTATGCCTTATATAGCAGAATCTTTAGTTGTACAAAGAGATAACAAACTTCATGCTCTTATATATTTGGATAATGAAAGAGTTAAAGCCGAAAATTTAAGTAATGAAGATATTAATAAACTAATAGAGAAAAATAGAATAGAAGTTAATAAAGTTCTTCCAGAGTTTGGAAGAATATCAGGTTTTACTATTCAAGAAGAGGAGTTTATTAAAAATCCTACAAAGAAAATAAAGAGATTTTTATACAAATAATGATGATATAAACTATCAAGGGTGCGGATTAAAGTTGAAAAATTTATTTTCACTCCCCACCCTTTAAATTTTTTAATATTATCTGTTATTTCTAAATGATTTATCTTTTTTATTTTTAACTGTTATTATAGCTGCCCACCCAAGTGCTTTTTAAATTTATAATGCTCTGCAACGCACGTTTAATCCATTTTTACATATAAATTTATTATTAATTCTAATTCGTATTATATATAAATATTTCATGCTCCGTGCGTAGAGTAAACTGAAAATTTAAATCGTACTTTGGGCGGGTGCACTTTAAGAAATATAGACTTATAGATTTGATTAAGTCCAATATAAAAAAATAAAACTTTTAAATCTAAAAGGGCGGGGATTAAAATAAATTTTTAAAATATATTTACATTCCCCACCCTTTAAATTTTTTAATATTATCTGTTATTTCTAAATGATTTATCTTTTTTATTTTTAACTGTTATTATAGCTGCCCACCCAAGTGCTTTTTAAATTTATAATGCTCTGCAACGCACGTTTAATCCATTTTTACATATAAATTTATTATTAATTCTAATTCGTATTATATATAAATATTTCATGCTCCGTGCGTAGAGTAAACTGAAAATTTAAATCGTACTTTGGGCGGGTGCACTTTAAGAAATATAGACTTATAGATTTGATTAAGTCCAATATAAAAAAATAAAGCTTTTAAATCTAAAATGGCGTGATTTAGAATAAAATTTATTGTTTGAAATGTATGGCTTGAAAAAATAATAAAATAAAATTATACTTAAAAGATTAATATTGTATATAGGGATAATTTTATGGATAATAATTCAGTAACTTCTAATCCGCTTTATTATGAGAAACCATATAAACTTTTATTTAAATACGCCACACCAAGTATTATTTCCATGCTTGTAGGCTCTCTTTATAATATAGTAGACCAAATATTTATAGGAAGAGGCGTAGGTATTAATGGCAATGCCGCTACTAATATAGCATTTCCTCTTACTATTATTTGTATGTCCATAGCATTGTTTCATGGATTTGGCAGTTCTTCATTTTACAGCATATTATTAGGTCAAGGTGATAATAAAAAGGCCGCCAAAATTATAGGAAATACTATTGTATCAGCTCTAATATTTGGACTTGTATTTACAGTAATAGTTAAAGTCTTTAATAAGAATTTTATGATAATGTTCGGCTCTACTCAAGAAGTATTGCCTTATGCAGTAGAATATACAAATATAACATCATTAGGATTTGTCCCTTTTATATTTTCTACAATGATGAGCCATATAATAAGAGCTGATGGAAGTCCGCAGTATTCTATGATGTCTGTACTTGCGGGTGCTGTTATAAATACGATATTAGACCCCATTTTAATATTTAAATTTGATATGGGTATGTCTGGAGCTGCACTTGCCACTATCATAGGACAGTTTATTTCTTTTATTATAGTTATCAGATATTTATTCAGATTCAAACACATAAAATTTGAGAGGGATAATTTTTTAGCTGAACCTAAAAATATATTAAAAATATTTTCATTAGGTTCCTCATCAGGTTTTAATCAGTTAGCAATGATGATAGTACAAATTACAATGAATAATGTACTCAGTTATTACGGTGCTAATTCTATATACGGCGGCAATATACCTTTGGCAGTTGCCGGTATTATTTCAAAGGTTAATATGCTTGTAATGGCTTTTATAATTGGTACTTCTCAGGGAAGCCAGCCTATAATAGGTTTTAATTATGGGGCAAGAAATTATGACAGAGTTATAAAAACATATAAGCTTACTATAACAATTACTACAATTATGGCTTTTACAGCTTTTTTATTATTTCAATTATTTCCAAGACAGATTGTAGGAATATTCGGAGACGGAAGCGATTTATATTTTCATTTTGCTGAAGAGTATATGCGTATATATATGGCATTAATGGTTATCAACGGTATTCAGCCAGTAACTGGAACATTCTTTACTTCTTTGGGTAAGGCATTTAAGGGTGCTTTTATATCTATGACAAGGCAGATAATATTTTTACTTCCTCTTATTATAATACTTCCTAGAATATTAGGTATAGATGGTGTTATGTATGCAGGTCCTGTTGCTGACGGAGCTGCTTTGATAGTAACTGTAATATTGGTAAGCAGAGAAATAAAAAAATTAAAGAAGATGCAGGAAGAAAAAATACTGTAATATTTTTATTTGTTTATACCTAAATAATTATATTTTGTAAATGTATTGCAAGAACTTTATATTTTAAATTTAAACAATTTATTTTTGACAAACTATATTGTTTAAGCATATATTAACACTTTTTAAGTTTACTAAAATTGATATTTAGTTATCTTTATATTTTTATATAAGAAATTTCTATTATAATAAATAAAGAATGATAAATATTTATTAAAAATTGTTTTTTATAAGTTTATTAGTTTTAAAAATCATAAATAAAATAAATTTGTTATTTAATAGATTTTAGTATATAATAAGTGCTATATTTTTGTATTGTAAAAGGGTTATGGATAAAGAAAGTATAATTAATGCTGAAGAAACTTCTTATGATAAGGAAGATAATAATTCTATAAGACCCAAAGGTTTTGATGATTTTTTGGGTCAGAATAATATAAAATCGAAATTAAAAGTTTTTATAAAGAGTGCCTTAAAAAGAGATGTTTCTTTGGATCATATATTATTTTACGGTCCTCCGGGGCTTGGGAAAACAACACTTGCTCAAATAATAGCAAATGAAATGGGAAGCAGTATCAAAGCTACATCAGCCCCCATAATAGAACGCCCGGGGGATTTGGCATCTATACTTACAACTTTGGGCGAGAAGGATATACTTTTTATAGATGAGATACACCGTCTTAGAACTGTTGTAGAAGAGGTGCTTTACTCTGCTATGGAGGATTTTTTTGTAGACATAAAAGTTGGAGAAGGTACAAGTGCCAAAAGTTTTAGGGTAAAACTTCCTCATTTTACTTTGATAGGAGCTACAACCAGAAGCGGTTTATTAAGTACGCCTCTTTATGACAGATTTGGAATAGTAGAGCGTCTTGAGTTTTACACTAATGAAGATTTGGCAAATATAGTAAAGAGAAGCTCCAAATTCTTGGATATAGATATAACGGATTCTGCAGCTCTTTCAATAGCTTCAAGGTCAAGAGGCACACCTAGAATAGTTAATAGGCTTTTAAGGCGTGTTTTTGACTTTGCTACAGTACATGATGTTTTAAAAATAGATGAAGAGTTTGCCAGTAATTCTTTAGAGAAACTAGGTATAGATAAAAATGGTTTTGAGGCACTTGACAAACTTTATTTAAATACTATTATTAAACACTATAACGGCGGACCTGTAGGAGTTGATACTCTTTCAGTTTCTTTATCCGAGCAGATAGAAACTATAGAGGACGTTATAGAGCCTTATTTGATACAGTCTGGATTTATAAAAAGAACGCCTAAAGGAAGAGTAGCAACTAATAAGGCTTATTCATATTTAAATCTTTCATCAATACTTGACGATAATTTAGATAAGGGATTGTTTGATGATTTTTAAGGAGGAGTATTATTTTAATAGCAGATGATAATACAATAAAAGAAAAAAAATCTAATGCTCAGTTGGATAAATACTATTTGGAAGAAACTTCAAAAGATGTGAAAGGACTTGCAAATAAGTTCGTCAGTAATTTCAAAACTACATCTAATGATTCTATAAATGATAAAACTTCCCATTTTGATATAAGCTATAAAAAAAATGTAAAATTAAAAACGGCAAGATATAAAGCACCTAAATCCAAAGTAAAGTTTAATAGAAGTAAAAGACTATTTCAAAAAATATATAATTCTACTTACGGTATAAGGCATTTCTTTTCTTCAATTATAGAGGCAGTAAAAAGAAAAGGTAATCATGAAAGAAGCATACTTATATTTTATGATGATGAGGAACATGCTGTAAGACTTCCTATCAATAATTTCATGATAATGTTTTTAACTTTTGTTTTTTTATCATTAGTATATACCGGATATGATGCCTATAATAAGCAGAAACAGGCTAGAGAGTTTTATAATACTCTCTCTGCCAGAGAGGCTAAAACTTATACGCTTATAGAAGATTATAAAAAGTCATTAACTAGATTTTCAAAGGCATTATCCGACTATAATAATATTATGAGAACAATATCTTATGCAATAGATTATAATGATGCATCTGCATTTAATAACAACAATAATATTAATTATACTGAATCTGCCAATATAAATAAAATGCTTACAGAAGTTGATGCCTATCAAAAAAATATTTTGGCATTTATGGAAGTATCTCCTAGAATACATAAAGAAATACCATTAGGCTGGCCGGTTGCAGGAGGCGGCCGTATATCAAGCGGTTTCGGAGCTAGACTTTCTCCTTTTAATCAGGAGAAAAGCTATCACTATGGTGTAGATATAGCAGGTCCTTATGGAACTCCTATATTAGCAGTTGCTGATGGTACTGTTACTTTTTCAGGCTGGAGAAACGGATACGGCTGGTTTGTACTTATTACACATGCTAATGGATTTCAGACAGCTTACGGGCATAATTCTAAATTGTTAGTAGATTACGGCGAGAAAGTTAAACGCGGTCAGAAAATAGCATTAATAGGAAATACTGGCCGTACTACTGGAATACACTGTCATTTTGAGGTAAGAGTGGGCGGAGACCATAAAAACCCTATGCCTTATTTAAGTGCCAGATTCTAATTTCTGTAGAATTAATAAAATTATTATTATATTTTTGCAAAGCTCTTTCAAATTGCATATACTATAACTATAAAATAAATTCAAGGATAAATATTTTTTATGGAAGAGTTAGAACAAAAATCAAAAAAAGACTATCTTTTAATTAAATTATTCATAGGTATAGTAATAGGCATTATAATAGGTACATATTCTAATGCTCCTATTATTAATGTTATACAGTCTATTAAATATGTGCTTAATCAGGTAATATCATTTATGGTGCCTTTGATAGTTTTAGGATTTATTGCTCCTGCTATCACCAGGATGGGAAGTGAGGCTAATAAAATGCTTGGGGTTATGCTTGCTCTTGCCTATACTTCATCAGTAGGTGCTGCTTTATTTTCTACTATTGCCGGATATATTATCATTCCTAATTTGAATATACCTTCAAATGTTGAGGGATTAAGAGAATTGCCTGAAATAATATTTAAATTAGATATCAATCCGGTATTTCCAGTAATCACAGCTTTATTTTTGGCTATATGCGGAGGTGTTGCTGTTGTAAAAACTAAGTCAAAATATTTTGAGAACTTATTAGATGAACTTAATAATATAATGTTATTTTTGGTTAATAAAGTTGTAGTTCCTATACTTCCATTCTATATAGGAAGTACTTTTGCTACTTTGGCATATGAAGGAACTATTATAAAAAGTGTGCCTGTATTTTTGATAGTAATATTAATAGCTATAGTAGGACATTTTATATGGCTTACTATATTATATTCTATAGCAGGTATAATATCCAAAAAAAATCCTGCAAGAGTATTCAAGCATTATGGACCTGCATATCTTACAGCAGTAGGTACAATGTCATCAGCTGCTACTTTGCCAGTGGCATTAAAATGTGCAAATAAATCTGATGCTTTAGATAAAGACATAGTAAACTTTGCTATACCTATGGGTTCAACTATACATTTATGCGGCTCTGTGCTTACAGAAACTTTTTTTGTTATGACTATATCAAAAATATTATACGGTCATTTGCCTGCTGTAGGAACTATGATATTGTTTGTAATACTTCTTGGTATATTTGCTGTAGGTGCTCCCGGTGTACCCGGTGGAACTGTTGTTGCTTCTTTGGGTATAATTATTTCTGTTTTGGGCTTTAATAATGATGGAACAGCTTTGATACTTGCGGTATTTGCTTTGCAGGATAGTTTCGGAACTGCATGCAATGTAACAGGAGACGGAGCTTTGGCTTTAATGCTTCAGGGAATATTTAAAAAGAATGAGTAAATAGAAATTAAAAAACAAATAATAAAAATCTCTGTCATGTTATAATGGCGGGGATTTTTCATATGCATTATAATTTCTATATTATGGTATTATTTAGTGATTTTATATTTTTTGTTAAAAAAGAATTTTATACTTAATAAAAAATTATCGTTTTTAATACTTTTGGGGCGGGCGGGCGGGTTAATTAGATTATGAATAAAGTTTAATTAATATTTTTATAGAGACAATAAATATTTATTGTATTGAAAGTGTATAAAACTGCTGATAAAAATATATCATTTTTTTTAAATATATATTATAGTATATGCTCTAAAAAAATATTTATTTAAGGAAGTAATTATATATGGGACTTTATGTTTTAATTAATATCATTGTGCTGTTTGCTATAATTGCTGTGCTTTATGTAATGCAGAAAAAGCATGTCAATTTCACATACAGAGTACTAGGAGCTTTGGCAGCTGGATTAATATTAGGTTTTATACTTAGAAAAGTTTATGATATGGAAGTAGTTAATCAAACAATTATTTGGTATAATGTTGTAGGAAACGGATATGTAAGACTGCTTCAAATGCTTGTTATGCCTTTGATATTTGTATCTATTACTATGGCTATTATCAATATAAAAGAAGGCGGAAGTAATGTAGGAAAAATGACTTTAATAATTATAGCTGTTCTTATGGTAACAACTGCTATATCAGCATTAGTAGGATTTTTTACAGCTAAAGGCTTTGGGCTTGATGCTTCAAAACTTCAGTCTATAGTAGGCGATATATCTCAGGGAGCTTCTAATTATGAAGGTAAATTAGAACAATTCACATCAAGACCGGTTCCTCAGCAATTACTTGAAATAATACCTACAAATCCTTTTGCAGCTTTAGCTGGTATGGGAGGATCTCCTACACTTTCTGTTGTATTTTTTGCGGCATTGGTAGGTTCTGCAGCTTTGGGACTTAGAAAGAAAAAGCTAGAAGTATTTGAATTTTTTCAAAAAATGATGCAGGCTTTGCATGATGTTGTGATGAAGATAGTAGCATTTGTTATGAAATTAACTCCTTACGGCGTACTTGCTCTTATGGCCAAATTTATGGCTGCAAGCGATTTAAAAGCATTTGCTCAATTAGGACAATTTTTATTAGCTTCTTATGTTGCTATTATAATAATGCTTATAGTTCATAGTATAATACTTATTATATTTGGATATAATCCTATTAAATATTATTCTAAGGCTTTTACAGTTTTAGCTTTTGCTTTCTCATCAAGAACAAGTGCCGGAACACTTCCTTTAACAGTTTCTACATTAAAGGAAAAAATGGGAATATCCGAAGGCGTCTCAAATCTTTCTGCTTCCCTAGCTGTTACTATAGGGCAAAATGGCTGTGCTGGTATTTACCCTGCTATGGTTGCTGCTATGATAGCACCTACTTTAGGTATTAATCCTCTTGAGCCATCATTTTTAATAAAAGCTGTTGTTATAATTGCTATAGGAAGTTTCGGTATTGCTGGAGTGGGGGGAGGAGCTACAAATGCTGCTTTGATAACTCTTTCTGCTTTGGGTTTTCCTGTAGGGCTTGTTGCTATACTTTTGGGAATAGAGCCTCTTATCGATATGGGAAGAACTATGCTTAATGTTAATGATGGTATGATTACTGCTGCTGTTACTGGAAAAATATGTAAAGAAGCGGATATGGACAAATTTAATTCTAATAATACCTCTTCAGGCGAATCAGAAAATATATAAAAATTATAAAATACAAAATTTAAGAAAAGCATTATCTGTTTTAGGTAATGCTTTTTTCTTTGTTTAATAATCTAAATTAAGAATTTTATAAAAAATAAAACAATAAAAATATTGCTAATACTAATTAATTTAGCTTTGAAATAATTATAATAATTAATAGTTCTGAAATCTAATTATGCCGTCTTCTAGCATAAAGCCGTAAATAGAATCATCAAACATATGTATTCCGCGTAACTTATTAAATCCGTCAGTACCTAAATATTCCTTGCTGTAATTCTGCGACAAAAAAGGATTAGTACGTATAAAGAAATACATTCCATTATCCATACCTGTATATGTAACTCTTCCAGTACTTGATATACCTACTGCAAGAGAGTTATCTCTGTTTGGTATTTTATATGTTTCTTTAAGATTAAAATTATCCAGCTTTGATGTGTATATAATATCCTCCTGATGCTTACCTTCTGCGATATTCATAGTAAGAATTGCTATAACTTCTTTATCCGGTACATATACGCAGTCTACTATTTCTCGGTAAGACATAGCTGCCTTATCAGTGTATTCAACATCTTTAAGCGAAAATCTTTTTTCCATCTTTCCGGTATTCATATCATATATATCTAGCAATGGAACTTTATCTTTATCTCTTTTAAGAAGAGCAAATTTATGATTGGTTAATGTTATTAGTTTGACTAAAGATTCGTATTCGTTATCAATAACGGTATCTATGCTGTATAATGTATTACCATTTGAAGATATTTTATTTAAAGATACAAAACCTACTTTAGTATAATTAGTATTAGTTACTTTAACGGTATAGGTTTCTATACGCGGAGCATCATCGCCCTCAGTTGTAGGACTTTCAGATGGAAGACTCATCATAACATTGCTTACTACTATATCTCCTACATATCTTAAATTGTAGCCTGTTATATAAATATTAGCATTAGAATCTATAAGAGATATTTTTGAAGTTTCAAGATTATTATACTCCAAAGGAAAATACCTTACATTGCTTCCAGAAGCTATAACCATTCTTGAATTAGATACATCTAAAGCATAAACAGTATCATCTTTAACTGTATAAAAATCTCCGAAATAATATTCATTATCAACTTTATATATTTTGGGGCTGTCCAAATTTACAAACTCATTGCTGTAAACGCCTATATCCTTACCCAGAGTAATCTCTGTAACAACCTTAGCAGGCACTATTAAAGGCTTAGGCAGACAGGAAACAATAAATAATGATAGTATAAATAATAATAATATAATTTTTCTCTTCATAATAAAATAATATTTCCAATTTTTATATAAAAAACTTATTATAGTACTTCCATAAGCTCATCTAATGTTAAAGTAGAAGTTCCTCTTTTTCCTACAACAACACCAGCAGCAGCATTTGCTATTTCAGAAGACTCCTTAAAAGATAATCCCACCGATAAACACATAGCAAGTACAGATATAACAGTGTCTCCAGCCCCAGAAACATCAAACACGCTTTTTGCCTTTGTAGGTATTATAAATGGAGTTTTTTTATTAGGTGCTTTTATATCTTTATCAAATAAAGCCATACCATTAGCCCCTAAAGTTATCATCAGTTTTGAGAGGGATAATTTTTTTATTATATCATTTCCTAGTATATTTATAGCTTCAGGATTAAACTCATAAAAAGGAAATTTACTGTCCATACCTTCAACAGCTTCTTTCAAATTAGGCGTCATAAGTGTGGCTTTTTTATAAAATGAAAAATGCTTTATAGCAGGATCTACCAATACAGGCTTATTCTTTTTATTGCATGTATCTATTATCTTTTTTGCAAGCTTATTTGTAATAATACCTTTAGCATAATCGCTTATTATTACAGCATTATAATTATCTACATTATCAGTAAAGTTTTTTTCTATTTTTTTCATTATGTTGGCTGAAAAAGGCTCTGTACTTTCATTATCTATACGTACTATCTGCTGAGTATTTGCTACTATTCTTGTTTTTGTTATAGTATCTCTGGAATCATCTTCCACTATGCCTTTGGTAGATATATTTGCTTTATTCATACTTTTTATAATAGTATCAGCAGAATTATCTTTTCCTATTACGCCTATCATAAAAATGCTGTCATTATTATCTTCCCCTATTAAAGCTGCAATATTTCTAGCCACATTTCCAGCACCTCCCAAATAATTTTCTTCATGATTAACATGCAGCACTGGAACTGGGGCTTCAGGAGATATTCTTATAACATCTCCGTATGTAAACTTATCGAGCATTAAATCGCCTATAACAAGAACTTTAGAGTATTTAATCTTTTTAGCTTTAATTTTTAAATCCATACTTAAATCATTAATAAAATATATTTTTCATTATATTATAACATAAAATAAAAAAAATTGTAAATAGTAACAAATGTTTAGAATAATGATATAAAATAATTGTAAAATATATGAGCATATTATATATAAATCAAACTTGTAATTTTTGCTGATATAAATTATTATTGTTTATTATTTTGAAAAAATCACTTTTTATATTATATTCAAGTTATATATTGCAGTAAAAATAAAATATATTAAAAGAGTTAAAGCCGTATGATAAAATTAAAAAAAATAGCACAAGAGATAAAACAAAAAAAAATATATTTTTTAGCAGCTTTGCTAATATTTATAGCAGATACAGTATCAAAATATTTTATAGATAAATACCTTCAGGAAATAATGGTACAAAGAGTAATAGGTGATATATTAATATTTATATACACTAGAAATTACGGCGTATCATTCGGTTTTCTTAACAGCGTACCAGAATCTATACAGCATATAATACCAGAACTGCTCAAAGTTATTGTATTTTTGGCTATGATTGTAGTATTTTTCATAATGATATCTATAAATGTAAAAAAGCAGAAACTCTCTATGATTGGTTTTACTATGGTTCTTGGAGGAGCTATGGGCAACTTGATAGACAGAATTATGAGAGGATATGTTACTGACTTTATTAGTATGGGCTTTAATGAAACTATAAGATTTCCTTATAATTACAATATAGCCGATGCTTCTATTACTATAGGAATATGTATAATAGCTATAGGAGTGTTTTTCTTTAAAGAAGATTTTGATAAAAACAAAGATAAAAATAATGAATAAAGATAAAATAATCAATTATGAACAGAGAAAAATCTGATAATAATAAATACTTTATAATTGAAGAAGCAGATGCCAAAAAAAGACTCGATGTATTTATAAGCGAAAAATTAAATATATCAAGAAGCCAAGTAAAAAATTATTTAAACTCTGTCAAAGTAAACGGAATCGAAAAAAAACTTTCATATGCTCTTAAAATAAATGATAAAATAGAAGTTGATATAAAAAACAGCGATAAAGAAATAGACATAGAAAATCCTAAAGCTGAAAATATAAGTTTAGACATAATATATGAAGATAAATACCTTCTTGTAATAAATAAGCCTGCAGGAATGAGTGTGCATTGTTCGGCTTCAGAAATTACTGGAACTTTGGTTAATGCCTTGCTTTATAATATAAAAGACTTTGATTTTATAGGCAATAAAAGCAGGGCTGGAATAATACATAGGCTTGATAAAGATACTTCCGGAATTATGATTATAGGGAAAAATGCTGATATTGTATCAAGTATTCAAGAGCAATTTAAAAATAGAAAAATAAAAAAAATATATCATGCTATAGTTATAGGAGTGCTTAAAGATAATTATTTAGAAATTAATCTGCCTATAGGAAGGCATCAGGTATACAGAAAAAAAATGACCGTAAGAGAAGATGGTAAAAAAGCTCTTACACATATAAAGGTATTAAAAAGATTTAAAAATCATACGCTTATAGAAATAGATTTAAAAACTGGAAGAACTCATCAGATAAGAGTGCATTCATCATACAAAAACTTTCCAGTAGCAGGCGACAAAATATACTCGAAAAGCTCAAACAAATATAAATCCCTTATGCTTGTTGCTAAAAAAATAGAGTTTACTCACCCTATCACCAATGAAGTTCTTGAATTTGAGATTGATTATCCTTCTTATTTTTATGAGTTTTTATATTCCGAAAACATATAAAAAATATAATGAAATATGTGTTGATACGTCAATTTTTGTCATATATGCCTGCTAATATAATAATAAATGATTAAATAATAATACGGCTTTAATATGACTAAAAGTAATTTTAAATATATAATCAAATGGGCTAAAGAAAATGATGCTTATGATATAGTAAATATAAAAAAAGAAGATTTTGATAATATAAAAGAATTAAATTTAAGCAATTTAGATATAACTGATATTCCTTTGGAGTTTTTTGAAATTGAAAATATAGAAAATCTGTACTTATCTATGAATTATATAAAAAATATTCCAAAAGAAATAGCTAATTTAAAAAACTTAAAAAAACTTGATATATCATCTAATAAAATAAAATATCTTAATAAAGAAATTTTTGAGCTTACAAACTTAAAATCTCTTAATATCTCTTATAACAATATGTATAAATTAAATAAAAATATAAAAATGCTAAAAAAACTTGAAGAACTTGATATAAGCGGCTGCAGTATTTCTTATCTGCCTGATGAAATATATGAGCTTTATAATATAAAGTTTATAGACGCTTCATTTAATAAAATAAAAAAAATAGATACAAAAATACAAAACTTAAAAAAACTCAAAGAACTTATACTCGATTCAAATAAATTAGATGATATTCCGGAAGAATTGATAAAGCTAAAAAAATTAAAGTTTATTTCTATTTCAGAAAATAATATAAAATGATTATAAAAAATAATTTTTAAATATTTAAATAATAAATTTTTTAAGCTGTAATATTATATTCTTTTTTTGTTAGTATTCTTTTTATTAATTTGTTTTTTATTAAAACTTTTATCAGTTCTCTCTTTATTAAAACTTCTTTTTTTAGAATCATTCTTTTTATACTCTTTATTTTCAAAACTATTAAAATTATTTTTTTTATTAGCAGATTTCAGAGTTTTTGATTTATTTGTTTTAGCCTTATATGTATTTTCCCTTTTTGTAACTAATCTTTTTTTCTTAGGCTTTGCTTTAGCCCATTTAGATTTATCATGCTTTTTTTCTTTTTTTTCATCTTGTTCTGTTTTGTTAGATATATCAGAGTAGGTATTATCTTCTGCATAATCATCATCTATAATATTGTCATCATATTCTGAAACATTGGCAAAAATATTTTCTATATCTTTTAATTTTTTATCTTTCTGTTTAAAGAAAAACTCTATTTCTTTTTTTGTAAGATCTCTAATATGACCTGCCTCTAATGTTCCGGAAGTTTCATCATACTTGCTTACACAGCCTACAGATATTCTCTCCAAGTCTATAACCTTATATCCTAAATAATCAAATATCTTTCTTATCTCTCTGTTTTTACCTTCATTGATAGTAAGACGTATTTTACTCTGAACTCTTCCTTTGGATAATATTTTAAACTTAAAAGGCGAATAAGTTATATTTTTTATTGTAATACCTTTGCTTGCTTCATATAATTTTTCTGAATCTATTTTTCCATTAACTGTAACATCATAAACTTTTAATATCTCATAAGATGGGTGAGTAATAATATTTGCAAACTCTCCGTCATTGGTAATTATCATAATGCCTCTTGATTCGGAGTCAAGCCTTCCAGCATAAAATAATCTTTCTTTTATACCCTTAAAAAACTCTGTAATTATTCTTCTTCCTGGCAAATATTTTGTAGTGCTTACAACACCTAGAGGCTTATATAATGCCATATATCTTTTTCTCTGTCTTTCTATTAATTTTCTGTCTATAGAAACACTGTCAGATTCTTTTACTCTATATGCAGGGTCTAATATAACCTCATTATTTACTCTTATTCTTCCAGACATTATGGCTTTCTCGCAGTTTCTTCTGCTTGCAAAACCAGATTCTAATATTACTTTAACAAGTCTTACTGCTTCTTCATTTTTTTGTTTTTTCATAATATATTAAAATGCTCACTA
This sequence comes from Brachyspira murdochii DSM 12563, assembly GCF_000092845.1. Classification (NCBI taxonomy): domain Bacteria; kingdom Pseudomonadati; phylum Spirochaetota; class Spirochaetia; order Brachyspirales; family Brachyspiraceae; genus Brachyspira; species Brachyspira murdochii. The sequence goes on along the minus strand of NC_014150.1, from coordinate 1,385,981 downwards.
AAAAATTTGACGGACTTTATCATATACTAATTTTATTAATTTGTCAAAACTTAATAAAATGCATATAGACTAAAATTTATTTTTAATATATTATATATCATCTTATTAATAAAAAATGATGGATTTTAATTATGAATACAGAAAAAGAAGAATATAATATTTCATTTATAAGCATACTTGTAATCTGCTCATATATAGCATGTCAGATGATATCAAATATAGCAAGCGTAAAAATAGCGAATGTTCTTAAACTTGCAGTAGACGGAGGAACTTTTTTATATCCTTTAGCCTTTACAATTAGAGATATGGCTCATAAAACTATAGGAAAGAAAAATACTCAGAAACTAATAATAGTATCCGCTATTATTAATATTTTCTCTCCTATTTATTTTTATATAGTCTCTCAAATACCTGCAGATGCAAGCTGGCAGTTTAATGAAGCATTTAAAGCAACATTAAGTCCTGTACTTAGAATATCAATAGCTTCAATACTAGGTTCCACTTTATCAGAGCTTGTAGATACAGAAATATATCATCTATTCGTTACTAAAATTACAAAAAAATATCAATGGCTTAGAGTATTAATAAGTAATGCTTTCAGTATACCAGTAGATAACTTGGTATTTGTAATTATAGCATTTTGGGGTGCTTTGCCTTTTGATGCTTTGGTTGGAATATTTATATTTAACTTTGTTGTAAAATATGCGGTTACTGTAATAAGTGTACCTATGATATATTTGGTAAAAGATAAAAATTAATTGCTGTTTATTTTTATATTAAAAAATACAATTAAGAGAGTAAAATAATATGAAAGCTAGTATAAAATATTTATCATCATATTTGCCTGAAAAAGTTGTTACAAACTATGATTTAGAAAAAACACTTGATACCAATAATGATTGGATAGTTACAAGAACTGGAATAGAAGAGAGAAGAATAGCAGATAAAGATGAAAGCACTGGAGATATGGCCGTTAAAGCTGTAGAAAAACTTAAAGAAAAGGGAGCTGTAATAGAAGATGCCGATGCTGTAATAGTTGCTACTTCTACAAAGTCATACACTTTTCCTTCTACAGCAGGACTTATACAAAAGGCATTTAATATAAAAAACTCATGCCTTTCATTTGACATATCCGCAGCATGTTCTGGATATATATATGCTTTGAATACTGCAGCTTCACTTATAGAAAGCGGTGAATGCAAAAAAGTTTTGATAATAGCAGCAGAAAAATGTTCGGATATACTCAACTGGGAAGACAGAAGCACTGCTATACTATTTGGGGACGGAGTTAGCAGTGCATTGCTTGAGGCTTCAGATGACGGCAAAGGTATTATAGCTACTGATATAGGCTCAGAATCTAATCCGGACATACTTATAGTAAAAGGAGGCGGAAGTGTTTCGCCTATTACAGAAGAAAATGTTTTAGATAAAACAAATACTATATATATGGAAGGCACTGAAGTATTTAAAAAAGCAGTTAAAACTTTTGATCATACTATCAATAAAACCATACAAAATGCCAATTTACAATTAAAAGATTTATCGCTTATAATAACACATCAGGCAAATACTAGAATAATGAATGCTGTTGCTAAAAGTTTGTCTCTTACAGATGATAAATTTTATGTGAATATACAAAAATACGGAAATACATCTGCTGCAAGTGTTGGTATAGCATTTACAGAAGCATTTGAAAATGGAGCCATAAAAGAAGGAGACTATGTATTATTAACTGCTTTTGGTGCTGGTCTTACTTGGGGTTCTGCCTTAATAAAGTTTTAGAGATAAATATAGATTAAAAAATTATAATTAAAAGAGGTTATAAAGATGACATTATATGAATATTTAACTTCAGGATTCGGCAAAGAAGAAGATTTAAATTGTGCTGAAAAAATGCTTTACGGTGCAAATAAAGTATATGATTTGAATATAGATAAAAATGATTTAAAATTAGCTGCTGGTTTTGGTGGCGGTATGGCCATGGGGCTTACCTGTGGAATATTAACTGGCGGTATAATGGCTTTCTCTAAGGCATTTATAGAAGAAAGGGGACATGAAGGAACTCTAGTAAAAGAAATAGAAGCCGAATATATAACTAAATTTAATGATAAGATGAAAAGTACAAACTGCGACCCATTAGTAGAAAAATACAGACACCCAGAAAACGGATGCGATTATCTAATATTTGAAGCGGCCAAAATATTTGATGAGTTAATGGAAAAATATAAAGAATACAGAAAAGATAAATAAAAAATTTTTTTAATATTTGTTACTTTGTTTATGAGCTGTTTCTTTTTTGCTTTAACTGTTATTTTAGCCGCACCCAAGCGTTTTTTTAATTTATAATTTTCTTGAACGCACGTTTAATGAAATTCTCATATAAAATAAAATTAGCATACTAAATTGACTGATATAAAGAAATGCGTTCTGCGTGCGTGCAGCAAAGTATTAAATTTAAATAATACTAGGGCGGGTTTGCTTTTGAACTACTTATCTTATAATTTAATTAAAACCGATTAAAAAAATAAAGCTTTAAAATCTAAGAGGGCGGGGATTAAAATAAAGTTCTGAAATTTTTTTTAAACTCCCCACCCTTTAAAATTTATAATATTACCTTTTATTTCTGCATAGTTTTTATTTTTTGCTTTATCTGTTATTTTAGCCCCACCCAAGCGTTTTTTTAATTTATAATTTTCTTGAACGCACGTTTAATGAAATTCTTATATAAAATAAAATGAGAATACTAAATTGATTGATATGAAAAATGCGTTCTGCGTGCGTTTAGTAAATGCTAATCTAAATAAATCTATAAAGTATATTAAAAATCAAAAAACAGTATTTTAATATATTAATTAAAAAAGTCTTTTTAATAATTAATTAAGTTGAAATTTTTTTTACTTATACTAAAATAAATATGTGATTTTATAATAGAGTTGTTTTAACCTTATTTCTATAATTTGTAAAATAAACGGGTTTAATTAAGCCGTTCAGAGTTCCGATTATCAAAATAGTTTAATTACTTTTTGAAGCAATGCTAATTATAATACGGAGAATGGATAATGATAAAAAATTTAACAAAAATACTTTTACTTAATATTTTTATTATTTTAATATTTTCAGGTATTGCCTACGCAGAAAATAATAAGATATATGTAATAAAAAAACAGGATTTTCAAGAGGTTAACCGATGGTATGCAGGATACATAAAAAAAGCAATAGACAAAGCCAGTGAAGATAATGCCAAGTTAATAATATTAGAGCTTGATACACCAGGAGGACTTCTATCTTCTGCCTTATCAATAAAAAACTATATTATAGAAAGCAAAGTTCCTGTAGCAGTATATATAAATAAAAATGCTTTATCTGCCGGTGCTTTAATATCATTAAGTGCAAAAGAAATTTATATGTCTGACGGCAGTGTAATAGGAGCAGCTACTCCAGTATATTTAAATGGAAATGAAAGCAAAAAAGCATCTGAAAAAGAAATAAGTGCTATGCGTGCTGCTATGAGAGCTTCTGCAGAAACTACAAAAAAAAATATAAAAGCAGCTGAAGCTATGGTTGATGAAACTATTGTTTTAACAAAAGAAAATGACGGTATTGATTTGGATAATAAAACACTTCTCACTTTAAGTGCTGATGAAGCTGTAAGGATAAATATTGCTGATAATAAGGCTAATTCTATAGAAGAGATTATAAAATTAAAAAATATGAATGATAATTATGAGATAATTACAGTTGAAGAAGAAAAGTATGATACTGTATTAAAGTTTTTATTAAATCCTTTTGTACTAAGTATATTAATATCAATAGGTATAGCTGGAGTATATTTAGAGATAAAAACTCCGGGTTTTGGTATTGGCGGCGTAACAGCAATAATCGCTTTTTCCGTATTTTTCTTTGCTCAGTTTTTATCAGGCGACAGTAATTTTCTTGCACCTGCAGTATTTGTATTGGGATTAATACTTCTTGGTGTAGAAATATTTCTTATACCGGGGTTTGGAATTACTGGAATACTTGGTATAATCGGTATATTTTCAAGTATATTTATATCATTCGGCATTCATAATATAGCAGTATCTGTTATAGTTATCTTTGCATCTTTGATAATTGATATTGTACTTATATTTTTAATAGCTAAATTTGTAGTAAAATCAAAAGATATGAAAAGAACTGTTATACTTACAGATGATACATCTGGATATAATACAAGCATTTCTTATAAAGATTTGCTTAATAAAGAAGGTATTGCCGATACTTATTTAAGACCGTCCGGATTTATTATAATAGATGATAAAAAGTATGATGCTGTAAGCGACGGAGAGTTTATAGATAAAGGCAGTAAATTAAAAGTGATACTCACAGAAGGCAGTAAAATAGTAGTAAAGAAAATAAATAATTGATTATTATGCAATACATAAAAAATAAGCTGGAAAAATGTTTAATTTCCAGCTTATTTTTATATAAAAATACATTTAAGCAAGAGAACTAAAAGCTCTGACTGAAGAAATGTCTATTCTAAGCTGAAGTATGTATCTTTTACCGTCCTGTCCTATAGCATAGGTATATCTGCTTGATAGAGGTGATATTCCGCTCATCTGCTGACTTAGTTTTTGTGTATTAACAGCATTTTGAGGTGCTGCATCTGATTTCTGCGGATTAGCCTGAATCTGCTGCAAAGACTGAGCATTATTAATTTTATTAACTGTCATACCAATACTCCTTATTTAGTACTTTAGTTACTTGTATTAACGGTAATATAAAAAAAACCTTAACGATTTTATTTTATTATAAGTTTTATTAATTGTTAATAAAATAATTATAAAAAGGCTCTAAAAACGTATAAAATGTACAAAATATTAATTTACATTTTATTTACATTAATACATTTTTTGTAAAATTTGTTTATATAATATTTACAAAATAATAATATTATGCTATACTATATTATATAGAGATAATATAAAAATTAATATAAGGAGGAAACAGAATGAAAAAATTAGGTTTTATAACATTAATAACTATGTTTATAGTAAGCATTAATTTATACTGTTTTGACTTAATAGAAGATACATTTGATTTCATATTTGATGATTTAGCCAAAATAATAGGCATAGTTGTAATAATAGCTGCTGGTGTTTATTTCTTTAAAAAGTATATAAAAAAAGATAATAGTTCCAACAACAAAGAATAAAAGTATAAGAGAATAAGAAAATAAATTGGAGAAAGTAATTAATGAAAAAGTTATCAATTTCGGGCTTAGTATATGCTTTTATCATTATGCAAAATAATCTGTACTGTTTTGATTTGATAGATGATGCTTTTGATTTTATAGAAGATATTGGAAAGCTAGTAGGAATAATATTCATGATAGCTGCTGTGATGTATTTTATAAAGAAATTTCTCAAAGATGACAGAACCTCCGGAAGTATAAAAAGAAATGATGATGAGAGAAATTATAGAAGAAGACGCGGCTACTATGATGATGATTATGAAGATTATGATGATAGAAGAACGAGACGATATGATGATGAAGACGATAGAAGAACGAGACGATATGATGATGAAGACGATAGAAGAATAAGAAGGTATGACAATTGTGATAGAGATGTAAGAAAAAAAACTTCAGATGGTCAGTATGAATATGATTTAAGAGATTATGACAGAAGAGAGAAAAGACTTCCAAACAAAATTGATGATGACCCTAGATATGAAAAAGTATATGAACTAAAGCCTGAGTACAAATTAAAATCAAACAGTAAAAAGAAATAATTGTTTATAGTGATTTTTTTAATTATTTAAAGGAGTAGTATATGAAAAATAATGTAATATTAAAGCCTGCTGTAATTGCATTATCATTAGGTGCTTTAGCTATTATATCAATAATAATTGCTTTAGGATTTTTCGGCATACCTTATAATGTTTTTTATTTATTACATAATTTAGAGAATATAGCTGAAATATTATTGCTGTTATCAATAACAATATCAGCATTTGCTTTTTTAATATACTTTATAAAAAATGTTTATGATAAAAATAATAAAGATGAAAATAGAGAGAACGATGAAAATATAAAAACAATTAATAAAAATAATGAAAAGAATAAAAAAGTTTTAATTATTGCTTTATCAGCTTTTGCATTATTATTATTAGCTGCTTTTTTGTTTATATTTTCCGGAAGATTTTTTGGTGTATATTATATACTTCATAACTTAGAAGATATTTTTGAGGGAATATTTAAATTAGCATTTACTGCGGCTTTTGTAGTATTTTTAGCAGTATTTTTGAAAAAAGTTTGGAATAAGATTTAAAAAAGTAGTCAATAAATTCATAAAAGGCGGTGTTTGAAACTTGTTATTATAATAAAAATTCTTTATACATAAATGGATTTTATTTTATCAATTTTGCTTTTTAAACATAAAATAAATTTCTTTTATAATATTTATTTATTATAATAAAGCATACACTCACCGCACTTTATTATACTGTTTGCCATTTAATAAGTAAGAATAAACTCTCACGTCTGACAAACTTAAAAATCTTAGTATTGAAAGCACACTCTAATTCTTAACAATAATATAAAATGCATTATTGTTTTTTAGCCTTACGGTTCTTACATACAGGGCATACAGGCGGATTTTCATCATCTAAATCAATATATCCGCATATATCACACTGCCAATTTTTTATATCAAATGTTTTATCTTCCAAGAAACTTTGAAATTGTTTTTTATGTCCGTCTTCTATTCTTGCTACATTCATAAAAGCCATAGCCAAATCATCAAATCCTTCTTCCTGAGCTGTTTTAGCATATGATAAATACATGTCTATTGATTCATAATTTTCATTTGTTATAGATTCTTTTAAATTATCTTCAGTAGAAGGTATACCATGAAAATTTTCAAACCATATTTTTGCATGTTCCTGCTCATTTCTAGCAGCTCTTTCATACATTAAAGCCACATCCTCTTTTCCCTCTTCTCTTGCCTTTTGTGCATAGAACATATATCTGCATCTTGCCATAGCCTCACCTATAAATGCGTTTCTCAAATTAATCTCTGTTTTAGATCCTTTTAATTTCATGCTAGCTCCCGTTATTGATAATTGTTATTAATAAATATTATATACTAACTATAATAAAAAATCTATGTCTATAATTTGAATTTATATTAAATATAACAAATAATAACAATAATGACAATAAAAAAAACAAGAGCATAAAAACAATTTAAGCCCTTGTTTTTAACGATATAGTATTTATATGTAATCTGATATTATTTTTCTATTTCTCTTATAAGGTTTACCATTTCAATAGCTCCCATAGCAGAATCAAAACCTTTGTTTCCAGCTTTAGTTCCAGCTCTTTCAATAGCCTGCTCAATGTTTTCGGTAGTTAAAACCCCGAACATTACAGGTACATCAGAATTAAGAGATACATTAGCAATACCTTTAGATACTTCGGCACAAACATAATCATAATGAGTAGTAGAACCTCTTATAACAGCACCAAGACATATAACAGCATCATATTTTTTTGATTTAGCCATTTTAGAAGCTATTAGAGGTATTTCAAAAGCACCAGGTACCCAAGCTACAGTAATATCATCGTCTTTAATATTATGACGGGATAAAGCATCTAAAGCACCGCCTAAAAGTTTAGAAACAATAAATTCATTGAATCTGGCACATACTATACCAATTTTAACTGGTTTTTCACTAACGAGTTTTCCTTCAAAAGTTTTCATAATTGTATTAATTCCTTAATTATATTTTTCAGCTTTTTTCAGACGCAAAAAGCTGCAAAAAGTGCATATTAAAAAATTATTTGTATATAGAAATTACTTACTATAGTTTATATAATTTTTGTATTAATTCCTATATATCAATTTGAAAATTTTATCCTCAAACTAGCTATAAGTATATTTTACGTATTGAATACGTATGAGGAAAATAAAATATTATATATCATACACTTTATTTAGTTTATTATCAATAATTTTATTATAAAATAAAAAAAATATAATATTAACAGTTATAGAAAACTTTATGATGATTTGTTATATATTTATGCTGCTTGCCTTATATATTAAATTATTAAACATATAAAAAACGATTATAATAGCTTTTTATTTTCTTTATTTTTTATGAATGTATATTATCATTTTTTTTAAGCTGTCTCGTATTACAATATTTATGTATATTTACAGCTGAATACTTATTTAAATAGTTTTAAAAAAGTATATTATTTTTATTTAGTAAGAATAAAATTAATTGATAATAAGATAAATAGAGTGTATGATATATCATATTTTAAATTTGGAATGTGTTTATGAAAAAGAAAATTATAATTTTATTATATTTTATTAATCTTTTTATATTGAGCTGTTTTAATAATGATTCTATAGTAAAATTAAATAAATATGCAGCAAGATATGAAGGTAGTATAACTACTAAAGCCTATGTCAGAGATCTTACTATTAATAAATGCATATTAATAGTTAATGAAGACAGTTCAATAGAAATTACTATTGAAGGCGGAAATGCCTATGATAAAATGCTTACAATATCAAAAGAAGAATTAGTAAAAACAGATGATATATCATATCAGGCATCTAAATACGGAAATAATTACACTTTTATTTTTCATGATACCTATATAATATTAAAAATAGAAAATACAGATAATACATTAAGTGAGGGAACACTCTCAAAAATAGAATAATTTTAAATAAAAATATAGGACATTATAAAACATAGCAGTATTACTATTTTATAAACCGTTAAAAGCATAGTATCTATTGCTGTGCCAAAATACTGTATTGCTAAAGAAAATATTATACAAAGAACTATTACAAATAATATTGCAGTTCAAATTTTATAGAAATAAATATGTTATTATAATTTGTTTATATGTATTTTTTAAAATTAATTAATGTTTTAAGACACATTTGATAATTTTTTAGAATTTTTATTATAGAATAATATTTTATTATTTTTTTATAAATATTAAGCATTTTGTAAAATAATTAGCATAAAACTTTATTATATACCTAATTATATACCTAAAATTAAAAAAAAATTATAATTTTTATTGACTTTGATAATTTTATTGTTAAATTAAGTTTGTATTTCTTTTATACAAGTCTAATCGATTTCGTTAGAAAATAAAAATATTGTATATACCGAGGTTTTTCACTATGAAAAAAATTCACAGTTTATCATTTAAAGTACCAATTATAATAAGTTTTATTATTTTTATAACTATATCTACTTTAGCTATAATTTCAATATGGTCTTCTTCAAGAGCTATAAGAAAATCTGCTTTAGAAGGATTTAGTGCTACAGTATCAGGATATTCCTCTATGATAGATATGGTTATGCATGAACAGCTTCTTGTAATATCTACGTATGCACAATCCGGGGCTGTAATCAATGCTGTATTAAATCCTTCAAATGAAGCATTAAAAAATGAAGCAGTAAAAAGATTAAAAGATTTCGGATCTGTTAATACATACTCTATCAATATAGGAGCAGCAGATATTAACGGTAATATTATATTTGATAATTCTAATCCAAAACTAGAGGGTGTATCTATAGCAAATGTTCACCCTGAATTATTTAATAGAATGAAAGCTAATAACTATAATTATACTTATGATAATGCAACAAGTATATCTTCTACAACAGGCGGACAGGCACTTTTACTTTGCGGCGGATTAAGAAACTCAGCAAAAGAGCTCATAGGAATTATATATATAAATTTAGATTTGGCTAAAGTAAATAATGACTTTATAGGCAATCTTAATATAAACGGACGTATTACAGTTGCAAATAATGATGGAAATGTAATATTATCATCTGATAAAGAAAGAATAGGGGATAAACTTCCAGATGTTTATAGTGTAATAAAAACTAGCCATACTGGAATTATAGAGTCCTATAATAGTGAAGATCATCAAGGAAAACGTTCTGCCGCTTATGAAAATATTCATACTATGCCTTGGTCTGTGATATTTGCTAAAGCAGACAGCGAAATATATAAAGAAATAAAATATACTATTATACGCACAGCAATTATAGGTACTTTATTTATAATAGTATGTACTTTAATAATAGCATTATACATAAAAAGCATAACAAAACCTTTGAATGAGCTTGTATTTATTTCAAGAGAAATTTCAGATGGAAATTTAACTTCAACACATAGAAATATCAACCGTAAAGATGAACTCGGAGTTTTAGCTAACTCATTCTTTGATATGAGAGACAGACTATCTGATATAATAGTAAAGGTAAGAAACTCAGCAGATGAAATAAGAATGAATGCAAAAGAGCTTTCACAAGGAAGTGCAGACTTATCAAAACGTACAGAAGCACAGGCAGCAAGTTTGGAAGAAACTGCTTCATCTATGGAGCAAATGGCTTCTACAATAAAATCATCAGCAGATCAGTCTGTTGAAGGAAATAAAATGATGATAGATTCAAGAACTTCCATTCAGAATGCAGGCGAGATAATACTCGATACAACAAAAAATATAGAAGAAGTTTATGATGCCAGTACAAAAATAAAAGATATTACCAAGATAATAGAAGACATTGCTTTTCAAACTAATATCCTTGCTTTGAATGCTGCAGTAGAGGCGGCAAGAGCAGGAGAACAGGGAAAAGGATTTGCTGTTGTAGCAAGCGAGGTTAGAAACTTGGCTCAAACTACTCAGTCATCTGTTAAAGATATTACTGATTTAGTTGATAATGCTTATGACAAAATTAATAAAGCTACAGAATCAGCAAGAATATCTCAGGAAATATTCAGCGATCTTCAAATAAAAATAGAAAATACAGCTAAAATCATGCAGGATATAAGTTCTACAGCAGTAGAGCAGCATGAAGGTGTAGAGCAGGTTAATAAAGCGGTTACAGATATGGATACTGTAACTCAGCAAAATGCTGCTTTAGTAGAACAGGCTTCTGCTTCTTCTACATCATTGCTTAATCAGGCTGTAGAATTGGTTAATGCTATGAGTTTCTTTAAAGTGAATTAAAAGTAAGTAATCTAAATTTAAATAAAATATTTTTCATTGTTTTTAAAATAAAAAAAGACTTGCAAATTTTCATGCAGGTCTTTTTTAATTTGCATATTATTATAAAATTATTCTTTAGAATTTTCTTTAGTTTCATCTATAAGTTTTATTAATTTACTAGACCTTGAAGCTATACTTTCTTTTAAAGCTAATAAAGTATCTTTTCCAGCCTTACTATTAGCTATTTCTCTTTTAAGAAGGTCTGCTATATTAAGACAAGCTAATATTGCTATAGTATCTCTAGGATAATTTGAACCATAATGCTCTGCTATATCATTCATACTTTCATCAACAAAATCAGCAACTTCTTTTAGATACTCAGCATTCTCTTCGCTTGATTTTATATTAAGAGTTCTGCCGTATATTGTAACCTCTAAAGTATTATTATCCATTTTATTTACCCATTTTTACAGAATTATTTTGATTCATTATCAAAGAAAAACTCTTCCTCATCATCATCACCGAACATATACTGATCATCTTCATTTATATCAAACTCATAATTATCTTCTTTATTTTCATTACTGTCATTATTATCTGCATTATTATTATCGCTGCTATTATCTGCCTCTTCTTTGCTTTCTTCTTTTACATTCTCTATCTCTTCGTCCCAGCTCGCATCAGAAGCATTTGAAAAAGGGTCTTCCTCCTCTGTAACTTTTACATTAGAAACAGATACTTCAATCTTTTCTTTAACTACTTCTTTTGCCTCTTCTTTAATAGTATCTTTTGAATTATTAGTTACTTCGCTTTCTTTATACTCTTCATAATAATCTGAGTCATTGCTGCTGAAAGGATCTTCTTCTTCGTTATTATTTAATTCTCCAGTATGCTCTGCCTTAATCTCTTTAACTTCCTCTTTTTTTATTTCTTCTGTTTTTGGAGGCACTGCTTCTTCTTTTTTTATTTCTTTAACTTCTTTAACTTCTTTAACTGCTTCTTTATTAGGAGTAGTATTTACAGCAGAAGCATGATGCACTTTTTTTAATCCGGCATTTCTTACACTGTCTATTCTATCTATTAATATACCTAGTTTTTCTTCTAATTCTTTATTTTCTTTTGTAAGAGTTTCTATAGTTCTGTTTGCTGTTTCTAGTAATTTTTTTACGCTGTCATTTTCTTCTATGAGTGTTACCGAATCTTTTTCTGTATTTTCCAAGTTTGATTTTAATGTATCTCTTTCTCTTTTAGTAGTTTCTAATTCTATTCTTGCCGCTTCAAGCTGTTTTATAAGATTTTCTCTTTCTTCTCTTATAGAATTATAATTATCATTTGCATTTCTTTTATCGGCTTCCAGTATAGTTTTTTCCTCTTTAAGAGAATTAAAATTATCTTTAAGCTGATTTAATGAATTAGTTAAATCTTCTTTTTCTTTTTTTAACTGATCTATAGTTTGCAATAATTCTTTATTATCAAATGAAATTAGCTGATAATCGTCTAAAAAATCCTTTAATTTTTCTTCTAAAATATTAAACTCTTTCAATTTTAAACTCCCCAAAAAACTATTAAAAAATTATATCACATATAAATTCAATTGTCAATTTTTTATTTATATGATAAAATTATATTATAATATTAAAACAAATAAAAACAAATATATGAAAAATATTTTAAGATTTATAATTTTTAACTTAATTATTATAAGTTATTCAGAAGTATATGCACAATCTCCATATACAGAAAAAGATCAGAGATTATTAAAAGGCATAATAACAGTTTGGCCTTATATAGGGATAGAACCTATAAGACCTACAGAAAGTTATATGCCCATTGATTATATACATGAAAGCTATAAAAGAGAGACTGCTTTAAAAACTTCTTTTTCTTCAAGACTTTTATATGAACTTTCTACTATAGAACTTCATATGGATACGATAATCGGAGTAAACTTAAAAGACGGTCATTTCAGTATGCCTAATATGTACTTATCAGTTGGAAAAACATTTAATTTTGATTGGTACTTTTCGGCAACTCCTTTTGCAACTATGACTGCCAAATTTGATGTATTTGATAAAGACAATGTTTCAGGAAGTATAGGATTATATGATGCTGGAATAGAGACTGTTACATTAACTAGAATACTTCTTTCTTTTAGAATGAAGGCTGTCAATGATATTAACGGCTCCACATTTATGCTGCTTCCTTCTGTTTATGATAGTGAATCTGCTTCTTCTCAGCCTCATTGGTATCTGCCTAGAGTGAATAATGAAATGGGGTTTAGAGCAGGGCTTATAGGATATTATTATGAAATATCATACTCTCAAGGATATTCAAAAGACTCAAATCCTTTAGCTGTACTTTTAAAAGTTCATGGTGATTATTTTAAAGCTCAGTTTTTATATCAGTACAACAAAAAAAATTCATTATCTCCAGAAAGATTTGAAACACTTTATAACAATATTAATAATAATGATGATAAAACACATCATCTCGTGCAGCTCTCTGCTATGGGAAAACTCCCTCTGCTTGACAGACAATTATGGATTAATATGCTTGGAGAATACACTTGGAGAGACAATGATGCCCATTATTTAAGATTTGAAATAGTGGCTGAATGGAAAATGCTTAATCTTGCTTTAAGACCAATGTTTTATATACCTGTAAATAAAGATGAAAAGTTTAATAGTAAAAAAGACTTATTTTGTTTAGAGTACAGTGCTTATATAAAATTTAACCCCATATACTTCGGATTTCAAGGTTCTACAGATGGAAGATATTATATAGCTATGAAAGCCGTATTTTGATACTAAAAAAATTATCATTTTTATACCCATTCTTAAAAAATTTATTTGACTATAAATGGGGTGGGCGGGCGGGGTAATTAGATTGTAAAAAAAACTATATATTCTATTTTTATTTAGCATGCTTACTAGCTGTTAGCTTTTCTTTTTTATAAAAAAATTATAAATTCTTGGCTTATTTTGCTCAAAAAATTTGTTTAACTAATATTTATATATTTTATTTACTTATAACAATTTTGGAGTATAATAATAATGCGTAGTATAAACAGAATGAACGACTATTTTGTACGCTATCTTTTAGGCTCTGTTGGAAGTGAGGATATACTAGAGAACATAGTAAACGCCGTACTTGAAGATTTGGGCTTTGAAACGGTGCATAACCTGCAGATAATTAACCCACATAACTTACCAGAGAATATTAATCTAAAAGAGTCCGTACTTGATGTAAAAGCAGTTACAAAAGATAAAAGAAAAGTTATTATAGAAATACAGCTTTCTGGAAATATAGACTTTTTGAAGAGAATATACTATTATATATCTAAGAATATAGTAAGCGAAGTAGAAGAAAAAGAGCCTTATGATATAATAAGCGAGGTAATAAGCATTAACTTTGTAGACTTTTATATGGATTTTAATGATGATGGTAAGCCACACAGATGTTTTAAGCTGATAGATACTGAAAATCCAGAGATTGTTTTAGATATGGTTCAGATGCATATAGTGGAAGTTCCAAGGTTTAAGAAAGTATTATATAATAGTAACACAGAAGATATTAAGAGAAAGAAAATATTATCTTGGATAGAGTTTTTTACAGCAAAAGATTTTGATAAAGTTAAAGATAAATTAAAGGAGGTAAATAATATTATGCCTAAAGTAATAAATAAATATGAACGTTTTATATCCAGTGAAGATGAGATTGAGGTTTACAATGCTAGAGACGCTTTTTTATACGGACAGACTTTAATGTTAAGAAGAGAGCGTGAAGAGGGTTTACAGGAAGGTATAGAAAAAGGAATGGAGAGAGGTTTACAGGAAGGAAGGAGAGAAGGTATGCAGGAGGGTATAGAGAAAGGTATACAGGAGGGTATAAGAAAAGAGCAAATTACTATAGCTAGAAGTTTAAAAAATGCTGGTATAGATATAAAGATAATCAGTGAAAATACTGGGCTTAGTGTGGAAGAAGTATTAGAATTATAAATGATGAGTAAAATAACCTTTTAAAAAGTGCATTATATAATTATTCAAAATTATACTATAAAATTAAAGATAAATACTTCTCTTTATAAGTTAGAAAATTGATTGTGAAAATTTGCAGCTAAGACCTTGAATATTATTCAATTTCTTTTTTTAGTAAATCTATTATTTTTCCTGTTATATACAGCAGTTTTTTTTCATCTTTTGGGAATACAAATTTTCTGTATAATGTATCCTCATCTTCAGATTTGGAAAAACCATACATACATTCATTTTCAGAAAGTATTCTCTCCAAATCGTCAGAGCCTTTGCTTGAATGAAGGATTAAAGAAGTAGAATCTATTTTATCACAGTATATATCAAGTGCATATGATATATTATCATTTTTTATTTCTTTATAGAAACATTCGTTTTCATAATTATTTCCGCCAAAAGTTTTAATAAGCTTATTAATTCTTATCATAGACAAATTATGACATATATCAACAACTTTAAGGTATTCTTCGTAGTTGTTTAAGATATTGTCGTACATATCTTTATATGAGTTTTCCATACTGTTAAATACCGCCTTTGCCGATTTTTTATATGAAAAGCCGATTATATAATAATAAAACTAATCCGTATGTATTATATAAATTTATGTATATTTAGTCAATAGTAAAAATAAAAAATATTTGATTATTATTAATTATTGAATTGTAGTACAATAAGATATATAATCTTTTTGTATTTTATTTTTATTACGGGGATAAATTATGCATAAAGAATTTTTAAAAGAGAAATTATTTTGTATTAGAGAACCAAAGAATATATTAATTGATGACAAAAAAATAGAAATATATACAGAAGCTAATACTGACTTATGGCAGAGAACATATTATGGCTTTAGAAATGATAATGCCCCTATACTTCAGACAAAAACTAAAGATAAATATTTTTCTTTCACAGTAAAAACAATATTTGAAAGCAAACGCCGTTTTGATCAGTGCGGAGTTATAATATATATAGACAGTGAAAATTGGTTTAAGGCTTCTATAGAATACGAAAATGAAAATTATCAGCGTTTAGGAAGTGTTGTTACAAATAACGGATATTCTGACTGGGCTACTCAGGATATATCCGCTTCTATAAAAGAGATGTATTATAGGCTAAGCAGAAGAGAAAGCGATTTTTTAATAGAGTACAGCGAAGACGGAGAAAATTTTAAACAGATGAGAATATTTCATTTATTTAAAGCTGATGATGAAATAAGTTTCGGAATATATGCCTGCAGCCCAGAAGATTCATCTTTTAAGGCAGTATTTACTGATATGTATGTAACAGAGTGTAAATGGCATGAGCATAAATAAAAATTGACAAATAAATATAGTCTGTTAAAATAAATTAATTAAAAATAATACAAAAAATAAATATAATGGAACACTATAAATATGGCAGAAAACTATAAAGTAATAGCAAGAAAATACCGTCCTCAAACTTTTGAAGAGGTTATAGGTCAGGAGCATATCACAAAGACTATATCAAAAAGTATAGCCCAAAAAAAGATAGCACATGCATATCTTTTTTCAGGAGCTCATGGTGTGGGTAAAACTTCTCTTGCTAGAATTATAGCCAAAGCCTTAAACTGTGTTAATGGTCCTACTGATAAGCCTTGCGGAGTTTGCCCGTCATGTACTCAAATAGAAAACGGAACTCCTCTTGATGTTATAGAAATTGACGGTGCCAGCAATAGAGGTATAGAAAATATTAGAAGTATTATAGAAAATGTGCGTATATCTCCAGTAGCTGGAAAATACAAAGTATATATTATAGATGAGGTGCATCAGATAACGAATGAGGCTTTTAATGCACTTCTTAAAACTTTAGAAGAGCCTCCTGCTCATGTAGTTTTTATACTTGCTACTACTGAAGCAGATAGGGTACTTCCTACTATAAGAAGCCGATGTCAGCAGTATACTTTTAAATCTTTAGGCATAGAAGATTTGGAGAAAATATTAAAAGGCATACTTGATAAAGAAAATATTAAGTATGATGAAGAGGCGATATTTTTAATAGCAAAGCAGGCAAGAGGCTCGGTGAGAGATAGTGAAACTATACTTGAAAAGATGATAGCTTACACTACCGATAAAAAGTATATAACGAGTGCTGATGTTAATGCTGTTGTGGGAGGAAATAATTTTTCTTTTGTTAAAGAGTTTTTTGATATTATAATGTCTGAAAATAAAAAATCTTATTTTGAGTTTGTGAAGAAATTATTTGAGGATGCGGTAGACCCTAGAACATTTACAAACAGCGTAATAGAGTATATGCGTGTAGTTCTTATGATAAAAAGCGGTATTGATGATATAAAATTATTAGAGATTACTGAAAATGAGAGAGATGATTTAAAAGTATTTGCTAATCATTACAGCGATGATGAGATAGAGAGAATACTCGATTATATACTGCTTACAGAAGAGCGTATAAGAAGTGCCTCTAATCCTAGAACTATATTTGAAATGCGTATGCTTCTTTTACTTAATACTGACAATTTGATTCGTCCTGTTGATATAATAGCTTCTAATATGCAGGCAGTTTCTGCTTCTGTTAATGAAGATTACGGATTTGAAAGTGCTAATAATAATGCAGTTTCACAATCAAATCAGCCTAAACCTCAGTATGATGTACCTCTAAATCCAACCGATAAAAGACGCATATTCTACAATAAAATACTTTCTTTTATAGAAACAGAAAGCCCTACTATATATTCACTCTTATCGCAGGGCAATCCTATAGAAAGCAAAGGTGCAACATTAATAGTAGCACTTCCAGACAATATATTCGAGATGACGCAGTCTGATAAGAGAATAAATGATTTGATATCAAAGGCTATACCTAAGTTTACAAAGAATAAGGATGTGGCTATACAGTTTCAGAGAGCTGTTGAAGGTAATATGATAGATAAATTAAAAAGCCGTCTTCAGGCCACAGAAGTGGACGAAGGTTCTATATAAAGTAAATTATATTATCATATTTTTTGCTTCATATATCTTACAGTTTTCGTAGTATAAAAACTGCCAATTTTTTATTTTATAATAAAATATTAATTTATCATCTTGAAAAAAAGATTGTTATATTATTATCATTAAATTAAAACATTAGAGGTATATAACATATTATGAATAAATTAGATTTGGTAATATTCGATATGGACGGACTTTTACTTGATACTGAAACTATAAGTTTAGCTGCTTGGAAAAAAACTTTTAAAAATTATAATATTGATATTGACGTTGAAAAACTTTTTTTTAGCAAGATATTAGGCTCAAATGAAACTTCTATAAAAAATACAATGATGGAAATATCAAAAATCGATGAAAAAACATTTTATGATATTATAGATAATCAAATTGAAGAGGCTTTTAATATAGTAAGAGAAGACGGCATAAATATAAAAAAAGGTGCCACTGAACTTATTAATTTTTTAAATGATAAAGAAATAAAAAAAGCTATAGCAAGTTCAAGCATAAGAAAAAAAGTTGATTTATATTTAGAGAAAACTAATTTAAAAAAAGAATTTGATTATATATTATGCGGTGATGAAGCCAAGCGTCCAAAGCCTTATCCTGATTTGTATAATAATGTATGCAGCTATTTTAATACTGATAAAAATAATGTAATAATATTAGAAGATTCTAAAAACGGTTTATTATCTGCTAAAAATGCTAATATAGAAAAAAGATTTTATATACCAGATTTGCTTTTATTGTCAGAAGAAGATGAAAAAGAATTATCGTACAAAAAATTTAATGATTTAATAGAAGTAAGAGACTATATAAAAAGTAATTTTTTTTAATAAAAATAAATAATTATTATGCTGGAAATTAATCGATTTTTATAGTATTATTTATATAATATATTTAGGAATATTACTATGGAAACAAATATTTCAAAAGAAACATTAAAACTCTTACTTGAAATGCAGCAAAATGAAGTTACAGAGCATGCAGTATATTTAAATTTAGCAAAGTTTGTAAAAAAAGAAGATGATAAAAAAGTGCTTATTAGAATAGCAAAAGAAGAATATGCACATTCAAAAATACTAGAGAAATATACAAATAAAAAATTAAATCCTCAGAAGTTTAAAGTATTAAAATTTTTTATATTAAGTTTTATATTCGGATATACTTTTGTTATAAAGATTATGGAAGGCGGTGAAAAAGACGCTGAGTATATATATTCAAAGATAGTAGAAGAAGTTCCTGATGCCAAAAAAATAGCATTTGAAGAAGATGAGCATGAAAAAAGCCTTATTGATATTTTAGATGAAGAAAGACTAAAATATGTAGGCTCTATGGTTTTGGGATTAAGCGATGCATTAGTAGAGATAAGCGGTACATTGGCAGGTCTTAGTTTCGCATTGCAAAATAACCGTCTTGTCGCTTTATCTGGAATTATTACTGGAATATCAGCTACACTTTCTATGGCTTCATCAGAGTATTTATCTGCCAAAGCTGACGGAGATAAAAATGCTTTTAAGTCTTCATCATATACTGGAATAATGTATTTAATAACTGTTAGTCTTCTTATACTGCCTTATCTAATATACCCTAATAATCATTATTTGTATGCATTAATTACTATGCTTTGTATAGTGGTATTTATAATATTTTTCTTCACATACTATATATCAGTTGCTAAGAGTTTGCCTTTTAAGAAAAGATTTTTAGAGATGGCTGGAATAAGTTTAACTGTTGCTGGTATAAGTTTTTTAGTTGGGCTTTTAGTTAAGCAGTTTTTGGGAATAGATATTTAATTATTTACTATATTTTCTAATTCGTCTATTATAATACTTATAGTATCATTATATTCTTTGAACCAGCCGCTGTTTGTAAGAGTAGACCAAATGCTGAATTTTAAATCTTTAGTATCTCCAGTAGTATTGTCTAATAACTTTGTATTTGAAAAGTTTACTATAAACTTGTCATATTCCAAATGAAAACTTATATCAAAACATAAAGAGTTATCATCTATAATATTATTTGATACAAAAAATAAATATACAAGCCCATTATCATAGCTGCTGAATTTATTATTTTGTGCCTTTTGTTTTACCCATTTAAGTATCTCTTTTCTTAAATCGCTTCCTTTTAATTTTGTAGATACGAATATCTTTTGTTCTGCTAAAAGAAGGGTATTGATTATCAAAAAAAATACTAGTATAAACTGTTTCATATCTCTCTTATTGTAGATAATATATTATTAATATCTTTAATTTTTTTGCTGTAATTATTTTTTATATTATTATTAATTAAAGCAATCATTACCTGATGATAATAATTTTCTGTTTCTAAAGTATAAAGCAGATAATGAACCAAAACATTTTCATAATATGAATCAAATTCTGTAATATATAAATCTTTATCATTAGCTTTTACGCTTTTGCTTGATATTATATTTTCGCCTTTTATACCACTTAAAATATTTTCATTATACTCTTCTAAAGTAATATTATTTAATTCTTCTTTACTTTTAGAAAACATTATAAAGCATATTCCATTTTTAGTATTTATTGCTTCTAAATTGGAGTTTTCATTAAGCTCATTTTTTACTTTGCTTAATTTCCATTCATTAGAAAAAGCTATATCAAATTTTCCGTCATAACTTTTTATATGAAACAATCCTTTATTATTTTTTCTTTTAAATATCATTACTGCTGCTGAGGCTGTAATGATAGTAGTAGTTAAAATAATTAAAGGAAGTTTTTTACCCATAAGAATAGCCCCCAAGTTTTCTTTATCATACTAATAGGCTATAATATTTTAGGCAAAAAATCAAGAAAAATCATAAAAAATTATAGTATATTGATATTTTTATAATATTTTTTAATATAGAATACTTATAAGTTTTATTTAAGGATTTTTTATTTATGTATATTTTATTTGCACTGCTCTCTTCAATATTTGCAGCACTAACCGCTATATTAATAAAAATAGGGCTTTCTGATATTAATTCCAATTTGGCAACTGCTATAAGAACTATTATAATATTAATAATGTCTTGGATTATAGTTTTTTATACAAATAAAAACACCTCTATAATTGAAACTATAAAAAATATAAACAGCAAAACATTAATATTTATAATACTTTCTGGCATAGCAACTGGTCTTTCTTGGATATTTTACTTTAAGGCTTTGCAGATTGGAAATGTAAATAAAGCAGCTGTAATAGATAAACTCTCTATAGTATTTACAATTATATTAGCTTCTATATTTTTGAAAGAGGCTTTAACATTAAAGGTTATAATAGGGGCTGTTTTTATACTCGCGGGTACTTTGATAATAACTTTATAAAAATATTAACTAGATATTTATTTTATAGATGATATAATTTTATATATTTTAATCATTTATAAAAAATCATTTAGAGGTTAAAAATGAATAATAGTATAGATAATATAAAAGACATGTTTCATCAGGCTGATAAACTTTTTCAAAATAAAAATTATTCTGAGGCTAAAGATATTTATTTATCTATATTGGATATAAGCAAAGATAAATATGATAATATAAAATGCTTTGCTCAAATAGCAGAATGCTCTTTTCACAAAAAAGATTTTGATAATACTTTATTATATTATAATAAAAGTTTTGATTTGGAAGCTATACCTGATAATATATTAAGATTAATAAATATTTGTTTTACATTAAAGCATTTTGATTTGACACTTCATTATATAAAATTACTTATAGAAACAATAAAAAAATTAGAGCATCAGTATAATAATAGTTCAGTGTTTCTTCCTTATTATGAAGAGGCTGTTTCTTTTTTAAGAATATTATCTGATAATTTGGGTAATAATGAAGCTAAAGATTATTTAGAAAAAATTGAAAAATAGATATTAAAACTATTAATCAAATATAAGTCTTTTGTCTTCCTTAAATTTTTTTCTTGAAGGATTTCCCTCTGTTCTATATACTGTTTTATTTTTAATGGAATATATGCTTGACCAGATAGTATCAATACTTAAATTTTTTCTGTCATATTGGCACAAAAATCCGTATTTACCTGATAGTAGATTTTTAGCAAAATCAAAGTCATACTCATAATTTTTAAATGCTTTTTCCAAAGTATTGTATCTTTCATGAGAGTAAACATCATCATGCATATTTGTATTATATTTTTTCATGCTTTCGCTTGTAAAATGATTTGAAGTAAATACATAATCATTTTCTATTATTTCTATTTTTTCACAGTTTGATTCTATTAAAGCAATATTTCCTTTATAGTCTGCTATTATAATATTTTGTGCTGATGATATAGGAACTTCTTTTAAAAAATATAAAGCCTCTTTTAAAGTGCGGCACTTCTCTAAAATATATCGTACTATCATTCCAGCATTAAATCCATAATCAATTTTTACAGGATATACAAAAGTTAAAGCAATACTTAAACATTTTTGATTAATACCGTCTTCCATTTCTATAAATGCAGTTGTATTTCCAATAAAAGAGTATGAATTATCAAGATTATAATATACACTGTCTGAATATTTTTCTATGTCTGTTAAAAAGTCGCTGTTTTTAGCAAGTATTATATCTTTATCAGTTTTAAAAGCAAAGGCAGAGCATTTATTGTCAAATGTGAAAGCGTATATGCTGAATAAAAAAGAACATATATCTTTATAATCAATAGAAAGTCCTTCAGCCATTGCCTTTATCTCTTCTATTATCTCTGGGAAAAAATCCTCATATATAGGCATGCATTTAGAAGCAAAATGTTTTCTATCTTCTGATATTTTTATTTTATCTAAAGGATTTATATTGTTCTTTGCAAGTATTTTTCCATATTTTAATCCTGCATTATAATGTGTTTTAGAAAATCTTGAATGATACATGTTATAGCCTCGTTTATTTAATTAATAAGTAAAGCATTAAAGATTATGCAAAGACTACCATAATAAAAATTATAAGTAAATATGAATAAAAATTTTTTTCTTTTTTTAGTTTAATTATTATCAGAGTTTTTTTAATTGAACCATATATTAATTGTTTTGCATTTTATTTTTTTATTAAATTTTAACACAGTTATAATAAAGTAAAATACAGATATAAAATATTACTTTAAATAATACAATAAAAGCTGCATCTAATTTAATGTGTAATACTATAGTTTTAATACTTCTTCTATACTAAGACCTGTGTTCTCGCTTATGATTTTTATATATATTCTATCGTTTTTAAAACTTCTAGCTATATTAATTTGTTCTTCTCTTCTTCCTTCCTGTAAACCTTATAAAAAATAGAATACAAATTTTATTGGAAATCTACTTACCCCGCCCGCCCGCCCCGAAAATTGTAATAATAAGTTATTAACTATAAAAGAAATAATTTTTTATATTATTTTAGTTTAAAGAAAAACAACTTTATAAATTGTCTATTAATACTTGAAAAAAAATATACTTATACTATACTTAATATAATACAAATATAGGTGCAGTTAATGAAAAAAGAATATA
Source organism: Brachyspira murdochii DSM 12563 (assembly GCF_000092845.1). NCBI lineage: Bacteria > Pseudomonadati > Spirochaetota > Spirochaetia > Brachyspirales > Brachyspiraceae > Brachyspira > Brachyspira murdochii. The sequence goes on along the minus strand of NC_014150.1, from coordinate 1,362,466 downwards.
AGTACAAACTTACAGAAGATGATTTTATAGATTTTCAGCTTCATTATTTGAAGATGAACAGCTCAATGAACAAAACAATAAAAAGAACTATAGCAATATTAGTAGGTTTGTATTTAATCGTATTTGAAGCAATGGCCATATATTTTAGAGATAATGCATTTTTAATAATTATAATAGCAGTATTAGTTTCTGCTTTTTCTATTATACAGATATTAACATATAGAAAACGTATAGAAAAAAAGATAGTAAAAAAAGTTAAAGACTATTCAAGAAGCGGAAAGCTAGATAAAGTTTTTGGAGATAAAGAGTTAACTGTTTATGATGATAAAGTTGTGTTTAAAGAAAGCAGCGGTGTGAGTAAGTTTAATAAAGAAGATATACAAAAAATAGATTGTACTAATAGATGCATATTTTTCTATGTAGATGAGATGTCTGCTATTATTATACCTAAGTCTTATTTAAGTTCAGACGATTCATATTTTCTTTTGTCTTATAAAAAATAATACTTGAAAAACTTTTAATATTATTATACTATTTTTTTATGGTTATTATAAAAATGAAATTAAAAGGCGATAAAATATATATAAAGATATCAGGCGGAGAAGTATTTAGCATACCTAAAAACGGTCTTTATGAGCTTGATTTGTATGAAGGAATGGAGCTTGAATATGATGAGATTCCCCATATAAGAAATAAAGCATATGAAGCTTCAGCAAGAAAGTCGGCTGTGTCAGTTTTAAAACGCGGATTTATAAGCGAGGGTATGCTTAGAGATAAATTAATAAAAAAAGGACATAAAAAAAGATTTATCAACTATGCCGTTTCATACTGCAAAGAATACGACCTTATAGATGATAAAAGATTTGTAAAAATAGCTGTGAGCAGTTTAAAACTCAAAGGAAAAAGTAAAAGGCATATTATAGACTATCTTAAAAAATGCAAAGTAAAAAGCTCATTAATAGAGAAAGCATCTAATTCTATAAGCGATAAAAGCGAAAATAAAGCATTAAAAGAAGCTATAAAAAAATATTATAGAGTGTATGAACATAAAGAAAATAAAGAAGATTATATCATAAAGGCATTAATGAGAAAGGGCTTTAAATATGATAGAATAAAAAAATTATTAACAGTGTATTTAGAGAAAAAGAAAAATATTGATAATTAATTTTATTTTTAAAAATTATGAATAGTATATTAAAAATTATTACTATATTTTCAGCATTTTTTATATGCGGATGTCTTAATTTTTATACTTCTTCATCATCTTCATTATTAAATAGTAATGAAATAGACAAAAAATATATAGGTTTGTATGAAGCGGGTATAACAACAACTGACAGTTATAATATTACATCTCAGTCTTATGTATCTGTTACAGTTTCTTCAGGCGGTGTTGTAACAGTGAATATTTCTGGCGGATATATATCTTTTTTAAATAATATATATAAAGAGAATATGGTAAAACTCTCAGATAATTCATATTCAGCTTCTATAAGTTCAAGCGGATACAGATATTATTTTACATTTACTTTTTCTGATTATGCTCTCAATTTTTATTTTGACCGTAATGACGGTACAAGAGGAAGCGGCAATCTTACAAAGGTGAGATAAATAATAACTACATTAATATAAAATTATTCCCAAAACGGCAGAAATAGCAATTATAGCAAGTATCGGTACTTTTTTTATCTTTAAAAATATTGATAAAGCAAATATAAATACTCCTATTGGGCTAATGTATTTGAATATATTTTGAATAAAAACAATATTTCTTAATATTGAAGTTTCTGTAAGCTGAACGAAAAAGGCATCTTTTGTAAAAGTTACAACAGCTGAAGCTATTAATGCCACAGCACATACTCGAAGAGCATTCATTATACTATTAAACTGTTCATTATTTTTTACAGCATAAAAAAACTTTGATACTATCATAGTAATAACAAATGCCGGAAGAAATATTCCAAAAGTAGCAACTGCTGAACCTAATACTCCGGCAACTTTATATCCTACAAATGTTGCTGAGTTAATAGCAATAGGTCCGGGTGTTATCTGCGATATTGCTACAAGATTGGAGAACTCGGCAGAAGTTACCCAGCCGTAATCTTCTAATATTCCTAAAAGCAAGGCTATAATAGCGTATCCGCCTCCGTAAGTAAAAAGTCCGAGTTTTGCAAATACATAAAAAAGTCTCAAATATATCATGTTATTAATTTCCGTTATTTATTATTATTTTTTATAACATATTTATTAAATAGGTAATAGAGCCAGCCTATCAATGCTGATAAAAGCAGAGCATATATTACATTAAAGTTCAAAAATACAACCAAAATAAAACTAAGTATGAAAAGAATAACAGTAAACTTATCCTTCATTACTTGTTTACCCATTCCGAAAGCAGAAAGAAGTATAAGCCCTGCTATAGCACCGCGTATTCCTAAAAATGCCTTATGTACATACTCTGTGTCCTGAAATCTTTCAAATATTGGAGCTATCATAAGTATAATAATAAATGAAGGAGCCATAACACCTATACCTGCCATTATACCTCCGAATATTCCAGCTACTTTAAAACCTGTAAGAAGCGATGAGTTTACAGCAATTACACCCGGTATACTTTGAGCTAGAGCAAATATATCTATTATTTCATCTTTAGTTAAGAACTTTCTTTTACTTACAAACTCTTCTTCCATAATAGGAAGCATAGCAAGTCCTCCTCCTATAGTAACAAGCCCTATATAAAAGAAAGAAAAAAACATAGTATACCATTTGGGCTTTTTAGACTGACTAATATTATCCATTCATTTTTCCCATAAACAATTTTTTTTAAATATAACTAAATAAAGTTACATCATATTTTATTATTGTCAACTGTAATAAATATTATTTTATTTTTTTTATAGTGCCTTTATCTAATTCTTCTCCGCCTATTTCTCCTATACCGAAAGTCTGAGAGCTGAAATTTAATCTTAAAAATATATCCCCGGAAATTGTATCGATAAACTCTATCAAATATGTTTCTGTTCCTTCATATTTGATATTATTCATTTTATTGCTGTCGAAAACTACATTTCCTTTATCATCTATTGTAACTGTATCAGATATTTCTACAAGCTCCCAAGTTCCTGCATATTTTTCTATACCATTATTATTACTATTACTACTGCCTGTTTTATCTGTATTATTACAGCTTACAGCAAATAAAGAAGATAAATATAAAATAGATGTTATTGTTATAATTTTTTTTATCATATATAAATATCCTTATATTAAATTTTATTTAATTTCGTAAATAGTATAATATAAAAATATATTATATCAAGAATATAAAAAAGCTGCCTGATAATTTATATTTATCAAACAGCTTATAATATTATCTATAATAATATTTATTATTGTTTAGTCCAAGAGCCGTTAAAATCTCCTGTACCATTAGCTTCTGTTTTGCTTGTAAAAACTAATGTAGTTCCCATATCTACATTTTGAAAAGTTATAGTTAGCATTTGAGCTTTTGTTTCTGGAAGATCTCCGCTTATTGTATATATTTTATTATCTTTGTTTATAGTTTTAGCTGAAGTATCTATTGAAAAACTTCCGCCATTGCCTACCCAAGTACCTCCCAAATCATAAAAATTAAAACCCTTGCTGCAGGACATACTAAAAGCTGATAGTAAAGTTAAAGCTAAAATAGTAGTGATAATTTTTTTCATTTTGTTTTCCCCTTAAAGTTTTTATTATAAATTATAAATAAAATATAAATCTTACTAATTAATTATTCAATATTTATAATTATAATAGTTAATATTTACCCTAGGGGAATTAATAATTATTTATTTTACTCTAGCTCCTCTTCCTCTTATTTTTATTTTTTTAGAGAATCCTGATTGTACAATTTCGTATCTAGGCATAATTAAAAAATCATAATTAGTTCCTTTCAAAGCCTCTGCTATTAACTGTTCTTTTAATGTAGTATCTTTTGCATCGTATGGAAGTTCTGCGGTAAGCACTTCTCCTACTGTAATATCGCTTCCGCTAAGCTGAAGACTTTGAGGAATATTGTCTGCAGTTGCTACTGTAGAACAAGCTGTCATTAATAACATAAACATTAATATTATTATGATACTGATAATTTTTTTCATTTTGTTTTCTCCTTATAATTTTTTTATTATTATTGAACTATTAAATATAAAGTTTTTTATTTTTTGAACAATGATTATATTGATAAAAGTTAATAACTACCCTAGGGTAATTATTAACTTTTTATTTTTGATAGTAAAAATATAAAGCAAGTATTAAAGTTTTAAAAGATTTAATATCTGCTATTTATTTTTATTCTGATTTGGATTAAGCTGTTTACCCCTATTACCCTGATTCTGGTCATATCGTATATTGTTTCCGTTATTTCCTTTATTAGGGTTTTGCATATCTGCTTCATTGTTAGGACGTTTTATTTTATCTGACATAATTTTACTCCTTTTTTAATATTTTTAATTGACTTTTTATTTTTTATCATCGTTATTTTTTTGACTTGCTGGGTTTAATGGATTTTTCTGCCAGCCTATGTTACCCTGATTTTTATCGAATCTGATATTATTACCGTCAAAACCTTTATTAGGATTAACCATATCAGCTTCATTATTTGGGTGCTTCTTTTTTTCACTCATATTGAGCCTCCTTAAAAATTATTTTTATATTTTTTTTATTAAAGCTTATAACTTTAATACCTGCCTGCTATATCATTAATGTAATTTGAAAACTTCTCTCTATCAAAGATATTATTATTTTCATCATAGCAATTAAATGCACTAATCAAAATAAGTATAAAACTAATAATATTTGAATCTTCTTTATTTTCTAAATTAGAATCTTTATACTGACTTATAAGATTTTTTATATATTCATCATTTAAATTATCTATATTAAAATTATTATAAAATTCTTTTTTAGAGTTTTTTATTATAGCCTTTATTATATCAGCCTCTTTTTTATTGATGTTTTCAATTAAGCCCTTCATTTTTTTTATTTCCTCTTTTTTTAGTATATCCTTACTTACAAATATTAAGCACTCCGGTATATTATCAAATATTATCTTTTTAATATCAGGTATCTCAAAGCCCAATGCCTTTAAACGAAGTATCTCTCTTACAATATCAATATGCTCTTTGCTGTAGTATCTTACCTTTTCTCTTATAGGTCCATGAGTAATTCTGTATGCTGGAAGTACATTTTTATTATCCCATTCTCTTAAATTTTTTAATGTTACATTATTGATTTCTTCGTCTTTTAAAATTTCTAAAAAATTTCCTATAGCAATTAATTCATTTTTGTTTTTATTTTTTCTGCTTTCAAGAATATATCTTTTATTTTTTATAAAATATGATACAGGCTTATCGTTTAACATTTATTATTTTCCCTATAAATAAAGTAATTTTTAACATTAACTTTTATAAAAAAATAATACAAACAAAAATTAAATACTTACCCATAGGTAATTATTTATAAATTTATTATAGGCAATAATGGAGTTTTTGCCTTATTGGTACATCAATGTACCTAATAAAAAAGTGAATTTTTTTAGAAAATTTTTAGCTTTTATTCTACTGAAGAAAAAAGTACTTTGGCTAATTCTATATCATCAAACATAAATACGTAATGATATGTGTATATAAAAATATTATTATAATCCATCATTTTATTATGAACCAAATAAGATGTATAAGACTGTAATTTGTATAAATACTCAATATTTTTTATGAAATTTTCTTTAATATCATCTTTATAAAAATATTTTGTTATCATTATAACCATAGAATGATTCATTTTGAAAAATGCTTCTATTTTAAATTGAGAATCTCTTTTGTATCTATAATTATATCCATTAAAATCCTTCTCTAATTCATCAAACATTTTTTTAGTAAATATATCCAAATTATCATCTGAAATATTTTCTTCATTACCATTAATAAATCTTTCTTTAGCTTCCTCAATTATTTCTGATTCATTTAATGAGAAATTAGAAGTATAATCGTCAATAATTTTTTGTTCTTTTATAATCTTTTTATAAAAATAATAGTCTACAGGAGATAATAATTTATCTGTTTTCATACTATCATAAAAATATATAATATAATTAAAAATATTATCATAGCTTTTTAATATTCTATTTTTATCTTTAATATAATTTTTAATAGTTTGTTTATGAGTATATGCTAATTCTATAAGCAAATCATTTAATAAAGTATTTATCATTCCGTATTCTTCTAAAGTTATTAATTTAAGAAAATAAAATCTCTCTGCTATTTTTCTAGCTATTTTTGTATCTTCTATTTGAATAGTAATATTATTAATTGTATTATCTGATTTTTCAAAATTCATTTCCTTGTATTCATTAATAAATATATTTTCCTGATAATCTGCTAAATTAAAATATATTCCAAACTTTATTTTATTGCATAAAAATAAAATAAAATTATAATAATCTTTATCATCTTCAAAAAATAAATCTCTATAATCATTATATTTATCAGTAAGATGCAAATAGCTGTCGTTTTTTAAATAATTATCATGATTTAGATTTTTTAGTTCATATCTCTTTGCTATATCTAAATTATATGCTTTGTCAAATAAATAAGATTTTTCTTTTTTAAGAGTATTATATTTTTCTATATATAAATTAATAATTTCTTCATACTCTTTATTATCAAGCTTGTTTTTATTATTAAGAGTGTATATTATGAATATAAAATAATAAAAATGCAAATCATAGTATATAATATTTTTATCTAAATAAATATTATCAAATAAATTATTAATTTCTTCTCTTTCAAATATATAATAAAGACAAAGTATATATTTTTTTATTGTGTAATAGTTTATATAATTAAGTTCTTTAGATGAGCTTATAAGCATATTTATATTTTCTATACTTATTTTTAATTCTTCAAAACTCATATTTTTTATATAGTATTCATCAGTGTTAATTGATTCTTTTTTTAATATTGGAAGTAAATCAGCATGTAATTTTAATTGTTTTTTAGTTTCTTCTAATTCTTTTTCTGCTTCTTTTTTCTCTATTAAAATTTTATTCAATTCTTTTTCAATATTATCTTTTTCAATCGAAACTTTTTCTAATTGTTTACTCGCTTCCCTATTTCTTTCAATATTTTTTATATACTCCAAATGTATTTTTGCTTTATCATCTTTACCATGTAATATAGTTTTTATCTCATCAAATTTTAATTTATTTTCATAATAATAATTTATATTGTCTGCTATGATAAGCATTTCTAATTTATAATATATTGTATCTTTAAAAAGTTTATAGCCTTCAAAAAGTTTATTCTTATGATACTCTCCATACCTTCTTACTTCTTTTTTTACAGAATTTTTATTATGAAGAAGTTTTTCTTTATCATTTATTAGTTTTACTAAAGTTCTGTATTTTAAATCTTTGTTTTCTAATTTTTTAAAAATACTGTTATATATATCTATGAATAAACCTATTTCAAAAAGATAAATATTTTTACTGTCAAGTTTAATTTCTGTAATGTATTTTTCTTCTTTTTTATCAAACTTATTATTATCATAAATCAATTTTGATATAGTAAACGGTTGTTCTTTCTTTTTTATTCCTCTAGTTTTTTTAATCACATATACATTTTCTTTTTTTATATCTTCTTCACTTGTATAAGATATTTTTTTTGTTTTACCGTTTACATATATTCTTAATTCTTTCATAATTAACTTATATTCACTTATATTTTTTGATTATCTTATATTATAAATTTTATTTTAAAAAAATTACAGAGGCATTATGAATAAATATAATATAAAAACAGAAAATCAAATATACGAACTTATAAGAAAAGAGAATCTCACATTTGATGATATTAGTAAAAAACTAAATATTAATTATGATGATTTAAAAGAATATATTAATAAATCGAGTAAGAAGTATAAAAAGAGTTTGGTTAAAAAAATAAGAAAGGCAAGAAGAGAATATTTTAATGACACTAAAATAAAAATAGAAAATGCTGTAATAAAAAAAGCATTGGGCTATTACAGCAGAGATATTGTAAGAGAAATAAAAACCGATAAAGAAGGCAAAGAATCCAAAACTAAAAAAATAGTTTATAAATATAATCCTCCAAGCGAGAGGGCGGTTATAGTATTTTTTGAGATATTAAAAAATAGGAAAAATAAAAAACTTGAGAGAGAAGAATTAAAAAGAAAGGTTCAGGAAGAAGAAAATAGAATAAATATCAAAGTGGGATTTGATAATTAGATTATATTTTTACTTCTGGTAATAATTAATAAAATGTTATATTATTATACGCACACTAAAAATTATAAAGGAATTATAAAAATGAAAGCATTAATTATTACAGACAATTTTTTTGAAGATTCAGAATTGTTTTATCCATATTTCAGACTTATAGAAGAGGGCATTGATGTTGATATAGCAGCTCTAAATAAAGGTGAGATTAAAGGAGAATATTTTTTCAAAGCAGAAGCAAAATTAAATTTCTCAGAGGTTGATCCTTCAAATTATAAAGCATTAATAATACCGGGAGGAAGAGCACCTGAAGCTATAAGAGGTAATGACGATGTAAAAAGAATAATAAAATATTTCGTCGATAATAATCTTACTATAGGAGCAATATGCCATGGACAGCAGACTTTGATATCAGCTAAAGTTTTGGAAGGCAAAGATGCTACCTGCTATATAGGCATAAGAGATGACTTGATGAATGCCAAAGCCAATTATAAAGATGAAAAAGTAGTGGTATGCGGTAATATTGTAACTTCAAGATGCCCAGATGATTTGCCTTATTTTGCTAAAGAGATAATTAATAAACTCAAATAATATTTTGATATTATAAAAAAACCTCATGCTTAAAAAAACATGAGGTTTTATTATATGATTAATCTTTAATTAAAAGAAAGTTATTTTAATTAAAAGCCTTTGGTCCGAATCTGAATCCTAATTGCAAGCCTATATCATAGCTAAGTAATGGTGCTTCGCTATGAGCTCCCTGATTTAATGATGTATTATTAATAGTTGTATTTATAGAACCAATAGCATCAACTCCTGTGTATAAACCTATATTCATTGCTATTTTTTCTGTGAAGAATATTGAATAATCAAAAGTTAATTTACCATAAAAACCTACAGAACTCATAAACTTTGTACTCGCATCTTTAAATAAAGTTTTTGCAGCTTCATCCTTCCAATTTTGTGTTATAGCCATAGGCACTATAATACCAAGTCCAATACCTATAGAAAATGCTTTTATATTAAACTTTGGAAGTATCCCTATTTTTAGATTATGAGTATAGAATGAAGCACTTCCTAATTTTTGGGTACCCTCTGGGGCGTCAATTTGTCCTGTGATATCATTTGGATTTTCTACTTTTGCTGTGTCAAAATTAGCATTAAAGCTGTCAAAACTGTATCCTAATTCGCCTAAAAGACTTATACCAAAATTATCTGTTACCTGCCACATATAACCTATTTGAGCAGAGGCTCCAATATCAAAACCCACTTTATTGCCTGAATAATAGTAGATTTTATCTTTTGCTTCTTGAGTTGTATACATGTGATATTGAGGAAGCAAATTTATATTAAGTCCGAAAGGCACATTAAATATAAACTCAAATCCGCTTGCTGCAAATGCCGAAGTGCTTAATGACATTATCATAAAAGAAGCCAAAATTATTTTTTTTAAGTGTTTCATAATAAACCCCTTATATTTTTTATTTATAACAAATGAAGTTTTTTATTCTTCAGTTAGTTATTATTTTTATACATTTTTTATGTCTTTTATCTCTTTTGATAAGTCAGCAGTTTTTAATTCTTCATCTAAAAGTATTGTATTTTCTTTATATTGATTAGTTAAGCGAGCATTATTAATTATCAAATATTCTTTGTAGTATGACACTCTATACATATACTCAAGAGCATTTATAAAAGACGCTTCTATATATTTTTTATCATAGTCTCCATATTCTTTTAGTCTGATATCATACATAACTGCTTTATATATGGTTTTATAATTAGCATCAAAAAATATTTTTCTCTCCCTATTCTCTTCTTCTTTGAATTTTATCTCTTCATATTCAATTTCTTTTACTTTATCTTCAAGGCTTTTTTCATCTTCTTCATTGTAAATATTTTCCTGATTATAAAAAAATAAAGCATTATTAATGAATATATCTTCATATTTTTTTACATCTTTCAAATCAATATTTTTTAATTCGTTCAAAAAGTTATAATCTTTTTTATTCTCTTCTGATGAGCTGTATAAATATGTTAAAGATGAATGCAAAGAATCAAGTATATCTTTGTAGCTTTTTGCCATATAAGGATTAAAAAAGTATACACTCTCTGCTATATAGAAAAATGTATTTATATCCTCTATAATAGAATCTATATTATCTATTTTACTGCTGAATTGTTCTTTACTTTCTATATTAGAAAATACAATATCCTCTCCGCTTTCAACAATATCATAATCAATTCTAAACCTTATAAATGAGCATAAAAACTTTAGAAAATCATAATTTTTTAGAATTAAACTAACATAATGATGTCCGTAATTTAAAATGGATTTAAATTTATTTTCATTTTCAAAATAATTTTCATGATTTAAATTATGCATTACGTATGTTTTAAGAGTATTATTTGAATATAGTTCAGAAAATAATTCTTTTAATTCATTTTTCATTTCATTGTACTTATCTATACATAATTTAATAACCTCATCATACTGATATTTTATTAATTCTTCTTCTGAAAAATCTAATCCTATAGAAAAAATATCTGTATACCCTTCAAGATATAAATATTTTATTTTTTCTGCAAAATGATAAAACATCTTATCAAAATATATAGCATCGCTTGAGAAATATTGTGATAGTGATAAATACTCTTTAATTTCTGTATCTATAGAACTAATATAATTGTCTCTTAATACACTATCATGCTGAAAAACATAATATAAAGAGAATATATGCTCTATTATTTTAGATAAAGAGATCTCTTCAATATATTTAAAATTATCTATTCCTCTTACTAATTCAGTATAATTCAAATGCTTAATACTTTCTTCTATTAGCTTTATTTTATTAGAAAGAATTTTTTTTAATAAAGATTTATCGATATTTTCATTATTATCATCGCTGAAAAAAATATCTGCTATATATTTTAAATTTAATTTACAATTTTCAAAATAATATATTTTTTCAAGCACTGGAAGATGATATACAGAGTAAAGCACCTTATTAGAAGTTTTCCTATCTTCTTTTATTATACTATCCCGAACCTTATATGAAGGAAGTATGCAGTTTTTATTATCATCATAATAGTTCTGCATTCTTTTTATAAGTTTATCCTTCTTAATAGGAAGTTTATCAAATACATTATCTTCAATATTAGAAATATCTATTTTTCCGTCATCTGAAAGATAGTTTATTATATCAAGCTCAAAATGACTTCTTAAATAGCTATATAAATCGGCAAATACTCCTATTTCAAAGAATAGTATTTTATCTTTATAATTAGTCATTATGCCTTTTATATCTTCCTTTACTGCCTGAAAATCATTAAATTCGTATGTGAATATACTATCATCTTCTAAAATTAATGCTTTCTCTACACTGTACGGTTTATCCCCTGATATTTTGGAAACTATAAAGCATTCTCTGTTTTCTGATATTAATGTTCTAAGCGAAGGAAGTACGTAATTGTATCTTGCATTTTTATCTGAATTACTATAATATTTTATATTATATTTTCTGTCGGCTGTATTAATGCTTTCTTTTCTCATATAATATTATCCTTAGTTATTCTTGCATATAGATACTTGTTTTATTATAACAGAGTTATTAAAAATAATTTGCTATGTCTTCCGAAAGACGCTATTAATTTTTGTAAATTTTTTAAAAAAACATGCTTTTTATATAATTATTTATATTAGACTTTTTTCAGAACTATTTTTATTTATAGCTGCTGGGACTAGCCTCCGCACGAAGAGCAGCATAAAAATATAATGGTTTGCTCATAAATTTAAACTTTATTAACAAATAAAAATACTCTAAACGTGCGGTTGTATACATGCCAAATATACTAGAAACTTGGGTTATATATTATTGAAGTAATAAATTATAAAGAGCATTGAATGGAAATAATATTAAAAATGAATTTAGTATTAATCTTTTGTTAAAATTCCTATACCTAAATTGTCATCTTCAATAGTGCCTTCAGTATCGGATTTGAATTTCATTGTAACTGAAAATGCTTTATCTGAAATTATATCTATTTTATATCTGTCATTACCTAAATCTTTTATAGACGAAGATTTGAGATTATTATATAATATATTTTCTGCGTTTTCTACTACAATATTAAAACTGCTGTTATTTGCAAATTTAGCTTTCCAATTTCCTATATAATTTGTAATACCTTTACTTTCTCTTTTAGGCTCTATGTATTTGGAAGAAGCTGATGTAGTGCCGTCATTAGATGCATTGCATGAAATTAAAAGTATATTAAATAGTATAATGGCTGCATATTTCTTTATCATAATATTATCCTAATTTATATTTTTTATTATATAGTAATTATTATTTATAGCAATAGTTTTTATTAATAATCACTAATAATTTTTAATATTTATTAGGATATATATAATATTTTTATAATGGGTAATAAAAAATACTATGGAAATAAAGTTTAATATATTAAAACCATTTGAGAAATGGGTAAATACTGATAAGCGTTTAAAAATAGCATTTGGAGGCAGAGGCGGCGGAAAAAGCGAATCTATTGCTAGGATACTTATAGCTAAAAGTTTTGAGATTAAAGGTGTTATATTATGTTCAAGAGAGATTCAAAAATCAATAGCATATTCTACTTATCCTCTTCTTGTGAGCATTATTAAAGAATTAAAACTTGAAAGTTTTTTTAATATAAAAAGAAATGAAATTACTAATAAAATAACCAACAGTAAATTTATATTTTTAGGTATAAGGGAATGCTCTATTGAAGAGATAAAATCTATTTACAATGTGAGAATATGCTTTATAGAAGAAGGTCAGACTCTTACACAAAGAAGCTATGAGATATTAGAGCCTTCCATACGTGCTTTAAAAAGTGAAATATGGATAGCATTCAATCCTAGATTTGAAACTGACTTTATTTATAAAATGACAAGTAAGTTTAATTTAGAGAGTTTATTCTATACTGATAAAAATAATAAAAAATACAATTATAAAGAATATGAAGATAATAATATTTTAATAACATTTATAAATTATGACGGCAATTATTATTTCAGCGATATATTAAATAAATCGAGGATTTCTACTTTAAGGCTTCTTCCAAAAATGTATGATCATATTTGGCTTGGTAAAATAAAAAATAAACAGGGAAAAGTTTTTTTATATTCAAAATTAAAGTTTTATGATGACAAAAATATATCTAATATTGAAATTAATTCATCTGAACATAAAGCTGTAATAGACCCTGCATTTGGAGAATATAATTGTTTTACTTCTGTTATAATTTATACACAAATAGGAGAGAGTATATATTTAATAGATTCTGGACTTATGCGTAATGATGAAAACTCCACCACAGATGAGAGTATCATTAATTTTTTGATAAATAAAAAAATTAAAAAGGTATTATGTGAAAGTAATTTTGCTCAGAAAGAATTGGTAAAAAGATTAGAAAAACATTTTGAAGTAACACCATTCTACGTGCATAAAAATAAAATAGAGAGAATAGTTAATGCAAGTTATTTGATATATGACAAAGTTTATTTCCCTAAAAGCTGGCAGGAAGTTCCAGATAGTTCGGATACTGATAAATGGCTTAATACAAATGAAGGAAGAGGATATATTGCTTTAAGGCAGCTTTTAAATTTTGATGATTCACTTTCTCAAAATAATATTAAAGGTGATATATTCAGCTATTTAGATTTTCCTGACGCTTTATCAAGTTTAATATTTTTCGGTATAGAAGATTTTGTTTCTGAAGATGAAAGTGATAATAAAATAAATATTATAAATTCTATTTTCGGTGAATAAAGTGTTTTAATATGAAAAAATTTATATTTTAATGTATTAGTATTTAGTTATAAGTTTCATTTATACTTAATGAATTTTGCATGGTAGCCATAGATATTGCATTTATGTATTACTTAATTTCTTAAAGTATAACATAGGAGTACCATAATTTAAAGTAGAATGTATGCGGTTATGGTTCCAAAAATTATTATATTTTCTTAATTTTTGATTAGCTTTCTCTAAAGTTAATTCACTGTTACAAAAGTCATAAAATTATTTTTTGTTCGCAGTGATATGATGTGTACTTTCAACTACTCTATCGCTCTGCGTCATACTGCATACCAATGGGATGAGACCCATAGGCACTTTGTAGCGGACTATAAACTCTCTCTTAATATTCTTCTTCTTACAAAATATATCTAATGGGTGTTTTTTCTCAAATAAAAGTTTTTGGGAAGTAAATTCCATACTGTTATCTGTTTGAATACAATGAATGCGAAATGTGAAATCTTCAAGCATACGTTCAAGAAAATCAATAGTGCTTTCTGGCATTTTTCAGCATATAAATATCTAAAACTTATTTTAGTAGCAATATCTACAGCAGTAAACTTATAATAGCGTATTTCACCAAAAAATGAATATTTTACATCTATTTGAACCTTTTACCCTCTTCTTTTATATAAATAGCATGCTTTCCGCTGTGTTTTTTTTCTTACTTTATTCTTTCTATTTTGATAGAGATTATGAGTTTTTAATATTGTTTCAATAGCAGTAGTGCCTATTATGATATTTTCTTTTTCTAAGAGTTTTTTAATTTTCAGCTTACCATATTTATATTTCTTACGGATTTCTATTACTTTATTAATAATCTTTTTCTTTTTAACTTTATTGGGTCTATTTTTTGGTTTCATAGTCTTATTTTCTATAGTACCTGTTTCTTATAATTTCTTCTTCCAATAATAATAAGTTCTAATGCTGATATTAAATTTGAGAGCCTGCACTCTTTTATTTTTAGCTTTATTAATAATTAATACTATCTTTTTTTTCTGATTTCTATTATATTGTTTCATAGGTATTCCTTTTTATTTGTTGTGATAATTTAAATTATAAGGAATACTTTCTTTTTTTAAACTAAAAGTGTGAAATATCTATGGCTTTTAAACAATGTTTAATGAATTTTATAGTTGACTATTTTTTATAATGATGTATGATAATGCATCATATATTGGAAATGTTATGAAACAAACAAACAAACAAACAAACAAACAAACAAACAAACAAACACTATCAAATAAAAATAAACACTATCAAATAAATTTTATCTTTATTACCAAAAATATATTTATTAAACTAAATACAATCTTTGTATTTTATGGAGTAATTTATGAATAATAATAATTTATTTTTTAAAATATGTCTTTCATTACTAATAATTTGTTTTATAACTTTTATAATTCTATATACATCAGCAGGTAAAGAAAGAGTTGGTTATTTGTCTAACTTTATTTTTGATGATAATCATATAAATAGAACTTTACAATTAAATGGATTTGATATAGAAGAAACTAAAAAAATTTTTACTACAGATGACAAATTAGATAATAATGCTATTACTAATTATATATTTACAAATGAAGCTATTACAAATTATAGTTATGGTTTAAAAATGGGGTATTATAGTAAGATTTTTAAACATAGTGATTTATATATGGTTTATCCTAATGTTAACAAGATATTAGAGAATAATAGTTTTATTAAAGAAATTAAAATGGATGAAGGAGGAAGTCCTTTCGGTAATTTAATTTCTGAGAAAATATTGGAATATAATGAAAAAATAGATAATATAATATATGTATTAGCATTTAAACTAAATATAGATATAATTTTAATAGCATTAGGAAGCATAATACTTATAAGTTTATTTATTAAATATGCGGATAATAAGATTATAAAAAATGTTCCTTTACTTTTTGTATTACTATTGTCTTTTACTATTTTGCTTTTTATTATTTTCTTTATAAAAGATAAAGGTGGAAGACAATTGAATATTGTATTAGGTGGTTGGGATTTATTTGCTGACTTTTATAATGTATTAAGATTTATTGCTAGAAAAGATCCTTACTTTGACTATGTTTTGGGTCAGGCATATCAATCTTATTTGCCATTATCATATTTATTAATATATCCTTTCTCTATTATAAGAAATTATGCTAATATGAGCTTGTATGACGTTCAAGTTGATCCTGTATCTAATATGTCTTTGGTAATATTTATGTTTATTGCTGTATTACTTTTTATTTTGTTTTTAAAAAAACTATATAGTAAAAAGGATTATAATTATATAATTCCTTTATTATTATTTATAACAACACCTGTTATATTTACAATAGAAAGGGCAAATATAATGTTTCACACTGCAGCATTCGTAGTAATGTTTTTATGTTTATATAAATCAGAAAAAAAATATGAACAAATTATAGCATTAATATGTTTAGGTATTGCTTCAGCATTGAAAGTTTACCCTGTGTTATTAGGTTTTTTACTTTTACAAGAAAAAAGATATAAAGATATAGTTATAGGGGCTTCAATAACATTAGGTTTAGTATTTCTGCCATTTTTCTTTTTTAACAAACATAGTTTTTTAGAAAATTTTGTTCAATTTATATCGAATGGAAAGTTGTTTTCTGAATTATTTCCTATTAGAGATGGTTTAGCATTATTTATATCTAAATTTGGAATTAGTATTACTTTATCAAAAATGATACTATTTATACTTTTTATAATATCAATAATATATTCTTTTGTAGCAAATGAATATTGGAAAAAAGTACTGTTATTAATAATAATATCTATACAAACTCCTACAACTGCTTATTATTCTGAATTATTTATGTATCCTGTGCTCATATTATTTTTAATTAAAGATAAATTCTATAAAATAGATTATATATTTTTAATATTATTTGTTTTACTTTTAATGCCTTTTCAAACTTCTATTCCTGTTTCAGCAACTTTAGGAACTTTTTTATCAGGTTCAATATGGCTAGTAGTACTTATTGAAACTATATTAACTAGAACAAATATATTAATTAAAAATATAAAAATAGTATAAAAATGGAAATTGTTTAAAACTGATAGTAATAAAATAGTAATAGCAGAAAATACTATGTATATAATGTGTATTTTTGCTACAAAAAATATATAAATGAAATTAGTATTGTTGATAATATTTGATGATAATAAGTATATTAGTTTGGATATTTTATGAAAAAAATTATAGTAACAGGAATTACTGGTTTAATTGGTCAGTATATAGCATCCCCTCTAAAGAAATTTGGATTTGATGTTTATGGAATAGGTACCAGAGATATTATATCTGAAGAATTTAAATATATAAAGTTAGATATTTCTGATTATAAATCAGTTGAAAATATTTTTGATGATATAAAGGCAGAATATTTGATAAATTTAGCTTGGAGTACACAAGATTTAAATTCAAATTATCAGTTTGATTTATTAACTTCTTCTATTGAGATGTTAAAGTATTTTAAAAAAAACAATGGTAGAAGAGCAGTTTATTTAGGCACTTGTTTTGAGTATAAATTTACTGATAATAAATTAAAGGAATATGATGAAATTGATCCTATTAGTACATATGCTAAATGTAAAAATTATTTGAGAGCAATATCAGAATACTATTGTATTAAAAATAACATTGATTTTTGTTGGGCCAGGGTTTTTTATACTTATGGAAAAAATGAAAATCCTAAAAGGATATTTCCATATATCATTAATAATTTAAAAGAAAATAAAAAAGTTGTTATTAATCATTCCCACTTAAAAAAAGATTATATGTTTGCTGGAGATGTAGCAGAAGCTATAGCTTTAATTACAGATTCAGATTTTAAAGGAAGTATAAATATTTGTTCTGGTAAAGCGATATCATTAAAAGATTTTGCATTAATAATAGCTAAAAAAATGAATAAAGAAAATTTATTAGAGTTAAAAGAATTAAATACTAATGAACCTAATATTATAATTGGAGACAATTCAAAACTTATTAATGAATTAAATTTTAATAATTATAGTAATATGGAAGATATTATTTGTAAGTTAATAGCAGAGCAGAGCAGAGCAGAGCAGAGCAGAGCAGAGCAGTAAAATATAAATCCTGCTTTATTGTACTTTATCAAAAATTAAATGTCAATACATTCCTATATTTATTTAAATATGGGAGTGTTGAATGATTATAAGAAAAAATATTATAGAAGGTTCATATATATTGCAAAATAATTATATAGAAGATGAAAGAGGCTATTTTTTAAGAATGTTTGATAATAAAGAACTCGAAAAATATAATTTAAATTTTAATTTAATACAATCTAATATAAACTATAATAAAAAAGTAGGTACATTAAGAGGTATGCATTATCAAAAATATCCTTATCCAGAAATAAAGATTGTTAGATGTTTAAAAGGGAAAATATTTGATGTAATAGCAGATATACGTAAAGATTCTCCTACTTATGGTAAATATTCCTCTATTGAATTATCAGAAGAAAATGGAAAAATGGTTTATATTCCTCCTTATGTTGCCCATGGTTTTCAGACATTAGAAGATGATACTATAGTTGCTTATTTCTTAAGTACATATTTTGTACCTGATGCTTATGGTTATTTAAGATGGAATGATCTGGCATTTAATATTAAATGGCCTGAATGTGAAAATAGAATAATGAATGAAAAAGATAAAAATATACCAGATTTTATTTTTTAGGATTTAATTTATGAAGAAAGTACTAGTTACTGGAATTAATGGACTAATAGGACAATATATATCAGAACCATTAAAAGAATTAGGTTTTGAAGTGTATGGAATAGGTACTAGGAATATAGAAACTGATAAACTGTATTATATAAAACTTAATATTAATAATACAACTCAATTAGAAAATAAATTTAAAGAAATAAAACCTGAATATTTAATACATTTAGCTTGGGATACAAAACAAGGATATTTAGATTCAGATTCCAATTTTGATTTACTTGCTTCATCTATAAATATGCTTAAATATTTTAAAGAAAATGGAGGTAAAAGGGTAATTTATACAGGTACTTGTTTTGAATATAAATTCAAAGATAGTAAAATAAAAGAATATGATGAATTAAATCCTATTAGTATATATACTAAATGTAAAAATTATTTAAGAGAAGTATCTGAATTATATTGTAAAAAATATGATATTGACTTATGTTGGTGTAGAATATTTTATATGTACGGTAAAAATGAAGATCAAAATAGATTATTTCCATATATAATTAATAATTTAAAAAATGATAAAAAAGTTTCTATAAATCATTCACAATTAAAAAAAGATTATATGTTTGCTGGGGATGTGGCAAAAGCTATAGCCTTCATTACAGATTCAGATTTTAAAGGAAGTATAAATATTTGTTCTGGTAAAGCGATATCATTAAAAGATTTTGCATTAATAATAGCTAAAAAAATGAATAAAGAAAATTTATTAGAGTTAAAAGAATTAAATACTAATGAACCTAATATTATAATTGGAGATAATTCAAAACTTATTAATGAAATAGGTTTCAATAAGTATTCTAATATCAATGATATTTTAGATCAACTTATTTTGGAGTATACAAAATGAAAAAAATTAGTATATTAGTTCCTACATATAATGAAGAAGATAATATTATTAATGTGGTTACAAAATTAGAAGAAATATTAAAGAGTTTAGAAAATTATGATTATGAAATAGTATTTATAGATAATTATTCTAAGGACAATACAAGAAACATTATAATTAATTTATGCAAAGAAAATAAACATGTTAAAGCAATTTTTAATGCAAAAAATTTTGGATTTAGTAGATCTATATTTTATGGTCTTACGCAAACTACAGGAGATTGTACCATACTAATCTATGCAGATTTTCAAGAACCACCAGAGTTAATACCAGAATTTATTAAAGAATGGGAAAATGGGTATAAAATAGTAATAGGTAAAAAATTAAAAAGTAACGAAAATATATTTATGTCTATCATAAGAAAGTTTTATTATAAATTAATTAAATCTATATCTGATGTAGAACAGATAGAAAATTTTCATGGATTTGGATTATATGATAAAGATTTTATAAATATACTTAAAAACTTGGAAGATTCAGAACCTTATTTGAGAGGAATAGTAGCAGAACTTGGATACAAAATCAAAGAATTATATTATGAGCATAAAAAAAGAGAAAAAGGGAAATCTAGTTTTAATTTTTATAGAATGTATGATTTAGCCATGCTTGGTATTACTAGTTATTCTAAAATTGTACTTAGATTTGCTACTATGTTTGGTTTTTTATTTTCAGTTATTACATTTATTATTGGTTTTATAACTTTAATTTATAAGTTGATTAACTGGAATACCTATCCAATAGGTATAGCAGCATTAATGGTTGGAGTATTTTTTATAGGTACTGTACAAATATTTTTTATAGGTCTTTTAGGTGAATATATACTTAATATTAATTTGAGGGTTATGAAAAGACCTTTAGTCGTTGAAGAAAAAAGAATTAACTTTAACAGAACAGAACAGAACAGAACAGAACAGAACAGAACAGAACAGAACAGAACAGAACAGAACAGAACAGAACAGATAGTATTTCCTAGATACAATTATATAAGAAATATAGTTTATTGCAAGCCTGTTGCTAAAATTTTAGCAACAGGCTTTTTATTTTAAATAATTTAGTATAGGAGAGTAGAATGAAAAAAATTAGTATACTAGTTCCAACATATAATGAAGAAAAAAATATAGAACCTATTTCAAAAGAAATTATAAAAATTATATCTAATTTTAATTATGATTATGAAATTATTTTTATAGATAATTGTTCTACAGATAATACGAGATATATAATAAGAGATTTATGCAAAAAAAATAAAAATGTTAAAGCTATTTTTAATTCCAGAAATTTTGGTCCATTAAAGAATTTTTATTATGGATTAACTCAAATAACAGGAGATTGTGCAATACTTATATTTGCAGATTTTCAAGATCCTCCTAAATTAATATCTGATTTTATTAAAGAATGGGAAAATGGATATAAAGTAGTTATAGCTAAAAAAACAAAAAGTAATGAAGGTATTGTTTCCATTTTAAGAGGTATTTATTATAAAATAATATCTATTTTATCTAAAATAGACAGTGCCAAAATAATATCTAATTTCAATGGTTTTGGCCTTTATGATAAAGATTTTATTGATATATTGAGAAAAATAGAAGATCCTGAACCATATTTTAAAAATGTAGTTGGAGAATTTGGTTTTAAAATAAAAGAAATACCATATATACATGAAAAAAGAAAAACAGGTAAATCTAAACTTAGTTTTTATAAATCATATGACATAGCAATGTTGTCTATAATAAGTTATTCTAAAGTTATATTGAGAGTTTCAACTTTTATTGGATTTACATTTTCTATAATAACTTTTTTTATAGGATTAATAACATTTATACAAAAGATCGTACATTGGAATACATATCCAATAGGTATGGCGACATTAATGGTTGGTGTATTTTTTATAGGTTCAGTACAATTATTTTTTATAGGACTTTTAGGTGAGTATATTCTAAATATTAATCTTAGAATGGTTAAAAAACCATTAGTTATAGAAGAGGAAAGAATAAATTTTGATGAATAAAGTTATAATATTAGGTGCTGGAATATCTGGTATATCTGCAGGTTATAAATTAAAGCAAAAAAATATTAATTTTGAAATATTCGAAAAAGAAAATGAATATGGCGGATTATGCAGAAGATTAAAAATAGGTAAATTTATTTTTGATAGATTTCCGCATTTCTCTTTTACAAAAGACAATCAAATTATGGAATTATTTAATATTGCTTCTAATGAATATTACAGCCATATTCCAAATGTAGCTAATTATTATAAAGGTTTATGGCTTGGAAATCCTACTCAAAGTAATTTATATCCTTTAGATAAAGAACAAAAAATAAAAATAATAGAAGGTTTTAAAAATAGACCGAATATAGAAAATCCTAAAAATTATAGAGAATGGCTTGATGCTTCTTTTGGATATTATTTTGCCAAAGAATTTTCAGATAAGTATACCAGAAAATATTGGACTACAGAAGCAGAAAATATGAGTGTTAATTGGATTGGTTATAGAGTGATTAAAAGTGATTTGAAGGAAATAGAGTATGGTGCTTGGAATAAAGACAGTAAATCTAAATATTATGCTAGTGAAATGAGATATCCACAACATGGTGGATTTCAAAGTTTCTTTGATTCTTGGACCCCAAAAGAAAATATTAGATTAAATCATAATTTGATTAGATGGAATATTAAGAAAAAGGAACTATTATTTGATAATGGATATAAAACTAATTATGATAAAATTATATCTACTTTACCATTAACCTATATTACTAACATCATTGAAGATATTCCAAATAATGTAAAAGAAGCAGCCTCAAAGCTTTGTTATACATCAGGTTATACTGTATCGATAGGATTAAAAGGAAAAGTGAATTTACCTTATTTATGGTTTTATGTATATGATGAAGAAATTTTATTTCCTAGAGTTTACATTGCTAGCTTAAAATCTCCATATAATGCACCTGAAGGTTATACTTCATTGCAGACTGAAATACCTTGTTCTAAATTCAAACAAATAAATTTAAGTAATAATGAAATAGTGGAGCATACTATTAATAAACTTTTAGAAATGAAAATATTCGATTATAAGCAGCTAGAGTTTGCTCAATTAGATTACCATAAGTATGCTAATATATTATTTACACTCGATACAGAAATCAATAAAAAAATAGTTTTAGACTGGTTAAAAGAAAATAACATATATACAGCAGGTAGATATGGAAAATGGGAATATTATTGGACAGATCAAACTATAAATAGCGGATTTGAGGCAGCAAATAATATTATAGAAAATAAATGAGTATATGCTTATTATAAAAATAATTTTTTAATAAATTAATAAGAGTTTCATAAATTAATATAAAACTCTTATTAATAATATAGACTATATATAGTAATTTAATTATTCGCTTAAAACTTTTCTTAATACTTCATTAACAAGTTTAGGATTGCCCTGTCCTTTAGTAGCTTTCATAGTCTGACCTACTAAGAAACCGAATGATTTTTCTTTACCCGCTTTGAAGTCTGCTACTGATTTAGGATTTTCTTCTAAAACTTTTCTTATGATTGTTTCAAGCTCTCCAGTATCGCTTACTTGTTTGATTCCTTTTTTCTCTACTATAGCAGAAGGAGCTTCTCCTGTTTCGCACATATCTTCAAAAATTTCTTTAGCTATTTTACCGCTTATAACGCCTTCATCTATAAGTTTGAAGATTTCAGCAATATGTTCTGGTTTTGGTTTGAAATCTTTTATAGTTTGAAGTTTTTTGTTTAAGTATGCATTAACTTCTACCATAATCCAGTTGCTTATTTTTTTAGGCTGTTTAGGATATGCCTTAACTGCATCTTCATAGTAGTCCGCTAAAGCAGCATCTTCTGTAAGCACTACTATATCCTGATCTGGTAAATCATAATCTTTTTTAAGTCTTTCACGTTTTTGCTGAGGAAGTTCTGGGAGTTCTTTTTTAGCATTTTCAATCTCTTCATCTTGAAGCACTAAAAGAGGTATATCTGGGTCTGGGAAATATCTGTAATCTGCAGCACCCTCTTTTGAACGCATACCTTTAGTAGTGTTTTCTTTAGCATCATAAAGTCTTGTTTCCTGTAAGATTTTCTCTCCATTATTTAGAGCTTTTATTTGTCTTTTGATTTCATAATCAATAGCTAGTCTTACATTTCTAAAACTGTTCATGTTTTTTACTTCAGTTTTAACTCCAAGTTCTTTACTTCCTTTAGGGCGTATTGAAACATTGGCATCGCATCTTAAAGAACCTTCTTCCATATTACAGTCAGAAACATCAATGTATTTGAATATTTTTTTAAGCTCTGTTAAATATTGATATGCTTCTTCACCTGTAGAAATATCTGGCTCACTTACACATTCTATCAAACAGCAGCCTGCACGGTTTAAATCTACATAGCTTAAAGGTCTTCCAGTATCATCATGTACAAGTTTTCCTGCATCTTCTTCCATATGTATTCTGTTTATTCTTATGCTTTTATTGTAAGAGGAGCCGTCATCATTAAGTACAGTTATATCAAGATGCCCTTCTGTACAAATAGGTTCGTCCATTTGAGTAATCTGATAGTATGAAGGCAAATCCGGGTAGAAATAATGTTTTCTAGCGAATCTGCTTTTCTTTTGAATAGTGCAGTTAGTAGCAAGTCCTGCTTTAATAGTTTTATGCACCATTTCTTTATTAACTATAGGCAAAGTACCCGGGTGAGCCTGACATCTTGGACAAGTTAGTGTATTTGCAGGGGCACCGAAAGTATTTGGGCATGAACAGAATGCTTTTGTTTTAGTATTAAGCTGAACATGCACTTCTAATCCTATGACTGCTTCATATTCCATATTAATTAATCCTAATTATAAAAATATTATGTTTATTTTATATGAATTTGTATTTTTTTTCAAGTACAGCAAAAATTAAAAAATAGTTTAGCAGTATTAGTTTTGTGTAAAAAAATGCATGTTTAATAATATTTTATAATAATTAAAAATTGATTTCTTTGCTATGATATACTGGAACTATTTTATTTTGTCATCTGATGTACTTTATATAGAATTATCAATTCTTTTTCCTCCGCTTTTTCAAAGCTGCTTTTATATATAAATATACTTATAGAAAATAAAAATATTATGTATACAAAAAGTTAATATTTATACCTTTATGATATTTTGAAACAAGTTATATTGAAATATGCTGTATGATTATACATGTTATTTTTTATGAATTGCAAAAGTTAATAGGTTTAAATTTCTTAATAATCATTTATAATATAACATTAATATCATAAAAAGTGAGATTATGAAAAATATAGATAAATACTTCCAAGATATAGACAATTATATACAAAGCAGTAATTATGAGGATGCATTTTCGCTATGCAATAATATTTTAGATAATATTGATATTAATAATACAGAAGCTATATTTAAAGCAGGATACTGTGCTTATAAATTAGAAAGATATGATATAGCGATGATTAATTTTTTAAAGGCGTTATCATTAGACAAGTCAAATATTAATAAAGCTATGTATAAGTATTATATGGGAAGATGCTATGATATATTTAATTCATTAGAAGATTCTTTAGAATGTTTTAAGGGTGCCTATAAATTAGATAAATCAAATCATTACTATGCTTTATGGCTTGGCATCACCTATGCTAAGATAGGGGCTAATGATTACAATTATAATTTGTCTTTGCTTTATCTGTATAAGGCTTTTGGCATAGAGGATAGTTTATTATACAGGTATGCCGGATATTGTCATATGCAGCTGAAAAGTTATGATAAGGCTATAGAGTTTTTAGAGAAGTCTATACTTTTGAAAGATGATGATTATCTTAGCAGATATTATTTAGGCTACAGTTATTTTTCTGTTCAGATATATGATAAGGCACTTGAGAATTTGAGCGAATCTTTAAAATTAAAAGATGATGAGTTTAACAGCTGGCTTTCTATAGGCATTCTTTATAGGATAATAGATGAAGAGGCTTTATCGGAGGAATGTTTGGAGAAGGCTAGGAATATAGCTTTGAATTATAGTGATAATATAGATTATCAGCTTGAGTGTTTTATTAAACTTACTGAGGCTGAGGAAAATGAATATTTAAACTATCTTTATCTTGGTATTTGTTATGCAAAGTTAGAAAGCTATAAAAATGCTCTTCAATATTTGCTTCAATCCATAGAAATAAATGAAAAGTATTGCAGCGAAAATAATTATCTAGCTTATTATTGGATAGGATATATTAATTATATAGACAGCGAATATGAAGAGGCTGTAAAATATTTAGAGAGATCTATTAAACTTAATGATGATGAAGAGAATTATTTGATATTATTTTGGCTTGGGGATTCTTATTTTAGGCTTAGTAATTATAAAAAAGCATTATTTAATTTACAAAAATCTTTAGATCTCAAAGAAGATGAAATAGAAACATATAAATTAATAGCAAAAACATATCTTGAGCTTGGAGATAAGGATAAATATAATGAATATATTACCCAGTATAAAATACTATCAAGAAAAGATAAACATCATAATAATAGAAAAAATAATTCAGATAATCAGCTAAAAAAGATGCAGGAAGATTATAATAATCATTTTAAATCTTTTTATTATTCATCAGAGAGCCGTACTAATGACTTGGTATTAAAACAAAAAATATTTAATAGAACTGCTGAAATGAAATTAATTCAGAATGATGAGGATATTACATTTTATGATAATTACTATCATACAGTGAAAACAGATATTAATAATTTTCTCAAATATTTATTTGAAGATATAGAGAAATCGGATCTGTATCATTTATACTCCTCAAGTATAGAAAAAAAACATTATATAGATTTTGATAATTTTAATATAGATAATTTTCTATACTATAAAGACATAGTAGGAAAGGCTGTTAGGCTTGATTTTAATAAAGATAAAGAAGTAGTACAGTATTTAAAGATAATTGATAATTATGATACTATTATTATGGCTATAGATAATATAGAGAGCCTATTTAATTATACTTCTCTCTCTGTACTTCAGTTTATGGAATATTATTATCAAAGATATGATATAGAACTTTACTTTATACTTATGAATTTAATATTAAAATATTTATAAGTATAAAGTATTTTTATCCAAAATATTTATTTATTATCTTCTAAAAATTTAATTGCCCATTCGCTCATTAATATAGAAGATTTATATAGTTTTGATTCATCTATTTCAAATTTACTATTATGATGCGGTATATTTTTTTCTGTACCTGTTGCATATAATATGTAAGCTCCTTTAACTTTTTGAAGATATTCGGAAAAATCTTCTCCTATCATTGTAGGGGTGAATTTATCAGCTTTTTTATATCCCAAAGCAGAACATGCTTCGGATAACTGCAATGCTATTTGTTTATCATTAACTACAGCAGAAGAGCCCCATTCAATATTAACTTCAGCATTTGCTCTGTTTGCCAAAGCTGTATATTGTGATATTTCTTTTATTCTTTTGGCTATGAACTGTCTGTTTTCTTCGCTGAAAGCTCTGAAAGTTCCTTCTATAACTGCCTCATCGGGAAGTATATTGTATAATGTTCCTCCTTTGATTACACAAACTGAAATAACAGTAGGATCTGTTGCTGTAATTTCTCTGCTTTTTATATTGTATAGTGCCTGAGCTATCTGACTAGCTGTAAGTACGCAGTCTATACCATTTTGAGGATTAGCACCATGTGTACCTTTGCCTTTAACATTAATAATAAACTTATCATACGAAGACATTAATGCCCCCTCTTGTATAACAAACTCTCCGTTAGGTACTCCTTGTGCTATAATACCTAAATGCGTACCTACTATAGCATTAACCCCATTTAAAAATCCTTCTTCTATAAGATTTTTAGCTCCTTTTGCTGTTTCTTCTCCTGTTTGAAATAACAGTCTTACTTTTCCTTTAACTCTATTTTTATTTTCAAGTAAATATGATGCTGCCCCAATTAAACAAGCGGTATGTGCATCATGTCCGCAGGCATGCATGTTACCGTTTGTTGAAGCATAATCAAATCCAGTTTCTTCTTTTATAGGAAGAGCGTCCATATCTGCCCTTATAGCAGCAATATTTGATGATTTTGTTGTGCCTTCTATATCGCATATTATTGCCGAATCTTTTGATGCCTCAATAGGAGAAATTCCTAGTTCTTTTAATCTGCTTAAAACATAACTTTTTGTTTGAGGAAGATATGTTCCTACTTCAGGTATTTTATGCAAATCTCTGCGTATTTTTATTATATATTCATTTAATTTATTAGTATCCATTTATTATATCCTTGTAAATTTTTGGTATAAAATATTATATATAATTGCGGTAAATAAACAATAAAGTTTTTCAATAACTGATGTTTTATAATTATAAAAAGAGCCGCCTATATAAGCAGCCCTTTAAAAAATATTTATGAGTATTTAATGTTTGAGTATTATTTTATTATAATAGAATCTCCAGTAGCGAAATCGCATGATTTTATAGAGGCATCATTTTTTACAGCCTCTTTTACTCTGCTTCCGGAGCAATGACAAAAACCTGCTTTTTTTAAGCCTAATTTTTTTAAGTCAGAAATTGTATTATTTATTCTATCATCATCAGCCTCTGCTAAATGTATACCGCCGTATATGCTTGCTACATTAGAATGAAAATACTCTCCTACGGATTTTATCATATTAACAATTCCGGGGTGAGAGCATGCTGTTAATAGTGTAATTTCATTATCAGTTTTTATAACCAAGCAAATTTCATCATTGAAATTATCAGTTTTTATATCGTTATTTAAGTCCCCATATATAAAATGATTTGAAGGTTGTTCATAGCTGGTGTCTCTTACAAAACCGCTGAATACATAGCAATAATCATCTATTTTGTATATGTCTTTGCATACTATATGTTCTATATTGTTTTCTGATATAAGTTTTTCATCGAAAGGATTTCCTATATAAGCATATTTAAAATCATCAGCTCTATATTTTGATTCAAAAAAACCTTCTCCTGTGATAAGTTTTTTTATTTTATATTTCTGTACAAAATCAGCAAATCCTCCGCTATGATCATAATGCCCATGACTGCATACAACAGTATCTATTTTACTTAAATCTATATCCATTCTTTGAGCATTATAAATAAATGCAGAGCTTGCTCCAAAGTCAAATAATATTTTACTTTGAGGTGTTTTTATGAATAGCGAGAGTCCATGTTCATATTTAAGCGATTTATTTACAGCTGGATTATTTTCCATTAATACTGTTACAGATACCATATTAAACTCCTAAAATTATTTAAATATTAAAGAGAGTATAAACACTATTATTATAGTTGTCAAACCCTGAACTAATGTTACGCCAGTCTGACATTTGTATGCCTGCTGAGGAGTCATATTTGAAAACTGAGAAACTACCCAGAAATATGAGTCATTAGCATGAGACACTGTCATAGCACCAGCTCCTATAGCCATTATTACTAGTACTTTTTGTATTTCTGAAGTAAAGCCCAAAGTAGCCATTAAAGGAAGCATCATAGAAGAAGTTACTATCATAGATACAGTAGAAGCTCCCATAGCAGTTTTTAGAAGCATAGCGATTATAAAAGGAAGAAATACTCCTATATTAAATTGAAGTAAAGAACTGCTTAATATTTCAGCTATAGGCAGTGATTTTAATATTTCCCCAAAAGAACCGCCTGCTCCTGTAATTGCCAATATAGATGCAGAGTTTAGTATACCTTCAGACATGATAGATAATCTGTCATCTTTACTTACTTTAGTTAGAAGCGTCATAGATAAAAATATTCCAAGCAAGAGTGCAATAACTGGTGTTCCTATAAATGAGAAGAATGTTTTTAAAGCTCCGTCTCCTAAAGGTGCGGAAGGAAAGTCGGCTATTGATTTTAATGCTATTAATACTATAGGAAGAAGTATAGGAGAAAATGAATGCAAAGCTCCCGGGAGTTTTCCGTATTTATTCATTAAATCATCAACATTATCTTCAGAATTAGATTCTATATATATTTTGCTAGCCGCTTTTTTAGCATATATAATAGAAGCTGCTACAGAAGGAATTGATATAAGAAGCCCTACTAAAATTACTAAACCCAAATTAGCTCCCAAAGTTCCAGCCATAGCTATAGGTCCGGGAGTTGGAGGTACTAAACAGTGTGTGGCATATAGTCCGCCGCTTAAAGCAGTACCCATAACTGATAATGATATTTTGGATCTTGCTGCTAGTGCTTTTGATATAGGTGATAAAATTACAAAACCAGAATCACAGAATACTGGTATGCCTGTTATATATCCAGTAATACCCATAGTTAATACAGATCTGTCTTTTCCTACTATCTTTAATATAGTGTTTGCCATAGTTAAAGCAGCACCTGTTTTTTCTAATATTGTACCTATAATGGTTCCAGATATAATAACTATTCCTATACTGCTTAATATACTTCCAAAACCTGTTTGTACTTTTGTTACAACATCTCCAACTTTCATACCAGATAAAACACCAACTAATATAGAAATTGTTATTAATACCACAAAAGGGTGCTGTTTAAATTTACTTATAGCAATAATCATTACTATAACAGAAACGATTATTAATCCAAATATGTAAATGCCGTTCATTGTTATACTCCTTACTTTTTATTTTAAAGTGTATTTAAATAATTATGATTGTCTTTATTTATGTTCAACAATATCTTATATGTATTTTGTATATATGACACAATAAAAGCTATTATCATATTTATTTATGTATCAAGCACAATTATTATCTATATATTTATATGCTGCATATAATGAAAAGAGAGATTCATTTTTATATATTATATATAGGTTTGACATATTTATTATATATATTATTCTAATTATTATTATAAAAATATTGGGAAATAGATATGCCTTTAAATACTATAACAGCACAAAAATTATTAAAAAAGATAATGGATAAATTGGGTTATAATATCAATATTATGAATGAATACGGGGAGATTATAGCAAGCGGTGATGAATCAAGAATAGGGAAAATACATTCTGGTGCTTTGGAGGTATTGAAAGAAGGCAAAGATATGGAGTATTTTGATTTTATTGACAATAATATAGAGAGTGCAAAGCCCGGCGTAAACATACCATTATTTATCAATAATGAAATAATAGGAGTATTGGGTGTTACTGGCAATCCCAAAGAAGTAGGTAAAATTGCTGCTATTGTTAAACTCACTGCTGAAATACTCATAGAAAAAGAATTGGATACTGATAAAAAAATATTAAAGCAGACTTCTATTAATAATTATATTAATATGATGATATCTAAAAACAATGAGCATTATATTCCATCAATACTTATATGGCTTGAAAAAAATAATTATCAGATTGAAAATATCAGTAGGATAGTATGTCTTATAAAGTTTGATAATAATGATTATTTGGATAAAAACAGACTTAATGATTATATTATCTCCAAAATAAAATATCCTGCCGATTTTAATTCTCAGGATATAATATCATATTTTGGTGATAATGAATTTATACTGATAAAGAGTTTTGATAAGAAGCAGTACGGTTCAGAGAGAAGTATTTTAAATAAATTTTTTCTTAATTTAAAAAACTCTTTTGATAATAAATTGGGATTAAATTTTAAGGCTTCATGCGGAGCTGTATCAAAAAATATAAATGAAATTTCAAGCAGTTATGAACAGGCTAAATTTGTACTTAATTGGAATCAATATTCAAATAGCAGAGAAGTATTTTTTATAGAAGATTATATATTAGAGTTTTATATATCTGTTAATGATCAGTCTTCATTAAAGATGATATTAAGAAATGTATTAAAAATAATTAAAAACAATTCCAATTTTAAAGAAACAATTATTACTATGAGCAAATACAATATGAGTATAGCAAAAACAAGCAGTAAATTATCAGTGCATAGAAATACCATAGTATATAGAATGAAAAAGATAAAGGATATACTAAATTTAGATCCTATTAATAATAATATAGATAGAATTAAATTTCATATAATATCAATATTATTAATTAATAATAATAAAAAAACATAATAAAAAATAAGCAATGTATAAAAATAATATTTTAAGGAAATTGTTATGAAAATAGTAATAATACCAGATTCATTTAAGGGAAGTGCAAGCAGTATGGAGGTTTGCAATTGTATAGAGAAGGGGATATTAAAAGTATTTAAAAATGCCGAAATAAAAAAAATACCAGTCGCTGACGGCGGAGAAGGTACTGTAGACTCTATACTTTATGCGGCGGGAGGAAATATAAGAAAAATAAAAGTAAGAAATCCTGAAGGAAAAATTATAGAAGCTAAATACGGTATTATTAACAAAGATAAGGCAGTTATAGAAATGGCTGAAGCATCGGGTATTACATTAGTTGATGATAAAAATAGAAATCCTTTAAAATATTCTACTTACGGAACCGGAGAGCTTATAAAAGATGCTTTAAATAATAATATAAAAGAAATATTAATAGGAATAGGCGGAAGTGCTACCAATGACTGCGGCATAGGTATGGCTAATGCTTTGGGATATAGATTTTTGGATAAGAATAATAATGAGCTTGAAGCTTATGCAGAGAATATGATAAAAGTTAAATATATAGATGACAGCAATGTTGATAAAAGAATATTTGATATAAAAATAAGTGCTGCATGCGATGTAAAAAATCCCCTTTACGGAGAGAACGGAGCTACTGCTGTATATGGAAAGCAAAAAGGAGTTACAAAAGAGAGTTTTGATATACTAGATAATGGGCTTAAAAATATAGCTAGCGTTGTAAAAGAAAAGTTTAATAAAGAAATAGATTATATTGAAGGGGCTGGTGCTGCAGGAGGACTTGGAGGCGGACTTTTAGCTTTCTGCAATGCTGAGTTAAAAAGCGGAATAGATGCTGTGCTTGATATTATAGATTTTGAGGATCATATAAAAGATGCTTCTCTTATTATAACTGGGGAAGGAGCTATTGACGGACAGACAAAGAAAGGAAAAGTTCCTGTTGGTGTAGCAAGAAGGGCTAATAATATACCAGTAATTGCTATAGTAGGAGATATAAGAGATGGTGCTGAGACTGTTTATGATTTGGGTATTACTTCAATTATGCCTGCTTTAAAAAGGGCTATGCCTCTTGATGAAGCTATAAAAAACTCAAAAATGTTAATCGAAGATGCAGCAGAAAGAGCCTTGCGATTTATGAGCATTAATTTATAAATTATTATTAAATAAAAAAGAGAGCATAATATTTTTTATTATGTTCTTTTTTATTTTAAAAAAATTTATTTAGAAGATATTTATGTTAAAAAACTATTTATAAATTGTCTTCAATAGCATATACATTAAAATATCCTGTTTCTATATCTTCTATATCATCATCTATATTTTTTAATACAAACTTTAATTTTAATCCTACAAAATAATTTTTATCTGAAGCAATGCAGCGTTCTCTTTTATTATTATCTGTGCTGATATAATCATATACTTTCATATTAACATTTATATGAATATCCGAAATAACATATCCGTTTTCAAATATTTCTGTTGTTATAATCGAGTATTTATTTGTATATTCATATTCAGAAACTGCGTTTTCAGAGCATTTTTTTAATACGGCAAAATCTAAATAGCTTTCGGTATTATCTTTTATTATTGTTTCTATATTGTCATCTCTATAAATTTTTTCTCTAACTTCTTCTTTAGTCATAATTTTTAGTACCCTAAATTATATTATTGCAATAATATATTAAAAATGATATAAATATCAAGTATTAATAATTATTTTCAATTATAAAATGGAGAGTATTTAATTATGAGAGTTTCTGAAATAGAAAGAAATACTAATGAAACTAAAATAAAAATAAAACTTAATATTGATGGCACAGGCAAATATAAAAATGATACTAAAATAGGTTTTTTTAATCATATGCTTGATTTATTTGCCCGTCATGGCAGATTTGATTTGGAAGTGATATGCGATGGTGATGTGGATGTAGACTACCATCATTCAGTTGAAGATGTTGGAATAGTTTTGGGTAAATGTTTTTCTGAAGCATTAGGCGATATGAAGGGAATAAAAAGATATGGAAATTTCTCTATGCCAATGTGTGAGGCTTTAACTCTAATTGCTGTTGATATATGCGGAAGAAGCCATTTAGTTTTTGATAGCGATTTAAAACATGAAAAAGTGGGTGATTTTGATACAGAGCTTGTCAAAGAGTTTTTTACAGCTTTCATTAACTCTATGAATATTACTTTGCATATAAAAACCTTTTATGGGGAGAATACTCATCATATAATAGAATCCATTTTTAAAGGTGCAGCACGTGCTTTGTCTCAAGCCTGTGAAATAGATGAAAGATATAAAAATGAAGTTCTTTCTACAAAGGGTATGCTTGAAAATAATAAATAAACTATAAATAAGTTTTGACTTTTATATTTTATTTTAGTATAATATTTTAAAAAATATTGGTATAGTAATTTAGGATAATATTATGGTAGCTATAATAGATTATGGAGTGGGTAATTTATTTTCACTTATGTCATCTCTTAATTATACAGATATAGATAATAAACTTACAGATGATGAGAATGTTATAAAAAATGCTGATGCAATTATACTTCCGGGAGTAGGGGCTTTCAGAGATGCAATAGATAAGCTAGAAAAAAAGAACGGCGGAGTATTAAAGCATACCATAATAGAAGAGGCTAAAAAAGGAAAATTAATTTTAGGCATATGTTTGGGTATGCAGATGTTTTTTGATAAGAGTTATGAATATGGAGAATATAATGGTCTTGGTCTTATTAAGGGAAGTATTTGTCCTATAGATAAAGATTTGACAAACAAAGATTTGAAAGTACCTCATATGGGCTGGAATAATCTTAATATAAAAAAAGAGGATAAAATATTTAAATACATTAATAATATGGAGTATGTATATTTTGTGCATTCATATTATGGTAAATATTGCGATGAGAGTATAATAGCTGATAGTGAATATGATGTGAGAATACCAGCTGTTGTAAAAAATGACAATGTTTATGGTATACAGTTTCACCCAGAAAAAAGCGGAAACACTGGTCTTAATATATTAAGAGGTTTTAAAGATTTAATATAATTGAGTATATGGCTAAACCTTATATAATAAAAAAATAAGTTTAAATTAAAAGTTTTTTTATAATTTTTTATTATAGTTTTTCTATTTTCTGTCAGGAACTCACAAGTTTTTTATTTCTTCTATACTTAAACCTGTAACTTTGCTTATAACATTAATATCTATATTTTCTTTCTTCATATTTTTTGCCAATGAAATTTTTTCTTGTTCTATACCCTGTTCTATACCTTCTTTAATACCCTGTTCTATACCTTTTTTAATTCCTTCTTCTATTCCTAATCTTCTCTCTTCACTTAATGCTAATATATCAAAATAATTTTTTTCATACTCAGAATAATTATCAAATAAATCTTTAGTGTTTACAAATTTATTATATTCATCATAAACTTCTTTCATTATAGGATTTTTTTTCACTAATATTTCCATAATTTCCTCCATTTTTCCTTGTCTTTCTTTAAATGTTAAAAAGTAAAACCAAGCATCTAATTCATCTTTAAGACTAGAATTACTTGATAAATATTTAGGCAGCTCAAGAAAATGCATCTCAAAGTGATTTGTAAGTATATGATTGGTTTCTAGTTCTTTTATCAAATAACAGCTGTGCTCTTTATCAATGCCTTTTAATAAGTTAAAATCCAAAATATTAATAACTATAACCTGTTTTAAATCATTATATTTCTCATTGTTTCTTAAATTAGCAACATAGCCTTTAGCCCAGTAATATAAACTTCTATATACAAAAGACTGATTTCCTACTCTTTGTATCTCTATTAAAACAGTTTCACCGCTTTTAGTTATAGCACGCACATCTACTATCGATTGCTTATCATTAACAGTTTCTTTAAGATTAAATGTATTAAGAACTTTAATCTCTTCAAAAGTCTCCTGATTATAGTCAGCTCTTACAGAATTGATTAAGTTTTTCAAAATTTGTTCATGTCCTTCTTTAGCAAACAGATAACGCATAAAGTAGTCATTTAAAACATTAATATATCTCATAATATTATTATACCTAAACAAATGTAATTTGTCAAAAATAAAATCATATTTTGTTTTTAATATCTGTGGCTTTGCCCTGCGAATCACACAGAGTACCGTTCTGCGTGCTTTTGGCAAGTGGTAGATAAAATTTTATGTATTACAATATTTAAAATATAAAGTTCTAGTAATTGCGTTTTTTGCTCTGGGTACTTCGCCAAAACTTTTTATACTTCGGATACACTTTGCAAAAGTACAAGCATAAAAATAATACTAAATAGTACTAACTATGTTTTACATGTAAAATAAATTATTAAATTTAGCTGAAATATTAGCCTTTCGCTGCCGAAAGCACGCAGAACGGTGTGGATAGTCCCCGAATATATTAAAAATATAAAAACTAATTTTTGACAAACTTAAGAATTTTCATTCTATACAAAAAATGATTATAGTAAAGTTTTATAAATTAACAAAAAGCATATGTTAATTATTAATACACTAAAACAATGAAACTCTAGCACGCTTTATTTCTGTTCGGTATCTTTTTATTTCCCATTCAATATGCTCTTTGCTCCAATTTAATACATTAGCCATCTCTTCAGCTATATGCTCTGCTATTAATGTTCCGCAGTCATTTTCCGTAAGCATAAATCTTAATCTTCGCATCATTATATCATCTAAATGCAAAGCATGCTCTGTTTCTATAAAATATTTTATTAGACCTCTATTTATTCTGTAATCAAGCCCTACTTCTACCAAAAGAGAAGAATCATTTTTACAAAGTTCATTTAACTTGAGAATTAAGTTTATAGAGCCGAAATAATCCATAAGGAAATTAAACATTTTTTCATTTAAAACTAATTCTGTATTTTTATCAAATTTATTATTTATTACTTTTTCACTGCTGAACCATTTATAAGGTTTTCCGTACATTTTTATGAGTGTTTTAACTGCAGTATTTGAAGAAGTTGTAAAGTTTCCGCCTTCAACTAAAAATAATTTATACTTAGGGTGAGAATGTATTTTTACATCTGCAGGATTTAAAGGCATCATTCCAGACTGTGTGGTTATTATATGATTTTTATTTACTATTGAACTGAAATAAGTATTATATATATCAAGCAAATATTCAGCTTCATCGCTTGAGGCATATATACAGTCTAAATCATTATTATATTTTTTGATGGCAGGTCCTATAATAGTGGAGTTTTTCCAACGCATTAAAAATACATTAGGTCTTGATTTTATTTTAGGTAGAACAACAGATTTATTTATATGTATCAAATCACTGTCTATAACAAGATGAGTTCCTTTTACATAATTAACTCTATCTTCAAAATTGCTGTTAGGAAGAAGAGAACTTATGCTGTGTCCCCAAGCTCCAGCAGCAATTAATATATTTTTTGCAGAAGCTTCATAAACTTTTCTTTGAATATTATCAGTAAATACAACGCTTTTTATCTCTTTCTCATTATATTCAAATGCCTTAACTTCAGCATAGTTTAATATATCAGCACCATAGCTTTCTGCTTTTAATAGAAGCTCTATTACATATCTTGAATCATCTAATAAACCTTCATAATATTCTATAGCAGCTATTACATCATTATTAATTAAATCTGGTAAAGCTTCCAATGCTGAGTTTCTGCTATGCGATACATGTCTTTTTGTATGTCCGAATAATGAGAATAAATCATATAATGATGCTTTAAACTCCTCACGTATAAGTCTTGCAGAATTATGTTCATATATTGGGTTTATAATACCAAAATACGGGGAAGAGCTTTTATATATTAAGTTATTTCTTTCTCTTACCTGACGCACTGTTGATATAATATTTCCGCTTTTCATATCATTAAAACTGCCGGTAAGCATTTTGGAAGTACGCGAAGAAGAACCATAAGAAAAATCATGCTTTTCAAGTACAAGTGTAGAAAGCCCTATTCTTGAAGTTTTTAAAGCTATAGTAGCCCCTATAACACCGCCGCCTATAATGATGATATCATAATTTTTATTACTTTGCAGTATCTCAGCTCTACTTCTTGCCATAAATACATCTCCTATTAATCTTTTTAATATTTAATAAGAACATAATAAAACTCTATATATATAGTATATAACAAAATCTTCATAAATACAAATATTTTAGCAAATCTCTTAAACTTAATCTGTTTTTATTTTTATCTAAAAATGATATCATTTTTTTTGTTTTGCCATGACTGTCTATATAATGACCTTCAAACTCACCTAAATATTGTATAGGAAAAGCTATATATGCATTGTATGCTAGTACAGAAAAATATGGAGTGAATACTATGTAATTACCCTTATTTTTCTTAGCAAAATCTATTCTATCATCATTATCGTCCAATCCATCGCCTAATACTATAAACTTATTAGAGTTATTAATATCGTTATCTAGTTTTTTTAAATCTTTAATAGAATAATTATTAATATTGGTATAATTATCTCTGACATTGTAGGAGTTAGTAGCCATTTTATTTTTTATAAAATAGGCTTTTTTTATACCTAAAGAATAAATAAAGTCATCAAATGCTTTAATATCTTCAAGAGGGTACATTGTTGAAATTAAAGCAGCTGAAGAGTTAATATCAAGCTCATTAATAAACTTATGATATAATTCTTTAGCTTTGTCAAACTCATAAGCCATACCATTATAAAAAGGATTTTCAAGTATATTGTTGGAATAGTAATCTAATTTTCTTCCATAGTCGCATAGTCCGTATTTTTTGCCCTTTGGAGAAGATATATCTTTTATACTGTAATCAACATAGCTGTAATTGACATCGCAAAGATGATTGCAGCCTATACAAAAACTACTTATATTCTTTATATCGCTTATATCTTCATCAAGTTTTTTGTCTATGTTTCTTTGAGGCTCAAATACATGAGTAGGGCATAGATCCGTTATCATAGAATTATATCCGTCTATAACTTTATAATCTTGACATATTCCGCAGTTTATACATCTTTCATAGTTTGCTTTTATATAGCTTGGAAGTTTTATTTTGTTTATTATTTCTTTTATCTCTTTGATATTAATATCATTTTCATCTGAAGCGTTTTCTGATGCGGGCATTGAAATATTATAAATATCCAAATATTTTTTTAATTGGCATATATAATCTGCTTTGCAGCTTTCGCATATAGGTTTATGCATGTATAGTATAGATTTAAGAAGGGAAGTTCTGTATTTGATAATATCTTCATCATCATTTAATACGCTCATGCCATTTTCTACTATTTCATTACAGGCATATTTAAATGAATAGCTGTTTTCATTTTTCCTTTTTACTTTCACTAGGCATAATCTGCACATTAAAATGCTGTTTTTTTCTTCGTATGTATTGGTACTATTTGTTTTATATGAGCATAAATGAGGTATATCTGTATTAATATATGACATAGCCTGAAGTATAGTATATCCTTTTTGGGCTGATACTGTCTTGCCGTCAAAATTAAATTTTACTATCATTATAAATAAAACCTCATAAACTTTTTAATCTTTTATAAAACTGTATAATGCAACCTTATTTTCTATCAAATATAAAAACTCATCTCTAAACATATCTATAGAAGAGAGTATGCAGTGGGATAGTTTTTTTATATATAGGCATATGCTTCCGGTGTTTATCATTTCAATGGCTTCTTTAAGATTTGTATAATCTTCATTATCAGAGTTTCCTAAAAGCATTTTATTGATATAATATTCGCATAAATCAAATCCATAATGACAAGGCATACATTTACCGCATGATACGCTTTTGGCAAACTGCACTATTTTTAATATTACTCTCACCATACATCTGTCTTCTCTTATAAAGCATATTCCGCCGTTTCCAATATTCATATTAAAGCTATTAAAACATTCATAGTCTAATGTCATATTTTGAAAAGATATAAAGTCTATAGGAGGATTTAAAAAACCGTTTGTAAATACGCATTTTATACTGTAGTCTTTGATAGTACCGCATGCTCTTATAATATTTTTGATAGGAGTATACATTTCAAACTCATATATATTTGTATTTATAATATCTCCAGACATAGAAAGTATATAAGTTCCTTTGTTTTCATAAGCACCGTAATTTTTAAAGCTGAACTCTCCTATATGTGCTAAGTATGTAATCTGAGTTATAGTTTCCAAATCAAATATATATTTTTTATTTTCAAAGGATAGAGGAGTTATTCTTTCATGATTTTCGCTGTAGTATGTTTGCTCATCGTATATATTAATTTTTATATCGTATGCAAATCCTGCATCTTCAGCTTCTGCTATGGCTTTTATTAGAATCTTTTTTTCTTCGCTGTAGTAATCTTTAAGCACTATATTAATTATTTTAATGTTAAGAATTTTAGCTAAATATAATGCTCCGTCTAATATGAGGTGCGGATTATTTTTTATTAAGAATCTGTCTTTGAATACCAAATAATCAAAAGAGGCGGCATTTACGATTATAGAATCTTCTTTAATGTTTTTGTCTATAAGGATTTTGTATAGTGAATTTTGAAATGCATCTTTGGACATAACGGAGAAGTTATGAAGATTATTTATAAAACTTTCTTCTAAAGGTTTTGTAATTAGGTAATCTCCGAAATGATCCTTGTATGATTGGATATTAACAATATTATATTCACTATGCAGTACAAATTTTTTCATCTTTTTCTTAGATGTATAGCTTCTATATATTTAACAACACTTTTAAAAGACGATTTTGTACATTCCGTACCATTGATGAGTACTGGCACGGCATTATGGCAATTATGCATACACTCCATCTCTTTGAGGAGCATACCATCAGAAGACGGTACGCCTATTTGCAAGTCATAATGCGAACGTATAGCCTCTAATAGGGCATAAGAACCTTTCATAGAGCAGTGAAGTCCGACGCAAACCTCTATGACTGTTTTAATATCAGATGCCATACTTATTAATATCCCATTAAATAACTTTTACATTCATAAGAGATGAAAAAAACATTAATATGTATAATGTTAATTTATATTATTTCTTTTTATGCCTATTTTTGCGTAAACGTTTTTTACGTTTATGCGTAGCCATCTTTTGACGAAGTCTTTTTCTTCCTGAAGGCATATACACTCCCATTTTTATCTATTTTGAACGTTCATTATAACATGTTATGTAAATAATTTCAAGTTTAAACTTCAAAAACATCTTTTTATTTTTTTTATTTATTTTATAATTTGTACACTAAATATAGGAGTATTAAAAATGAGTGAATTAGAAAAGATGATTATGGGAATGGAGTATAATAGTTCGGATAGAGATTTAGCTTTGATGAGAGATAAGGCTAAGGATTTATGTATTGACTATAATATGTTGAAATCCAATCAGCTAAAGGAAAAAGAAGATATTATAAAAAGATTATTCTCAAAAATAGGAAATGACTTTTTTATTACAGCACCTTTTTACTGCGACTATGGATTTAATATAGAAGCTGGAAATAATTTTTATGTTAATCATAACTGCGTGATACTCGACTGTGCAAAAGTAAAATTTGGGGATAATGTTTTTATAGCTCCAAACTGCGGTTTTTATACGGCGGGACACCCTTTGGATATAGAGAGAAGAAACAGCTATATAGAGTATGCATATCCTATAACCATTGGAGACAATGTATGGATTGGGGCTAATACTGTTGTTGTGGGTGGTGTAAAAATAGGAAGCGGTGTAGTAATAGGTGCTGGAAGCGTTGTTGTAAAAGATATACCTGATAATGTTCTTGCTTTTGGGAATCCATGCAAAGTGATTAGAGAAATAACTGATGATGATAGAAAAAAGAGCTTAAATTGGAGCGATATTAAATAATAAAAATATATAAAATTAGAATATAAAAAAAATAATCATAGCATATATTATTATACTATGATTATTAATGTATAAACTAAAAAATATTAAATAAATTTTCTATTTACTTAAATATTAAAATCTCTCTATATCTGTGAGTTTTTCTACAGTTTTTGCTAAAAGATAAACTCCTACGCCAGTAGCACCTTTTGAAAGATATTTTGAATTACTATCGCTTATAGAAGTGCATGCTATATCCAAATGAGCCCATTTAGCCCCTTCTGTAAAGTATGATAGGAACTGAGCTGCTGTTATAGTACCTGCATATCTTCCGCCAGTATTTTTTATATCGGCTATATCAGATTTAATCTGTTCTTTATACTCTTCAAACATAGGAAGCTCCCATACTCTTTCATAAGTATCATCGCCAGCATCTTTAAGAGCAGAAGCCAAAGCCCTGTCATTAGACATTAATCCAGTAGCATTTCTTCCCAAAGCTATAGAACATGCACCTGTTAAAGTAGCAATATCTATTACAAAGTCTGGATTATATTTTTTTATTCCGTAAGCTAGGGCATCAGCAAGTATTAGTCTTCCTTCAGCATCTGTATTAACAACTTCTACAGTAACGCCGTTATACATTTTTAATATATCTCCTGGATTAATTGCACCGCTTCCAGTTTTATTATCTGTTAAAGGACATATCACTGTAACATTAGCGTCTAAGTTCATATCAGATATTAAAAATAAAGCTCCGCAAACAGCCGCAGCTCCGGACATATCATCTTTCATTCCAAGCATACTGTCAGCCGGTTTTAATGACATTCCGCCGGTATCAAATGTTATTCCTTTTCCTACTAATAGTATATGTTTTTTAGCTTTTGCTTTTTTGTACTGAGCAATAAATACTCTAGGAGGATTTTTACTTCCTGCATTAACTCCGAGTATTCCGTTCATATTTAATTGTTTTAATTCTTTTTCTGTTAATACAGTAGTAGTTATTTTTCTGCTTTCAGCCTGTTTTTTGGCTCTGTCTGTAAATGTTAAAGAGTTGATAATATTACTAGGTTCATTAATAATATCTCTTGCCCAAAATATGTTATTTGCTATTTGAGATGCTTTTGATATAGCATTTTCTGTATCTTTTTTGTGTTCAGAAACTAGAAGTATATTTTTTATAGAAGGCTGTTCTTTTAATCTTTTATCTCCCAAATAATTATCAAAGCTGTATGAAGCAAGCATTATTCCCAAACAGAACTGTATATATGATTCTTCTGAAGCTATTTCAGAAAATAATTCTGCCATATCTACTTCTATATCATCAATATGCAAGTCTTTCATAATTTTTATAAGAGAAGCACCTGCATTTTTCCAAGTTTCGTACATATAATTTTTTACTTCCTTATATGTAATAAAAATAACTCTAGTACTGCTTGCAAAAGCAAATGCGAAAGGAGTAGAAGTGCTGTAATATTTGTCTTTTACTAGGCCATTAAATAACTTTATATACTCTTCATTAAATGTGCACACTTTAGGCTCTTCTTTTTCAACTTTTACAAAAATTGCTACTGTATGTTTTTTTATAAAATTAATTGTATGTTTGAGTTTCATTTGTCGGATCCTTGATTTAAAGATAACATTCAAGTAATAATTATATATAATGTTTATTTTATGTCAATTATACTAGGTAATAAAAATATGGTATTGATTTTTTTTACAGAAAATGTATGATGATATCACAATAATTTATAGGAGGTTTTATAATGAAACAAATATTAATATGTGTATTATATTCTGTATTGCTATTTTCTATACTTTCCTGCGGTAGTGGAGTAAGTAAAACCAATCCGGAGGGCTGGATTAATGATAATACTTTCAGAGTAATGGGCATGGGTATTCCTTCTGATGATGAAACAGATAAATTCAGAAGAGAAGTAGAAGCAAAACAGGCAGCTGAATTAGACGGAAAAAATAAAATAGCAGCTAAAATAGTGGGTTCTTACATAGAATCATTAAGTTCTACAGAAAAAGGTATGATAGATGAATACGTTATACAGGAGAGAGTGGCTGGAAGAGTAAGAGGGCTTTCTGTTGTAGAGAGCAAATGGGATTCAAAGCAAAACTGTACTGTTGTAATGGAATTATATTCCAAAGGTCTTAAAAGTCAGATTGATGATTTAGTTGCAAAATATCTTAATGAAGTAGGTATGCAGTATACAGCTCAGGACGTGGCTGGAATGGTTAGAACTTATAAATAATTATTAATAGCAGTTTTGAAATAAATATTATTATTAGCCGTATTTTTTTGTGATTTTTGAAAAATTAATTAAAAAAAATTATTATTAATCGATAACTAAAAATATATATATTTTGTTATATTAATAGTATAGTAATAATATTTTTCATTATTATTTTTATTGCAATTGACATGTTAAAATAGTATAATATACAAAAAGGAGGTAATTTATGAGAAAAATATTGATTATTTTAACAATTTTATCTGTTTTATTTGCAGTTTCATGTAACAGCACAGGTGTAAGCATGAGCAGACCAGAAGGCTGGATTGATAATGATACATTCAGAGTAATGGGTATGGGAGTGCCTTCTGATGATATAGATGCTACAGATAAGTTTAGAAGAGAGCTTACTTCAAAACAGGCAGCTGAACTAGACGGAAAAAA
This sequence comes from Brachyspira murdochii DSM 12563, assembly GCF_000092845.1. Lineage (NCBI taxonomy): Bacteria > Pseudomonadati > Spirochaetota > Spirochaetia > Brachyspirales > Brachyspiraceae > Brachyspira > Brachyspira murdochii. The sequence goes on along the minus strand of NC_014150.1, from coordinate 1,318,056 downwards.
TAAAATAGTAGCTAAAATAGTGGGTTCTTACATAGAATCATTAAGCTCTACAGAAAAAGGTATGATAGATGAGTATGTTATACAGGAGAGAGTAGCTGGAAGAATAAGAGGGGCTTCTGTTGTAGAAACTAAATGGGATTCTCAGCAAAACTGTACTGTTGTAATGGAACTATATTCTAAGGGGTTAAAAAACCAAATGGACGCTTTAGTTACAAAATATCTTAATGAAGTAGGTATGCAGTATACAGCTCAGGACGTAGCCGGAATGGTTAGAACATACAAATAAAAATAGTTTTTTGTGTAAAAAAATAAGGGGGCTATTGTTAATAGCCCTCTTTTATTTTGTGTATAGCAACATAGCAAAAATCTTGAAAATATTTTTTTATGCTATTGCAATATACTATTCAAAATAATATAATAAATCTTATTTTTATTTATAAAATTTTATAGATATTAGGAGTTATTTAATGTATAGAGAAGATATAAGCGGAAGATTGGCATTTGTTTCTGGGGCTAGTGCTGGTATTGGAGAGGCTGCAGCTAGAATGCTTGCTTCTAATGGGGTTAATCTTATACTTGCAGCCAGAAGAATAGAAAGACTTGAAAGTTTGAAAAATCAGCTTGAAAAGGAATATGATGTAAAAATAAATATTATAAAGTTAGACTTCTCTAAAACCGAAGATATTGTAAAGGCAGTTGATAGTATTGAAAATAAAAATATAGATATACTTATAAATAATGCCGGTTTGGCTTTAGGTAAGGATTTGTATTATAATAATAGTTTGGAAGATGCTTTGCAGATGGTAAGGGTAAACTGTGAGGGTTTAATAGTATTAACCAGACTTTTAATGCCTTATATATTAAAAAGTAAATACGGTCATATAGTAAATTTATCTTCTACTGCTGCCGATGAAGCCTATAGCGGAGGTGCTATTTACTGTGCCACAAAATCATTTGTAGAGATGTTCGGAGACAGCATAAGAGTAGAATTAATAGATAAGCCTGTTAAAGTAACAAATATTAAGCCGGGTGCAGTTAATACAGAGTTTTCTACTGTGAGATTTAAAGGCGACAAAGAAAAGGCAGATAATGTATATAAAGGATTTATTCCTTTATATGCTGAAGATATAGCCGATAATATAGAGTATGTATTAACACGCAGAAGCCATGTTCAAATATCAAGCATGACTATTATGGCAGAAAATCAAGGCAGTGCTACAATAATACATAGAGATAATAAATAATTTATTTTTTTACTTTTACTTTTTAAATAAGGGAGTTATTTTTTTCTATGGGTGATATAGATAATACTAGAGATAGATTAAAGTTAGATGAACTTAATAAAGATGCAAGAAAAGATTTGTTTAATAAATTTGTTGATGCAGGCGGTGAAGTTGTATCTGATAAAAAGCGTACATCTTCAGTAATTGTTGGAAGCTCATCAAAGAAAAATGCTAATACTTTAGTAGGCGGTAATTCTAAAGGTGCTGGTAATTATAATAGCGGAGGAAAATCTTCTGATTCTAAAGGTTCAGGCAGTTCTTCTTCTTCTGAAAAGCAAAAAGGAAACGGATTTTTTTTCGGATTAAAATTATGGTTTGATGCTGTAAGTGCAGGCGTTATAACTTTTATGGGCGGTAATGTTAATCCGAAATTTTTGAACTTTATAGATAAAAACATTATAGCGGCATTTTTGGAGATGGATACGCTTATCTTTAATGCACTAAATCCTACAGAAGCCTCTAATATAGATGCTAAAGCCAAACATCAGAAAATAATATCTCAGTTTGCTAAAGACCTTGATGATTTGGAGCTTTTAGAGAGAATAAAAGATCAATACAATGAAAAAACATACAAAGATTTTTTAAGACCCTATAAAGAACTTAATACCAATGTAATGGCTGAAAGCTATGTTAAAGAAATAAAAGCAATGTTCAGACCTTTATATGTACTTCATACTTATTCTTCTAGAATTAAGGTAGCAGGCGAGAAAGCTATGCTTGCTTATGCTATTGTTGATAATATAAGTAAGGGAATAGTTAATTCAAGAATATCAGCTTTTAAAAGGGCAGTGGATTTGGTATATACAAAGTATTATCCTAAATTATTTACTCTTTTACAGTATGCTTCCAAAGAAAAACTTGAAACTATTAATGATTTTAATAAATATCTTAATATTACAGATGAGGATATTTTAGGATATTATACAAAATTGAGAAAAGATAAAGAAAAAATTCAGGAAACAAAAATAGAACAGGCAAAAGAGAATATAGGTAAGAAAAAGGATACAGAAGAGGAAAAACTTGGAAAAGTAGAATCTATAGGGGTAAAACTTATAAATAAATGCGTATCCTACAAAAAATCGGATAACGGTATAGAGTACGAAGCCGACCCCTTCTTTTTTGTGTCTACGAAAGATAAAATATACAGAATAAAAGTTTTAATTGATTTTTTAGACAGAGAATATTCAGCTGTATTTGTTTCAAATAAAGTAAGATATAATTTAGTTTATGATAATCAGGTAAGAACAGATTATAAAAATGATTTTAACAATATATTTTTGTCATTATCAGATACTCATTCAAGATTAAATGAATACAGTGAGCTTTGTAATACTATAATGAAAGTAGAAGCTGATAAAACTATGCGTTTTGAACAGAGAGTTTCTATGCTTTCTGATAAAAACGGACAGCGTTCTTATTTGGCAAAGAATTTGAGAAATACTTTTGTTTCTATAATAACTCCTTTTAAAAGAAAATTAGACAAATTATTGTTAGATAAAGAAGAGAGAGAGAGAATAATAGAAAATCCAAACGATATATTAACTTTTTCATCAGAAGTAGGAAAGGGTAAAAAGAGAATACAGGGCTATAATGTAATGAAAGCTTTAACTGAAGCTTATTACTTTATATCAGGATTTAATTATTTAATCACTCAGGGTGAATTGTCCGGAGCTGGAATATTAGTAGAAGGTGATGATGATGATGATGCTATGATGTCTGAAACAGCAGATACAAATGTTAATGAAACTTCTTCAAATAATACAGAAGAAAATAATATTTCTGATAATACTGAAACTCCTGATAATCAAAATAGTTCAGAAGCCGAAGAAAATGAAGAAAATGAAGAAAATTCTTCAAGTTCTGAAATAGAAATTAACTCTGACGGATTTAATGAATCTACTAAAGATGAAGATTTATTTTCAGCACCTTCTAATAATGATAATTCTGTTGATACTGTTAACACTGAAGAAGATAATAAATTAGATAAAGAGGTGTAAGTTTTGGCTTATAAATCACATAGAACTATAATGCTTGAGTATATTCCATTAAGAATATTAATGGAAATAATGGCTATTATGCCATATATTGTTATTATATTATTTGCGAAATTAGTTGGTACTTTGATGTATTATTTTGCTCCAAGTGCTAGGCGTATAGCTTTAATTAATTTGAAGCAGGCTTTTCCAAATAAAAGTTTTCATGAACGAAAAAAGATAGCCAAGCGTTCTATGAAGTCTATGATTATGACTTTTGCCGAGTTTATAAAATCTTCAAGAATGTCTAATGAAGAAATATTAAAAAGGATAAAAATAGAAGGGCAGGATATCTTTGATGAGGCAATGCATAAAAAAGACAGAGGTATTATAGCTATTACAGGACATATAGGAAACTGGGAGTATATAGCTTTTTATTTTGCTATTAAAGGCTATCACCCTAGCGTTATAGTAAGACCTTTAGATAATCCTAAATTAGATGTGTATATGAAGTCTTGGAGAGAAAAAAGAGGCATGAAATGTATATCAAGGTGGGGAGATTTAAGGGAAATATTCTATGCTTTAAATGACAATAGTCCTGTTGCATTTCTATCAGACCAAAATTATTTAGACGGTATATTTGTTGATTTTTTTGGCTGTCCATGTGCTACAGCTACAGGTCCTATTGCTATAGCTATGAAAACTGGAAGTCCTATTGCTATCGTATACAGTGTTCCAGACAGATATGGGCATCATAAAATAGTGGTGTCTGAGATAATGTATATAGAAGAGAAAGAAACAAAAGAAGAAACAATTAGGCATAATACTCAAAGATATACAAAAAAACTTGAAGAGATAATTGCTAAATATCCGGAGAATTGGCTTTGGGTGCATCCTAGATGGAATACCAGACCTAAGGGAGAGCCTGAGGTATTTTATAAACATAATAATTATAAATAATTTTTTACTTTGCTTTTTTTTTGTAGGTTTATATTATATACTAAAACTGTTATGATTGTCAGAACAATATTTTTATTATAATTACATATAAACATTCTTATTTTTAGTTAATGAGGTAATATCTTCATATAATATTCGATTTTATTTTTTTATATAATGTCTTATAATGTTCATGGCAAGTTAATAACTTTAGTTTATGAAAATCAATTTTAATCGGAGGTTATGCATATATGGAGCAAAAAAAACGTTCATTTATGTTCTTTTTAAATCTTGGGCTTACATTCACTTTGGTAGGTATAATTATTTCTTTCTTTATATTTTCATATGAGAAAAACTATAAAAAAGATGAGTTTTTAGTTCATGCACAGTCAGCACCTGAAAAGACTGCTTTTACTGGGTCATTAGACGGTGCTTTAGAGGTTGAAGGAGCTATAAGAGAGGTTGTTGATAAGAACATGCCGGCTGTAGTTAATATATCTACAGAAATTGAAGCAGGTCAAACTCAAGAAGACAGATATGCTGATGAGTTTTTTAGATTTTTCTTTGGAGACCAAGTTCCTAGACAAAGAAGAAGTCAAAAATCATTAGGAAGCGGTTTTATTATTAATGAAGATGGTTACGTACTTTCAAATTACCATGTCGTTAAAGGTGCTACAAAAATAATGATAACTCTTTACGGAGAAGACGGAGAATTGCCTGCTCAGTTAATAGGATATGATGAGGCTTATGATTTGGCTTTATTAAAAATAGAAGGTAATGACAGAGTTTTCCCTTATGTTGCTTTGGGAGACAGCGATGCTATAGAGCCGGGTGAGTTTGCCATTGCTATAGGAAACCCTTACGGACTTAATAATACTGTTACTTTCGGTATTGTTAGTGCTAAAGGAAGAAGCGATGTCGGAGCTAATAAATATCAAAGATATATACAAACAGACGTTGCTATAAACCCTGGTAATTCCGGAGGTCCTTTATTTAATATTCATGGTCAGGTAATAGGTATAAACACATTAATATATTCTACTTCAGGCGGAAGCATTGGTATAGGTTTTGCCACTCCTATTAATTTAGCTACTTCTGTTATGACAGATTTAAAAGAAAATGGAAGAGTTACAAGAGGATATTTAGGTATATACTTACAGGATATTGATGAGAACTTATCAAGAGGTCTTAATGTTAAACAAAACAGCGGAGTTTATGTAAGCGAAGTTATACCAGACTCTCCTGCTTCTAAAGGCGGTTTGCAGGACGGTGATATTATCATAGAGTTTGACGGCGAGAGAATGACTAGGTCTGGAGATTTATTTAATAAAGTAGCTACTACAAAAGTAGGTAAAGAAGTTACAGTTAAATATTTAAGAAACGGAAGAGAAAGAAGTACTAAAATAGTTATAGAAGCAAGAGTTGAAGATGAGAATGTTGTTCCTAGCAGACAGTCTCAAAATAACTCTCAGGGAAGTACTCGTTCTTGGATGGGATTAGATGTTTCAAATATTACACCTGAAATATCTCAAAGACTTCAGATAAGAAGCAATGAAAGAGGCGTTGTAGTTCTTAATATGACTCAGAACTCTAAAGCATATCAGGCTGGACTTAGACCGGGAGACGTTATTAAAGCTATTAATGGTATCACTATTTCAAGTACAGATGATTATGATAAATTTGTTGCATCTTATGGAAATGATAAGTCATTTACAATCACTATAAAACGTGCAAGAATGACTTATGTTATAATAATAGAATAGTGCTTAAATATTAATAGAATATAAAGGAGCTTTGCAATAATATTTTGTGAAGCTCTTTTTAATTATAATCTAATAAATTATGTTAACTATTTTTTGGCTTTTTACTTGCATTCATAACTAATTTAATATATTATTAATAAACTATTAATTTGGTTAATAAAGTTTTATATATAAAGAATAATCTTCTTAAAAACAGGAGCTGAAGATGACACATTTAGAATTGAGAGAAAAATTCAAAGAGTTTTTTAAAAGCAAAAAACATGTAATAGAAAAATCATCATCACTTATACCAATAGATGATCCTACACTTCTTTTCACAACAGCGGGTATGCTTCAGTTCAAACCATATTATGCAGGAATAAAAAAAGCACCTTATTCAAGGGTAGCTACTATACAAAAATGCTTTAGACTTTCAGATTTGGAAAATATAGGAAAGACGGCAAGACATCATACTTTTTTTGAGATGTTTGGTAATTTCTGCTTTATGGGAGATTATTTTAAGAAAGAGGCTATTGAATTTGCTTGGGAGTTTTCTACTCAGGTAATAAAACTTCCTATTGAAAGAATATACGTTTCTATTTATGAGAAAGATGATGATGCTTTTAAGATTTGGAATGAGCATATAGGAATACCAAAAGAAAAGATAGTAAGACTAGGAAAAAAGGATAATTTCTGGGGACCTGCTGGAGATTCTGGGGCTTGCGGACCTTGCAGTGAGCTTTATATTGATATGGGAGAAGAGAAAGGCTGCGGTAAGCCGGACTGTTTTGTGGGCTGCGACTGTGAGAGATATTTGGAGTTTTGGAATTTAGTATTTAATGAGTTTTTTCAGGATACTGACGGCAATTTATCACCGCTTCAGAATGTGGGTATAGATACTGGAATGGGGCTTGAAAGACTTTGCTATATTATGCAGGGTGTTGAGAGTAATTATCAAACTGATGTTATGAAGCCTATAGTTGATGCTATTATAAAAAAACTTAATGTTAAATATGAAGATAAAAATAAAACAAAAATAAATTTAATAGCAGATCATTTAAGAGCATTGGTATTTGTTTTGGCAGAAGGATGCGTACCTTCAAATGAGGGAAGAGGATATGTTTTAAGAAGACTTTTAAGAAGAGCTTTGAAAACTTCAAGCGATTTGGGACATAAAGGGGCTTTCTTAAATGAGCTTACTGGTGCTGTTATAGATGTTTATAAAGATATATATGATTATCTTCCTAAAGAAGAAGAGAATATAAAAAGAATTTTAAAAGATGAAGAGAATAAGTTTTTAAATACAATATCTGCTGGTATGAATAAACTTTACAGTGTAATGGAAGATAATAAAGATAGTAAAGTGATAAAAGGTTCTGATGCATTTATGCTTTTTGATACTTACGGACTTCCTTTTGATATAACAGAAGAAGAAGCTAATGATCATGGCTTTACAGTTGACAGAGCTGGATTTGAAGAGGCTATGGAAGAGCAGAAAAAAAGAAGCAGAGGAACTGGAGAAGATAAAAAGTCAAAATTCGGATATGTAGCAAACTTTGACACTAAATATGTGGGTGAAGATTTAAACAATTTGACAAACGGTGTAAAAGCAAAAGTAATATCAGTATACAATGATAATACAGTTATTGTAACAGATGTTTCTCCTTTTTATGGAGAGATGGGCGGACAGGTTGGAGATAACGGATATATAGAGACTTCAGATAAGCAAACTATCAAAGTAACAGATACTCAGAAAAAAGAAAATACTATTATACATATACTTGAAAATAATAATCATTCATTTAAAGAAGGCGAAGAGATAACATTATTTGTTAATGCTGATAGAAGAATGGCTATAAGAAAAAATCATACGGCTACGCATATACTTCAAAGGGTATTAGAGCTTACACTTGGCAATCATGTAAATCAGGCTGGAAGCTATGTATGCGAAGACTATTTGAGATTTGACTTTACTCACCCAGATTCTATATCCGAAGAAACTTTGCTTAATATAGAAAATAAGGTTAATGAAGTAGTTTTCAAATCGATGCCGGCTGTAATTAAATACATGTCTAAAGAAGAGGCTATATCATCTGGAGCTAAGGCATTGTTTGGTGAGAAATACCCTGATACTGTTAGAATACTTGATATAGGAGACGGATTTTCAGTAGAGCTTTGCGGAGGAAGTCATTTGACAAATACATCGGAAGTTGGTTATTTCCATATAGTAAGTGAAGGTTCTGCTGCAAGCGGAGTAAGACGTATAGAGGCTATTACAGGTTTAAAAGCTGCTAATGAGGCTACAAAACTCTTTAGTAAAGTAAAAAACTTGGCACATATACTTAATGCTTCAAAAATAGAAGAAATTACTATAAGAGCTGAAAATCTTCAAAATGAAGTGAAAAAACTGCAGAAAGATATTAAGCAGTTAAAGACTTCTGGAGCTTCAGTTACTTCATTTATGGATAATTATGAAGATTTAGGCGGTATTAGATTCTATAATTTAGAGTTTAATGAAGATATAAAAGAAGTAAGGCTTTATGCTGATACTATAAAAGAGAGAGTAAAAGACAGTATTGCTGTTATGATAAGTAAAACTGACTCTTCAAACTCTATACTTGTTCAGCTTACAGGAAGTGCTGTAAAAGAAAAGAAATTATCTGCAAATAATATTATAAAAGATATTATTAAAACTGCAGGCGGAAGAGGCGGCGGAAAAGATACCTTCGCACAAGGCTCTATAGAAAATATAGATAAGGCAAAAGAAGAAATTAATAAATTAAAGAGTACATGGTTATAACTTTTAATATGAAGAAAATTACAATACTTTTTATATATGCTTTTTTTATTATTTTTATAATATCTTGTTCTGAGAAAGATGTTACTTTAAGAAGGCTTGAAGATGTTCATAAAGCCGAAAAAAAATTAGCAAAAGACCCGAATGATGAAGAGGTTATATTAGAAGTATTAAATGCGGCTCAAAATGGCGGCAGGGAAGTACGTGCTGAGGCTGTTTGGCTTTTAGGAAAGATAGAAGCGGATATTGCATACAGTGATTTTTTGCGTGCTAGTGTTGAAGACCCTGATTTTAATGTGAGGTGTTTGGCTGTTTTGGGGCTTGGAAGGCTTGAGGCAAATAATCCGGAAGCTATTGATAGGGTAAAAAGAGCTATTTCTGATACTGATTTGCAGGTACAGATAGAGGGATTAAAAGTTGCTGGAAGAATGAATGCTAAAGAGCTTTTAAACCCTATACTTGAAAGTTTATCAAGTAAAAATAAATGGGTGAGAATGGCTGCTGTTGAGGCTTTGAAAGACTATGATGACGGCAGAGTTGACAGATCTTTGAATTTGCTTGCTTCAAGCGACAGTGATTTTGCTGTAAGATCTATTATTAAACAGGTTATAGAATATAGAGAAAACAAAAATACAGAAAATATAGAGGCTGTAGAAATAATAGAGGAAGAATAGGGGCATTATTGATGATTAAAAGAAGTATTAAACTGTTTGTATTGATAATAATATCTTTATTTATTACTATATCATGTGCTTCAAAATATTCTTATGTAAGAGTTGATGATATTATAGAAAAAAAGAGAACCATTGCAATAGCTTCTTTTACTTTTCCGAAAAGCATGACTAATCAGTACTTGGATAAATTAAAATATTTAAACACAGAAATATATACAGATTTTGTATTAAATAGTTTTATAAGTAATTTTAATTCTCAAAACGAAATGGTTAAACTTATAACCTTGCAGGAAGCTATAGGAAATGAAGAGTTTGCCAAATTACCTAATCATTCTATATTAGGAGCTGATTATGTGGCTGCAACTGGTACTCTTGCTACAAATAGATTAAGTGAAGAAACATTATCCTTACTTTCTGGTAAAGCTGATGGGGTAATGTATGCAAACTCTGCTATGTCTTTTTGGTCGCAGAAGGTTAGTATAGATTTTGAGATTTATGATATTACAGGTGATTATTTGTGGATAGACACTTTGAATGGGGTTTCATATCATATTATAGGTGATACTGGGGCTCCTACTAGGCAGACTGCTTATGAAATAGTAATTGCTGATGTTATGAAATATCAGAAGCTTCATGCAGAAGAGCTTTATGTTGTTATTGATCAAGCTATATCAAATGGTGTTAATGGATTAAAGGGAAAAGCTCCTTATGCATTTAATACTAATGATATAATATTTACACAGAAAACTTTTAGTTTAACCAATGAAGACTATGCAAAAAAGGCAGGTATATATTAATGGCACAAAGACAAAAAATAGAATTAAATTTCAGCGATGTAGATGATTTTCATTTTAAAAAGTCATTAAAAGGATATATTACAAAAATAGCAGATGATCATTATGTTATTAATAATGATGATTTAGCTATAAGAGCTACTGGGAAAACACCTAAAGAGGCCGCAGAAATGCTTAAAGAGCAGTTTATAGTGCTTGCAAATGATTTGATGTATAAATCGAAATATGCTCCTTTAAGCGAAAGAGAAAGAAAGAAGGTTAATATTATAAACTCTGTATGCGATTTAATATAGTGTTTTTTATATAAAAATAAAATTTACCGTAAATAAATAGTATTCTCTAAAAAAGCTGATAATAAATTTTCAAAAATATAGCAATTACAAATTATAATTGTTTATTGTTAAACTCACCTGATATTATAAGTAATTCTTAAAAAATTATTTTTAATGCTTACTATAAATGGGGCGGGCGGGCGGGGTAATTATATTGTAAAAAACTATATATTCTATTTTTATTTAGCATGCTTACTAGCTGTTAGCTTTTCTTTTTTATAAAAAAAATTATAAATTCTTGGCTTATTTTGCTCAAAAAATTTGTTTAACTAATATTTATATATTTTATTTACTTATCATAATTTTGGAGTATAATATAAATGCGTAGTATAAATAGAATGAACGATTATTTTGTACGCTATCTTTTAGGCTCTTTGGGTAATGAGGATATACTTGAGAACATAGTAAATGCTGTGCTTGAAGATTTGGGCTTTGAAACAGTGCACAACCTGCAGATAATTAACCCTCACAACTTACCAGAAAATATTAATCTAAAAGAATCCGTACTTGATGTAAAAGCAGTTACCAAAGACAGCAGAAAAGTTATTATAGAGATACAATTATCCGGTAATATAGACTTTTTGAAGAGAATATACTATTATATATCTAAGAATATAGTAAGCGAAGTAGAAGAAAAAGAGCCTTATGATATAATAAGCGAGGTAATAAGTATTAACTTTGTAGACTTTTATATGGATTTTAATGATGATGGTAAGCCTCACAGATGTTTTAAGCTGATAGATACAGAAAATCCTGATATTGTTTTGGATATGGTGCAGATGCATATAGTGGAAGTTCCAAGGTTTAAGAAAGTATTATATAATAGTAACACAGAAGATATTAAGAGAAAGAAAATATTATCTTGGATAGAGTTTTTTACGGCTAAAGATTTTGATAAAGTTAAAGATAAATTAAAGGAGGTAAATAATATCATGCCTAAAGTAATAAATAAATATGAACGTTTTATATCCAGTGAAGATGAGATGGAAGTTTACAATGCTAGAGATGCTTTTTTATACGGACAGACTTTAATGTTAAGAAGAGAGCGTGAAGAGGGTTTAGAAGAAGGAAGGAGAGAAGGTATACAGGAAGGTATAGAGAGAGGTTTAGAAGAAGGAAGGAGAGAAGGTATGCAGGAGGGTATAAGAAAAGAGCAGATTAATATAGCGAGAAGTTTAAAGAAAGCTGGTATAGATATAAAGATAATCAGTGAGAATACAGGGCTTAGTGTAGAAGAGGTATTGAAATTATAATTTTGTTTATATATTTTAGTTAGTTTTTATATAAGTATGCTGTTAACTATATTTCAAAAGGAAATTTTTAAAAAATTTATTTTTTCTAAAAGTAAAATTATATATATAATAATATTATCTGTTCGATATTTGTGTTATTAGTTCTTACTTGGTATGCCAAAAGGCATTCTTAATTTTACTATAGTTCCAGCCCCTTCAGAGCTGTCTATAGTAATAGTTCCCTGCATAGTATCAAGCAGATCTTTTACAACTGATAATCCTATTCCCATTCCTCCGTATTCTCTTTCAAATCTTGAATCAGCCTGATAAAAAGGTATAAATATCTTTTTTAATTTACTAGGCTTAATTCCTTTTCCGGTATCTTTAACAGTTATTTCTATTTCATTAGGTATTATATTTTTCATAGTGTGATAATTAAATAAGTCTGGAGAAAAATCAAGTTCTTTTTTTTCTATTGTGTCTAATGTTCTTATATTTATAGATATAGTACCAGATTTTGTAAATTTAAAAGCATTTGATATAATTCCTTCCATAATAAGCCTAAATCTTTCATGGTATCCTATTAATATACGGCAGTTTTTTTCTATATTTATTTCTATTTTTATATCTTTAGGATAAATAAATTTGTATCCGTCTATTATGATATTAAGCTCTTCTTCTGCATCAAACTCAGATACATATTTAGAAGCCTCATCATCTTTTAACGCTATTTGTATAAGATTATTATTAGTATCATAAAGTTTTTTAATGCTTCTTGAAACTATATTAAAAAACTCCTCTCTTTTTTCTTCAGGCATATTATTTTTTTTAAGTAAATTAATATATCCCATAATTTCAGTAAAAGGGTGTCTTAACTCATGCGAAACAGTAGCTTTAAACTCCCTTATGAGTCTGTTGTAGTGTTCTGCACTTTTTTTAAGCGAGCTAATTTCATTTAAAAGAGTATGAAGCCTTTTCTGAAGTATCAAATTATGATTTTTTTGATGTTCATACATAATTGAAAAATAAAGCCTGTGAAGACCTATTTCAGTACCAGCATTTTTTATAACTCCTTCCTTGCACCATCTCATAGCTTTATCAAAAGGTACAAAAAAAGTCTCTATACTCTCTTCCATAACAGATCCGTCAGTCTTTATTTCTTTTTTAGGAGTAATTCCAGTAATATCACAAGTAGCAATATTTATTCTTTCAGTAATAATACCAGATGAGCTGTAATATCTATGTCCTAATACATTTATAGTTTTTAGAGGTACAGAATATCCTGTTTCTTCTTCAAGCTCTCTTTGAGCACATTTTTTTATACCCTGATTGGTATTTTTATCATTCATTTCATCTTCTTCAAGCATTCCTGCTGGAAACTCTAAGAAGTTCATTATATGTTCATCAATATCCTCAGTTTTTTTACCAGTCATGACTTTTTCTCTGTAATAAACAACGGGTCTGAAAGTATTTATCATAAGTACATGTATCTGATTATCTATATATAAGTAAGGTACTATAATAACTGCATCTCTTCCTTTTCTGTTTATTATATCACAGTTATATTCTTTAGAAAAAGATCCGTCATCATATTCATTTATAGCAATAAATCTCTCTAAATTAACGAATCCTGTATCTAATTGTATAGGAGGAGATTTTTTAAAGAATTTTGTATCTTTAACTTTTTTAACTTTTTTTTTATTGTTATTATTGTTCATAAGCAGAAACTCTTTTTTCTTAAAATAGTTTTTTATTGTTCTTTTTGAATAAATTTTATTAGAGTGATGGAGTTGCCCTTTTTATTGAATTTTACTTCGTCAAAATATGATTTGATCATCATCATACCTCTTCCGCTTTCACGAGCGAAACCGTCATTATTGATTTTTTTCGCTTCCTGTTTAGGTTTAAATCCAAGCCCCTGATCTTTTACATTAATAGTAATATTTTCATTTTCAATTTTTAATATAATTTCAACATGAGTATTTTTTGCTTTATCTGTTTTAAGGAGTTCTTTTAACTTTTTATTGTAAATATTTTTTTTAAGCCATTCTTTTTTTGTTTCATAAAGTACATTTAAATTTCCATGTTCTATAGCATTCATAATTACTTCATACAGAGCTGAAGCGAACAGATCCAATTCATTATTTCCTATATACTTTTTTACTTCTAAGCATATTTCTTCTATTAGCGGAGTAATATCTTCTAGGTTATTTTTTAGAATGTACTTTTTCATGGTAATATTATATCACCATAACAATATTATATCAAATTTTAATTGTTTGGTAATATTATGATTTTGTTATTTTTTTGATTATATATTATGTACTTGACAAAATGTTTTTTCTATAGTAGAATACTTCAGTACATTTGTATAATTTTTTTGATAAAAATCTAATTAAGAAATATAATCTTTTTTAAGGAGAAAATAAATGAAACGAACTTATCAGCCAAGTAAACTGCGTCGTGCTAGAAAATTTGGCTTTTTTAAACGTATGGCAACAAAACATGGACGCGATGTGTTGAAACGCAGAAGAAGAAAAGGCAGATACCGCTTAACTGCAGCAGATGAATAATGCTGTTAAGCAATTATTAAAAACAGTACTTATGGAAACTGTGATAGGGAATATATAGTTGAAATTATATAGTAAAGAGCGGTTAAAACATAGAAATGATATATCATCATTCTTTAATAGGAATAATATTGTCAAAAGAATAAGTAATTTTAGGTATACTCTTCTTGTCTTAAAAAATAACCGTTTGTATTGCAGGTTTGCTGTAGCTATCAAGAAAAATAAAACTAATTCTGTCGGCAGAAATAGGGTAAAAAGAATAGTAAGAGAAATATTTAGAAGCCAAAAAGACAAGATCCCTGCCGGATATGATTATTTTATTATTGTTAATAAATTTGATAGTTATTATTCCCCTTCTTTTAGCGATTGTAAAAGAGATTTGATAAAGTTATTTCAGAAGGTTTTATAAAATTATGAAACACATTCTTTTACTTTTAATTTTTTTCTATCAAAAGGCTGTCTCCCCTTATCTTAGACCTTCATGCAGATATATACCTTCATGCTCGGAATATGCTAAACAGGCAGTTATTAAATATGGGGCTGTAAAGGGCAGTTTCCTTGCGATTGCCAGAGTACTGAGATGTAATCCTCTAGCAAAAAAAATATATGATCCTGTACCATAAATATTTTTTGCAAAGACCATCTTCCTTTTTTAATTGCTTAAATAAATCTTGTTTGTTGTATATAATTGATTTAAGGAGCTTTGATATTTTATGAGCAATAATAAAAGAATGGTTATAGCATTCGCACTTACAGCTATAATATTATTCATATATATGTTCTATCAGTCTAAAGTAATGAAGCCTGTTTATAGTTCAAATACAAGTACTAATTCAGCAGCAGCTTCAAATAATAATATAGAAAATAATAATAATACTGCTAATTATTTATTAGATACCGCTCAAATGCAAAATTTTGCAGTAATAGAAGATACTAATACATTATCTTTAAATAATGAAAAAATATTAGAAAATGAATATGTTATAGCCGCTTTCAAAAACGGCTCTTTATTTTCTTATAAATTAAAAAATTATTATCCTCAGGATTTGGGAAAAGATGCTACTAATGAAATTATTGATATGGTAGAACAGGTTTATGAAGGAATTTACCCTTTTACTGTAACTTTTCAGAATCTTTCCAATTCTATTGCGATGCCTGAAAATTTAAACTATCAGTTAATTTCAAATGATAATAATGATTTGGTAAGCTACAGTGCATTGGCTCTTATAGATAATGTTCCGGTAAGAATTACAAAGACTTTCAGTTTCGGAGAAGACCCTTATCAGTTAAAAAACTCTGTAACTATAGAAAATATCGGAGAAAAAGATTTGTCTCTATTTTATTCTTATTTTTTAGGTACTGGAATAGGACCTTACAGAACAGATAAAAATTCTGTGAGAGAAGATGCTACAAAAGCACAGTACTTAATAAAAGGAAATGGTAAATCAAAAATATTATTAACAGGCGATATAGTAAAAGACAATATATTTTCAAGATTATTCGGTTCTTCTTCAAGGGGAATAAAAACTAATCAGATGAGATATAGTGTATATGAGGGTTTGGATAAATGGGCAGCTTTAAATAACAGATATTTTGCTATAATTTCTTCATCAGCACAGCCGGATAATACAGTTTTTGAAACTATGACATTCTCTAAACCTTCAACTAATGAATATAGAAACGATTTTCATTTAGCAAATTTGGTTTCTAAACACAGTATTAAAAGCGGTTCTTCTATAACTGATACATATTCAGTATTTATGGGACCTAAAGTGAGAAGATTATTTTCTAAATATTATGCAGAAGAATCTTACGAATCAATATTTCAGGAATCTTTCTTGGGTATTAATTTAAGACCTTTAACTTATATATTAGATATTATGCTTAACGGTTTGTATAATATAACCAAAAATTATGCTTGGGCTATACTTTTATTTACATTATTATTTAAGATAATTACTTTCCCATTGAATAATGCTTCTTATAAGTCTATGAAAAAGATGCAGTTAGTAAATCCTAAAATAGAGCGTATAAGAGAGCAGTATAAAGATAATCCGGATAAATTAAATGCCGAAATAATGGCGATATACAAAAAAGAGAAGATTAATCCTTTAGGAGGCTGTCTTCCTATGCTTCTTCCATTTCCTCTTTTGATAGCATTTTTCTATCTCATGCAGTCTATGGTAGAGCTTAGAAATACGCCTTTTTTATGGATAACAGACCTCTCATCTCCAGACAGATTATTTGTGTTTCCGGCAGGTATGCCTATATTAGGAGGATTTAACTTTAATTTATTCCCTATATTAATGGCAGTTACAAGTTATTTAAGCATGAAACTGCAGCCTTCTTCTTCAGCCGGAGGTTCTTCATCGGCCGCCGCACAAATGAAGATGATGACTACTATTTTCCCGCTTATTATGCTTCTTATGTTTTATAATTTTGCAAGCGGACTTGCTTTGTATTGGACAGCACAAAACGTATTCGGGGTAGCTCAGCAGTTTATAACATCAAAATTAGATAAATCATCAAATGATATTATAGAAGAAGAGGAAACAAAAATAACTACAAAAAAGAAAAAAAGGAAAAAGAAGTAATAATTATTTATCAAATTAGGAGTAATAACAAAATATTACTTATCATATAGAAAGGAGGAGATACTATGTTAGTAAAAGAGTTTAGTGGTAAATCAGAAAAGGAAGCCGTTAGCAAGGCACTAGAAGAGCTTAATCTTACAGAAGATCAGGTTAGAATAGAGGTAATAGATAAAGGCAAACGTCCTTTATTAGGTTTTGGAGAAGAATCTCCGACTATTATACGTGTTTATTATGAAGAAATTTCTACTAATTTAGGCGAGTTTCAATCTATAGTATCTAATATATTAAAATATATGGGCGTTGAAGCTGAAGTTACTGCTAAAGAAGAAAGTGAAAAAAGAATTTATATTAACATTTCAACAGAAGATTCAGGAGTTTTAATAGGTAAAAAAGGGGCTACATTAGAGGCTTTGCAGTTTGTTATTTCATTAATAGCTTCCAAAAAATTTAATGATGATACTGAAAGACATATTATATTAGATGTTGACGGATATAGAGAAAGAAGAGAAGAAACATTAAAACATATAGCTCGTCAGGCTGCTCAGCAGGCTAAAAAAACAAGAAGAGTAGTTGCTTTGGATCCTATGTCGCCTTATGAAAGAAGAATTATACATTTAGAGCTTCAAAATGATAATGATGTTGAAACAAAAAGTGACGGAGAGCCGCCATATAGAAGTGTGAAAGTTTATTCAAAGAGAAAAGGCGGATATAACAATAATAAAAGATATAATTATAATAAATCTTATTATAGAAACAGATAATAAAAAATTTATTATAATTTTAAGGGAGGCTTTATCAGCTTCCCTTTTTTATTACATAACCATTATATCTATTTAAAAAATTATATAATATTTATACTGTAATTTCAGCTTTTTATAAAGTGTAATTATTTTATGCATGAAAATATTAAAAATTATATTTATAGGATTAATATATAAATATTTTTCTTGCAGCTATATATAGTTATATAAAAAGCATTTCTTTTTTATTTCGGTATTAATTAGTGGTTCATAATGTTTTTGCTTAATGAATAGAAATAAATAAAATTTTAAAATATATTTTTATAAACTTAAAAATTTTATGTATTATAAAAAATAAACTATATTGTATATGCTTGATTAACAAAGAAAAATAATTATAATACTATAAAATATAATTTATTATTTAAGGGTATTTATATGCAAAGTTTTATATACAACAATCCTACCAAAGTAATATTTGGAAGAGATACAGAAAATACAGTAGGACTAGAAATAAAAAATTTGGGAGGCAAAAAAGTATTAGTAGTTTACGGAACAAATAGCGTAAAAGAAAGCGGACTTCTTAACAAAATAGAAAACATATTAAAAAACGAAAATATAGAATATGAACTATTCGGTAATGTAAGAGCTAATCCTACACTTTCTCATGCAAGAGAAGGAGTAAAGAAGGCAATAGATTTTGATGCCGATTTTATACTAGCAGTAGGAGGCGGAAGCGTTATAGATACAGCCAAAGCAATAGCACATGGGGCATCTAATCCAGAAACTGATATATGGGATTTTTGGACTAGAGTAAAAAATGTAGAAAAAAGCATACCCATAGGCTGTATACTTACAATATCTGCAGCAGGAAGCGAGACAAGCAATTCGGCAGTTCTTACAAATGAAGAGACACTCGATAAAAGAGGACTTCCTACAGAGTTTAATCGCCCTAAATTTGCAATAATGAATCCTTGTCTTACATTTACTCTGCCTTATTATCAGGTAGCATGCGGTATATCTGACATGCTTATGCATACGTTCGACAGATATTTCGGAGACAGCGAAGGTTCAGTAAATGGAGATAATAATCAGACAACAGATGCTATAGCAGAAGCAGTTTTGAGAACAATATTTAAAAACGGATTAATAGCTATGAAAGACAAAACTAATTATGACGCTATGAGTGAGCTTATGTGGTGCGGAAGTTTATCGCATAATACTTTAACTGGTCTTGGACTTAGTTTTGATTTTATAGTTCATAAATTCGGTCATGAATTGAGTGCTAAATTTGATGCAGCACATGGGGCAAGTCTTTCTACTATGTGGGGTTCTTGGGCTAAATACTGTCTTAAAGATAAAAGACAAAGGTTTATTCAGTATTCAAAAAATGTTTGGAATATTAATGATGATGATACTGGAATTAAAGGCATAGAAAAAACAATAGAATATTTTAAACAAATAAACATGCCTACCAATTTTACAGAATTAGGAATTGGAGTACAAAGCGAAGATGTTCTTAACGATTTAACAAGAAGATGTATAAAAGATGGAAAATTAGAGTTTAAACATTTTAGAGCTTTAAATAGAGATGATGTTTACAATATTTTTAAGATGGCAAATGTTTAACTAAACATAAAAAATAAACAATATAAAAATTAAAAGAATTTATAATAAAATCATACATATTTTTTACTTGTAAGGTTTATATTTATATGGTATAATTTTACTTAATATTATTACGATTTTTTATATTTATTTGTTTAAAGGAAATATGACAAATGGAAAAAATTAATATAAATAAAATAATGGAGTTATTGCCTCATAGATATCCATTTCTGCTTGTAGACAGAGTAGAAAGTATTGAAGATGGAAAAATACATTCTGTAAAAAATGTAACTTTTAATGAACCTCAGTTTACAGGGCATTTTCCTGAAAGTCCTATTATGCCGGGTGTTTTAATGGTTGAGGCATTGGCACAGACTTCTGGAATATACTGCTATACAAAGTTATTAAAGCCTGAAGAATACGGCAAAAAGTTTATGTTCTTTGCTAAAATAGATAATGTAAAGTTTAAAAATCCTGTTATACCGGGAGATGTTATGAATATGTTTGTTACAGTAGATGCTTTTAACGGTACTTTACTTAAAACTCATGGCGAAGTAAAGGTAGATGATAAACTTGCATGTTCTGCTGATTTGGGCTTGTTTTTAGTAGATAAAGAAGCCATGAAAATAGATAAATAAAAATAGGAAATAAAAATGTCTGAAAATATACATAAAACTGCAATTATATCTGAATCTGCAAAAATATCAGATAGTGCTGTAATCGGTCCTTATGCTGTTATAGAAGGAGAAGTGAATATTGGTGAAAATACTGTTATAGGTGCTCATTCAGTGATAAAAGAATATACTACTATAGGAAAAAATAATATAATTCATGATCATGCTGTAATAGGTAATCTGCCTCAAGATATACACTTTGATAGAAAAACAGTAACTTTCCTAGAAATAGGGGACGGAAATGAAATTAGAGAGTTTGCTAATTTACACAGAGCTTCTAAAGAAAATGCCAAAACAACAATAGGAAATAACTGCTATATAATGGCTACAGGTCATGTTGCTCATGACTGCGAAATACAGGATAATGTTATCATATGTAACGGAGCATTAGCAGCAGGACATGTAAGGATAGAAAAAGGTGCTTTTATATCTGGAAACTGTGTAATACATCAGTTCTGTGCTATTGGACAGTATGCTATGATTAGCGGTATGTCTGCAGTAGGAAGAGATATACTTCCTTTTGCTTTGACAGCTCATGCAGGAGAGGCTATTGTTTATAAATTAAATTTGGTTGGTATGAGAAGAGCTGGTTTTACATCTGAGCAGATATCTCAGGCTGAAGCAGCTTATGATATGTGGTATAATTGGAATAAAACAAAACAAGAGTTTTTAGATACATATTTAAATGACAATTCATTAAATGATATAGCTAGAAGTATTGTAGAGTTTATTTCTAAAGCAAGAAGAGGAATTACTCCTAAAAAAACAGTATAATTCATTAAAAATAAAACTACAAACAATATGAGAATATTTATAGCTACAGGCGAAGTATCTGGCGACATTCAGGGAGCTTTATTAGCAAAAAAGATAAAGGAATTAGACCCTAGTATAATCTTAGACGGATTCGGCGGCGTTGAAATGCAAAAGGCAAATGTCAATATATTGTCTGATATGTCAACTTTATCCACTATGGGAATATTTGAGGGGGCTAATCCGGTATATGCTTTTAAAAAACTTGGTGCTTTCAATATACTTCAGGACTATCTTAAAAAAAATAAAGTAGATATTATGCTCTTGGTTGATAATCAGGGAGTTAATTTACTTTTAGCTAAATACTGCAAAGCAAATAATATAGATTATATTTATTATTTTCCGCCTCATGTCGGTATATGGGGAGCTTGGAATGCCAAGAAACTTCTATCTGCTAAAAAAATAATAACCCCTTTTTTATTTGATTATGATGTGTATAAAAAATACGGCTGCGATGTAATGTACAGCGGACACCCATTTGCTGACTTGGATTATGACAAAGAAGTACCAGAACTTAATATGCCTAAAAAAGAATATACTGTAGGCGTGCTTTTTGGAAGCAGACATCAGGAAATAAAAGAGCTTGCTCCAGTATTTATTAAATCTATGAAAATGCTTAATGATATGCTTTCGTCAAATATCAGATTTATAATACCTATAGCATATCCTGAATATACAGAACCTATAAAAAAAATTATTGATAATTATAAAGACTTATTAAAAGATGTAAGCTACTCTCTATTATCAGGCGAGGATAAAGATTATGTATATTCATACTCTGATGCATTAATAATGTCAAGCGGTACTGCAAGTCTTTTGGCTGCATGTTATGGTAAGCCTATGGTAATATGCTATAAAATATCATATATTACATTCATTCTTGGAAAATTGCTTACAAATATAAAGTATGTGGGAATGCCTAATGTTCTGCTTAATGAAGAAGCTGCTCCGGAATTACTTCAAAATGACTGCAATCCTAATGCTATTACAAGTCATATTATAAAATATCTAACTGATAAAGAATACTATAAAAAAGTAAGCAGCAATCTGCTTAGAGTAAGAGAAACTTTAGGCGAAAAAAATGTGCTTGAACGCATAGCAAAAGAGATTATAAAATCATGATAGATGCTTCAGCTAGTATAGAAGAAATAAAGCAGTATATAAAAAATCATAAAAAAGAACCTATTAAATTTTATATTACTTGGCTTGATAACATCACTAAACAAAAAATAATATTTATAGTAGAAGAAATATTAAGAAAATATAAAATAGAAAAATATGCAAGTGATGCCGTATATATTATAATGGAGCTTATATCTAATACTATTAAGGCAAGATATCTGCATATCATAACAATAAAAATACTGGAAGAGAAATTTCCTCACTTCACAAAAAAAATAGAAAGCGGAGAGTATTTTGATGATTATGATATAATGAGCGAATATTCTAATATATTAAAAGATGATGATACTAAAAATGAACTTAAAGAATATATAAGATTAGAAAATAAACTTATAAAAGATATTGATAATAATATACCAATAGATGAAATAAAATACTCAAAACTACTGCTATGCAATCAGGATATAAAAAATAAATTAACTATTAAACTACTCTCAAGAATAAATAAAAATGATATATACTTTGAAATAGTAAATGATGCACCGCTAACTATGATAAGCAGAACTAGAATAGATTCCAAAAGATTAACTTTCAAAGAATACTACAATAAAAATTTAATAGAAAAATTCTTTACAGAGCAGCTTGATAACAGCGAAAGTGCTGGATTTGGTCTTGCTTTATGCGATTTAAGACTTTTTAATCAAAACCTAGAACCGCATAATCATTTACAAATATACGATGAAAACAACAAAACACACTCCAAATTAATACTTCCTATAAGAAAAGAATTCAGCTTTATAGTGTATAATAAATATTAATTATATATTATAATACAGAAATATTTTATTAATTGAAGTTCTATCTTATATTTTTTAGTAAATGTCAGTTATTATAAAAATGTGCATATAAATACTCAATTCATTTTATATGATAAACAAAAAAAACATAAAATATTATCTTGTGCTTGCACTATTTTTCATCATCTATATTAAGGCTGAGTATTCTAAGTCCTTCAGTTCCAAGTACAGATTTTAAAGCTATTAAAAATGCTGTATCTCGGCTTGATGCAATATTGCTTTTATATAGTTTCATAGCATACCTTGCCATATTAATGCCGTCTCTTACAGAGAAAGAAGCATTATGTATATGTGATTTTTGAAGAAATCCTACAGTAATTTTTAATATTTCATCATCAGCAAAAGGAAGATTCATTTTTAATATATCATACTCTTCTTTAACATCAGGGAAAGGAAGTTCTATAGTAGGCTGAAGACGCGAATGTATATATTCTGGAAGTTCAAATGTACTTGCATCATCATTCATAGTAACTATTATTCTAAAATCAGGGTGGGCTTTTATTTTTATACCAGCTATTACACTTTCTACATATCTTCTGTCATCAAGAAGCGGAGCAAGAGAAGCCCAAGTCTTTTCGCTCATTCTGTTTCCTTCATCTAGTATGGCAACTCCTCCTTTAATCATAGCTGTTACCAAACTTGAAGCATGATAATTAATTTTATTATTTTCAGATATTACTGGTATTACTATCAAATCTTCCGGTCTTGTATCAACAGTACATTGAAATATATAAACATCTCTTTTTAGAAGCTCTTTAGCGGCATAGTATGAAAGTGTAGTCTTTCCAGCACCGGGTTTGCCTACTATTCTAGGATTTAGAGGTATATCATCTTCTGAGATTACATGCCAAGCTGCCATTATCTGTCTCACTAAATCGCTTTGACCTGTCCATTTTATATTCAAATTATCTGGGTGAGATAGTATTAGTTCTACATTTTCTATTCTTTCTTTGTCCATTTTAGCCTCTTTTTTAGAAGAAATTTATATTTTTTAATGATATTATTAATCCTATAAAAAGTCAATTATTTATAATAATTTTAATAACTTTATTGATTATTTGTCTTTTATTTATATATTTAAAGTTATAGTAAAAAATAGAAGGAATTTTTTATGTTAAAAAGGTTTGTATATATTTTCTTATTAATAATAATTATTGTTTCATGTTCTAAAAATATGTCTTCAGATAATAATAATTCAGATAGTAAAAATGGCTCCTCTATAGAAGAATCAAAGTTTTATATGCTTAGCGGGAATATAGCAGGAGAAAAGGCTTCTATGTATTTGTATGTTAATAGTAAGAAAAACAGTATAAGCGGATATTATTATACTAAAAATAAAAAGGCATTAATTACTGGAAGTATTAATAATAATAAATTAAATATGCAGGAAATAGATGAAAATAATAATATGCATGCCAATATAAATGGAGTATTAAGTGATGATATAGTTTTTAGGGCAGAAATAAAATATGATGAAAGTAATGAAGTTAAGGATATGGAGTTTTCGCTTAATAGAAATATCCCTGTATATTATGCAGATATAGTAGATTATTATAAAAATGACAGTATAAGCAATTCTATATTTTCATATCATAGAACTTCATTTTCATTTATTAAAAATAATGAAGATGAAGCATCAGATTCTGATAATTCTATCAAATATATAGAAGAAGAATGTGATAATTACTACAATGAATGGAAATCCTTATTGTATTCTGGTTTAAGCAATATAACTTATGAAATAGATAATACTGTTAACGTAGGCTATATAGACAGCAGAGTAATAGCACTTGATAACTATTCATCTATGTATACAGGAGGAGCTCATGGCAATACAGCAAATATTCAGGAAGTGTTTTCTTTGGAGAGTTCTAATCTCATTACTATAAGAGATTTAATAAGCGATTTTAATAATCCTAATTTAATATCATTAATGAGAGAAAAAATATTAAATACTGGAAGCACTAAAGAAGATTACTTTGATTTTAATGCCATAACATTAGAAAGTTCAACATTTAGAATACTTCCTAATTCAATTAACTTTGTATGGCAGGCTTATGATATAGCTCCGTATTCTACTGGAATAACAGAGATAAGTTTTGATTTTAATGAGTTAAAACCTTTTGTAAAAGAAGAATCTCCTCTTTATTATTTGTTTATATAAAAATAGTATAAAAAATAAATATAATTAGGCAGTTAGAGCATTTTTGTTTTAGCTGCCTATTTTTTTATATATAAATTTATACATTTATAATATCACTTCAAAAAATTAGTATAATTCATATACAAAACTATAATAAATTAAGTATAAAAATTAAACATATATTTGTTTGTATACAATTATATCAGACAAAACTCTGCAGTAAACGTATAAATAATATACAATATTTAAAAAATAATTGGTACAATTCTTGCATATATAATAGTGCAGCAAATATGAAAGCTGCTTAAAGCTAAGATAAAGGCTTTAATATAAGATTTAAGAAATATAAAAGTTAATTAATATAAAAGGAGTTTTAATTATGGATAGAAGAATATTTTTACCTGCTTTACATTCTGTTTTAGATGATTTCAGAGGTTTTGATAATGCGTTTAATAGCTTATATGCTGGTGATGAAATAAAAAAGATGCCTCACTACAATATAGAAGAAGATGAAAAAAGCTACTGCATAGAAATGGATATGCCGGGCGTAAAAAAAGAAGATTTAGATATAGGAATAAAAGAGAATATACTTTCTATATCAGCTAAACGTAAAAAAGTAAAAAAATCAGAAAACGGAGAATCAAAAGAAGAAGTTGTTTCAAGCTATGAACAAAGTTTTAATATCAGTACAAAAGGTATTGATGTAGAAAATATTGAAGCTAACTTGAATAACGGTGTTCTTAAAGTAATTCTTCCAAAGAAAGAAGAACTTAAATTTGAGAAAAAGATAAATATAGAATAATTAAAAAAAATATAAATTGCTCAGTGGTAAACTAAAAAATTATCACTGACAGTTTAAGAAAGTAAATAAGTGAATAATTTTGTAATAAAACTAAATAAAATAGATAGTTATATAAAGTAATTTTATATATACTTAAACAAATATAGTTTGTAAAATTTTAGTTATTTATAAATGTAAATAATATAAAGTATTATTGAGTATTAATAAAATGTATTACAATAGCTATATTTTAGTAAAAATGCAGTCCTTTTGCTTCTTTGGGTCACCACCGAGTAGGTGCCTTGCCTACGGCACGCAGAGCGGACGGCAAAAGAAGTGGGGGTTCGGGGGCTAGTCCCCGAAAATATTAAAAACATAAAAACTAATTTTTGACAAACTTAAAAATTTTTAGTATATAAAGAAAAAGCCAAATAAAAATTACGAGCGTCTAACAGAGCCTTAAAGCGAGTAATTTTTATATATAATAGGAGTTAATATGTCAAGAAGAATATTTGTACCAACTTTACATTCAATTTTTTCAAATGCTAATAATAGATATAATAATGCATTAAACCGCTATAGAGATTATGAAAATAGATTGCCTGATTATAGGATAGAAGAAGATGAAAAAAGCTACTCTATAGAAATGGATATGCCGGGTGTGAAAAAAGAAGATTTAGAAATAGGTATAAAAGAAAATATACTTTCTATTTCTGCTAAACGTAAAAAAATGGTTAAAGCAGAAAATGGAGAATCAAAAGAAGAAGTTGTTTCAAGCTATGAACAAAGTTTTAATATTAGTACAAAAGGTATTGATGTAGAAAACATTCAGGCTAATTTGAATAACGGAGTATTGATAGTGATTCTTCCAAAAAAAGAAGAGCTTAAATATGAGAAAAAAATAGAAGTAAAAGGAGAGTAAAATTAACTTACTTTAATTCATAATATATAATCCATAATAATAAAGAGGCGTATACAGAAAAATAAAACTGTGTACGCCTTTTTTATTTCGATAAATTAATTATTTAATCCGTATTTTTTTATAAAAGACTTGTTTCAAAAATTACTTGACAATATTAAATATAAAATTATTTAATTTTTTAAATTACAAATATGATGTTTTATATGTTGTATAAACTATCATTTTTGATGTATAAACATGCAGTCTTTCGCTGCTGAAGGCACGCAAAAGAAGTGTGGGAGCAAAGCCGTCACAAACAATAAACTCTTTTAGATATTGTTGGAGCTTAAAGTTTCATATGTTTGTGATATTAATAATAATTATAATTGTCAAGTATAAAATTTTATAATATAGTTTGTGCACTGTCATAATAGGATATTTTTATAAGTATAATAATTAAATAAAAAATATAAAAAAATTAAAATACATATTGACATTGGAGTGTACTTCAATGTTATAATACGCATATATTTTTAAGGAGTGATTTAATATGCTGCTAGATAATAATTTGGAAGAAGCTAATTCTGGAAAAAGAATTAATGCAAAAGGATACGCAGTTCACAGCAAAACAGATACATTCAAACCATTTGAGTTTTCAAGACATTCTATGGGAGATAATGATATACTTATAGAAATAATGTATGCGGGTATTTGTCATAGCGATATACACTCAGCTAGAAGCGAATGGCATGAGGGTATATATCCTATGGTACCAGGTCATGAGATTGCTGGTAAAGTTGTTGCTGTTGGTAAGAATGTTACTAAGTTTAAGATAGGAGATTATGCAGGAGTAGGCTGTATGGTAAACTCATGCGGAGAATGCGAAGCCTGCAAAAAAAGTCATGAACAATTCTGCGAAAGAGGACAAACTGTATTTACTTATGATTGTAAAGATCATTTTCATAATGATGAGCCTACTTACGGAGGATATTCTAATAATATAGTAGTAAGTGAAAAATTTGCTATTACAGTACCAAAAGATGCTCCAATGGAAAAAGTAGCTCCGTTACTATGTGCTGGAATTACAACTTATTCGCCTCTCAAATTTTCTGGTGTAAAAAAAGGCGATATAGTAGGAGTTGCTGGTTTTGGAGGACTTGGCTCTATGGCAGTGAAATATGCTGTTAGTATGGGAGCAGAAGTTTATGTATTTGCAAGAAATGACAAAAAGAAAAAAGAAGCATTAGAAATGGGGGCAAAAGATTTATTTACTTCTACAAAAGATGTTTCTGTACGTTTTGATTTGATAATATCAACAATACCTACTGGATATGATGTTAATAACTATGTTGATTTACTTAAATACGGCGGTGAGATGGCTATTGTAGGACTTCCTCCTTCAGAAATTAAACAAAGTATAGATTTAGCAAGATTAGTATTTGCTGGAGGTAAAAAAGTTTACGGCTCTATGATAGGCGGAATTAAAGAAACTCAGGAGATGCTTGATTTTTCTCTTGAACATAAAATATATCCGGAAACTGAAATAATATCAGCAAACCAAATAGATGAGGCATACAATAAACTTACTAGCGGACAGGCAAAGTTTAGATATGTAATAGATATGAAAACACTATAAAATTTTTGTTCATAAATATGTTTTTAGGCAGCGGTATTTTTATACTTCTGCCTTATTTTTTTATTATCAGTAATATATTAAAAAAGAGACCTATTTTTATAAGCCTCTTTTTTTATTTTTTTAATGATAAAAATAAATATTACTTAAGCATATTATTCATATCTGATATTTCTTTTTCCTGAGAAGCGATAATATTATTAGCAATCTCTTTTATTTTATCATCTTTAGTAAACTCTAAAATCTTTTTAGAAACATCAACAGCAGCCTGATGATGAGGTATCATACCTTTTAAAAAATCAATATCATTGTCTCCTGTAACTTCAATGGAAGACATATCCTTCATCATGTTATTCATAATTGTTTCCATTTCATTTCCTAAAGCCTGAGTATCTATATCTGCGTAGCTTGTATTTTTATTTTTTAATTCAGTAACTAAAGCTGTAAACTCTGATACTTCTTTTTCTTGTTCTGCTATTATATTATTAGCCAAAGTTATTAAAGCATCATTAGTTGTTGTTTCTAATAATTTTTTTGAAGAAAGAATAGCACCTTGATGGTGAGGTATCATGTTTACTAAAAAGTCAGCATCAATATTCTGAGTTTTTTCAAAAGGCTGTTCCATCATAGGAGCATGCATCAAGTCTATAATTTCAGAGCCTTTATTATTATTATTATGCATATTACTCATAGAATGCGATGAATGATTAGCTGTATTTGCTGATGAATTTTCAGAAGTATCAGAAATTTTTTGTCCGCATGATATTATAAAAGCAGACATTAAAGCTATAAATATTGTTATAATTTGTTTCATTTTATATCCTTTAATTTTATTCAAGTTTAATAACTATGGAATATAATCAAAGGTAAAATTATTAAATTTATTTTCAACACCTATTGATAAATAGTTTTTTAAAGTTTATTATTTTAATATTAAAATGCATAATAATTTAAAAAATTAATTTTGACAAATTATAGTTGTTTAGGTATAATTAATTAAAAACACTACAATGAAAAATTTTATAAAAAATGAACTTAAAAATTGGAAAGCTGCAGAAGTATTATGGATTGTAACAGCAAGTGCTATAATATTGTCTCTTTCTTTATATTGGAAAGAAAATATTATAGGCATAGTATCATCAATAAGCGGTATATTATGCGTAATTCTAACAGGCAAGGGAAAATTATCTTCATATATATTTGGAATGATTAATACAATTCTTTATTCTTATATTGCTTTTAATGCCAAATACTATGGTGAGTTTATGCTCAATATTTTTTATTATATACCAATGAACATAGCTGGATTTATACTTTGGAGCAGAAACTTAAATAATGAAAGCAAAGAAGTTATAAAAACAAAATTAAACAATAAGTATAAAATTATAATATTTGCTTTGTCTTTTATATCAATATTTATTTATGGGCTTATATTAAAAAAATTAGGAGGCTATCTTCCTTTTGTAGACAGTGCAAGTACAGTATTTGCTGTAACCGCACAGATACTATGCATAAAAAGATGCTCTGAACAGTGGATAATGTGGATATTAGTAAATATTTTAAATATTTCTATATGGTATATCAACTTCTCAAGCGGCGGAGGTAATATAGCAGCTTTGCTTATGTGGAGTGTTTATTTAGTTAATGCTTTATTTATGCTCATAAAATGGTACAAAGAAGCAAATGCTGTGAAAATAGATTAATAAAAATAATAAAATATATTATTCGGAGTTTTTTATGTATAATGTGGGAATGTATGCAGGATCATTTAATCCAATTCATCTTGGACATGTAAGATGCATAATAGAAGCGGCCAATCAATGTAAAACTCTTTTCATAATTTTATGCGTTGGAAATAATAGAAATGAAATCGATAGAAAAATAAGATATAGATGGCTTTATCAATTAACCAAACACATAGGAAATGTAAAAATTATATTTATAGAAGATAATGCAAAAACAAAAGAAGATTATACAGAAGATTTATGGGAAGAGGATTCTATAAAAATTAAAAATGCTATAGGTGAAAAGATTGATGCAGTATTTTTGGGAGATGACTATAAAAATAAAGATTCTTTTTATACAAGGTATTATAAAGAGTCAAAGTTAGTATTTATAGATAGAGATGAAATAAGTTCTACAAAGATTAGAGAAAATGTTTATAAATATTGGGATTATTTACCTAATATAGTAAAGCCTTATTATACAAAAAAGGTTTTACTTTTGGGAAGCGAAAGTACAGGAAAGTCGACCCTTACAATCAATTTGGCTAATTATTATAATACAAACTATATAGAAGAGGCAGGCAGAGAATTATCAGAAAAATCTGGAACGGACTTGCTTATGCTTTCAGAAGATTTTACAGAGATACTTTTGACTCATAAACTAAACGAAATAAAGGCATTAGAACATAGCAATAAAATATTATTTATAGATACTGATGCTGTAATTACAAATTTTTATATGCATTTTTTGAAAGATGAAAATATAGTTAATAATGAAATATTAGCAAAAGCAATTATTAATATAAATAAATATGATGCGGTATTATTTTTAGAGCCTGATGTTGATTTTGTTCAGGACGGAGACAGAAGCGAAGTAATAAAAAATAACAGAGAAAAATACAGCAGTCAAATAAAAGATATACTTGACAGCTTTAATATCAGATATCATTCTATAAATGGAGATTATCAGTCAAGGTTTAAGAAGGCGGTTTATATAATAGATGCACTTTTAAAAAATGAATGAGATACTAAATAAAATATATTTGTTTTACTCATCATCAAATATTGGTTTTTGAATGATTTGTATTGATTTATTATCCTTATCAGCTTTTCCGAAATATGCATGAACAAAAGGAATAGAGACTATATTTCCGTTTTCAGCTAGTTTTATTTCAAATACATAATTAGAAGGGATAGAGTATACATCAGTTATTTCACCGTATATGTTGTTATCACTGTCTATTATTTTATAGCCAATTAACTCTGCTTCATAAAATGTGTCATTATCAAGCTCTGGAAGATTTGAAGAATCAATAAATATATCAAGACCTATTAACTCTTTAGCTTTTTCTAAAGTATCAATATCTTTTAGGGCGAGTACAAAAGCTTTATTTTTTTTCTTGACATTTGTAACGGTAAAAGTTTGGCCGTTAATAATGATAGATGTATTTTTATTTAAAACAGGAAGAGAGGCGAAATAACCTTTATCGGAAAAAGTCATTTCAACCTCTCCTTTTAAACCATGTATGCCTGTAATTTTTGCGTAAAAAATAATCAATTGTCAATAATCTCAAGCATTACACGTTTACCACTTTTCATGGAAGCTGCAAAAAGAATAGTACGTAATGCATGAGCAATACGACCTCTTTTACCTATAATTTTACCTATGTCGCTTTGGTTCACTTTCAATTCCAGAATCGTACTCTTCTCACCCTCAATAACCTTCACACTTACACCCTCAGGCTCATCCACCAATTTTTTAGCCAAATACTCAATAAGCTCTTTTTCTTCCGTCATAGCACACTCCTTTATATATTATAAGACGTAAATTAAGCTTCGCTTTTCTCCTCAGCAGATTCAGGCTTAGCTTGTTTACGATGTTTGCGTCTTTTTTCAGGATTTTTTAATGCTCTTTTTTTCTTGCGTTCAAGCGGAGCACCTTTATCTTTTTCCATAAGACCTTCTTTAACAAGAATACTTTTTACTACATAAGTTGGCTGTGCACCGTTAGAAAGCCATTTTTTTAAGCCTTCTACATTTAACTTATACAATACATCTTTAGCTTTAGGGTTAAACCAACCTAGCTCTTCAATAAAACGACCATCGCGTGGGAAACGAGCATCTGCTGCTACAATACGATAATGAGGCTCATGTTTGCGACCTATACGTTTTAATCTTAATTTTACCACCTTTATTTTCCTCCAAGTTTATTACATTAATTTGTTTAAATCATCTATAGACATACCCATACCCTCTAGGGACTTTGCGAGCTTATCCATCTTTTTAGTGCTGCCCATCATGTTTTTCATCATAGTAAATTGTTTTATTAACTGATTTACATCATAAACACTTTGACCGCTTCCTTTGGATATTCTCATTTTTCTTGAATTATTCAAAGGAAATAGGGCTAATCTTTCTTTTTTGGTCATTGACTGTATAATAGCTTTGTATTTCTTAAACTTTTCTTCTTCACGGCTTAAAAGCTCTGTGTCAATATTAGCCATACCCGGTATCATAGAAGTCATTTTAGTGATACCGCCCATTTTAGTAGTAGCTTCTATTTGTTTTAAGAAATCATTATAATCGAAGTTATTTTCTATAACTTTCTGAAGCATTTCTTTAGCTTCTTTTTCGCTTATAGCAGCACGGGCTTTTTCTACAAGTTTTACAATATCGCCCATACCAAGTATCTGACCTGCAACTCTTTTTGCATCAAATACATCTATATCATCTATATGTTCACCTACACCTACAAATTTAACTGGGGACCCTGTAGCATATTTTAATGATAATGCTGCACCGCCTCTTACGCCAGAGTCAAATTTTGTAAGTATTACGCCATTTATACCTATGTTGCTTTGGAAACTTTTAGCCACATCATAAACACTCTGACCTGCAGTAGAGTCCACAACCAATAATTTTTCAGTAACATCGGCAGAGTTTACAACACGTCTAAGCTCCATCATCATATTTTCATCTATTTCCAAACGTCCTGCAGTATCAACTAATATCATGTTGTACTGTTCTTTTTTGGCTATAGCAAGAGCTTTTTTGAGTATTTTATATGCTTTTTTTTCTTTAGTGTCTATATGGTATGGAACTCCTACTTCTCTTGCGAGTACTGCAAGCTGTTCCATAGCAGCAGGTCTGTGTACGTCAAGACCAACCATCATAACGCGTCTTTTATCTTTATAATATTTTGCTAATTTGGCTGTTGTAGTAGTTTTACCAGAACCCTGCAAACCGAACAATAATGTGATAGTGGTTTTTTCTACAGGTTCTAATTTAAGACCGCTTTCACCTTCGCCTATCATATTAACCAAAGTATCATGAACATCGGCTATAAATTGATTGGCGGGCTCTACACCTTCTATTTTTTCTTTTCCTATGGCTCTGTTTGTAGCTTCTTCTAGGAATTTATTTGCTGCTTCTAAAGATACATCGGCTGATAGCAGGGCTTCTTTTATAGTAAGAAGGCTATCGGTTATATCTTTATCGGTTAGCACTTTTTTGCCATGTATTTTAGAGAATACATTTGATATAGATTTTGTTAAATTATCAAACACTAAAATTAACCTTAAATAAACATATTACTTCCAATACTATATTATACATAATATTTTTTAAAAGTCAATATTTAGAGTGTTTTAACAAAAAAATAATAGACTTGTTTCAAAACTAAATCAATATGTAGTTACACTATTCTAATTTTTAGTATTTTTGTTTTATAAGTGGGTCTTTGCCACACACCCCAGTTCTTTTGCGACCGTAGGAAGTGCCTGTGGTATTGGCACAAAGAACATTATATCCTCAATAAACTCGGATACGCTTCCGCGAAAGACTGCATTTTTAGTATAAATATTACATATGTATAATTAAAATATATTTTTTACAAACTTAATAAGTTTCACATAACATTTATACTATTTACCGCTTCCGCATGTCATGCCTTTTACTAGGAATTTTCTAAATATTACAGCGAGTAATGCAGGAGGAAATATAGCTAAAAGTCCTGCTGCCGTTGTTATGCCGTACTGTATAGTGTCTTTTGAAACAAATTCTGAAGCAACTATTGATATTGGCTTTGTAGCAGCTGAGCTTGCTAAAATAAGAGGTATTTGAAACTGACCCCAAGACATCAGAAATACTAGAAGAAATGCTGATAATATAATTGGTGCTGATATTGGGATCATTACTCTAAAAAGAACATCTATTTCATTGCATCCGTCTATATAGGCGGCCTCTTCTATCTCAGATGGTATGGTTTCAAAATAATTGGATATTAACCAAGTATTAATCGGAAGAAATGAAGTTACATATATTAAAGATAATGCAAATAAATTATCAAGCATTGACATTAATGAAAACATTCTATAAAGCGGTATTATAGTCGTAAATGCTGGTATTGCCATAGATATAAGTATCAAAGTTTTTACTATGTTTCTGCCTTTAAACTTCATCTTCGATACAGCATAGGCACACATAATCGAAAAAGGAAGACATAAAAATATTGTTATAAAAGCTGTCTTTATAGAATTAAATACTCCTATAAAAAACATTTTAGATTGTCTTGAAGAGGCTGTGAAAATTTTTATATAATTATCTATTGTAGGTTCTTTAGGCAAAAAATTAGAAGTGTTTTTAAACATCTCATATTCCGGTGTAAAGCTTACAATTAAAGCCCAAGCTATAGGACCCAAAATTATTAATACAAAAAATATTACAGATATATAATATAAAAAACTTATTCTTTTGCTTTTACTCTTTTTATTGTTCATAAATATTTATGTCTCATTTTTTATTAAATATATTATCAGTTATTAAAATGTTTTATAAATAGTCAATTTTCTTAGACATAGATTTTATATATAATATTCCTAAAGTACCTGATACTATCATAACTAAATATGTCAAGGCACTTCCTCTTCCGAAATCAAGAAAGGAAAATGTTGTCATATAGTCTTCAAGAAGTATAGTTTTGCCCAAATTACTGTAGCCTGAAATAGTTATAACCTCATCAAAAACATTTATTGCTGATATAGATGTAAAAGTTATAATAATACCCAAAGCAGGTACTAAAAGAGGTAAAGTTACTCTTGTAAACATTTGAAACTTATTTGCCCCGTCAATACTAGCAGCATCATAAAGCACATCAGGTATAGCACGCATAGATGAAAGAAGAACAATAGAACAAAATGGTATATTCCTCCAAGCAACGACTATTGCTATAATAAGCATTAATGAATATCTATTAGATAAATATTGTATAGGTTCATCTATAATATTTAAATTGTATAAAATCTTATTAAGAAATCCGTATCCCGGATAGAATATCCATTTCCAAAGTATTCCATTAACCACTGGAGGTAAAGCCCAAGGTATAACAGCTATAGCCATGAGTATATTTTTCAATCGGCTTTCAAAATTAAGTATACTTGCAAATAAAAGTCCTAATAATACGCATATTATAACTACTATAATCATTATTATTATACTGTTTTGAAGCGAATACCAAAAATCAAATGATTTTAAAGTATATATATAATTATCAAAACCTATAAATGCAGTATCTTTCGGGGCTGTTAATTTCATTTTTCGTAAACTATAAAAGAATGTAACTATTATAGGATATAATACAAAAACTGCCATAATTACAACAGCAGGCAGTATTAATATATAAGGCAATACTTTATTTTTTTTCATAATCCAAAAATATTTAGTAATTTCCTCTAAAATATAACTAAATTACTAAAATTTGTCAAATAAATTATTATCTGAAATAATTTTTAAATTTACTCTCACTTCCCACCCTTTAAATTTTTTAATATTATCTATTATTTATAAATGTTTTTTAATTTTTTAGCTTTTACTGTTATTTTTTAATGCCCGCCCAAGTGCCTCTTTAATTTGATAATGTCGCTCAACGCACGTTTAATCGATTCTTAATATATGGTAAAATGAGAATACTAAATTTATTTGTATAAAAAAATGCATTCTACGTGCGTGGAGTAAATGCAAATTTAAATAAAGCTAGGGCGGGCATGCTTTTAAAGTATAGGTTTATAAATTTAATTAAAGTCAATACTAAAAAATAAAGCTTTAAAATCTAAAAGGGCGGGGATTAAAATAAAATTTTGAAATTTACTCTCACTCCCCACCCTTTAAACTTGCTAATATTGTCTGTTATTTTTTGATTTTTTCAATCTTTCCTTATTTACACTGTTATTCTTGCTTCCCACCCAAGCGTTTTTTATTTATGATATATATTTTTAATTATCTTGAAACTAATTCTTTTATTTTAGTATCCATAGCATTAAATGCTTCTTCTGGAGTTTTTGCACCTAAAACCATTTCATTAACAGCATTAAATATAGCAGTAGTCATTTCAGAATAATAACTAGGAACACCTTTTGGGAATGGGCTTGATATTAAAGTAGATTCTTCAAGTAAAGCACCAGTATTTTTTAATTTGCCTTCATTAATAAGTTCTTCCATAACTGAAGTTCTTGTAGGCATAGTATTTTGTACATAGTTTAATTGTTTTTGTATTTCCGGAGAATTAAACCATTTTACAAACTTCATTGCAGCTTCTTTGTTTTTTGATAATTTTATTACTCCTACACCTTCAGGCAAAGCAAAAGTTTTTGTGGAAGGTCCATCAGCACCCGGAAGAAGTATAGGTATAACATCTCCTACCACTTTAGATTCATTAGGATCTTGCACTCTGCTTACAAAAGAAGTAGGACCTACTATAAAACTAGCCTCTCCAGAATTAATTCTTCTATAAGCATCCATACCTGTAGAAGTTTTACAAGCAGGATCAATCAAATTATCAACATTAGCCATTCTGTTTATAAACTCTAATGCTCCAAGTACAGCATCTTTATTTAAAGTTCCGTCTTCATTAAATACTATTCCATATTTTGAATAAGCCATCCATATTAATGAAGTAGTACAAGATTCATCAGCATTTAAAGGCATAGAAAAAGGATATTTTGTTACACCTGCATTTTTTATAGCTATTAAAGCATTATAAACATCGTCCCAAGATTTTGGAACTTCAGTAATGCCTGCTTCTTCAAAATGTTTTTTATTGTAATAAGCTAAACGGAAATCATTAGCATAAGGAAGAGCTAAAACTTTACCGTCTATTATAAAAGGCTGTATAGAAGGCATAGCGTTAATTTCTTCTTGGCTTAATTCTATAGGTTCAAGCCAATCTGCACTATTAAATTCTCCTACCCAAGACCAGTCTACTTCCACAACATCCGCAGCAGCAGTTCCTCCAGCCGCTGCTATTGATATTTTATCTCTTATATTTTCCCATGCTATAATATTCATATTAACAGTTATTCCAGTTTCTTCTTTAAACGCATTGAGCATTTCATCAGAAGGTACTGCCCAGTCTGGAACCATTACTGTTATTGAGCTTTCTTCAGAGCTTTTTTGACCTCTGCAGGAAATAGCGAGAAATGCTGATATAAGAATAACAGCAGATAAAAATAATATTTTTTTCATATTCTTTACTCCTAATAATTTGTAATGAGCGAAATTTTTAATAGAATATACATTATTATATATTAATGTCAATAGATTAAAAATTATAAAAATATATTTAAAATTTTTTTATATTCAGTAAAATAGTAAAGTTAATTATTTCTGATATTCACATTAAAAAGTCATGCTGTTATCTGGTAAAAAATAAAATGAAGATTGTGGTGGAGTGCAAAAATAACAGATAAAAATAAAAAAGAAAAATAATATATAAATTTCAAAATCATAGATTGTGAGGGCGTATGTAATTTGAGTTTTAAAACTTTATTGTATATATTGCAGACAGAAACTATATTTATCTATTAATATAATTTTATATGATGCTAATATTATATGTGTAATTTTGTATTTTAAATAAAACTGCAGCCGTATAAATTATATATAAGACCGCAGTTTTTTACTTTTTTTCATATCCTCTCTTATTGTATAGATAATATTTTATTATATATACAGTTTTTTGTCAATACCCTATATACCTTTATTTTATTAATTGTATTACAGATAGTTATTCTTTATCATTATGACTGGTAATTATCATAAATAATATTTAGTTTTGGCTGTAAAGCTGAAATAAATATAACCAAAAGGCACAAGAAGAAGTAAAGCCAAAACTGAAGCACTCTCTCCATAACTGTCTCAATTAGCTTTTTTGCTCATATCATTAAATACAATAGTACCATATTTATAAAACCAATACACAGTAAATAATCCGCAGGCTGCTAATAATAAAATAGCCGAAAGTGAAGGATTTAAATATTCTTCTTCCATTTAGATATATATTAATAGACTTGTTTCAAAACTACTTGACAAACAATTTTTATAAGTTTATTATTTTATGCTATATTATATAATATTAGTTATTATGTAAATAAATATTTTATATATTGTATAAATTATATATTTAAACTATAAAAATGCAGTTCTTTTGTTTCTTTTATACCAATAAAAGAACTGAGGTTTGGGGCAAAGCCCAAACTATAATAAAAAAATATTAAATTAAAAAACTGTACATATTAAGAAATTGAGTTTTGAAAAAAGTCTATTTTTCTTACATTTCTATTAATATTTTTTAGGTAGTATATACCCAATATATCATATATATACCGCATGTTATTAATAATAGTAAACTTACAGCTAATAATGATTTTTTTGAATTTTTTGTATAAATAGAGCCTTTATTTATATAAAATCATATTTTGCTAGTTTAATATATAAAACATCATAAGTCAATTATAAATTCTGCTTGCAAAGATATATATATTATAGTATGATATAGTAAAATATTATGTCAATATGGTGTTTATTAATAAATGTTTAAGAAAAAAAATCAAGAAAATAATAACGGTGTTAAAAAGAAGAAATCCAAATTAAAAAGATTTATATTAACTATTTTTATTATATGTTTATTTGTATTTATTGCAGTGGGTATAGTAGGTATGTACTTTGTAGGAGGAGTATATAAAGACTGGGTATCAAGAAGAGATCAAAGTATGGCTATGCTTGCTGAATATTATGATATAATAGTTATAAGAGGAAATGAAAAGAGAATAAGATATTTTAATCCGTTAAATCCGTTTGGGGATTCTCCGCCAACAAAAATATATGACAGAAATAACATACTTATAGGAGAATATATGCCTCCTGCCTATGAGGTTGTTAATGTAGATGATATTAATCCTCTTTTAGAGCAGACTCTTCTTTTAATGGAGGATCAGAAATTCTATTCTCATAAAGGTATCAACTATTTCAGAACAGCATATTTAGGTATTCAGACTATTTTAACAAGAAGAATAGTAGGGGGTGGTTCTACACTTACTCAGCAGCTAGCAAAACTATTATTTACAAAAAGCGAAAGAACTATAGAGCGTAAATTATTTGAAATGTTTGCAGCAAGAGAGATAGAAGAGAAATACACAAAAAAAGAAATTTTAGCAATGTATTTTAA
Organism: Brachyspira murdochii DSM 12563; assembly: GCF_000092845.1. NCBI lineage: Bacteria > Pseudomonadati > Spirochaetota > Spirochaetia > Brachyspirales > Brachyspiraceae > Brachyspira > Brachyspira murdochii. The sequence goes on along the minus strand of NC_014150.1, from coordinate 1,278,634 downwards.
TACTGTTTATTTAGGAGACGGAAATTACGGATTTGAAGCAGCTGCCAATCATTATTTTAATAAACCTTTAAGGCAATGCAGATTATTAGAATATGCTATATTAGTGGGTATGCTTCCTAACCCTACATACTATTCTATAGTTAATAATCCAGACAACAGCAGAAAAAAAGTTGAGCAGATATTATCAAGGCTTGTAAAAAATAATATTATAGACAGAAAGACAATGCAGGAAGAACTTGATTTATTTGATAAAGAGTATACCAATATCAATAAACAGGTAAAAGGTGCTCAATGGAAAATGACGGTAAATAGAACTCCCTATGTTAATGAATATGTAAGACAGGAGTTATTAAACTATTTTAATAAAGATGAACTTGCATTATCAGGCTTAAAAATATACACAACAGTAAATGAAAGATACTACAGAGCAGCCGATTCTGTAATGAAAGAAAAAATCAGAGACTTGCAGTCAAGCACTTCCAATAGAAGTTATCAGGGAGCAATGGTATCTATAGACCCTAAAACAGGCGGCATACTTGTTATGATAGGAGGCGATGGATACACTCTTCAAAATCAGTTTAACAGAGCAGTACAGGCTAAAAGACAGATAGGAAGCGTAATAAAGCCTTTTATATATTTGTATGCATTTGAAGGCGGGGCACAGCCTTTTTCTACTATGCTTGATACCAATTATACTTATCCCCAAGGTGCTGGTAAGCCGGCATATTCTCCTAGAAACTTTGACAGAAGATACAGAGGAGAGATGACTTTAGAAACAGCTTTATCAAAATCAATTAATACAATAGCAGTAAAATTATTAAATGATATAGGGCTTTCATATTTTATAGAGCATTCAAGAGAGTTTTTTGGGGAAAATGCCTATATACCAAATGCCTTATCTATAGGTTTGGGCACTATGGAGATGAGTCCTCTTGATTTGGCTTCCGCTTATAGTGCTTTGGCAAACGGAGGAATAAAATATAAGCCTTATATAGTAGATAAAATTATTGACATTGACGGAAATGAGCTTAGTGTTACAGCTTTGGTAGACAGAACTCCTCATAAAATAAGTGCTACTTCTCCTTCATCATATTATTTTTTAAATACTACCTTGCAGAAAGTTATAGCACCGGGAGGAACTGCATATAGAAGTGCTAATACTTACGGCTTTACATACCCTTCATATTCTGCTAAAACAGGTACAACAAGTGAACACAGAGATAACTGGTTTGCAGCATATAATGATGAAATAGTTACGGTTACTTGGATAGGAAGCGACAGAAATGATTTGCTGCCAAATAATGTAACAGGAGGAGCTACTACTGCTTTAGCAACTTTTCAATATCTTAATGCTATAACGCCTTCATCTAAAAGAGAATTCCATTGGCCTATACCTAATGATGTATTGGTTGTAGAAATTTGTCAGGATTCAGGACTTCCTAGAAATCATACCTGCGTAAATGTTGCACCTTTAACCGTTGGAGGAAATGTTGATTTATCTACTCAATGCCCTATAGACCATATAAGAAGCGGTACTAGAAGAAATGATACTGTTACTAATGAAGCGGCAGAAGAAGATGATGATTTTTACTATACTCCTTTAGAAGAAGGTACTAATACTTATCAAGCGGAAGAAAATAATAATAATATTCAAGACAATCAAAATAATAACCAAAATAACAATAATAACAATATATACTTACTTCCAAATGATAATATAGAAGACCCAAGCATGGGCAATATAAGAAGCTGAATGTATATTTAGTATTTTTTATTAAATTAGAATAATTTTTTAAATATTATTAAAATAATCTTTAAAAGTTTTATTATTATTGGTATAATATAGTCTTTATATGCGGGTAAAATCATTATATAAATTTTTTTATCAATATAATTTTTTGTATTATATGTATTTATTGTTTTATTAAGTATATAATATTTATAGTGCTTTTTATAAGTAAGAGGAAATTATGTATGGTCAATTTTTTTAAAAGTCAGTCAACAGAGGCGAGGCGTGATTTAATACTTCATGGCTCTATTACTAATACATTAATAATGCTTTCTATACCAACACTGATGATGACTTTAGTTCAGTCATTAATACCGCTTATGGACGGACTTTTTCTTAATAATGTTACAGGTACTATTATAGCAAGCAGTGTAAACTTTGCTGAGCCTATAGTTAATATGATGACAGCATTATCTCAAGGTCTGGGAGTTGCTGCTATGGCGATAGTGGGGCAGTATAACGGGCTTGGAGATTTTGCAAATGCCAAAAAGATATCAACTCAAATAGTAGTTACTGGTGTTTTATTCGGCATTGCTATGGGACCTACACTTTATATTGTAAGTATATTGGTTTCTATGAATTTACAGACCGGCATTAAAGAAAATGTATATCAGTATTTATCATTATACAGTTTTGTTATGCCTATGACATTTTTGGCTGCTTTGTATAATGGTATAAAAAATGCCAATGGTAAGCCGGAAGCTACTTTTATAAGAAGCGTTATACTTCTTCTTCTAAAAATAGTATTTAATTTTATATATGTCTATTTTATGCATTTAAAGATAGTAGGAAGTGTATTAGCATCATTTTCTACATACTTAATAGTTACAGCTTGGATGTATTATGATTTATTTGTAAAAGAGAGCGATGATAAATTATCATTAAAAGATTTTAAATTTGACAGCTCCATTTTAAAAGAACTTATGATAATAGGTGTTCCTTCAATGCTTACTACTTTTTTAAGTAATTTAGGTTTTTTCTTAATTAATACCGAAGTAGAAAAATACGGAGCTACTATATTAAATGGTCAGGGTATAGCCAACAATATAACTACAGTATGTTTTAATTTGCCTGCTGCATTTGGTTCTGCCGTTACAACTATGGTTAGTATGAATATAGGAGCTAAATATGCTGATAAAGCTAAAAAGTCATGCTATACAGGTATGTTATTAAGTGCCGTTACAGCCATTATACTTATAGCCATTGTTATACCTCTTACTCCTTATATCACTATACTATTTACTAGGGAGGCTGAAGATTTATATGTTGCTAATGGAGCTTTGCCTATATTTGCATTAGGTGTATTAGGTTTTGGTATTACTATGGTTGTGCAGGGTGCTTTAATAGGACTTGGAAGAACGAGGGTTCCTCTTATAATTAGTATACTTAGGATATGGTTTTTAAGGTTTATATTTATTATTGTAACTACAAAGTATTTATCATATTGGGCTGTATTTTGGGGGAACTTATTTTCTAATACTATGTCTGGAGTTATAGCACTTATTATTATATCAAAAGTTCCTTGGGTATCTGTTATTAATTTGAAAACTCAAAATAGTGTTGTTTTAAGGACAAGGCTTTTTATAGATTCTTTGGGTGCTAAGCTTTTTCCTAAAAATATCGGTAAAAGAAAAGATTATATTCAGAAGATGAGAAATAAATTGAGCAAAATAAAAGACCCTGTAAAACTTGTACTATTTAGAGAAAAAGAAATAGAAAAAATAGAAAAGATGCAGGAGAGAGAGGAAAAGGCTAAAAAACGAGAAGAGATGAGAAGACTTGAAAGAGCTGAATGGAAGATGCAGCTTGAAGAGATAAAAGAAAAAAGAGATAAGATAAATCAGGAAAGAAAAGAATATAATGAAAATAGAAAAAGAGAAAAAGAAGAGAAAAAATTGAAAATGAAAGAGGAAGTTCAGGCTAGGAGAGAAGCAAGACATAAACTTAGAGATGAAAGAAAGGCAGAAATAGAAAAGTTAAAAGAAGAAAGAAAAAATTTAAAAAATAAAAATAAAGAAAATGATAAAGAGATATAATATTTATGAATACAACTTTAGTATTATTAATAGCTGGAAATTCCAAACGTTTCGGCGGTAAAGTAAAAAAGCAGTTCATAAAAGTAGATAATAAGCCAATATTTATACATACTTTAATAAATATGCTTAAATTTAATTTTGATAATATTGTATTGGTAAGTTCTAAAGATGAGATAAAAAATATAAAAAAGTATATAGAAAAAGAAGAGAGTATAAAAGAAAAAGCAAAAAAAAATATGTACTACATAGAAGGCGGAAGTGAGAGAGTATATTCGGTATATAATGCTGTTGTTTTTATAAAAGATAATATAAAGACTGATTATGTATTTATTCATGATGGGGTTAGACCTCTTGTAAGCAGAAAAGAAATAAAATCTTTATATGATACTGTATTGGAGCATAATGCTGCAATATTAGCTTCAAAGGTTGTTGATACCATAAAAAAAGCTGATGATAATAATAATATAATAGAGACTATAGACAGAACATACCTTTATAGGGCAGCTACGCCTCAGGGATTTAAATTTGATAATTATATGACAGCTATTGAAAAATACATCAATGATAAAAATGCCAATCTAGCTACAGATGATGCTGAAATATACAGTAAATATTTTGGAAATGTAAAAATAGTTTTATGTTCATCTAACAATATAAAGATTACAAGCAAAGATGACTTGAATATTTTTATTAAATTGAAGTAAAAGTATGTAAATTATTTGCTTTTTTTTTTATTAAATGATAAAATTTTGCAACTAAGTTATTTAGGGGTTTATATATTTTGAAATGCGATATATGCGGTAAAGAGAAGGCTGTATTACATATTCAGGAAATTATAGGTAATGAGCGTCATCAGATAAATATATGTAAAGAATGCGAGATTAACGGCAATATTATGGAAAAATGTCTTGAGCTTGAATTTGATAATATTGATACAGTGTTTCCTAATTACAGATCTCTTCCTTCAAAAAAGAAAAAGAAGAAAGTTGCTAATTCTAATAAAGTATGCAAAGTCTGCGGTTATTCTTTGGAAGACTTTTTGAAAACAGGGGCGGTATGCTGTCCTAAATGCTATGAATATTTAAAATCTGATTTGTCTAAAGCTGTTAAAAAAATACATAGAGAGAATAAACATATAGGTAAAATATCTAATAAAAATTTAAGTTTCAGAGATATAGAATTAAAAATAGAAGAGTATAAAGAAAAAATAGAACTGTTAATAAAAATAGAAAATTTTGAAGAGGCTGCTTTAATAAGAGACAAACTTGAAACTCTTCAGCATGATCTAATATCTAAAAAAACTAAGAGCGAAAAAAAAGATGTCCGTTAATAACAGCATAGCAAATTGGATATATCAGAAAGGAAATGATGATAATATAGTATTATATTCAAAAGTTTCAATTTATAGAAATGCGGATAATATCCGATTTTTTTATCATATGGATAAAGATGATTTTACTAAAACTGAAACAATTTTAAGAACAAATATAGAAGATTTAAATCATAATTTTGAATATATAAAACTTGTTAATGAGCCTCCTTTGAATATACGAATACTGATAGAAAATCTTACTATACCAAGAAATAAAAATTTGGTTAATGCTTCATTATATACGGATATAAATCAATCTTTATCTTTACTGATAAACTCTAATGAACATTTAGAAATACAGACTATAGCAAGGGGATTAGAGCTTGAGGACTGTTTTAATAGGGCGTATAAGATAGAAAATGAATTAGATAAAAAAATAGATTTTGCTTATGATAAGAAGTTCGGATTTTTAACAAGTTCTCCTGATATAATAGGTACTGCTATGAGTGTAAATGTATGTTTGGCTATACCTTGTCTTATTTGGAAAACTCCTGATAATATAGATTATTTTATTAATGAATGTGCCAAAATGGGTTTTGAAGCTAGTATAAAAAACGGGCTTATGTATATAAAAAATAATATTATGATAGGGGTTACTGAGAAGTTTATACTTGACGGTATTATTGAAAAAGTTAAAGAAATATCGGAAAAAGAAAAAAAAATAAGAAGCAGAATAAAAAAATTAGATAGAATAGAAATTGAAGACAGAATATACAGAAGCAGAGCAATATTATTATCAGCAAGAACTCTTAAATATAAAGAGCTTATAAAGTACAGTTTATGGCTTAGAGTAGGTATTGATTATGGTATACTTGAGGATTTAGAGCTTGATACTTTATATTATATTATAGCGGCTGGAAGAAGCGGACATTTAAAGCAGTTATACCAAAAAAGCAATTATTATAAAAATATAGATGAAATGAGAGCTAATGTTATAAGAGATATTTTAAAAAATAAATGAGCATAATTTTTTAAGTTATGCTCATTTATTTATTAGTTTATTATTTTTTAATGTTAATTATGCTTTGTTTAGATAATTTGTGGCACTTACGGCAGCAACAGCACCTTCTCCTACGGCATTGGCAACCTGACGTATTGGCTTGAATACAGAATCTCCGCATGCAAATACGCCTTCAATATTAGTTTCCATTGTAGACATATTTGTAACTATATGACCGCTTTCTTTTAATTCTATTCCAGTATCTTTTAAGAAATGAGTAGCAGGTTCTTGTCCTACGAATATAAATACTCCGTCTAAAGCCTGTTCATGAATACTTCCGTCTGCTACATTTTTTATTTTTATGCTTGTAACTTTACTGTCTCCGCAAATTTCATCTATAACAGAATCAAGTACATATTCTACCTTTCCAGTATCTGTTAAATGTTTTACGTTTATAGGTTCAGCTCTAAACTCTTTTCTTCTATGAACTAAATATATTTTATTAACAAATCTTGTAAGAAAATAAGCCTCATCAAAAGCACTGTTTCCGCCGCCTACTACAGCAACAGTTTTATTTCTGTAGAAAGCTCCGTCACAGGTAGCACAGTATGAAACTCCTTTTGCTGAGAAAGTATCCTCGCCTTTAGTTCCTAATTTTTTAGCAAAGCCTCCCATAGCAAGTATTATTGTTTTTGTTTCATAAGTTTTTCCGTCAGCTGTGATAACTTTTTTTATCTTTTCTTTTATATTTTCTATTTTTATAACTTCATCATAAACTATTTCGTTTTTAGAAAACTTTTCAGCATGCTGCTGCATTTTGGCAACAAGTTCAAAAGAGCTTATCTCTTCTGGAAAGCCTAGGTAATTTTCAACAGTGTCGGTACTCATCATCTGCCCGCCAGCTCCTTTTTTCTCTATTAGAAGCGAGTTTGTTAAAGCTCTGCCCAAATACAGCATAGCAGAAAGACCAGCAGGACCTCCGCCTATTATAATACTATCATATACAGACATATATAAACACTCCTTTATTATTAATAATAATAATTATTATATGGTATTAATTATAAATAGTCAAGTTAGATACATAAAACACTTAATTATTTAAAATGTTTTTTAACATAAGCTATTATTTCGCTGGCATTAGCTATTTCTCTTGAAGAGTTTCCTACACGTATATAGAATTTCTCTTCTTTTGCCCCTTGTTTATTTGTAATTTTAGTATATACAGGCTCCCTTCCCTTTCTAATATAAACTATACATATATCTTTTTCATCTTCAGTAACAAAATCAATTCTTATTCCCTCAGCAGAGAAAGCATTTCCATAATAGGTTTCAATAAGCGTTCTTAAATGAAGCTCAAAGAAATCTCTATTTGCCTGTTTTAATGTACTATAGTCATGTTCAAGCCCTAATATTTCACCGTCATTTGATATGCCTATAAATAATCTTCCTCCCTCTGTATTGCTGAATGCAGCTATTGATTTCATGATTACTTCTTCTAATGCTTTATTAATCTTTTCGGTATTGCTGTCATATCTCAGGCTGGATTTGAACTCTACATTAGTGTTTTCGCCTTCTTCAATAATTTTCTTTATATTCATGTGATTTCTTTTAAGGTCCTCTATAATTCTAATATAGTGTATTGCTAATATAACAACAAGTATTACACTAACAGCAATAAATACTATTAAGAATAGTATGATAGGAACCTGTATTTTATTTATAAGTGCTTTTTCTGGTATGATGATGCCTATTTCTATATTATTGTCCGCTACAGAGAATGAACCCTTATATCCCCAATATACATTATCTTTATAATATACTTTTATCATGTCTTCATTAGTACCGTTAAATTCTTTAGTCATAATATCGGCTATAGCATTGTAATCAAGTGCTGTTATATTATTATTTGTATTGCTGTTTGTACTGTTGTATGATACTGGGAAAGTAATTTTACTGTTTCCAGTTACTAGATATGCATAAATGTTTTCTATGTTTTTAAGCTCAATATCATTAAAATTAACGTTAAACTGAGATATATATTCAAATGCTATATTTTCATTTGCTATGTATATTAAATGTATATAAGGCTTTCCATCTTTTACATAGAAAGAATCTATACTTAATTGTTCAAAAGGTACAGAAGCATACTGATTGCTTTCAGTACTGTTGGTTACAATATGTCCTACAACCTTATATCCGTTTCCTTCTTTGGTTATAGACATATAATTATTTCCTACTTTCATAGCAGCTTTTTCTATAAACTGATGCTTTGGAAAAAAATTGGTTATAAGTATTTTATATGCTTCTGGAGCTTGATTTACTATATCAAATATGGGCGTCATCTGCATAGAGAAGTAGTATGTAGGGTAAAATATTTTGGAATATTCTTCTACAATAGAAGTTTTTACGTCCTGAAATAGGGATTTAAAAATAAATTTAATAGGTATAGGGCTTCTCATTTGTATATATACCAAAAAAACTATAAATAAGAACAATATTGATATAATAACATCTCTTAATATTCTATTTCTTAATTCAGATTTAGAGAAGAATCTGCCAGATACAATTTTCATACCATATCCATATAAAAGTCCTATATATGTTATGATAACATATATTTAATATATATCAACCTAAATATATTAAAAATGGTTAAAATTACATATATATGGTATGTTCTTAAAGCATTATTTCCAAATAATATATTTTTTTCTAAAAAGTGTGTGAAAAATACATTAATTTTGTATTTAAAATAAATAATATAATAGACTAGTTTTAAAATATAGATATAATTTTTATTTTGCCGTATTTACCTGCGGTCTTATTTGTATTAAACATATAATACATTTATTATATATTTTTATAAGAAATAAAAATACTTATAAAAATTATATTTCAATTGTTTTTTAACAAGTCTATTATAAATTGTAATTAATTCAAGTTAAACCTGTACTGTAGTGCTTCTGTTATATGGTCTACCCCTATAATCTCTTTTTCTTCCAAATCGGCTATAGTTCTTGATACTTTTAATATTTTATTATAGCTTCTTGCACTCATTGAAAATCTTTCCATAGCGAGATTAAGTAAATTTTTTGCTTTATCGTCTAATATGCAGAACTTTTCAGTGTCTTTTATCCCCATAGAAGAGTTTGAAAATATTTTAAGTGAGTTTTCTTTAAATCGTTTTTCCTGTATTTTTCTTGCTTTTGTAACTATTTTTCGCATAGATTTAGAACTTTCCCCATCAGCTTTTGAAGTCATTTTATTATAATCAACAGCACGCACCTCTATTGATATGTCTATTCTGTCTAGTATAGGTCCTGAAAGTTTGGCGATGTATTTTTTTCTAGCTATATCAGAGCATCTGCAAGTATGTTTTTCATCTCCGTAATAACCGCATGGACATGGATTCATAGCAGCGATTAATGTGAAGTTGGCAGGAAAAGAAATACTGCCGTTTGCCCTGCTTATAGTTATAGTTTTTTCTTCCATAGGCTCTCTTAATGTTTGAAGTGCGGAGCTTTGAAACTCTACAAACTCATCAAGAAATAAAACTCCATTATGTGCTAGTGTAATTTCTCCAGCCTTTATATTTCTTCCTCCTCCTACAAGACTTACATAAGAGGAAGTATGATGAGGTATTCTAAACGGGCGTTTTTTTATTATAGGCATATTTTTTGACAATAGTCCGTAAGAAGAATATATTTTTGTTACCTCTAATGCTTCTTCAAATGTTAGAGGCGGGAGTATTGTAGGTATTCTTTTTGCTATTAAAGTTTTTCCGCATCCGGGAGCTCCTATCATTATAAAATTATGTCCGCCGGCAGCGGCTATCATTGCGGCTCTTTTTGCATATTCCTGCCCCTTAACATCTGAAAAGTCTATTGTTTCATCATCAGAAGTATCAAAATTAAATCTTCCTTCTGAAACTATATAAGCCTTTTTTCCTTCGGCTGCATCTATTGCTTCTTTAAGTGTTTTTACTGGATAAAGATTAAGACCTTCTATTATATTAGCTTCTTCCATATTGTTAAATGGTATAATGGCATTTTTTATTCCAAGTTCTTTAGCATTTAAAAGCATTGAAAATATTCCCTTTACTTCTCTCACACTTCCGTCTAAAGCAAGCTCTCCTAATATAATAGTCTCTTCCATAGAATCTGAAAAAAATACCTGAGCACTTGATGATAGTATTCCCAAAGCAAATGCCAAATCATACATGCTTCCAGTCTTTTTTATATCGGCAGGTGCTAAGTTGATAGTTATTCTTTTTGGAGGAAAAAATCTGTCGCTGTTATTTATTGCAGCTATTACTCTTTCTTTTGCCTCATTAACTGCTTGGTCTGGAAGCCCTACAACATCAAATTTAGGCAGTCCTTCTGATATATTAACTTCTATTACAATAGGTATTCCTTCTATTCCGTAAAGAGCTTCTGAATATATTTTTGTATGCATGTAAAAACTCCGTTATTTATTAATTATTATTTATATGCTTATAGTTAAACAAATTTTTTTATCATTTTAAGCCTAGAATTTACAGAAAATTATAATAAATAATTAAAAATTAAGATTTTTTTATTTATTAGACTTGTTTCAAAACTACTTGACAACATTAAATATAAAATTATTTAATGTTTAAAATTATAAATATGATGTTTTACATGTTGTACAAACTATTATTTTAGTATATAAATATGCAGTCTTTCGCTGCCAAAGGATATATATAAGACAAAATTTAATAATTTATTTAATTGGTGCTATTTAGCGTTATTTTTACACTTTCACTTTCGAGAAGCATATACGAAAGATAAAAACTTTGAATAAGTATAGACAAAAAATTGATAATACATTTATAAAATAAAATTAAGCAGAAGTAGGCATTAAACTTACATCTGCTTAATTTTTTATATATCGTAAATATGTTTTTTATATAGTATCTTCAGCTTCTTTTATTTTTTTATTATTATTTTGAATGTTATTTTTACTATCTTTTATTTTTTCTTCTTCAGGTACTCTTTTCATACCATTAGCTATAAAACCATATACTACATAAACCCCAGAACCTATAAGCCCTGCAAATATAGGAGCTTCTACCCAGCCTATATTAAGTTTTAATATAAATATAGTGCTTGTTATCAAACCTATAATCATAGATAAAAGGGCAGATGTAATATTAGCTTTTACAATAGTTCTCATCATTATAGGACCTACAAACATGGCTATAAGTCCTCCTGTTCCTATATACGCTATTTTATTAAGCATTCCCTGAGGGGCAAGATATGTAAGTATAAGTCCCCATATACCAGTAAATATTACACCAAGTCTGTTAGTCATAGGACTGCTTTTTTCTGGCTTATTTGTAATAGATACTACCAAGTCATGCGAAAGCGAAGAGGCTAAAGCCTGCAAAACAGAACTTATAGTTGAAAGCATGGCAAATAATATAAATAGTATTATCATTCCTCCTATTGCAGGGTGAAGATATGTTGTTAAAAATACTGGCATAGCACTGTCTGGGTTTTGTAGATTAGGATTTTTATAAAACATATAAAGTCCTGCTATAGGTACTAAACTTAATATTATACCCATAGGTGCCATATATAAAGACATTAAAGGTATATTAACATTTTTCTTAAATGATAAAAATCTTACAGACATATAGGGTAGGGTTGTAGTAAATAAAAATGCATATATAAAAACTAAAAATACACTGTATTTAGCATTTCCGTAGGGAACAGAAGTTTCCGGATTAATAAACTCTGGTTTTATTTCTCCTACTTTTTGAATAAGCTCAAGCATAGGTATATCTTTTACAATAGTTAAATAAACTATTACAGAAGCAATTAACATTCCTATACACATTATAGTATCAGTTATAGCAACAGCTAAAAGCCCGCCTTGAACAGTAAATATAATTATTACAATCATTAATATAATTGAAGCAGTATGTTCAGATATTCCAAGCCATTGAGATCCAACCAAACCTATAGCTCTTATTTGACCTATTATATAAACAGATAAAAATACAAAAGTAGCAATTCCTCCGAAACCATGAACTATTCTTTTTTGTTTATCGCTGCCATGATGAGTTTTAGCAATATATTCTGGCACAGTAAAACCGCCGCTTTCTTCGGCTCTGTTTCTCATAAATCCTGCAAAAAATAAAGTTCCGAAAGTAATAGCAGGGGCAAAGAAGAAATTAGCAAATATTTCTATAGCTCCGTATGCATAAGTTGTACCCGGAGAGCCTATAAATCCCCAGCCGCTGTAGCCTGTAGCCATCAAAGTGCCTGCCCCAACAAAAGCACCTATTGATTTAGCTCCTAATAAAAATCCCTCTGAAGCTCCTTCTTTAATTTTTAACTGCGACCAGTAACCTATTGCTATGAGGGCAATAGAAGAAATTATCAATATAATCCAATTTGTAATCATTTTTATTATCTCCTAAATAACTATCTTTTAATTTTTTTTACTATTTTTTAAAGCTCTTAAGATGCATGCGGCAATAGGCACTATCATAAGTATTATACAGCCGTAAATAAAATAATCCATAAGCCATGAACCAGTCATAATGTACTCCTTTAATGATAAATTAATACTTAAAGTAATAATCTATTAATATGTTTTGTTTATTTTAAGTTTTATGAATATTATCAATTATTTTTTATGTTATTAAGAAAGAAAAAATAATTAATTTTTATTTGATAAAATAAAGAGGTACTCTATCACCTTAATAGAGCTAATGTGTGGTATGATACTTCATTGATAGAAGAAGAATATTTTTTAATGTTTAGATATTTCATTATTAAATACTCCAAAATTGATGCATATATAATAAAGTTATAAAAATGCCCAATAATATTTCTACTTAGCGTAAGTATACAACTTTTAATTTTTTTGTCAACTAAAAAAATTATGCAATTATATCAATTTAGTATATAATATCGCCATATATTATAAAAACAATTAAATAAAATTAGGACATATTTTATGAAAGAGATAAAAATAACAGATATAGAAAATATCAAAATAGGCAATGCTCAAAATAAAGAAGCAGCAACAGGATGTACAGTTATAATATGCGAGAAAGGTGCTGTTACTGGACTAGATGTTAGAGGCGGAGGACCTGCTTCCAGAGAAAGCGAATTAACAAAACCATTTGCTTCTGCGGAAGTTATACATGCTGTACTTTTAAGCGGAGGAAGTGCTTTCGGTCTTGATGCTTCCGGAGGCGTTATGAAATATTTAGAAGAGAGAAATATTGGTTTTGATGTTGGGGTTACAAAGGTTCCTTTAGTTTGCCAGTCTTGTATATTTGATTTGCGTGTTGGGGATTATAAAGTGCGTCCTGATATAAATATGGCTTATGAGGCTTGTATTGATTCTGAAAAAAATAATCCTAAAATGGGTAATTACGGGGCTGGTACAGGTGCCAGTGTTGGAAAAATACTAGGTGCTGATTATGCTATGAAGTCTGGACTTGGTTTTTATGCCGTTCAAGTTGATGATGTTAAGGTGGGGGCTATAGTATCTGTTAATGCCTTCGGAGATATTTATGATTATGATAATGGAAAAATGATTGCAGGTCTTCTCAATGAAAATAAAGACGGGTTTAGAAGTTCTGAAAAGGAGCTTATAAAAATAACGCAGAATAATAATTTATCTTTTACTTCTAATAACAATATAGTTACAAATACTACAATAGGAGCTGTAATTACCAATGCCAAGTTTACAAAGTCCCAAATGGGAAAAATAGCTTCTATGGCACATAATGGCTTTGCTAGGGCTATAAAACCAGTGCATACTACAGTAGACGGCGACAGTATTTATGCTATGAGTGTAGGAGATATTAATGCTAGTTTGGATTCTGTTGGAACTCTTGCTGCAATAGTTATGGGAAGGGCTATTAACAATGCTGTAAAGAATGCTGAGGCTTCTTATGGCTTTAAATCTTATAATGATATAATAAAAAATTAATTCTTATTGAAATTAGAATATTGTTTTTGTAAAAGTAAACTAGAAGTGCTTATTAAATTGGTACTTCTAGTTTTTTAATTTTGTTTATTAAAAGAATAGATTTGGGGGTGGGCGGGCGGGTAGAATAGATTAATAAAAAAATTAAATTCTTTTATTCTGTAGTCTTTAATAGTTTTTAAGCAATTAAAAAAGCCATAGTAGTTTTTATACTATGGCTTTTATATTTAGAAATATTTGTTTTTATTCTTCAGTTGTTTTTTTCTTTTTAGAAGAAGTTACTTTTTTTACACTAGATTTTTTTATTGATTTTACTTCTTCTTTGTTTTCTTCTTTCACTTTAAGAGGCGAATTAAATACTTCTTCTTTAACGCTTTTTACTTCTCCCTCCTGATAAGCAGAAGGATCTTCAAGCTCATCAGTTCCCCTTTTAGGATCTTTACCGGCATAAACTAATTTGTCTTTAACTTTATCCAATTTTACTTCGCATATTCTCTCTATATCTTCTATATCGAGAGATTCTTTTTCAAATAATTCTCTTGATAAAGCCTCAAACTTATCAGCATTTTCAGCTATTAATTTTTTAGTTCTTTCGTATGCTTTCATTACAAACTTATGAACTTCTTCATCTATTTTCTGAGCAGTCTCTTCGCTGTAGTCTTTATGTCTTGCTATTTCTTTACCTAAAAATATAGGCTGTTCTTTTTGTCCGAACGATATAGGTCCAAGTCTGCTCATACCCCATTCGCATACCATTCTTCTAGCAAGCTCAGTAACTCTTTCTATATCATTAGAAGCACCAGTAGTAACAGAATCTTCTCCAAATTTGAACTCTTCGGCAACACGTCCTCCAAGAAGCAAAGACATTTCATCAATAGCTTTTTTTCTCTGAAGCGTATATCTTCCATCTGGAGGCAAAGTCCAAGTAGCACCTAAGCTTCTTCCTCTAGGAACTATAGTAACTTTATGTAAAGCGTCTGTGTTTTGAAGAAGAACTGCCATTAAAGTGTGTCCTGCTTCATGATAGGCTGTATTTAATTTTTCTTTCTCGCTTATCAAAATACTTCTTCTTTCAGGACCCATCATAACTTTATCTCTAGCCTCTTCAAAATCAGAAAGCTCCACTCTTGGTTTATCATTTCTAGCAGCAATTAAAGCAGCTTCATTAACCATATTAGCAATATCAGCCCCAGAAAAACCCGGAGTAGCTCTAGCTAAATGATACAAGTCTATAGAAGGATCATGCTGTATTTTTGAAACATGCACTTTAAATATTCCTTCTCTTCCTTTAACGTCCGGCAAATCAACAACAACTTGTCTGTCAAATCTTCCCGGACGAAGCAAAGCAGGGTCAAGTACATCAGGTCTGTTAGTAGCAGCAAATATTATGATTCTAGTATCAGTATTGAAACCGTCCATTTCAACAAGCATTTGGTTTAATGTCTGCTCTCTTTCGTCATGACCGCCGCCATATCCTGCACCTCTAGTTCTTCCTACAGCATCAAGCTCGTCTATAAATATGATACAAGGAGCAGATCTTTTTCCCTGTTCAAATAAGTCTCTTACCCTTGAAGCTCCAACGCCTACAAACATCTCAACAAACTCAGAACCAGACATACTAAAGAAAGGAACATTAGCCTCGCCTGCAACAGCCTTAGCAAGTAAAGTTTTACCAGTACCCGGAGGACCTACTAAAAGTACGCCTTTAGGTATTTTAGCACCTAGTTTTGTAAACTTGCTTGCATCTTTTAAAAACTGTACGACTTCCTGTAATTCCTCTTTAGCCTCTTTACAGCCTTCTACATCTTTGAAAGTTACTTTTACATCTTCTTTAGTAAGAAGTCTTGCTCTGCTTTTACCAAAGCTCATAGCTCTGTTATTAGAACCCTGAACCTGCCTGAACATAAAAAACCAAAGTAAAAATCCTATTAATAGTATTGGAAGCAAGTTTACAAGTATAAGACTTAGATAACTTGGTTTTTCAGCTTCACCTCTTACTTTTACATTATTTTCTATGAGCAGATTAACAAAACCGCTTGCTGTAAAAGGTATATATGAGTAGAAGTTTATCTCTGTTATTTTACCATTAACAGTTTCAATAGCCTTTCCATTTCTTATGTTTTGATCTACTATAGTTACCTCTTTAACAACCCCTTCTTTAACTTTTTGTACTACAGTAGAATAATCCCATTCCTCAGCTTTTACCTGAGGTGATTTTTGGAAATACATTATAGCCATTACTACTACCATAGTAAGAAGCAGTATAATGATTATTTGATTTCCGCCTCCGCCAGACTGCGGTATAGATTGTCTTCTATTGTTTTTGTTCTTTTTACTGTTATTGTTCATGTATTCTCCAATTTATCTTTTGTATTTATTTATAAAAGTTTTATAAATAAATTAACAATATTTACTAATTATTTTTTGGTATGTCCAATATAGTACCATAACTATTAAAACAGTGAGAAGCTAAAGCATCAACTCCTCCGCCTCTTTTAAGATAACTGTTTATTATTTTGCCGTCTTTTCTAGCAAGGTCTGGATATTTTAAGTTCATATAACCTAAAACAAGACCTTTGCTTGTTGAGGCATGAATATAAGTTACAGTATCATCTTCATCTATATCTATTACTATACCTGCATGTGTGAGTTTTTTTGTATCTGATGTAGTTCTGTCAAACATTATTATATCGCCTACATTAGGCAGCACTCCGCTGTATATTTTTTTGTATTTTGACAAAGTGGCATATATAGTTTTTACGCCTCCAGAATCCAAAATAGCCTGCTTTTCAAATACTGCTATATTTGAAGTCCAATAAACTGCCGCTACATAACCTGAACAATCAAAATTGAAAGTTTTTTTCTCTTTTGAATTTGGGTGAGTGAGCAGAGCTTTTTCATTGTATTCATAATGTTTATTTAGGTAAAAGTTAGCCCATTTTTTTATATCTTCCCTAACTTGTTCCTTTTGTTTATCTGTTATCTCTACACCGCTTTCTTTAAGCTGCTTTTGATATTCTTTATCATAGCCGTAAGTTTGAGCGAATGATACAGAAGATAATAACGTTATAAATAATATTAATATAGCAATATAAAAACGCATAAAACACACTCTTATAATAGAAAATTATTTTATAAGATATCAGCAAAAAGTCAATACAGTTTACAATATTCTTATTTTATCATTTATTATTAAATTTTAATTCGGCTTTTCAAAAATAGTGCCGTAACTATTAAAACAATAAGAGGCTAAAGAATAAGGTGCTTTGCCTCCTCTAAGATAGCTATTAATTACTTTTCCGTCCTTTCTTGCCAAATCCGGATATTTTAAATTCATATATCCTAAAATAGGACCTTTGCTTGTACTTGAATGTACATAAGTAATTGTTTCATCTTCATCAACATTTATTACTATACCAGAATGAGTAAGTTTTTTATCTGTTGATGTAGTGCCGTCAAAAAATATTATATCTCCTATATTTGGAAGAGTATTTTTATAAGTTTTATTTTCTTTTGATAAGAGATAAAATATATTTGCAGTAGAGCCGCTTAATTTTATACTTGGTTTTTCAATAGCTGTAAAGTAAACTGCTCCTACAAATCCGGAACAGTCAAAATTAACTTTTTTCTTTTCTTTTGTAAAAGGATTAGTAATAGTATCGCTTTGATTATATTTATAATGTTTATTCATATAATAATTAGCCCATTTTACTATTTCGTCTCTTTCATTATTTTGAGAAAATAATAATTGTGTAAAAAATGAAAAGAGAGCTATAAAAACGCCAGCATAAAAACGCATTTTAATACTCCTAATATAAAAAATTAATTTTCTATTATAAATCGGATTTTTAATTATAAATAATAGCCTGCATATTGTTATAATATAATTCTTTTATATTAAATTCTTTAGATTTCAGCCATTTTATTCTATACTGTATTGGTGTTATAATATTAAAAAATACAGATAAATACGGATAGGCATTTTGAAACTGAATCGACAATCTTGTTTTAAAGAAAAAATTATTTTTTTGATTTAATTTATTTATATTAATTACTTCTATTCTGTTAATTGAATAAACATTTTTCATTAAAACTTGAAGATTAGTATTTCTTATTTCACGCATAGTTTCAGAATTTAATACAACATACTCTCTTGTAAAAAAGTCATAATATATTTTTCTGTATAAATATATTTCTCTTACATTACTGTCAATAAACCAGTTTTTATTAACCAAATCTATTCTAAAATTAATAAATACTATAATACCATTATCTATATATCTTTTTATATTTCTGTAAACTTCATTATTAAACCCAGTATCTACATCAGCATAAAGCATATCATTATAAATATATCCTCTGGAAAAATGAAGCCTTAGTTCATAAGCATGCAGTGATGAATATGATGATATCATAAAAAATAATATTAATATATGTTTCATAATTTTATTTTATACTGTTTTTATAATTTTTACAAATAAATGCTTATATCGAGTCCTATTTTATTTTCCATGGTTTTGTACGAGTATAGCTGTTTTGAACGGGCATAATTATATTTTAGCCCTATGATAATTCTGTAAATTTCAAATCCTATTCCTACGCTTATTTCAGGTATCCATTCTGTATAACGTTTATTTATATGGTATCTTTCTCCATTTGCATATCTTGAAATATTATTTATTAAATCATAGTTTACTCCAAAATAAATACCTGTTATAAAACTTATTTCTCCCCATATAGGTACTCTAAAATCAGTTCCTGCAAATGTAGTGAATAAGTTTACAATGTTTGATTTATCAAAGCCTGTTATAGCAAAATTCATGCCTCCGTAAAATGTAAACCAGCCGTATTTATAGTATGCTGATATATGCATTTGTTCAAATCCTGAATCTTTAAAATCCTCTTTTTCTCTATTGTATAATTTTTCATCTCCAAGTATATCCCCGCTTATATGAGCACATATATGTCTTAACGGACTAAATCTTAATTTAAAAGTATTATTAAATATATAATCAAAAAAAACTTCTACCTGCATATAAGTGCCGTACATAAGGCTTTGTCCGTAATATTGATCATAGCCTTTCTTGTATTTTGATAAAAAGAAATGAGTTAAATATCCTACACCTATTTTAAATCTATGTACTTCATTATATTTAAATGCTATTGGTGTAAGTTCAGTTGCAAGTGTAGGCTGATAATAAAAATCCATCTTATCAAAATTAAAATTATTATTATTATACATTTGCTCTATATTAAATATATCTCCAAGCCAAAATCTGCTGCTGTAAGCATCAGGATCCAGCCAGCCTGAAAAATAGCGGTCTGTTTCATAGTTTTTTAATGGATTAAACTCCCACTTCATTTTTACTTTTTGTGTATAATTATTCATTTTATTTTCTAAAGTATTGCTTTCTTGAGAGTATATAATAGCATTTAATGATAGTATTACTACTAAAGTAAAAATAATTTTTATCATATGTTAATCTTTATAATTTTATTTGTTTTATTTGTATAATAAACAATTATATTAGATTTTTTATTATATAGCAATAATACTTTATCACATATAATAGGTATTTGATATAAAAATACTATCATATACTATCTATTTCAAAATAATAAGCATTATATTTTTATTTTGAAAGTAAATTAATATAGGCTTCTGTTTCTATATCTTTTTCATCTATACCTATTTCATTTAATATTGATTTCAATTTTGATACTTGTTCTTCTACGGAATTATCAGAGTTTAAGAATTCAATTTCTATAAAATTATCCAAATTTTTTATTTTTGAAACTTCTACCAAAGCATTTTTATATATGAAAGCATAGCCTTTTTTTTCTTTTCTAACATACTCTTTGTATTTTTGAATTTGAAATAAAAAGTTAATAATAAATCTTGCTTTTTTTTTGCTTACTTTTAATTCTCTCTCTTCGTTAACTTCTACACCGTCAATTAATACCCTATCTTTAGAACAAAATGTATATCCGCCATGTTCTATTCTAAGTCTTATGCAGCCGCTAGTTTTTATATTTTTATTTTTTATATCACTTTCTTTTGCATAGTAAATATCTTTTTTAAAATATCTTTTTTTGAATTTAGAATTTTTGTATAGGAAATTTAATACAGAGTCAAAGTCTCTAACATATGCTTTTATTTCAATTTCAGAGTTTGAAGACATAATTATTACTCGCTGTATTCTTTTGTTGTGCTGTCATCAACGTGTATGCCTTGTTTATCGTATATTATAGGAGCTGCTTTTTCAAATAGTATAAAAGCAGGTGAGGATAGTATAACAGTAAGAGGAAGTCCCACTAAAAGTTCAGCTCTTATCAATACAGCAACATTTGAAAGATCTGAATATATAGAAGTTACTAAAAATAAGGCTATAATTTTTATTAAATAACCAACTAAAGTTACGAATATTCCAGCGGCAATTTGTTTGATGAATATTCTAGTATTGAAGAAACCAACAAAGAAACCTATGTTTAAAAATATTATAGCATAAGAACCAAATGTACCGCTTGACACTATATCTTGCAAAAGCCCTATAATAAAACCATATATTATACCGTCAAAAGATCCATACCTAAATGATATGAATACTAAAAATATTAAAAGTAAATCAGGCTTTGCTCCAAGTGCTACTCTTATTAAATCATAGGCTGGAGATGACTGTATTAAAAGAAGTATTAATGTTGTAATAATAACGGTTATAACCCTTTTCATTATTTTGTCTCTCCATTATTTTCATCTTCTTCATTTGCAAGCATAATTATTTCTTGGTCCGGCACTTTTTTTATGACATAAACATTTTCCAAAGTAGAGAAATTAACAGCAGGCTCAACATAGAGATCATGGAAAAGTCCGTAGTTTTTCTTTTCTACTTTGAATATAGTTCCTACTAATATACCTTTTGGGAAAACACCTCCCATACCGCTTGTAACTACACGCTCTCCTTCTTCAACGTCCATTTGCAAATCTATATACTGAAGATGAGTTTGTGTGGATTTAGGGCTTTGACCAACCATAATACCAGTAGTTCTTGAGCTTTCAAGCATTACAGATATTTGAGATCTTTGATCAACTAATGAAAGTATTCTGCTGTTGTATCTTCTTACTTCAACTACTTTACCCACTAAGCCCTTGTATCCATTTTGATATGATATTACGGGCATTCCTACCACTATACCATGTGCACTTCCTTTATTAATAACAATAGTAGTGTAGAAGTTCTGAGGATCTTTAGAAACTATTTCAGCATATTCCAAAGCATATTCATCGGTAGGAGCTTCATTGAGTAATGCTCTTAATCTGTCATTTTCAGCACTTAATTGTTCGTATTCTAAGGCAGCCCCGCTTAATTCTGCTATTCTGTCTTTTAATACCTGTACTTGACTTTGTAATGTAAATATGTCTGTTATGCTTGTATATAGGTATACAAAAGCTCTTGAAACGCTTTTGGTAGCACTTTGAATAGGATATACACCAAGTGCATAAATAGACTGTAAATTGAATGCAAAATTACTTCTATTTAATACCATAAGCATAGCTGCTATGAGGTTTAGCAGAATGTACAAAGTAAGAAGTTTATGTTTTAAAAAAAGTTTCACGCCTATGAGTATCGGATATATTAATCAAAGTTTTATAACTTTTCCTACTTTAAGAGTATCTTCTATAGTTTTTTAAGTTTTTAGTCTCTTCTATAAACTTTCCGCATCCTATAGCGACGCATGTAAGCGGACTTTCAGCAAGAATTACTGGAACTCCGGTTTCCATAGATATTAAGTCAGTAAAACCCGGAAGAAGTGAAGTACCTCCGCTCATAACAATACCTCTTTCTACAATATCAGCAGAAATTTCTGGAGGAGTCTGATTAAGTACAGATTTTACAGCTTCTAATATTTCTATCAATATATCAGCTATGGCATCTTTAATTTCTGCACTGTTAATTGTAAGAGTTTTAGGAAGTCCGGATACAGAATCGCGGCCTCTTATGTCCATAGTTTTTGATATATCGCCCTTATAAGCATGACCAATATTTATTTTTATCTCTTCAGCAGTTTTTTCACCTATATAGAGGTTATGAGTTCTCTGCATGTATTTGATAATGGCATCATCAAGCTCATCGCCTCCCACACGTATAGAAGCACTTCTTACCATACTTCCAAGCGAAAGTACAGCAACCTCAGTGGTACCGCCTCCTATTTCTATAATCATATTTCCATGCGGCTCATTAATAGGCATATCAGCACCAATTGCTGCTGCTCTTGCCTGTTCTATTAAAAATATAGTTCTAGCCCCAGCCTGTTCGCAGCTTTCTCTAACAGCACGTCTTTCAACTTCAGTAATACCAGTAGGAATACCTATAGCTATTCTTGGTTTTACTAAAGTTCTTTTATTATGTACTTTATTTATAAAATATCTTATCATTTTTTCAACAGTTTCAAAATCTGCAATAACTCCGTCTCTCATAGGTCTTATTGCTGCTATAGAGTTAGGCACTTTACCCAACATTCTTTTTGCTTCATTTCCTACAGCAATAACATTTCCCGTACTTTTTTCTATAGCTACTACAGAAGGTTCAGCCAAAACAATACCTTCTCCTTTTACATATACTAAAGTATTAGCTGTACCTAAATCAATTCCCATATCACTTGAGAACATATTATATAACCAGTTAAACATTTTTATTACAATCTCCTTAATATATCCCTAGCGGGCTTATACGAATTATCTATTTTGATAGCTTCTCTAAACATTTTTATAGCTTCATTTCTTCTTTTAGTTTCTAAATATAATGTTCCTATACTATAATATAAATCTGGATTTTTGTCATCTATCTCTAAAGTCTTTTTGTAAAAAAATTCACTTTCTTTATATAGTCCCTGTCTGTAGTATAATTCTCCCAATTTGAAATAAGTTCTTGCTTCCAGCATATAATTATTATTAAATTTACCATCCATAGATGATAATATTTGTATAGCTTTAGTATAATCTTTATCCCCTTCATATGCATTAGCAAGTTCATAGTATAATTCCATATTGATAAACTTTTCGCTGTTTTCTCTTATTTCTCTGTCAATAGCATCTTCCAAATATTTTACAGCATCCTTATATAGTCCTATTTCATAGCATATTTTTGATAGTTCTATAGTAGTTGATACTCTATTATCCCCGTCATTTACCGCATTTATATATGCTTTGTAAGAATCAATATAATAAGCATGTCCAAGTCTTTGATAGCTGTATCCGAGTCTTTGATATATGATTTTTTTATTTTTTATAAATTTGGAAGTTAATAAAAGCTGCTTAGCATATCGTATAATATTTTGACTTGCCGAAGTAATAATATCATTTTTATCAGATCTTATTAGTATATCATAGTATAAATCTATTCCAGTGATGAGTATATTTTTATTTAATGGTCTTTTAGTATAAAGCTCATTAAATATAAAAGATGCATTATTGTAGTCCTCTAATGCCATATAATTATAAATAGATTTCAATCTTTTTTTTTCTATATAGTTAGAGGTAAACAGATAAGCAACTGCAATAATGCCTAGGACAGCAATTAAGGTTATTATGATAATATGTATGCTAATTCTTTTTTCAACATTATATAGATAAGGCATTATATTTACATAATCCGTTAGTTATTATTTCCAGATCCGTTATCATATAAGGAGAGTATAGTTTCTTTAGGATTAGTAAGAGGGTCTGGGGCAACTATACATAATCCTTCGAGTATAACACCATTTTGTATAATAAGTTCAGGTGTTCTGATTTCTCCAAGTACTCTGCTTGTAGGCATAAGCATAACTCTGTTTTTGGCCTCTATATTTCCTATAATTATACCTTCAATAACAGCAGATACAGTTTTTATATTAGATTTTATTTTTCCAGTTTGACCTACAAATACATTATCAACTTCTAGTTTTTCGCCTTCATAACAGCCGTCAACTCTCAAAGTACCGTTTAATGTAAATTCTCCTTTGAAGTATGAACCTTCGCCTATAATAGAATTAGATTCCGTACTTTCATTTCTTTTCATAAACATCAAAAAAACTCCTAATTTTTAGTGTATACTATGGAATTATCTATATTATTAAATTTAAATTTGGTATCAAGCCCAAATAAAGATTCGCTGTGTCCTATAAATAAATATCCATGTTCATTTAATATATCATAAAATCTATTGACAGTAAGTTTTACAGATTCATTATCAAAGTAAATAAGTACATTCCTGCAAAAAATAACGTCCATATTTGTCTGGCTGCCTCTATGTCTTAAATTATGATAATCGAAAGTAATAAGTTTTTTTATATTACTTTTTATTGCATATTCTCCGGACGGCAGTTTGTCAAAATACTTTTTTAAATAGTCTTCTGGAACATTTTCCACTTTATGGGCTTCGTATCTTCCTTCTTTGGCGGCAACCAAAGAATTAAGAGAAAGATCGCTTGCAAATATTTTAATATCTTGCTCTCTAACTCCCGGAGTTTCTAAACAAGTTATAGCTATAGAGTATGGTTCTTCACCGGTAGAGCAGCCTGCACTCCAAATTCTTATTTGTTCGCCTATTTTTTTTGTTTTTAATATTCTAGGCAGAACATAATTTTTAAGTAATTTGAAATTAGGTTCATTTCTAAAAAATTTTGTAAGGTTTGTAGTAATGTTATCTAAAAAAGTTCTAAGTTCTTCCTTGTTAGAAGATACAAGTTTATAATAGTCTTCTACTTTATCAAGATTTCTCTCTTTCATAGAAGATGCAATGCGTGACTCTAAAATAATTTTATTAATAACATTAAAACATATACCGCTTTCTCTATATACAAAATCCCTAAATAGATCAAATTGTTTATCAGTTAGTTTTAGTTCATTCAAAATCAATTATTCCAGAATAAGTAAAAAAACTATTGTTTATTTTTTGTAAGAACCATCTTAATACGTTCAAGAACTTTTTTTCTATCTAAAGGTTTTGTAATATAGTTTTTAGCACCTGCTAGAAGGGCTTTTTTAACCATATCTTCTTTACCTAAAGCACTAACCATAACTACTTTGGCATTTTTATCATATTCTATTATTTTTGTTAAAGCTGTAATACCATCCATTTTTGGCATTGTAATATCCATAGTTACTAAGTCTGGCTTGTATTCTTTATACATAAGTACGCCTTCCTCTCCGTTTTATGCAGTTCCTACTACATTGTACTGCTCAGATACAAAAATTTGCTGCAGCTGTTTAACAACGAATGCAGAGTCATCTACGATTAGAACTTTGTATGGCTTTCCAAATTCATTTATACCATCAGCTTCTTTTGTATTAATGTCAGACATATTTATTTACTCCTTTTCTGATTCTACGGCAACTAATATATTAAAATCGCCAATAGAGGTATCTAATTTTATATGAAGAAATTCCGAGTCGCTTATCGAAACTTCTAAATTCTTGCTTTTCATTATAACAGGCGGCGATATATCAACGTTATATCCGTCCTTTTCTAATTTTGTTACAGCAAGTCCTGCTATTAAATTAACAAGCTCCTGTACTGTGGATAATGATAACTTATCAATATCTTTTACTTCACTATCATTCATTATAGAAACTATTTTTTTTGCTGTTTCTATTTCCATATCAATTATAAAATGCCCGACTATATCTTCTGACAATGCTACTATTGCTATAATACCGGAAGCATTGACAAAATCACCTTTTAAAGTTATATCGCTAGTTTTGATACCATTTTTTAGATAATTCTGAAGTATTTCATTGGAGGCATCTGTAAATGGTCTTATATAGTCAAGTCTCATTTTTTAATACTCTTTTTTCAAACTATAATTACTTGCATATATTTTAACAATTTATGACTTTTTTTGCAAGTATAGTTATGAATATTAGTATTAATAATTCCTGCGTTAAATATCGAAAAAAAAATAATTTGCTTGAAAATAATATTTTTATTATTGTAATATTATTAATATAAGCTAAATTTTTATATGTAATATACTGTATTATTATATATTGGTGTATAAACTTATTGTTTTATCTTTATGTTTTTTTATTATAGATTAAAAATAATAAATATTAATTTATAAATACTATAATTACTGTAAAAATTTAAAAAAATATATAAGCAATGTATTTAATATTTTTTATGAAAATACCATTTCTGTGTGTAATGCTTCAAACATAATTCCGGAATTAATTATATAATTTTTATTATTATGAATATTTCAAGTATAATTACAAATTATTAATTTCAATCAATTGTCCAAAGCCGTAATTTTGTGTATTAAGAAAATTTGTTTTTGAATAATTTTTAATATATTTGGTAAAAATAACAGTATAAAAATATATTTCCCTCTTTTTCTTTGCATAATTCATAATTAATTTTTCATAATTTTTTTATTCAGCTTTTCCAGACTTTAGAAATTACTGCAATACTTTAAGTCTGCTTCCTTTATGTCAGGCTCGCTTAAATGTTATAATTACTATGATGTTAGTATAATTTTTCTAGGTATAACAATATAACAATTTTTAATTTATTTTTTTATTATGCTTAATATAAGTTTTATAAAAAAGGGCTTTGAAAATTAATTCAAGCCCTTTTATTTAGTACGATTTTTTACTGTCTTATTACATATCTTTATAGAACTCTATATGATGCTGTAATTCATAAGGCAGAGGATTTCCTGTTTTTGTAAATTTAAAATATCTGTTTTCAAGCTCTGTAGCTTTTTTGCTTCTGATATTTTTAAATCTGTTTGCTATCTCTGAGAACATAGGCTGTTTAGCTAGTTCCTCTCTTATGTTTTTAGCAAAAGGAACTTGTCTATATAATATACCTCTTGCTACTCTGTTAAGACGCATAATACCTTTGCTTTCGTATTTTATCCATAGGTTGTAGTCTGAAACAAATACTTCTCTTAGATTGTTTCTGCATTTTTTAATTTGTATTTTTAATTTTTCTTTAGCTTCATCTGACAAATTTCTATTTTTCTTATAGAACTGAACATAATCGCTGTATTCAGAAGTAATAGACATCTGAGTAATATCATTCCAAGCAGGTCCAAGCATAGTTTTGCATAATTCCCATCTGAATGCCCCGATTGTAGGTATAAGAAGAGCTTCTAAGTCTTCTGAAGTAAATATAGGGAATAAGAATCTTCCAGTACTGTTTTTTTGTCTGCTTGAAAGTTCTTCCCACATTATAGCTCTTGAACCGAATGTAGGCATAAGTATTATATTAGGAAGTACTTCCTGCATAACTAGTTCTTTTTCTATATTTAATTCTTTGTTTTTATATAATACCTCTCTATAGAATGCAGAGAAATCTATATCTGTAATATCTTTCATAGATTTTTCCATTACATCTCTTCGTATTAATGCTCTTTCAAAATCTTTTGTAATCATATCTTTATGAAGTATAGGGAAATATACGCTAACCTGACCATAGCATAGTCTATGAGTAGTTTCAATCATATTTTCAACTTCATACTCAAGTCTTTTAGAAGAACTTTCCCAATGCTCTTCAAGTTCTTTATCGCTTATAGTACCTCGTTTTTTTAATTCTCTTAAAGCTTCTCTGTAGTCCTGACCAAATCCATTTACAGAAGGCGGTTCTTCTTTATCGTATATTTTCTGAAGCCATTCGTCTATATAGAAAACATTTATTTTTTTTGTTTTGCTTTTGTCTTTAATTTCGTACAAATCCATTATTTGATTTGGTGTAAGCAGCTGATCGTCCATATATCCGAAGTTTAGAAACATTTTTACAAGTCTGCTGTTTTCCCCATTTATTATAGCTCTTTTTGCTATTTCTTTATATATTTCAAAGAATACAGTTGTAACACCTCTTCTTATTTTTCTTACATCGTCTTCTGTACTAAATTTATCTCTCAATTTTCTAAATGCATTTAGAGATTTCATAAAACTTTTAGCTTTATTTTCATCAATTCCAGACATTTCTATTAATTTTTTAGCAGGATCTTTTACTTCACTAGGAAGTTCCTCAAATCCTATAGTAACTTTTATATTATCAATACCGTCTATATCCGGACTAATTTCATCTGCAGAATAATTATTTTTAGAGATTCTTTTTAATATAGAATCCATTTCCTCAGTATCTATATTAAGGTCATAATCATATTGAGTTTTTATTTTGCTGTAAATATCTTTTATGATACTTGACATAAACCTTATATATTTAACCCATACATCATTATCCTTGCCTTGTTTATCTAATTCAGAAGCTGTTTTTACATATTCTCCAAACAATGATTCGCTTTCATTTGATGATAAAAATAAAATATTTTCTATAGCTTCAACTATTTCTGTTTTCAGCAAAGATGATATTTTTTTTAGAGTTTCATAAAGCATATGCGATGCATCCAAACTCATATTAGTGTCGTATGAGAAGAATTGAGTTTTAATATTTCTAGGCATAGTTAAAAATCTTCTAACATAATCAATTTCAAATTCTAGTTTTTCAGTATTTTCTTCTTCGTCAAACTGATTTTTATTATGCATGTATATTTCAGAGTGATCAGCTCTTATAAAATCTACGTCAAAGGAAGTAGGGAAGTTAAAACCTGAGTTTATAGAATCTTCATAAGTTTCCTTGTATTTTTTTAGCATTTCAGATTTTATATTTTTTGATTTAGTCTGCTGCAAATTAAAATATATAACAGCAAGATTTGAAGATATTATTTTCACATCATCATTAATTCTTTTTATTTTAATATATTCTTCATAAGATTTTAAGATAACATAAGCTATAGAATGATATAAATTAGTAAGGTATGATTTATTAACTTTAAAAAATGTTTTAACATATTCCTGATTTGGAGTTTTTACAGCATATATTTCAGTATCATCTTTTGATTTGAAAGAAAACATATATTTAGAATTAGTTTTATAGCTTCCAATACCAATCATAATATTTTTAGGTATTGAAAATAGCCTGCAGCTGTAACGCATAATTTCATTTTCATCTTCAATTCCCAATATGTCTTTAGAAGATATATAAACATCTATTTCTCCATTAGTAACTATAGATATATTTTGTACTTTTTCTCCTTCATAAAAAATAATAGAATTTGGTTTTAATTTAATATTTCCGTTTTCTTCAATACTTACACTCATAATTTTGAACTCTCTCTAATTTTATATTTATTAATATTCCAAAATTATATATTATTTTTTTAAAATATGCTAGTTTTTTGTATATTTTTGGAATTTTTGCTTAGAAATTTCCTCTTGAATAGCCAAAATTTGCCCAAATTTGTGTTTTTTTATAAAAAATTTGGGTTCAAAAATAGTATTTTTAACTTTAAGAATTTTAATCACACCAAAATTTGTATAAAATGTAGTATAAAATCAATAAATTGCAAAAATATAATGATTTTTTTAAAAAACCGCCTCTAAAACCTATTGCGTTTTTAGAGCTGTATGCTATAATAATAAAACAGTTGATGAGAAACAAAAAACAAAACGAAAGAAACGAAACACCAACTGAAAATGAAAAAAAAACTTAAAGTTCTTTGACAGATATATGAGAGCGTAGATTTTTAGAAAGTAATTTCCAACATAAATACGGAAATCAGCAATTATAAAAATCTTCACTAGATAAAGAAAACACAATTAGATTGTGTGTCTTAGAGTAGAAACAATTAAGCGGAGCGTTACTAAAGAATTAGATAAGAAACAGCTTTAATTAGCTAAAAGTCTCATTCAATTTGATGTATTAAACTTAGCTTTGATGTTAGAAATAATGAAGAAGAAAAGGATAATATGGTCAAGTAAGTAAGGGCTTAAGGTGGATGCCTAGGCACTGGAAGGCGATGAAGGTCGTGACAAGCTGCGATAAGCTGCGGGGAGAAGCAAATATTCTATAATCCGCAGATCACCGAATGGGAAAACCTATAGAAGTAAACCTTCTATATCATAAACTGAATCCATAGGTTTATGAGGCGACACCCAGGGAACTGAAACATCTAAGTACCTGGAGGAAAAGTAATCAAAATTGAGATTCCCTAAGTAGTGGCGAGCGAAAGGGGAAGAGCCTAAACCATAATAATGTCAAGTTGTAAGGCGTTGTTATTATGGTGTTGTAGGGCGGTGAGTGATGTACTTACATGCATCGACTTTGCTTTATATGATAGTGGAACTGTTTTGGAAAAGCAGACCATAGTGAGTGATAGTCTCGTACACGAAATCATATAGACAAGGTTTTACCGTTCCTGAGTAGGGCGGGGCACGTGAAACCCTGTTTGAATCTGGGTAGACCACTATCCAAGGCAAAATACTAACCAGTGACCAATAGTGTAGAGTACCGTGAGGGAAAGGTGAAAAGTCTCCCGTTGAGGGTTATTAAATAGAACCTGAAACCTTAAGCTTACAAGTAGTCAGAGGGGACCCTGCTAGCAATAGTAGAAGGCCTGATGGCGTGCCTTTTGTAGAATGAGCCTGCGACTTATAGTACGTAGCAAGATTAAGAGGTAATAGCCTTGTAGTCGTAGTGAAAGCGAGCCTTAATAGGGCGACATTAGTTGCGTGCTATACGACCCGAAGCCAAGTGATCTACCTATGAGCAGTGCGAAACTCGAGTAACATCGAATGGAGGTGCGAACCAGTGGCCGTGAAAAGGCTTTGGATGACTTGTGGGTAGGAGTGAAAGGCTAATCAAACTTGGAGATAGCTGGTTCTCTCCGAAATGTCTTTAGGGGCAGCGTTATGTGTTTACTTACGGGGGTAGAGCACTAAATGGACTAGGGCTCCTAACCGAGTACCAAACCCAACTAAACTCCGAATACCGTAAGTTAAGAGCATGGCAGTTAGACAGCGGCGGATAAGCGTCATTGTCAAAAGGGAAACAGCCCAGATCCTCAGCTAAGGTCCCAAAATCTATGTTAAGTGGGAAAGGATGTGAGAATACTTAAACAGCCAGGAGGTTGGCTTAGAAGCAGCCATTCCTTTAAAGAGTGCGTAACAGCTCACTGGTCGAGTGTTCTTGCGCCGAAAATGTAACGGGGCTCAAACATAGTACCGAAGCTAGGGAATTATAGAGTTAATCTATAATTGGTAGGAGAGCGTTCTTTAAGCCGTTGAAGGTTCGCCGTAAGGCGGGCTGGAGGTATAAGAAGTGAGGATGCAGGCATGAGTAACGAGAAAACGGGTGAGAAACCCGTTCGCCGCAAACCCAAGGTTTCCTAGGTAAAGCTAATCTGCCTAGGGTTAGTCGACCCCTAAGATGAGGCTGAAAAGCGTAGTCGATGGGAAACAGGTAAATATTCCTGTACTATGATATGTTTCGATGGAATGACACAGATTGTTTACGTACGCGTTAGATTGGTAGATAACGTCAAACAGTTTAGACTTGTGATGAGTAAAATGCTTGTTGCTTTAAGGTTGAGGCTGGATAGTGACTGGGCTTTCGGGTTCAGGAAGTTGCGTGAGCTAGGCTGTCGAGAAATAATTTCTAAGGTTAGGCATGTCATAATCGTACCGCAAACCGACACAGGTGGGTGAGATGAGTATTCTAAGGCGCTCGAGATAATCTTCCCTAAGGAACTCTGCAAATTAGTCTTGTAACTTCGGAAAAAGAGACGCTTGAATCTTGGTAGCAATATTGAGAGGAGAGTCGCAGTGAAAAGGCCTGGCCGACTGTTTAGCAAAAACACAGATCTCTGCAAACATGTAAATGGATGTATAGGGATTGACACCTGCCCAGTGCTGGAAGGTTAAAAGGAGAGGTTAGCGTAAGCGAAGCTTCGAATTGAAGCCCCAGTAAACGGCGGCCGTAACTATGACGGTCCTAAGGTAGCGAAATTCCTTGTCGGGTAAGTTCCGACCTGCACGAATGGTGTAACGATCCGGGCACTGTCTCGGGGAAGAACTCGGTGAAATTGAATTATCAGTGAAGATGCTGATTACCCGCAACAGGACGGTAAGACCCCGTGAACCTTTACTATAACTTGACATTGAGTTTTGTTTTGTGATGTGTAGAATAGATGGGAGGCTTTGAAGTGGGAGCGCCAGCTTTCATGGAGCCATCTTTGAAATACCATCCTTCGCAAAATGGGATTCTAACGATTAGCCGTTATCCGGCAGTCGGACATTGTCAGGCGGGTAGTTTGACTGGGGCGGTCGCCTCCTAAAGAGTAACGGAGGCGTGCAAAGGTCACCTCAAACCGAATAGAAATCGGTAGTAGAGTATAAAGGCATAAGGTGGCTTGACTGCGAGAGAGACATCTCGAGCAGGTACGAAAGTAGGTCTTAGTGATCCGGTGGTCCCGAGTGGAAGGGCCATCGCTAAACGGACAAAAGGTACTCCGGGGATAACAGGCTTATCTCCCCCAAGAGTTCATATCGACGGGGAGGTTTGGCACCTCGATGTCGGCTCATCGCATCCTGGGGCTGGAGCAGGTCCCAAGGGTTTGGCTGTTCGCCAATTAAAGCGGTACGCGAGCTGGGTTCAGAACGTCGTGAGACAGTTTGGTCCCTATCCGTTGTGGGCGTTGGAAAGTTGAGAAGAGTCATTCTTAGTACGAGAGGACCGGAATGAACGCACCGCTGGTGTATCTGTTGTTCTGCCAAGAGCATCGCAGAGTAGCTATGTGCGGACGGGATAACCGCTGAAAGCATCTAAGTGGGAAGCCTCCTTCAAGATTAACTTTCCCTATGAGTTTCGTTGGAGACTACGACGTTGATAGACTGCAAGTGTAAGCAGGGAAGAAATACCTGTTCAGCTGAGCAGCACTAATCAGACCAATGACTTGACCATATTATCGTTTTCTTCTTAAATAAGGAAATCATAATAAAAGAGTAGAATGAGACAATCTACGCTCTTATATATCTGACAAAGATACTTAAAACTTTGTTCTTTTAATTTGTTAATATTATTTCGGTGACCATAGAGAAAGTGATACACCCGTTCCCATTCCGAACACGGCAGTTAAGCCTTTCATCGTCGATGGTACTGTAAGGGTAGCTTTACGGGAGAGTAGAACGTTGCCGGGTATATATTATATATTTATCCCAATAGATTTTTTCTGTTGGGATTTTTTTTATTTTATTCATTGTATGAGTTTATTATGAGTAATAAAGAAAGAATTATAAAAACTATTAAAATTATAGCATACTTATTTTCTTATATGATGGTTACTGTAGTTGCCTTCAATTATGGTTATATGTTCTATGCAGTTAAATTTGACGGGGCTTCCGCTCCTCCTAGTGTATCTTTTATTTTTGCTATTCCTTTTATTGCTGCTATATTTGTATGTGTTATTATAATTAAGATAATTAAGAGAAGAATGAAAGATTAGTATAAATGCATACTAATTTATACAGATTATATTTATGATATATTGAAAATATTACTTTATTCAAAATAATCAGTTATATATACATTATATAGCTATTTTTATTTATTATATAATAAAAATCATTTTGGAGGTTTGTGAATAATGGAGAAAGAAAAGAAAAAGATTATGGTTATTTCTGGTTCTATATTTAGTATTATAATTGTTATACCGCTTACTTTAGTTATTTATAATCTTAAATTAGAAAATGCTTCTTATCTTCCAAATACTTTTTCAAAATATGCTGTATCTTTTTTAATAGCATTTATAATCATTCACCTAATATCAGTAATTTTTAATAAACTTATATTACTTGTTTTTACTTTAATTGCTGCAATTCTTATAAAGAAAATAGTAAAATATGAGGAAGATGAATAAATTTAATTTTTCTTATAAGAATTATATTTATAGTTTTATCATAAAAATATAAAAAATATTACTTTATTTAAAATAATAAGTTAGACTTTATACTAGTATTTTATTAAACTTATTATATAATAGTAACTTAAATAAAAATAATTTTGGAGGTTTAAAAATAATGGCAAATCCAGTATTATCAGATAAGGCATTTAATTATGCATCAAGTTATGAAAATGAAAATACAATGACTCTTAATGGGGCAATTAACAAGTCAATAATACTAACATTAGTATTAATGCTTTCGGCTATGGTAAGTGTATTCTTTGTTTTGGCAAAAAGACCAGAGATGATTTATCCTGCTGCTTTTGGTTCGTCTATAGCTGCTTTTGTTTTAGCTTTGATAATGACTTTCAAAAAAGAATTGTCTAAAGTTTTTTCTATACTTTATGCTATACTAGAAGGTATTGCTATAGGGGCTGTTTCTTATGTATTTAATGCTGCCTATAATGGTATAGTTGTTCAGGCTGTGTTTCTTACATTCTTAGATTTATTTATAATGTTAGTTTTATACAGATTTAGAATAATAAGAGTAACAGAAAAATTGAGAAGTGTGATTATGGTATCTACTTTGTGTATAGGTCTTGTATATTTAGTTAATTTCATAATGTCATTTTTTGGTACTAGAATACCTTTCTTGTATGGTTCAAGTCCTTTAAGTATTGGAATAAGTATTGTAATAGTTCTTATTGCTTCTTTCAATCTTCTTTTGGATTTTGATTTTATGGAGAAAGGTGAAGAGTATAATATGCCTAAATATTTTGAGTGGTATGCTGCTTTTGGACTTCTTGTTACTTTAGTATGGCTTTATTTGGAGATATTAAAACTTTTAGCTAAAACTAGAAGCAGAGATTAAAGATTATGTAATTTGAATTTAATAGCATGCATAAATTAACAATATGCATGCTTTTTTATTGATTAATACGCACGCTAAATAGATTTAAAAATAAAATTATATTCTTTTTTATTTTTAAGCTTTAATAATTATGAAATATTAATCGTGCGTTAAACAACGTTCTTAAAAATAATAAAAGCTTGGGCGGGCTTGCTTTTACAATTATAATATCATAAAAAATAAGCATTAATAAATTATAGCAACGCAATAAAATTTTAGAGGGCGGGGTATGTAAATAATTTTTTTGAATTTTATTTTCACTCCCCACCCTTTATGTTTTGCAAGTAAATATAAACTCTTTAATCTATACTTCTATTATTTTATATCTACATAAAAAAGCATGCCCACCCTAGCGTTTTTTTAATTTGCTGTCTTATACACCGCCCATTATAATAAAAATCCCATTACAGATTAAAATTCATCTCTATAAAAATAATATTTTTCTATTTAATTAATTATTATTTAGTTTATAATATTCATTACAATTTAATTTGAAGGTATAATAAAAAATGAACAATCATATAGGAACAGACCTCACAGAATCAAAAGTCGTTCCCACATTAATAAAACTTCTTATACCAATATTATTGTCTAATATACTGAATGTTGTGTATAATATAGCAGACAGTATTTGGATAGGTAATATTATAGGACCGCTTGGGCTTTCTGCAGTTGCTGTGAGTTTTCCAATAATGCTTTTAATAGGATCTTTTGCATTCGGAGTTAATATGGCTAACGGGGTTATAGTATCACAGTATTACGGAGCTAGAGATTATGATACTGTAAGCCATGTTATAAAAGTATCTACTACATTGGGAGTTATAATACTTTTTACTGTAGGCTCTCTTATGCTTATATTTTCAAGAACTATATTAAAAATCATGAATACTCCAGAAAATGCTATGGACATGGCACTTATATATTTGAGAATATCTATAATAGGGCTTCCATTTGCATATGCTTATTTTTTTATATCTTCTATACTTAGAGCAGTAGGAGACACTGTAAGACCTTTAATATTTTTAATTATATCTTCTATGCTTAATATAATATTAGACCCAATACTTATAAAAGGCTTTTTGATAATACCTGCTATGGGACTTGAAGGTGCTGCCATTGCTACAGTAATATCTCAGTTTACTTCCGTACTTATAAGCACAACATATTTAAGAATGAAAAACAGCTTCATCAAAATTAATCCTTTTATATTCACATTCGATTTAAAAATGACTAAAAAAATAATGAAATTAGGGATTCCAATTTCATTCAATCAATTTATAGTAGCTTTCGGCTGGCTTGTAATAACTAGGCTTATAAGTAGTTTTGGAGAGGCTGCAAGTGCAACTGTGGCTATTGTTAATAGAGTGGAATCATTATTTATCATGCCTATAGGTGCTTTGGGTAATGCTGTTATGACAATGTCGGCACAAAATATTGGAGCTAAAAAATTAGATAGAGTAAAAGAAATATTTAAAAGCGGCATTATAATAGGACTTATAATATCTTCTGTTATGAGTATATTTTCAATAACTAATCCTTATCTGCTTATAAGAATGTTTACAAAAGATGTTTCAGTATTTGAATATGCTAAAAGCTATATTTATACTATCATGCCTATATTTATTTTTTATTCTGTGATGTTTGTATGTAATGGCGTTATAAACGGAGCAGGAAAAACTATTGTAATAATGGCTTTCACCACATCAACAACGCTTATATTAAGAACTATTTTAGCTTATGCATTATCAGCTCATTTTGAACTTATAGGTATATGGGCTTCTATGGGTATATGTTATATAATAAATACTTTATTTAGTCTTTACTATTTGAAATCTAATAAATGGCAGAAAAATGCTAATATTACAAACTAATATAAAAATATTATGATTTTTTAAAATAATCTAAAAATTTTTGTATTTTTTACAAAAAAATGGCTTTGTAAAATCAAAAAAATATTATAATGACTTATTCATATTTTTATAAAAAACAAAAAATATTTAAGGAGTTTTGTGTATGGGAGGAACTATAGTAATAATTATAGTAATTGTATACCTAGCAGCTATGCTTTTTATAGGTGTATATTCAAGCAAAAAGGTTAACAATAGTAATGATTTTGCATTGGCTGGCAGGAATTTAGGACCTGTACTTTTAGCAGGAACTTTAGCTGCTACAAATATTGGAGGAGGTACTTCTTTAGGTTTAGCAGAGCAGGCCTATGGTAAATGGGGACTTTCTGCTGTTTGGTATGTAATAACTGCTTCTATTGCATATTTAGTTCTTGCTTTTTTGGCTCAGAGATTTAGAAATGCAATGGTTACTACTGTATCAGAATATTTTTATAAAAGATACGGAAAGGCTAATGCTTTGGTAACTTCAATAATAATGGGGCTTCCTATGATAGGTATAACAGCCGCTCAGATAATAGCTTCCGCAAGTATTTTGACTGTTATGACAGGTTGGAATTATAAACTATCAGTAGTAATAGTTACAATAGTAGTTACAGCATATTCTTCTATGGGAGGACTTTGGGGTGTTGCTTTCACTGATTTGATTCAAGGCTCTTTAGTTTTTATAGGAAGTTTAGCAGCTATACCTTTTGCTTTGCATTATGCAGGCGGTTTTGAGCATGTGGTTTCTAATTTAACACAGTCACAAAAGTCTTTAACTGCTGGTATGGGGTGGCCTACTATAATATCACTTACTATAATGTATATAGCTTCATATTCTGTAGGACCTGAAATAAGTCAGAGATTCTTTTCAGCAAGAGACTCTAAATCACTTATGATTGGTTCTTTAGTAGGGGGATTAGTATGCATATTGTATTCATTGTTTCCAGCTTTTTTAGGACTTATTGCTTCAAGTGTAGTCAAAGACGGACTTCTTACTTCTGAACTTTTAACTTCTGAAGGTACTAGATATATACTTCCAGTGCTTGCTATGAATACAATGCCTCCTGTTATAGTTGGATTATTGTTTTCTGCCTTAATATCTGCTACTATGTCTTCTGCGGACTCTGATATGCTTGCAGTGTCAGTAATAGCAACAAATGACATATATAAAAAATATATTAATAAAAATGCTTCTGACAAACAGTTACTTTTTCTTGGAAGAGCATGCATGATTGCCGTTGGGCTTATATCTATGTTTATAGCTTTTAAGGCTTCAAACTTAATAACAATACTTATGTTTTCATTTAGTCTGCGTGCGGCAGGAGTATTCATTCCGTATTTATTTGGAAACTATACAAACAAAAAACTCTCTGCAGCTGCTAGTATGGGATCATTGATAGCCGGAAGTGTTGTTACAATATTCTTCCAATACAATAAAAATATAAATTTATTTGGAGTTGACCCTATAATACCTGGTATAGCTGCTAGCTTAATAGTATTTTTAGTTCTTTCTGCTATAATACAGCCTAAGCCTGATGCTTCAAATACAAAATAAAATATTTGATTAAAATATAATAAAAGCAGATAGAAGATGTATAAATCTTTTATCTGCCTTTATTTTGTGTGAGATAATTTTATGATTGATTTTTCATTAATTATAAATTATAAAGCAGGTGCATGCTTTCCTTTGTTAGGACCATTAGGGTGTTTGAGACAATAACCGCTAGTAAGTGAAGCTATAGATGAGTATTTAGCACCGCAATATTCGCAGTAAAAGTTTTGAGCCATAAAAAGCCTCCTTTAATTTTGTTATGCTTTAATTATACATATGTTTGCGGCAAAAACTGTCATAATTTTTAAGAATTTTATTTTTGTATAAATATAAAAAGCCATACAAAAATAAAAGGCTTCACCTGAAAATACAAG
Source organism: Brachyspira murdochii DSM 12563 (assembly GCF_000092845.1). Classification (NCBI taxonomy): domain Bacteria; kingdom Pseudomonadati; phylum Spirochaetota; class Spirochaetia; order Brachyspirales; family Brachyspiraceae; genus Brachyspira; species Brachyspira murdochii. The sequence continues at coordinate 1,240,028 of NC_014150.1, read as the reverse complement.
CAAAGCCTTTAACTAAAAATATGATTGATTATTATTTTTTATTGCAAACTATATCTGTATTTTCAATACTAGGCATTACTGTATTTTTTGTAAAGTTCAATGTTACAGAATTATCAGAAAATTTTAAAGTACCAACAATAGCATTTGGTGTTCCTTGAGTATCAGGATTAGAAAAACTATAATCAGTGCCAGAACCTGTTACAGAAAAATATCCTTCATATGTAGGCTCATTAGCATTGTCGGCACTAGCCGAAATACCAACTTTACTATCTTTTACAGATATCCATAGATATCCTGTACCTAATTGCTCAACAGTATAACTTTCAGCTGACACATAACTATTACCGTTATACTGTTCTATACCTTTCGGATCTTGTTTGCTTGAACAGCTTACTGATAGGATACCTACTAAAAATAGGGTTAGAAAGATTGTTGAAATTTTTTTACTCATAGTAAAACTCCTTTTAATTAGTTTTTTATATATAAATATCATTAAAGACATTTATTTCTATTTTAATTTAAATATTTTTAAATGTATTATTAAATTTAAATACGAATTAAAATTTAAATTTAAATTTATTACACTATACATTATTTTAAACAAATATCAAGTATAATATTTAATTTTTTTATAATTTTATGCTGTATTTTCGTGTATAAAAGTTTATCGAGTTATAGAAGATTTAATACTGTTTCATACTAATTTATATAAATAATTCCCCCTCAAATACAAGGCTTTGAAGCGTTTAAAATATTAGTATTGTTTCATACTATTTTAGGAAGAATATCTCCCTCCAATGACAAGGCTTTGAAGCGTTTGCAAAATCTGTAAATTAAAATTATTTTTTATAAACTCTTACAACAAAACTGTACTTCCTTAACTTGCAAATAACCAAAGCATCAATTATTAAAATTATAAATATTGTATAATAAATCACTATATATACATACGAAGTTTTATTATATTTTACAAAATGCTATTAACATAGTTATAAAAAAATGTTATAATATATACAAATAAATAAATGAAAAATACTAAAAATAAAATAGGAGGTTTTTTTAATATGTTTGGCGGATATTTTGAATATTATTTCGGATATATATGGATACTAATTCCGGGTATACTTTTAGGGTTCTGGGCTCAGATGAAAGTAAAATCTACTTATGCAAAATACAGCAGAGTTGAAAATAAAAGAGGAATTACTGGTGCTCAAACTGCCAGATACATACTTGAAGGATACGGTATTGATATACCTGTAGAAAGAATAGGAGGAACTTTAACAGACCATTATGATCCTTCTTCAAGAGTATTAAGACTTTCTTCTGGTGTTTATGACGGTACTGATGTTGCTGCTTTGGGAGTTGCTGCCCATGAGGTAGGACATGCTATACAGCATAACAGAGGATATGCTCCGCTTTCTATAAGAAATGGTTTTTATCCTTTATGTGCTATAGGGGATCAGTTTGGTCCTTATTTGGTGCTTATAGGTATTGTCATAGGCGGTGCTGGAAGTTTCTCCTACTACATTATGATGGCGGGTATTTTGCTTTTTGCATTTGCTGTGTTTTTCTCGCTTGTTACATTGCCTGTAGAATTTGATGCTTCAAACAGAGCTATAAAAATATTGGATAAGGGCGGATTTTTAGATCAAGAAGAGCTTGACGGAGCTAAAAAGGTGTTGTCTGCTGCTGCTTTAACTTATGTTGCTGCTGCTGTTAGTGCTATACTTACACTTTTAAGACTTTTAATGCTTGCACAAAGAAGAAGAGATTAATTTTATATTAAATAAAAATAAAGAGGTGTTATTTTTTAATAATGCCTCTTTTTTTATAAAAAATAATAAATAATCTTTTATTATTATAATTGTATCAAAACTAAATTTTTAATTTAATATTTTTTTATTTTCCTTCAGAAAACAATTTTTATATATTAAACAAGTATTTCTCTATAAAATATTTTACTGCCAAATGCCAAACTAATAAAAATTATTTGTTAATAGGCTTAAAACACTTCTATTTATATATTAAAACATATTTTACATGATGAACTCTAAATATAGCTTATAATCTATATAAAAAGAGGAAAAATTAATAACTTTTTGAAAAAAATTAGAAATTTCTTCTTATATATTGCTTGATAAATTTTAATATATAGTATACTATATATTTTAAAATAAAAATTAGGAGGTACTAACAATATGACAGATAAAAAAATCGAACTGTTTGAAAATTATCCTGTACATAAAGCTCTAATGACGCTAGCACTTCCGACTATACTAGGAATGTTAGTAAACGTTTTTTATAATATGGTAGATACTTTTTTCGTAGGACAAACAGGCGACCCCAATCAGGTAGCCGCTGTATCGCTTTGTATGCCTATATATCTGCTTCTTATGGCTTTTGGTAATATTTTTGGTATAGGAGGAGGATCTTATATATCGAGAAAACTAGGCTTAAGAGATTATGATAGTGTAAAAAAAATATCGTCTTTTGCTTTTTATGCGAGCATTATAGTTGGCTTTATTTCAATGGCAGTATACCTTATATTTATAAAAGATATACTAAAAATATCAGGAGCAAGCTCTAATACATATCAATTTTCTAAAGATTATTTGGTAATAGCGGCATTCGGAGCTCCTTTCGTAGTAAATCAAATGGCTATGGGACAGATTGTACGTGCTGAAGGCTCTTCAAAAGAAGCTATGATTGGTATGATGATAGGTACTGTAGTAAATATAGTATTAGACCCTATTATGATACTTTATATGGAGATGGGTGTTGCAGGTGCGGCACTAGCTACAATAATAGGCAACGCCTGCTCTACTTTATATTATATCTATCATATACTAAGAAAAAAATCTTTCCTATCAATACATGTGAAAGATTTTTCTATGCATAAAGACATACTTATCAATGTGTTTTCTATAGGTATACCTGTTTCTATCAATAATATACTTATGAGTGCATCAAATATACTTATCAATAACTTTGCTGCAGGATATAGTGATAATGTAGTAGCAGGTCTTGGTGTAGCTCAAAGAATATTTATGCTTGTTATACTTGTATTTATAGGGCTTTCTCAAGGTCTTCAGCCTTTTGTGGGTTATAACTTCGCTTCTAAAAACTACAAGAGAATGAATGCTGCTATAAAATTATCATGTGTTGTAAGTGTAATAACAGGATTTTTACTTTTAGCTTTATCATTAATATTTGGAAGAGTATCTGTAGCAGTATTTATCAATAATGAAGAGGTTATTGATTACGGAGTGAAATTTTTAGTAGCAAGTTATGCTATAGCTCCTATAATAGGATTTCAGTTTGTATTTATGTCTACATTCCAAGCATTAGGAAAATCTATACCTTCTCTTATACTTTCATTAAGCAGACAAGGCATAGCATTTGTACCGACAATACTTATAGGTACTAAATTCTTTGGTATAAATGGTATTATATGGTCTCAGCCTATAGCAGATATTGTAAGTGTTGCATTAGCCACAGTTATGTATATTTATATTTACAGGAAGATGAAAAGAAAGGCATTAGAAGAAGAGAATAATAATATGGAAGCTGCTTACAACAATGCATAAAATACATTAATAATATAAAACCGGCATTTATATTAATGCCGGTTTTTTATATATACCTAAATAACTATAATTTATAAAAAATTATTTTTTTAATTTAATGATTAGATAAATATTTTTTATATCATTATCATAATAATACAGTTTTTCCTTTATTGTTTTTTATAAGAATATCAGATTTATTTTTAAGCAGTATTATTTACTTATTATTAGAATATTCGTATACATTAAAGCAATAGGGTCTATTCTTAGCATCTCTTTCAATCAAAAATTAGAATTATTTTTACAATTCCAATTTTATAGATTATCATAATATATTTTGCTGCATAACTCTATAAGCAAAGTATAATTATTTTTAATAATCATAATTTTTTATAAAAAAAATATTTCATCAGTTCATAATGTACGTATTCATATATTAAGCCTCATTATTTATAATATACTCCTTTCAATTAAATACTTTATTGTTTCAAGTTTTATTGTATTATCATAAAGCTTTGAAAATATGCATATACTTTTAGTATGATGTGTAATGATAAATTTTATAATTGCAATATAAGTTTTTTTATTTATCAAATTTATTAATTACTAGATATTAAAAAAAATATAGTCTTATTTTTAATGAATTATGTATGTTTAGCTAATATATAAAAAATAAGCTATATTGAAAATAATATATTATATGTTAATCTTATTAAAATAATAATTAGGATATGTATATGAAATTTAGCTTAAAAAATATAGAATTAATTAAATTTGAATGGGATTATACATATTTAAAAGCTGTATTAAATATAAAAAATACTTATCCTGTAAAAATTAGAGTAAAAAATGTTAAAGCAGATTTGGTAAGCAATACAGAAAAAAAATTTGTACATATAGAATGCGAAGATTTTTCTATAAAAGCTATGAATTCAGATAATATAGTTTTAAATATTACAATAGATAATAATGAAACATCAGCATTTATACATAATTTTATACATCATAAAAAATCTGTTTTTAAAGTACAATTTATTAGCGGTAAATTATATCTATTTTCTTTAATACCAATAAATTTATCAAATAAGAAAAAAAATATAGATATTCTTGATATTATCAAACATTTATATCATTCTTAAAAAATATTACTATTTATGTTTATATTTGTTTTATAAAAATAATATATAAAAAGGTATAATCTATGTTAAAAAAATCACTATATTTTGCATTAATATTGAGTATAATATTTTTTGCATCATCTTGCGAAACATTACAAAAATCGGCTGTAGAAATTACAAGAGGCTATATAGAGGATCATAAGCCCGATATAAAAATAAAAAAATCCTCTATTTCCGAAGTTAAATTAACAGACATGACTTTAACTACACTAGTAGAAATAAAAAATAATCTTCCTTTTGAAGTTCCAATAGATAAAGTGCAGATAGATTTAGTTAATACATCTGGTAAAACATTTGCAACAGCTAATTCTGTAGAAACTTTAACAATACCGGCAAATGAGGCTAGAGAAGTAAATATTGATTTTAATGCCAAATATTTAGATGTATTTACCACAGCATTCAGTGCAATAAAAAGTAAAAGCTTTAAATGTACTGCTAAGACCACTTTAACATTTACAGTATACGGCATGTCATTTAGCTTCCCTTATGATAAAGAAATAACATTTGTAGAATAAATTTTGTAATAAATAAAAAAAGAGTGCTAAAAAATAGCACTCTTATTTTTTGATATTATAATTAATTTTTTAGCTCATTTTATTATTATCAAGCCAATTCTCATTAATTTTTATCACTTCCATAACAGCATTTTCATTAGGGCTTCCCAACATAGTTTTATTAGCAATCTGTGCCTCTGGAGTTATAAAAGAATATATATCATCTTCAAATATAGAGCATTCTTTTTTATACTCTTCTATATTTAGAGAAGAAAGATTTTTGTTATTATTAATGCAGTATACAACAAGCCTTCCAGATATACCATGAGCATCTCTAAAAGGAATACCTTTTCTTACAAGATAGTCAGCGACCTCTGTAGCATTCAAAAATCCTTCATTAACAGAATTAAGCATATTTTCTTTATTAATCTTCATAGTTTTTAATACATTAGGAAGTATAGATAAACAGTTTGCAGCATTTTTTAAAGAGTCAAATATTCCCTCTTTATCCTCCTGCATATCTTTATTGTATGCCAAAGGGAGAGATTTCATTACTGTTAGTATAGAAAATAAGTTTCCATATACTCTACCAGTTTTTCCTCGAATAAGTTCAAGTATATCTGGGTTTTTCTTTTGAGGCATAAGGCTAGAACCTGTTGTAAACTCATCATCAAACTCTATAAACTTAAACTCAGAAGTGGAATATAAAATAAGCTCTTCAGAAAATCGGCTTAAATGCATCATAATTATTGATAAATCAGCTTCAGTTTCAATAACAAAATCTCTGTCAGATACAGCGTCCAAAGAGTTGAGCATTACATTTTTGAAGTTTAATGTTTCAGCAGTTTTTTTATTGTCTATATTGTAAGTGGAGCATGCCAAAGCACCAGCTCCGAGAGGCATTACATCTATACGTTTATAAGCGTCATTTAATCTTTCAAAATCTCTTTTAAACATCTCTACATAAGCCCCTAAATAATGTGCAAATGTAATAACCTGTGCCCTTTGAAGATGAGTATAGCCGCTCATATATGTTTTTGTATTTTCCTTTTGAATGCTTATTAAAACAGAAATTAAATTTAGTATAAGTGATTTTATATTTTCTGTTTCGTTTTTTAAATACATTCTAAGGTCAAGGGCTACCTGATCATTTCTGCTTCTTCCAGTATGTACCTTTTTACCAACTTCGCCTACTTTTTCTATAAGCCATTTTTCTATTTGAGTATGTATATCTTCAAGTTCAAAATCGAATTGAAGTTTATTATTTTCTATTTCTTCTAAAATTTGTTTTAAGCCGTTTATTATAGTTACGCTTTCATCAAGAGGTATAATAGAGCATTCGCCAAGCATTTTTGCATGTGCTATGCTTCCTAAAATATCTTCTTTATACATCTTACAGTCAAAAGGTAATGATGAATTAAAATCATTAGCTTCTTTATTAAGAGCTTTTGAAAAGCGTCCCCCCCATAATTTTTCTTTCATAAATTAATTATTTAACCCCGTTTTTTTATTTTGTTCTTTCATTAAGGCATTAACTTTCAAAGGAAGTCCGTATAATGTTATAAAGCCTTCAGCATCTTTGTGATTGTATAATTCGCCTGTAGTAAAGCTAGCCAAACTCTGATTATAAAGAGAATAAGGAGAAGAAGCTCCTGCAGGTATAATATTGCCTTTATATAGTTTTAATTTTACTTTTCCAGTTACAGTTTCCTGAGTTTTATCAACAAAAGCACTCAAAGCCTCACGAAGGGGAGTAAACCATCTTCCGCTGTATACAAGGTCTGTTAATTTGTTTGCAACTATAGCTTTGAATGATAATGTTTCTCTGTCTAAGCATAGATGTTCAAGCTCTCTATGTGCAGCATAAAGAATAGTTCCGCCCGGAGTTTCATAAACACCTCTTGATTTTATACCAACTACGCGGTTTTCTACCAAATCAACTATACCTACTGCATGTTTTCCGCCTATTTCATTTAAATATTTTACCAAATCAGCAGGGGCAAACTCTTTACCGTCTGCTTTAACAGGTATTCCTTTTTCAAACTCCAATTCCACAAATTGTGCCTCGTTAGGAGCATTTTCAATAGTATTTGATAATTTCAAAAGTTTTTCATAATTAGGCATATTGGCAGGATCTTCGAGCTCTAAACCCTCATGTGATAAATGCCAAAGGTTTTTATCTCTGGAATAGGAATCATCTTTTTTCATAGGTACTGGTATATTTCTTTCTTCCAAATATTTTATTTCATCTTCGCGTGATGATATATCCCATATTCTCCAAGGGGCTATTATTTCAAGATTAGGTGCCAATGCTTTTACTGTTAATTCAAATCTTACTTGATCATTTCCTTTTCCTGTAGCTCCATGTGCTATGGCAGAAGCCCCTTCTTTTAATGCTATTTCAACAAGTTTTTTTGCTATTAGAGGACGTGCTGCTGAAGTACCTAAAAGATATTTATCCTCATAAACTGCATCGGCTTTTAGTATAGGGTAAATATAATCTGTAACAAATTCATCTTCGCATTTTACTAGATAATATTTTGAAGCCCCGGTTTTTATAGCTTTCTCTTCTAGTCCGTCTGTTTCTGTTCCCTGACCTACATCCACACATGCTGCAATGATATCATAGTCATAATTTTCTTTAAGCCATGGTATAATAACTGTAGTGTCCAATCCGCCTGAATAGGCTAGTACTAATTTCTTTTTCATAGTGAATTTCCTTTTTTTAATTAAATAAAATATTTATAAAATTGTTTAAATTATAATATTCTCTATTATTATTTTTTATTATTCTTTTATTATGCTGCTCATTATAGCCATTTGAGCATGCATTCTATTTTCTGCTTCAGTATAAATATATTCAGAGTTTATCTTAAATATATCTTCATTTATCTCTTCGCCTTTATGAGCAGGAAGACAATGAAGGGCTATAGCATTTTTATCTGCAAGAGAAAATAATTCTTTAGTGAGTGTAAAGCCTCTAAAATCATTAAATCTCTTTTCCTTTTCTTTTTCTTTTCCCATAGAAGCCCATACATCAGTATACACTATATTAGAACTTTCTACTGCTTTTTTTACATCATTAATAATATCAACAGTGCATCCATTTTCTTTTGCATAATTTTTTGCTAATTCTGTTATTTTTGAATCTGGTTCATAACCTTTAGGAGTTGCTGCTTTTATATTAAGTCCAAGCATAGAACAGCCTATTAAAAGACTATTACATACATTATTACCGTCTCCTATAAATGAAAGAGTTAATCCTTTTAGCTTTCCGAAATGTTCTTTTATGGTGAATAAATCGCCCATAATTTGGCAAGGATGTGAAAGGTCTGTCAATGCATTTATAACTGGCACTTTTGAATATTTAGCAAAATCCTCTACATCGCTATGTGCAAATGTTCTTATCATAATTAAATCACAGTATCTTGAAATAACATTTGAACTGTCTTCAATACTTTCTCTCTCTCCAAGTATAATTTCATCTTGTTTCAATACAAAAGCATCGCCGCCTAGTTTTTTCATACCTATTTCAAAACTTAAACGTGTTCTTAAACTAGGTTTTGAAAAATACATCACCATAGTTTTATTTTTCATTATATTCATTTCTTCATTATTTTTTATTTTTGCTTTAATCTCAAAAGTATAATCAATTAATGCTGATAACTCTTCAGGCGTGAAATCTTCTAAATTGATAAAATGTCTTCCAGATAAATTTACTTTTTTTGTATTATTCATAATTTTTACCCATAAATAAAATTTAAATGTTACTTTTTTAAGTAATACTATATACTGTTTTTTGTAATATTGCAATAATTTATGGGTAAAAAATAAAAGAGCTGTTTTGACAAAATATAATTGTTTAGTTATATCTATTTCAAATTATATTTATCTTGAATATTTTTTATATTTTCTATAACTATATTATTATTAGTTTTTAATTCTAAAGACTTTTTATAATTTTTTAATGCCTCTTCATATTTATCTAATTGTTATTTATCAAATCCTTTATTATTATAGGCATCAGTATCATTATTGTTTAACTTTATAGCTTCATCATATAGTCCTAAATTTTCCTCAGAAACTCCTCTGTTATAATTGTATCATTAGGGTATAATTCTACTGCTTTGTTATAGTATTTTATAGCTTCTTCATATTGTTCTAATACCTCTTGCACTATAATATTTTGATTGGCTATTATCAAGTTCTATTGCTTTATTGAAATATTCTAAAGATTCTTCGTATTTAATAATTAATACCTTCTTTATAATATTTTTCTTATGATGACATATTTGTACCCTTGATAATTATATTATTCCAAAAATAATATAGTGAAAATTATTTTTTATGTTTTTAATATTTTCTGCAAATCATAAATAAAATTAGTTTTAAAATAAGTATAATTAATATATTATCTATTAGATAGAAAATATGATATTAATACTTTTTCCAAGCATATGCTGAGAAATAGTTTGTATAAAACCAAGTACAGTTCTTAATATTCCAGCAAATAATAAAGCATAAAGAATCAAAAAACCATAAGGATATATTTTATCATAAGTGCTTTTTCCTTTAGGTGATAAGAAAAATCTGAGTATCCAGCCTCCGTCTAATGGGGGGAAAGGCAATAAATTAAAAAACATAAGCATTATATTAATCATATAAAACATAAATAACATAGTTAAAACTATAGGCAAAGCATTAAGCATGATATTAGTAAGCATATTATTATGATTTTCTAAAAACATCATAATTTTATATATTATAAAAGTTCCATCGGCTGTAAATGTGAGTATTTTTATTATAATAAATGATACTGTAGCTATAATAAGGTTAGCAAAAGGACCTGCAAATGAAACTAATGCCTGATCTCTTTCAAAATTATTGAAATTATGAGGATTGACTGGTACAGCTTTCATCCAGCCTATAACTGGAATTCCAGTAACCGCTGCAATCAAAGGAAGAACAACAGATCCCAATATATCAAGATGTGCTAATGGATTAATAGTAAGCCTTCCAAGTCTCATAGCTGTTCTGTCGCCTAGAGTATATGCTGTTTTTGCATGAGAATATTCATGCATACTTGCTGATATAATAAACACTACATATGATATAATGCCTATAGAGAGTCTGTTAGAAAATATTTCATAAACCATTTTTGTTTTACTTCCTTAAAATTAAATATTATATAAAATTAAATATTATATAAAATTAAATATTATATTTGTTTAATTTTTGATAAATATGACTTTGATAAAAGAATCAAAAAGACTTCATATTTATAATATTGTCAGTAATTTTATTATAATTACTGCCTTTTAAATATAACATTTTTTAAAGAAATTGATAAAAAATAGCTTAAATTTTATTTATATCATTTTATATATTTTTTAAAGCAATAGCCAACTGAGCGTATCCGGCATTTTGCAAATTATAAACTTTTAAAAAACCGCTTTTATCCATATATATTCCAAGCAAAATAGATCTGCTTCCGCTTGCACAGTAAAGCAAATATTTTTTTTCTTTATCCAAACTATTAATTAATTTCTCGCTTTTAGGATCATTCAAATCCACTAATATGCTTCCCTCTATAGTTCCGCCCATATCTATTTCCATTTGGCTTCTTACATCAAGTAACTGAATATCATCATTTGATTTTATTAAATTTACAGCTTCTTCAACATTAATAGATTTCAACATTTTAACTTATCCTTTATTTATTTAAAATACCATTTATAGGTATATTAATATTATCATGAATATAAATAAATATCAATAATATATTATTTTAATATTTCATTTTTATATTTATCAAATAAAGTACCTGAAAAATCTGTTTTTTCTATAGCTTCTTTTAAGCCTGTAACATTAATAGTATACTTTTCTCCATAGTTGTTAGGTCTTATGGAAAGGCTTTTACTTTTTATTAATTTTCTAAAAAAATCAACAATTTCTTTTTCCTGAATAATTCCGAAAGACGGAGATATTGTGTATAGTATATCAAAATTTTCACTTGAAGATCTCATAATAGGCTCTACAGAATTATATGCTGAATTATCAAAACTATATTCCACTATAGGAGTATTTTCATCTATATCATCTTTATACCAATTAATACTTATACTAAGCTGATTGCCCCTTGAAGCTATATATATTTCAAAATCATTATTACTTTTCATAGTCATTGTAACAGTTTTTGTATCTGTATTATCATAAGTTATTTTCCTTACTTTCCAATTATTATAATATGTAGTTACAGCTTTAGGAAAAAGCTCTATACTGATTATAAGCAAAGATATGAATATAATTACTATTTTTTTCATACATTCTCCTGTTTTTTTATTTCAGCTATATATTATGTTTACTAATATATAATATTCTCGTTAATTTATTAAAAAATATTAGAAATAAAATAAATCTCTAATAAATCAATTTTTTTATTTCATCATACCATTTATTAATATAATCTTTTAATTCATCATAACTTATCATAGACTTTTCAAATTTATCAATATGCCAAGGAGATATTAAATAACCTAATTCTGATATGTTATTTTTATTATGAACATCATCTATAAACTCATTTATTTTTTTTATAAGATTCTCTTTATCTATATTTTCCCTTATATAATTTTCTATTTTTCTATTTTTTATATTTTTGAGATTATTATTTTTTAATATAATATTTTCATTATATATTTTTACATTATTAATTTCAGCCGATTCTTTAGTTAAAGTAAAAATATCAGTCATATCTGAAATTTCCAAAATTAAGTTTTCAAAGTGATTTTTATAGCTTAAAAGAGAAGAAGATGTATTTCTATAAATATTATCATAACATTTAATTTTCTGATTATCATTAAGTCTTTTATATTTATAAGTTTCAAAAGTTTTTAATTTGCTGCTATTTAAATAATCAAAGGCAGAGGCATTAGAATATAATGAATGACTTTTATCATCTGCATGACAAAAATCGCATCCTGCAAGAAGTATATACCTTGGATTAAGCATATAAGCTATTCTCAAAGCAGGCATTACTACACTGCCTTCCATATAAAAATAAATATTATTATCCATATCATCACTTATAGGATAAAGTATTTTCTCAAGACTTTCATCATGCGAAAAATAAAATATTCTATCATTGTCAATATGGGTAAGAGGATAAGGATAGGCACTATGAGTGGTAAATATATTAATATCTTTATTTTCTTTTTTGAGAAGCTCTGTAAGATATATAGAAGAGTAAAAACCGCCGTCTGTAGAAACTACTGCATTGGGTTTTATATTATTTTTTATCAAAGTATTAAGTGCATGAGACAATACTATAATAAAATGAGTTTCAGATAATTCTCTTATTTTTTCTATATAATTATCTATAGATGCCCCAGCGGATACAAGCAGTACTGGCGTCTCTTTATTTAAAATATTATGATATGTTTTTATAGAATATCCAGAGTTAAAATGCATGTTGTATAATATATTGCGTGCCCATATAGGGGCAAAATAATAATTAGAAGTTAAAGACATCAATTTTTCTTTTATGCTATTTGCCAAACATATATTAACATCATCATAATACTCAGTGCTTTCAGAATTAATATTTGAGGCTCTTACATGTCTTATATATACAATCTTTTTTGCATCATTTTCATTCATATAAAAATTAAAAAAAGAATATATACTCTCTATATTTTCATCTAATATTATTATAATATTTTCTAAATTTTTCTCTTCTATATTTTCTAATATAAGTTTTACTATCTCAATGTCTTTTTCTATTATTATGGCTTTATTATTTTTATTTAAAGACAAAAAATGTTCTATATGATAAAATGAAGCGATAGACAAAAATATTCCTATATGTTCATTATTATCTTTAATAAACTGACTTATCAATCTTTTAGCCTCTTCCATAGGGGCATAAGTTGAAGTAAGAGGCTTATTATTATATAAGACACTGAAAAGATTATTTTTTGCAGGTTTTAATTGGTATTTATTATCTTTTAAATTATAATTAATTAATTTTGTTACGGCTCTAAAATTATATTTATTTTTTTTTAATTTATCTATATTTTCATTAAATATAATATTGTCAGTCATGTTATAATTACTCTTTAAAAATCTTTAAGAATTAGAATATACCGTATTTTTCTATAAGTTCATAAGCAGTATCTTCATCGTTTTTAAGATTATTATATATGATAAGTTCCGGTCTGTACTCAAAATGTATAGTATCATAATTATGCCATTTCCCGCCCCATATAAAACCGTATTTCTCAAATGTTTTCACTACAGATTTAGGCGGATGCCATCTTTTTTCATAAGGCACAGCATACCAAGCTTTATTATTAACCCTAGTCCAAGCCCAATAAATTTGCTTTCCATTATTTTTTTTAGGCAAAGTATCGAAAGCAACCCCGTAGCTGTGATAGCTTCTGCTTGCACTTTTTGAAATAATTTTCCAAACATAACCGCTTACAATTTTTAATGAATCCAAAAACTCTTTAGCTTCCTGATTAGTCTGTGCTATTAATTTTACTTCTATACTCACATTAGAAAGAGGTTCATACACATAATCATGCACTCTTACCCTATAACCTAATATACTTTCTGTGCTTATATGTTTTACCAATGAACGCTCATTTGTACCATCATAAAGAGTGTCTAAAAATTTATTATTAATGTATTTTGTATTATTTACCCTTTTTTTATAATAGTCCTGAAGTTCCTTAGTTCTTTCTGGTGTTTCTTTCTGCACTTCAGGCATTCCATCAACAGTATATGAGTAAAATCCGAATGGTATATATGCATCCTGATTTGACATATCCTCATCAGTCAATAATTTGCCGTTAGCCCAATTAAACCATATTCCGTCTAAATAAAAACCAAGCTCTCTGTTTTTTATAACAGGAGGCGATATTCTGTTTGAATACGCTAAATGTAAAGCTATAGTTTCCAAGGCACCAGGTCTTATTATAATATCTTTTCTTATTTTTCTTTTCTCTTCTTCTTTCTCTTGAGCTTTCAAATTGAGAGAGAGATTAGGCATCATACTTTTTGTATTATTAATATATATAATACCTACAGCTGAAATAGAAGAGACAATTACTATAATAAATGCTATCATAACAAACTTATATTTAGAACTGGCTTTTATGATAAAGCTCATAACTGCTAATACAGCCAATATAACTGCTATTACTAATACATATTGTAAAACGGTCATAATATTTTCTACTAACTCTGTAATATATTTATAGTTAACATAACGCTGTATATTAACATGTTTTTAAAATTAATTCAAATTTATTATTGTTAAAAACATTATATTTAATAGGAAGTTTTATCAATACAGAATGTGAAAGAAAGAAAAATTGGGCGATGACGGGCTCGAACCGCCGACCTAGTGCTTGTAAGGCACCCGCTCTCCCAGCTGAGCTAATCGCCCTTTCGTTTCAAAATTATGTATTTATACTAACATGATACATAAAAAAAGTCAAGCAATAAAGCGTATATTTTTTATTAATTATATAAATTTAAAAGCTTTCTATAAAAAAATACGATAAAAATACAATAACTTTTAAACAATATAAAAGGTTATAAATAAGAATTCTATCATATAATTTATAAAACACTAGTTTGTATAGTATTAATATAGTTTTTGTTAAATCCCCCCATTTTAGATTAAAAGCTTCATATTTTTTTATTGACTTTGACTAAATATACAAGCCAGCATTTCAAAAGCAAGCCCCAAAAAAAACGTAACTTAAATTTGCACTTTATGCACGCACGAAACATCTTTATAATGATAAAAATTAGAATTAATAATAAGTTTATATATAAGAATTGATTAAAAATATTTTAAATAAAAAAAGCACTTGGGTGGGTGTTAAAGCAACAATAAAAGTGAATAAAGAAAAATTATACAAAAATAACAGATGATGTTATAAACTTAAAAGGGTGGGGAGTGAGAATAAATTTAAAATTATACTCTGGTATTTATAAATTATTTTGTTGTTAATATTTTTTTATTTATTATTAAAAAAAGAATATGTTATATAACAAAATAATTATAAATCTCAATCATATAATGCTTATTTGATATATATTTTTCAAATAATATATTTATATACCTTAAAAAATATTTATACCAATTCAAGTCTTAAAAATAAACTATATGTTTGTATTTACTTTTTTTGATTAATCTTCATTATGGTTTTAAGTGTGAAATAAATATAAAAATAATAAACTATTATAAAACCTCATTGAAAATTATTTTTTATAAAAAATATTAAATACCAAAATTATCTAATCCATTACAAGTGTAATTTTTACATTTATGTATATTTATAATTAATTTAATTAAAAATTAAACAAATTAATTAATTATAGTATAATTATTTACTATTATCTAAAAAGTTTATCAAATATATATTGCTAAAATAAAAAAAAATGTTATTATATTATACTGTAAATATTATAATAAGTAGAATATTATTAAAAATTATGAATATAGAGTTTTTACTTTCAGCCAGATTTGATAATAGAAGGGTTATCCCTACCCAAGACAGATTATTCAAAGCTATAGTATCTTCTTTAAATGAAGTTAATATTAATCCTCTTGTTATGCTTTCAGAGTTCTCTATAATAGAAGACGGTAATACTCTTATATACTCATTTCACCCCTCTTCAGATCCTATATACTTTGAGTTTAAAACTGACACTTTGTTTATAACTATAAGTACTGGAACTTTCGGAGCAGGATACCATAGATTTATAGTAGGGGTTTTGGATAGAATAGCTAGAAGACTTGATATTGAGTTTAAAGAAAATGATGCTCATAAAGATCCGAGCGGGTATTTCAGAAATAGAAATTTTGAAGAGTTAAAAAAATTTTTTATAAACTCATTAGCAAACTATGCTCAAATGCTTATAACACATCATGATAATGGATTTAGTAATTTTATGATATCTATGCCTTATGATTATCCTTTAATAGAAAAAAGCTATTTTGCCCTTTCTGCTTTGGGATATTGGGGTAAAAATTGGTTTACTGACTTTGCAGATGCAAACGAAGAAGTAAGGCTCAGCATGTCTGAAGAGTTCTTCATTTGGAATAATGAAGAGATGAATGCTAAATTCTGGTTTAAAAGTTTTATAAGCCTGATATGGCTATATTATCCTTTCAGAGAGATAATTGATGATAAAGAAAGAACTATGTATAAAAAAATTATGTATTCTTTCCAAGAATCATACAAAAAAGATCCTTCCCTAAAATACCCTTGGGATATATTAATAGATATAGCTCATTATTTAGATGATGAAAACTTAGCAAGATTTATAGAAAGCAAAAAAAATACTCATCAGCCTTCTGCTGAAATAGGATTTAGATTAGAAAATGCAAGATATTCTATAGCAGCAGGCTTTACTATAAGCCTTCCTATGCGTATGAATATCTTTAAAAATAATAAAAATTTAATAGAGTTTAAAGATATCAATGTATACATAGCTATGCAGGTATACTCTTTTGCTAATGATGAAACTGATGTTATTATGGAATATGTATTAAAACAGATAGACATTGCAGGTGAAGATAAAGGTGAAGAACTGGATATAAAAGTAAAAAGCAGCAATATACAAAGCATAGTATATGAAAAAGAGCTTGAAGATGATGATTATATTATCACTGTTGCTGCAGCTGCTAAAAAATTGGCACTTCTTGCTTGGTTTACATATACTGGAAAAGAAAACAGAGATAAATGTATAGAAGCTATTAAATCTATCGAAGTAGAAAATTAATCTATTATTTATAAAAAAATTATGTAAAGTAATCATAATAACTGCCGATAATTAATTTGTAGTTATTTTAAGTAACTATTAATTTAAAGGTGGTATTTATGTTTAACTTATATGAAGAGCTTACAAAAATAGAGATACTTCTTTCCAAAGAGATAGAAGTTTATAAAATAATCTTAGAAGATGAAGAGAAAAAGGTTAATTCTATAATCAATACTAGACTGCAGGATATACATCTATACTGCGATCATCAGAATGAAAAAATGACTGAAGCTAATGAACTTAGAAAATTGAGAGAAAGCATTATTGATTTGATAGTACTAAACAAATTTCCTCATCTATCAGAAACAGCAACATTATCAGATATTATTAGAAGAATACCTCTTAATAAAACTGCTAGAATATCTGCATTACGCCTTGAATTGGTTACTTTAATGGCTAGATTAAAACATCTCAATAAACTAGCTCCGAAACTTTTTGATGAAGCTTTAGACTTGTTTGCTAATATGAAAGAAGTTCTAAATGAAAGCAAAAAAGTTGGATATAACAACAAGGGAAAAGAACATGTTGTTAATAGGAAATTATCAGTTTTAGTAAATAAGCAAGTTTAATATAGAATATTTATATCTTAATGAAACGTATGGCATTTTATGTTATACGTTTTTTTATTTTGACAAATTTAATAATTTTTAGTATATACTATCAGCATTTATTATAGAATATTCAACAGTTTTTCCTACAGCTTCTAAAGTTTTTTTATCTAATTTGTCTATTGTATCCTGCGAGGTATGATGAAATGTGTATCCCATATCTATAATATCGATAAAAGGTATTTTCTCGTTCAAAAATGGGGTGTGATCATCTATTATAGTGCCGTAATGTTCATCAAAAAAATAATTACTATATCCTAAATCATAAGCATACTGCCAAACTTTATTATATATTGTAGAATAATATGTATGAGCAAAACTTTCATATTTGAATTTTGCATTTTTGCTTCCAACCATATCCAGAAGAATTCCAAATTTTATTTTTTGTTTATCGATTATATTATCTCTTATTATAATTTCATTGACAAATGCAATACTTCCCTGTATCCAGTCGGTCTCTATAAGGGAATTACCTTCAACATCAAACAAATTTCCGTCATCTTCTAAGTCGAATAGTACAAAGCATACACTGTAAGGC
This sequence comes from Brachyspira murdochii DSM 12563, assembly GCF_000092845.1. Taxonomy (NCBI): domain Bacteria; kingdom Pseudomonadati; phylum Spirochaetota; class Spirochaetia; order Brachyspirales; family Brachyspiraceae; genus Brachyspira; species Brachyspira murdochii. The sequence continues at coordinate 1,221,803 of NC_014150.1, read as the reverse complement.
AAATCATTATAATTTTTTAAAGCCTTCATAAGCTCTAATAATACCCCGCTGCTGCTTGCTCCGTCATTAGCCCCGCTTATAGGTTTATCCCTATTAAATGCCATTTTATCTTTTTCTGCCACAGAACGGCTGTCGAAATGGCTTGCTATGATTATATAGTTATCAGTTTTTCCTTTAAGGAATGCATATATATTTTCTCCGTTTCTTTCTTTAATATATGGTGCTTTAAAATTATGACTAAAAACTTCATAACCCATATTAGAAATTTCTTGTTTAAAAAACTCTCTTACTTTTTTATGAGCTTCGCTTCCGTAGTTTCTAGGTCCTAAATCAGTCTGTGCTTTTATATAATTGTATGCATTTTCTGAATCAAAATATAAATTATTATCAGTATTTGCCTTTGCACTGCTGCAGGAAGTAAGCATAAAAATGGTTATAATCATAGCTATTGTTATAGATTTCATATTTTTTCTTCCAAAAAATGGTATTTATGGTGTTAGATTTTAAAATAATAGTGTTAAAAAGTCAATGTTATTATATTAATAAGCAGTAAATTATATTTTCGTCATTTTTTTATAAAAAATTAGTCTTTACTTTTTTTTAAAAAGATATTATAATGACATCATATTATGAAGTTAATATTATACTGCTGTTTTGTAGGGGATGACTAAACAGCAAATAAAAGTATAATATTTTAAAGCTTTAGAAAAATAAAAATTACAAAAAATATTTTAAGCACTATTCATGGAGGGTAGTTATGATTATCAACAATAATATTTCTGCATTAAATGCAAACAGACAATTGAATTTAACAGGAAATTCAATGACTAAAACAATAGCACAGCTTTCTAGCGGTATGAGAATTAACACTGCCGGAGATGATGCTTCTGGATTAGCTGTATCTGAAAAAATGCGTTCACAATACCGTGGTTTACAACAAGCTACTAGAAATGCTCAAAACGGTATCTCTTTCATTCAAACAACTGAAGGTTATTTAAATGAAACTACTAACATTATGCAAAGAATGAGAGAATTAGCTATACAGTCTGCTAACGGTATTTATTCTGACAGCGACAGAGCTTTAATTCAAGTAGAAGTTAACCAATTAGTAGCTGAAGTTGATAGAATTGCTTCTCAAGCAGAATTCAACAAAATGAACATGTTAACAGGACGTTTCGCTGCTGATGCTCAAACTCCTATGACTTTCCACATTGGTGCTAATATGGATCAAAGAGTAGCTGTTAATATAGGTGCTATGACTGCAGCTAACTTACAAGTTGGCGGAGACACTCCTATTTCTATTTCTTCTGTAGAAACTGCTAACCAAGCTTTAGGAAGAATAGATGAAGGAATACAAATTGTAGTAGCTCAAAGAGCTGAATTAGGTGCTGTTCAAAACAGAATGGAATCTATGGTAAAAAGTTTAATGATAGCTACTGAAAACACTATCGCTTCTGAAAGTGTTATAAGAGATGCTGATATGGCTTCTGCTATGGTTGCTTATACTCGCGAGCAAATCTTACAGCAAACAGGTGCTGCTATGTTAGCTAATGCTAATATGAAAAACCAATCTATAATGAGAATTATCGGATAATTTTTCTTTAAGCGACTTATTACAAATGTAGATATAAAGCCCGTTGGTACACATGTACTAATGGGCTTTTTATTTGTAATCTTTTATTATTTTCTGGTACTAGTCTGCCGATGAAGTCCTGCTGTAGGCAGGTGTCGGCAAAAGAAGCGGGCGTTCGGAATGATGTGTGCTTTGTAGCAAAGACACAAAACAAAATATGATTTTATTTTTTATAAATTGTAATTGTTTAGGCATATATCAGATATTTTAGTCCATTTTATTTATGAAATAAAGAAATAAAAGAATTGAATATATAATTTATAAAAATGCTTGAAAATATTTAAAATTATGATATGATGAAAATGTGTATATATTTTAGGAGTTATTTATCTTAATTATGAAGAACAGAACAGAACAGAACAGAACAGAACAGAACAGAACAGAACAGAACAGAACAGACTAATACTTTAAACTTTCTATTTTCATTAAAAAAACATATCTATTTTTTCAAAACATCATATTACTATCATTTTCTTATATTAAAAAAATATATAAATAATCTGAAACCGATAAAATATTCAAAATTGTATATATTAGCTTCTATATATATTAATATCATAAAATATAAAAATTTTAATATTCTATTTATTCATAAAAAAACATATCAAATTTTTATAGCAAACAATTTTAACTTAGGAGATAAATAATGAACAAAATATTAATAATTATATCTTGTATATTAATCATGCTAACTGCATTTTCCTGCAGAAGAAATGTATTTAATCCCAACATACCGCCAAGAACAGAATTTATAGAAGACCCTATAGCTAATTTAAGCATACCATCTAAAGATGCAACAATTAAAGTTACACCTGTTGAAGCTTCAATAAATGGTTATGATAGTAAGAGTGGTCAATATGGAAAAATGGTTTATGGACACTTTGAGCATTATTTTGAATTCAAAGGACATTATTATCTTACAGCAGCATACCAGTATATTTATGGTTATACGAATGAAGTAATAATGATTGGTAATACAACTTTAATGAATTATCCAAATGGACATATATTAGAAATAGATGTTAACGATGGTTTCAAAATGAAAGAAGTTAAAGCTAATTTAGGCAGAACAGTACCTGAATATACAAGAATTGCTAAAATAGCAAACGGCAATGCATATCAAGATGACACATACATATATGTACAAGATTCAGCAGGAGCAAATTATTTTAAAACTTCCGACTTCAAAAGCTGGACTGATACATTAAGCACTACACCGCCTGCAGGTACTACGAAAAGAGAAGCAGTAACTATGAATAGAGTTCAAATTACTGCTAATAATGGCATAACTTATACTTACGTTTACACAGGAGGTGGACTTCAATTCAGTATAGAAAGACTTGATAATAGAATGAAGCAGCTAGCTCAAAGATTAGAAACCAAATTCACATTCAAAGAAGAAGATTTTAATAATCACCATATGTTTGATATAGGAATAAATATTTCAACCGGAACTACTGCCGATTATAGAATAAACCCTGTAGAATATATTGAAAATGATACAAATTATATATGGATAGGAAAACAATCTCCGCATCAAATATGGTTAATGCCTGTAAAAAAAGACGGTAAAGATTATTTAATTAGATTTGTAGAGCATTGTGCTGGCGGAGGTTATTATACTATAAAAATGTTGGAAACAAATATAAATACTTATAAAAAAGAAGCAGAAACTGCATTATCAAAAGCATTAGCTGCTGTTGCTTCAGACAAACCTCAAGCTGAAATAGAACAAGCCTGCTATGAATCTATAAAAGCTGATGCTAATTATAAAGCTAATCAATACTTCTATGATGTTGCAACCAAAATGGGTGGATTGCAAGGATTTTGGGTTGGATCTCCAGCTGTAACAGAAGCAGGATTCATTTCCCCTAATAAACCATTAACTCACTATGTGATAGAATTTATTGACATACAACAATAGTGTTATTTTAGACTTTATAATAAAATACTGAAATAATTATAAATTATCAAAAATATATTTTTTAATAATTTATTGGCTGTATTATGTGTACAAAGCCGCAAGTTAAAAAAATTATTTTTTATGGTTTAATCTTTAGTAGAGACAAATATGCCTGTATGCCTCGTATGCAGTTATTGCAGCTGTGTTTGATAAATTAATAGAACGTATATTATCACTCATAGGTATGTATATAGAGTTATCCAAATCATTTTCCCATAATGATTCTCTAAGTCCTGTTGATTCTCTGCCGAACAAAAGTATATCATTGTTGGAATAGTTAAACTCATCATATCTGTTTTTTCCGAATTTTGTTATTGGTATTATTCTTCTGTCATTATTATTGCAGTATTCTAAAAATGTATTTTCATTTTCATGCTTAATTAATACTAAATGCTCCCAATAATCAAGTCCGGCACGTCTTACTTCTTTTGAGCTTATTATAAATGACGGCTTTGAAACTATATGAAGTTCTATATTAAGTCCTACACATAATCTTCCTATATTTCCAGTATTTGCAGGTATTTCAGGTCTGTATAATGCTATAGCTATATTGAAATTATTTTTTATTACTCTGTTACCCATAATTTGTTTATTTATTTTTGTTTATTTATTTTATTATTGAAAAAATTATATTTATTTTAATATAGTTTATATTTTTTTCAATATGTTTTATTGATTGTTAATAAATTCGTTATTAGTATTGATTTTTTTTATTTATAAGTTAAAGTAATAATTACGGTTTTTTTAAAAATAAGGTAAGAGGAAAAAAGTGAATAAAATAGAGGAATATACGCAATCCACTTCTAAATATGAATTATACGCATTTCTTACAGAAAAGATAATTTCAGGAGAGATAAAAAACTTTTCAGAAATTTTTACTTATGCTAAAAATATTAATTTTGAAAAAGTTCATGACCATAAAACAATATTAAGGGCTTTATTTGATATAATACGTAAAATTAATTGGGGATTTTTTAATAATCTTGATAAAGAATCCTATCCCAAATTATGGTCTCAGTTTGTTATTGAAAATCCGAAATATAGTTTTGCAGGCGATTTGAAATTAAGTTTATCAATAGCTGATGTTTATATAGCAATGCTTGATATACATGGTTATACAAAGTTCTGCGAAGAGAATAAAAATAATTTATCCAAACTTCATGCCTTAGATGATCTTATGCAAAACAAAGTAAGTGAGGTTACAAAGTTTTATAATGTTATATCGCATAGAAAGCAGGGTGATGAAATTATTATGGTATGTCCAACTGCTACTGATGCTTTAAGTGCTACTATAGCAATTATAGGAGTATTAAGCAAGAAGAGATTATTGAAAGAATATCCTAGCATTGATACATCAGGTCTTCCAGAGTTTAAGATAAGTGCCGGAATATCAGGCGGCAACACTAATAGTTCATTAATAATTACAGAAGACGGGGATTTATCAGGGTTTTTAATTAACAATGCAGCAAGAATGCAGGCAAGAGCCAATACTTTAGCACCTAAAGAAAATAAAGTAATAGTAACTAAAAATTTACAGTTCAACTTCTTAAAAGAAAACAGCAAAGTTAAAAGTGAAATATTTGAAAAAAATATTATATCTTTTTATGATAATGGTATGATATCATTTAAAGGTACAGAGATACCAATAGTAGAAGCTATATTTAATCCAGATGAAAAATATAAAGAATCATTTTTCAATGAGATGGAAGAGCTTATCAAAAGCGTGAAGGGTAATTTGTGGAAACAGAGAATGTTTACTGCTGTTTTGGACCTTATATCAAAAGTTGCAAAATCAATGCCTCCTTTCCAAATAGATGAACATGTTAATGAATATATATCAAGCTATACAAATAATACTATATGTGATTTATGTGATAAAGCTAATGGAGCATATGTAGTTAAAGAAAATTATAAAGAGGCTATAGATACTTTTGCTTTAATAATAAGATTACTAAAAACTATACCGAATTTTGATAAAATGGTTTTGGAATATGCCGAAAGTATTTGTGCAGGATACGAAAAAGTTTTGCCTATATACGATGTTGTTATAAAGAAAGATATAGAAGCTAATATATCTGAAATATTTCCAGCTAATCATATACCTATATTTCAGAATGTTCAGAAGGCAAATGAAACTTATAATAAACTTATGAATTATGCTATGAGCAGCAAAACTTTAAAAAGAAGAAAATCCATTTGGTATGGAATATTAGAAAAAGAACTGCCGAATTTAGTAATAAGTATGTATTCTGGAAAGAAATAAATAAAAATAATTTATAAATATCTATGTAAAAAATTATTTGTTTTTACTTGCATAAAAAATTATATATGATACACTATAAAACTAATAAACTGTTTTTTATTTTTTTAAGGAGTATAATTTTATGAGTTTGAAAAACTTAAAAAAACTATTATTAATATTAACAGCATTACCTATAATAGCCTGCTCTCAAAATCAAGGAAGCGGAAGCAGCAGTTCTTCTTCATCTGATTCTATATCTTATTTAAAAGGCGGAGAAGGCGATTGGGTATTAAAAATAGATGACTTCACTGTAAACCAAACTAATTTCAATAAAGATTTAGAAGCAGCTTTGGTACTTCAAGGAGCTACAGCAGATCAAATAGCTCTATATGCTAATGATGCAGCTACTAAGCAAATGTATGCAGACCAATTAATAAATACTGTTTTATTATTCAAAAAAGCTGAGGAAGAAAAATTCTTTGAAACTCAGGAAGCTAAAGATTTTATAAACCTTTCAGTAAGAAATGTTAAGTTTCAGTATTATTTAACTAAACTTATTTCTGATGCCGCTAAAAATATACCAGACCCAACTCCTGAACAGGCTCAGGCTTTCTTTGAACAGGCTAAACAACAATTAACTCAAATGTATGGTATAACAGCATATAATACAGAAACAGCTCCTTTAGTTGCTCAATTATATAAAAATGCTTATGCAGAACAATTAGTTCAAAGAGATATACAGGATTTAAAAGATAAAGCAGTGATAGAAAGAAATACAGCTGTTTTGGGTGAAGCAAGCATACTTCCTCCTCAAATAGGAGATCCTAATGCAACAAATACAGCTATAATGCCTCAAAGTAATGATTTATTGCCAAGAACAAATAATTAAAATCTAATATAAATGGGAAAGGAAAATAATGTCTCAAAAAAATGAGAATAATGAAAAAAATTTAAATCAGGAAAGCTCACAAGCTGATAATAAGCCTAAAGTTATAATAAAAAAAGCTAATAATAATAGCAGTAATAATGATGACAGTCAGGCAACTGCAGCTGTGAAGAAAGTTAAAAAAGTTATAGTTAAAAAGAAAATTATAATACATAATAAATCTGATAAACAGGAAGTTCAAAAACAGGATAATAATTCTGAAAATGCTGCTAAAAACTTTAACAGCAGAGATAATAGGGATAATAGAGAAAACAAAAATAAGAATTATTCTCATGGCAGCAGAGAACATAAAGATTTTAATAATAACAGAGAAGCTAAAGATAATAAATTACAGCAAATTACTCCGCCTGCAGATGATGTATCTTCTTTCAAGAAAGATAATAAAAAAGATAATAAGAAAAGAGATTACGAGAAAAAAGATAAAGAATACGATAAAAAATCTTCTCAGAAAGATTCTAAAGCAGAAGCAGCTCAAAGACAGGAAAATAAAATCTTTAATAAAATGCAGGCTAAAAAACGTCAGCAGGAACAAAGACTTGCCAGTGTTGAAAAAGAAATCAGCATAATGGAAACAATTACTGTAGGCGATTTAGCTAAAAAGATGAATTTAAGAGCCTCCGACATCATATCCAAACTTATGGGTATGGGTACTATGGCTAGAGTTAATGATATAATAGATTCAGACACTGCTACAATTATAGCTGATGATTTCGGCTGTAAAGTTAATGTTGTATCTTTACAGGAAGAGGCTACTATTGAAGTAAAAGCGGATAAAGAAGAAGATTTAAAACCTCGTCCTCCAGTAGTAACAATTATGGGGCATGTTGACCATGGTAAAACCTCTCTTCTTGATGCTATAAGACATAGTAATATTACTTCAAAAGAAAGCGGCGGAATTACTCAGAATATCGGTGCTTATAAAGTAAAAATACCTAGCGGCGAAATAGCTTTTATCGATACTCCGGGACACGCAGCATTTACTATGATGAGAGCAAGGGGAGCTAAAAGTACAGATATAGTAATACTTGTTGTTGCTTCTGATGACGGAGTTATGCCGCAGACAATAGAGGCCTTAAATCATGCTAAAGAAGCTAATGTACCTATAATAGTTGCCGTTAATAAAATGGATCTGCCTAATGCTTCTATGGATAAAGTTAAAGCTTCATTGTCAGAATACGGACTTACTCCGGAAGAATGGGGCGGAGATACCCAGTATATAGGTGTTAGTGCTTTAACTAAACAGGGTATCAATGAATTATTAGAAGCTATTATACTTCAGGCTGAAATGCTTGAATTAAAGGCTAATCCTAATAGAGAAGCCATAGGTATAGTTTTAGAAGCCTCGCTTGACCAAGGAAGAGGACCGGTTGGTACTGTGCTTGTGCAAAATGGTACTCTAAAAATCGGAGACTATTTTGTATGCGGGCTTTCTGTTGGTAAAGTTAGGGCTATGGTTAATGATTTGGGGCAGAGAGTTACAAAGGCTTTGCCTTCTACTCCTGTTGAGGTTTTAGGATTTGAAAAAACTCCTGAAGCTGGAGAAGCATTTAATGTTATGCTTGATGAAAAAGAGGCTAAAGCTATAGCTGATAAAAGAGTTCAGTTAAAACAGCAGGAGGCTTTGAAAGCTAATGTTAAAGTTACTTTAGAAAACCTTTATGAAAAAATAGCTTCTGATGCTATGAAAGAGTTTAAGGTTATAATAAAAGCTGATGTTCAGGGAAGTGCTGAGGCTTTGAGAGATGCTCTTAATAAAATACAAAGTGATAAAATACGTTTTGTTTCTATATACAGTGCATCTGGGGCTGTTACTGAAAGCGATGTAAACTTAGCTCATGCTTCTAATGCAATTATTATTGCTTATAGAGTACGTCCTTCTGCTAAAGCTAGAGAGCTTGCTGAAAAATTAGGAATACCTATAGAAAGATATGATATTATTTATGAGGCAATAGAAGCTATTCAAAATGCTATGAAAGGTTCTCTTGAAAGAATTAAAAAAGAAGTTGATATTGGTACTGTTGAAGTGAGAGATGTATTCCATGTTCCTAAAGTTGGTACTATTGCTGGTTGTTATGTAACTAGTGGTAAAATAGAGAGAAATGCTAGCGTAAGAGTTATGCGTGATAATGTACTTATATACACAAGTAAGATTTCTAGTTTGAGACGTGTAAAAGACGATGTTAAAGAAGTTGCCACTGGTTATGAATGTGGTGCTTCTATAGAAAACTTTAACGATATCAAAAAAGGTGATATACTTGAAATATTCAAAATTGAAGAGATAGCACAGGATTTATAATATATTTTTTGTGTTTTAATAATTATATAAGCAATGAATTTCATATAAATTCATTGCTTTTTTATTCATTTTCTATAAAAATTATATTTTATAGAAGTTTGATATTTATTATTTTTTTGTTATTTAAACTATTTTTTATAAATAAAAAAATTATTCTTGTAAATAAAAAAAATATTGGTATACTAATAGCTATCTTATTTATCAATAAAAAAATAATCTAAAAAATTAAGGGAATTATTTATGAGTATTTCTTATGCAGACAGCGGAGTTAATAGAGAAGAAGGCTACAAAGCTGTTTCTCTTATGAAAGAAGTAGTTGCCAAAACTATGCATTCAAATGTACTTAATACTATAGGAAGTTTTGGTGCTATGTATGAGCTTGGCAAATATAATAATCCGGTATTAGTTTCTGGTACTGACGGAGTAGGAACAAAACTTGAAATAGCATTTTCTATGAAAAAGTATGATACAGTAGGTATAGATGCTGTTGCTATGTGTGTTAATGATGTACTTTGTCATGGGGCAAAGCCTATTTTCTTTTTGGATTATTTAGCCTGCGGTAAATTAAACGGAGAAACTGCTAGTTTAATAGTAAAAGGTATTGCTGACGGCTGTTATGAGGCGGGTGCTGCTTTGATAGGCGGAGAGACTGCTGAAATGCCGGGTTTTTATAAAGAGGGTGATTATGATATTGCTGGTTTCTGTGTAGGGGTTGTGGAAAAAGATAAAATTATAGACGGAGCTAATGTTGCTGAAGATGATGCTGTTATAGGTATTTCTTCTTCTGGTTTTCACAGCAATGGATTTTCTCTTATAAGAAAACTTGTACGCGATTATAATGCTGTATTTGAAGGTGAAAAAATAGGCGAGACTCTTTTAGTTCCCACTAAAATATATGTAAAAAAAGTTCTTCCTCTATTAGAAAAATATAATATAAAAGGAATGGCTCATATTACAGGAGGCGGATTAATAGAAAATGTTCCGCGTGCTATTGCTAAAGGGTATAAAGCTGTTATTAAAAAAGACAGTTTTCAAACTCCTAATATATTCAATTATATAAGGTATCTTGGAAATATTAAAGAAGAAGAGATGTACAATACTTTTAATATGGGTATAGGCTTCGTTATAATAGCTTCCAAAGATGATAAAGATAATATTATAAGAGATTTGAAAGATATGAATGAAGAGGCTTATGATATTGGTTATATTACAAAAAATGAAGATAAGGGTAAGAGTGGAATATGCTTAGAATAGCTGTTTTGATTTCTGGAGGCGGAAGTAATTTACTTTCTCTAATAGAGATGCAAGATAAAGATGATTATCAAATTGATATTGTTATAGCTGATAGACAATGCAAGGGTATTAGTATAGCTAAAAGATTTGGTATATCTTCTGTTATTATAGATAAAAAAATGCATAAAAATGATTTGTTTAATACTATAGACAAACATCTTAATAACATAGATTTAGTAGTGTTAGCAGGATTTTTATCAATAGTAGATACTAATTTTATAAAAAAATGGAAAGGAAAAATTATTAATATACACCCATCTCTTCTTCCAAAATACGGAGGAAAGGGAATGTACGGAATTCATGTACATGAGGCAGTTATTGCAAATAAAGAAAAAGAGTCTGGCTGTACTGTGCATTATGTAACTGAAGTAATAGACGGAGGAGATATAATAATGCAGGCTAGAGTAGCTGTAAAAGAAGATGATACTCCTGAAACTTTACAAAAAAGAGTGCTTTTAGAAGAACATAGAATACTGCCTGAAACTGTAAAGCAATTAGCTAAAACTATTTAACTTGTTTATTTGCCCATATAATAAATATAAGCTGACATTATTGATATTTCTTCGCTTCCTTCATCTGTATTTTCTTCATCGCTGTAGCTGAAATAACTTGATAGAGGAGTATAGTCTTCATCGCTTATATTATAGTCTATAACTGTTTTCATTGAAGAAGAGTTATTTGCTATTATAGCAGAATTATCGTCAGACTGCTGTTTATATAGGCTATTAACACCTGCAAATATTAATAAAGCAGCTGCCAGAGATCCTATAGAAGCTATTACTTTATTTTTATTAAATATTTTCTTTTTATGTACTATTATAAGTTTTTTACCGCATAGTATAGATGACATAGAATCAAGTTCTTCTTTAAACTTCTGACATGATTTACAAGAAGACAGATGTTTTTCCATCTCAAATATTTCATTGCTGTCTAAATCATTGTCTTTATATCTGCTTATAAGCATTTCATAATATTCATGATTATTTTTCATAAAGTTACCCCCATCTTTTGCATAATAGATAAAAGTTTTTTTCTAGCTCTGAATATTCTGGTTCTTACCGTATTAACAGGCAGATCCAGTGTTTCAGATATTTCATTATAAGAATAATTTTCATATTCTGCCATCATAAGCGGTATACGAAAATCATCTTCCAACTTTGATAATGCCTCTGCTAATATAATCTTATTAATACTATTATCATTATCAGATTCCTGCACTTCTGAGTTTCTATATTCTTTTATCCTGTATTTTTTCTCTCTTTCTCTTTTTCTTATATGATCTACTGCCCTATTAAAAGATACTCTGTAAAGCCAAGTATATATTTTACTTCTGCCTTCAAAACTTTCTCTTTTTATATAAAAACTTACAAAAACGTCCTGCACGATTTCTTCTGCTTCTTCGCTGTTTGAAATGATAGAATAAACCAAATTAAACAGCGGTTTTTTATACATTTCTACAAGCTCTTTGTAAGCTTCTTCATTACCTGCTTTAAAAGCTTCTATATTATCTTCATACGCCATAATACCAGCACCGCTCATACCTTATAAACCTATATTACTGCATCTTTTTATTTAATAAAGCCTTTTGGCTTGGAGTAAGCACATCTATTATGTCTAAATCTCTTACTATTCTTAAATAATCTCTCAAAGCTTCCTGCTCTTTTTTGCTTTTTATTAGCTCTTTTAATATGTTTCTGTCAGTATTTTCTTTCATTAACTCCATTCTAATGTCATTATTTATTCTTTCTATCTCAAGTCTGATAGGTTCATCTTCTGTGATAAATTTTATTGCTATATCATACATTATCTCAGCTTGTTCATCTGTAAGTGTTATACCTATTTTTCTAAAATACTGCAAAGGATCATTGCCTAATCTCTTATCAAATTCAGCTCCTCTCCTATGTCTTGGTCCATGAGGTCCCGGTCCTTTCGGTCCTGGCTGAGCAAAAATAGATAAAGATAATACAAATATCAAAGACAATGCCAAAAATATTTTTTTCATAAACTCTCCTTATCTGTATACATATTATTATTATATATCATCTATTATCTTTAATTAGTTAGACGATATAAACTTGTTAAAAGTTCCCTTATTTTTTAAAAATTATATAGTATTTTATTCTTTTTATATCATCATTAGAAAATAATTCTAATATATCCAAATCGCATGACATTATAATATAGTCAAAATCTGCCTCTTTTGTCTTTTTTTCAAATAATAATTTCTTTATTATGTTTAAATTAACGTCAGTTTTTTTGTATTCATTATTAAGTTTTGACTCTATATCTTTTATTTCTAATAGTAATTGTTTTATATAAGGCATATATTTTTTTACTATCAAATTTATATTTTTTTTCTGTTCCTGATTTATTTCAACTCCTGCATCATGAAGAACTTTTAATGAATTATCGCTTATATTGAAAGTATCATCGGCATATAAACTGCTGAATATTAATAAAATAATAAGTATTAATTTTTTCATACATAAAATCCTTCTATTTAATTTTTTTAGACGAATAAAAAAAGATAAAAGTTCCTATTAAATAACTTTATTTTTAATCTTTAAAAAACTAATTTTTTGTACTATAATAATTATAAATATAAAATATTTGGATATAAAATGTATAAAATAATTTCTTTAGATGAAAAATCAAAAAAAATTAAAATCATTGACAGTGAAAACATTAAAAATGATATGTTTTATTTGATAAGATACATAAAGTCTAAAATTAATGCTGAAATGAAAGAAACTGAAAACGGATATTTATTATTTAATGATAATAAAAAATATCTTTTTTATATAGATGATGCTGTATATATAGAAATATTAGAACATGATGACAAAGTTGCATTTACTAATTTTAAGTATATGGAAGCAGAGTTTCAGGCATATATTGAAGAGATTAATTTTATTAACTTAAAAGAAAATATAAAAAATATAAATAATGCTATAAAAGATAATATGTGGCTTGATTTTATGATTGCTGGTTATGATAAAGATTTGCATATTGTTGCTAGTAATGATTTAAGCTGTTATCATAGCATAGAAATAATTTTTAAAAATGCATCTTTTGTAGAGTGTTCAAAATATTTTAGTGCATGTCCTAATGAGTATGATGTATTTTATGCTTCTGATGATTTTAATGATATTAAAAATTATAAAAATATTGTAGATGAAAAGTCTTCTCTTATAGTAAAGATTAAGGCTGATGATATGAGAGGATATTTTTATATTGTATGCGAAGGCATAGAGTTTATAAATGAAGAGGTAAGATATGATTATGATTTTACCTCGCTTTATTCATCAGATAAAGATAATATCATAAAAAAATACGGATTAAAAAAAGAAGATGGAGGATGGTATCAGGAGAAAGAAAACTCGCATAAAACTTTAATATTTACTGATAAATTTTTAAATAGAAACGATACTATAGGAATACTCTTTAGAATATATAAATTATGCTTTGCTAAGGTAAAATATTTTAGAGCTTATCCATTTAAATTTGAGCCTTATAAATATGATTATAAAAAAGGATTTATACAAACTGAACTTTGGGATGCAGAATTTTTCAAGCATGTTGATTCTGGGTATATGCTTGATTTGAGATATCTGCAGTCTATAACTGTTTATGAAGATTTTGTGAAGCTATGCAAAGAATTAGAATCTTTTGAGAAATGATTGAGTAGTATATAGAAAAATGGATTTATTTTTTCAATTAATGTTAGGAGCTTTTCTCGGAGCTGCTGCTGGTTATTATACTAATACGATAGCATTAAAAAAGTTATTTTCTAATAATGGAATAATAGCAAGAGAAAAAGACAGATTTATTGATGAAATAAGTATTATGATTTCTAAAAAGATTATTAATTATGATTCTATATATAAAGAAATAATAAAAGATAAGTTTCAAAACAATATAAAAGAGTTTTTTAAGAAAATAAAAAATCAATTAATATCAAAAACAGATATAAAAATAAAAAATGTAGCAGGGTTTAATGAGTCTAAAGAAAATATAATAAATTGGATAAAAACAGATGCTAATGAAAATATACTAACAATATTAAATGAATTATCTAAAAATATAAAACTAGAGCAGATTATAGATGAAAGTCAATTCAAACATATTATAAAAAGTATTACAGAGTCTTTCATATCTTATGAGAAGAATAATCATTTTATATTAAATGCAGCAAATAAAATATATAAAAATAATAATGAAAAATATAAAGATATATTAAAAGAAATATCTGATAATATTATTAATAACTTGTCAAATAATAATAAAAAAATAGAGAGTTTATTAATATCTTTAATTAATAATTTAAATATAGAAAATCTTTTTTATGATTTTTTCTTTTCCCTATCGGATAAAAAAATAAAGGAATTATTTTCTATAAATGACATTTTAGAGATAAAAGATATTATCAAAGAATTATCAAATAAAAAAGAATTTGAAAATATAGTTGATTATGTAATAGATAAACTCTATATGAAATTAAAAAATACTGATAAAACAATATATGAACTTTTAAATCATAATATATCAGATAGAATTAAAGATATAGTATCAGATATACTTCCCAAATTAATAGATATAATAATTCCTATAATAAATGAAAATAAATCAAAATTAGAATGCATTATAGAAAAGGCTGTTGATGAAGAAATAGAAAATATAGACGGAGTTTTTTGGCAGTTTATAGTAAAAGCTATTAGAAAAGTTTTTTTAAATGATATAGCTTCAAAATATAAGATAGTTAATAAAATTATAGAATATACTCAAAAGTATAAAGATAATAATGAGAAATTAGTTGAGGCAGTGTGTGATGATATAATAAATTATCTTAATAATACAAAAATATCTAAAATATTAAAAAGTATTGAGGTTAATGAGGATACTTTAAAAAATGTTTTAAGAGATATTGTGATATTCAATATCAAAGAGTTTCCTAATTCTTTGATAGAAAAGTTTTTGAATATGAAGATAAGTTTATTAGCTGATTCTTATATGATAAAAGAATTATATAGTTTTGTTGAAAAAGAGATTATTAAATATGCTGTTTCAAATTTTGATAAGGTTTCAGCATTTGTATATAAAAAAATAGATTCTATAAATGAAGAAACATTAAATAAGTTTTTTTATAGTTTTGATATTAGTGTTATCATTAAAGAAAATAAATCAAGTATAGAAAATTATTTATATAATGTATACTTAAAATATAAAGAAAAAACTATTAATGATTTATTTAATAATTCTATTTATGAAGAGATAATTAATTTATTTGAAACAATTATAGATAAATATTCTGATTATAATATAAATGAAATAATTATAAAAAAAGAAAAACAAATAGATAATTTTTTTAATAATAATGCCTATAGTTCAATAATAAAGTTTATAAATAAAGAGAAGGATTTTATTTCATCAGTAATAGATTCTATTGTAATAAAAACAATAAAAAACAATATGGGCAAATTAAATAAAGATGAAATAGCAAAAATGGCCAATGATTTTATGGGTAAGGAATTAGAGCCTATAAATATATTAGGTGCTTTTTTGGGATTTGTATTTGGACTATTAACAGCGTATTTATTTCCAGTCAATTCATTTAATCCTTCTTTAGGATATTTAAATTATATAGCAGAGCCTTTGGTATACACTTTTATAGGATTTATAACGAATGTTCTTGCTATTTATTCTATATTCAAGCCTTATGAGCCTTTATTCGGCATAAAGAAAAAAGTTTTTTGGGGGGCTGTTGCATGTGAGAAAAGCAGATTTGCATCTTCAATGTCTGATTTTGTTAATGATAGGCTTATGGAAAAAGAAGGTATTATTAGTATTTTAGAAAATAAAAAAGATATAGAAGATAATTTGATAAAAGATAATTATAAAAAGTTTTTTAATTATATGCTTGAAGATGAGAAAATAAATAAATTAAATATATTTTCATATTTAAAAGAAAGTATTAACACTATTATAATTAATAATATTGATTTTATAAAGACTGGTATTATTAAACTAATTATCAAAAATAATTATATATATAATATTATAAAAAATAATAAAGAAGTATTAATAAATTATATAAATGATAATATATTTTCAGTATTAAAACTATTACTTTCTAATATTAATATTATAAACTTAAAAGACTTTATAAAAAATATAATAATAGATAATATAAAAGATTTAAGTAAATTTAAAAATATAATAGTTTTAAATGCCACAAAAGCTATTAATTCAAATTCTGTAAGGGATAGAATATTTTATATTGCTGCATATTTTATTGATAATGAGATATCAAAAAACAGCAGCAAAAAAATAAAGGAGATGTTTGGCGGAGAAATTGTAAACCTTGTTAGGTCTAACAGTGAGTTTATATTTTCTATGATGAGTAAAAAATTAAATGAAACATTATTAGAAAATAGGTATGAGATAAGAGAGACCATTATAAAAGATATTCCTTTGAAAAATGATTTGGTTATAGATTTGACAGACAGAATAATATTAAATTTAATTAATAAAAAGATTCCTATTTTTATTGATGATATGAAATATGATATTATGAATATAAGTTTTAATTTTTTAGATGAAAATATTTTATCAAAAAATGTTTCTTATTTTATAGGACAAAATAGTAATGAAAAACTTTATGAAGAAAATAGTTTAAGAAAATATTTAAATGACACTATAAATAATAATGAGTATTTGATATTAAATGTTTTTGATAAATTATTTGATTTTTCTGTTAAGAATATAGATTATAAATTAATAGAAAAGTATACTCAATCATTTTTAGAAAATACGGATATTTATTTTTATGAACTCATTAGAAAATTATGCATTAGTATTTATAATAACAGATATAAAGTTACAGAAGATATTAAAAATTATATAGAAAGCTCATTATATCCTACTACTATAAAAGAATGTTTGAATATAGAAAAATATTTTGATGATATATTAAAAGATATTTTTAAATACTCAGATATAGAGCGTCTTTTACTTTATGATAATTTAATTGATTTAAATAATTTTATAATATCAATTTATAATATTCTTGATAATTTAGATAAAAATGAATATATAAACTCAAGCATATCTGAAGAGATAAAAAAGATAATTTCAAAACTTAGAAATGATATACCTTTTATTATAGATGATAAATTAAAATATTATTTTCTTAATTTGATTATTAATTGTGCTGAAGATGATATTAATTTAATTATAGATGCAATAGATTTTTCAGCTATTACAAAAGAAGAGATAGATAAGATGAATGCCAAAAATATACATGATGTATTTAATTCTTTTGCAAAGAAGTATTTAACTAGACTTAAATTATACGGTATGTTTGGAGGTTTTGTAGGAGTTTTTCTCGTTATAATAAAGTATATAGGAACTTTTAATACAGAGGCTTTTAATATTCTTAATATTATTCTTATAATAATAACTATAATTTTATCTATATCTATGATTATTAGCATATTAAAGAATATTTCAGATTGATTTTTATGTTTTGACTATTTATTTGTTGTGATAATATGTAAAATTAGTTTTGAAACAAGTATGAAAAATTGATAAATATAATTGTTTAGGTTATAATTATTTATTACACACTGTATATAGATACAAATTTAGGCATATAAAACATATGTTTAAAACTTTTTTTTGTTTTATTCGTCTAAAGATTAGATAAAATAAAAAAAAATAGATTGTATGCTATATATTAAATATTAGGGGTGAAAAGCGAATGAGAAATTTTATAGAATTGGTAGTAAAAAGACCCGTAGCGGTTTTTATGTGTATGATAGCAGTATTAATATTAGGCTTTGTAAGTTTAAGTAAATTAGCAGTAGATTTTTTACCAGATATGGAGCTTCCTTATATAACTGTAAGAACAGAATATGAGAATGCAGGACCTGAAGAGGTGGAGAAATCTGTAACTAGGATTGTAGAAAATGCAGTGGCTACAGTAAGCGATATTAATACAATAACTTCTACTTCACAAGAGGGGGAGTCAAGCGTATTTATAGAGTTTAACTGGGGCACGGATTTAGCTGTTGCTACTGCAGATATAAGAGAAGCAATAGACGGAGTAAAAAATTCGCTTCCAGATGATGCCGACAGCCCTACAGTATTTAAATTCTCTACCGATATGATGCCAGTTATGGAAATAGCATTCTTTGGAACGGATAATTTGGGAGCATTGTATACTTTAATAGATAATCAGATATTAAATAAAATAGAGCAGGCTTCAGGAGTAGCAAGGGCAGAGATTAGAGGCGGACTTCAAACTGAGATGAAAGTAGACTTGGTTTTAAATAGACTTCATGCCTACGGAATAGATATTAATACAATAGTCTCTCTTCTTTCAAGTGAGAATCAAAACCTATCAGGAGGAGAAACTTATGAGGGGGTTTATAAATATACTTTAAGAACTATGGGAGAGTTTACCACAGTAGAAGATATAGAAAATACTGTTGTAGCATTAAAAACAAATGATACACCCATAAAATTAAAAGATATAGGCAGAGTTTATCAGGGATACAGTGATGATTCTGAGATAGTAAAGATTAACGGTATGCCTGCAATATCCGTATCTGTCAATAAAGAGTCTGGAGGAAATACTGTTAATGTATCTAAAGCAGTTCAAAAACAGCTTGCAAATCTTACTCTTCCAGAGGGCGTAGAATATGAGATACTTTTTAATAATGCAGACAATGTAAATGAATCTATAAACGGAGTTCTTGATACTGCTTGGCAGGGCGGATTATTTGCCGTTATTATATTAATGCTTTATCTATGGAATATAAAAACAGTTTCTATAATAGCGATTTCTATACCTATATCAATAATAATCACATTTACATTAATGTATTTTATGGGTATTACTTTAAATATTATTTCATTATCAGGACTTGTTTTGGGTATAGGTATGATGGTTGATAACTCAATAGTAGTTTTAGAAAATATATTTTATTATAGAAATAATGGATATGGAAAATATTCTTCAGCTATAAACGGTACTTCTTCTGTGGCACTTGCAATATCAGCTTCCACTCTTACAACTATAGCGGTATTTTTGCCTTTTCTTTTTGTTGAAGGACAGACTGGACAATTATTTAGAGATTTATGTATTACAGTTACAGTTTCTATGATAGGTTCATTATTTGTAGCTCTTACAATAGTTCCTATGCTTGGAGCTAGACTTGTAACGAATAAAAAAACTAAGTTCTTAATACCTATAGAAAATTTTGTTAATAAAAACTTTCATAATAGAGTTAATAATTTATATTCCAGCGTGCTTCATTATTCTATAAAAAATAAAAAGAAAGTATTAATTTCTTCATTGTCTGTTGTATTTGTAATAATAGCATTAGGTTTAACTTTTATAGGTAAGGAGGGATTTCCTACTTCAGATGAAGGTCAGTTTAAGATAGATGTAGAAATGCCGGTTGGTACAAAATCAGAGCAGACACAATCATTTGTTACTAGAATGGAAAGCGATATACAAAATCTCATAGGAGAAGATTTTGACAGAATGCAGTCAAGAGTACAATCAGGTTCTGATGAAAATAAAGCAGAAATAAGAGTACAGTTAAGAGATAAAAGCGAGGGAAGAAAAAAATCGGTTGATGAATATATAGAGTTTACAAGAAATGCTTTGGTTTCTTATCCTGCACAGATTAATATAGCAGCTATAACAAGTTCAGCAATAAATAGCGGAGGAAGAGACGGAGGAACAGGCGGAAATGAAATAGAGATAGAACTTGTAGGCGATGATTTGGATAAAGCTACAGAAATAGCCAATAATATAATAGCTGCAATATCGGATATAGAAGGTATAAGAGAACCAAGACTTACCAGAGATGATTCCAATCCGGAACTTAAAATATATGTTAATAGAGAAATAGCTGCCAAAATGGGTATCAATGTAAACACTATAGCAAATATTGTTAAAACAAGTTTTGCAGGTACTACTGCTACAACTATGACTCCAGCCAATTCTGATGTTACAGATATAGATGTTAATGTTCAGTTGGGCGAGCCAGACAGATTAAATATAGACGATATATCAAGACTTATGATACCTACTACAAGCGGTATAGTTCCTATATCTTCTATAGCTACTGTTGAAAAAAGTTACGGACCTACAGAAATAGAGAGAAAAGACAGCACTAGAATAACTACCATAAAAGCCTCTGGATATAACAGAGCTTTAAGTGAAATAATGACAGATGTGCAGGAAAAAATAAAACAGGAAGTATTTATTCCTTCAGGATTTAATATTAATTATACAGGCGATTTTGAAGATATGAATGATGCTTTCTTACAGCTTCTTCAGGCTTTGATATTGGCACTTGTATTAGTTTATGCTATAATGGCTAGTCAGTTTGAATCTTTCATAGCACCTTTTGTTATAGCACTTGCAATTCCTTTTGGCTTTGCAGGTTCTTTAATAGCACTTTTTATAGGACGTCAAACTTTAAGTGTATACAGCGGCATAGGATTTATTGTACTAATAGGTATTGTAGTAAATAATGGTATTGTGCTTATAGACTATATGAATCAGCTTATGCATGAAAAAAATATAAGCGGAGATGAAGCTGCATTGGAGTCTGGACCTAGGCGTTTAAGACCAGTACTTATGACAACGCTCACTACTATATTAGGACTTTTACCTATGGCATTATCAGGCGGAAGCGGAAACGAAATGTATCAGCCTTTATCTTTGGCTATACTTGGAGGGCTTTTATTATCAACAGCATTTACCCTTGTTATAGTGCCTACAGTTTATGCTGCTATAAGAAATAAAATACCTCTTAAAGACTATGAGCAGAAAGATTTGGAAAGCAGAGATGATTTTTCAAATTATGATACTATAAATGCAACTGGTAAGTGATTTATAATTTTAAAGGCTTTGCTGTTATTAAAAAAATAATAGTAAAGCCTATTTTTTAATTAATAGAGTTTAATCTAATTAATAAATAAAATTAGTAATAAATTTTTTTTCTGTTTTATAAATTTAAAAATTTTTAGTATATACCTAAATAAATACAGTTTATTAAAATTAATTTTTTAAATTTAAAATATTTGCATGGTTTTCCCTTACGAAGTACACAGAGTGAATACTCTGTGTACTACGCAGCACTCCTGTTCTTTTATGAAATCTGTCCGCCTGTGGTGAAAGAACTGCATTTAACGAAGTCCGCAGAGCGTGTGCGGTAAAAAAGACTAGGGTCTTGAAGGTTTAGAATTAATAAAAGTTTAGTAGCTTATTCTTACTTCATGCAATTTAATTTATTAGTAATTAATAATTTTAATATTTTACTCTCTAACTACAAAATATAAAACTTATATAAACATTAATTATATTTAGAATTTTATTTATATATTTTCAAACGCTTCAAATCCTTATCA